>NZ_JBWKFA010000013.1:0-16202 GCF_056435185.1 Streptomyces sp. NPDC044003 | reverse complement strand
CCGTGGTGGCTTCCGTCGCGACAACGACCGTCCGTCCGGTGGCTTCCGTCGTGACGACCGTCCGTCGGGTGGCTTCAACCGTGACGACCGTGGCGGCCGTTCCTTCGAGCGCCGCGACGACCGCCCCTCCGGCGGCCACCGTGGCAGCGACCGTCCGTTCAACCGCGACCGTCGCGACGACCGCCCCGCCGGCGGCTTCCGCTCGGGCGGCGACCGCCCGTACGGCCGTCGTGACGACCACCGCGGCAGCACCGGCTCGACCGGCGGCTCCTTCGGCCGCCGCGACGACAAGCCGCGCTGGAAGCGCAACGGCTGACCTCGCGTAGAACGCTGAGCAGGGCCCGTACGACACCTCGGTGTCGTACGGGCCCTGCTCGTTTTTGAACGGGTTCGGAATTCGCTTCCGCCGTCCGTGGGGCCGCTGTTACGCTCGCGCTACTTGCACGGGGGGTTCGCAAGGACGGGGCACGCGATCGAGCGCTGCCGACCGCGGCACAGGCTGCCGCGTCTCCTCCGTGCGCCCACTCGCACGCATGGAGACGACGTGAACCAGCACGCCCGGCCCCGCAGGGCCACTCTTCGCCGTGTTCTCGGCACCGCGCTCATACCCGTCGTCGGCCTCGGGATCGCGGCGACCACCGCTCCGGCCGCCTTCGCCGCGCCGACCGCACTGACCGCCGCCGCGCCCGTGGCCCTCGACCCGTGGGCGCCGTCCGTGCCGCTGGGGGATGCCGCGCAGTTCACGGGCGTACTCGACATGAGGACGGCCAAGAACGGCGCCGTCGTCGCCCTCACCTACCGCAAGGCGGCGGACCGAAGCACGTACGACCTCACGGCCTCGGTCCGGCCGGCGGGCAGCACCGTCTGGGGTGCGCCGCAGACCCTCGCCACGTCGGGCGAGTACCCGCAGGACACCCAGCTGGTCGTCGCCGAAGACGGTGCGGTCATGGCTGCCTGGACGGATCACGGGGCGTTCCGGACGGCCGTACTCGAAGCCGGCGCCACGACCTGGTCCGCCACGGCCGACATCGCGACCTCGGGGGTCACCGGCGGAGGCAAGCTGGCCGGTTCCCCGTCCGGCCGGCTGGTCGCGGTGTGGCCGAAGTGGTCGGGGCAGACCGGAGCCCTCTACGCGTCGATCCGTACGGCACCCGGTGAGGCCTGGTCGGAGCCGGTCCGGGTGAGCGAGGAGCTGCCGGACCTCCCGGTGCTCTCCGAGTCGGAGCTCGCCGTCTCGCCGCAGGGGACGGCGACCGTGGCCTTCGGGCAGTACGGCGCCACGAAGGGCGCGGTCAAGGTCGCCGACCTGCCCGCCGACAGCACCGCCTGGACCACACCGGTCACCGTCTCGGACCCAGCCGTCTACGCCATCGCCCCCACGCTCGCGATCGGTCAGGACGGCAGTGCCGCGCTGGTCTTCGCCGACTACGGAGTCGACCGCAGCGCCGAGAAGACCCAGGTCCTCGCCCGGCGCCCGGCCGGCGGCACCAGCTGGGGGAACGGAGGCCCGGCCAACGGGTTCACGACCGGTGCCTGGCGCCGGCTCGCCGTCGGGCCCGAGGGTGACGTCACCCTGCTGGGGGTCGCCCCTGTCGAAGGCTCCACGTTCAGCGCCCAGACCACCACCTGGTCGGCGGCGACGGGCAGCTGGTCGCCCGTGAAGATCCTCTCCACCGGCTACGTCCCGGACGACCAGTTCGACCTCGCGGTCGGACCCGACGGCAGCGCGCACGCCGTCTGGACGCAGGACCTCGGCAGCACCCGCAAGGTGATGACCTCCTCCCGGGTGAACGGCACCTGGTCCGCGACCCCGACGCCGCTGAGCACCAACACCGAGGGATACGCGCTCGGCCAGGTGACCGTCGATGCGACCGGCCGACCCGTCGCCGCGTGGGAGCAGACGGCGGGGTCCGCCTTCCAGCTGCGCACGGCGACCACCGCCCCCGCTCCCGTCCTGCCCCAGAAGCCGCTCCCGACGTGGCGTGACGTCAGCGGTGACGGCAAGGGCGACCTGATCGGCCTCACCCCGACCGGAACGCTGACCGTGCGGACGGGCACGGGCGCCGGCGGTCTCGGCACCGGCGCCTCCGCGGCGGGCTGGCCGGCCTCCTCGACGGTCGTCCCCTTCGGGGACCTCTCCGGCGACCGCTGCAACGACCTCCTCGTGCGGGACGCCGCGGGCATGCTGACCCGGTACGACGGCGGCTGCGGCAAGGCGTTCGCGCCGGGCGGTACGAAGCTGACGATCGGCGGCGGCTGGCAGATCTACAACAGCCTCACCGCGCCCGGCGACCTGACGGGCGACGGCCGGACGGACCTCCTCGCCCGCACGCCGGCCGGCGAGCTGTGGCTGTACGCCGACAACGGGGCGGGCAAGTTCAAGCCGCGCGTGAAGATCGGCTTCGGCTACCAGATCTACAACACGGTCGTCGGCGTCGGTGACCTCAACGGGGACAAGGCCGGTGACCTGCTCGCCCGGGACACGGCCGGCGTGCTGTGGCGCTACTACGGGACCGGCAGGGGCACCCTGGCCGCCCGGGTGAAGGTCGGCGGCGGCTGGCAGGTCTACAACTCCGTGGTGGGCGTCGGCGACTTCACCGGCGACGGCAAGGCCGACCTGGTGGCCCGGGACACGACCGGCGTGCTGTGGCGGTACGCGGGCACCGGTACGGGCCTCTTCGCCGGCCGCGTGAAGATCGGCGGCGGCTGGCAGATGTACAAGACGCTGTCCTGACGCCCGACCCCTTCCACTCCCTCCGTCCCGCGCCGCGGGCCCGACCACGACGGTCGGACCCGCGGCGCGGCCGGTGTCGGATACCCGATCGGTTCCCGGGCCCTCTCGGGCTATGCTGCACAGGTGTGTTTGTCCACGGGCCGTTAGCTCAATTGGCAGAGCAGTGGACTTTTAATCCATTGGTTGTGGGTTCGAGTCCCACACGGCCTACCAAGGGCGGGCGAGGGAGAAACCCTCTGACCTGCTACGGAGCGCCCCGACCGGTTGACCCGGTCGGGGCGCTCCGTCGTTCTCGGGCGGGTGCGGGGAGCGTCGGGCGCCTCAGGCGAAGGAGAGGCGGTCCATCAGGCTGACGGACTCTTCGTCACGCGTCGGGCGGCGTCGGGTGTTTGGTGCTGCGTCCCGCCCGGCCGAAGCCGTGCGGGGCGCCTGTGCGGGGTGGGGTCAGCGGGTTTCCGAGCGGCGGTACGTGCAGACGTTGACGCCCTGGGGGCTGGTGACCGTGGAGGCCAGTTCGAGGGTGCGCAGGGTGCCGTCCGCCGGGAAGATCGACTTTCCGCCGCCGAGGAGCACGGGCATGACCATCAGGCGGAGTTCGTCGACGAGGTCCTCGGCCAGGAGGGTGCGGGCGAGGCTGGGGCTGCCCATGACGAGGACCCCGGTGTCGGGAAGTCATCGCTTCCCGGAGAACTTCTCGGAGGACTTCCAGGAGAACTTTCCGGGGAGTTTTCCGGTCCTAGCTCTCGGAACTCCGTTCGTCCGAACGGCTCTGTACGGGGGCGGCGCCGGGGAACGTGGGGAAACGTGGACGCGGAGTGTGGAGGTGGGGTCGGTGGCGGCGAGAGGTTCCGGTGATCCGGCGGGGGAGGCCAAGGAGCTGGCCCGTTGGGCGCTGCTCGCGACGGGTGGCGCGGCTGTCGCCCTGCTGACCGCGCTCGGCAGCGGGATGCTGATCCTGCTGAGCGGGCTCCTGGGGTTCGCCGCGACCGCCGCGGGCGTCTGGTGGTTCCTCGCGCACCGAGGGCCGGTCCGGGTGTTCGGCGCGCTGCTCGCGGTGGCCGCGCCCCTCGTCACGCTCGGCCTGTACGTCGCCGGCGGCGTCTGGGTGAACGCCCTCGTGGCCCTGGGGCTCTGGGCCGTCGCGCTGTCGTGCGCGCGGGCCGCCCTGCGCCGCCCGGAGGAGGAGCGGGCCGCGCTGATGCGGGGCGAGTCGGTCCCCGCGCCCCGCCGCCCCGTGCTGATCATGAACCCGAAGTCCGGTGGCGGGAAGGTCGGCCGGTTCGGGCTGGTCGCGCGGGCGGAGGCGCTCGGCGCCCGGGTGATCCTGCTCGACCCCTCCGCTCCGGCCGATGTCGCCGGGCTCGCCCGGAAGGCCGTCGCCGAGGGCGCCGATCTCCTCGGGGTGGCGGGCGGCGACGGCACGCAGGCCCTGGTGGCCGAGGTCGCCGCCGAGCACGACCTGCCGTTCCTGGTCGTCTCGGCCGGCACCCGCAACCACTTCGCCATGGACCTGGGTCTCGACCGCACGGACCCGTCCCGCTGTCTCGACGCGCTGCGCGACGGCGAGGAGCTCCGGGTCGACCTCGGCGACGTCGCCGGCCGGCCCTTCGTCAACACCGTCTCGTTCGGGGTGTACGCGGACGTGGTCCAGCGCCCCGAGTACCGCGACGACAAGGCCGGCACCGCGCTCGACGTCCTGCCCGATCTGCTCCAGGGCGGTGAGGGCGACCGTCTCGACGCGACCGTCGACGCGGTCCCGCTCACCGGTCAGCAGGCGCTTCTCGTCAGCAACAACCCGTACGCGGCGCCCGATCCGTTCGGCGCGGTCGCCGCCCGCAGGACGCGTCTCGACGGCGGTGCGCTCGGGGTGATCGGCATCCGTGTGGACGGCGCCGCCCAGGCCGCCGAGCTGGCCGTCCTGGGCACCCAGGCGACCGGCCTGAACGTCCTGACGGCCCGTAGGGTGGAGGTCGGGGGCGGTCCCGGCGCGGGCGCCGCCATCTCCGTCGCCGTGGACGGCGAGGCCCTGACCCTGCCGACGCCCGTCGTCTGCACCCTGCGCCCGCGCGCCCTGCGGGTCCTCGTGCCCCGCGACCGGCCGGGGTCGCCGGTGCCCCCGCCGCCCCTGGACTGGCGGCGGCTCACCCGGCTGGCCTTCCCCGAGCAGCCCGTCCCCGGCAGCAACCCGTGGGACACCCGTACCTCTTGAACCCGAGTACCCCTGACTAGGAGCGGCGCATGACCGACGACACGAAGACCGGGACCGTCCGTGCGGTTCTGCACGACGTCCGGGCCGTCGACGGAGCCGTGTACGCGGCGGTGGCCGCGACCCCGACGCCCACGCTCGACACGGCGTTCCGCCGGCTCTCCGCGGCGGCCGACCACTCCAAGATCTCGTTCACGATCGCGGCGGCGCTCGCGCTCGTGCCGGGCCGGCCGCGGCGGGCCGCGCTCGCCGGGGCCGGGGCCATCGCGGTGGCCTCGGCCTCGGCGAACCTGCTGGGCAAGCGTCTCGTCCACCGGGCGAGGCCGGACCGGGAGGCGGCCCGGGTCGTGGTGGGCCGTCATGTCCCCATGCCGGCCTCGGCGTCGTTCCCCTCCGGGCACACCGCGTCGGCGGTCGCCTTCGCCACCGCCGTGGGCACGGTGCTGCCGCCGGCCGCGGTGCCCCTCGCCGTCCTGGCCTGGACCGTGGGCTACTCCCGGGTCCACACCGGGGTCCACTACCCGGGCGACGTCGCCGCGGGTGCCCTCCTCGGTGTCGCGAGCGCGGGCGTCTCCCTCGCGGCGGGGAGCTGGTGGGCCGCCAGGGCGAAGTGACGGGGGGTCAGTCGGCGACGGTGAGGGGCGGGAGCCGCCAGCTGCCGTCGAGGACCGAGGGTTCGGGGCCGTACAGCCGGACGACGAGGCTGAACGGGCCGTCGGGGGCGGGCAGCCAGTTCGCCGCCTGCTTCGGGTCGGCCGGGCGGTCCTTCCGTACGTACAGGGTGAGGCCCCCGTCGTCGTCGTACACGAGCTCGGGGGTGCGGTCGCCGATCGAGTACCGGTCGATCTCGTTGGCGACGAGCAGCCGTTCCGGCAGGCGGTAGAGCGTGACCGACCAGAAGAAGCGGGCCGGGGGGAGCTGTCCGGGCGGGAAGTGGACGACGTGGTCGTGGTCGTGCCCGTTCGGCGGGTGCTCGCCGCGGTCGTCCGCCGACCAGCCGCCGTACCAGGCCTCGGCCGCGGGCAGGCCGTAGAGCCCGACGTCGGCGGCCACCGCGCGGCCGATGTAGTCGTCGCCGAGCTCCGCGCGGGTGCCGAAGAGGTCCGTGGAGAGGGTGGTGGCGGCCACGGCCTTCTCCAGGCGGGCCCGGCCGTCGGCGATGCCCTGTTCGACGGCCGCCCGGAGCTCCGGGGAGAGCGCGGCCGGTTCGAACGCGCCCGTGCCGGACACCCCGAGCGCCGCGAGACGGTCGCGCACCCCGCGCTCCGCCTCCAGGACGGGGAAGAACCCGAGCAGGAAGTCGAGGAGCGTGAAGAACTCGACGGTCCCTAGGTCCTCCTCGCGCCAGACCGGCCAGACCGGTTCGTCGACGGGGTGCGGGGCGGCCGTGTCCGTGTACGTGGAGAGGGGGCGGAGCTCGTACCGCTCCTGGATCGCGCGCAGGGCGGGGACGTCCTCCGGGCCGGCCAGGTAGGTCCGGCCGATGATCCCGACGAGGAAGGTGTCGGCGCGCAGGACGCTCGCGATGCCGTCGGGGACGGGGCCGTTCCAGCCGGGGCCGGCGACGAGGTGGTCGCCGGCGGCCCGGCCGGTGGTCCGGGTGCCGATGTAGCCGACGAACGCGGTGTCGAGGTCGTGCACCGGCAGCACGTAGTAGCGGTCGACGGCCGGGACGGAGATCACGACGGGTTCGGCCCGCAGGTCGAGCCAGGCCGCGGAGTACGGGGTGTCGTTGTTCGGGGTCACGACGTCCGTGTCGGCCGGGGTCAGCAGCTTCGCGTAGTGCCGGAAGCGGCCGAAGCCGCCCCCGTACCGGGGGGCGTCGGGGTCGATCGCCTGCGGGTACATCGTGCGGTAGTTGTCCAGGATCGGGTAGCCCCAGATCCAGGCGTCGGCCGCCGTCCGGCGGGCCTCCTCGGGGGTGATGATCGGCACGCGGGACCGCCTTCGCACACGAGAGGGAACCAACCCGTACAAACTCGCACGAACGGTTCCCTCCCGCATGCGGGCCGGGGTCAGTACTCCGCGCGGGCCAGGTCCTCCTCCGTGAGGCCGAGCGTGGCCATCCGCTCGGGGTCCGCCAGGATGTGCAGCTCGACGATCCGGTCCTCGACGATCGTGAACGTCATGATCGAGCCCGGGCGTCCCTTGACGACCGACACCACCGCGGGCTGACCGTTGGCCACGACCCGCAGCGCGCCCGTACGGAACTTCGCGTACGTGAGCGCCTGCGCGATGACCGCCTCGGCGCCCCGGACGACCTTGGAGACGGCCGCGAGGGTCATGCCGCCGTCCGCGCGCAGCACCACGTCGGGGTCGAGGACGGCGAGCAGCCCCTCGAAGTCGCCGCCGTGCGCCGCGGCGAGGAAGGCGTCGGCGATCTCCCGCTGACGGCGCGCGTCCGGGCCGGGGGCCGGGGTGGCGTCCTGCACCCGGCGGCGGGCGCGGCTGGCGAGCTGGCGGGTGGCGGCCGGGGTGCGGTCCACGATCTTCGCGATGTCGTCGAAGGAGACGGCGAACATGTCGTGCAGCACGAACGCGAGCCGCTCCGCCGGCCCCAGGGTGTCGAGGACGACGAGGAGGGCCAGCCCGACGGACTCGGTGAGCTCGGCCGCGTGCTCCGGATCGGTGGTGTCGGCGACCCGGACCACCGGATCGGGGACGTAGTACTCCAGCGGGTCCTCGCGGCGCGAGCCGCGCGAGCGCAGCATGTCGAGGCAGACGCGGCCGACGACCGTCGTCAGCCAGCCGCTGAGGTTCTCCACGCCGCTGACGTCACTGCGGCTGAGCTTGAACCAGGCCTCCTGGACGGCGTCCTCGGCCTCGCTGAGCGAGCCCAGCATCCGGTAGGCCACCGCTCGCAGATGGCCGCGGTCGGCGTCGAAGCGCCGGGCCAGGGCTTCCTTGTCGAGCGTCTGGTCCTGGGTCTCGTGGTCCACTCGTCGATCTCCCCGTTCGCGTCCCGTCATGCCGTCATGACGGATCAGAATCCGCAGATGTGACACCGGAGGCGAGCACGACGGGTCCCGGTACGTGAGATCCCCGCCGTCTCGTGGCGAACGCCCGGGATTCCCCGGCCGAAGCCCCCGACCACCGTGAATCCCCACTTCAGCACGGTGATCTTCGTCCGTAGATTGATCACCATGACGACGACAACGACGCAGGTCAACCCCGTACTCCGCACCCCGCCGGCCTCCCCCGCCGCCGCGGCCGCCTACTTCTCGGCCAGCCTCGCCTTCCATGCCGACGTCTCCGACGTGGCCTCCGCGCTCGCCACCGCCGCCGCCGAGGGCACCGACCCGGGCTTCGTCGTGATCGACTCCCGCTCCACCGCCTCCTGGGACCAGGGCCACGTCCCCGGCGCGATCCACCTGCCGACCGCGCTCATCCCCGAGCAGGCCGAGCAGCTGCTGGACCGGTCCGTGCCGGTCGTCACCTACTGCTGGGGCCCCGGCTGCAACGGCGCCACGCGCGCCGCGCTCGCCCTCGCCGAGCTGGGCTTCCAGGTGAAGGAGATGCTCGGCGGCTTCGAGTACTGGGTGCGCGAGGGCTTCGCGTACGAGACGTGGGAGGGGCCCGCGGAGAAGGCGGCCGACCCGCTGACGGCGCCGGTCGACTCGGACGACTGCGGCTGCTGACGACGAG
This sequence comes from Streptomyces sp. NPDC044003, assembly GCF_056435185.1. Classification (NCBI taxonomy): domain Bacteria; kingdom Bacillati; phylum Actinomycetota; class Actinomycetes; order Kitasatosporales; family Streptomycetaceae; genus Streptomyces; species Streptomyces sp. NPDC044003. The sequence continues at coordinate 7,617 of NZ_JBWKFA010000013.1, read as the reverse complement.
CCGACGGACAACCGATTTCGTGATCGCCCCGGTCATGCCGTAGAGTCATGTTCACCGACGCGGGGTGGAGCAGCTCGGTAGCTCGCTGGGCTCATAACCCAGAGGTCGCAGGTTCAAATCCTGTCCCCGCTACTCAGTAGCAACGAAGACCCGGATTCTCAGGAATCCGGGTCTTCGTCGTTTCCGGCTTCTTCACCGCTTGACCTTTACGCAACGTCAAGATTTAGCGTTCTCGGCATGGAGTGGTCGATCCAGGAGATCGCCAAGAAGGCCGGCACCACCAGCCGCACCCTCCGCCACTACGGCGAGCGCGGACTGCTGGAACCGAGCCGGATCGGCGCGAACGGTTACCGGTACTACGACCAGGCGGCGCTCGTGCGGCTGCAGCGGATCCTGCTGCTGCGCGAGCTGGGGCTCTCGCTGCCCGCCATCGCCGAGGTCCTCGCCGGGCAGCGGGACACGTCCGCCGCCCTGCGCACCCATCTCGCCCTCCTGGAGCAGGAGCGCGAGCGCATCGGACGCCAGATCGCGTCGGTGCGGACCACTCTCCACAAGACCGAGAAGGGAGAAGAGCTCATGGCCGAGGAAGTGTTCGACGGTTTCGACCACACGGTGTACGAGGAGGAGGTCACCGAGCGCTGGGGCCGCGAGGCGTACGAGAAGGGCGACCGCTGGTGGCGCTCGCTCAGCGACGCGCAGAGGAAGGCGTTCATGGACGAGCAGGCCGGCATCGCCCGTGACTTCGGGCAGGCGGCCCGGGACGGCCTCGCCGCCGACAGCGACGAGGTGCAGGCCATCACGCGGCGCCAGATCGCCTGGCTGTCGACGACCACGACGCCGAGCAAGGAGTACGTGATCGGACTCGGACAGATGTACGTCGACGACCCGCGCTTCACCGCGAACTACGACCGGCACGGCGAGGGCACCGCGATCCTCGTCCGGGACGCGATGAAGGTCTACGCCGAGCGGAACCTCTGACAGGGCTGTCTGAAGTAAACGGTGGCCAAAAGCGTGCCTGCCTCTTTGCAGGTGTGCCACGCCCCACCGTAGCCTCACGCGCACCATGAGCGACCAGCGTGTGAGCGAAGTGAGCCGGCGGGCGCCCGCCGTGCTCGTCCTGCTCGCGCTTCTCACCCTCCTCGTGAGCGTCTGCCACGGCCCCCACGGGCACGTCCTGCCGAACTCCGGCACCGCGACCCTCTCCGCCCCCGCGCTCCCGCACGGCTGCGAGCAGTCCGGGGACACCTGGACCTTCGACGCCCACCTCCCCGCCCAGGCCGCCGCCTCCCCGCTCGCCGTGCCGCACGCCGGCGGAGCCGCTGTCCTGCCGTACGCGGCGGACCTCCGCGACGACCCCCGCGCGCGCTGCGTCCGGGACCGGGCGGGCCCCGGCCCCGAGCCGGGCCGACTGCTCATCGCCCTCGGGGTGGACCGGAACTGAGCCGGGTCCCGCACTCGCGTGACCAGGTTCCCTTTCGCGTACCCACCCCAAGGACGTACTCCCATGACCGCACCACTGATGCTTCCCGTCGAAGGGCAGACCGTCGGCAACACCCCCGTCCTGTGGACGGACGACGGCTACTGGGCCAAGCTCGAAGGCTTCAACTTCGGCGGCATCAAGGACCGCGCCGCCCTCTACATGGTCGAGCAGGCCCGCCGCCGCGGGGAGCTGCGGCCCGGCGCCCCGATCGTCGAGTCGACCTCCGGCACGCTCGGTCTCGGCCTCGCCCTCGCGGGCGTGCTCCACGGCCACCCCGTGCACGTCGTCACCGACCCCGGTCTCGAACCGATCGTCGAGCGGATGCTCGTCGCCCACGGCGCCGAGGTCCATGTCGTCCCCGAGCCCAGCCCGCAGGGCGGCTGGCAGCAGGCCCGGATGGACCGGGTCGCCGAGCTGCTCCTGAGCCTCGACGGGGCCTGGTGGCCCAACCAGTACGGGAACCCCGACAACTGCGACGCGTACGCCGGGCTCGCCGCCGAACTGTCCGCGCAGCTCGACCGGATCGACGTGCTCGTCTGCGCGGTCGGCACCGGCGGCCACTCCGCCGGGATCTCCCGGGCCCTGCGCGCCACCAGCAGCCCGGCCCTGGAGCTGGTCGGCGTGGACTCCGTGAACTCCACCGTCTTCGGCCTGCCGGCCGGTGAACGGCTGATGCGCGGCCTCGGCTCCTCCATCCACCCGGGGAACGTGGACCACGGGGCCTTCGACGAGGTCCACTGGGTGGGCCCCGCGGAGGCGGTCCGGGCGGCCCGCCGACTGGCCTCGCGGCACTTCGCGACCGGCGGCTGGAGCGTCGGCGCGGTCGCGCTCGTCGCCGGCTGGCTGGCCCGCACCCGGCCGCGCGGGACCCGGATCGCGGCCGTCTTCCCCGACGGGCCGCAGCGGTACTTCGACACCGTCTTCAACGACGAGTTCTGCGCGGCGCACGGGCTGCTCGACGGGCCCGTACGGGAGGACCCCGCCGCGTACGTCTCCGACACGTCCGTCAGCGGCTGGACCCGGCGGGTCCTGGAGCGCGCCAAGTGACCCTCGCGACCGCGCCCTCCAAGGGGGGCATCTGGAAGCAGAGCCGCACCTTCGATCCGGCCGTCCGGCTGCTCTTCCTCAACCAGCTCACCATCAACCTCGGCTTCTACATGCTCATGCCGTACCTGGCCGCGCACCTCGCGGACGGGCTCGGCATGGCCGCCTGGGCCGTCGGGCTCGTCCTCGGCGCCCGGAACCTCTCCCAGCAGGGCATGTTCCTGGTCGGCGGGGCGCTCGCCGACCGGCTCGGCTTCAAGCCGCTCATCGTGGCCGGCTGCGCGCTGCGGACGGTCGGCTTCGGGGCGCTCGCCTTCGCGCAGTCGCTGCCGATGCTGATCGCCGCCTCGCTCGCGACCGGCCTCGCGGGGGCGCTGTTCAACCCCGCCGTGCGGGCCTGTCTCGCGGCGGAGGCGGGGGAGGAGCGCCGGGTGGAGGCCTTCGCGCTGTTCAACACCTACTACCAGGCGGGCATCCTGCTCGGGCCGCTCGTCGGGGTGGCCCTGACGGGGGTGTCGTTCCGGCTGACGTGCGTGGTCGCGGCTGTGCTGTTCGCCGGCCTGACCCTCGTACAGCTCCGGCATCTGCCCGTACGGGTCTCCGAAGCGCCGCAGGAGCAGCGGGGGCAGTTCCGTACGGTCCTCGCCCACCGGACCTTCTGGCTGTTCTCGCTCGCCATGACCGGCTCGTACGTGCTGTCCTTCCAGGTCTATCTGGCGCTGCCGCTCGCGGCGGGCGGTACGGGAGCGACGACGGCGCTGTTCGCCGTCTCGGCGCTCGTCGCGCTCGCCGGACAGCTGCGGATCACGGCCTGGTGCCGGCGCCGCCTCAGCCGGGAGCGGTGTCTCGTCCTCGGTCTCGCCCTGATGGGCGGGGCGTTCCTGGTCCCGGCCGTCCTGGGGCGCGGTCTGGTGGGGCTGCTGTCGTGCGCGGCGGTCCTGGCCGTCGCGAACGCGGTGCTCTACCCGTACGAGATGGACACCGTGGTCGCGCTGTCCCGGGGGCGCTGGGTGGCCACCCACTACGGGCTCTACAACACCGTGTGCGGGATCGGGATCACCCTCGGGAACCTGGGGACGGGCGCGCTCCTCGACGTCACCGGCTGGTCGGCGGCGCCGTGGCTGGTGCTGTGCGCGGTGGGCCTGGTGTGCGCGGCGGCGATGGCGCTGCTCGCCCGGGGCGGACGGCTCGCGGAGGGCGGGGCCCCCTAGGGACCGTCCAAGGGGGGTGTACGCCCACTCGGCCCCGTGGGAGTCGCCGCCCCGTCCGGCGGCGGCCACCCTGGGAGGGCGCGGTGCGGACCGCGGCCGGTCGGACCGGGCAGGAGAGCACAGGTGGGGCACCCCCTAGGAGCGGCGGGCGGAGGGCGGCGGGGCGGTGAGAGCGGCCGCCCCGCGTACCGCGGTGCCCGGCGGTTCATCCGTGCGCTGCCCCCGCTGGTCATCCTGGGCGGTGTCGTCTTCGACCTGGCGACACCGCCCGAGTACACGGCGGCGCCGCTCTTCTCCGCCGCCCCGCTGATCGCCGCGCCCCTCTTCTCCCTGCTGACCACCCTGCTCACCGGGATCGCCGCCGTCCTCGCCTCGATCGGGCTGCACGTCTACAACGGCACCGTCGACGAGATCCCCGCCCTCACCGAGACCCTGACCGTCGTCACCGTCTCCGCGCTCGCGCTCCTCATCAACCGGGTCGTGCGCCGCAGCGGCGAGCGGCTCGCCTCGGCGCGGGTCATCGCGGAGACCGCGCAGAAGGCGGTGCTGCCGATGCCCGCCGAGCGGATCGGCGGGCTGCAGTGCGCCGCGCGGTACGAGGCGGCGCAGGCCGACGCGTTCATCGGCGGGGACCTGTTCGCCGTCCAGGACACCCCGCACGGGGTGCGGCTCGTGGTCGGGGACGTCCGGGGCAAGGGGATGGACGCGGTGGAGGCCGTCGCCGTCGTCATCGGGGCCTTCCGGGAGGCGGCGGAGCAGGAGCGGAACCTGGAGGGCGTGGCGCAGCGCCTCGAACGGGCGCTGGCCCGGGAGGGCACCCGCCGGCACGGGCTCGACGCCTTCGAGGGGTTCACCACGGCGGTGCTCGCCGAGATCCCGCGCGCCGACGGGAGCGGGACCTTCGACGGTTTCGTACGGGTCGTCAACCGCGGGCACCCGCCGCCGCTGATGCTGCACGCGGACGGGCGCCTCGACTCGCTGGAGCCGGGCGAGGCGGCGCTGCCGCTCGGCATGGGCGACCTGGCGGCGTGGCCGGACCGGGCCGAGGCGCGACTGTTCCCGCCGGGCGCGACGCTGCTCTTCTACACGGACGGCCTCTCGGAGGCGCGGAACGCGCAGGGCGTCTTCTACGATCCGGCGGCGCGGCTCGCCGGGCGGATCTTTCCGGGGCCCGAGGAGCTGCTCGACGCGCTCGTGGACGACGTACGGCTCCACACGGGCGGCGGGTCGACCGACGACATGGCGCTGCTCGCGGTGAGCCGCCCGGCGACGGGGCAGCCCGAGCGGCGCCGGACGATGCCGGTGGTGCCGCCGGGCGAGTCCGGTCACCGGGCGTAGTCGAGGGGTGTCACTGCGATAACAATTGACTTAACGTCAGATCGCGAGTGTTTGACGGGCTCGCTCTGAAGGGGGGTCAAGTCGGGTCATTACCTCTCAATTCAATGAATGATCAAGGGGAACGGCTTGGAATCGGGACCCCCTGTCTATTAACGTTCGATAACGCAGTGCGGTCGTCCCAGCCGTCGCAAGAGGCGGCACCGTGCGCACGCGCCGAATCCTGAAAAGGAACCGGGGAACCACCACTTGGGGTGAATCGGGCCCCTTCGCACTCGTGCGAGCGTGCCCGTAGGAGACCTTCCTGCTCCGAACCCGTCAGCTAACCCGGTAGGCGAGACGGAAGGAAAGGAGCGCGCCCCCGTGGCGTCCAACACCCCCGCACCCGAAGCCCCCTTCGATGCCTTCGGTGGCGGTGCGGGTCCCGCCGCCCCGGACACCGAGTGGAACCCCACCGAGGGCTCCCTCCGCGCCGAGAGCCGCTCCGGCGGCCGGCACCGGGTCGTCAAGCAGCGCTCCAACTTCGCCCGCTCCTCCACCGTCCTCGGCGTCGGCGTGATCGCGGCCGTCGGCGCGGGCGGCCTCGCCACCGCGCAGGAGAAGCCCCCGGTGGCCATTTCGCTGCCGGACCTCCCCGACCTGAACCTGCCGGACGCCCACGACCTCCCCGGCGTCGGCGACCTCCTCCCCGAGGAGGACAGCGCGCCGGTCACCGCGGCCCTCGCCAACCCGAACCCGCTCACCGACGCCACCTACACCACCGCGGCCGACGAGCGCACCGAGCAGGCCGCCGCCCCCGCCGCGGGCGAGGCCCTGCGCGCCCGCATCCTCCAGCAGGCCGAGCAGCAGCAGGCCTCCGCCGACGCCGCCGAGCTCGCCGCCGTGGAGAAGGCGGCCGCCGAGAAGGCCGCCGCCGAGGCGCAGGCGAAGGCGGACGCGGCGGAGAAGGCGGCCGCCGAGGCGCAGGCGAAGGCCGAGGCGGAAGCCAAGGCGAAGGCCGAAGCGGAGGCCAAGGCGAAGGCGGAAGCGGCGGCCGAGGCCGAGCGCCTCGCCCAGCTCGCCGCCAGCTACTCGCTGCCGGTGTCCTCGTACACCCTCACCGCCACCTACATGCAGGCCGGCTCGATGTGGTCCTCCGGCTACCACACCGGTCTCGACTTCGCCGCCCCCACGGGCACCCCGCTCAAGGCGGTCCACGGCGCCACCGTCAAGTCGGCGGGCTGGTCCGGCTCCTACGGCTACCGGATCGTTCTGGAGCTGGAGGACGGCACCGAGGTCTGGTACTGCCACCTCTCCTCCATGCTGGTCAGCGCCGGCCAGACCGTGAGCACCGGCGAGACCATCGGCCGCGTCGGCGCCACCGGCAACGTCACCGGCGCCCACCTCCACATGGAGGTCCACACCGCCGGCGGCGACGGCATCGACCCGGCGGCCTGGCTCCGCTCCAAGGGCCTGAGTCTCTGAGACGACCCGGAATAGGCCCGGCGGCGGAAGCGGTTGATCGACGCATGACTTCTCTCCGCACGCTGGGCAGCTCCGACCTGCACGTCTTCCCCGTGGCCCTGGGCGGCAACGTCTTCGGCTGGACCGCCGACGAGGCCGAGTCCTTCGCCGTCCTCGACGCCTACGCCGCCGCAGGCGGCAATTTCGTCGACTCCGCCGACGTCTACTCCGCGTGGGCCGAGGGCAACGAGGGCGGCGAGTCCGAGACCGTCATCGGCCGCTGGCTCGCCTCCCGGGGCAACCGCTCCGACATCGTCGTCGCCACCAAGGTCGGCGCCCACCCCCACTTCAAGGGCCTCTCCGCCACCACCATCAAGGCGGGCGCGGAGGAGTCCCTGCGCCGCCTCGGCACCGATCACATCGACCTGTACTACACGCACTTCGACGACGAGTCCGTCCCGGTCGAGGAGATCGTCACCGCCCTCGACCAGCTGGTGAAGGACGGCAAGGTGCGGGCCGTCGCCGCCTCCAACATCTCCCCGGAGCGGCTGCGCGCCTCCCTCGACTTCGCCGAGGCCGAGGGCCTCGCCCGGTACGTCGCCCTCCAGCCGCACTACAACCTGATCTCCCGCGACACCTACGAGGGCCCGCTCCTGGAGACCGTCGAGCAGGCCGGGCTCTCGGCCGTCCCGTACTACGGGCTCGCGGCCGGCTTCCTCACCGGCAAGTACCGCCCCGGTGCAGCCGTCGACAGCGTCCGCGCCTCCGGGGCCGCCCGGCACCTGGACACCGAGCGCGGCCAGGCCGTCCTCTCCGCCCTCGACACCGTCGCCGAGGCGCACGAGGCGGAGCTCGCCACCGTCGCCCTCGCCTGGCTCGCCGCCCGGCCGACCGTCGCCGCGCCGATCGCCTCGGCCCGCACGGTCGAACAGCTCCCGGCCCTCGTCGCGGCGGCCGACCTGAAGCTGACGGAGGCCGAGCTGACGCTCCTGACCGAGGCCTCCGCGGTCTAGTAGTGCTTTGTTAGGTGGTGTCGTAGGGCTGCCATGGGACGGTCTGTCGGCAGGTGGGGCAGGTGCCGGTCCAGGTGGCGATGAGGTGCTG
>NZ_JBWKFA010000012.1:0-189666 GCF_056435185.1 Streptomyces sp. NPDC044003 | reverse complement strand
GCGTGAACGTCCTCTGGGCCCTCATCCGTGACGGACAGTGCTACCAAAGCGTCCTACCCGTCACTGCGACGGCTTGACAACATCATTAGGAGGTTGGGGCTGCATCGGGACCTGCGGAAGATTCGCCTGGACTTCAGCCTTGCGACGCCACGTTCGACGGGCGCTCGCGCGGCGGCCAGTGCCTGGTTGAGGGTCTTTTCGGTGGGGGTGAGTTCCTGCAGGGGCTTGCGTTTGATGCCGGTGGTCAGCCACGGGCCGGCACCTTGGTAGGCGAGATCGGCCAGGATGGGAACGCCCTGGCGCTCGCAGATCCGGATGATTCGGTGGGTACGCGCAGCGGTCAGGTCGCGGGTGCGACCCGGCAAGGCGAGCGAGAGCCACAGCAGCCGGCCGCCGGGGTCGGTGACGACCTGGACGTTCACGCCGTGGCGCCGGTGTTTGTGGGAGTAGTCGCCCGGCCGTCGCCGACCCGGTCGCACTCGGCGAGAGTATTGCGAGGCCACGAAGACGGTAACGGGGGGGCGGTGGTGGTGGGGGGCATCGCCTCGGCCTGCGCCGCTGCCCCCGACGCCACGTGAACGCACGTTCCGGCCGCGCCGCACGCCAGGCGGTGGGGGCAGGGGTCGGCCTTCGAAGACCTACGGCGGGCTCGGGCGCGACCGATCCGCCCGAGGCGGTGTCACGACGCCCCCCTCCCGGACGGCTCCGGGAGGGGGGTCGGGTGGATCCGCCGCGTCAGCTGGTGCCTACCGAGTGCCTTCGGCGAGCTGCTGCCCCAGCTTCCGGACCCGCTTCACCACATCGGGCTTGACCTTGCGGCTCTCCAGGGTCCGGGCGAGACCGCTCACCAGCTGCGTGGCCGGCTCGCCCTTGCCCTGCTGGTTGAGCGACCGCGCGATGTGCTCGATGTTCCGGGTCAGACGGATGTGTCCGAACGTCTCGGCGGCGGCGTTCAGGTCTCCGTACGCCTGCTCGGTGCGCTGCCAACCCGACTCGGTGTCGGCCGTCGTCAGCTCCAGGTGCGGCCCCGCACCGTCGCCACCCTGCATGACCTTGCCCGGCACGGTCTCCGCCAGCGCCAGGCAGGCGGCGGCGTGCTTGGCGACGGGCTCGTCGGGAATCCGGTCCACGACCTCGCGCAGCACGTCGTTGGCTCCGTGCAGCACCCGAGTTCCGCCCAGCGCCATGACGCGTCCCACCGAGTCCGTGCAGACGTCGTCCGCCAGCCGCTCCTGCTCACGGCTGGCCGGGCGCTCCACCCGGAGCATGAGCGGCGCGGCCATGACCTGCCCGGCCGAGGGGCCGACGACGGAGGCCGACGCGCCGCCGGAGGCCGTGCGCAGCGCGGCGTAGACCCGGTACGTACCGGGCTCGGCGATCTGCCAGCCGCCGAGTCCGGAGCTCAGCACGATCTGCCCGTAGAGCGCCTCGCCGGGCTGCAGCACCACGGGTTCGGGGCGCATGCAGTACCGCAGGTACGGCCGGTGCATCCGGGCCTCGGTCTCCCCCTCGCGCTGGATGACGATGCCGAGGTCGTCGCTCATCAGCTTGTTGCCGTCGACCATCACCGGGTCGGTGGAGGTGTTGGCCAGTTTCAGCTCCCCGATGACCGGCTCCAGCATGCCGTAGCGGTACGCGCCCTGATGGTCGAGCTTGCGGCTGACGCGGAGCGACAGCGTCAGCGGGCTCGGGGCGGAGTACCGGCGCACCTGCTCGAAGGCGTGGTGGTCGAACCAGGGGATGTTGCCCATCTGCACGAACCGCTCGGGGGCGTGCCGCAGGAAGCGCAGCTCGTTCTCCGAGAAGAAGTACCGGAAGTCGGAGAAGAACGCCTGCTGCCCGCCGGCGACGTTGAACGGGTAGTTCATGAAGCTCCGGGACTCGGGCTCGTCGTTGAGCGGGATCCACGGAGTCTCCAGCGACTTCTGCCAGGCGTGCGCGAGGTTGAAGCAGTGCCCGATCTCGTGCACGGCCGTCCAGAAGCGCATCCGGCGGACGAACGCCTCGGGCGCGGGGTCGTTCGGCGGCCGATCGGAGATGAACGAGTCGGAGAAGATCGCACAGCCCTGCCGCTGGGCGGTGCCGATGTCGTCGAACATGATGCCGCCGAGGCTTCGGCCCTCGTCGTGCAGACCCGCGAACAAGGTCCACACATTCCACTGGGGGACGCCCTGCCCACCGAGCCCGCCCTTCCACCGGGACCAGTGCTGCTGCATCGCGTCGTGCATCTCGATGTCGGACCACTTGTCATTGACGGAGGCCGAGCGCGGGATCACGTTGCTGCCACTGGTGCGGGTGACCTTGATCCCCTGACGGGTGAAGGCCTCCTCGATCGTGAGGGTGATGTCGGGGAGGCCGTTGGGCCGCACCGGGTGGTCGTGGAGCGCGTACGCATCCGTCTGCTCGGCCCCCTCGACGCGGTCGAACTCGATCCCGACCTCGCGGAAGGCCGACCGCGCGAAGGTGTAGCCGAGGACCAGGTCGGCCGCGCCCGGGCGGGTGAAGGTCACGCGCGCGGCGAGCGGCTGCAGCGGCGGGCGACCGGTGAGCTGGACGCGGATCGAGGAGGCCGGACGCAGGGTGGTGTTGCCGTCGCGGTAGCTGATCGGGCCGACGTACGTGCCGTCCGGCTGCTTGGTCACCTTGGCGATCCAGGTCAGCCCGCCGGTGATGAGCCGCCAGATCCTGCCCGAGACGGTCATCGTGGCGGCCGGTCCGTCCACGTCCACGCGCAGTTCCTCGAACAGGCCGAGGGCGGCGCCGGCCGGGATCGTCTCGGCCGCCGGCTGACGGGGCTGGGGCTGCTCGACCGCGATCGCGTTCTCGTCGGAAAGGGCGCCTGCCGGCATCGCCTGACCGGTCGGTCGTACCTCGGGCGCGCCCGTGCCGGGCATCGTCGGTACGTTCTGCATGGCCTGCACGCCATCGTGGTCCGGTGTGGGAATGACGGGCAGGTCGGTGCGGACGTACACGCCGCTGCGCTGCACCAGAAGGGCGGCGGCCGGGGCTCCGAGTTGGGCGGCGGCCTCGTCCCATCGGTCGGGGGCGACCTCGGGGTACGTGCCCATGCCGTTCCCGGCTCGTTCCGCGCCGGAGCCGGCGCGGCGGGAGATCTCCTCGACGACGGCGCGGACGAGTTCGTCGAGCCCACTCTGCGGGCGGTGCTTCTGCGTGGTCATGCGGGCCTCTCCTCAGCCGGGCTCCGTTGCCCGGGCGTGGTGGTGCAGCGGAAGGGATGGGTGTCCGGCCGCTTCGGGGCCCATGGCGCCCGGTCTGCGGGCGTCTGGCCTGTCGGCATGCCCTGCCGCATCAGGCAGGGCGCTGCGACGGTCGATGTACCAAAGCGCGGAGCGGACGGCTGCCGAACCGGCCCGGAGCGTGCGCTCCGGCGTGCCGCCGAGCGCATACCCCTGCCGCTGGGAAGGCCGGACCATTCAAGTGGAAGTGCAACCACCCCGGGTCGCAATCCGGCAGCGTCCGATCGAGCCCGTCGGCGGCGCGCCCCGCCCGGCAGCTGTGCCGGTCACAGGTAACCGGGGAGGTCTCCGCTCGCGCGGATGGTGAGGCCGCGGTCGGCGTCGAGGTCGACGAGCACCGCCTTGGAAACCGTGGTGTCGATCTCCACGCTCTCCTGCGGCCCTCCCTGGACCGAGACCTCCACCGTGACCCCGCCGTCCCGTACCGGAACCTCGAGGGAGCGGGCCAGGCCGATCTGCCGTCTGGTGTGCACCGAGGGGTCGTCCAGGATGACGGTTCCGTCCACGGCGACCACGACGTGCTCGCCCTGGAAGTCCTCCTGCAGTGCGATCCGAAGCACGCTCATGGCATCCGCCTCACTTCGTCGGCCTCGCGAAAGGCTTCTGACGCCCGACGATACGACGGCCGACCCTCCACGGCCTTCCGGGGCCGACCGGCTCGCCCCGACCGGGTGCGGCCCGCCCGCTGCCCTGGCGTGACGATCGGGGAACGCCGGCGGCAACGACCGTCCCCTCTCAGGTGAAGCCGCCGCACGAGCGGCGGCGGGGCGCGTCATTCTTTACGGATCAATGCCACCGGGGGTGCGATAGGTTGCCCGCCTGGTCGAACTCGGGCCTGGCACCTGGCCCCCTGCCCCGATACGGACCGAACGGCTCGTGCTCCGCGAGTCCGAGGCCGGGACCGCGCGGCGTTCATCGAGCTGTTTGCGTCGCCCGAGGTGGGCACGTACCTCGGTGGCGCCCGGCCGCGCGACGAGCTCGAGCGCGCGGTGCCGGAGGTGCCCGGGCGACGCCCCGGCTGTTTCGTCGTCGAACGCGACGGAGCGATGATCGGCCTGATCACGCTCGATCGGCGCGGCGCGGAGCGCCAGGGGCACGTCCGTCCGGAAGGAGGGGAGGCTGAGCTCGGCTACCTGTTCCTGTCGCAGGCGTGGGGCAGGGGTGCGCCGCCGAGGCGTGCGCAGCGGCCCTCGACCGGTTCGCCGACACGCTGCCCGGCGAGCCGGTGGTGCTCAGCACCCGGACCGCCAACGACCGCGCGATGCGTCTCGCGGCCAAGCTGGGGTTCACCGAGGTGGAACGGTTCGAAGAGTGGGGCGCCGAGCAGTGGTTCGGCGTACGGTCCCCCGGTACGCAGGCCGGTTGAGCCGGCGCTCGACAGCGCGGATCCCCGGAGAGTGGTGTTCGTGTGTGCGACATGTGGCGTCCCTGACGGGTCCACTCACACGTCTGCCCGCAGTTCCCGAGGCTCCGTACTACGCATGGTAGGAGGCCGATGAGCCGGGCCTGTCACCGGCGACGGTGCCGTCAGGCCGCTATGCGATCGAGACGGGGCCCTACGGTGCGCCCCTGGTCGTCGCCGAGGCGCCCGGGCCGGTGATGCCACGCCACGGACACCAGCACCGGAAGCGGTGCGCCGGCCGTCGACCAGACCTGGGTGAGCATTTCCGGAACAGCCGTGCGAAGACTGCCCTCGCCCGCCGACCATGTCACTTGGTCGGCGAGCGAGGGAGTTGGTGGGGCTTAGGGGCTGGTGGTGTTCAGAAGGTGAGGGTCTGTCCCTCACGTTGGGCTTGTCGCGCGGTGTAGGAGACGCCGTGGACTTTGAGGCCGTCCGGGTTGAGGAGAGTGATCGTGCCGCCTTGGTTGCCGAGGTGGAATCCGTTGCCTCCGGGGACGGTGAGGGTGGCGCCGGGCTGGAGGGGGCCAGGAGGGAGCGGGAGGGTCTGCTGGTTGCGGTCGGCGAGGTGCCAGCCCTGGAGGTTGACCGGCGCGGGGGAGGCGTTGAGTACGGTGACGGTTTCGGCTTCGGGTGCCGGGCCCGTGGGGTTGACCAGTGCGGCCATGATCCGCAGGGGTTCCTCGCGGTCGCTGGGGCGGGGCGGTGCGGTGTCGATGGGGTGGCCGGTGGTGTCGTCGGTGTGCCAGGCCTGGGACTGGAAGGCCAGGAAGACCGCGACCCAGCGGTTTTCGGCGGTCAGGTGCACGAGCAGGGCGCCGTCCTGCCAGACGCCGTTGTCGGAGCGGAAGCGTCCGCTGCTGCCCTGGTTCATGTGGATGTCGTGGACACCGTTGCCGGGCCGGAACCCGAACACCTTGTCGGCGACGTTCGCCTCGGGACCGAACCGTTGCCCGAAGACGTAGAGGGCGGCGGTGGGGTCGGCGATGGCCCGCTGCACGTAGTGGTCGAGCAGGTCGGCCAGGTCGTTGTCGGCGCCTGGGAGATCGGGCGGGAGCAGTCGCATCGAGGCGGGGTCGAACAGGTTCCCGCGGATGAAGTCCAGGCTGGCCTTCCCCGGCTGCGACGCCAGGGCCGTCCATCCGCTGCCGGCCGGCGGGAGCAGCTGCGTCACGGGATGGCGGAAGTCGTCGTCGGCCAGGTACAGCAGCTCCGAGGGTGCTTGCTGGGACTCGACGTTGACGGCGGCCCGGTAGTGCGTGCCGGCGTCGTCAGTGAGGTGGATCTGGTAGTGCGGGGTGTCGCTGGATCCCTCGCGGCGCCGGTCGACGGCGCGGGCGGCCAGGACTCCGTATCTTTGCAGCGGCATGAATGATCCTCCGGATGCGGTGGGAACGGCACGGCCAGGGCGTGGTCGTGCCGACGGGGCAGGCTTGGTGCGGGATGTGGCCGCCGTGGTAGCGGACCTGCGCCCACTCAGGTCGGCTGTCCGGCGGAAGTCCCGCGCTGGACAGGGGTAGGCAGTAGCCGGGCCGGCAGACCGTTGTGGAACGGGGACCGCCAGGAGGCGTCCGACCGCTGGCAGGCCCGCCAGTCACGGCAGGCAATTACGGCAGGGTGTTTCACGGGTAGCGGAGGGCGGCGAGCACGGGGGCGTGGTCGGCGGCGGGTGTGTCCCCGCGTGTGGTGGGATCGCCGCTCACGGAGGGCAGGGGGTGTTGGGCCCCCGCGGAGGCGTGCTCGACGCGGGCCAGCAGGGCGTGGCTGACCGGGATGTGGTCGATGAGTTCTGGTTGGCCGGCATGGATGCGGGGACGGCGCTTGTCCTCGGGGGTACGGCTTCGCCGCGTATGCGGCCTCGTCGTCGGGCCCGAAGCGGCCACCGGGCCGGTAGATTCTCCAGATTCCAGGTGCCGATGACCGTCATGTCCCGCCCTCGTCGCTAGCGGCGGCAGCCCTGTCGACTGCCGGTCCTCCTTACCGTTGTCCCCGGCCACGCCCCTGCGGGACACCGAATCGCGCAATGTTCACCCGCCTTGCCGTGCGGCCTGCTCGGTCACCGTCGTCTCCCGGCCGGGGCCCTCGGCGTGCGGTCGCCGCGCAGACCGGGCTGCTCAGCACGCTGCACCTGACCGCGTGCGCCGCCGTCTACCTCGCCGTCGGCGTCCTGGCCCGCACGGTGCTGAGGACGAGGCCCTCGGCCGCCCTGGCCGTCACCCGCATCAGCGGTGCCATCATGATCGCTGGTGGAACGCCTGGCCGGCTGAGAAACCCGTCGCGCTCCCCCAACGCGGATCCGAAGGAGAGCTGTACGTGGACGACCAGACGTCCCGAGGTGACCCGGCAGCACGGCTGCGTCCACGCCGGCGCCACCAGCGCCACCACGGACAGCGCCGGCGGCTGTGCGGCGCTTGCCTATGCCGGACTGCGGCCGTTGCCCACGCCCTCTTGAGGAGGGCCGGGCCTTACGCCACCATCGCGCGCTGAGACGGACGGAGCTTGCAACGCCGGTCGCCCTCACGGGTGACAGTCAGCATGGTGACCCACTCCACGAGCACATGTGGCAGGTCGAGTGCGGCAGGATGGATGACCAACGAGGCCCCCGAGCAACATGTGCACTGCGTGACAGAGGTCACAGCCTGTGGCCAGTGATGCGCGCACAGCCTCCCGCCACCATCGAGTGAAATTCGCCAACTCCCGCATGGCGATGGCCAGATCGCTGCACCCGCCGCCAGAACAGGTCGAACCTGTCCCTCTGACTCCCGTCCGCCACTGCCCACCGTCGAGCGTCCGACGTGCAGCGGGGAGCATCTCGCCCTGCGCGGGGAACGGAACGGAAACGCCGCCGGGGCTGATGCCCCGGCGGCGGTCGGTCACTTCTCGGCGGCCGAGCCTCCCTGGGAGCGAAGGTGCCTGCCCAGTTCCGCCCTGCCGTGTATGGCGCGGCCGGTCACAGGCCGATCCCGATGAGGGGCTGTTCTTCGCCCGGTCGACGTCGTCCATGTAGCGGGCCAGGACGCGGGAGCCGTCGGCCCATCCGCCGACGCGGGCGATCTCCAGCGGGTCGTGTCCGGCAGCGCGGGCGACGGAGGCCAGGCCGATGCGCAGGGGGTGGGCCGGTCCAGGCGACACCCTCCCCGCGGACCATGTCAGGCTCCTGCGCCTCGGGGCCAAGGCAGCCGGTTACAGGCCGATGCCGACGAGAGGCTGTTCTTCACGCGGTCTACGTCGTCCATGTAGCGGGCCAGGACGCGGGAGCCGTCGGCCCATCCGCCGACGCGGGCGATCTCCAGCGGGTCGTGTCCGGCGGCACGGGCTGCGGTGGCGAAGCCGCGGCGCAGGGAGTGGCCGGACCAGGCGCCGGACAGGCCGGCGGTGTCGGCCAGGCGCTCGATGACCTCGACGGCGGCCTCGGCGGTCATCCGTCCGGCCGGGTCGCCGATCGTCCGGCCGCCCCGGGTGAGGGGCGGGGCGAGGCGGTCCCAGCGGTCGACGGGGACGAAGAGCGGCCCGTCGGTGCGTCCGGCTTCGTCGAGGGCGGCGAGGTAGGTGCGCAGTGCGCGGACCGGGCAGGTGGCGGGGTCGGTGCCGTACAGGATCGCGTTGACGGTGTGTCTGCGGACCTTCTTGCGGTACACGGTCACGTCGTAGCCGTGCTCGGCGACCGTTACGGAGGCGATGTCGAGGGAGACGAGTTCGGAGACGCGGGCGGCCGTGGCGAAGCCGAGGAGCACCAGGGCGGCGTTGCGCTTGCCGGCGAGGGTGGTCCGGTCGGTGCCGGTGAGCATGGCGCGGATCTGCGCGGGCAGAGCGGCGGTCGCCTGCCGGGCGTGCGCGGCCTGGTCCTTCTGCTCGGCGAGCTGGTGTCGCGGTAGGCGTTGAGGACGGCGCGGGCGCCGCGCATGTTCGGCTTCGGGTGGCCCTGTTCCGGGTGCCAGGTGGTCACGGCGGACATGGCGCGCTCGATCGTCGACGGTCCGGCCGGGCGGTTGGTGCGGGGCCGGGGGGTGACGGTCTGGTGGCGGACCCACTCGGCCATCGTTTCGCCGGAGGCCGGCAGGACCGTGCGGCCCTCCCGGAGGCACCAGGCGGCGAATGCCTCGCGATCCGCTCCGTAGGCGCGGCGGGTGGAGGCGGCCGCACTCGCCTCGATGGCGGCGACGGTCTCGGGGGACAGCTGCCGGTCCCGCTCGGTGTGGGCGACCATCCCGGCGCCGACCGCGCCGACGGGCACGAGCTCCGCGTCGACGACGTCGGCGGCCGCCCGGACGGCCAGTCCCCGGTCTGCTGCCCCCACCTGATTCCCCCCTCAACTTCTGGCTCTTGAGAAGGGCTTCTACCGGTGGTGACGGACCGGCTGACGGGCGGGACCGGTCAGGGCCCGGCAATCAGCCACAGGATCAGGACAGCGTCGAGGGCGCTGTCGTGCCGGTAGACGACGGACAGGCCGCGGCCGTTGGTCTCGTCGGGCAGGACCTCAACGACGCGGGTGTCGGTACCGGGCAGCGGTCGGCCGCAGTCGGGGGCGTCCTCGAGGGAGCGGCGGACCGTCTCGACGGCGGCCTGCTCGCGGACGGTGAGTTCGGCGAGGATCTTCTCGGCGGCGTCGGAGTGGAACGCGAAGGTCACCGGGCGCCGGCCTCGGACAGCTTCCGGCGCAGCTCCGCAGCGACATCCTCGTTGGGACGCGCGATGGCGGCCGAGGCGTGCGGGTCGCGGCGGAGCAGGACGCGGTGCCTGTAGGCCTGGGTGATCTCGCGTACGCGGGTGTGGTCGTCGAGGTCGACGGCGCCGAGCTCGAGGTCGAACTGCTGCCGGTCGCCAGGGAAGCCGTGCGTGGTGAGGGCCTCACGGAGCTCGGCCAGGGTCCGCATGGGCGGCACGGGCCCGGTCGGGCCGGTGTACTCGGGCTGTGCGGTCACGAATGCCTCCCCGGGGCGTCGTTGCTGTCGCCTGTCAGCGTACGCGGCCGCTGTCAGGCTGCGGGCGTGGTGCGGGTACGAGGGCGTTCGGTGGACATGACCGCCCACACCCGTCGGCCTTCGTCGGAGGTGTCGGTGCCACAGCTGGCGGTCCCGGGGACGGCAGCGAGGTCGGCGAGGACCATGTCGTCGGGGCCGGCAGTGGTGTGGCTGAGGACGACGACGAGGAGCATGCCGTCCTGGTCGGCAAGGTGGACGCTGATCCGCCGGCCTTCGTCGGATGTGGCCGTGTCGACGAGGAGCCGCACGGTCTGCTCGAGGGCCTGGTCGTCGGGGTGGGTGTACCCCCAGGCGCGGACGGTCTCGGTGACCTTCCGGACGGCCTGGGCCGCGGTCCACGGGTAGGCGCGCAGCGCCCAGTTCGCGGCCCTCCGGTCCTTGATGGCCATGCGGGGCCGGCGAGTGTCCAGGCAAACCTGCTGCGGGCCGGGAAGCGGCAGGGAGGTGGTGACAGGCTTCGTCGACGGCTGCGGCCGCGGCGCCTCGACGGGCTTCTTCTGCGGCGGCGGGGTCCTGGGCGGGTAAGTCGGCGGCACCTTCAGGCCCTTGTCGTCCATGGGCAGCGGATCAGTCACGGCAGCCTCCTCACGCTCTCCACCATCCTGACAGCGCCACCCGGTCTACCGAAGCCGATTCCCCAAGTTCATGAGCGCGCCGATGGTCGCCCTGGTGGCCGATCAGACCGAGCCTACGGGAGGCTCGGTGAGACTGTTACAGAACTATCTTTCCTGGCAGAAACGCCTTCCGAAACACGGTGAGACAGCGGCCTGAAACCTCGTAGCCGTTTTCGGATCATCCCCAGCGCCCGAGGCGCATCACCCCAGGCCGCAGTCAGGGATGAACGATGACCAACTGAAACCGCAGCGATTTTCCACCAGGTTTCACCCCGCTCCCCTGCCTCTTTTCTCAGCCTCAACCTACCTAGAAAAGCACCCCTGACCTGCAGGTCAGCGTGGTGACAGTCCTCAGTTCGCCGCCGTCCTGGAAGGCATCCGAGTGCCCCGCACCGGACCAGGCCGTCCCCGTGTCCGGCCGCTGCGGGTGCGGGGCGACAAGGTGTACTCCTCCCGCGCCAACCGGGCCTACCCGCGAAAGCGCGGGATTCGCTGCACGATCCCGGAGCCCGCCGACCAAACCGCCAACCGGAGGCGGCGAGGAAAGGCCGGCGGGCGGCCTCCGGCCTTCGACCGCGAGGACTACAAGGCCCGGCACGCGGTCGAGTGCGGGATCAACCGGCTCAAGCGCAACCGGGCGGTCGCCTCCCGGTTCGACAAGCTCGCGGTCCGCTTCGAGGCCACCGTCCTGATCGCCGCGATCGGCGAATGGATATGACGAACCTGAGCGGACGGTTCCTGCACGAGAACGATGCAACCTGGCTCACGGCAGGCTGGGACGGGGGACCGCTGCCCTCACGGTCGCGCAGCGGCTTCCCAGGCGGAAGTAACACACCCTTCTTCCCAGTGCCACCACTCCTTCGTCTCGCCGTGCTCCAACAGCTCGCGGATTTTCAGCAGGTCTGCCTGAGGCGGGACGTCCAAGGCCACCATCCCGAACCGCTCGATGCCTTCCCCCGTCGTGCCGAGGCGATGGAAGACCTCCAGCACGCTCTGCCGGGCAGCGGCAGATCCGTCGTCCTTCAGCACGATGAGCCGGATGGTGCAGTTCTGCGAAGGCTCCACTGTTTCTCCGGCCCAGAGAAGACCGTCATCATCCGGTTGAACCCTGATGACGTCACCACTGGCGACTCCGCGGACGAACCAGGGAGTGTTGTCCAGCCGCACTGTGCCATCGCCCAGGTCGACAGCCCACAGGCTCTCGACACTCGCCGGCGGCCATCCGCCCTCGTCTATCTCCATGCGGAAATGGACCTTCACGTGGTCGTCACTGATGTTCGTCACCGAACCATCATCCACTTCGCATCCACCAGACCAGACTGCGGAGCACGCAGGTGCGTGCCTCCGGGCCCGGCTGGCAGTTCGCGAGGATCGCCGGCCGTCGCCAGATGATCGGCTTCTAAGGCGAGGACCTGGTGGTGATGCTCGGGCCGGCATCCGAGCCAGTGCGCGCCCTCGCAGCGGGCCGGGCTGATATCGCCGAGCGGCTGCTCGTGCCGTGGCGGGAGCTGGTAGGGGCCGGTCTTCGGCTGGAGGTCTTGTCGTGGGGGCTGGCGGGTACGGGGCAGGGTTCTGGTCGGCTTGCGGCGCACACGCTCGGTCTGGCGGACCGGCTGGGGATTCCGGCCGTGCTCGCGAACGCGGTCCGCTATGCCGACCCGGGCCAGCACCGGCTCGCGGATGTGCTGGATGCGGCCAGGCTGCTGCGGCCGATCGACCGGCGGCGGCTGGACTGCGGTGAGCGATGGCTCAAGGGCACGGACGAGATGACTGGCGTGGCGGAGCGGATCTGCACGGACGCCGGCGGAGCGCCGGGCCGCGCGGCCCAGCTGCTTGCCGAGACCCTCCAGGCGGCGGAGGCGTGCGTCGTCGATCCGGTCACCGACCTGGGCATGGGCACCCCGCATTTCCCGGAGCCGACGGTCGTCGGCGCGGATCCGGATGCGGGCGTCCAGATCGGGGACCAGTGCGCCTCGGGGACGGCCTGACGGCGAGTGAGACGTTCAACTCGAAGGAGCCGGTCTCCGTCGGACCATTCGGTTCCCTCCGCGCAATGTTCTCCGGGGTAGAGGGCCTCACGGCCTTCGAGTCCCGACACCTGGGCGAAGCGGCCGTCGTGGTTACCTCGTGCGTGAAAGCGCCAGTCATCCCCTGAGGTCTGGCGTATGTACTCGTGGACGTAGGGGTCCACGTCCTCAGCGGCCTTGTCCCAATCAGCCTCTTCCAGTTCGGCCCAGCTGATCCATGAGGGGGATCGTCCGCCGTATTCCTCGACGAGCTGGGCCACACGGTTGGACACGTCATCGGGCAGCCCTCGGTCTGCAGCGAGGGGCTCGAAGCTGCTGTCGCGTACTCCGAAGAGGCAGCCGAAGGCGCTGTACTCGCGCCGGTCATAGAGATGGTCCAAGTCCATGGCGGGATGCCAGAGAGAGTCCGTCTCGTCGAAATCGACGCGATAGTCGCGCTTGCACTCGATGTAACCGCTGATGTCTGTGCCCACGGACGGATTGTGCAGGAGATGCAGGAAGCGAGCGAACGGATTCGCGATGCGCAGGTTTAGAGCGTGCTGCGCCGGTGTTCGGTCCTGCCTGGCCCACGGTCTACCGCCGGTTCGCCCAGTGGAGCCGGGACCGTCCGGGGCCTCGACGCGCCCGGTATGACCCCCGCTGACCGTTGCCGTTAGAGCTACGGATCAGAAAGTGCCGGTTCGAATCCTGCCGAGGGCGCACAACGGGAGGCCACGGAGAGATCCGAGGCCTCCTGCGTTTCCGAGGTATGCGGCTCCCAGTCGGAGCCACTGCGCCTCCCGCTCTGTAAGGTGCGGCACAGACTTGGGCGAGGGGGCTACTGGGGGCGAGGCACCGTGAGCGACATCAAGGCTGATCAGCACGCTGCTATGCAACCGTGGCACGCCATGGCGTTCGGCTCGGCGCTGGGGTTGGTCGCGCTCTTCGAGCGGGTGCAGGGCTTCCGGTCGGGCCGGCAATACGTGCTGTGCCACGAGTCGCCGGATCTGAACCACCTCACACTCGTGGCTCTCGCACTGGTAGCAGGCGCCTTCCTGGCGGCCGTCGTCGGCGCGGCGACAGCGACAATGAGGAGCAAGCCTTCCAGCCTTCCGTTCCTCATTGCCTGCATGGTGGCCGCCCTGGCCCTCGTGGTGGCAGCCGACAAGGTGGACGCCGGCGGCGAACGGCTGGCAGCGACGATGGCCGCCGAACCCTTCAGCGAGCGCACCTGTGACTACACGCCGCAGGTTTACTCAGCCACTCCCGGTTGGTTCTCCTGGTGATCAGCCGGGAACCGGGTGATGAGGGGATGGGTTTGGCACTCACCTCCTAGGATCACCTGCACGGCTTGGCACGTGGCGATCAAGGCGCCTCGCCATCACCTCGGCAGACGGCCCGATCGCACCGACCACCCCCAGGACTCAGATCGGCGTGACCGACAGCCAGCGCGCCTCGTGACCACCGTCTTTAGGCGACACCCTGCGCCCCATCAGTGTGCTCAGGCAGGCCTTGCTCGGCCCGGATGTCGTCCCAGTCCCGGCATCGGTCAAGGTCGATGCCTTCGGCGGCGATGTTCTCGAGGACGTACGCGAGAGCGGTGTTCCCGGGAAACTCTGCGCGCGCGGCCTCGCGCAGCTCGCGCTGCTCGTCCTCGCTGAAGATGAGGTTCGCCATCAAGGACCTCCGCCGGTCGGGTACAGCTTGAGGCTAGCGCAGCCGCCCCAGACCAGGCAGCCCGTCGCCCAGGTCGTCGCCCGCCATGAGCGGGGCGCTGTTGGGAAGCCCCTCAACGATTGCCCTAGCCATCGCGGGCAGGCTGCATCCGATGGTCACGCGGTGTCTCCAATGAGAGATACCCGGTGTGGCACCCCTCACTGGAGCGCCCTGGCATGAGGCAATGAGCGGGTGATCGGGTTCGAATTACTTGGACGGATCCGCCAGAGTTCGCGGCGGCGTGCCGCCCGGCGTCGTCTGGCGGCACGGCGTCGGACAACTTGGCGTGTTGTGCCGGTCATAGACGCCTGACGAGCTGTCTCCGCACACTACAGCGGCTCTGACTCCAAAAAGGTACGCATCTCGATGGCAAGGCGGCGCATGTCCTCTCCAGGGGCATGGCTGGTCGTCATTTCGAAACGCCACTCGTCGTCGGGGAGACGGTCGTGCAGCCCCCAGGTCAATCGGACGTGTGATCCTGCGTGCTCGGCAGACAGCGTCAAGTCGTCCTCAAGAGAGCGCCAGGTCCTGGCGCCTTT
This sequence comes from Streptomyces sp. NPDC044003, assembly GCF_056435185.1. NCBI lineage: Bacteria > Bacillati > Actinomycetota > Actinomycetes > Kitasatosporales > Streptomycetaceae > Streptomyces > Streptomyces sp. NPDC044003. The sequence goes on along the minus strand of NZ_JBWKFA010000012.1, from coordinate 175,153 downwards.
CCACCCTCGAAACTCTTCTGCCAGCTCGGCAAGGAAGACGTCGAGGCCGTCACCGTCCCAGGTCCTCACCATGACCTCGATCCGCGCCGACTCACCTTGAGCTGTCACGAGGAAGTCGCGCATCAGGTCATCACGCTCGTCCGGGAAGGAGCATGTCAGCTGGTGGAAGCGCAGGCTGATCGCTCGATAGCGGTTGCCTCCGACGCGGACATCCGGGTTGATCTCGTCTTCCTCCATCACGGGTGCAGGCTACGGGCGCGAGAGTCCCTGTGACCAGCAGTTTTGTTGCCCTTACCTGACACCGGCCCTCGGAGTGATCCCAGCGCAGTTTCGACGCGGTCATTCTGTTAGGGCCTGTTTAGCGCCGGTTTTCGTTCCGATGTTCCTCAACCCCCGTGACGTGCAGCTTCACCGGCTGCGACTCGTCGTCGCACTGCATCACCAGGTACTGCCCGGTCGTGTCCGCGACCGTCCCCTCACGCCCCTCGGAGAGGACCGGGATGCCGATGTCGATCTTGATTCCGCATCGCTGCTCGGGGCCAGCGAGCGTCCCGCGGTCCCGGTGAACTACGCCGAGAGCTGTTGGCCACGTTCCAAGGCCTGGCACAGCACCGTGGAGATTTCCCTGGGCAACAGGTTCAGGCTCGCGATCGCCCTGGTGGTGAGCGGGACTTCTTCGAGGAAGTACTCGCCTCGGTCGGTCCGGGAGAACTCCGGGCCGGTCCGGTTCTCGAAGTCCCACGTGTCGATGCGGGCGAGGTAGAAGAACTCCTTCTCGCCCTTGGCGTTCTCCATCTTGTGAAGCAGGCGGACGATCTCGGCGTCGCCGGCGATCTCCTCGCGGACCTCCCGCAGGAGGGCGTCCTCGCGGGAGGCGTCACTCTCCTCAACGCCACCGCCGACGATGACCCAGTAGGGGTCGACGCCGGGGCGGATGCGTTTGATCAGGAGCAGGGTGTCTTTCGGGGTGATCAGGATGGCGCGGACGCGCTGCTTCATCGGGTTCCTTTCGTGGTGAGCTTCGGGCGTGGTCAGTGGAGCTGCCAGCCGCCGTCGATGTGCAACGACTGACCGGTGATGAATGATGCGGACGGGCTGGCGAGGAAGGCGATGCCGGCTGCTACGTCTTCGGGCTGGCCGCGGCGGGGAACGCACTGGCGGGCTATCTGGTTTCGGGCCGGGCGCGGTGGTGGGCGGGAAGGTCGTTTTCGGCGGCGACCTGGATGGCGCCGGGACGATGGTATTCACGCAGATGCCGTGGGGTCCGAGTTCCCTGGCCAGGGAGCGGGTGAGGCCGATGAGTCCGGCCTTGGTGGTGCTGTAGGCGGTGAGCCCGGGCCGGCCGACGCGGGCGTTGACGCTGCTGATGTTGATGCTGCGGCCCCAGCGGCGCTGGATCATCGAGGGGGTGATCGCGTGGCTGACGCGATAGTGGATGGTCAGGTTGAGGTCGAGGGCGTGGGACCAGACGGCCTCGTCGGTCTCCTTCCAGTACTCGCGGGTAGGCGCCGGCGTTGTTGACGAGGATGTCCACCGGACCGATCTCGTTGGTGACCTGCCCGATCATCAGGGTGACCGCTTCCGGGTCGGTGAGGTCGGCGCTGACCTCGACGCCGTCTGCTCCCAGGCATTGGACGTCCTCCAGGACCGTTCGAGCCTGGCTGATCTGGGCGAAGTGGCTGATGGCGACGGTGGCCCCGGCCGCGGCGAGGGCCTTGGCGGTGGCGGCTCCGATCCCGGTCGCCGCGCCCGTCACCAGCGCGACCCTGCCCCTGCAGAGGCCAAGGCCGAGCACCGTGCGCCCGCGCCGGCGCCGGGCGAGGCCGCGCCGACCGCGCCGGTCGTCGACCTCATGGCCGCGCTGGAGGCGTCGGTGGCCAAGGCGAAGGAATCGCGAGGCGAGACCGGCGGGCCGGCCACCGTGCACGAGATGCCGAAGCCGAAGAAGAAGGCGGCTGCGAAGAAGACCCCGGCGGCCAAGCCCGCGGCGAAGAAGACGGCCCCGGCCCGGCGTCGGAAGTCTGCCTAACCGTGGGGACGGTCAGCCACCCGTCTTGAGATCGACCTTGTGCTTCTTGAGGCACGCCATGTCGTAGGCCTTGACTGTGATCACGCCTTCGTCCGGAGGGGTCCGGTACTCCACGCTCATGCGCCAGCCTCCCTGCGAGAGCCACACCTCGGCGATGCCGATCACTCCGTCTCGGTCCTTGCGCTCGGTGCGCTGCGCCGGCTGCTGCCACGCCCGCTCGCGCAGCTCACCCACCAGCTTCTCGAAGCGGGCAAGGTCGACTGCGGCCTCGTCTGTACCGAAGCCCTTGAAGTACACGCCGCACGACAGGGGCGAACTTGCCGGAGCACGGTCCTCGCCGTACTCCGGGGCGTTTGCCGGGACGCCCGCGCCCGCGACGGAGGCGTCCAGGTCTGCCCGCACGATGCTCTTCGTCAGCGGCCCAGTGCCCTGAGGCCGCGGTGATGCCGGCGGTTTCGCCTCCCCCGCCCCACCGTCGCCCGAGCCACAGCCCCCAGCGGTGATCATGATGGCCGCCACCGTCACGGCGGCCCACTTCGTCCCTCGCACAGTCATCCCCTCCCAGGTCACAGGGCCAGAAGCCCGGTGATCACGGCAGGAGTGTGTCATGGGACTGCGGGCCTGGAGATTCCCAGGCTGCCCCACGGGGCGCACGTCTCGTGCATCTCCAGCTCGGGGAACTGCTCAAACGCCAGCCGCACCTCGTCCTTGCTGAGGAGGCTGGGCATGTTCTTGGCGTCCGGGCAGTGTCGACGGTCAGCGTTTTCCCCATCGGTGACCGCTCTCGCGTCAGGTAATTCCCCACCTGGCTGGTCACGCTTCCCCAAGGGGACGCTGATCTCGCGGCACCCTGAGAGTTGTCAGCTGAGCGTGCGGGGCCCACGTGCGACGAGCGGGCGGTTGTCGTCCTCGGGCAGGACGGCGATGAAGCGCCAGGCGCCGTCGTCGACTCGGGCGAGGCCGATGCTCGTGGTGGTGTTGAAGGCCTCGATGGCGGCCTCGGCCCCCTCGGTCAGCGAGGCGAGGCCTGCGTAGTGTCTGGCCAGCTGAGAGGCGGGACCGCGGAGCCACAGGTCCACTTTCGTCCCCTTGTGCAAGGCGGCGAGGAGGTCGTCACGGATCTGTCCCGGGTCGGCGTCCTGGAGCCGGTTGTGAAGTCGCTCTTGCGCGCACGGCGTCGTCGGAGCCGCTTCGGCTTGCTGGCGGCAGTCCGGACATGCCTGCGGTTCTGCTGGTTCGAAGAGATGCATATAGCGGGTGACCTGGTGCTCTGGAATGCCGCAAAGCGTCCCGCTCTCAGCCATCGCGTGGTCGGTGCCAGGGGCGCCGGTCAGCTCGCCGGCACCGAAGGTGGCGGTCTCCCGTGCGGTCGCGAAGGACCAGCCGTCATCAGCGTCATGAGTCACGCGGGGGAGCATGTCACAGCCATCTGCCCTGGTCAGCCCTGTTTTATAGCGAGGACGTTTGGGGACGCGTACCCCGACTGGACGAACCAGACCTTCCGTATGGTCGTCAGTCCGCACACGAGCGGTGCCACGGCCCGCCTGAGGTTCGCCAACACCTTCTCCCCCGACCCCCTGAAGCTCGGGCACGTCACCGTGGCCACACAAGCCACCGGGGGAAGCGCCACGCAGACTCCGGTCACCCTGACCTTCCGGGGCAGCCAGCAGGCGACCATTCCCGCGGGTGGCGAACTTGTCAGCGATCCGGTTCCCTTCCCTGTCACCGCTGGGAATAACCTGCTGGTCAGCTACCACCTGCCGGGACCCGTGAAGATGTTCTCCTACCACGGGTTGGCCAGAGCCACCTCATACACCACCGCCTGGCAAGGCGGTGACCGCACGGCCGACGTGGGCGAGACTTCCTTCACAAAGAAGGACCTCGGTTTCTGGGGACTGCTCAGCGGTATCGACGTCGCCACCAGCGACAATCCGGGAACCATCGTCGCCCTCGGCGATTCCCAGACCGACGCCGCCCACAGCACCGTGGACGCCAACCGCCGCTGGCCCGACTTCTACGCGGCCTTCCTCAAAGAGAAGGCCGACGGCAGCGGTGTCCTCAACGCAGGCATCAGCTCCAACCGGCTCGTCACAGATTCCGCGGACTTCCCGCACAGAGGGCCCAGTGCACTGAACCGTCTCGACCGTGACGTCTTCGCCCAACCCAACGTCCGCGAGATCATCCTCTACGAGGGCGTCAACGACATCGTCCACGAGGGATCCTCGGCTGCCGCGGTCACAGACGGCATCAAGAAGATCGCCGCCCGGGCACACGCACGCGGAATCCGCGTCACGGTCGCGACCATCCCAGGGTTCTCCGGCTACACCGCCTACCCGGACCTGTTCGCGTCCTCCAACTTCCGTATCCACGAAGCCGTCCGCCAGTCGGTGAACGCCTACATCCGCACCACGGCGGACATCGACGCCTACGTCGACTTCGACCTCGCCACCCGGGACACGGACGACCCCTATGCCCTCCGAAGCACCTACGCGATCACCGAGAAGGAAGAGGACACCGACAGACTGCATTTCAACGACGCCGGCACGGAACTCCTCGCGCGCACTCTGGCCGACCGCGCCAACGGCGTACCGCTGCCCATGGGGGAAACCGTATCGGCCGACTTCAACGGCGACTCGATCTCCGACATCCTCGCCCGGCACGACCCTTCGGGCGCGCTGCAGATGCGCCTCGGCCTCGGTGACGGCACCTTCGCCGCCCCCACGCATGTGACTTCCGGCTGGCAGAACTTCTCCCAAACCGTCGCCGGGGACTTCGCCGGCAACGACGGCAAGGCAGACATCCTGGCCCGTTACGACGGCCCAACCGGTGTGTCGGCGTACACGTGAACGTCCCCACCCGCGTACGGATGAAAACGGACAGTTGTTGATGCGTTGAGACCTGCTGCTCGGCACTCTGCTGCTTGGTCGGTGAGAGGCGGCGGGAGGCGGTCGACGGTGGTTTTGGATCCGCATCGTTGGTTGGAATTGCGGCGCTTCCGGAGTCTGTTGGAGTCCGGGGCGATCAGCTTGTCGGAGGTGGCCCGGGAGACCGGGCTGGACCGGAAGACGGTCCGCAAGTATGTGTCGGCACCGGGTCCGGCGACCCCGCCGCGCCGGTCGCCGAACGGGCGGTCCCGGGCCAGGGTGATCGACGAGTTCGCGCCGCTGGTCGACTCGATGCTGCGGGCGGAGATCCTGATGAAGGCCGCGGTGATCCACGAGCGGCTGGTGGCAGAGTACGGGTTTACCGGCAACTACCAGCGCGTCAAGCTCTACGTCCAGGAAGCCCGGCCTCGCGTCGCCGAGGAACTCGGCATTACGCCGAAGGAACTTGCTGGCATGCACCGCCGGTTCGAGGTCATCCCCGGCGCCCAGGCTCAGGTGGACTGGGGGGACGAGGGCAAGATCCTCGCCCACATGGGCATCCCGAAGGTCTACTCCTTCCACATGACGCTGTCGTACTCGCGCGACCCGTTCTGCTGCTTCACCACCAGCCAGGACCTCCAGACGTTCTTCGACTGCCACCGCCGGGCCTTCGCGCACTTCGGCGGCGTCCCGATGACGATCGTCTACGACCGCACGAAGACTGTCGTCCGCCGCCACGTCGCTCCGGGCGAGGCCGTCCCGCTGCACCCGGAAGCGGTCGGGTTCGCCGGCCACTACGACTTCGACATCGACGTCCTGGCCGCCTACCGGCCCACCGGCAAGGGACGCGTCGAACGGCAGGTCCTCATCGTCCGCGACCACGTCCTGTCCGGCCGGTCCTTCTCCTCCGTCGAGGAGATGGACGCCGCCTTCACTACCTGGGTGCCGCAGCGACGGGCCCAGGCCCACAGGACTCACCAGCAGATCATCGGCGAGCGGGCGGCCCGCGACCACATGGCCCTCAAACCGTTGCCGGAGACTCCATATCTGGTGGCCGAACGGCATCTGCGGCCGGTCGGCAAGGACTGCCTGGTCGCCTTCGGCGGCAACCTCTACTCGGTGCCCGCCCGCAGGGTCCGCCCTCGGCAGCTGGTGGAGATCCGGGCCACGAAGTCGCAGATCATGCTGCATTCCACCGTCGCCGGCTCCAGCGGCGAGACACTTCTGGCCACCCACCCTCGGGCGATCGGCCGCGGGGCCCGCGTCGTCGAAGAGGCCCACTGGGACGGTCTGCCCACCGGCAAGGGCCGCCGGACCACCACCGGCGATGTCCTGCCACAACCCCGTCGTGAACGCCCTCGGGGCGAGGAGACAGGGCCGCTGCAGGCTCTGCTGAACCGGGCCGCGGCCACCCATATCGAGGTCGGCCGCAGGCCCCTGTCGGTCTATGACGAGCTGACCGGCACCCGCCCCTTCACCACCCACCCGAGCACGAGGGAAACGTCTTGAGCGAGCTGGTCTCCACCCGCATCCGCAACACGGCCGGCAAGCTCGGCCTGCCCCACCTCGCAGAAACCATCAGGGAATACACCCGCCGGGCCGACGAGGGGAAGATGGGCTACCTCGACTTCCTCGACCTGGTCCTGTCCGAGGAACTGGCCGTCCGCGACGACCGCCGCTTCCGCCAGGGCCTGCGACTCTCGAAGCTGCCGCACCACAAGACGCTCGACGAGTACGACTTCTCCTTCCAGCCCGACCTCGACCCACGCAAGGTCAAGGACCTCGCCACCCTCTCGTTCGTCGAGAGCAAGGCGAACGCCGCCCTGCTCGGGCCACCCGGGGTCGGCAAGACGCACATCGCCGTCGCCCTGGCGGTCGCGGCCTGCCGGGCCGGCTACTCGATCTACTTCACCAGCCTCGACGACATGGTCCGCAGCCTCAAGGCCGCCGAGGCCGCAGGGCGTCTGACGAACAAGCTCGGCACCTACCTGCGGCCCGGCGTCCTCGTGGTCGACGAGGTCGGCTATCAGCCCCTCGAACGAGCGGAAGCGAACCTGGTCTTCCAGGTCATCTCCAAGCGCTACGAGAAGGGCTCGATCATCCTGACCTCGAACAAGACCTTCAGCGAATGGGGCCAGGTCTTCGGCGACGAGGTCCTCGCCACCGCCATCCTCGACCGCCTCCTCCACCACTGCGAAGTGGTCTCCATCAACGGTCCCAGCTACCGGCTGAAGAACCGCCTCAAGGCCATCGAGCGGGACAACGACGTGGCCTGACGACCCACGTCGTTTCCGACTGCCGAGCACTTGATCAGTTGTTGATCACCTGCTGAAAGATCTCGGAGAACTCGCCGTTCCCGATCAGTCCGGCAATCACGTCGGTCATGTTGTCGATGCCGGGATCCCTGACGATCAGGCCGTCCGAGACCCAGAAATACCGACCCCCGAGGGCCTCGTCGGTCCCTGCCCAGAGTTTCATCAGGCGCTCGACTTCCGCGACGGTGAACACGGTCGCAGTCCAACGAGATCCATCCTTAAGAGTCACAAAGACATCGACGTTGCAGACCTCGTCCAAGTCCTCGCCGTCGCTGGGCAGGAACGACGCCTGGAAGTCCGCCATGCGGACCCGATACCAGGGCTCGTCCCACCCTCGCTCGATCGGTTCAGACGATGTGCTGTGGCTCATCGCGCGAGTGTCCCTGGTCGGGGCATCGATCTCAACAGAGATCCTCTGCCGCACTGCGGCTGCCCGCGGTCAGAACTGGGGACGTTCGTCCGTACGCAACTGGGGAGAAAAGTCCGTACGCCGACACGGTGGGACAAACCCGCCCAGAGGCACCCTCATGATCTGGGTCAACCGAGGCAACGGCACCTTCGACACCCCGACACCGGTCACGCAGGGATGGGAGTTCACCCAGACCACCGCCGCCGACTTCGACGGCAACCACACCACCGACCTCATCGCCCGCGACGCCGACGGCAACCTGAAGATCTGGTCCGGCCTCGGCACCGGCAAGTTCCAGGGGCCCTGGCAGCTCACCGCCGGCTGGAACTTCACCCAGACCACCGCGGCCGACTTCAACGGCGACCAAGCGGCCGACATCATCGCCCGTGACCCCGCCACCAACCGCCTCAAAATCTGGACGCACAACGCGGGCGGCTACTTCAACACCCCAACCAATGTCACCGGCGGCTGGATCTTCGGCCAGACCACCGCAGTCACCGACCTCGACGGCGACGGCAAAGCAGACCTCATCGCCAGGGACGACACCACCGGCACCCTGAAGTCCTGGTCCGGGCAAGGCAACACCACCTTCGCCGCCCCCCGCAAAGCGATCGAAGGCTGGTAGCCCAGGCCCCACAACGCTCCCCCGTCTCCCACGTGAAGCAGCAGTTACAGCGAACCTTGACCCCAAGACGCCGCAGGTACCGAGTTTCGCGGGACTGTCAATCTCGTTCGGCTCTGTCCCGTAGTCGGTGGTGATGCTGCGCGGCAGAGGGCCTCGTTGACATCACACGGTGGATGTCAACGAGATTGTCAGCATGGTGTTCTCGGGACTGTCACCGCTGGTCGTCGAGTACGCGGCGGACAGCGGTCACGCGGTGGTGGTCACGACCCACACCCGGACGACGCGGTGCCGTGTCCGGGTGTGCGGGACGGCGACGGCGACGGCGACGAAAGTGCACGGGTACCACGGCCGGACGCTGAAGGACATGTCCAAGGACTGGATGCGGCCGCGGTCGGGAACGTGCCCGGTCCGTAGGTGTCGGAGATCTGCTTGTAGTCCGCCGGGAGCGGCATGCCGAGTGGTGCGGCTGGGGACGGCACGACGTCAGGCAAGCTGGGTCGCGCGTCTTGCGCCCTGCCTCGCAGTGGCTGTCCGGCCAGCGTGTTTTCGTGTCTACCTGTCATGGGGTGGCAGAGCCTCACGAGCAATGGCAACGGCTATTTTCTCCGTGAATCCCTGATGCTTGACCAACTGCTCTGTCAGCGTTTGGCGAGTCATGTCTCGGATTGCGTCTTCGGTCGGCAGCTGGGCGGCGAAGTGGCATCTGGAGGTGTTGACCTCGGAGAGCAGGCAGTTCCTGATCGGCGACAATCCCGGGGTGTCCGTGCGTACGGACACGACGCCCTTTTCGCACAACATGGCTTTCGGAGACGCGCACTCCATCGTCCTGCCCATCGGTCCCAGGCACCTGCTGGCCTTGGGACCGAAGGACCTGCTGGGCAGCATCCCCAGAGCCGTCATCGACAAGCTAAGCACCGTACAGATCCTCACTGCCGACCGCTATGTCTAAATGCACCCTCAAAGCGGGCTGGAGGCGTTCGCCAGGGCCAAGGCGAGACAGCGGCACGCAGACCACGTGAACCGCTGAGTGTCGGCCACCTTCTACGATCGCGAAGTTGCGGTGGAACGTCTCGCTCAGCTGGCCGCGACGGATGACTCCCCCGAAGCGCTGTTCTGCGGACGACGATGAGGCGTGTGTCTTCAGTTGCCACTACGCCCCGCGGGCGGGGAGCAGCGGGGCCGGAGATACCGGTGAACAGCTGATGCCCGAGAACGTCCCGGTTGACCATGATCACCACGGACCGGATCATCCCACCCCCGAGCGATCACCCCTCAACCACAATCACGCACCAGCTCGTTAGGGCTCGCAGAGAATCAACCTGTTGCTTCCCGCGGTTCGGCTCGTTGGTGTGGTATGCGCATATCTGGCGATGTCCGTGGTCAACTCGCGTTGAAGTTCCAGGTGTTGTTCCCGCACCTCGACGAGCGGCAGCGCCGTCTGCTGATGGGGGCCGAGGCCAGGGTCCTGGGCCACGGCGGGATCCGGGCGGTCGCCCAGGCGGCCGAGGCCAGCGTCCGCAAAGGCGTGGACGAGTTGGAGGCGGGGGCGGAACCGCTGGGCCGGGTCCGCCGTCCCGGTGGCGGGCGCAAGCGGGCGGTCGAGGCAGATCCAGGACTGCGCCCCGCGCTGTTGGCCCTGGTCGAACCGGATACCCGCGGGGATCCGATGTCGCCGCTGCGATGGACAACGAAGTCCACCCGCAGACTCGCCGACGAACTCACCAGGCAGGGCCACCGCATCTCGGCGGATACCGTCGCTGACCTGCTACGAGAGGAGGGGTTCAGTCTCCAGGCAAACGCCAAGACTGTCGAGGGATCTCAGCATCCCGACCGCGATGCCCAGTTTTGCTACATCAACGACCAGGCCAAGGAGCATATGGGCGCCGGCGACCCGGTGATCAGTGTCGATACCAAGAAGAAGGAGCTGGTCGGCCAGTACAAGAACGGAGGCCACGAGTGGCATCCGAAAGGACTGCCAGCCCAGGTCAGGACCCATGACTTCCTTGACCGGCAGGGACCGGGCAAGGCGATCCCATACGGGATCTACGACGTCGCCGCGAACACCGGCTGGGTCAGCGTCGGCACCGATCACGACACGGCCGCGTTTGCCGTTGCCTCGATCCGCCGCTGGTGGCAGGCCCGTGGCAGTCACGACTACCCTCAGGCCGACCGGCTGCTGGTCACCGCGGACGCGGGCGGCTCCAACGGATACCGCACCCGCGCCTGGAAGACCGAACTCGCCGCCCTGGCCGCCGAGACCGGCCTGGAGATCACGGTCTGCCACATGCCTCCGGGCACCTCGAAGTGGAACAAGATCGAGCACCGGCTGTTCTCACACATCTCGATGAACTGGCGAGGCAGGCCCTTGACCAGCCACGACGTCATCCTGAACAGCATCAAGGCAACCACCACCCACACCGGGCTGACAGTCCACGCGGAACTCGACCCGGGCACCTACGACACCGGCATCAAGGTCACCGACACAGACATCGACGCCCTGCCCATGCACCGCCACCGCTTCCACGGCGACTGGAACTACACCTTCCATCCCCGACACCGCGACACAGCCGGCGCGGCCGAAGACCCGCGGCCAGCCAAAGGCCTGCCCACACAGTCCTGCGCTGGCGATCTGCGCAATCCAGAACTGACCGGCATGACCGAACCGGCGCTGGACGGACTCATCGAGCAGCTGTCCCCGAGACTCGATGAGCTACGTGAACACGGGCGGTGCCAGCAACGAGGAGGAGACCGCATCCGGGCTCGCGGCGCCGGCGCCAAGGACAAACTGACCACCGCCGACAGAGTCCTGGCCACCGTGCTCTACCTGCGCAAACTCGGCACCCGAGACCTGATCGCCCAACTCTTCGGAGTCAACGCCAGCACTATCACCAGGGCCGTTCACCAAGTCCAGCCCCTCCTGGCCGAGCACGGCCACACCGTCCCACCCTCGACAGCCAGGTTCCGCACACCCTCCGACGTCACCGCGTTCATCACCAACAACAGCCCCATGGAGATCAAGTCAGCATGTTGATTCTCTGCGAGCCCTTATTCACGCCACATCGGGGGTCTGCGCGCTGGGCAGCGCCTCGATCGCCTCGACGACCAGGGCGCGGGCGGCCGCGCCGTACACGGCCATGCTGCGCAGCTCCTCGAACGCCGTCTCGTAGAGGGCGACCTCGCTGGGCTGGGTGATGTTCACCTCGGCGGAGAGCAGCTCGACGGAGGCGAGGGTGTCGTCGTAGATGTGGAAGACCTCCTGTGGCCACAGTCTTCGGGCTGTGGTGCGCATGGGGATGATGCCGAGGGAGACGGCGGGCAGGGCGCTGGCGGTGAGGAGGTGGCCGAGCTGGGCGGCCATGTCGTCGCTGCTGCCGAGCTGGTAGCGGAGCGCGCTCTCCTCGATGACGAAGACGAAGCGGCGGCCGGCCTGGTGGATGATCTGAGACCGTTCGGCGCGGGCGGCGGCGGCATCGACGGAGTCGTCCGGAATACCGAGCAGCCTGGCGTTGCCGGCAAGGAGCGCTCGGGTGTAGCCCTCGGTCTGGAGCAGGCCGGGGACGAGGGTGGGCGAGTAGACCCTGAAGAGCCGGGTTGCGTGGAAGAGCTGTAGGTAGCTGGTCTGGAGCGTGCGCAGGCCGGTGCGGGCTTTCTTGCGCCACTCCTGGTACATGGTCTCGGCGTCGCGGGAAAGCGCGACGAGGTCGGCGGCCTGGCCGTCGGCGGTGCAGGTCCGGCACCAGGCGACGATGTCGACGGCGGACGGCGGGGTCTTCGCGTTCTCGATCCGGCTGGCTTTGGAGTGGCTCCACCCGCAGGCCGTCGCGAGCTGGACGAGCGTCAGCCCCGCGTCCTGGCGTAGCTCGCGCAGTTGGCGCGCGACGCCCTCGCGGGCGGTCTGCGCCGAGGACGACGGGGAGACGGGCATGGCAGCTCCTGCTAGCGGATCTTGTACTGGTCGTGCGGAATGGCACGGTCCCACAGTGCCTCGACCGCGTCGGCGTATGCCTTCACGAGATCAGGCTCGGTGTGCAGCTCCATGGCTGGGTTGGCCCATTCTCCGGAACCGGTGAAGTGGTTGGCGAGCAGCTGCTCGCCGTCGAAGACCCAGCCGTCCACGACGGGGAGGAGGAGGGCGAGGGCCTGGTGGCGTGGCAGCCACCGCACCTCTTCGCCGGCGGTCACGTTCACCGCGGTGCCGGCGTGCTCGTACCGGATGTAGTCGCTGGCGGGCTCGGACACGACCCGAACTCGCCGCATGGTGACGCCGTGGGCGGTTGCCGCCCGCACCATCTCGACCCACGGCGACCAGTACGCGGAGGCCGGGTCGACGTCGCGCTCGCCGGTCTCGCGCCAACGCCGGTAGTCGTCTGCCTCGTCCGGAACCGCGTACCCGTCCCGGAGCTCGAGGTGGATCGCCGATCGGCGGGCGCCGGCGAGCAGCTCATCGAACCGCGGCTCGCTCTGCGGCATTGCAGGCCTCCCTCAGGATCGGGATCAGGCGGGCGGGGATCCGGATCACCGTTTCCCCAATGGGGATGGTCTTGTTGTGGCCGGGCGCGTTCTTCTCGACGCACTCGGCGCGGGTCGCCTCGTCGGCGATGTAGCTCTGGGCGATGATGTCGCCGCTCTCCTCGTCAACCCAGGCGGTCGGGCTGCCAGTCTGGCCGGACTCCGGGTCCACGCCGATGAACTGTAGAGCCATGGTTCGCCTCCCTCGTAGGGGTGTGCATTGATGTGCACCAAACTGTCCCGGCCTCAACTCCCGGTCAAGGGCGCGAACATGACAGCACGCCAGGTCGGATGAATCTGTGCACAGCCGTGCACATCGCTGGTGCGTGCGTACAGCCGCTCCCTACCCTCGTACCGTCCTCGCTGACCGGCCGACGGGAGCCACAGCATGATGACGATCAGCGTCTACCGGGTGGGACCGGACAGGACGAGGTGCCCGGTCTCGCACGAGCAGGTCACACGCCCCACCGAAGTGCCGGCCACCACCGCCGTCGCGCCGTGTCGGTGCCCCCGGCATCGCCAGGGGTGGTGCGACTTCCACAAGGGGCCGTCGAGCACCGACGCCCAGGTCGACGAGCACCGCCGCGCCTGCGCCCCGTGCCGCAATCAGCGCGGCCTTACCCCGCATGCTGAGCGGGGGCAGCGGTGACGAGGAGCAGGAGGTGGACGATCCCGCCCTACGCGGACCTCACCTGGGAGCAGCACGCCGGACGGAACTGCGTGTACTGCGACCAGCCGCTTCAGCACGGGGCCCGCGAGGTCGGCCGGGTCAGGCGCGACTACGGCCTCCCACTCAGGGACGTGCCGATCTACGCGGGGCCCTGCTGTCTGGGCGGTTGCGCTGCGTGTGGCAGCGCGTTCGGCCTCGCCCTCGTCGCAGGCGGTGAACGGCGCGGCTCCAACGTGCATGCCTGTCCGGAGCACGCCCAGGAGGTGGCCGCGCCGTGCGGCGACCTCGTCCACGACACGACCTCCGCCCTGATCGAGCACTGCGCGACCGAGCGGCCAAGGGTGTTCGTCGGCCGACCCGGCATGCCGCCCCTCACCCCCGGTGCGCCGTGAGGGAGTGGCAGCGGCAGACGCTCTACTGCCTGATCGTCCTCGGCATCCTCGCGACCCTCGCCATCGGCATCACCCACTGACTTCCCGTCCCGCACAGGGCGGGTCCACGCACCATCGGCAATCCACCACCCAGGAGGAACCCGTGGCCTGCTCGTCCAACCCCACACCGTGCTCGTCCAGCCCCGAGCCCGGCAACCCGCCCGGCGCCCGAGCCCTGCTGAGCGACGCGGCGTTCAACGGCGTGATGTACACCGTCCTCGACAACAACCCCGGCATGGACGCCTCCATGGCCTCCCGGATCGTCGTCGAGGCCCTCAAGTTCGTGCACGCCGCGTCCCTCTTCCCGAAGGTCCGCATCTCCCCCACCAGCGAGGTGGACGAGGGCTGGCACGCCCTCATCCTCCACACGCACCTGTATGCGACCCTGTGCAACCGCCTCGGCCGCTTCTCCACCACTACCCCGAGCGGGCCGACGCCGCTCGCCACGACCCGGACGTCCTCACCCGCACCATGGCCCTCATCGAGCAGGCCGGCTACACCCCCGACACCGAACTCTGGACGGGGCGGCAGAAGGAACTGGTCGGGGTGGCCCGGCATACCCCGATGCCCGGCGGATGCGGCCCGATCAACCCCGGTAACTGCGCCACCCACGGCGGTGGCGGCGACGACTAGGCTCGGCAACCAGTCGACGTAAGGAGAGCCGCCATGGAAGCGCGCGACGTCTCGTCTCTGCACGCCTCGATGCGCCGGTACGGGATCCCGGGGATCCTCGCACCTGTGGACCCGCAGAACCGCGCCGGTGCCTGGCGAGTAGTCGACCCCGTCGACCAGCGGGACATCACTGACGACGTCCGCGCCCGCGTGGCCGCCGCCGACCGTCAACAGCCCACCCGGGGCTTCATCATCGCGGGCTAGCTACCCGAACCGCCCCTGCCGGCGCCCGTCCCCCTGACGCCGGCCGGGGCAACCACACCAAATCCACGAAGGGAATACCCACTGCTCGTGCGATCTGGAGCAGCAGCCCGAGGCTCGGGTCGGACACGCCGTAATCGATGCGGTGGATCGTCTTGTGGTCGACGCCGCAGCAGTCTGCGAGGGCAAGCTGGGAAAGGCCCGCCTGCTCACGCACGGCACGGACTTGCGGTGGCCCCGCGCAAGCGGGGGTGTCCCGTTCGGGCCGATCCTGTCGGAGATGATGCGAGAGTGGTCCCCGCGCGATCGGAAAGAGTGATCGTGGTCGCCCCCTGGCGGAACTCGAGCCTCCGGATGGTCCGCGGAGCATGATGCGCGGGGTCGAGGAGTTCCCGCATCCGCCAGTACGCGGCCGACCGGACGCTGGTGAACCCCCACTCCCCGTCCCTGGTGCGCTGCTTGGTCTTCGCGGCGCCCGAGTAGGCGAGGACGGGCACGCCGAGCTCGCGCAGCCGGTCCACGACGCCTCCGCCGACGCCGATGGAGTCGACCACGGGCACCACGCCAGCCGTCTCTTCCTCGCCGGTGACGGCGGCCTGGACGCGGGCGGTGTCCTCGTCGCAGGCGCCGACCTCGCGGCCGCCCCTGCGATGCCGGGGCTGCCCTGGTCTACGAGCTCGTACCCACCCACGTCGTCGCCGAGTCTCTGGCTCCGACCGACCGAAGTTCTCTTCGCTTTCCTGGCTGCCCTCCACAGACGCCGCCGAACAGCAACGCTGGCACTGACTGGATCCCGTCACTGAGTCTCTCTGGTGGACCGGTACGGCCGTCGAGCATGCGGGGGGGCTGGATCGGAGGACGACGGCAAAGGTGGTGGCGTCACTTCAGGAGTGAAGCGAGCGAGCTGGTGACGGCGGCGGCGAGTGTGAGGACGGCGGTGAAGGTGAGCGCGGCGCGGGTGAGGGCGGCGGGGTAGGTGGCGCCGTCGAGGCGGGCAAGCTTGCCCGCGCCGGCGGCGGCGAGCAGCGCGATCACGAGGACGAGCGTGGTGGCGGAGATGATCAGGGCGAGGGTCACGGTGGGCTCCCGGGAGTCGTGTAAAGGGCGCTGACGTGACCAAAGGTCGTGGAATCGGTGTTCGCCGTGGTTCGCGTCGGCCGAAGATGAACACTGGCGAACACCGCACGCATGGGGGGGCGAGCAGATGGACAGGGAGAAGCGGCAGGGCGGGGATGCGGCTCTCGTCAAGCTGCGTAAGAGACTTGCTGTGGGGCTGGCGACGCGTCGGTGGACCAAGACGCAGCTCGCCAGCCGGGCAGGGCTGGGACGTACGACGGTATCGGAGGCGTTCAAGGACGGAAGCCTGGTTCCGTCGCAGCAGACCGTGGCGGCCCTGGCAGCTGCCCTGCGCCTGCCAGTGGAAGAGCTACTGGAGTTACGCCAATGCGCCGCAGCCACGACGGCCGAGTCCGGAGCAGCCTCCCAAGAACGGCGAAACCCACAGGCAGACGCCGCCCAAGAGCTGGGGCGCCCTATCAGAGAGTGGGATCCGCACGCTCTGGAGGTCCACCCGGCCGGACCCCTGACAAAGGCTGCCAGCAGCCCGGACGGACTCGGAATACGGGTACTCCCCCAGTACGTGCGCCGGGAACACGACCGTGTACTTGAAGAGGTGGTGGAGGACGCGGCAGCAGGCCACAGCCATCTCGTGGTCCTGGTGGGCTCGTCATCGACAGGCAAGACCCGGACCTGCTGGGAAGCCGTGCAACCCCTCGCTGCGAGGGGCTGGCGGCTGTGGCACCCCTTTGCCCCCAGCAGGGCCGAAGCCGCGCTGGACGAACTGCACCGGGTGGGGCCGCGCACGGTGGTATGGCTGAACGAAGCCCAGCACTACCTCGGCAACCAGGAGAACGGCGAACGGATCGCCGCAGCCCTGCACCAGCTGCTCATCACACCTGAACGCGGACCCGTCCTCATTCTCGGCACGCTGTGGCCTGAATACGTCCACCAGTACAGAACCCTGCCCGACCCAGACAAGCCGGACCCACACAGCCGATCCCGTGAACTCCTCACCAGCCGCACGCTGTCTGTCCCCGAGGCCTTCGACACCCTCGCCCTGACCACCGCAGCAGAACTCGCCAAAAACGGCGACGTCCTCCTGGCCGACGCCCTCACCCGCGCCGGTGCGAACGGACGCGTGACCCAGGACCTGGCAGGAGCTCCCGAACTCCTCAACCAGCTCCACGACGCCACCCCACCAGCACGGGCACTACTGGAAGCCGCCATGGACGCACGCCGCCTCGGCATGGGCCTCCACCTACCCCAGACGTTTCTGACCACCGCTGCCGTCGACTACCTCACCACCACCCGTGGATGTCCAGCAGCAGTCCGTCCAGCGGGCCGCCGACCAGTTCGGCGTAGGTCCGGTGCGGAAGGGGGCCGGGGTTGGGGTCGTCGTGATCGTGGCCGTAGACGCGGCCATTCAGCAGCTGCTCGTCTCCGTTCATACGACCAGCCTTCCAGCCACCACCGACAACGCGGTCCAAGCGGCCGGCCCCGGCTGTGAGAGTCTTGCTCTTTCCACGGCTACTTCATGGGGAAGACACCTCATGCAGTTAAGCCGTCACGTCGTGGGGTGTTCGCCGCCCCATCGCACCCGCAGAACCTCGGCCCAGTCGCCGGCTTCTGGACCTGGATCCTTCAGCTGTGGCACCGGGCCCGGAGCAGTCTCGATCAAGTGCACGAGCGTCCAGGCGACGCCGTAGCAGTCGTCAGGGCCGAAGCAGGTGGCCAGGGCAGCGGCCTCTTCGGACGTGACGGGGCGGGAGATCGCCACCAGCTGGCGGTCACGCCGGTCGATCTCTTCCTCGCTCGCGTCCCAGTCGGGAAGCGGTCCGTCGGCAACGAACGTCTGCACCTCAGGCCTCATGACCGAATGATCGTCTCCCCTGCCGCCCCTGAACAAGCTGCCCCGTCCCGTCCGAGACCGGAGCAGGCTGCGGAGGGCGCGGCGTGCGCCAGGCCGCCGCGCCCATCCCTGACAACACAGCCCACACTTGACGCTGCAGCGCCCGCATCGTCCGATTTACGCGAGTCCTGATGACAGCGGCCTGGTCTTGGGTGGTGCCATGGGTGGCGTACTGTTGCGGCTACCGACGCGGGGTGGAGCAGCTCGGTAGCTCGCTGGGCTCATAACCCAGAGGTCGCAGGTTCAAATCCTGTCCCCGCTACTGAAGCAGCATGAGGCCCGGCTCCTATGGATCCGGGCCTCATGCGTGCTGCTACTGGCGAGCGCATTGCGCCGCATTCCAGGACCCGGCCGCTGAGCGGCTGCGCGGGCGGCGTCAGATCGCCCATGCCCTCACCTGGTACCGGGGGCCGATCCGCCGTGGGGTACGGACCAACCAGTTGGAGGGGTCAGGCGTCGAGGCGAGCAGAAGTTGTGCCCGAACACTTCCTCATGGTCAGAGCCACGCCAGCACGTTTCTCGAGCACCTTCTGCCGACAGTGTCGTGGCTAGACGGCACCCGTCAGCGTGCGCGCTCCTATGTCAAGGGCGGGCGTCGTCTGGGAGCTTCGCTGGCCCAGCATCTGATCGCCGAGCGCCGGCGCGCTTCACCACCGGCCGGTGACCGCCCGCACTCCGCCCCCGCCCGGGCCGGATCATGGGTGTGCAGTCCGCCTTGTGGTGAGCTGGGCGACGGCGAACAAAAGCGAATCGATCTTCTTGGAGGGTCCTGGCCGTGGGCCGCAGCCCTCTGACCGGACCGGTTGAAGTCAGGGGGTGTCGCCTTCCCACTCCCACCGTCGGGGGTCGCCCGAGCGGGCGGCGTACAGGGAGCGGCCGCCGGGGCCGAAGTGGCCGTTGGGGGAGATGAGAGCGGCGCCTCGGCGATTCCTTCGGGGCCCAGTCGGTGATGTCGAGAGGAGCCCGTAGCGGGCAGCAGGTCAGTTCGGCCTAGGTGTGGCCTAGGGCTGCGACAGGGCCTCCCGGACGGCGTCGATGCCGAGGGCCAGGTCCGCGTGGAAGCTCTGGTGGAGGTCGAAGTCCCGGGTCATGTCGACGTAGTAGCCGTCCGGCAGGGTCGACTCGGCACGCGAGAGGTCGCTGTTCAGTCCGTCGAGCTGGTGGATCATCCGGTGGGGTGTCGCTCAGGGACTGCGTGAGGGCCTCGGCGAGCGGGCCGCCGGACTGAGGGGAGGTGTCCGCACCGGGCCGGTGCGACGCGCGCAGCGCCGCCCGCACCGCCGCGCGCCGGAACTGGGCCAGGGCGAGGGACGCTTCGATCCCGTCGTAGGAGACCTCGTTCGTCCAGGGGTCGTCAAGGGCGAGGCCCGACGCCAGGAAGCCGACGCGGCGCGGGACGTCGAGGTCCTTCACCGCGTCGAACATCGGTGCGGCGAGCGCGGCGTCCTGCGCCAGTGCGACCGCAAACGCCCGGGCGTCCTCTCTCCGGAACTCGTCCCTGGTGGCCTGTGTCCCTGACCTCTCGGCCTCTCGCCGGAACCGCTCCACCTGAAGGGCGAGGACCGCTCCGAGCCGTACAGCCGCCAGTTCGGCCGCGGGAAACCCGCCGAGCGCCGCCTCGCGGCCCTGTGTGTCGCACCGGGCGAGGCCGGCCGCGTACGCCCGTACCCCGGACGCCGCAGGGTCGGCGAACGAGTGGAGCACGGGTGCGCCGAAGGGCGGCACGGGGAGCGAGGGGCCGAGGTTCCACAGCGGCGGTACGGGGGCGCGGCGAGCGGTGGCCCCGTCCGTATCAGTGGAGCTGCTCACCTCGTCCAGCCCGGCCCGCAGGTCGAGTACGGGATCCAGCGCGGCGGCCAGCTCGCCCAGCAGTTTCGCGAACCTGACGTCTGCCTCCGCGGACCCCTCGGCCGCCCCGGACCCCTCGGCCTCCGCGGACTCCACGGCCTCCCCCGGCGCCTCGGCACCTCTGGTCTGCCGTGCCCCCGTCTGCGCTCCGAGCAGCTTGCCGACGTGGCGCAGGGTGCGGTGCACCTTCGGCATCGACAGGCCCAGCTCGTACCCGATCGCTCCCGGCGCACAGCCGGCCAGCCGAAAGGCCGTGACGTTGAGTTGGCGCTCGTTCAACTCCCTCAGCGGGGCGAGCGCCACCACCATCCGGGCCTGCACCAGGGCGTCGGTGCTGCCCTTCCCCAGGAGGGCGGGCACCGTCCCGTGCGCAGGGCGGAGCGCCCCGCAGCCGCCGCCGACGGTCATCCGGCACGTCCAGGCCCGCAGCGCCTGCGCGGTGACCACGGGGGTCCTGGTGTCCTTCGCGGCCCCGGCCGCGTTCGCGCCCAGCAAGTCCATCCACCGCCGGGCCACCGTCATCGAGTCCTGGGCGAGTCGCGCCGCCTCCACCAGGTCCGCGCCCCGCAGCAGTGACAGGGCGACGAGCGGCCCCGCATGCGCCCGGTAGTAGTCCCCGAACCCGAACCCGCTGACGGACGCCGTATCCGCCGGATCTGTCGCCATTGAGCCAACCCCCTTGCGCTCATGGTCACTTGTGATTTCCGTCGGAGTTCAAGGTATTGGCTCGACGCGCGGGGACGGACTGCCTCCCCCTGGAGCGAGGGCGGGGCAGTCGCGTGGGCGATGCAGGGCGCAGCGAGACCCGGGTCGGCTTCGCCTCGCTTCCACGTCTGTTTTCAGGCGTTTGCCCCCAAAATTCCTTCGCAGCCCCCGCTGGCCGTGGTCGCAGCGGCCTGCCGGGGCGCGGACCGGGTCAGAGGCGGACGGTGACGAGGGCGATGTCGTCGCGGGCGCCGCCGGCGACACCGAGCCGTGTGAGGAGTGCGTCGGCCAGGCGCTCGGGGCCGAGGGCGGTCAGGTCGGCGAGGGCGGTGGTGAGCCGGTCCAGGCCGGTGTCGATGTCCTCGTCGCGGCGTTCGATCAGGCCGTCGGTGTAGAGGACGAGGGTGTCGCCCGGGCGGTAGGCGGTGCCGGCCTGCGGGCGGGGAACGTGCTCCGGGCGGGCCCCGAGCGGCGGGTCGGTGGCCTGGTCCAGCAGATCGAACGTGCCGTCGGCGTGCAGCAGCACCGGAGGTGGGTGCCCGGCGCTGGAGTACACGAGCAGCCGAGTCCGGCTGTCCACGAGCACGGTGACCGCGGTCGCGGCCAGCGCCCCTTCGACGGAGCGCGCGTACATGCCCAGCACCTCCAGCGCGGCGGCCGGGCCGGCGACCGCGCGGCAGGCGGCGGACAGGGCGCTGCGGAGCATGCCCATGACGGTGGCGGCCTCCAGGCCGTGGCCGACGACGTCGCCGACGGCGACGGTGAACCGGCCGTCGGGGAGGTCGACGGCGTCGTACCAGTCACCGCACACGTTCAGCGAGCCGACCGCGGGCAGGTAGCGCACCGCGACGTCGGTGTGCCGGGCCAGGTCCGGGGAGCGAAGCATCGCCTCCTGCAGGGTGACGGCGACCTCCCGCTCCCGGGCGTGGGCTGACCGCAGTTCCTCGTTGAGGCGTTGCAGCTCACGGGCCCTGGCGTACAGCTCGGCTTCCATGCCCTCCTCGCGTGCTGTCATCCGCCCGTCCTCGCCCCGGAAACGGCGGGACTGCACGAACGCGGTCACGTCCTCCACCCGGTGGATGATCCACGCCACCCGCCCGTCTGGTCCCGCGACGGGCGTATTCACCGGGGACCACCAGCGTTCCTCGAACGCTCCCGGCTGTTCGGCCACTGGAATGTCGTACTTCTGCACCGCCATGGTGTCGGTCTCACCCGTGGCCAGCACCCGGCCCAGCGACGCGCCAAGGTTCCTCACCCCGTCCGCGCCCGGATCGGCAGGATTGTCGGGGAACGCATCGAACAGATGCTGCCCGACCAGGTCCTCCCGGCTGCGGCCGGTCGCCCGCAGATACGCCTCGTTGACCGCCACGATCACCAGGTCCGGCGCCAGCACCAGATACGGACTCGGCGTCGCCGCGAACAACGCCCTGTAGTCGATCTCCGGCCTCACCAGCTGTCGGCTCCTCGTCCCAGGCCCCATGCCTGCCCTGCCGTCAACCTACGCACCCCCAGGGGCATACGCCCGCCAGCACACCCAGCCGACGCACCCGAGCGAGGGACGCAAGAGACGCTACGCCCCGCCGATTACCGGGCCCGCCGACCGCCAGGTCGGCAGGCCCGGTAATCGATGACGGTCAGCCGAGTCTCACGGCAGCTGCCGCAGCGGGGCGACCTCGGAGACGCTGCTCCGCGCGGCGCACCGGACGCGGCAGCCCGGCGCGGCAGCGAGGCCGCACCGCGCCAGACACCCCCCGCCACCATGGACCTCCTGGCCGTCATCGACGAGCTCGCCCGCGACACACGCTCCCCCGTACGCCGCAACCTGCTCATGCTGGGGCCCGTGCCGCAGAGTTCACCGGCAGGCTCACCGAGACGCCGACGCTCCCCCGCACCTCGCCAGTACTTCCACGACCGGGCACCCCACGACCCTGACCGAGGAAGACCGCGCCGGCCTGAAAGAGGTCCTGACGCGCTGCGTGGATCAACACCTCCCGCACCTCCCTCACCACCACGTCGGCGAAGACGTTGACCGAGGTGGCCCTGACCGGCTCATCCCTGGACTGACAGAAAAACGTTCGGCCCTGACCTACTGAAAGAAACCCGGCGGGACGTAATCTGCCCCGCTGGGCCCCTGAGCCTGCCCGCCGCGGCCAGCCACGCACCCGCCCTCGACCCAACAACACCACCTATTGGACCGACAGCCGACGATCCGCCGCCTTCCACCACGGACGGCCGCCCCGCGTCCGCCAGCGCCGCCTTCTGGCACGGCCGCACCGCGCTCCCCCTGCGGTCCACGGACACGGTGCCACAGCAGCCGCAACAGCTCTCACTGCGGTCTGTGCTCCCTCCGAGGGACAGCCGCGGGTGGCACATGTATCCATTGCTCGGCAGGGCGCGACACTCGACGGATGCTCAGCAGCCTCCGCGACCGCGCGCTCCCCGATAACCAGCGAAGGACACTGGAGGAGTTGGAGGAGGATCTAGACCTGTCGGCCGGGGACACCCGCGCGAAGCAGTCGGCGTTCTGGTCCATGCTGTTCCTGTCGGCTGTCATCGCGGCCGGCGGAGTGCTGACGGATTCGACGGCCACGGTGATCGGCGCGATGATCATCGCGCCGCTGTCCACGCCGATCATGGGAATCGCCCTCGGCGCTGTGCAACGCCGGCGGTCGACGGCGGCTCTGTTCGTCGTCGCCGGTGGGCTGCTGGTCGTGGCGCTCGGAGCCTTGTTCTCACTGCTGCTGCCCGCCTCCTACGACCTGCTGTCAAACAGCCAGATCTCCAGTCGTACCTCGCCCGGCCTGATGGACCTGGTGGCCGCGCTTGCCACCGGTTTCGCAGGCGCTCTGGCGCTCTCCCGCCGGGACGTCGCGGCGGTCCTGCCCGGAGTGGCGATCGCCATCTCGCTGGTACCGCCGCTGGTGGTGACCGGTGTCTGCCTCGGGCAGGCCGCGTGGTGGCTGGCTCTGGGATCGTCTGTCCTGTTCGTGTCGAACCTGCTGGCCCTCGTGTTCGCCGGCATGGTGGTGTTCGGCGGCCTGGGCTACGCGACGGCCGACCACCGAAAGGAGACGGGCGGCGTACGCAGGACCTACCTGGCGCTCGGCCTGCTGTTCGGTGCGGTGGGCCTACTGCTGGCGGCGAACACCGCGGCCACCGTTCTCGTGCAGCTGTGGACCACGCGCGCCGCGAACAGCGCCACGCAGTGGCTGGCAGCATCGCCCGGCGCGTCCGTCGTCAACGTCAGTGCGCAGTCACGGACCCTCTACATCCAGGTCCGCACGCCGGGGAACCTGCCCCCGGTCGAGACGCTCCTCGCCGACCTCCAGGGACAGATCCCCGACGGAGTGCCCGTCGTGGTCGTCACCAACGAAGGCCGCCAGGTTCAGGCCGGACGTGTCGGAGGCTGACCGCTGTCCGGCGGAACACGTTCTGCCGGGTGCGCGGCACGCGGCCATGCGAAGCCGAGCGGGGCGTGCCCGCGATCGTTGAGACGTGCCGGCCGGGATACCCCGATCCGCTTCCTGAGCCTGGGTGGAGAAGGCGCGCGGGAGGGGACGATGCGGCGACCGTGGCCGGCTCTTCAACACGCACAACCCCCCGCCTCCCCTGGCTGCCTGGGGTGTCGACCTCTACGGCCGATAGACCAGCCAATTCTGTGATGGATCCAGACAGGAGCGCTTTCTCCGCAAAGGATTCGATCACGCATTCGGTAGATCTTGGTGTCGCGACCTGCCCCGAGGGGCCGGCGCATGACCACATCTGACCGCACGCCCTTGGGGGATCCATCAACACCGCTATACGACCTCGCCGTTTACGCACGACCCTGATATCCGCGCTGGCGACGATCACCCTGCTGCCGCTCGCCTCAACCGCCATTGCCGCGACAGCCGCCGAATCCGTTCCTGGCCAGGCCCGCACCTACGTGGTGCCGGCAGGCTCCCCGCTCCCCTCCCTGTTCGACCTTCGCACAGGCGCCGAACGACAGCTGGCAGCAGCTGAGACGACAGCGGAACCGACGACTCCGCTCGAGGTGGTCGGCCCCGCCGCCGCTTACGGCACGAAGACCACCATCCCCGCCGTGACTCCCCGCACGTCTCCCGCCCCGGCCTCCCGGTCTCTGGCTGCCCCGGCGGCTGTGTCGTACCCGGAGCCGGCCCGGACGATGTCGCTGGCCGAGTGCAAGGCGAACATGGGTGGCACCGCGAAGCTATGCGTGCGACGAGGAACTCCACAAGATCGTCCATGTGGCCATCCTTGCGGGTGAGGTGCTTCAGCGGTCAAGCCGCCGGGGAAGAACGGCGCGCGGATGCGCACCGGCGGGCGCGCGGCGCGATGAGTTGCGCACGATGAACCGCACTCCCCCACCGAGTGGTGCGCACCGTGAATCGGGAGCGCCGTCCGGTCGCGGACCGGGATCAGCGCCGAGCACCGGCGGGTGGGGGCCCGTGAACGTCTCCACCCACAATGACTCAGCCCTCAACACTCCACCCATGCATGGCCAATGCCCGCTTCGCAGCCTTCTGCGAAACGCTTTGGCCGTGTTTCGAAAGCGGCTCGGGTGACGGGCCCAGGCAAAGGCGGCCCGGGCTGTGAAGAGATCACTGGTGGCGCGCAGGATCGCATCTCAGTGGCCTCGTCGAATCCGAGGCAGAGGATGCATCTTCCGAACGGATCGGCAGGGCTTCATGGGCGTGGCCTGCTTGACCGGCCAGGACGCCGCTTGCAGAGTCGGAATGCGCACAGCAGCGCTGTATCCCTCTGCCGACCGGGTCCCCCGTCTATGGGTGGCGAAGGGCCCTGACATCCAGGAGCGACTGGTCCGATGGTCCTCGACCTGGTGGTGATCGGTACGGCCATTACCTTGGGGCCCTTGCACAACAGCGCCTTCATCCTGCTGCTCTCCTCGCGGCGCGGCGTCCGCAAGGGTCTGGCCTTCCTGTTCTCGTGGCTGGGCAACCTGCTCACGGTGATCGCTGTCGTGCTGCTGCTCACCGGCGGTCGGCCCCCGGCCCGTCACAGCGCGCCCTCGACCGCCGCGATCGTCGCGAAACTCGCCATCGGTCTGGTACTGGTGCTGTTCGGCGTGTACCGGCGGCGGCGCCCGCCCCGCCCGCACGACCCGCCACGCTGGGCCGCCCGGATCGACAACGCCTCCCCGGTCACGGCGGCCGGTCTGGCATGGCTGCTGCAGCCCTGGGGGCTGGTCGGCGCCGGTGCCGCCACGGCCGTCGACGCGAACCTCTCCACCCTCGCCGACTGGCTCGCGCTGACCGGTTACTGCCTGCTGGCCACGCTCAGCCTCATCGTCATGGAGATGTACGTGGTCTGGGCGCCCGCGGTTGCGAACGCCCGCCTGAACGCCCTGCGGAACTGGTTGGGGCAGCACCAGGAGCAGCTGATCGTCACCCTTGCCCTGGTCGCCGGCCTGTGGCTGTCGGCCCGGAGCATCTACGAGCTGGTCGCCTGAGGCCGGAGGCCCCGTGGCGATCACCGCCGCCATCCGGGTCTCCGGTCCACTCCGCCCCCTGCTCGTCCGTGAGATCTCCGCGGCCCACCTGCCCGAGCGTGCGGTCCGAGTCCTCCGGGTGTCCGCCGGGCTGGATCCAGCGGCCGGAGGCGAGGCGGTGGATGAGGAGGACGTCGTCGGCGTCGTTGATGACGACGCCCGAGGTGGTGACGTGGCCGTCGAACTCCCGCCTGTCGGTCATGTTGGCGCCGGCGGCGAGACGGTCCAGGAGGGGCTGGATCCAGCGGCTGTTCGTCGGGGTGCCGGCGCAGGTAGCCGGTGACAAGGTCCTGGAGGTGCGGGGCGGGGATGGTCATGGCTCCCCTGGTGACCTCGTGCGCGGCGCAGCTCCACAGGGGGTGCAGCGGGGGACGGCGCGTTCGAACGTAGCGGTCGATCTGCGGGCGCGGGCACGGAACGCGAGAACATCACCCGGGCGTGCGACGGCCGCGTCGAAGGTGCCGATGCTAGCCGCCGTCGCGGCCGCCCAGGAGCGTGACGCTCCGGGTGCTCACCCGGCCGCGAGCTAGATCGAGCCACTCTCTCGGGCGCCGGATTCCGGGCCGGGCCCGAGCGTTCAAGAATCCTTTCTCCCATCATCACCCCAGGTCAGAGCCCTCCCTTGCGCGGGTTGCCGCTGGCGACAGGAGAGGCCCGGGATGACCGGATCACGGTGCTGGTGGCCGCGGATTGTCAGTGGCGTGGGCGAGGGTCCGTCCGCAGAGCACAGCCACACACCACACCGAAGGAGACGGGTGCTGTCGAGGCGTCATGCAATCCGCCGCTCGGGCTGCCGTCCCGCCGCCTTCCCCGTACGTGCGTATCGAACGAAGCGAGAGGAGCCGCCCACGCAGACGGCGCTTGCAGTCCGCGTCTCGGCGTCGAACCTTCACTCGACTCGTCGCCCGCGGCTGCCCGTAGCGGCCCTGTGATCAGGTGCGTTGTCCGGGTGCTCTGCCCCCCCCGTTCCGAACCGAGGAGAAACAGTGAATCCCGTCCGCTTGGTCACCCTTCACCCTGTTCTCGAGAACCCTCCTGCTGGGGCCGCCGAGGCCCTCGCGCACCGGCGGCCCGTCGACGTCCGCCGCGTCCTGTTCGCCGCAGCATCACGACCGTCATCGGGGTGGGAGGCATGACCAACCCGACCACTCCGCCCCCTGCCCTGCTCGCGTGGGCCAGCCGGGCACTCGGCGCCCGTCCCGCCGTCAAGGACGTCAGCCATCCACGCGAGAACTCCCGCGTCTGGCGGCTCGACCTGCCCGGGGCCGCCCGCTTCTACTTGAAGATCTCCCCCAAGGCCGCGATGTACGAGCGCGAGACGCTCGCGCTGCGAAGTGCCGCACCGGCCCTCGGCGCCGGCGGTGCGCCGCAGCTGCGCGCCTCGAACGCAGAGGATCTGGCACTGCTGCTGACCGCCGTCCCAGGACGGCCGCTCAAGCAGCTGGAGCTCTCGCCCGAGGAGGAAGCCCGCGGGCACTGGCACGGCGGCGCCCTGCTGGCTCGCCTCCACGCGGCCGGTGATCTGTCCGGTCCTCGACGGGCCGAGGCAGCGCAGGCTCTGCAGGCCGCGGCCGACGGCGCCGAAGGGCACCTGGCGGCGGCCCGGGACCGGCTGACCGCGCCGGAGCAGAAGCTCGTGCGCCAGCTGGCCGAGGAGCTTCGGGCCCTGCCGCCGCTGCCGCTCGCGTACATCCACGGCGACGCGTGGGATCGCAACCTCATGTGGTCGAGAACCCGGCAGCAGGCCGGCTGGATCGACTTCGAGCGCTCCCGGGCCGCGACCGCCGTGCAGGATTTCGTGCTGATGGCCTGCTCCACCTGGACGGATCGGCCCGACCTGCGCGCCGCATGCCTTCAGGGCTACGGCCGCAACCTCACCGTCGAGGAGCAGCACGGCCTGAAGTGCCTGGCGGCGATCGACGCGGTGAGCTGCCTGGTCTGGGGACCGAAGCTCGACGACCCCCACGTCACCGCACGCGGACGGCGCACCCTGGACCGGCTGATGGCGGGGGTGTTCGCATGACCGCACCGCACCACCGGACCGACTCCCCGGCCGCCGACGCAGCAACCATCGGCGGCGAGGCGGCGTGCCTCCCGGCCGCGCGGACGGGCGCTCCGCAGCCCTCGGCACCGCCGGAGCTCGACTACAACGGGCGCAAGCACCGGCGGGCGATGGACGACGCCACCTTGTGGGACATGGCCCGCCGCATCCCCGCGGCCCTGATCCAGACGGCCCGCCTGGCCTGGAGCGTCGACCGGAGCATGGCCCTGACGATCGTGGTCTGCCAGCTGCTGTCCGGCGTCGGCACGGCGGTGATGCTCACCGCCGTCGCGAAGGCCCTGCCGCAGCTGATGGTCGACGACCCCCGCCAGGGTCTGGCCCATGCGTGGCCGGCGCTGACCGTCGCCGTCGTCGCGATGGCCACCGGCGCGTCCATGTGGATCCTCGCGGAGTGGGCGACCCGGCGCCTGAATCCGAAGATCGCCTCGGCCGCGGACCTGCAGCTCGTGGATCTCCACATGCGGGCCGAACTCGCCGCCTACGACGCGGAAGGGTTCGGCGACCGGAGCCAGGCGGCGGAGATCGGCGCGCTGCGCGCCGTCGACCTCGCCGACGACGCCAAGACCCTCACCAACGGCCTCGTCCAGCTCGCCTCCGCGGCCGTGGTACTCACCACCTTGCACCCGTTGCTCCTCGGTGTGCTGCTGCTGTCCGTCGTCCCCCGCGGTCTCGGCGGGGTGATCGCCGCCCGGGTCGACTACCGCGTCCACGACCAGACCATCTCCGCCCGCAACGTGCGCGGCATGATGCGCTGGTGGCTGACGACGGCCGAGCTCGCCGACGAGCTCCGGGCCAACACCATGCGCGGATACCTGCACTTTTGGTACCGGTCCATGTGTGACCGGGTCGAGATGAGGGAGGTCGCCGGGGCGCGCCCGTATCTGCGGATCACGCTGCTGGCCGCCTCGCTCGGCGGCCTGTTCACCCTCGGCATGTGGGCCTCGCTCGCCGGCCTGGTCCTCGCCGGGTCCATGACGACCGCGATCGCGGGCACCGCGGTCGTCGCCTCGCAGACCGCCGGCCGCGCCCTGAACTCGATCATCCGCTACTCGACGGTCATGTTCCACCACGGGCTCTACCTCTCCGACTACTACGAGTTCATCGACGAGGTCCGCGCCATGACCACAGCCCGCGGCACCGCGCGGGCCAAGCCCCCGCAGCAGATCCGCCTGGAAGGCGCCTCCTACACCTACCCGAGCAAGGAGGCCGCGGCCGTCAAGCCGATCACCCTCACCCTGAACCGCGGCGAAGTCGTCGCCCTCGTCGGGGAGAACGGCGCCGGCAAGTCCACGCTGATCCGCATGCTCACCGGACTGACCGTCGCGAGCGACGGCAAGGTCCTGTGGGACGACACCGACCTGGCCGGCGCCGACGCGGAGTCGGTGTGGCGGCACGTGGGCCTGGTGCCGCAGAAGAACGGGCACTGGCCGCTCGCCGCCCGGGAGAACATCACCCTGGGCCAGCCCCGCGAGCACGGCGACGAGCGGATCTGGGACGCGGCCGAACGGGTCGGCATGACCAAGGCCCTGCGTGATCTCCCCCAGGAACTGGGGACGCTGCTCGCCCGGTCGGTGTGGGGCGGCCACGAGCTCTCCGGAGGGCAGTGGCAGAGGCTGGCCTGCGCGAGAGCGATGTACAGGGAGCCGGCAGTACTCGTCCTGGACGAGCCGACCAGCGAGATGGACGCCCGAGGAGAGCACCAGATCTTCAGGGAGCTGCGGGCCATGTCCTCGGACCGGATCACCGTGGTGGTCACCCATCGCCTCGACAACGTCCGGATGGCCGACCGAGTGATCGTCCTCGACCAGGGAACCGTCCGGGAGCAAGGCTCCTTCGACGAACTCGTCGCGACCGAGGGGAGTCTGCTCGGCGAGCTGTACGCCCTCGCCCAGGACCGCTGACCCGCGGCCCCCAGCAGAGGTCAACGCGGGGCCGCGCCGGCGCGGCCCCGCCACTCCCCCGACGCCAAGGAGCGCCATGCACCGCCCCGAGCCCGAAGCCGTCAACGCCCGCGCCTGGACCACGTACGGCACCCACCGTCTGCAACGCGGCACCGACATCCCGGAAGTCGACCGCATCTCCTGGGGATTCTGGCCGACCGTACCGAAGCCACCGCCGCCCTCCTCGCGGCCCTCGCCCACGACCCCGCCCCCGCCGTGCGCGAAGCCTCCGTCGAGGGACTCGTCGCACGCGAGACCCCCGAGGCTGATGCCGTCCTGGCGCTGCTCGCGCACGACCCGGACGGGTCCGTACGCGAGGCTGTGGCCCTGCTCACGGCGGAGTGAGCAGGGCCGGATCAGCAGCTGCGGCCGGGGGGCTAGCCGTTGACCGTGCCGGCGCGCTCCGGGGCGCGCACGGAGACGGTTCGGGTGGGTTCAGAGAAGAGGGCGACGACGGTCTCGGGGTGGTCGGAGGTCGCCGCGCCGCATGCAGGTGGAGTAGGTCTAGTGCGCTTCTATGTGGTGCACGGGTTCTCCCTAGCGATGGCCGACGGGGGTCTGCAGAAGGTACATCCCGCTACCGAAGGCCCTCTGATGCTCCTATTGATCGTCAAGCCTTGCGGGTGGGATGGGGACCGTACGGCGGCATCAGTGCCGCTGCCGAAAGCGGTTGGGGCCGGGACGTGCACTGCAGGCGGCGTCCGCTGTCTCCCGCAGCTGGAGGAGATGAGCCCGGTCGAGTTTCGGGCGCGTGGCTTCGTTCACTTCAAAGGGTTCTGGCTCGCTTTCCGTGACGCGCGCACGGTGAGTGACGACTGGTGCTCCGATCAGGCTTCGGAAAGTTGCCAGAAAATGATCAGGGCCGATCTTGGCGTGGTCGACAGTGCGGCGTCGTGGAAGAGACGTCGCCTCCTCTGGAGGGCCTGCTATTACCGTCCATCGCGGACGTGTCGGTGCTGTCGCTGGAGGTGAGCCACGAGGCGATACGCATCGACGTCTGCAGTACGGCAGCCGGGGCGACATGCCCGGACTGTGGGAGCGAGTCGACCCGGGTGCACAGCTCTTACCTGCGGTTTCCTGCGGACGTGCCGAGTGGGGGACGTCTGGTGCTCCTACAACTGCGAGTTCGGCGGTTCTTCTGTCCGGAGTCTTCGTGTGCTCGGCGGACGTTCGCTGAGCAACTGCCGGGACTGACCCGGCGGCACAGCAGGTGGACGGAGCGGTTGCGATCGACTCTCGCCGCGGTGGGTCTCGCCCTCGCCGGCCGGGCCGGCGCCCGGATGGCACGGGCCTTCGGGGTACCCATCAGCCGCAGCTCGGTGTTGCGGCTACTCGATGCTTTGCCCGAACCCGAAGTCCCGGCCCCGCGCGTGGTTGGCGTTGATGAGTACGCCACACGCAAAGGGCGGGTCTACGGCACGGTGCTCGTCGACGTCGAGTCCCGTCGGCCGGTGGATCTGCCGCCTGACCGGGAGGCGTCCAGCCTGGCCGTATGGCTGGCGAAGCGACCCGGGATCGAGGTCGTCTGCCGGGACCGCGCGCCGTTCTTCGCGGAAGGAGCCACAGCCGGGGCGCCCCAGGCGACGCAGGTCGCCGACCGCTGGCACTTGTGGCACAACCTCGGGGAAGCCGCCGAGCGGGCTGTCGCCCGCCACCGCCAGTGCCTTCGCGTCCTGGTCCCCGATCCCGAGGCGAAGGCCGAACCACCTGGGCTGCCCGAGGAGAAGGCGGACTCTCCCTGGCGGAGCGAGCGGTTCGCCAACCGCGTCCGAGCCCGGCACGCCACGGTCCACGCTCTGCTGGAAGCCGGCCACAGCAGCCGCTCCATCGGGCGCCAGCTGGCCATGACCCACCGCACCGTCAAGATCCTCGCCGACGCTGCGAAGCCGGAAGACCTCTTTCGTGGCCAGTGGCAGCACAACCGGACCTCCATTCTCGACGAGTACAAGCCCTACCTGGACGAACGCTGGGACCAGGGCTGCACCAACGCCTGGAAGCTCTGGGACGAGATCGCTCCCTTGGGCTATCGCGGCAGCTACGGCCGGGTCAGCGCCTACCTGCGAGAGAAGCGCACCTCGCCACGGCCGGTCACCGCGCAACCGCCGGCACCCCTCGTGGTGACGAGATGGATCCTCAGCCGACCCGAGACGCTGACCGAGACCGAACAGCTCCGGCTCAAGGCCGTCCTGGCCAACTGCCCCGAACTCGAAGCCCTCACCGGTCACGTCCGGTCCTGCGCCCACATGCTCACCGAACGCCAGGGCGAACGTTCTTCGCCCTCCAGGACGAGGAGACCGGGGACCACATGTACGCCCTGGCCTTCTGCGTCGACGTCGCCGTCGAACTGCCGAAGGACCGGACCCTCGCGCTCGAACTGACCGACATCGTGCCCTTCGCGGTTGACGGTCGCCGGGGCGATCGCCTCCTGGAACACCCGGTCGATGGACCGGGCCTGTTCGAGGTGGTCGGGTCCCACCTCGACGACGGTCCTGAAACTGGCGGCCAAAGCTCCTCCTGGATGATCTCGGTGATCAGGAGGGGTCAGTATGCCGAGGCGCCGGGGGCCGGGCCCCGGGCGTCCGCCGTGCGGACGGTTCAGCCGCGGCCGCGGCGCGGCTTCCCGCTCCGGCCGGAGCCCGCGCCGCTACCGCAGTGGCTCGACGCCGTCCGTCAGGACGACCTGCCCAGCCTCCACACTCTCGCGGCCGGCATCGACCGAGACCGCGACGCGGTCATCGCCGGACTCACCCTGCCCTGGAACTCCGGCGTCGTCGAAGGACACGTCAACCGGATCAAGATGCTCAAGCGCCAGATGTTCGGCCGGGCCGGCTTCGCACTGCTCCGCAAGCGTGTCCTGTTGGCTCACTGATCGATGTCGGATGCGCACGGTAGCTTCCCGACATGGGTGTGTATCTGGTGAGCGTCGGCACGGAGGAATGGTTCGGTGACGAGGAAGACGGATGGGGCGAAGTCGCTTCGGCGCTCAACGCTGAACTCACGCGGCGGTGCCTGCCGTCCTACGAGGACGTCCCCCCGGAGACGGACTTCGCACCAGGCTCAGGGCAAGCCTTCGAGGAGAAGCTGACCCCCTCCATGACCGGGTTTCTCGCCTTGTGTCAGACGCACCTGTCACGAGAGGAATCGGAGACCCTCTGCGGCTGGACCGTGCTCGTGCCCTTCTCGCTCGACGAGGAGATCTGGTTGCCCATCGACTCGGGCGACTACGAGTCCATGGTCGCCGGCGCTCCTCAGGTACTACCGCTCGCCGAGAAGCTGGCGGCAGCCATCGATCTGCCGGCCGAAACCCCGGCGACATGCGACAACCTCGACCTGAGCGTGTGGTTCAGGCACCAAGCAAAGGAACTGGCCACTACTCGAACAGGACCGTGGACCAAGGACCTGGACACAGCCTTCTACGTCGCACTGTTCCTGCGCGCTGCCCAGCACTCGATCCGACGCGGCTGCCCCATCGTCTGCACCTGAGACCCATCTTCGATCCCACTGGTCTCCCGGCGGAGATCACTCACCGTGCACGCGTCACGGAAATCGAGCCAGAACCCCTAGAGACAGACGAAGCCAGTCCGGGCCAGCACAGCCGCCGGGGACGGATCTGTGTCCTGGACGACGGGCACGAGACCTCGATGGAGGAACCGCGCTGGGGCCGCAACAGCGAGGGGCAGCCGATCGCGTGGGTGGGCAGCGCGCCCCGGCGACTGGTGAGTGCGCCAGGTCGTGCCGCCGCCCCCAGGCCGGAGTCGGCGGCGGCATACGGTCCGCAGCTCGTTCAGCGACTCATCGGGCCCGAGTTCAAAAATGAGCCCACGGCTTGACACAAAGGGGAGCCATGAGCGGATGCCGATGACAGCTACCGACGCAGCTGGCAGAGTCGGCTGCGGATCAACCTCCGATACGACGGAGTGCGCGTAATCAGGCGCCCGCGTGGACGTGTGCGGCCCACACCGACGGCAGGTTCGGATACTTCGTCCTGAGCTGCCTGACTGTGCGATGGACCGCCGCCGACGCACACAACGCACCGGATCGATCCGCGATCAACTCGCCGTAGATCTGCTGGCTGAAGGCTGGTGCCACGGCGTCGTCTATGCGCCAGAGCGTGCCGACTACCTGGGAGAACCCGGCTATCTGAAAAGCCGCTAGCGGGTGGATCGCCTCGTCGGACAGGCGCGCGGCGGTGCGGGCCGTGTCGCAGGCCGACAGGAACGCGAACTCCGCGTTCCGCAGGCGCAGCCGGGAAAGGTCCAGCACCCGAAGCGGCGCGCGGTCGTAGTCGTGCAGCGCAAGGTGGCTGTCCGAAGGGTTGTCCGGGTCGCTGTACCCGTGGCAGGCGAAATGCGCCCAGCCACTGGCCGGCAAGGCGTCGAGAACGGCGTCACGAGTCGCGTCCACGCCGACCAGGACCGTAGCGCCGGGTATGAGAGCGGCCAGGTGGTCGGCTTCGGTCTGTGCGCCGGGCAGGTCCGGGGCGTCCGGAGTGTGCGGCATCGCGACCACCAGCAGCCGCGGCTCGTTCCGGTCGTCGCGGCGGCCCGCGCGGGCGTGGCCCAGAGCGCGGATCGTCGGCGTCGTCGAGGAGACGACGCGGTCGAGGAGCGCAGGTCCGCCGTCGCGGTGGTGGCCCGCCGCGTGCAGGGGGAGCAGGCTGAGCGGCCCGACCGGGGCCCACCAGATCCTTGGCCACGGACCATCCGCAGCCGGTTCCGCCGTCAGACCCAGTTCGCCGAGGACAGGGCCCACGACGGTGTCCCACAGCCACTCGAGCGTGTCATGGATCGCCTGCTCGGCGGCCAGCCGCCGCTCTGTGAACGCGGTGTGCAGAGCGCGCACGCGGTGACTCACGGTCTCTTCGCTCAGCCGGTCCAGCGCGCGTGACCGGACCCCGTCCGGAGTGATGATCAGCGCGTCACACCGGTACCGGCTGACGTTGACGTACACGATCGGGCCCTCGTGCGCCTGCGCGGTGAGGTCGGTGAGCAGCGGGGGCCGCAGGAACCGCTCCATCCCGGGCAACGCGCGGATCCGGTCGGTCACCGCGTCGAGCTCGTCGGCGAGGGCCACGCGGTCGCTCGTGGTGTCGGTTTCGAACTCCGCGGTGAGCGTCCGGAAGCGCTCGGCCAGCTCGGGTGCCCGCTCGTGCAGGTCGGAAAGATCGCCGCGGCTGTCGAGTGCCTGGGCGGCGAGCACGCAGCGCCCGGATTCGAGCAGGGTCACCGCGCTCACCTCGTCGCCGGCGGCCAGTGCGCACGCGGCCGCGTCGGCGGCGACCCCGGCGAACCGACCGAGCCAGTACTGGGCGTCCTCTCGGCCCAGGCGGCGCCCGGCGAGCCGGGGCAGCAGCCGGACCGCAGCGGCGTACCCCTCGGCGGCCACGTCGAACTGCCCGGCTTCGGCGGCCAGACCACCCCACCGGTCCGCCCCTTCCGCCCGGCTCTCCGCTGGCGATCCGGCAGACGCTGCGGCCTCCCGGTAGCAGTCGAGGGCCTCGGTCAGCGCGTCGGCGTCGTCGAGGTGCCGGAAGCCGAGCGCCAGGACGTTGGCGACACGGGTCAGAAAACCCGCCCGGGAATAGGCGTCCTGCTCGGGCCTCCGGGCCGCACTCCGAGCCAGGCCGACCGCCTCGGCGAGGACCTGCGGATCCGGCGGCTCCCGTCGCGCGACGGCGGGTGCGACGGGGTTCGTGCACCAGTCGCCGAGCGCGGCGGCCAGGCTCGCGGTGTACCGGGGCCAGTGCGGACTGTCCTGCGGAGTCGCGGCCACGGACGCGCGACGCGCGGCGATCGCGTCCCGCAACGCGTTCCGGTCGCCGAACTTCTCGTACGCCGTCCCCAGCACACCGCCGAGATTGGCCAGCCGCATGGCACGGCCCGGGTCGTCGTCCGCCGTCACATCCGCGGCCGCGCGGTGCGCGGCGATCGCCTCGTCGAGGACGGTCGCCTCGCCCGTCCTGGTGAACCAGTCGGACAGCATGGCGCCCAGGTTGGAGAGTCGCTGGGCCTGCCCGGCGACCAGGCTCGCGCCGAGGCGGACAGACTCCCGCGCGCGGTCGACCGCCTCCGACAGCACCTGCAGCTCGCCGGTCACCCTGAACCGGTTGTGCAGCACGACGGCGAGAATCCCGAGCGAACGCGGGTGGTCACCCTGCCCGGCGGTGGCCTCGGCGGCACGGCGAGCGACGTCGATCGCGTCTATGACGTGGGCCAAGTCTCCGGTCGCATGGAACAACGCGTTCAGGTTGACGGCGAGGTTGCCCATGAACTGGACCCGCAGCGGATGGCCCGCCGGTGTGCACGCGACCGCCTCCCGCTCGATGATGACGGCCTCCGCGAGCGCAGCGTGGTCCCCGAACGCTTCACCGCGGGTGGCCAGCGCCGTGGCGAAGTGGTCCAGTCGCACGCCGCGGCGGGGGTGCCCGGCGGGGGTCGCCGCCGCCACCGAGCGCCCGAGCTCGATCGCCCGCTCGAGCCGGGCCGAGTCTCGGGTCTGCTCGAACTCGGCGGCGTACCGGCCGCACACTTCGGCTTCGGTGTCTGCGCGTTCCCAGTCGCGGGTCGATTTCGTGCCCTCGCCGGTGAGCGCGGTCCAGTCTCGTTCTGTGGTCGTCAGCTCGACGAGGTTCTGCGAGTGCCGCGGATCGGTGACCGGGGTGTGGGCCACCAGCGTCTGCCGGACCCGGAGCAGTTCGGACAGATCATCCCGCGCTCCGCGAGCCCGGTAGCGGTCGTCGAGAAGGTACGCGAGGTTCTTCAGCCGGGCGAGCACGTCGGACGATCCGGCCGGCGTGAGCTCCACCGCTCGCCGCGCGGCGTCGACGGCTTCCTCCACGACATCGGTCTCCCCGGTCTCATGGGACCAGTCGCGCAGGACGACGGAGAGGAAGTGCAGGCTCCTCGCGGTGAGCT
Source organism: Streptomyces sp. NPDC044003 (assembly GCF_056435185.1). Classification (NCBI taxonomy): domain Bacteria; kingdom Bacillati; phylum Actinomycetota; class Actinomycetes; order Kitasatosporales; family Streptomycetaceae; genus Streptomyces; species Streptomyces sp. NPDC044003. The sequence goes on along the minus strand of NZ_JBWKFA010000012.1, from coordinate 138,482 downwards.
TGTCATCGGGGGAACACTCGACAGCGGCCCGCGCGTGCTCTACGGCTTCCGCTAGGGGGTCGAGGTCTTCCGTCACGGTGAACGCCGTCCGCAGCGCGACGACGAGGTTACCCAGGTAGAACGCCTTCTTCGTGGACGGTTCCTCGTCGACGGCCGCCCGGCTCCAGTCCAGCGCGTCGGCCAGGGTCCCGAGGTCCTGGTTCTGCTGGAACGCGGTGTGCAGCAGCATGCCGATGTTGTTGGCGTAGCTCGCCGAATCCTCCGGACTTCCGTACGCCAGGAAGTAGGCCTCCGTGACTGCCTGGACGGCTTCCTGCAGGAACGCGAAGTCGCCGGTCTGGTGATAGCGGGTCTGCAGCAGGCCCCCGAGATTCGACAGGACCGAGCGGCGCTCGGCCACGTCCTCGGCGGCCAGCAGGGCATGGCCGAGGTCGATCGCCTTCTCGACCGACGCGGGGTCCGCGCTGTGCCGGGCCACATGGAACGCCTCCCAGAACCGCTCGGCCAGGCCGGTCGCGGGCCCGCCGCCCACGCGTCAGTCCTCGTTGCCGTTCGAGGTGCCGGCCGGGCCGCCGGGCGCCTCGTCCGGCTCGGCGACCGAGCGTTTCGGGGTGTAGCCGCGTTCCGAGGCCTCCTGCAGCAGCGCCGCCTCTTCGGGTGAGAGTTCGGGTTCGGGTGAGAGTTCGGGTTCGTGCGCCATTATCGCTCCTCCCCCGGCACGGCCGCCGGTTCTCCGGCTTCGACGAACTCCAGCACGTCGAAGTCTTCCGCCCGCAACAGCAGGCCCGCCGTCCCGCGCACGCGCACGCCGAACGACCCGTCGGCACCCATCACGCGCGCCGACTCGAGGTACAGCTCGGCCGGGTGGGGGTACGAGGAGGCGTACGACCGGTCGCCGTACCAGCCGCCCGCCCAGTTGCCGTCCTTGAGCCGCACGCGCACGAAGCACGGTTCGCGGTCGCGGAACGCGTGGTCCCAGGCACTGGGCGTGCGCAGGAACCGAGCCTTGCGCCGCTGCCGATCCACCAGGGAAACGGTGACCGCCGCCACGGCCGGCACGACGAGGAACAGCACCACGGCGACGAAGCCGACCACTCGCGGCCGCTCCACGAAGCCGTCCCAGCCGCCGCCGGTGCCTCGAGCCAGGCGAACCAGCGCCGGCCCCGCCACCACGGCGTACAGAGCGTCCAGCGCGATCGACGCGACGATCGCCCGCAGCACCCGCTCACCCAGATCACGCTCACCGGGCACCGGCCCACGGCGGCGTTCCCGGACGAACTGATAGGTGACCCCGGGCAGCACCAGAAGGACGAGCAGAGCGAGCTGCACGACGGTCGCAGGCGCCTGCACTCACCACCCCCATGGCTCACGGACTCCGTTCGATCAGGCTACTGGCTTGCGTCTCCGCGGTCGGCAGAACACCGCTTTCCGCGGCTATGGGGAGGCAGCGGCTGGGACATCTACGTCCCTAACATGCCAGAGGCCATGTGAGACGTCTCACCTGGGATTCTTCGCAGGACCTATTGATAAAGAGGGTGATGTGGAACCAGGGGTCCTGGACGTGGCTGAAGGGGAAGTCCTTGAGCGCTTCCCGGGCATCGCCGCGGTCGGCGTACAGGGCCGCGATAGCCGCGGCCTCGGCCGGGGTGGGCAGGATGTGCCAGTGCAGGTCACGGCGGCCAGCCGGCCAGAAGGGTTCCACTTCGCGGGTCAGGTCCTGGAGAGAACAGCTCTCTCCGTGCAGGTCCACCGCGCGTACTCCTGCCGCACGTAGAACCGGGCAGCGTCGAACTCGTCGTCCCAGATCGGTGCTCGGGTGGGATGTCCCCGCCGGCGTAGCACTGCCTGTGTCGGTGTCAAAGGCACGCAGCGCGTCGGCAGTCACCTCTGCGTGGTCCAGGGCGTACTCGGTCTGAGTGACGTGCGCGGTCGCGCAGGTGCTCCAGCTCCGTGGCGTAGGCGCGGCGGTCGGCGAGCGCAGCCCGGCGCAAAAGGATCAGACGACGGCCATCGGATCCGGGCGCCGCCCGGCCCGCCTCGCCTGTCCGGTCGCAGCGCCAAGGCCGGCCTCCAGTGTCGTGAGGGCCTCGTGTTCCTCGGAGTCGGGCAGGACTGAGCAGTAAGGCGGTGAGGTGGTCGGGAGCCGGGGAGGGAAACGCTTCACCCGGCGGCCAGGTCCGCCCCGCATCGCCAGCACTTCAAGGTCTCCTCCCCCTCGACCACGACCAGCCCGGTCCTGTTGCCCCGGCACATGCAGCCCACGATCGCCGGACGCGACACCGACATCTCCATCCGCGTCTCCCTCGCTCTCCTCCGCGCCGGCCTCCACAGACCGATCGGGGCGGATCTGCCCGTCACACCCGGCGGGCACTCCGGCATCACCCAGACGAGCACCCGCGTTCCACCGTGACCTCGAATCTGCGAGTCTCCCGAAGGCTGCCCTCTCAGCCGGTAGACGTCGTGGGAGGCACCCCTTGCCAGATGGTGCAGCAGCGTGGAGGAGCAGCCGGTACGAGTAATCGTGTGCGGGATGCCAGACGTCCGCCACGGCAAAGGCCGCCAGGGCCCGAAAAGTATCGGCCAGACTGTTTCTTGCTCTGCTCCCTCACTTCGCTGAATGGTGCGGGGACAGCAGGGGGTACACGTCCGTCGGGGAGAACAGCTTTCCCGTCCCGTCGGGTGGGAGGAGCCAGGACAGTCCTGTCACCATCCGGGTGGGGTCCGGAACCGCCAGCCACCTCCCGCTCGTCAGATATCGGACGGCCCGGTGCAGGCACCTGGGAGGAGGAGAGCCCGAAGCCATCAGGAGTACGAGTTCCTGACGCCTGCTGTCGCGAAGCACCGGTCTCATGGCTGAATGGCCCGAGCGGGCGATGGCGGTCAGCAGGCTGCGTCCCAGCATCTCCGGGACCGCGAGCGCATCCCACATCCGGCCTGCGGGCAGGAGCACGACACCCTGCAGACCCGTTCGCCACTCGCGCAAACACCTGGCTGGGTCATCACCGGCCGAGGCCAGCCACCGAGCCGCCCTCACCGTGCCAGTCATGTGCTGCCCCATCTCTGATCGGCTGACGAAGGGCCTGAGTCTTCCGTACCGGAAGCGGTACGGGCAGGGAGGCGGGACGTGGCGAATTTCGCCTGGGCGTTGTTGTGATCCGGCAGGCGCTGCCACATCCCTTGGATGTGGCAGCGCGCCCTGGCTCCGCTTTCCGCCCAGCACACCCGGTCCGGTTCCCTTCCCAGCGGTGCATCCGGTGCGGTGCGGATCACATGGCGTGATTGATCCATCGCCGGAGAGCGACATGGGTGGTGTCGGCCAGCTGGCACAGGGCCTCGATGGCGTCCAGGTCCCCCGGCAGGGGCGCGATACCTGCGGTAGTGAGGGCCGCATGCAGCTCCAGGCGGCGACGGTCGGCCGGCTCGAGAGGAGCGGAGAACCGGCTCGCCGGCTCCGGTGTGGGCAGCAGGCAGTCGCCGGGCTCCACGCGGTCGCAGACGCCCGGCGTCCGCTCCGGCAGGTCGTCGACGAGCGCGGCGGGGAAGCGGTACGGGTCAAGGTCCAGCAGTGCTGCGGTACCCGTAGTGAAAGCCTGAACACCAGTCACGGGAATGCCTCCTTGGTCGTCATGCCACTGCACGAAACGACTGGCGCGGAAGGGGAAGCAGTTGCGGCGCACGCAGCACTCCACCCGAATAGCCCCTACCCCATCTCGTCACAAAAACGATGACCTAACCGGCCTGTGCGAGCGAAGAGACGCACATCTTGTCGATCCATCCGCCCCAGCACCCAGGACCGGTCACTCGCCGCATCCACAGGTCCCCGTTCACATGTCGAGGGAAGGGATCAGCGTCTGTAGGTAGCCTTGCGTGATCGAATCCGTGGAGTAGAAGCGGGTTCTTCGGGTGCCTCTGGTGGCTAGCACGCGATAGGTGTTCAGTTGGGAGTCGTGGCTCTCTTCAGGGCGCGCGATCCACTGATCTCCTCGACGAATGAGGTCTCCGCCCATGATGACGGCGTTTGTAGGCGTACTCCATCCCTTGGGTCCGACGGGCACCTCTGCCCACGGCTGTACGGCTGCCTGGTTAGCGAAGGACTGGTTGTCGTACCAGGCATGGACCTGCTGGATGAAGTCTCGGTGGAAGGTCAAGAACTCCAGGCTTGAGCCCGGGCTCCCGAGGAGATGAGCCCTCGTCGGTAGAGTCGGGTGAGCTGAGGGTTGATGCCAGGCGTGATGCAGGTCCAAGAGTCCTTGGGGGAAGCCAGGGATGTTCGGCATCCACGGGTCCACTCGTGAGGCGCGCTGACGCACGGACACGATCCACTCTGCTTGTGGGGCATCCGGACATCCAACGCGAGATGGTCCAGTCAGGCGCTTGGCGCACATGAACGCCAACCGCTCCCGCGGCCCTGCCCCTTGCGCTCGCTTGCCCCGCACCAGGAACCGTCCCCACTCCCCCCTCCCAGTACAGTTCCCCCAGCCGGACCAGGCACAGCTCGCTGGCCCGGACCCTGGAGAGGTAGGCCGTCTTCGACATCACGTAGTTGCGGACCGACACCGGGTACTTCCGCCCGGCCCAGCTCCTCGTGCCACGACGCGAAGAACGCCGCCGTCTCCGCCCTCGACGGCGGAATCCGCAGCCCGGAGTCGCCATGATGCCGCGGCCGGTCTCGGCCCTCGCCCGCGACACCTAGGCCGTGTCCACCAGGTCAGTCCGGTTGGACGGGTCCGATGGTCAGCGAGTGCACGGTCGGGCCCGCGCAGTGCTCCGTCTTCCACGGGACGAAGAGCGCGGCCTTCTGATCCGGTGGGTAGATCCGCAGGCCCTCGGCGGGAGAGAGCTTGCACTGCGCCGGGTCGTAACCGCTGATGCCGTTCGCGTCGCGCAGCTTGGCGCTCGCCCGTCCGCCGGGCTTGAGGGTGACGGTGGTGACCGTCCCCGGCTCGCGCACGGCGGCGTTGCCGGACTGCACTCCGTTCTGCGCGACGTAGGACACGCCCGGGTAGCCGGTCATCGTGCACGTGGCGGTGGAGCTGTTGGTGAACACCAGGGTCGCGTAGATCGAGCCCGCGGCGGGTTCGGGACTCGTCAGGGCAGCCGAGAGCTGGCTGGTCCTGCACTCCTTGGGAGGGCCGCTCGGGTGGGTCGTCCGGGTACTCCCGCCCGACGACGGCGAGGTCGGCGAGGTCGGCGAGGTCGGCGAGGTCGGCGAGGAGCTCGTACCGCTGGGCGGCGTCGACGGGGCCGACGAGGTCGACGGGGCCGCCGGAGCCGGGGTGGGGGCGCTCGGGGTGGAGGAGGACGAACAGGCCGTCATCGCCAGCGACGCGGCGGCGAGGACGACGACCGGAAGCGCGGCCTTGCTCTTCCGCGCCCTCGGCCGTGAAGACTTCGGGTCGGCCGCGTTCCATCCACCGGGGGCCGGCCACGGCGGCTTCCCACGTTGTCCGCGCCCACGCGGTTCCACTTCGCCCGCCCCTGCGCCGCCGGGCAGGCTCGAACGTGCCTCGACCATGTCTGCACGTTACGCCCGCCCGGGCCCTCGGCACCAGAGCCCGGCCCTCGCCCTGGCCGGCGGCCCCGAGCTCGTAGGACCGGCTTGGCCTGGCGTCGTTGCCGTACTAGGGCCCTGTTGCGAAAGTGGATCAAGGTCCTAGATGATCACGGGCCGTGGGGCGTGGTGATCTGACGGACGGCCAGTGGGAGCGAACTGGAGCCGCTGCTGCCGGTGGGCAAGAAGCCAGGTCGCCCGCGGACCTGGACCCGGCGGCAGCTGATCGACGGCATACGTTGGCGGACGCGGACTGGGGCGCCTTGGCGTGACCTGCCTGAACGGTATGGGCCGTGGGACCGAGCCTACGACCTCTTCCGGCGCTGGCAGCGCAACGGCACCTGGAAGCGGATCTGCGAGCAGCTGCAGGCCGAGGCCGAGGCGAAAGGCCTGACCACGTGGGACGTAAGCATCGACTCCACCATCGCCCGCGCCCACCAGCATGCCGCTGGAGCGCGTAAAAAAGGGGATCTCCAGAAGGAGCCTCCCGGCGGCGTCGACACCGAGCCCGACGACCACGGCCTCGGCCGCTCGCGCGGCGGGCTGACCACGAAGCTGCACCTGGCGGTCGAGCAGGACAGAAGCCGCTGTCCCTGCTCGTCACCGCTGGCCAGCGGCACGACAGCCCTCACTTCCAGCCGGTCCTGAACGCCATTCGGGTGCCCAGGATCGGACCCGGCCGCCCTCGCACGGAGCCGGACAGGGTCCGGGCAGACAAGGCGTACGGCTCCCGCGCAAACCGCTCCTACCTGCGCCGACGTGGCGTGAAGTGCACCATCCTGGCCCTGGACCGGCTGGGGCCGGCCGCTGAGCCGAAGCCGATGCCCGCCTTCCCCCGGCTCGCCAACGCAATACTGCGAAGGTCGACTTCCCCGAGCTGCTTTTGGAGGTCGCCGAGCTGACCGGGATGACGAGCGCGTTCACCCGCTGGAGACGCAAGAGCAGGACGGCTGCCCTGTCCCGGTCACAGGTCATGGCATCGAACAGCTCGTCCCGAGCACGCCTGCGTCCTCTGTTCCCTGCTTCGCCCCGACCCCACTCAACGCGGTCGGGTGATGGAGATCCGGGACAACCTCGTTGACCTCATCGCCGAGGCGGAAAGGGAGGGCTGGCTCGGCAAGATCGAAGGGCTCCGCGTCAGCCTGGCCGGCGCCGAGTCCAAGATCAGCCAGATGGACACCGCGCCCCGCGGCGGACTGGTGAACCTCGGCCTGCCCGCTCTGCGGGTGGAACGATGACATGCAACCACGTAGGGCGCCCTACCGGCCTCCTGTCCGTTTGTTGGCGCATCGGCAGCTCACGGCACCAGGCACTCCTCCTGACCCCCGCCGGCATTCATGGGGGCTACCACCCCGGTCCCATCGACAGCCCCTCTCCGAGGCGGTGTGCAAGGTGGAGCAGGTCGGGCAGGTACAGCACGCGTCCGTCGAATCCTGGGAGGGGGACATGGAGCGGCTTGGTCCAGTGGGCGGGGATCGCGTCCAGCCCGTAATACGCCCCCGCGAGGCCTCCGGTCACTGCGGCAACGGTGTCCGTGTCACCGCCCAGGTCGATCGCCGCGCGTACCGCGTCTTCGAAGCTGTCGGTGGTGCGCAGGGCCCAGACGGCGGATCCCAGACAGGGCCAGACGGCACCGTTGAACTCGGTCGCCTGATCGGGGTGCCAGTCGGGCGCGAGGACGGTGGCGTAGCGGTCGCGGTGGTCGGGGTGGACAAGATCCAGGACGTCCGGGAGCGCGGCGAGGGGGGCAGTGTCCTCGAACGTGACTCGGATGAGCTCGTGGAAGATCGCGGTGCCTTCCCAGGCCGCGCGGTCCCCGTGGGTGAGGGCAGCGATACGGCGGGCCGCGTCCATGGTGGCTTCTTGGCCGGCGGCCGCGAAGTGGACTGCGGAGGTCGACGCGCGCATCAAGGAGCCGTTTCCCGCTGCTCGTTGGTTGGCCTGGAAGTGGATCGCGGCGGCGAGGTCCCAGGCCATGCCGTTGGTCAGGACGTCCTCGGTCTGCAAGCCGATGTCCTTGGGCTGTGAGGCTGCCCACCGCTGGAAGCGGGCGAAAATGTCCGGCAGATCCAGTCCGCCCCGCTCCAGCAGCGACTCCGCGACCAGGACGGCCATCTGCGTGTCGTCGGTGGCCTCGCCGGGGTCCCAGCCACCGCCTCCGCACATCTCGCCACCGGCACCAGGCGCGGGAAACCGCGCGGAGAACGCGCCTTGGGGACCGAACTCGAACGGGCCGCCCAGAGCGTCACCCACCGCTGAGCCGACGACCGCGCCGGCGGCCCGCTGAATCCGCTTCATTCCCGCAGGTTATCTGCGTTACGCCGACGGCCGCACAGGCCTTTTCCTTGTCCGGCTCCCGAACCAGATCGTCGCCCGCACAAGCGACGCGAAGGAGCTCTGAGCCCTGAAGGGGCCGACGACCGATCCTCCGGCGTCGGCCTCATCTCGTAGGTCAGAGAAGTCACGAGACCGAAGCCGGTGGCGCCGTTCCACATCCACTGATCCCTCCTCGCCCACCGCGGCGGCGGCGGTACCCAGGCCGACTGCCGGCGGATGACCGTTGCGGCGCGGGTTCCTCAGTCCTGGGCGGGGACGTCCAGGGCGGTCCCGTACAGGCGCGAGACCCGGAGCAGGATGGTCACGCGCCGGTCAGGCAGCGGCTGCTCGCCGGGGGCCGCCCCGTCGGCCGGGTCGACTATCTCCGCCTCTCCTTCCGCCACGGCGAACGACCAGATGTCCGGGCCGCTGACGTGCAGTGAGGCGTGCGGGTCGCGGCGCAACTGGCGGACCTTGAGGCGGTCGGCGGTGGAGGAGACCCGCAGGAGGCGTTCCTCGGCGTTCCAGTCGTAGAGGACGGTCGACAGGTGCGGGTGGCCGGTGCTCCTGATGCTCGCGAGTACGCCGAACTGCTGCTGGCTCAACAGCCGGGAGAGCTCCTGATCGGTGAGCGCTCGGGGGGCCGGGCCGTCGTTCTGGGTGGTGCCGGTGGTGGTCTCAGTGGCGGTGTGCTCGCTCATGGCGGTCAGCCTTTCGACGGTTCGCGGTGGGATGGGAGGGCAGGTCAGACAGTTGCGGCGTGGACGGGGAGCCGGCTCATCGGCGGCCGGATCCAGGGCGGCCCGCTACTCGGGGCGGCGGGCGCGGCGAGCGATGGCGCGGAGTCGAATGCAGCAAACGTGTGGTCTCCCTTGCCAGTTGTCGCAACAAGGAGACCCTAGCAGATGGTTTTGTTGCGGACTATTTGGTTCGGTCTCATTTAAGGTTCCGCTTGCGGGCCTACCTCGACCGGCGCGCCCGGCGGGCGGCGCGCCGGCCCCGTGCGGGGGCCGCCAGGCCGTCGTCGACCAGTCGATTCAGGGCTCAAACAGGGCCGCCACCCCTCGGGGTTGATGACTGCCATCGCCTCGCGGCAATCCCGAGCTCGCGGCGCCAACGCACCTGATCCGCGACCCACTCAGCGGTGATTCACGCAGATCGGAACAGAACGACCCGACACCCCAGCAGGTCAACGACTCACCATCAGACAGATGGGATGCACGTCGACACAACGCGGCTCGTCGGTCGCGGCCGGTCGGCCAAGGCCGCGGAGGAAATGCCACGTTCGTGGGACTGCGCGGCTGTGCCATCGATCCGAAACGGCGGAAGAACTGCTGCCCAGCAAGTCCGGCCTGTGCCACACGCGCCAAGACCCCACAGGTCCGACCTCAGGCCATGCAGACACTCGACGTGACCGCACACCCCCGAGCAGGCGGACCCGATCAGGCGCGGGTGACCCGTACGCGCAGCTCGTACCGGGCACCGGTGCTGATTGCCTCCGCCTGCCCGGCCAGGTCCGCACCGGTGAAACCGAGGAGCACGGCGTCGGCGGCCGTGCGGAGAAGCGGCACGATCTCGGCAGCGGGCCGGCCGCGGTGAGAGGCAGCGAGCTCGACGAAGGCCTGCTGGTACGGGGCGCCGTACGTACTGGTGGGGTCGTGCAGCAGGCGGTCCATGTGCTGTGCGCTGACGGTGATCCCACCCATGGCCCCGTCCCGTACATCCTGCGGGCCGGGGCTTCCGGCCCGTCCGACGTTGACGGCAGGGGGCGGCACCGACACCGCCTGAGCCCGGTGGGCACTCCGGGTACGAGGCAGCGATGCGGCATGGGGAGTCCGGCAGGATCCCCGGCCAGACGCGCTCCTGGTCCCCCTCCCCCGAGGCCGTCCGACTACCGCCGTCCCGCGGGCAGCTGGTCGCATACGGTCCGCTGCCCGCGGAGCCCACGGCCGGGGCCGCGAGCTCGGCCAGAGCTCGTTTGTCACGTCCCCATCGGACCAGCGGCGATGGCACTCGCGATCAGCCAGGAAAGGACACCGCCATGTCGGAGCTTCTCGTCGACTTCATCACCTCCCTCGACGGTCACGCATCGGGACAGGGATGGCCAGGGTTCTGGGGCCTTGAGGGCCCGGAGTACCTCGCATGGCTCGGCGATCAGCCTGAGGCCACCTACCTGATGGGAGCGAACACCTACCGCCTGATGTCGGGCTTCGCCGCAGGCGAGATCCCGAATGACCAAGACGAGCTCAGGCCCGAAGAAGAGGCGTCCGTCGACGACCTCACGCAAGCGTCCAAGGTGGTGTTCTCCTCCTCACTCGAGGAGCCACTGACGTGGGCCAATTCCACGCTCGTACGCGACGATGCCGTCGAGGCGGTCCGCGCCATGAAGTCGAGTGGCTCGGGGCTCCTCAGCACGATCGGCAGCCTCAGCCTGTGCCGGTCCCTGCTACGAGCCGGACTCGTCGACCGCTTCCGGGTCGTGATGTTCCCGGTGATCACCGGGGCCACGGGCGAAGAACGCATCTACGACGGCTATCCGGACGTTGCCCTCGAGATGATCGATCACCGCACCTTCGACGGCCGCATCCAGCTGGTCGAGTACAAGCCCCGCGTGCTCGAGCACCCGCCGCTCGGCGTCCCTGCGTGACGCGCCCCGTCCGCTGGTCCGGACGGCCCCCAGGCCGGCGCCGGCCGGCGCGAAGCAAGACTTAATAGGCGCGAACGGCCAACGTCAGGACGCCCGGTCCAGGGCTAGAGCGTGTCTCCTTGATCTGCTCGTCGGTTGATCGGATGTGCCTGTCCGGCGGGTGATCACTGATGCGATGTGGGACCGGATCGAGCCGTCGATGCCGGCCGGTCCGGTCCGTGGTCGGCGAGGGGCGGGCCGACCATCATCAAACTCTGGAGGCCATCGGGTGGAAGTACCGCGCTGGCTCGCCCTGGCGGGATCTGCCGGACAAGCTGGGCTCATTCCAGACCGCTCACAAGCGGCTGCTCAGGTGGGGCGTGGACGGCACCTGGGAACTCCTCGCCGCGCCCCTGGCGGCGGCCGACGGTGCTGACGGCATCGGCTGGACTATGTCGGTGGACTCCACCGAGTCGTTGACCGGACTACCGGAGGACACGCCGGGCGGGGGTGCATCCCCCGCTTGGCGTAGTCGGTAGACGTCGCGCATCCGAACGACGAAGGAGCGCAGCAGAGTTGAATGAGCAATTTCGTGATGTCCGCGCCATCCAGCTCCCGCGGTGGGGGGGCGGGTGGCCATGGACTCGAGCAGGTGCTCGCCCAGACCGACAATGGCCACAGCTACGAGGGGCGCCGATCAACACTGCTGAGTGGTCTGAACAGCATGTTCATCAGCCGCATCGTGCTGCCCGACTACGAGTTCATGCGCAACTACAAGGCCATGCCGCTGCTCAAGGACGTCCAGCGCATGTTCCCGTCCGGGACGCTGGAGCAGATGCGCCGCCACGGCAGCGAGCTGGGCATGACCAGCCGGCACGTCGACGAGGGCCTGCGTGTGCTCTCCAAGATGATCCTGCACACCGGCCGCGACCTCGACCAGCTCACCGCCGAGGACGTCTTCGAGGCACGGGCCTGGGGGCGGCGGGCCATCGGCTACTCCTACGACGGCACCCACAGCGCCTGGGACCTGCTGCGCGGCGCCGGGGTGATCCACTCCAAGGACACCCTCAAGGACGCACTGCGGCACGGCCAGCGGCCCACCGCCGAACTGGTCGACTTCTACAACCTCCAGAGCACACCCGTGCGCAACCTGCTGGTCCGCTACCTCGAAGAGCGCCGGCCCGACGTCGACTACGGCACCTTCGTCGGACTGGCCCGTGAGCTGGCCGGTGTGTTCTGGGCCGACATCGAAGCCCACCACCCCGGCATCGACACCGACACCCTCCGCCTGCCCGAGGAAGCGGTCGACGGCTGGAAGCAGCGGCTGCTCACCTACGTCAACAAGGGCGGTGAGGTCGTGGAGCGCCGCTCCCGCTACGACGTCATGATGCGCATCCGCGGCTTCTCTCTCGACATCCAGGAATGGGCGCACGAAGATCCGTTCTGGGCTGAGTGGGCCTGCCCCAGCCCGATCCGCCGCGGCGACGGCGCGGGCAACCTCAAGGCCGTGGCCCAGACCCAGGCCCGCATGCACCAGCGTGTCCGCGAGCGGCTCCCCTACCTTGGGCACCTGGTCGAAGCCGCCGAGCGAGAGCGGGACGAGACCGCCGCGCTGCTGGAGGCCGCGAGGGCCACACCGTTCGACGAGTACTTCGACCACGAGGGCACCCGCTACCTGCGGGTCCTGCCCGCCGCCCACAAGGTCACCAGCCGCCCCGACCACGTCACCCCACACGTCTACATCCAGGCCGAGGGCAGCACCAAACGGATCAACCAGAGCATGGCCGAGGACGAGGCGTTCTGGGCTTGGGCCGTTGTCGGCGTACTCGTTGAAGTGCTCAGCCAGGTACGGATGAACGTGCTCAGCTTGGTGATCGTCAGGATGCCGGTCGTGCGATGGGAAAGGTCAGGGCGGAGGGTCCTTGCCGTTGGCGGCGGAGAGAACGCATGATCGACTCATGCGAGGCGCCTTCGACGATGTCCCATTGACCACGCTCTTCCCCCACCTGTCACCTGTCGACGTGGGATCCCTGGAACAAGCCGCCCGTGCAGTTGATGCGGCTCGCGCAGACGGAGACAAGGCTGAATGGGAGTGGGCACTGGATCACGTGGTCTTCCCGGGCCCGCGGCCGTGGACGCCTATTGTGCTCGGCCTGGATGTCATTGAGCATGCGGACGGGGGCGATCAGCTGGAGTTCCTGCTTCAAGTGGTGTGGACAGACTTCGGCCAGCTCGCGGTCGATGCGGCGGTGAACGTGGCCTGTTGGTGCGACACCGATCACGCTAGCCATGACGTCGACTCCCTCAGGCTTGTTGTCGGTGAAGAGACCTCACTGCCTCGCGCCTTCCAAGCAGGTGCTGAGCGTCTAATCGGATGGCTCACCGACCCTCGCAACGCGGATTTCTGGCGTGCCCGAGCGGCTCTGCCTCCCCGCCGGCCCGTCTAGGAAGCCGGCGGGAGGCCGATGCGTGTCGGGCAGTTGGTGTGATCAAGCGGCGCTGGTGTCGCGTTCGATGGCGGCGAGCCGGTTCTTCAGCCGATAGCTCGGACCGTTGATCGAGACGACGTCGCAGTGATGCAGGAGCCGGTCGAGGATGGCCGTCGCAAGGACCTCGTCACCGAATACCTGCCCCCATTCACTGAAGGTCTTGTTCGAGGTCAGAATGATCGAACCCTTTTCGTAGCGCTTTGAGATCACCTGGAAGACCAGGTTCGCTTCGGCTCGGTCCAGCGGCTGGTAGCCGACCTCGTCGACGACGAGGACGCCGGGCCTCAGGTAGGTGCGGAGCTTGCTGTTGAGGCGTCCGGCTGCCTCGGCGGCCTTGAGCTGGCGGACCATGTCGTCGAGGGTGGTGAAGTAGACCGAGAAGCCAGCGCGGCAGGCGGCGACCGAGAGAGCGACCGCGATGTGGGTCTTGCCGACCCCGGGCGGTCCCAGCAGGGCCGCGTTGCCCTTGGCCTCGACAAACGCGAGGGTGGCCAGGTCCTTGATCTTGCGGGGGTCGAGTTCGGGCTGGAAGGAGAAGTCGTACTCATCGAGCGTCTTGTGGTGCGGCAGCTTGGACAGCCGCAGGCCCTGGCGGAAGCGCCGGTCGTCACGAACGGCGAGTTCCTCGGCCAGGACCAGGGCGAGGAAGTCGAGGTAGCCCATCTTTGCCTCGTCCGCCCGGCCGGCGTACTGGTTCAAACTCTCGGCCAGGTGGGGCAGGCCGAGCCTGGCGGCGGTGGTGCGGATGCGGGTGCTGACCAGCTCGCTCAACTGGGCTCCTCCTGCGTGAGGTGGGTGGTGAAGGGACGGGTCCCGGTCAGTTCGTCATAGACCGACAAGGGTCTGCGGCCGACCTCAACGCGGACGGCCGCGGCCCGGTTCAGGAGAGCCGTCAGTGAGTCGGCCGATTCCTTGCCGAGTGCGTTCTGGTGACGGGGCTGCGAGGGAACGTCACCGGTGGTGGTCCGCCGGTTCTTCCCGTCGGGAAGGCCATCCCAGTGCTTCTCGTCGACGACGCAGGCTCCGCGGCCGACGCCCCTTGGGTGGATAGCCAGCAGAGTGTCGCCGTTGGCGTCAGGGACGGTGGAATGCAGCATGATCTGGGACTTCGTGGCCCTGACTTCCACCAGCTGACGCGGACGGACCTTGCGGGCCGGCACCGAGTAGAGGTTCGCGTCGAAGGCGACCAGGCAGTCCTTACCGACGTAGCGAAGGTGCCGCTGAGTGACCACATAAGGCGCCGCCGGCAACGGCCGCAGGGCCACGTGGTCGCGGATTGCGCGGTGCCCGATCACCTCGCCGTGGGTGCCGTGGGACTTCGCCCGACGCAACGGCACCCAGGCATTGAAGGCGGAGTCCAGCTCCTCGATGGAGGAGAAGGACCGTCCGGCAAGGACGTGGTCGCGGACGATCAAGACCTGCCGTTCAACCCGGCCTTTCCCCGTGGGGCGGTAGGCGGCCAGCACGTCAATGTCGAAGTCGTAGTGTCCTGCGAACCCGACCGCCTCCGGGTGCAGTGGCACCGCCTCGCCCGGGGCGACGTGCCTGCGGACGACAGTCTTGGTGCGGTCGTAGACGATCGACATCGGGACCCCGCCGAAGTGGGCGAACGCTTGCCGGTGGCAGTCGAAGAAGGTGGCCAGGTCCTGGCTGGTGGTGAAGCAGCAGAACGGATCCCGCGAGTAGGACAGGGTCATGTGGAACGAGTAGACCTTCGGGATGCCGACGTGGGCGAGGATCTGGCCTTCGTCTCCCCAGTCGACCTGGGCCTGTGCTCCGGGCACGACCTCGAACCTGCGGTGCAGGCCGGCCAGTTCGCCCGGGCTGATGCCCAGTTCCTCGGCGATATGGGGTCGTGCCTCCTGCATGTAGAGCTTCACCCGCTGGTAGGTGCCGGTGAAGCCGTACTCGGCCACCAGCCGCTCGTGCACCACGGCGCCTTTGATCAGGATCTCGGACCGCAGCATCGCGTCGATCAGCGGCGCGACCGCATCGACTTTCCGCCGACGGCCATGTCCGGGCGCGGCCCGACGGGGCGGGGCGACCGGAGCTTCAGAGGACAGGTACTTGCGGACCGTGCGGCGGTTGAGCCCGGTCTCTTTCGCGATCTCCGACAGGCTCATCGCCCCGGACTCGAACAGCCCGCGGAAACGTCGAAGCTCCATCCATCGTTGCGGGTCCAAGACCACGGTCAGCCGCCCTCCGCCACCCTTCACAGGCCGGCAGCAGACTGCCCACGATCACTCCTGAGTACATCCGCAGGCGGGCACGTTCATCCGTACGTGACTGGGCACGTTCACGGGTACGCCGACAGCCGTCATCGAGACCCTCCGGCACACCGGAGTACGCGTCGAGGAACTCACCGAGATCACGCACCTCGCGCTCGTTTCCTACAAGCTCCCGGACACCGGCGAGATCGTCCCGCTGTTGCAGATCGTGCCGTCCAAGAGCGAGGACGTTCGGGACCGAGGCCGTGATCGGCGGGCTGCCTGTCCACATCGCCGCCCGCATCCCTCAACGTGATCGGTTCACCACAGAAGTCGCAGCCCCAGGCCAGCGACTCCAGGTCGGCAGGTCGGATGGTGAGCCGCACTGATACCGGTGGATGCCAGCGGTGGATTTGCTCGATCACTGCATCGATCTGTGAACCGATGGGCGGAAAGAGCGCGAGTAGTTCGTCGTGGCTGCTCGATGTCTGGGAGAACTGCTTGATCATGTCGATAGAGGCCGACAGACCGGCGTTCTCGTAACCAACGATCTCAACGAGCACGCCCCATGGGTGATGGCTGAGGACCCTGGCCTGCACCTTCTGGCCAGGCATGAGCGCCAGACTCTCTGTCTCGAACCTTTCCATGAACTGCTTCCTCATCCCTGAGTCCGGCAGGCCGCGCCGGGTAGCGCTCATGGGCGCGTGTCGTCGACGTCGGAGTCGATCACCGTGCTCAGGGCCCGCAAGGCGTCATCGTATTGGTGACGGTCGAACTGGAACGGACCGAATGTCGCATAGTCGCGGGTCTTGCGGTGCGGTTGCTCGAAGGCGTCCCAGGTCACGAAGTCGGCCGTCGAGGTGATGCGGGCCATGAGCGGCCAGCATCCCCACTCGCCGCATTCACAACCGAGAACGGGCGTCTTCGGCCCCATCGCGTTGGTAGACCGTCCGAGGAAGTGGTCCTGCATCGGGCCGAACCGAAAGAACTCGGGGATCAGACCGCCGTAGGCGTCGCCTGCTGGCTGCATCCCGGCCGTGATTTCGAACCCGTCGATGAGCTCGGTGAGTGGTGCTCCGTCGATGCGGGGGACGATCACGAGCGGGCCGCCGTCGCCAGGGTGTCGGCAGTCGAACCGGATGTCATTGCTGGTCATCCAGTGATTGTGCCAGCGAAGCCGTTCCCTCCACCTGGGTGGATTGAGCGGGGGCTATGCGTGGCATGCCGAGGCCGATCGCCGTACCGCCGGAAGTTTGTCGGTCCATGTGAACGAGCTTGTCTTCGGCGCCAGCCAGGCTGACCCGGAGCCCTTCGACTTCTCCGAGCCAGCCTTCGCGCTCGGCCTCGGCGATGCGGGCGACGAGGTTGTCGCGGATCTCCTCCAACCGGTGGCGCTGGGCCGGGTCCGGCCGGAGAAGCGAGCAACGAACGCAAGCGTGTTCATGAACACAAGGGGTTGAAAAGGCGCGACCACAGGTGCCGATGGAGACCTTGCGCTTCTCGAGGTGTGCGAGGAAAGCGTCCCATTCCTCCTCGGTCGGCGTCCGATACTCTTCGCTGGGTCGGCCGGCCCGGCGACGGGCGATGAAGGCGCGGTGGGCCTCGATGGTCTCGGCCGGGTAGACAGCCTTGTAGCCCATCGTCGTATCAAGACTCCGATGCCCGCAGAGCACTTGGGCAATGTGCGGTGGCAGACCGTTCATGATGGCGTCGGTCACGAAGATCCTGCGGAAGTCGTGCGGGGAGAAGACGAGCGGTTCTCCGCCGGCATCGGTCAGGCCCGTGGCGGCCAGCGCGTTGATCAGAAGCTGGCGGAGCGCGGTCGGATTGAAAGCGCGGTGCTCGGTGCCGATATCGCGCTGGAACAGCGGCGGCATCGGTGGGTTCCAGACCCGTTCGTGGACATCGTGGGAGGTCACCAGCGGGATCGCACGGCTGCTTCCTCGCAGGCGGCGGACGATGGTGGAAAGGACGTCCGCCAGTTCCGGGCTAACCAGCAGGAGTCGTTCGCTGTCGGTCTTGGACGGGGCTACCTGCAGCAGGGGCACGACTTCGCCGGTGCTCGGGAGCCGGTATTCGGTAACGCTGTGGTGGGTCAGCTCCAGGAGCTCCTCGTTGCGGATGGCGGTCAGGCGTAGGACCTCGATCGCCGCGAAGGCCCAGAAGGCTTCAGTCTCCTCGTAGGTGAGGTTCCGCCGCCGCCCGGTCGAGGTCTCCTCGGCCCAGGTCATGTGCGCAGCGGCCTTGGGCGTGACGGCTCTGCGCAAGGCTCCGGCGGTGTCGGGGATCAGGTCCCCAGGCCGGGTGTGCTCGGCGGCGGCAAGCAGTTCGGCTGCGGTGCGTCGCCTGCGGTCGACGGTGTCGGCCAGCACCGGCAGGACGGGAAGCCGTTCGCGGGTGCGTTGGTCCATCCGGGCCTTGCGGTGTTTGCGGTCCTTGGCCTTGCTGATCTCGTCGTCGCTGATCGGGCAGGGCACCACGCACGGAGCCCAGCGGGCCGGTTCTTCCGCCGCCCAATGGGCGATGTCCAGATAGAAGGCGCGGACGCGGATGAGCTCGTCCTTGGCGTTCAGCCTGGGGCTGGCGACCTCGACGGCGGTGCCGTCCGGACCGATCGGCCACGACCTCGTCCTGGCGCGGCGCAAGGTAGATCTCGGTCGTGGTCAGATGCGCGTGCCCGAGGACCCACTGCACGTCGGTCAGCGTCAGGGCCAGGGCGCGCACCATCCGGGCGGCGGCGCTGTGCCGAAGGTCGTGAAGGGTCCGGTCAGCAACGAAGCTCGCGTTCACACGCTCGAACATGCGGTGGGCTCCGTGGTAGGTCAGCGGCTGAAACGGACGCCGCAGCGTCCACCACACTGGCTGCGTTCGGCCCGGCGGCACCAGCCCGTGCAGCTCCTGCTGGTAGAGCCGCAGCCACACGAACGCATCTGCCGAGGCCGGCACATGCTGCCGGGCCCGGGAACCCTTCCGCACAACGCTGACCAGCTGCTGCCCCGGGTCGACGTCGCACTGCCGGACGCCGATCAACTCTGAGGCCCAGACTCCGCTGGAGATCCAAAGTGCGATCATGGCCCGGTCCCGGTTCGACCGCAGCGCCGCGAACAACGTGTTGAACCACTCGTCCGGGATCGAGCGAGGAATCCGGCGCGGAACCGTGGGCCGGTAGCGGCCGGTCCGCTCCGGCGCCCAGGCTTCCATCGGGTTGTGGTGTGCGTGCGCGCGGCCGGTACGACGAGCCAGGTCCAGCGGGAACGGGTTGAGCACCGGCCCGGATCCAGCATCACGGTGCAGGTCGTAGAACCTGCGCAGCACCGTTTCGCTGTGGGCGACGGTCGACGGGGCATAGCCGAGCCCAGGGCCCGTTTTCCGGTCACCGGGTTCGGGGCGCCGACTGTACGGGCCGACCGCCGCCTGGCTGCGGTCGCTCGCGGCTTGACCGCCAGCTGAATCCAACAGCTGAAATCCCGAGCATCCACGCGTGTCGCTTGATCCCACGGCACCTTGACCGCGTGCAGGAACCGCCACCACCGCAGCAGGTCCATGCCATAGGAGCGGACGGTCGCCGCCGTCTTCCCGGCCGCGAGTAGCTCCTGGAAGAACACTGCGGCAGGGACCACGGCCGCGCCGTCGCCGTCGCCGTCGCCGTCGACGAGCCGGTAGGGCTCGTACCGGTCGGCGGCACAGAGACACCGGCCCCGCCCGAGGCGAGGCCGGTCCCTTTGAAGGCCGGCGCGACGGCTCTCGGCAACATATCGGCCCGGCTTCGGTGCTACCGCTGCGGGTTCCATTCGGGGAGTTCGGCCGCTGTGATCAGGCCGCGCACGTCCAGGCTCCGGCGACATGCCTCGGATGTCTGGTCGACGATCACAGCGCAGCCGACCCAACGGCCTCCGCCTTCTTCGACCATGGACTTGACGCTCAGTGCTTGGCTGCCAGTCTCGATCCAGTCGTCAACCATCAGCACTCGGTCGCTTGGTGTGAGCGAGGCTCGTTGGATGCGGAGTTCGTGGCGGAGGCGGCGGTAGTCAGGGGACGTCTGCCTGGTGAGTTTCTCACCGGGGAACAGTCCCTCCTGCTTGCGCACGGCGATGAAGCCGACGCCGAGTTCGACGGCGACTGCGGCGCCAAGCAGAAAGCCCCGGGACTCGATGCCGCAGACAGCGGTTATCCCTTCACCCTCGAATGTCGCTGCGAGCCCCCTGATGACGCCGGATAGGGCGTCCGGGTCGCGGAAGATCTTCCAGACGTCGGCGTGGCCGTCGATCCACTGGAAGTGGCTGAGTGCCAGGTCCCGGGCTGGGTTCGTCATGATCGCGAGTGTCGCGGCCCGGCTGCGTCCCGACAACTCATTTCCTCCTGGCACGCCAGGCAGAGTCCGTTCGCTCACGTTCAGCTGAAGCTGACGCCAGTGGGCTGTCCTTAGTCCGGAAAAGTCTGCCGACTGCGGCGAGGTCGCGCCGGTGGCCGCCCGCCCGGCTTCGACGCTGAGGCATACAAGCAGCGCAATGCCGTCGAACGGTGCATCAACCGGCTCAAGCAGTGGCGTGGTTTGGCCATGCGAACCGACAGCTCGCCATCGCCTACCAGGCCGCACTACACCTCGCTGCGATTTTCATGTGGACACGGCTCTGGCCGAGGGCCAGAGCCTAGGACAGCGGCCGACCGCCAAGGCCCGTCCGTTTGACGCCGCGAGGTGAGAACGTTGTCGGTCCTATCCAACCCTGGCGGACGAGGGCGATCTGGGAGGGCAGTGGTGACACCGGGTCGAGTGCTCTCCCGCGGGCCCAGTTCTCGAACAGCCCCTCGGTCGTCTCGACGGCTGACACCACCATGGTCACCTTCAGGTCCCCGTCGCCCCAGGTGTTCCACAGTGCCCAGCTCTCCGGCCTGGGGTCGACGCCGATCCGTGCACACACCTCCTCGTACGCCTCCTCCACCCCGTCCGGCATGGCCCCGGGCTTCAACACCGAGGCTCCGACGAGGCGGACCAGAGGCCGGTCCTCGTCCAGACAACCGTCACCGTCGAAGTGGTAATGGCGCAGAGTCCGAGCAAGCGCGTTCACGCTGCGCTGGAGTGGTGTCGCCTCACCCGGGTCTGCCTGGAACGAGAGCCATCCTTCATTGGATGCCTCCACACTGACGCGGTTGGCGAGGCACTCGATCTCCCGGAGATAGTCCAGGTCACTGAGCTCGGGTGAGGTCATGGCCCGAAGCTTCGCACCGTGCCGCGGACGCCGACACAGGTTTTCGACCCGGCATGCAGCACCCCGCGCACAGCACTTCCAAGAGACAGGCTCTAGTGGTCAGGTCGGAGGGGATCGGCGTCAGCGCAACGAGTGCGTCCGTCGCCTGGTGGATGTCGTCGGCTTGCGGCATCACCTCCCTGCGGCGGACTCCGTGAGCACCGCGGGCAACGACTCCCTGACCGTCACCGATCAACAGGTCCCGGCGACCTCGGTCGCCGGGCCCCACGCTCGCTCTTCACTCCCCACATTCCCCACATGCTTCAAGACACAACGAAGGTGGAGGAAGGAGCGTCCCTGGCCGATTTCAGAGATCCTTATCAGGCCGAGAGCCCTGCCGGACAGTCACATGATCCGCTGAACGCTAGCCAAGGGCTGTCCCGCAAACGCTGGCTGGGTTGCGCTTAGGTGAGAGCGGAATACCCGCGGGACTCCGACGCGGCGGCTGTGGCAGCCTGCTGGCATGCCATGGGAGCTGCGAGAACATGCAGGCCGTCACTACGCCGTCCTGTTCCACTATGCCTTGCCCGACGATGCCTGGGTCGTAGAACTGAGCGAGGCTCGGCCTGCGCCGGCCAACTCCGACGCCGCAGTGACCCACTTTCCCGGTTCTGCTTGCCTGGTAGCGCTTGTCCCGGACGAGGATCCGAATCTGGAACCGACCATCCGCGTATACAGCCCTGAGGAACGCGTTGTGCCCTACGAGATCATGCGCTGGTTCCTGGAACAGGTGGCCGACCAGGTTGAACGCTGCCGCATCGCGTTCGAGCAAGGAGAACCTGAAGCAGGGAGAACCTGAAGCAGTGGAATGATCGTGCAGTGACTGAGGAATCCTGACAAAAGTGGCGGGCTTGACCTGGTCAGAGGTCGGTGTCGTGCACGAGGCCACTGGGTAGCGGGACGCGGCCAGCCGCGTAACCGTACGCGATAAACCCGGCGACGTCGGTGGTCCTCCCCGGGATACTGGTCGCCCATGGATGAGGTCAAAGTCGTCGTCGCCCATTCCGAGCGTGCGACTCTGCGCGTCGGCGACGTGTTTCTGAAGGTGGACGCCGATCAGGCACGCATCGACGTCGAGGTCGAGGCAATGTCCCTGGCGCCGGTCCCGACCCCGGACGTCCTGTGGTGTAAGCCGCCCGTGCTCGCGGTGGCTGCACTCCCGGGGACGACGCTTGGGCGCCTCGGCGGGCCGTCGACCGGGTCGCCGGCGGCCTGGGCCGCGGCGGGCGCCGCCATCCGGAAGCTGCACGAAGCGCCGCTGCCGGCCCGGCCTGGCCGGGCCGGCCGGAACATCGTCGCGCTGGCCGCGGAACTCGATGACGAGTGCGAGTTGCTCGTGACGAGCGGCGTCCTGCCCGCCAACCTGGTCACCCGCAACCGCCAGGTCGCCGAGGCAGCGCTCCGGCCGTGGACTCCGGCGTTCACGCACGGCGACCTTCAGATCGATCACGTCTTCGTCGATGGCGACGAGGTCACGGGCATCATCGACTGGTCCGAGGCGGGCCAGGGTGATGCCCTGTACGACCTCGCCACCTTCACGCTCGGACACGAGGAGCACCTCGACGACGTCATCGCCGGCTATGGCACCGACATCGACCTCGACGTGATCCACGCGTGGTGGTCACTGCGAAGCCTGCTGGCGGTTCGCTGGCTGATCGAGCACGGCTTCGACCCCTTCGCGCGGGGCTGTGAGGTCGACGTGCTGAGATCCCGGATGTGAGGCCGCGCGGGCCGGACTGCCACGTATGCGTTCTGACCCATCGAGCAAGCCATCTCCTCAAGCGCATCGTCTGCCCCTGCTCTCGACAAAGTGCGGTGCGGAGTCGTCGCCAGCAGATGACAGCGCAGCCAAAGGTGACGAACGTGTGGCGGATGTCGTCGCGGATCTCCCGGCGGTGCGCAGCCTGCGGAACCAGCGCAGTTGCTATCGGGGCCCTGATTCAGGGCAGCGTGATGCCATACGGCGGCTCATCTTCAAACTCCCGTTCGAACTCCCGGGGACCGCTATACGGATCTGGGAACACCCGACGGAGACGGTGGGCCTGTTGCGCACTCCCATCGTGGCCCTGCTCCTGTGCGTTGTGGTGATCATGATGCTTCCTGGTCATCTCGTACTCGCCGGCCTACGTCCTCTTCTCCCGCAACGGGACCGACGGCTTGGCGAAGCCGAGTCCGAGACGCGGAACTGGCCGGTCGTGCTGCTGTCTGCGGTGCACTGCGGGCAGACGCACAGGCCGGGCGCAGCACTCGATGCAGGCCAGGTCGGGCACGCGTCCCGCAGCGGGGCGGCACGACGATCCCGCGATGTCGAAGCCGGCCCGGCGCGGCAGCGTCGGCAGTCGCTGAGTAGGCCCCGTACGCAGTCCAGCGCTGCGCGCAGCCGTGAGGAGTCCACGTCCCTCACGTAGGACTGGCGGGCGGCGAGCTGCTGGACGCGGTGCGTGTCCACGTCGTAGCCGACGACACGATGACCCCTCTGCGTCGCGTACGGCGAGTGGGAGCCTGCATAGCCCTGACCAGCGACGACTGTCCACATGGCAGCTCCCACTCGATTGCAGTGCTTGAATGGACCGTCGTTCCTGGTCTGGCAAGGAGAATGCAGTGCCCCTGGTGTCTGTCGTGATGCCCGTGTACAACTCGGCAGCCACCCTCGGCGCAGCCGTCCGATCTGTGCTCACGCAGACTCATTGCGACCTGGAGCTGCTGGTCACCGATGACCAGTCCTCCGATGGCTCCATGGAACTGCTCCGAGAGTTCGCCGAGCAGGACAAGCGCGTCCTGCCGGAGTCGGCACCCGAACGGGGCGGCGCGGGCCGGGCCCGCAACCTTGCGATCGAGCGGGCCCGCGGGGACTACATCGCCTTTCTCGACAGCGACGACATGTGGCTTCCGGAGAAGACCGAGAAGCAGCTCGCCTTCGCCGCGGAGGGCACTGCGCCTCTGACCTTCACCTCGTACTTCAAGATGGACGCCGACTACGACGGCGAGAGCACCGACTGGGTCCCGAACGGGCGGGTGATCCGTGCACGTGAGCACGTGGACTACCGCGCCATGCTGGTCCGCGACCACATCGGTGCTCTCACCGCCATGTACGACCGCAAGGCCCTGGGCACGAGGCTTATGCCGGAGATGCGCAAGCGCCAGGACTACGCCCTCTGGCTGTCGATCATGCGGGACGGCGCTGACGCCCGGGGGCTGGCTGAGCCGCTTGCGGTGTACAGGGCCCACCAGGCGGGATCGCTGTCCTCCAACAAGCTGTCGCTCGTGCAATACAACTGGTCCCTGTACCGCGAGCACGAGCATCTGTCGGTCCCCCGGGCGACACGGGCGCTGACCGGCGCTGTATGGCAGTCGCTGCGCAACTCGCGGATCTAGGCCTGCCCACGGGCCCGGGACTCGGTGGGCCACCGGTGCCGTCGACCGGCTACGGTCGGCAGCGAGGAACGCAGGCAGGAACCCACCGCCCGTGTCGGCGAGGGCGCCGTCCTCGCCCCGGGCGGTGTACGGCGAGACGGGCACTCTCCCGGACGTTGGCCCCGCAGCCTCCACCGGCGATCCGGCCGCGTACACCCGGCCGTCACCACTGTCTGTCTCGGTGTCGGGGGCGGGGACGACGGGGACGGGGACGAATCGCAGCCCCGAACCGGCGTGAATGGCCCGCCTCGGCAGGATCGCTCACCCGAAGATCTAGACCGGCACGCGGACGAAGCCCTCGGTCCAGTCGTCATCATCGAGGTCGTACTCCCCGATCTGGAAGCAGTCTGGCTCGTCGGCGAAGCCCGGTAGAAGACGCGCACGACGCATCCGCTCTTCGGCCGCGCCCTCGGAGGAGTAGATACCGAGCAGTTTGACGTCGTCGCCGTCCTGCTCGTCGATGAACACGCCCCCGTCGTCGAAGTGAATCGTCTCGTCGTTGGGACCGGCTTCGTTCTGGTGGCCGATGTGCCAGAGGGGATAGACCTTCACGGGCGCAGGCTATCCCGGGGCCCTGCCTAGGGCGGGCCGGCTTCCGCTGTGACTACCGGCCCTCCTGGCCAGTCAGTCTCCGGACCCTGAAGGCTCTGCCGTCACGCCTCCGCACGCCGCCCGAACGCCTCGCCCAATTGCTGGGCAGCGGTGGCTTCGGTGACGTTCAGGGCCGCTGGCAGCATCCGCTCTCCGTGGCGTGAGACCGGGTCCGCGAGGTGCTCCGGACGCCGAGCGGTGGCCGCCAACCGGTCACCGGCCGCCAGAACCGCCTCTGCGAGGGAGCGCCCGAACCCACAGGATGCGCCGGTGGGCAACCATGTACGAGACGTACCGCGTCCTTCGTCGGCGTGCACTGGTGATGCGCCGCACGGGGGGGGCGGAGCGTGACGTGGATCGGTAGATCCTCGATCTCGCCGCAAGCAGGACGAATGACCCGCGTGACGAAGGCTGACGACTGGCGTACCGGTCCTCAGCACCCGCGCCGACAGCCCTGACACTTCCCACCGTGCTGCCGACGGAGGGTGGCGGTCCGGGGCGCGGACGCGTGACGGAAGTCCCCCTCACACTCGCTGTGCACATGTATTTCTCCGGGCGCCAATCTTCACACACATATGTCCGCATCGCCGGAGACGACATGTATGAACACGTTGTATGGTTGCCGCGGTGCGAGCTCCGGCAGACGCGGGCCCCGAGTCGGCCCCGCACCGGGCTGGCTTCCATCCCTTCGGGAAGACAGGGCGCAGGCATGACACTGACAACCACGCCGTTCGGCATGCGGGCCGCCGCCGCCCGGATCTGGTGGCACGGCGCCTACCGCCGTCCTGCCCCTCCCCACTCCAGGAAGCAGCCCTGCCACACATGTGGCGGATGTTTCGTGTCGCGCACGGGCGACACCGTGGTCCGGCCGTCCGAAGCGGCCGGACCCACGTGGGACGGATCAGGCGTGCCGTCAGAGGCCGACCACCCGGCAGCTCAGTTCGGCGAAGGCGCCCGAGTGGCGCTTCACCGGGGCCGAGTTCGCACGGGCGGCGGAGGTGTGGAAGAACCCGGACTACGTCGACGTGGTGATCCACAGCTACCGGCACCGGCTGGTCGCTGCCCCCGGTGACCCCCGGTACGCGGCGGTGCTCGAGGCCGACCGCATGGGATGACCGGCCACCCCATCAACACCGCTCACACCAGATACGTGTGCCATTCGATAGAGGCACGTGTGAGTTTAGGCGGACCCGGTAGTAGGCTTGAGCGACACGGCGGCTCGGACCCGCTCACCGTGGGTCCTCGCAGCGCCGCGACATCGAAAGTGCCCGGTTTCACGGGCGCGTGCGGCACAGCCGCGTGAGGTGGAAGGGCCCACCATGGACTTGCGTTTGACCGGCCGCACCGCTCTCGTCACCGGGGCTTCCCGGGGTATCGGGGCGGCGATCGCCGAGGTGCTTGCCGAGGAACACTGCGACCTCCACCTCGCCGCCCGCAGCGGTCCGCTCCTCGAAGAGACGGCCGCACGGCTCCGCTCCGCGCACCACGTCAAAGTGACCACCAGCGTCGTGGACCTCAGGGATCCCGGTGATCTGGCCGGGCTGGCGGCGAAGACCGCAGACGTCGACATCCTCGTGAACAACGCCGGAGACATCCCGGGCGGCACGCTCGACGCCACCACCGAGGAGAGCTGGCGTCATGGGTGGGAACTCAAGGTGTACGGCTACATCAACCTGACCCGCCTGCTGTACGCGGAGATGAAGCGGCGCGGCAGGGGCGCCGTCATCAACGTCATCGGCAACGCTGGGGAGAGCGTCGACAGCCGCTACCTGGCGGGAAGCACCGGGAACGCCGCCCTCATGGCGTTCTCACGCGCTCTCGGAGGAACCAGTCTCGCCGACGGCGTCCGCGTGGTGGGAGTCAATCCGGGCCCGGTGGCCACGGAAAGGATGGTCCAGCACCTGAAGAACGCGGCGCGGGCCACGCTGTCGGACGAGAGCAAGTACACCGAACTCACCGCCCACTACCCGCTCGGCAGGCCGGCGGAGCCGCGGGAGATCGCCGATCTCGTCGCCTTCCTGGCCTCGGACCGCTCCAGCTACACCAGTGGGACCGTCTTCACCGTGGACGGAGGGGCCACATCTGCCACGTCGCTCTACTGAGGGCGCGGGTACATACCCGGAGCTCTCAACCTTCCCGCGCTCTTTCCCGTTTGACAGGTGTCGAGCGAATAGGCGAATCATGTACGCGCAGCCGCGCGTGTGTCACACGTGTGCCGCTCGTCCGACGCGACGGCGGTCGGCCGACCTCCAGCTCCGAATATCGCGCACTGGTATGACGCTCCCCGCCGGCTGGCGCGACGTCTCTGCCTGACGCCCCTGCCGTCACCTGTCCGGAAATTGCAGTGCCGTCCGGGCGCGCGTCATCCTGATAGTCGAGGGCAGGTGCTGACGTGCACACCAGCGACGAGATCTACCACCGGGTGCTCTGGGACCCGCGCTTCGACCCCGGGCGGTTCGTGATGGGGATCGCAGAGCGCGGGGCCCCGCCGAAGCGGGTCCTGCTCGGCGACTTCGTACCGGGCGGGGAGATCCCCTGGCACCGGGTGGTGTTCTTCGAGGCGGACGGCAAGGTCGTCTGGGACCGTGCCTCCGGCATCGACCGGCTGGACGAGACCCTCGCCGGGCAGGCCGGTCCCGTGCCGGCCCCGGCACCCGGCGACATCCTCGCCGTCCCGTCGACGAACCGCACCGCCGTCGCCTGGCTGCCGCCGGCGGAGTTGTGGCCGCCGATCCAGCACATCCGCCGCGAACACGACCGCCAGATCCACCGCTGGCCGCCCCACGTCAACGTACTCTTCGGTTTCGTCCCCGAGGCCGAGTTCGCCCGGGCCCTGCCGCTGGTCACCGCGGCACTCGCCGAGACGCCGCCGTTCACCGCCCGCCTGGCAGGCGTCCACTGGTTCGGACACCGCGAGGACGCCACCGTCTGGCTCGACCCGGCCGCCGCCGACCACGAGCCCTGGGCACGGCTGCGGGAATCCCTGGAGCTCCGCTTCCCGCTCTGCGGATCGCACTCGCACGGCTTCACCCCGCACCTGTCCCTCGGCCGTACCCCGGACCCGCACGCCCTCGCCCGCAAGGCGGAGGCCCTCCTCGGCCCCATGACGGCCCGGGTCGACGAGCTTGTCCTGCTCTCCCGGCGCGGCGACGAGCCGATGCGGGTCCGGGCCCGCGTCCTGCTCGGCAGCGGGGACGTACGGACCCCGGAGAAGCCGACCCTTCCGGGCAACTCTCCGCCGTCACCGCCCGTCTAGTCAGACGCCGCACGGCGCTCGGCCAGCCCGGCCATCATGCGGAGACGTCACGAGTACGCACCCACGCCTTTCCTAGCGACGCGGGCCGAGAAGCGCTCGCCGACCCTGCCGGGGACAAGCGGGCCGCCATCGCTGGTGGTGCGCCGCCTCCTCAAAGCAGGTGACACCGTTCCCCTTCACAGTCGGCCGAACCGCTGACCAGCGAAGACGCACCTATTTTGCCCGTGAGAGGGAGGAGTTCGGGGCCGACTTCGGCACGTTGGCCCCGTCCGCGATTCAACGACGGCGCCGGACGGTTCTGGCGGGCTACGTTCGACGTCCCCGAGGGCTCCACCGAGGTCACCTGGTTCCGCGAGAAGACCATGCGCGGCATGCACCGCCGTTTCCCGGGGGCATCCCCGAGGACCGCCTAAAGCAGGCCGAGTACGAAATGGAGGAGCAGGAACCGGGCACCGTCACCATCCCCAGCACCACAGGACCATCCCCCGCACGAACGGGGAGCGGGGGGCGAGGTCTGGTCTGGTCTGGTCTGGTCTGGTCTGGTCTGGTCTGGTCTGGTCTGGTCTGGTCTGGCTAGAACATCGTGTTGTCGTTCTTGGATGTGGGTGGGATGACCTGGAGGACGTCCCAGTGCTCGACGATCTTGCCGTTTGCGTCGAAGCGGAAGATGTCAATCCCCGCGTACTCCTCGTCTGGCCAGATCTGGCGACAGTGAAGGATGACGTGGTCACCCTCGGCAAAGGCGCGCTTGTACTCGACGCGCTTGCCCGGGTACTCGGCGGCCATGCGCTCGAAGTAGTCGATGAACGCCTGCTTGCCGTCGCCGACGTGCGGGTTGTGCTGGATGTAGGTGGCGCCGGCGTACTGGTCGATGGCCTCGGCGGGGCGGCACCGGTTGAACATCAGGTCGTAGAACGCCTTGGCCGTGGCCTTGTTCTTCTCCGGGTCACTCATGACGCCACATTAGGTCTGGGGGCCGGGGGCGGCACGGTGAGTGGGTCGAGCAGGTGGTCGGAGCAGGCGGGGACGAGCAGGGCCCGGTCGGCGACCTCGGTGGGGGCATTCGGAACACTCCGGGGTCACCCGGACGAGGTGCGCGGCAGGGAAGTGGCTTGTGAGGTGTTCACCGGGCCATCGAATCACGCCCCACCACCATGATCACCGCCCCCACATCGCCGACCGTACCCGTGGCGTCACCACCGTCAGGGCCGCAGCCGCCACGTGGCACCGGAAGGCCCCTTGGCAGCACGCCGCCCAGCCGCGGAGGGGACGTCCGGTGCAGGTACGCCGCTGTCTGTTGGGCCACGGGACCTTCCCCGCTCGGGCGGGAGCAGGTCCGCCTCGGTTCCGTCGACGGTGATGCGAACTCACGACGCGCTCTCCGGCCTCGTCAAACCCCGGAGCCGGCCACTTCTTCGTCCACCTCATCTCTGTGAGGGCGCTGGCTGCACGCCTCGCCCAGGAGAAGAGAGCTCACCAGCAAGAAGTAGCAAGGCTCCGGCCCTGGAGGATGCCGAGGGCGAGTACCTCCTCCTACGCAGACGCCTGACCGTTCCGCAGCCGACTGAGCCGCTGCGTATCCAGATGCCGAGATCTCCCTCACTCACTCTCGAGAGCTTCCTGGACCTGACGGTGACCGACCTCGTCCCGCGACCAGATGCGCACGTGACGACGTGGATTCTCACGGTCCCAGCTTTCGCTGTCGAAGACTGCGACGGACTTCGACAGCCGCCATCGCGAGCCCTCCCACGAGGCTTCCGGTACTTCGACGAGTCCGTCAAGAACCTGGGCGGCCGAGGCGTCAGCAGAGCCGCCCGGCCAGGGCTTCCAGGCGGAGACGGCATCGGTGAGCGCATGGGACTCGATCAAATGAGTGATCGAGGGGGCGACGGGAAGATACGGGCTGCCGCCGTCCACATCAGTGCCGACGCTTCCATCGGTATGAATCAAGTCCCGGCACGGCTTCGACACACGCTCTCCGCACCACTCGAAATACCAGCCGCCTCGCACGGGATCCTGCCAGGCCGGCGTCTTCACGTCGAAGTGGTCATATTCCCAGCCGTAGGAGGTCTCACATCGATCCCCATCCAGAGTCCAGCTGCGCCGCACCTGGTAGCGCAAGCCGCCAAACCTCTGCTCGAAACCCAGGCATCGGATGATGAGTTCCATGGGGGCCGGCACGAGACGGCCCGCGCGGTCGTGCACTTGCCACATCTCTATCGGTACGTCGAACCCAACTGGACTCTCACGTCGGCCTGTACGGCGGAGGAGATCCTGAGCACGCTCCGACAGTTCGGAGGGATCGTCCAGGATGTGCATCCTGCACTTCTCTCCAGAGGTAGCGATCTTCAGCAAGATCGACACCTTATCGTGTTCGTTTCTGCGTACTGGGATCCACTGCCCATACCTGTCCCAGGAGCTGGGCTCGGGTCCATGATGACCTGCTGGCGGCGTCCGGCCGCGTGGAACGAGGCCGGTGTCTGGGAGCAGCTGTACATGGTGCTGCTGAGGAAGCTGCGGATCGCGAAGGCGCTGGACGAGTCGCGGGCCGTGATCGACTCCTCGCACGTCAGGGCCGCGCGGCAGGGCCCAAAAGCGGTCCCAGCCCCGTCGACCGCGCACGGCCGGGCAGCAAGCACCATCGTCGACGGCCAGGGCATTCCCGATTGCGGTGTCGTTGACCGACGGAAACCGCTCACTCACTCAGCTGATGCCGCTGCTGCGGAAGATCCCGCCGGTCACGGGCCTTGTCGGCCGGCCATGCCGACAACCCGAACCCCCTCTGGCCGCCAGCGGCTGCGACCACGACAAGTACCGCCGCCCGGTGTGGGCCCAGATCCGGCACAGCACCTTGCCGGGCGACCTGCCGCCCGTCGATGGGCGTGGCGGGACCGCGGGCATGCCCCGTTGGTGCTCGTCGGTGGGCGACGGTTCGCGGGACGTCTCGGCTGCGGCGCCGGCTGCCGTTCAGCTCGCCTTGACGTCCTGCGGCAAGGGGTGGTCGCGCCTCCCCTAGTGGTAGCGGTGCCAGGGGAACGGGGCGAGGTCGGGCTCGACCCAGCTGGTCCTGGCCTGGTCGCCGGCCAGCGTCGAGGACCGGTAGAAGCGGGTGAGCAGCCTCTTGTCGAGGAGCGCGGGGTTGTGGTCGGCGAAGGCGTCGAAGTCGGCGGTGCCGTGGTGCGCGACGTGGTGGCCGACGAGTTCGACCCAGGCGCGGCTGACGGTGGTGTTGTACTTCTGCGGGACACCCGCATAGCGGGCCGTCTCCCGGATGCCGTCGCTGATCAGGTCCACGGCTGCGGTGGTGCCGTAGCGCCGTACCGCGAGCCAGGTCAGGTGGACGTGTTGCCGGTGTCCGAAACGCTCGGCATCGGCCATTGCCTCCCCCATCAGTTCCGCGAACGGTGTGGACTGCTCCTTGGCCATCTCGGTCACGAGCCCTCCTCGATCAGTGCGTCCAGTACCGCGTGGAAACCGGCGACCGCTTCACGCGGCAGGCCGTTGAGCGCGCGGTTCTCCAGATCGGCCAAGGTCTGCCTGATCAGAGCGGCTGCCGCACGCCCGGATTCGGTGAGTTCGATGAGCACCGAGCGGCGGTCACCTGCTCGCGTGCCTCGTGTGATGTGGCCGCGGCGTTCCAGCCGATCGAGCACGCTGGTCAGCGTCGTGGGACGACTGCCCACGGCGGCGCCTAGCTGGGAGACAGTGCGGCCTCGCCCGTCGGCGAGGTTGGCGAGGGCGTTGATCTCGGAGGCGGACAGGTCGAGATCGACGAGTTCGGTGGCGATCAGTTGCAGGGTGGCGTGTGTCGCGCGCTGCAGGGCCAGCAGCGCCGACTGCACGGGCGGCACGAATTCGGACTTCACGATTTCGGATACTACGAAATCGCTACGTCTGAGGCAAACTCGCGCCGGCGACCCCAGCACGCGAGTCGGAACCGGTCGCAGCCCTGTCCTCCAGATCCTCATCAACTGCGAGCAGTTGATGCGCGAAGACCACCCGCTCACCAGGGCCGTCAGAGAGAACTTCACTCACACCATCGCCCAACGCGACGGCGGCACCAGGTCGACGTGACGTCTTCCGGCCGTCCATCACAGGCTGCCTGCTCCACGCCGCCCTGCGGCCTCCCCAGCGGTCACTGCCTGCGCAGATAGACCTGTACCGGGCTGTGCACATTCACGCGTACGCCGACAGCTGGAGGTGTTCTGTACTGCGTATGGGCTCTCCTCGGTATCCGGCATGGTCGACGCCGTCATTGACAGGCAACAGGACAACATCGAACTCGTCCGCCGACTGGCCGGGGAGGGCCACGAACCCCAGGCGACCTGGGTCGCTGAGGGACTGCTCCAGGAACTCGACGACAGGGTCGCTTGGATCCGGGCGAACCGCTTGCTGTTCGACCGCTGACTCCCGTCCGGCCACCCAGCCGACGAATTGCATCAGCCGATTGCCTGGTGTTCAGTGCGTGCTCAGGTCGTGGCAAGGGCCCTGCCAAGGCCGGATAACCTGCTTAACAGCTGCCTCGCCAGCAGCTTGCCGCCCCAGAAAGGCACAGACGACAATGGAGGGCAGAACCGCTGAAGAAGGGGGCGAAGCTGTGAGGCACGGGCTGAACTTATGGCGTCAAGGGCTCGGAGAGGTGCCAGAGTCCGTCTGGCAGCGAACCGAGCTCCGCGTGTTGATCCTCGCGGAGAACGGAATCACGACCCTCTCGCCGAAGATCGGAAAACTAGAGCGACTGAGCACGTTGGATCTGGGCCACAACGCGCTCGCTGCGGTGCCTGACGAACTGGGGGACCTGTCGGGGCTCTGCGACTGCCTCTACCTGCACGACAACCGCTTGACACAGCTTCCGCAGTCTCTGGGACATCTGACTCAACTGCGTTACCTCAACGTCGGCGAGAACCCCCTCGCTGCCCTGCCTGAAGCCATCGGCGGGATGATCAGCCTCATCGAGCTGAGAGCGCAGCACAACCGGCTGACCTCGTTGCCCGACTCGATCGGCCAGCTCCGCAAAATGCGCGAGCTCTGGCTACGCGGGAACGCCATCGAGCACCTGCCGCCATCGGCTGCTGAACTCCAGGAACTGCGTCACCTGGACCTTCGGGAGAACGCCGTCGCTGAGCTTCCCGAGGCTCTGGCCGGCCTTCCGCTCCTGCGGCAGATCGACCTGCGGAGCAATCGACTCAGCCACCTGCCGGACTGGCTCGTTCAGATGCCATCACTGGAGAAGCTGGATCTGCGGTGGAACGAGATCGATCCCTCCCTGCCAGTGCTGACCGAACTGGAGCGACAGGGATGCGTGGTCTTGACGTGAACGCGGTCCAACGCGCCAGAGCGCCGTCATTTCGCATCAACATCCACGGGCGAGTTGATCACCAACCACTGCTGAAACCCGTCAACAAACACTGTCACTGGAGATGAACGAAGCCAGGACCAACCCCACGGATGAGGGAAACAGCAGGAGTGAGCTCTCCAATTGGAGAGCTCCGTGGGGTTCACTCCCCCAACGGGTCGCCCCTGGAGTGGGACCATCCCCGCGGGCACAGGGAGCAGTTCTCCTCCGAGGAGCTCCTCGCCGCCTCGGCGGCCCCGTCCCCACGCCCGTATTCTCTACGGAGACACCGCAGGCCCCGCGTGCGCGGGCAGCGCACACCGCACATCTGGTGCCAGTAGTCCGGGTTGCCGCTGCGTGACGACACCCCACGTCGGCTCACAGAGCCTGCGGGAAGTCGAAAACCCTGCCCGGGTCGTAACGCCTCTTCAGCTCAGCCAGCCGGTGAGCTGCCGAGCCGTAGTACGCGGAGCGCCAGTTACTCAGATTTGCGTCCGCGTAGTTCTGATATGCCGCGCCCGAGGCGTACCGGCGCATCGCGGTGTGCGTGCCGTCCAGCCAGGCCGTCGCCGCCCCGGGGGCATGACCGGCGGGCCAGGATGCGGTGTACTGCGCCAGAAAGCGCGAGTTGCGGTGTATGAAGGCGGTCGCCTGTGGGGAAACGCGGTTGACGGCGCCGCCCAAGGCGGTGAGCGCGATGGAGACGGCGCCGCTGTTGCTGCTGCGTCCGTGGCGTTCGACCTGGTCCAGCAGTGACCGGATGCCGGCGGTACTCAGTGAGCGGTTGAAGAAGTCCGAGCGTGCCGCGTACGTCTCTCGCTGGAGTACGCCGGTGGGCAGCCGCCCTGGGGTTGTGCCGGGCAGGTGGCACTGGGTGGTGGGCTTCGTCGCGCAGCCGGCGTACATTCGCATGGTGTCGAGGTAGCCGCGGCGCCGCATGGTGATGCGGGAGGCGGGGCCGGGGCCGCCGGCGCGGTCCGCCAGCCGGTCGACGGCGTTCTGCAGATCGCCGTACGTGCCGAGTGAGAAGCAGCTGATGGAGACGGTGGGGGTCCGGCCGGCGACGGCGGACAGGTGCAGCGCTGACCAGATCTCGTCGGGCTGGGCGGGGCCCCACTCCTGCCAGGAGCGGAGTGCGGCGGCGGCCTTGGACCAGGGCCAGGTCATGTGCGCGGTGACGCCGTCGGCGGCCTTGTGGGTGCGGAACCGGAGTTCGGTGACGACGCCGAAATTTCCGTTTCCTGCGCCACGCAGTGCCCAGAACAGGTCGGTCTCCCGGTCCTTGGACACGTCGAGGGTCCTGCCGTCGGCGGTGACGATGCGGGCGCCGGTGAGGTTGTCGGATGTGAGCCCATAGGCACGCGAGACCACACCGTGGCCGCCCCCGAGCGCCAGGCCGGAGACGCCGACCGTGGGACAAGATCCGCCGGGAATGGTGACGCCTCGTGCGCCGAGCTGGGTGTAGACGTCGATGAGTTTGGCGCCAGCCCCGATGACGGCACTGCCGGAGCCACTACGAATGGACTTCAGCGCAGAGACGTCGATGACCAGGCGTCCGTTGCCGCTGGACCAACCGGCGTAGGAGTGCCCGCCGTTGCGGATGGCGACGGGGGTACCGTGGCGGCGTGCGAAGGCCAGGCACTCCGCGATGTCCGCGGTGTTGGCCACGTAGGCGACGGCGGCGGGGCGCAGACCGTCGAAGCGGGTGTTGTACAGCTGGCGGGCGGTGGCGTAGTCGGCATCGCCCGGACGTATCAGACCGCCCTGGAGGCCCCTGTCGAGCGCAGACCAGTCAGCGGCGCGGGGCGCGACCGCGTGGCTGCCGACTGCGGCGGATGCGGAGCCCAGGGGCCGCTGCCCGCCGGCAGCAGGGGCAGAACCGCCGCCGGGCACGGCCCTCACCTGACCACTACCCCAGCCCACCGTCCAGGCGACGGCCGCCGCATAGCCGGTACCCGCTGCAAGCAGTGCGCGCCGGTTCATGGCGGCCTCCGTTCACGATGCTCTGCTGTCGCTTAAGCAGAGTGCGAATGGGGGGTAGTGGTTCCGCTCGGTGGGCATGTGCGCTCCGGGAGTTCACGCGCAGCCTGACCGTGCTGTCTCGTAGACCCAACCGGTGCTCGCACCGGCGAGGAACCCGGTCGAGGCGGGCGAGCCGGAGCGCGGGGAGCAGGCGCTCGGGTTGTCTCCGGCGACGGGCCGCTCCCTGCGGGTGCGTAGAGCAGGACACCCCCGAGTTCCACGGTTCTTGGACCGGGGACCATCCCCGCGAGCGCAGGGAGGAGAAATGGGCGTCCCCCACACTCACCACCCCCTCACAGCACCGCGAACGAGCACTCCGCCGCCTCGAAGATGTCGGTGTCGGGCCAGAAGGCGATGGTGGTCCCCCTTGTGGT
The DNA here is from genome assembly GCF_056435185.1 of Streptomyces sp. NPDC044003. Lineage (NCBI taxonomy): Bacteria > Bacillati > Actinomycetota > Actinomycetes > Kitasatosporales > Streptomycetaceae > Streptomyces > Streptomyces sp. NPDC044003. Next base: position 103,055 of record NZ_JBWKFA010000012.1, on the reverse strand, counting down.
GGCCGGTCCTGCGCTGGTGGGTGCGGTGAGCGCGACGCCGCGCGCGTACTCCTGAACCCATTGCCCCCCTCGCGCCGCACCTCGGCTGTCAGCCGGCTCAACAAGGCATTGATGACACAGGGCCCGACGCCGAAGAGGATCACGGCCGCAGCGTGGCTGCCGTCTGGCTCCGCACCGGGGTGCATTTGGGTCAGTAGGGCTTCAAGGCCGGGACGGCCAGTGTCCCCGGCGGCCTCAACGGGGACACCTGGTCCGTCGTCGGCGACACGAAAACCACCGTCGGACGTGAGCGTGACATCGACGGTCGCTGGCACGCCGGGCCAGTACTTCGTTCACTTGCCCGTCCGACGATTTCGCTGCCGTTCAGGAAGCGCGGCTGGGTCGGTCCCTTGAATGCGCCGCCAGCCGCAGGGAATTCTCCGGGGCGATGAGGCGGGGTCGCCTTCGTACGCGTGCTGTTTGCCAGGGCCCTGGGATTCCTCGGCACGTCGAGCGGGCCCGGGCGCATCCGCCCCGGCCCGCTCGATTTCTATCGGGTTGGTGTCAGGCGATGTGCTGGACGGTGGCCCAGGTGGTTCCGCCCCATACGTACCGGTGTGGATGTGGAGGCTGCCGTCGGCCCAGATGGCGGTGAGGTCGGCGACCAGCGGACTACGCAGCGGAGGCCACCAAGCGGGCTTGCGTTTGATCGAAACGCACGCACCTACACTCTGAGCGTCGATACCCTGCACACCTGCTACGTGCTGGCAGGGACCACGCCGGTCTTGGTCCACAATGCAAGCTGCCGTTTAGGGTTCACGGATCTCGGTGCGGAGATCGATTCCAGTCCCCAGTTGGACTCGTATACGGACCAGGCTCTGCACACGGTCACCGCATACCGCACGTGATGTAGCACGCGCATCCAGACGCATCGAAACCCACACACAGTGTTTTCACCGAAACCGATCAGGCAAACGTTCTCGGATTGATCGACGAGGGGTGGAAGAAGCGAGGCGCTCCCGACCCCAGCGACCGCGCGAGGTATGTCGTACCCATGGGCAGAGCAATCGGGACCGCTGGCGAGAAGAATCTCCGAATAGTGGTCGTCCCGGGAACTACCAGAGCGATTACCGCATTCCCGCAGATGTGATCACCGTCATTCTGAAGTCCTGAGGGAGTAGAGAATTGATCTGGCGCCCAAGGTCTGAACAGGGATGGGTAGTAGAGTGTCGCGTCCAGGGAGAGAAGAAATCCTTCCTGGTGTGCGAGGAATGCGACACCGTCTGGGTGGACAGGAAGCCCACAAGTGATCCTCCATTCCAAATCCTCGAAGAGTACATGGCCCGATACAACGTGAGTCCGCTCTGGGCCAACCTTGAGCGCATCGAAGTCGATTCAAAAGGCCAGTGACGCGGCTCCTCTAGAAGATTAGCCCGGTTCGATCATCGAACCGGGCAAGGGGGTCAGAAACCACAGCAAGGGGCACCGGCGAACGTGGTTCACCGGTGCCCCTTGCTGTTCACGCGCTGCGTCTGACGATCTCCTCGTAGATGTGCTCGGTCTCGGGTTCGATGCTGACGTCGAGTCGGCGGTTGAGGGTGAGGAGAGCTTCGTAGGCGATGTGGACGGCTCCCCGGTTACCGGCCTGGTTCTCGACGAGCATCCAGTCCTGATAGAGAAGTTCGGCGCTGTCGTCGATGTCGAGGCCCTGCCAGATGACGCGACGGGCTGCGTCGAGGTCGGGGCGGGCTCCCTGGCGGTGCCAGATGGCGAGGGTGTGGACAGTGTCGGTGATGCGGACGAGCATCCGACCGACGACCCCGAAGTGGTGATCGCCGAGTTCGACTATGAGGGCCTGTACCCCGCCACCGGCCGCACCTTTCGTACCGCCAACATCCAGGTCCTGCTCGGGACGGCCTGATCGCCAAAACCCGCGGCTACCACGACCACCTCACCTTCGCCGCGGCGGACGGACGCGCGAGCCAGCTGCTCGCCGCGCTGGACCAGCATGCCTGACGCATGCATGACGAGAGGTCAGGCCGCCGCCGACAGAAAGCATGCAGTCCGCAATCACGCTGGGACGGCAGCCCGGCGACGACAGGGACCTAGACCTGCCCGGGATCGGGCCTTGGGGCACCGCCGCCGCCGTTCTCCAACCCCGGGCCGCTGTGGAGTGCATATCGGCGGGAGAAAATACGGTGCGCGCCGACCGCGCAGTGGCCAGACTCGCGGGCATGGCTGCGATCACGCGAATCAACCCCGAGCAGTTGCACAAGACGCCCGGCTACCACCACATCACCGTGGTGGAGGCCGGCCGAACGGCGTACCTGGCGGGGCAGTGCCCACTTGACCGGAACGGTGACCTCGTCGGCCCCGGTTCCCTCGAGGCGCAGGTCGACCAGGTTGTCGCGAATGCGATCGCCGCACTGACAGCGGTGAGTGCCCAGCCGCAGCACGTGGTGCGGTCAGTGATCTACGTACAGAGCGGCGACAGAGATGTTCTGGGAGCCGCGTGGCGTCGGCTGACCGAGTCTTCACTCGGCCCCGCGTTCACCACCGCCAGCACGCTCCTGGGCGTCGCACAGTTGGGCTTCTCAGGGCAGCTCATCGAGGTGGATCTCACCGTTGCACTACCCGACTGAGTCTCCACGCCCACATACCGAACAGCACGGAGCAATGCGCGCGCCGGCCACGTACGCACTGCCCGCCCGGGCGGCCGTCCAGTAGGCACGCTGGGACCACGCCCGCGCGAGCAGGGAGCAGGGAGCAGGGAGCAGCAACTTCTTCCAGCTCCGTGGGGAGACCTCTCCCTCCTGGTGTCAAACCGTGCTGCAGGCGCTGCGCAGTACCCTTGCGCTTGCGGCGGCGGTGGGGCCTGAGCAGCCTGGTGCCGAGGGTAGCCGCGTCGGTGATCGTGAGTGTCTTGCCGACGGCGGCTTTGGCGCCGGATTCCTTCCATGCCTTGCAGTCGCTTCGGTTTGCGGTGAGGGGCCAGCCGACAACGACCACCAGCGGTGCGTCTGTCGTGCCGACAAGCAGTGACCTCCGACTTCCGTCCGGGCCGGACCGCGGAAACCCAGAGCAGGCGGCCTCTGTCGTCGGTGAGCGCGATCACGAGCAGGCCGTGGCATGTGTGCTTGCGGAGTAGTTCTTCCCGTTCGCTGTTCCGATGCGCCGCCGGGTGCGTATCAGGGAGCCGTCCAGCAGCATGATTCCGCCACGCTTCCGGGCAATCTTCTTCAGCGCGCGATCCAGGCGGGGGCCCGGGCGGCCAGCGGCCGACGACCTCCCGCACCCAGCGGGTGACGGTGGTGCGGTGCACCCCGATTCCGTCGATCAGATCGCCGGGCCGCTGGTCGCAGCGCAGCACCGCCAGCGCGATCCCCGCGATCCTTCCTGCGGGCAGGGGGCCCGCCACCGCAAGCCGATCTTCTCGCAGTGACTGCTTTCAGGGTGGCGAGATAGTTCATAGTGGCGCTCGATAGCGGCAGGCCGGCGGTGCAGACAAGGTCGTCAGTTCCCTCGGCGGAACTGTTGTTCTTCTTTACACCAAACTCAACTGCCCCTGAGAGACCGCCGGTTGCGGCCGACCGCCTCAATCCCAACGTGACTACCGGCGAGCCGTGATCCGCTCCCGTTCGGACATCCCCGCTCGCTCCCCGTGATCTGGTGGCGTATCCACACGGCCACGGATCGTAAGCGGACCGTCGTGACAGGCGCAGCAGAACCCGAGAAGGCCTCGGGGGGCGCTCGACGAGGAGATCCGGGCGCCGGGATCAGGTGCGGCGGCCGGCAAAGAGTTCGAGGTGTGCGCAGTTGGGGCAGCGGTAGGCGTCGATCTGCCAGGCGGGCTTGCCCATGCGCTTGGCGCCGCCGAAGGGGCCTCGTTCGAGGGCGCCTTGTATCCAGCGAGCGTAGCCACGGGAGCTCTGGCCGGCATCCTCGACGAAGCCGGGCTCGAGGCCGACGGTGCCGCAGTGAGTGCACCGGAAGGAGTTCGTCACGACCGGAGCTTAAGCCCGCACTGCGCACCTTCGGCAGCCAGGGGCACTGGTTCTTGGCGGCCTTGCGCTGGAGGTACGAGGCGACGGCGCAGCCGGTCGAGGCCGACGGGCACCTGGGAGAAGGTCTTCACCGCCCTGCTCGCCCAGGCCGACGATGCGGGCGACCTCAACCGGGTCGTCGCGGTCGACTCCACCATCGTCCGAGCCCACCAGCACGCCGCCGGAGCCCGTCAACCGGGCCCCGTCCGGCGAGCCGGACGACCATGCCCTCGGACGCTCCCGCGGTGGACTGACCACCAAGATCCACCTGGCTGCGGGCAGCCACTGCCGTCCGCTTGCCTTCGTCATCAGGCTCGACCAGGCAAGTGACGCACCCGCCTTCCCCCCCCGTTACCGTCTTCGTGGCCCGCGATGGGGCTACCGGCCTTCGGGTCCGGCATGACTTCCCCCCTGTTGCGGTTGAGGATCCGGGGGGGGTGTCACCGGGCCCGGAGGCATCGACGGACCGCTGATGAGGGGCTTGAGCACCGGCTTCACCCGAGCCGGAAGAGCTCTCCGTAACGTGGATGTGGCAGCTCGATGCCGAGGCAAGGCCGGACGAAAGCGTGATGGAGGGGCCTGCACGTCATCGACACCGGCGACATCGACGTCTTCCTCGGCCTGGACGTCGGCAAGGGCGAACACCACTCCACCGCCGTCACCCCGGCCGGCAAGAAAGCCTTCGACAAGCGCCTGGCCAATACCGAACCCAAGCTCCGCGAGCTGTTCGCGAAACTCCAGGCCAAGCACGGAACGGTGCTGGTCGTGGTCGACCAGCCGGCCTCGATCGGAGCCCTGCCGCTGGTCGTCGCCCGGGACATGGGCTGCCCCGGCGCCTACCTACCGGGGCTGACGATGCGGCGGATCGCCGACCTCTACCCAGGCGAGGCCAAGACCGACGCGAAGGACGCGTTCATCATCGCGAACGCCGCCCGGGCGATGCCACACACGCTGCGAGCGATCGACGGCGAGGACGAGACGATCGCCGAGCTGGAGATGATCGTCGGCTTCGACGACGACCTCGCTGGCGAGGCCACCCGGGTCGCGAACCGGCTGCACGGCCTGCTGACCCAGATCCATCCCTCGCTGGAACGAGTCCTGGGACCGCGGTTGCAGCACCCGGCCGTCCTCACGCTGCTCGAGCGGTTCGGGTCACCGGCCCAGATCCGCAAGGCCGGACGACGACGCCTGGTCACCCTGCTGCGGCCGAAGGCGCCAAGGATGGCCGAACGGCTGGTCGAGGAGATCTTCGCCGCCCTGGACGAGCAGACCGTGACGGCCCCGGGGTCGGAGGCGGCCGCGCTGATCGTCCCGAGCCTGGCCGCTTCGCTGACGGCCGTGCTTGACCCGCGGAAGCTGCTGGCCGGGCGGATCGAGGAACTACTGGAGGACCACCCTCTTTCGAAGGTCCTGACCTCGATGCCGGGAGTCGGAGTCAGGACCGGAGCCCGCATCCTGATCGAGGTCGGCGACGGCAGCACCTTCCCGACCGCCGGCCACCTGGCCGCCTACGCCGCACTCGCCCCCGCCACCCGCAGCTCGAGCTCATCGATCCGCGGTGAACAACCGTCCCGGAGGGGAAGCAAGCAGGTCAAACGGGCTTTCTCCCTCTCCGCGTTCGCCGCCCTGGGCGACCCGGCATCGCGGGCCTACTACGACGAGAAGATCGCCCAGGGAAAGCACCACACCCAGGCCCTGCTCTGCCTCGCCCGGCGCCGGGCCGACGTCCTGTTCGCGATGCTCCGCGACGGAACCTTCTACGAACCGCAGCCCGTTCGGGCCGTTGCCCCGCCGACCTAGACCATGGTCAGGAGGTGATCCGTGGGGACATAGTCGATCTTCCAGTCGGCATAGACCCCGCAGAACCCGTCCTTGGTGCATCGCAGGCCCACGGTCACCCAGCGGACCGATCCGTCGTCGCCGAGCGAGAACGCGACCGCGGCCTCGAACTCCTCGCGCCCGCACGGGCAGCCAGCCGCACCAGGCTCGTCATCCTCCCAGGACTCCTCATTCCAGTACTCCTCGCTGTCCGCGATGAAAGCGCGGCTCCCACAGGCAGAACACTCCCGTTCCGCTCCGGACGCATTGACCAGCATGAAGAACACTCGGCCGCCGCAGCCCTCTCAGACGGAAGGAGCAATCCTCACCGGGCGGCCGTCGACCGCATTCCGTAGGAACGTCGCGAGCTCCGCGGGGACACCCTCGCCAACCTGATCATCAGCATGCACGGACACATCGTTCCAGACGCCCCGAACCCACACCCGACCTGCTTGACCAAAGACATAGGGGCACCCCCCAGGCGTGGCCCGCCTGCGGGTACCCCGGGGGGCGCCGGCCCAGAACTGCAACGGCGATGGTCCTGGCCGACAAGGCGCATTCGTCCTGCGCGATCCGCACCCGTCTCCGTCGGCGCGGGATCCGGGCGGTGATCCCACAGCCCGCCGACCAGGCCGCCCATCGCAAACGGCTCGGCAGGCTGGGAGGCCGTCCACCACCCGCGGGTGCGGAGAGCGTGTTGACAGCTGGTTCGCCGGGGTAGCGGGCGGAGCCAGCTCCAGCCCGGCGACGTCAGCCCTCGGCCGCAGGGGCCAGGGGCCTCGCCGCATGCGAGTTCATCTTCAAGGTGCTCTGCCTGGGGGCGGGACCACACGGATCAAACGCCCGTCATACGGCCGCGCCTCGTTCCCGCTGCTGCGGATCCTCGTCCTCGCACAGCCACCGTGATCCGTCCTCAGCTGAACCAGAGCAAAGCCAGCCACACGGCTTCGGCGGATTCGGCTCTCTGATCAGAAATCCGCATCAACTCCGTAGGTGCGGACAGCCAGCACACGGTCAATGGGATCCACCAGCTCCTGGTGGGCGATGGCCAGGAGCTGGGGCGGTACTTCGCCCGCGAGTAGCCCGGTTACATACGCGAGGGCATTCGTCGGGGAGAGCCTGGCCACCCTCCGGCGAAGGGCACGGACAGCGGCCATGCGCCCGCCCGCCGCTTCAGCTGCCATCCGTAGCTCGTCATGGAGATCATCCACTGCAGTGCGGACGGGCAGCCCTCGGATACGACCACGGTAGTCGTCCTGCCACGCCCCCTCGACCTCGGCAAGGACTCCAATCGAGTGCAGCCCGCCGTCGACGCGGTCGACCAGATAAGGACCGTGTCCCACGAGCATCGCCGCTGCATCGCGCGTTCGCACGTACTCCTCGGACTGCACATAGACCTTCCAGACGAGCTCGTGCTCGTCTACGCGCACGACCACGCTGCGCGGGAACTGCTCGACACCAGCGGCAACCCGCGCCTGATGGCCACGCTCCAGTTCATCCTCAACGATGCGCACCGCGTCATCCCGTTCGATCACAACCGCAGCATCGCCCAGCACGTCAGCCCGCCACCAGCGGATTTCCCCACCACTCTGCTCTCTCACGCGCAGGAGCCGAGAATGAGTTCGTCCTACGGAGATTGAACTCGTGGTGTCGTTGCCTTGATCTCAGTGAAGGTGGACCGTTCTCACCGAAGATTGCCTGCTGTGGTGTTGTCTCGACGAAGCCTGATCGAGATATCCGGCTGGGAGCCTGGTGCCGTGGAAGACTCCATAGACCAAGCGCCTCGTCAATCGATCGCTGACGCCGGCTCTCCGGCCTGGCACGTGAGGGCAGCTGCAGGGCGACGGCTGGCGGCGGTGCCTCGGATCGAGAGTGTCGCCGGTGTCCTGCACCGTCTCCTCCTGGACGCTCAGGACACCGGAGTGACCTCTGATACTGCTGCGGCTCTGTTGGCTCGGAGGGATCTGGCCGGCCTACGTGCTGTGCTCGCGGCCCGTGCAGTGGCGTCTGACGACGGGACGGCTGATCAGCTCGCTGCGGAGCTTGACTGTGACCCGCGCTGGGCGACCGGAGAGAGCCGCGTCGAGCTGATCACGCAACTCCGAACGCTGACGTCGGATACAGACTCAGATGTCCGCAACGAGGCCCTGTGGCGGCTTTCGTGTCTGCGCTGATCAGGCGGGTGGGCACTGGCCAATCTTGGTCAACGACGTTCGATGAGACAGGGCAGTCGTGCCGTTGCTCATCTGGGTCTGATGGTCAGGCCCGTCTCGGTGAGGCGGCCATCCATGAGGATGAGGTGTTCGGGGGTGGTGAAGGCGACGTTGGAGAGCCGGCCGCGTCGCAGATGGGACCAGATCCCTTCGACGGGGTTGAGGTCGGGCGCGTAGGGCGGCAGGTAGTAGATGGTAGCCAGTCCCGCGAGTCGGCGAACTTCCCCAGGCCGACCCCTTGTTGACGTTGAGGGTTGCCCCAGGTGAGTACGATCGGGCCGCCGAGCTGCTGGTGGGCTTCGCGTCCCGCCACCGTCGGGGTCAGGGATTCCCTCAAAGGTGCTGCACTCTTGTCGTTTCGTTGGATGGACGTGGTGTTGTGGCTGTCGGCGCGGAAGGAGAGCGCAGGAGGTCACGCCAGTCGGCAGGCCAATTGGCCAGCGCGAGGATGCCCATGATGAGCAGGTGGGTCGGCGCGGCCCAGCTCTCCACCGCCGGGTCATGGTTGACGATGTGAGTAGTCGCCGCGCCGGTGAGCACGAACATCAGCGTCGTGGCACTCAGGAAGCGTGCTCTCCGGTTGGGGATCACGAGCAGGACGGCGGCGACACCTTCCAGGGCTCCGACCACGAAGCGCATCCAGGACGGGTAACCCCAGTCGACGAACTTCGCGGAGTACGCCGAGCTGAATACCGTGTCGCCTGGCCAGTACTTGGTCACGGCGCCCAGCGCGAACTCAAAGGCCAGGAACCAGTACAGACCGGCCATGAGGCGTTTCTGCATTTCTTCTCCTTCAGGGGGTGGGCAGGGTGATCCCTCCTCACGGCGATTGCGCTGCCGCCGGAGTCGTGCTTTCGGGGGTCAGCCCCGCAGGGTGGCGATTGCCTTCTCGATGCGTCGTCGGCGCGTCTCGGGCTTCTTCGCGCTCTCGATGGCGTGCACATGCTCGCGCTTGCGGCTGTACGCGAGATTGTCGTAGGCGGCGCGGGCGACCGGGTCGTCGTCCAGCGCCTGGGCGAAGTCCGCAGGCTCGACGACAACGCGCGGCTCGGTGTCGAGCTCCACTTCGACCTCGACCTCGTCGCCGATCGCCACACCCGCGGCCTGCCGGTTGGCATTGCTGAGGCCGAGCAAGTGGCGGCCGCGCAGCAGGGCGACCCGGCTCTTCCAGGAATGCCCGTTGACGGTGATCGTCACCGGGGGCCGCGCGCCTCCGCCGAGTGCTGCTACCACCTCGGAGGGAACTTCCAGACCCCGCATGGGCTCGGGGGGGCTCAACGTTGGCCAGAAACTTCATGATCTTCTCCTGTTCGTCCTGCCGGTTCACCTTGGATCCCGCCCGCCCGGCTCGGATCTCGGCTACTCCGCGTAGGGCTGGTCGGTTCCCTGGGCGCTGTAGCCGAGACTCCAGATGTAGCCTTCCGGGTCGGCGAAGGTGCCGCCGTACCCGCCCCACGGCAGAGCACCGGCGGGCTTGAGGACCGTGGCGCCGGCCTTCTGGGCTTCCGCCATGATCTCGTCGACCCGCGTCTCGCTGCGTACGACGTAGGTCAGAACCAGTCCGCTGAAGCCGCTGCCCTCCTGGTCCGTGCCCACCTGGTCGGCCAGGCCTTCGCGGCTGTAGAAGCCGACGGGCGAGGCGCCGTCCGATGCGAAGAACACCGAGATACCGAAGTCGCTCCGGATCTTCCAGCCGAGCCCCTCGGTGTAGAACTGCTTGACCCGGTCCATGTCCCGGACGCCAAGAAGGATCGAGCTGACGTGCGCTTTCATGCCTTGCTCCCTGCACTGGAGATGGAGACGTTGCCGGACATTCGGGCCGATGCCCGGATGTCACATCGGCGAGTGCTCGCCGGTCACACGGGATGGCAGGGGCGGGGTCAGGACAGCGTGGGGGCGGGCGACGCGACAGCCTCCCAGGCGAAACCGTCCGGGTCGGTGAAGGTGTCGCCAGTGCTCCCGAGGACGATGCGGTGCGAGCCGGTGCCGTCGACGGGGACGCCGAGGTCCTTGGCCAGGGCGCGGCGCTTGTACAGCGCCAGCTTGACGGGGCTGGACTGGCCGGCTGCGAACTCGACGTACTTGCTGCCGACGCCCTTGGACACGGTCAGGCCCCGGTCGACGTAGAACTGCTTGGTGGCCTTCACGGCCTCGACGCCGAGCAGCAGGACGATCTCGTCGATCGTGCGGGTGTCGGGGCCGTTGTTCCTCTTCGCCGAGGTCGCGATCTTCCAGATCGTCCCGTCCGGGGCCTGGACGACGCCGCCGTAGCCCCACAGCGACTTCGCGGCGGGCTTCAGGACCGTGGCACCGGCGGCCACGGCGGCGCCGACGAAGCCGTCGACGGTGGCCGGCCCGGACACCGTGAGGCCCAGAGTGAAGCCACGGAATCCGGTGGTGTGCGCCTCGGACGCCCGCAGGCGGATGTACGTGTCGACGCCGAAGGCGCTGTAGAAGCGGCGGGCGACCTCGGGGTCGGCCACCTCGAGGGTGACGGACGCGAGGGACATGTGGGCTGCGGTGGAAGTGGTGGTTGCCATGACCATCACGCTAGGGGCCTCGCGGCGGCCGGTGCTTCTCGATTCCTGATCGGTCTCGCGGGACATGCTTCGCCACGCACGCCGCCATGCCCCTCATCGTGATCGCCGACCCGGCATCGCGGGCCGTACCCGCGGCATCAACCATCGTCAGGCGCCGCAGCCGCGATCTGGCGCCGGGAGGCGGCAGCGGGTCCATTGCTCCTACTGGCGCACGCTGGCCGAACGCCCTTTGAATGAGCGTAAGTTGGTTATACGCCCACAGGTTCGCCGTTTCTTCTGTGACCGACCGCGGTGCCGCAGGCGGACCTTCGTAGAGCAGGTTCGGGGTCTGAGCGAGCGTCACCGTCGCGCCAGCCTCGGGCTGAAGCAGTGGCTGCGGGCGGTCCCGGTCGAGCTCGGAGGTCGGGCCGGCGAACGCCTGTGCCGCGCGATCAACGTACGGGCCGGACGCACCCGTCTGCTCGGACTGCTGGAGGCTCCGACGGTGCCAGCGAGGGCGCCACGGGTTCTCGGGGTGGACGAGTTCGCCTTCCGCAGGGGCAGGAACTACGGCACAGTGCTGGTGGACATCGAGGCCGGCCGTGTGGTGGACGTGCTGCCGGACCGCACCTCGGCGACCCTCGCCGCCTGGCTGCGCGAGCACCCGGGAGTAGAGGTCGTCTGCCGGGACCGAGCCAGCGCCCACACCAAGGCGGTCGAGGAGGCCGCGCCGAACGCCATCGAGGTCGCGGATCGTTGGCATCTGCTGCAAAACCTGGCCACCGCAGTCGAGAAGACCTGCCATCAGCACCGCTCCTGCCTGCGCAAACACGTCGATCAGGAGGAACCGGCCCCCGAGCCCCCGGCGATCGACATGCCCGCTCCCGCGCTGCCCCGGACCCCGATCGTCGAGCGCACCCGGGACCGCCACGCCGACGTCCACCGGCTGCTGGAGCGCGGATGGACGATCAGCGCCATCGCACGTCACCTCGGCCTCGCCCGGAAGACCGTCCGCCGCTTCAAGACCACCCCACTGGACGAGCTACTCGCCTCCGCAAGGGACTTCGGAGTCCACAAGGGCAGACTCTTGGAGCCGTTCAAGGCCTACCTGAGCAGCAGGTTCACCGCCGGCTGCACCAGCGGCACCCAGCTGTTCCGGGAGGTCCGCGATCGCGGGTACGGTGGCAACGTCCAGGCCGTACGGCGCCACGTGGCCAAGCTCCGTGAGGGAACGGCCGAACCGGTCCGCTCCGACCTCCCCAGCCCCCGCCGGATCACCTCGTGGATCATGCGTCCGCGCGAGACGCTCACGGATCAGGAGATGGACAGACTACTGGACGTCAAGATCGCCTGTCCGGACATCGCCCGTGCCTGTGACCTGGCCCGATGCTTCCATGATCTCCTCGGTAAACGCCGCGGCAAGCTCCTGCTGGAGTGGATCCGCCAGGCCGAGTAGGACGGCCCCGCACCGGTGCGCTCCTTCGCCGGCTTCCTCCGCCAGGACCTCGCTGCCGTCACCGCCGGCCTCACCCTGGAATGGAGCTCCGGGAAGGTCGAGGGCAACGTCAACCGCATCAAAACGGTCAAGAGAGCCATGCACGGCCGAGCGTCATTCCGGTCCTCCGGATACGCGTCCCTACCCGGTCGTGATCTCCGTTGTCAGAGCACCGCTCTCAGGCTCCATCCGTGAAACTGTGGCAGTGGACGCGACCGAAGAGACCTCCAGCCAACAGCTGCCCCTGCCTCCAAGACCTGTTCTGCCGGACATGGCCGCAGCACGCAGTCGCGGGCTGACCGAGGCCGTCGAGGCAGGCTGGGAGTCCCTACGACTCAGCCGGCGGTGGAGGCAGGCAGTACATCAGGTCCGCTCGCCCGGGCGCCCGTATCCGGGCATCGTCCCACTGATGGAGGCTGCTGCCGCCCAACCACGACTCCGGCGGCTGTACCCGTTCACCAGCCATTTCACCCTGCTCTTCAGCAGCTCCATCAGCTACCCCTGGAGCGTGCAGGCCGGATCGATCGAGCCCCTGCACAACGGACGCTTCAAGGTTCGCCGACGCTCTTCCTCCGCCGTGATCGGCGAGGTCGACACCGCCGAAGAGGCCGTGACCCTTGTGCTTGAACTCCTGCCCGACGACTCCGATCCTGCCGTCAGTGCATCCGCAGACGAACACGCGTGACGACGCGCGGCCATAGCCGTCGACACCAGCGCCCGAGGTCATTCACGGAACTGCGGTCAGAGCCGTTCAAGGCTCTGACCGCGATTCCGTGAAGGGCTCGGCGTGACAAAAGTCTTGACCGGCTACTGGATCATGGCTAGATGGGGAGACCGAAGGCCAGTCTACGAACGGGGTGGGGATGGGCGTCAGCGATCTGGTGCGCGCCGAGCTGGCGCGGCACGACTGGACCGCGCTGAGCTGCGCCTGCGGTGACTCGGCAGAGCACTTGCCGCTGGTGTTCGAGACGCTTCTGACCGCCGAGAGCCCCCAGGACGCTCGCGGCTACGACCTGTCCGGGCATGTCGAGTACAGCTGCATCATCGCCGAGTGCACCGGTCCAGCGATCGGTGTCATCCTTGCGGCACTGGCGGGTGAGGTTTCGCCGGCGGTCAAGAGTGAGTTCCTGGAGACGCTGCTGTGTGCAGCCTACGGTTCGGGTTACGCCGACGCGTCGCCTTCGGCGCGTGCGAAGGACGAGTTCCGGGCGATGGTGCGGGAGGGCTTCTGGCTACTCATGCAGGCCGGTCTCACCGGCAGTGCGCAGGATGCCGAGACGGTGGCCGACCTCTGCGAGTATTACGACCTCGGTGATCAGAAGTCGGCGCACTACCAGGCGCTGCTGCGAGAGCGCGTACGAGCGAAGACCAAGCGCCGAGTGGCGCGCCGATAGCGGGGCGGGTCAGTTCCGGAGCAGGACGCGGATGTGCGGAGCAGTCGGAACGAGGCCCGGCCGTACATGGCTCTCTTGATCGTTTTGGCCCGGTTGACGTTGCCCTCGACCTTCCCGGAGCTCCATTCGAGAGTGAGGCCGGCAGTCACGGCGTTGAAGTCTTGGCGGAGGAAGCCGGCGAACGAGCGGACCGGGGCCGAAGACGCCGGGCAAGTCGGAGCGCGGGGCGCAGAACCAGGCGACGGCGTCGGACGAGATCAGGGCCGTGGTCTGGAGGTCTCCAGCCATTCCGTGGTCGGAGCTGGGCGGATTACGCCCCATGGCGCCCATGGTTCAAGCACCCCGCCCCGTCGTCGTGGGCGTATGACTTCAGGACTCCGGCAGCACGGCAGTGCCCACCACGAAGGCTGGGCCGTCCGGGTGTGGCTGTGTGGCGGCTCCGACCCAGGGGTCGATCGGAGCCGCCACAGAGCGCCCGCGATAAACGCGGTGCGGACCGTCGAGACATCGGGGCCGTCTGAGGAGGAGGGGGCGACCTTCGATGTTCTGTTCGGGCCCGGCGGGGCTCCTTCAGTAAATATATATACCGTCGAGTAAGCAAGGGCATGAAAATTTTCATGCCAAACGATCACGCAGAGACCGGAACCCTGCCCAGCCGTCTCGGTCGGTTCAGTGGGTCTCAGTCGGTCTCAGTCGTCCAGGAAGAAATCGTGCTGCTCAGCCGCGTGCTCGTACTTCTCCAGCCGAGTCTGCGTACGCTCCGGGTCCGCGTCCGCCATGGCCTGGAGGATGCCCGCCGACAGCAGCCCCGGTGCCGCGTACGAGTCGAAGACGAGCCGCGAGCCCGTGCCCGCGGTGAACACCTCGTCGGCCTCGTCGGCCAGCGGCCCGAGCCCGAGGTCCGTGATCAGCGCGACGCGCAGTCCGACACCGCGGGCGGCACGCACGACGGCGAGGGTCTCCTTGGCGTGTCGCGGCATCGCGAAGGCCAGTACCCACGTGCCGCCCGCCTCGCGTGCCTGGAGCAGCCCGTCGTACGCGACGCTGCCACCCCGCGTCACCACCCGGACGTCGGGGTGGATGCGCCGCGCGGCGTACGCGAAGTACTCGGCGAGGGAGACCGAGATCCGCAGGCCGACGACCGTCAGGGGGACGGACCGGGCCAGCTCTCGGCCCATGGCCACGATCCGGTCGGGATCGGCGAGGGTGCGCCGCAGGGACGTCAGGTTCTCGATCTCGGCGTCGATCGCGGACTGGAGCTCATTACGGTGCTGCTCCTCCCCCTCGCCGGGCGCACCGGCGACCGCGCTGAGCGCGATGGGCTGGAGGGCCTCCCGGAGGGCGGGGTAACCGCTGAATCCCAGCGAGGAGGCGAACCGGGTCACGGACGGCTGGCTGACCCCCACGCGCTCCGCGAGCTCGGTGATGGACAGGAACGCCGCCTCGGTGAGGTGATCGGTCAAGAACTGGGCGATACGCCGCTGCGCGGGAGACAGCCGGTGCCCGCCGAACAGCGCCCGCACCCGCTCGGCGGGAGAGGCCGCCTCGGCCTCGGACGCGCGCCTGCCAGGCGTGATCGCGGCTGCCTGTGCGCGCGCCTGCTGCCCGGATGCCACGGGGTGTCTCCTTCTCATCTCGCTGCCACCCAAGATAGTTCACCCGCGCCTCGCCCCCACGAGCCCGAAGCACCGGCCCGCCGGCACCGCGCCGTGACGCGACAGCAAGACCCCGGCACGCGCGTCCAGGAACACATCCCCGGACTCCGAACTCCTTGCGGTCCAGCCTCTAAAGCGGACAGTTGGTCCGAAAGACTGATCACCGACGACAGCGGAGACCCGGCACGACGTTCCGTGACATCGGCTGCAAGGCGCTCCGCATCAAGGGCCGGACCCGAAGGCCTGTGTTCTAAGGACGGTCCAGGCGGCTGAAGCCCGCCTGGAGAGTGTGGAAGGTGACGGACGCACCGCCGAGGTACTCGGCCTTCTCGCGGAGCTGGTCGACGACCTCTGGGCTCGGCTGCCCGTACACGTCGATCGAGCGCATCCGGACCAGCGCGCCGAACGCGCGGAACTTCGGCCCACCGAGCTCCAGGTGCCGCGCCATCGACGCGGAGTCGGGATGCACGGCGACGACACTCATCACGGACTCGGCCTCGTCGAGATAGAAGTGGTACGCCATGAGTTGCGGCTGGCACTCCGCCACGAACGCCGCCAGGTCCCGCATGCCGTCCCTGGCCTCTTCGATCCTGCCTTCCAGGATCGAAGAACGGTCGATGTAGAAGAGGGGTTCCGTCATGGCCCGAAGCTAGCGCGCGGTCTTCTCCCGGCCCGCGCGACGCGCTCCGCACCCTTGTGATCGATTCGCCTGCCCCGTCCGCGGCGCCGCACGAGCAGCTGAGTCGAGCGGACGAGCTCGTCAGCCGGCGCGTCGGTTCGCGGAGAGCAGCCACATCCAGCGGCGGCGCTCCGTGACCACGGTCGCGGCGGCCAGTACGGTCACGAGCACTGATGCCCAAGCGGGCCAGACGGACCAGGAGCAGATGACGGCAACGACCAGCTGGAGCAGCACCAGCAGGATCGTGACCCATCCCGGCACAGCGACGATCACTTGGGCCTTGTCCCCCGGGGTGGACAGGAGAGTCGGAAGGCCGATCAGAACCACCACGGACAGGGCGGCGAGCAGCCATGACTGCTCGGCCAGCGCCCAGGGTGCGGCCACCCAGGCGATGAGTTCGGTGGCGAACCTCAGGGCAGACGCGGTGCGGTCATCGGGTCGTCCCGCGTCCGCGCCTCCGTCGGCGACGTTCTCATTCGTCATCACCTGCGGACGATCTCATGCCACCTCCCCTACTGGACAAGGGGGTTTCGTCAACCGGGGCGGCCGTCAGCGCAAGGCACCACGGGTGAGCACCCGGCTCGACAGTCCGGGCGAGATGTGTGCGGCGGTTTGTCGGCTTCTGGGGGCCGTCCCAGCTCGGATTTCCCGTCGACGCCCAGCGGCCTTGCCGGACGAGTGTGCGGCCGGGCCGGTGCGGCCTGGTGAACCCGCCCGCCCGCGGACCATACTGAGCAGGCCCCTGATCACCCCAATGAACGGTTCCATGGCCAAGAACAGCATTCCATCGACCACGGCCCCCGTCACCGCATGGCTCGGGCGCGGGCGTCATCTCGGGCCCGAGGCGGAGCGGGACGTCCGGCGTAACCTGATCGCGCTCAAGGCGGCCCGGGTCATCGACGACTTCCTGGACCTCGACCCCGTCGAGGCGGCCCGCTCCACCGATCTGTTCCCTCGGGACGAGTCCGCCGACCCCGGCCCGTCGGCCCGCCGCCTCTTCGAGGCCCGCTGGCGCGTGGCCGAGGGCGTCACCGTACGCGCTCAGCTGACCACGTACGAGGCCGAGTCCCGTCGTACCGAGCGCGACGGCACCCCCTGGGTCCTCGCCGCCGAGGCGGAGCAGGCATGGGAAGCGGGCTGGCCCTCACCCGTCACCATGTTCTGGCCCGACAGCGACCAGATCCCCTGGGACCACGGGAAGGTGCCCGGCGTGCGTCTGCGGACGGCGAACCACCTGCCCAAGGACGACGGCGAGTTGCGGCGCCTGCTGCGGGACTGCACGCAGCAGAGCTGGTTCATCCATGTCGTGGTGCACGAGGCGATGACGCCGGACGTACTGGGGAGGCAACCGGTCACGTCGTTTCTGCCACCGAGCCTCAAGCACCGGGTCGTCGAGCACCGGGCGACGCCGGATCAGGCGCTGATCGCCGACTTCGCGATGAAGCGTGAGCTGGGCGTGGGGCTACCGCGTGGCGGTGCCGTCATCCTGCCCCCGACGCCGCAGATGCCGGAGTACGACGCGGAGCGCTTCACCGTTCGCGATGTGTTCCTGGACGGCACGGAGCCGACCGAACTCCTCTCAAAGATCATGGAGTTCAGCTCGCTGCCACGGCAGCTGCCGACCGACGCCGAGCGGGCCCTGACACGGCTGCGCCAAGGCTGGCACCTGCTCACCCAGGACGAGGAGCTGGTCCACGCACGGGCCATGGTCACCCAGTACGCCAAGGCGCTTGAAGCCATGACGGCGTCCTGCAACCTGTATCAGGAGGCGGCCGAGGCGGCGCTCGCCGCGCTGGCCGAAGCAACCGGCGGCGACCATCCGCCCCGGACGGCCACACCGACGGCAGCCAAGGAGGACGCCTCCCCCATCAAGAGCCTCACGAAGACACTGAATGTCTTCCGGCGCCCGAACCGATAGAGCCGGCGGGGAGATCCGGTGGCGTCCGCTGACCCGGCCCGTGGGGTTTGCGGGTGGGCGAGCGGCACGACGACGGCCAGGCACGCGAGCGCAGTCGCACGACGCGCCGGGCCGGTGATACGTGCCCGCTGCCCTCAGCGCGCCGCCGGTCCGGACTCCTCGGTCAGAAGTGCGAGCCGGCTCGCTGTGCGGTCGACGTCGGTGGGAAGGCCGTCGCCGCCGAGGGCCTCGGCCAGCGACGTACGGCCGATCAGCGTGAGGTGGACATCGCGGTCGCACAGCACGTCGACGAGGTTGGCGAAGCGCTGGGCGGCGTCACGACCGGCCTCGGTGAGGCGGGGCAGCCCTGAGAGCACCCAGCGCGGATGGGCCTCGGCGAGCGTGAGGTAGTCGATAGTCGAGTTCGGCCGGTCACACAGGTCGGTGAAGTCGAACCAGACCAAGTCGTCCCGTACGGCGAGGGCCTCGACGGTCCCATGGCTGACCGGCACCGGCCGCCGCTCCTCCGGCCGCGGCGGGGCCGGCGTCAGAGTCGGCGTCGGCGTCGGCGTCGGCGTCGGTGAAGGCGTCGGCGTCGGCGAAGGCACCGGGGCCGCGCCGAGCGCCTTGAGGTCACCGCTGTGCCGGAGGTACCGGCCCGCGGCGAATCCGGTGCGCCCGCGGGAGGCAGCCCCGGCGATGCGGTAGTCGGGGCCGCTGGTGAGGCCGACGATGTCCAGGGAGCGTTCGAGGAGCGCGATGGTCGGCTCGAACAGCGGGTGGAACACCGGGTTGGGCAGCAGGCCGGACGGCGGGTAGTTGGAGGTGGCCAGCAGCGTCGTGCCGCGCTCCATGAGCGAGCTGACCACCCGGCCCATCAGCATGGCGTCACCCGCGTCGTGCACGTGGAACTCGTCGAAGTACAGGAACCGGCAGTCCCCGAGCAGTTCGGCCACCGCGAGCTCGCCCGCCCGCGACTCGTCGCGATGCCGGGCGTAGGCGGCGTGGAACTGGCGGAAGAACTCGTGGAAGTGCAGCCGTCGCTTCTCCTCGACGCGGACGGTCTCGAACAGTGTGTCGGACAGCCAGCTCTTGCCGCGGCCGACCGATCCCCACAGGTACACCCCGCGCACCGGCTCGGTCGCGGCCCGGCCGAACCAGCGCCGTCGGCCGCCACGCTCCAGCGCCTCGCCCATCTCGGCGAGGCGTGTGGCGACCGCCCGCTGTCCGGCGTCCAGCACCAGGCCGTCTCGTTCCGCCGCCTGCTCGAACCGCTCCACCACGCCCCGCCCCCTGGCACGATCACTCCCGTTGTCGGCAGATCATCATGTCCATGATCCACTCGGCCACACTACGCCCCTCTTGATCATCTTGATCGATAGGAGGACGAACGGCCCGGGATACGGAATGAGTTGGGTGATGGCGCTCGACAACCAGGCGGCCGGTGCCCCGCACGTATTCTGGGCCGGCCAGTCAGGGGCGCCCTGCACCAGCGGGCCTACGCCGCGGCCGCACCATCTCACACCGCGAGGCATCGGCGAACATGCGGACGGCCGAACACCGGGCACGTGTCCTCACGGGAGGAAGGTGACTGCAGGGAAGGCCGGGGACGGTCCGTCGAGCAGGTGCCTGTGGCGGTGGCGCAGGTGCTCGTCGAAGAACGCGAGAGGGTAGGCCTGCTGGATCTTGACCGCCTGGTCGGGATCGAGGGTGCCGATCACGCCCTGGAGCTTCTGGCCGCTCCAGCCGAACAGCTTCGCCACCTGCGGAAACAGCGCCTCGTCGTCGCCGTAGGAGATGTGGGCGGCGCCCTGGGCCTGGAGGTTCAGACGCCAGCCCCGCAAGTGCGACCAGAACGCGGCGACCTGCGGATGGGTGGTGCGGGTGAACTCGGCGGACATCATCATGAACGGCCTGTCCAGGTCGCCGGTCAGCGGCGGGTTCATCTGCATCGGGCCGTCGAGGCTCAGCCCGGCCCGGATGCGCTCGTCGGCGAGCGTGGCGCAGGCGGTGGCCGTCCCGCCCTTCGACCAGCCGAACGCTCCCATGCGCCGGGGGTCGAGGGAGCCGAGCAGCCCGGTCGGCAGTTCCCGCCGGTCGGCATCCGGGTTGCATCCGGCGGCGAGCTGTTCGACGCAGTCGAGAACGAAGCGCAGGTCCGCCGCGAAGTCCCCGGGCAGTGTCGGTGCCTTCCGGTCGTAGAGCGGTACGGTGACCCGGCCGTCCGGGAAGACGGTGTACGTGTCGTACGGGTGAGCGACCGTCACCACCGCGTATCCATGGCTGGCGAGCTCCTGGACCACGATGGTGTGGTCGCCCTGGTGGCTGTGCGCACCGTGCGAGAACACGACGACGGGCAGCCGCCGGTTCGACCGCCGCACCGGAGCGCCCACGTGGCCGGAGGTGAACGGCGCCCGAGGGGCCAGGGCGCTGAACCCCACGTCGGCGAGGAACGCCTCAAGGGCACCGGCCGGCATCCAGGGCGCCACCGGGTACCGCTCGACGTCCCGGGCGGGGTACCAGACGGTGGCCATCAGCTCGCGGAAGCGGCCGGGACCCGCGATGTCGTCCGGCCGTGCCCCGTCGACGAGGCGCAGTTCGACCCTGCCCACCGGGTACGGTCCGGTCGGCGCGGGCAGCACGAGCCGCGTCGAGGCGGCGTCCGCGGCCGGTTGCGCCCAGGCGGGGCCGGCAACTGCGGCCAGTGGCACGGCGGCCCCGGCGGCCAGCGCAGCCCCCAGCATGCGACGGCGCGTCATGCCCTTCCGGCTGATGAACGGTGTGATGGTCATGGCCCTCCCTGGCTCAACGGATCGTCAACCACGCTGTGACGACCGGTCCGTGAATGCACCAGAACGGTTCCACGAGCCCCTCCCCCACGGCATCAGCCCACCGGATACACCTTCAGGACGGGCATCAACCCACGGGTCTACTACCCGGGTCGCACGACCAGGGAGGGATGGCTTCCCCAGGATGTCCGGCGCTGCTGAGCGCCTGCGAAACCGTCGGAGCCGCCACGAGCCCGTGCCACACACCCGGTGCGGGGAGAGGGTGCCCGCGCCCGTACGGTGGCCGTCATGACGATCAACCGTCCGGGACTGCCGGAGGACCTTCCGCCCGCCGAGCGGCTGTGGGCCCGCTGGGCCCTGCTCGCCGCGCTCGGGGCGACCACCGCCGACGAACGCCGCCCCAGCGCGCACTGCACCGGTCGCTGGATCGACGACGACGGGCTCCACTGGGACGACGCCGGCTGCACCTGGTGGGTGATGTCGAGCATGGGCGAAGGCCGTTACGTGCTGTACGGCGAGGACGAGTCGAGCGGCGTGAAATGGCACGAGCCGCCGGTCGACATGCTCGCCGGTGGCCCGGCGTGGCTGCCGTGGGACGAGCTGCGCGACCGGCTGTCCGGCTACGAGCTCGGCTGCGTCTACTGGTACGAGAACGGGATCTGGGCCCGCGCGCCCTACCCGGACACCCTCGACGACGACGGCCTGGATTGTGGAATGGGCGCGCTGGCCGACCGTGCGGAGGCGGTGGAGCTGCTGGCCGAGCGCCTCGCGCCGGTGGACGGCGGGCCCGACGCCGACTCTTTCCTCGCCCAGGCGGAGGCCGGCCGGCTCCTGGACATGGACGCGCTCCTGGCGCAGGTGCGCGACCCGGACGACGAAGAGCCGGACACGTCCGCCGTGGCCCGCGCCCTCGTTCGCTCCGGCCTGGCGGGCGAGAGTATCACCGGCTGACCCGGAACCGGCGCCGTCGGCCCCGTTGGCACCGCGGGCGCCACACGTGCCGTGCCGGCCGGCGAAGCGTCGCTCCGAGCATGGCCTCGTGCCCTTCATGCTCCACGGGCCGGGAACTCGGGTGTGACCGGGACCGGGGTGGAGCTAGCGTGGCGGCCTCGTACATCGTGGATAAGGGGGGTGCGGTGCTGGTCATGCCCGGTCGGCGGACGTCGACGATGGAATTGTTGGCCGGTGAGGCGGCGCGGCGGGGGATGGAAGTCGTGGCGGCGGAGGAGACCGGTACGGCGGTGGGACCGGCGTACTGGTACGGCGGTCCGGTCGCGGGGGCACGGTTGGCCGGTCGGCTCGGGTTCGCGTTGCTCGAACCGGCGGACGACTGGCTCCCCCGGCTGCCGGAGGAGTTCACCGGGCGGGAGGTCCGTGCGGCGACCCTCGCGGACGCGTGGGCGGTCGATCGGCCGACGTTCGTCAAGCCGCCGAGGGACAAGTCCTTCGCGGCGGACGTCTACGCCGATGGCTCCCGGTTGCCCACCGATCTGGACCCGGCGACGCCGGTGCTGCTCTCCGAGGTGGTGACGTTCGCTGCCGAGTACCGACTGTTCCTGCTGGACGGGCGGGTCGCCGCGGGCAGTCGGTACGCGGTGTTCGGCCGGCTTGACCCCCGCCCGCTCGACAGGCACGGGGCGGTCGCCGGGGAGATCGCCGAGTTCGTCGACCGCCTGCTCGCCGGGGCCGGACCCGCCCTGCCGAGCGCCGTCGTCGTGGACGTAGGACAGGTGGTCGATCCGTACCGTCCGGGCCACCGGTGGGCCGTGGTGGAGGCCAACATGGCGTGGTTCTCCCACGCGTACGCCGCCGACCCGGCGCGCGTGCTGGACGTGGTGCTGCGGGCGGCGGGGCCGCGTGGGGCGGTGCAACCGGAGGATCTGCCCTTCGTGCGGCACGGCGCCCCCTCGATGACCTGAGTCGGAGGGCAGTGCGCCGGGCTCCCGCGGGATCGTCACGCGTGATCGCTCGTCCGCCGGACGTCAGGCTCGAGCCTGCGGGGCGGACGGGTCCCGGCGCCTGGCGTGTCCGCGACGCGCGACGGTCACCGGGCGCCGGCGGGACGCGGTCGCGGCAGGGCCCTCGTGTGGTCGTCGGCGGGGTAAGGCCCGGGCCTCGCATGATCGTCGGCCGGGATGGGGTGGGGCCTCGCCCGATCGTCGGCCGGGGTGAGGTGGGGCCTCGTGTTGCGCCGTACCGGCGGTCCGGGCGGACAGCGGTCAAGGCGGCGGGGCGAGCTCCTCGCGGGAGGGAAGGGCGCCCATCGCCCAGCGGATCGTCCCCGTCAATGCCTGCCCGGACAGGCGTACGAGATCCTCCGGGAGGTACGGAGCCACCTGCAGGCCCAGCATCGAGCGGGCCCACGGCGGCAGCAGACGGACCGCGTTCGTGGCGAGTACGGCGTAGGGCCCACGGGCGACCCAGGGAAGCGGAGGCTCGCGGAGTACGAAGCGGGCCGCGTCCCGGGCCTGGGGCGTGGCCCGCAGTTCGGGCCGGTAGAGCGCCAGCCGGGCCGCGAGGGCCGCGCGGTCGCGGGGCGGATCGGGAACGCCCAGGGCGCGGGCGACCAGAGCCGTGTCGGCGATGTACGCGTCGCAGCCGGCGCCGTCCAGGGGGCGGGCCCCGAAGCGCTGGTGTGCGCGCAGGAAGCTGTCGACCTCCGCCACGTGCACCCAGCACAGCAGGTGCGGGTCGGCGGCATGGTAGGGCTCCCCGGCGGGGGTGGTGCCCCTGATCCGCTCGTGCACCTCGCGGACGTGGTCCACGGCGCGCTGGGCGTCCTCGGCGGTGCCGTAGGTGGTGAAGGCGAGGAAGGTACTGGTGCGCTGCAGGCGGCCCCAGGGATCGCCCCGGAAACCGGAGTGGGCGGCGACCGCGGCCATCGCGCGCGGGTGCAAGGACTGCAGGAGGAGCGCGCTCAGGCCGCCGATGAACATCGACGCGTCCCCGTGGACGGTGCGGATCGGCCGCTCGGGGCCGAACCAGCGCGGACCGGGGGCGCCGTGAATACGGGCCCGGTTCTGCGCTCCCGCGGGCCCGGCGACGTGGCTGAACAGGCTGGAGCCGACCCGCTCACGCAGGCCGTGGCCCGACTTCTCGGACATGCTCATGCTTCCATCCTGCCGCGCGGCCCGGGCGGGACGGGAGTCCCCGGTCCGCGGGGGGGGCGCGGCACGGGGTGGTGCAGCGGTGACCGGGCGCCCCACGAGCGGGTCGGCGGTGCCCTCGACCGGCACGATGCATCCTGGACCTATGGACAGCGCCCCGATAGTCGTCCACCAGCCCTCCCCCACGGGAGGCCGGCGCGTCACCGCACGCGGGGAGATCCTGGGCCTGGCGTACAGCGATGAGGACGTCATCGAGTTCCGGCGCGCCGGCCTCCCGGACGCCGAATATCTCCTCGACGACCCGGCCTGGGTGACATGGCGGGGCGGCCGGGCGCACGAGTACGAGGCAGCGTGAACGCCACCGGCGCGGAGCGCGAGCGCATGGGCCGCCGCCTCACCGCGGGCCACCGGCAGCTGATCTCTGCGGCCCTCGCGGGCTGGTGGACCGAGCGGAATGGGCCTGGGCGGCGCGCCGGACCCTGCCCAAGACGCAGTCCATGCCGAGCACGCGTGAAGCGCTCCGTTCGCGGCCGCGCGGCGGTGCTCAGTACGAGTGGTCGACCGTGATGTCGGCCGGCAGGCGCAGAATGCCTTCATGCAGATCCGGATCGAAGCCACCGACCTTCCGGGCCGTACTTGTGGTGCCGCCCCGAACTTCCCCGGCTACAGCAACATCCACGTCGCCGTCGCACCGCGCGACCGTGGAGGAGAGCTGCTCGATCCGCACCCCGGCGACGCCGTGTCGGCGACGTGGACGCTGGACTGCACGGCGACGGCGACCGACGCGGGCGTGGACATCAAGGGGCCGTACATCCAGGGCGACCCAGGAGCTCGCTTCGTCTACCTGTCCTGGGGCACCGTGGACGAAGCGGGGACCTTCACCATGTTCCGCCGGGCCAAGCTCATGCTCGACGCGATCGCCCCGGACACCGCCACCGCCGCGATGAGCTCCGGGCGACTCCTGGCACGCCTCCGTCTCACCGACGGCCGCGGCCAACCTCTGTGCGCGCGGGTCCTGCCACCACACATCGACTGGTCCGCCGCGTCGGCGGTCTGAGCTGCCGGATTCTCGCGGGCACGCCGACCACCGTCGCCGGTGGCACGGGCAGACGGGGCAGCCCGTCTTGCGTTCACCGGCCCCCGACGATTACCGACTCCTGGAGTCGAGCAGGAGGTCGGACGGTGCGAGGGTACGCACGACGTCGAACTCGTTCCCCTCGGGATCGGCCATGACCACCCAGCTCCGGCCGGAACCCTGCCCCACGTCCACCGTCGTGGCGCCGAGACCGACCAGTCTGTCCACCTCTTGGTCGGTGGTGCCGTCGATCGGGCTGACGTCGAGGTGAAGCCGGTTCTTGACGGTCTTTCCCTCGGGTACCTGGATGAACACCACAGTGGGCGGCATCTGGCGGGCTCGGACCTTCTCGACCGTCGGCACCCAAGAGCCGATCTCGACTTGTCCCTCCGCCCGCTCGATCACCTCGAAGTCCAGGACTTCACACCAGAAGGCCGCGAGACCCTCGGGGTCGTGGCAGTCGACGACCAACTCGGTGAACCTGCTTGTCATGTCTCTCCTCGGAGTTGTCCCGTAATTGATCTCGCCGGATGAGTGAACGGATGGGTGAACGGTCCGGAAGCGCGCGCGAACGGGTGGGAATCGAGAGTCGTCATGGCAGTGACGGCTCAGCACCGATGCCGTCGATCACAGTGGAGACCGGGGTGTGCAGGATGCCGTCGAACGCGTCCAGGACGGGGGTGTGCAGGAAGGTGTTCTGCAGCCGGATGCGGCCGGGGGCCGATTCCGCGGCCTTCGTGCACGCCTGTCGAAGCCCGGTGACACTGAGCCCGAGGCCGGCCGCGGCGAAGGCGGCTTCGACGCTGCCCGGTTCGGGCGGCTGCAGTGCGGTGGGCTCGATGGTGAAGCCGAAGCGCGCCTGCTCGTCACGGGCCATGTCCGCAGTGTGTCCGCCGGAGCTGGTCAGGCCGAGGGCGAAGTAGTCGTCGCCGAGGACGCCGCTCAGGTGCTGCCCCATCGGGAAGCCGGTGAGGTGGCCGCCGAAGGAGATCGGCGCTTTCTGGATGTGGGCGTTGTGGGCCACCAGCACCATGCGTGTTCCGGGCTCGGCGAGCTCCAGGTGCCACAGGACGGACTCGGCCATGTAGACGTCCCGGGCAGAGGTGTCGGCGGTCAGCCCGTTCCCGGCGAACAGGCCGGCCATGGCCCGGAATCCGTAGTCGGCCCGGCAGGCGCCTTCGAGGCGGTGCAGGGCGATGTCATAGCTGCACCCGTCGCCTCGGGCGACGTACAGCGGTTCGACCGCTCGGAATCGGATGAGCAGGCGTGTCAGGGTCGAGGTGAGGGCGTCCTGATCGGCGGCGGGCAGGCGGGTCCACGCGGGAGCGGCAGCAGCCGCGGAGGCGCCGGCGAACGATGCGGCGATCCGCATCGCCTCCTGGACGAGCGGCAGGGTGTCGGGGTCGACCTCACGCAGATAGTCGGCGACCGGGGCCAGGGCGGGCAGCAGGGATCCACCGGCGGCCGGTACGTCGATGCCGGCGAAGCGAACTGGTGCCGAGGCGGTGTGGTTGTGCCGACGGATCCAGCGCAGCGGTCCGTCGACGCCCACGGGGATCGCCGCGGCGAGGTGAGACTTCAGTTCGTCTTCCGTACCCTCGCCCTGGCCCCAGGCATCGAGTGGGAAGCCTTCGCTGAACCCGTATTCGAAGGCCAGGACGGTGAAGCCGCAGCGCTCGACCAGGAACCGCACGAGGCGCTGACGCAGGCGGACGAACTCGTCGATGAAATGGGAGTGTTCGCCGATCGCGACGACACGCGCACCGCCGATGACGCCGCGCAGCGGCTCAAGGTCGTCGAGCGGTGCCTCCGCATCGAGGTGGGTGAGCGGGATCGCATGGTCGCCGAGCCACTCGGCGAACGGGTCGGAGCGGGTCTCAGCCGGCATGCCGATGACTCGATTCTCTTGTCGGGAAGGTGAAGTGATGGGTCGATGGAGGGGATGGGCGTGAGCGGCACCTTGTGCAGGGGGCAACCACCTGAGTACGGCGGCCGAGCGGCTGGTACCACGTGAGCCGTTGGCCGCCCCCTATTCCTGTGCGGGGACCGCCTTCTCCAGGTCGTCGATGCTGCCGGACATGAGAGTGCGGATGTGGGCGGAGATGTGCTCCGCGGGCCAGTCCCACCAGGCCACCGCCAGCAGCCGGGCGATGTCCTCGTCGCGGTAGCGCGTGCGGATGAGACGGGCGGGGTTTCCGCCGACGATGCCGTAGTCGGGTACGTCCGAGGTGACCACGGCGCCCGTGGCGATGATCGCGCCGTGGCCGATGCGTACGCCCGGCATCACCGTGGCGCCGTGGCCGAACCAGACGTCATTGCCGACGACGGTGTCGCCGCGGTCGGGCAGGCCGGTCAGCAGGTCGAAGTGCTCGGACCACGCACCGCCCATGGTGGGGAAGGGGAAGGTCGAAGGTCCGTCCATGCGGTGGTTGGCGCCGTTCATGATGAACCGCACCCCGGTGCCGAGCGCGCAGAACCTCCCGATGACCAGCTTCTCCGGACCGTAGTGGTAGAGCACGTTGCGCGTCTCGAACGCGGTCGGGTCGTCCGGGTCGTCGTAGTACGAGTACTCCCCGACCTCGATCAGGGGCGAGGTGACCAGCGGTTTCAGCTGGACCACCCGCGGCTGGCCCGGCAGGGGATGCAGCACGGTCGGGTCGGCGGGAACGAGTGCCTTCACGGATGTCTCCTCGTCGAATGGCTGCCGGATGGGCCCACAGGCGAGCCTGGCGGGAACGTCAGGGCGGGACGGCGGACGCCCGTACGGCCTGAACGTTCTCCTTCCCGACGTGCCCAGCCTGGTCGCAGGCGGGCACCGGCGACAACGGCCGGTCGAGTAATGTGCGTTAACCTCTCGCTTAACCACGAAGAGAGCACGCGGAGCGAGCGTGCGGAGAGAGCGAGCGGGCGTGGAGCTGCGCGACATCGAGATCTTCCTGACCTTGGCCGAGGAACTGCATTTCGGCCGGACCGCAGAGCGGCTGCACGTGACGCCCGCCCGCGTCAGTCAGGCGATCAAGAAGCAGGAACGCCGTATCGGCGCCGACCTGTTCGTGCGCAACAACCGGTCCGTGACGATGACGCCGATCGGCCGGCAGCTCTCCACAGAACTGCTGCCGATGTACCGCGGCCTGCACGAAGCCGTGGAGCGCGCCATCCGCGCGGCCGGCGGAAGGACCGAAGTGCTGCGCCTGGGCATGCTCTCCAGCAACGTCCAGGATTTCCGGCCGCTGCTCGACGCGTTCGCCGACCGGCACCCCACGTGCGACGTCCAGGTCCGCTACGTCGGATTCGGTGACCCGTTCGGTCCGCTGCGCGCCGGCGAGGTCGATGTCCAGATCGCGTGGCTGCCGGTCAGGGAGGCCGATCTCACCGTCGGGCCGGTCGTCAGGGTCGAGCCCGTCGTTCTCGCCGTCGGAGCCGGGCACCGGCTGGCACGGCGGGAGAAGGTGTCGTACGAGGACCTGGCCGGCGAAGTCGTCATCGGCGGAGGCAAACCCGACTACTGGCGCGAGGCCCTCACGCCCAGCCACACCCCCAGCGGGCGTCCGATCCGGGTGGGCCCGACCGTCGCCACCGAGACCGCGATGATTCCCATCCTGTCCCATGGCGAGGCCGTCGCGTTCGTGCACTCCCACGCCAGCCGGTCCTACTCCCGTGCCGACCTCGTGTACGTCCCCGTCCACGACGCTCCTCTGGCCCGTTGGGCGCTGCTGTGGCGTACCGCCACCGAAACCGAGCTGATTCGCTCCTTCGCACACGTCGGCCGACTGGTCGGACCGAGCGGTCCCTGACGACCGCGCTCTCCCCCGACCGACCTCGCTGGCGAGTTGCTGGGCACGCTCACCGAGCGGCCGACCCCGAGGTGGGTCAGCGGGCGATGAAAGGCTCGGTCAGGTGCGGTGTCGCGAGGTAGAGGGTGTCGGCGTTCCTGCGGCGAAGCACGTGCTCCCTCGACGCCCGTGCCTGCGCGGGGTTCGTCTCGTGGGCGTAGGCCAGTTCCGGGTGGAGCAGCTGGATCGCGTGCACGAGCAGGTCACCGGTGACGGCGACCAGTTCTCGCCCGTACTCGACGAGCACGCTCTGGTGCCCGGGCGTGTGACCGGGCGTGGCGAGCACGCGCTCGCCGCTGCGCAGTGAGGTCTCACCGTCGAGGAGCCGTAGCTGATCGGTCTTGCGGAGCGGGTCGATCACGCTGGATCGCAGCTGCGGGTTGACCTTCTCGATCGCGTCGAGCTCGGCTTGCTGCAGCAGGTATGCGGCGTTCGGGAAGAAGGGGCGCGCCTGCTCGCCGCCGACGACAGCCCAGCCGACGTGGTCGGTGTGGAGGTGGGTGAGCACCACGGTGTCCACTTCGGACGGTTCGATACCTGCGGCGGCCAGCGAAGCCGGGAGCGCTCCGGGTACGGGCGCCCAGGAGGCCGCCGGGCCGTCGGCCGGGCCGATTCCCGCGTCGACCAGCGTGACGCCCCGGTCGCCGCGGATCGCGAACGCACGGAACTGGAGCCACCAGCGCCCGTCGGGGTCGAGCGCCGCGGGATCGAGCTCATCGGCCGCCGCCCACTGCTCGGTGGTGGCGTCGGGGAACGCCTCCGACCTGGAGGAGAAGAAGGGGCCCGCACCGTCGGCGAGCGCAATGACGGTGTAGGGGCCGACGTGGAGGGAAGGGGGCACCCCGCCGATCGTGCCACCGGCGGACGCCCCCGACCAGAAGGGGGACCGTACCGTTTCTGCGCGGGACGGGAATCTCGCGGGGGTACGCATCGAAATGGGCCAGTCACCGAACAACTGATCCGCCGACGGAGCGAGTTGCGGGATGACCGTCCGTCACCGGCTACCGCCGCCGTACGGGAACGAGGCGCAGGAACGCGTGAAGGACGGCGTCGGTCGTGTCCTGCGCCGGCTCGTCGCTCACATGGGTCAGGAGGCGGGCCAGGACCCTCAACAGCTGCGGTGAGGCCATCACCCGGGGGTGGAGGATCGGACGGTAGCCGAACCGGGAGAAGACCAGATCGCCCGCGAGGTTCCCCAGGCGGTAGTAGCGCGCCCACCGGCGCCGGATCTCGGCCGGGTACTGGTGCAACGCGTGCTCCCGGCGCGGCCCGGCCGGCCGGGCCAGAGCCAGGGCGATGATCTCCGCAGCCACCTCGGCGGCCTCCATCGCCTGGGCGATGCCCTCGCCGCTCCACGGGCTGACCATGCCGGCACTGTCACCCACGAGGAGCAGGCCCCGACGGTACTGCGGATGCCGGTTCAGTCCCATCGGCAGCGGCGCGCTGCGCAGCGGGGAATCGGCGCTCCCTTCGTGCAGGCCCCACTCCTCGGGGAGGCGGGGCAGCCAGTGTTCCAGCGTCGCCCGCAGGTCCACGGGGCGGCGTCGCCGCTGCTGCGGCAGGGCGCCGAGGCCCACGTTGACGCGGCCGTCCCCCAGGGGGAACACCCATCCGTAACCGGGCAGATCGAGTCCGGTGCCGGGACTGCGCAGGTCGGCCCACAGCTCCAGGTATGGGTCGTGGGTGCGGGTCTCGCTGCGGTAGTACCGGCGGGCGGCAGCCGCCACAGGCCGCTTCGCGTCCCGTTCGAACCCGAGGCCGAGGGCCGTGCGGGCCGAGGCACCGTCGGCCGCGACCACCAACGGGGCCAGGTAGCGGACCGGTTCCGCCTCGGGCCCGCGGGTGGCGGTCACGCCGATGACGTGCCCGGCCCGGTCCGTCAGCGGGCCCGTCACTTTGACGTGCGTGCGCAGGCGCGCCCCGGTGGCGCTCGCGTGCGTGGCG
This sequence comes from Streptomyces sp. NPDC044003, assembly GCF_056435185.1. NCBI lineage: Bacteria > Bacillati > Actinomycetota > Actinomycetes > Kitasatosporales > Streptomycetaceae > Streptomyces > Streptomyces sp. NPDC044003. The sequence goes on along the minus strand of NZ_JBWKFA010000012.1, from coordinate 72,615 downwards.
AGGAGGTCGTCGAAGTCGTGCCGACTCCGGGTGAGCCCGAAGTCGGGGAGGGCGCCCAGGCGTGGCCAGTCCAGCTCCGCCTGGTGTCCGTCGCAGACCCAGCGCATCCCTTTGTTCCGCATCCAGCCCGGCGCGTCGATGTCGATGCCCAGGCGCACCAACTGGTGCACGGCGCGCGGGGTCAGCCCGTCGCCGCACACCTTCTCCCGGGGGAAGCCGCTCTTCTCCAGGAGCAGCACGTCCACACCGGCCCGCGCCAGGTGCACGGCGGCGGCGGAGCCCGCCGGCCCCGCCCCCACCACGATGACCTGCGCCTCCTCGTCCCTCACGCCTTCAGATCCCCCACGGCCGTCGTCACGGCCGCCACCCTCGTCACTGTTGGTGATCACTCCCCTACTATGCCCCTCGACGGGCATCGGCAGTCCGTGCCGCGCGGCCGAGACGGCCGCCGGCTCGCTTCGGCGAGCGGGGGCGCACGCTCGGACTCCGGCGCGGGACGGGCGGGATCTCGGAGGCGCGTCGTCGAGGAGACGTGGAGTGCCGGGTCAGGCGGTGGGCGGTGAGACGAAGACCCGTTCCAGCAGGTCGTGCAGGGTGTCCCGGTCCTGGCTGTCGAGTCTGTCCAGGCCCTCTTGCGTGGTGCGCATCTTCGCGCGGATCGCGTCGGTGACGCGCTCGCCCTCGGCCGTGAGGGTGACGTACTTGACGCGCCGGTCGGCGGCGCCGGCCTCGCGGCGCACCAGGCCGCGCTTCTCCAGCCGGTCGATGATCCCGGTCATGTTGGAGGCGTCGCAGGTCATGGTCTCGGCCAGGGCGCGCATCGCGGCGGGTCCCCGGCGCAGCACGGTCAGGGCCTTGCCCTGGCTCGCCGTGAGGTTCTCACTCGCCGCCGCGACGGTGAAATCGCCGTAGTAGACGCCGAGCGACACGGAGAGCAGCTCCATGAGCTGGGCCGTGTCGGCGCGGGGAGCTTCTGTCATGTGGACCACTCTAACCGGAGATACTTGACTACCTCAAGCAATGCCCTCTACGGTCCTGTCATTGCATGAAGTTCTCAAGCATCTAGGTTGTCAAGCAGTTGCCCCGAGGAGCATCCCAGTGACCGTCACCGAGTCCCCCGCCTCCCGCGCGGCCGAGATCCTCTCCCGGCCCGTCGCGCTGAATGGCCTGACCGTCCCGAACCGCATCGCGATGGCTCCCATGACGCGCATGTTCTCCCCCGGCGGCGTGCCCGGCGAGGACGTGCGGTCGTACTACGCCCGCCGCGCCGCCGCCGGCGTGGGCCTCATCGTCACCGAGGGCACCTACGTCGGCCACGAGTCGGCCGGGCAGAGCGACCGTGTTCCGCGCTTCCACGGCGAGGAGCAGCTGGCGGGATGGGCGAAGGTCGCCGAGGCCGTGCACGCCGCGGGCGGCACGATCGTGCCGCAGCTGTGGCACATCGGCATGGTCCGCGAGCAGGGCCAGGCCCCCTACCCCGACGCCCCGGCGATGGGCCCCTCCGGCATCCGCACCGACGGCACCGAGGGCACGGGCAAGGCCATGACCCAGAGCGATCTGGACGACGTCATCGGCGCCTTCGCCGAGGCCGCCGCGGCCGCCGAGCGCATCGGCTTCGACGGCATCGAACTGCACGGTGCCCACGGCTACCTCCTCGACCAGTTCCTGTGGGCGGGGACGAATCGCCGTACCGACGCCTACGGCGGCGACCCCGTGGCCCGTACGAAGTTCGCGGCCGAGATCGTGGCCGCGGTCCGCGAGTCGGTCTCGCCCGAGTTCCCGGTCATCTTCCGCTACTCGCAGTGGAAGCAGGACGCCTACGACGCGCGGCTCGCCGAGACCCCGGAGGAGCTGGAGGCGATCCTGACCCCGCTGGCCTCGGCCGGCGTCGACGCGTTCCACGCCTCCACCCGCCGCCACTGGATACCCGAGTTCGAAGGGTCCGACCTCAACCTGGCGGGCTGGACCAAGAAGCTCACCGGCAGGCCCACGATCACCGTCGGCTCGGTCGGCCTCGACGGCGACTTCATCCACGCGTTCGCCGGCCAGGGCGCCCCTGTCCAGAGCATCGACGACCTCCTCGACCGCCTGGAGCGCGACGAGTTCGACATGGTCGCCGTCGGCCGTGCGCTGCTCCAGGACCCGGAGTGGGCGGCGAAGGTCCTGGCGGGGCGTACCGACGAGCTCAAGCCGTACGACGCGGCTGCCGTGAAGACGCTCAGCTAGCCTCGAACCCTCGATTCGGATTCGGTTCGCCGACGGAGCCGGCGAACCGAATCGCTTTCCGCGCAGGCGGCGGAGCACACCGTGTCCTGGCTGACAACGGCCGGGAGACGCCCCCGTCACCCAGCGGATGGCAGTCGTGACTGCCGGCAATTGCTTCTGGTGGCCGGGCGTCAGGTGCCTCTGGTCGGTGGTGTCTACCTCGTCCCCCGGATGCCCGCCGAAGAACTCGACCGGCTTCTCGCGACCGATCCGTATGTCCTCAAGGGTGTCGCCACGCACAGCGTTGTGGAGTTCACCCCGCTGCTGGTCGCGGCCGGCTTGGAGGACCTCAAGTCCCAGGAGTGAGCGCATTCATGGCCCGCTCCACTGTGTTGCGCTCCCTTTAGGAGACCCCGTCCATGACCGGCTCGGACCTGTGCTTTCCCTCAGTACTCGAACCCGCGCCGACAGCGGGTGGCAGGCGAACATGCCACACTGGGAAAAGGTGCGGCACACGGCCATTCCCGTAATCCGGGCACCGTTTCGTCCAAGCCGCCGCTGCTTCGCACCTCCTACGAAGTGCACAGCGACACTCACGGCTTCCCCTAAATCGCCGCGCGAGTCGGAACGTCTCCTCCTCCCATGCCCGCTGTCGCCCGCGCATTCCTCTTCCGGCTCGCTCGAAGGAGGTGCGTTCCATGTCCAGGACCATGCGATTCCGCCGACTGGTGGCAGGTGCCGCCGCGTCCGGCCTGCTGGCGGGCGGTGCCGCGCTCGGGATGTCCGGCTCGGCAGCGGCCGCTCCCGCCCCGGCGTCCGTCGCCACGACTGTCGTAACCGGTGACCACGGCGACGGGCACGGCCATCACGACCGGTGCGAGTGGAAGAAGGGCCACTGGGAGAAGACGTGGGTCAAGGGTCACTGGGAGAAGAAGCGGGTCAGGCACGACGCCTGGCACCAGGACCGGCACGACCACCACGGTAAGTCGCACCACGGCCACTGGGAGCACACCAAGGCCTACAAGTGGGTCTATGTTCCCGGGCACTGGGAGCACGTCTGGGTGAAGGGCCACTGGGACTGCCACCACCGGTGACACGGTTGCCGACAGGGGCCCTGCCGACGGCGGCCGGTTCGGTGGTTGGGTCGTCGCTGAAGTGGGACGCTGAAGAGAAGGGTCTGCCGACGAGTCTCGGGAGGGCCACATGGGACGCGACGTCCCGGCGCTGGAGTTCACCCGTGACGACCGTCGCCGGTTCCGGAACAAGATGCACACGTGCCTCGACGTGTTCGCTCAGATGCTGAGGGAGTCACGGTTCGACTTCGAGCGGCCGCAGGTCGGGTTGGAGATCGAACTGAACCTCGTGGACGAAGCGGCGGAGCCCGCCATGCGCAGCTCTGACGTCCTCGAGGCGCTGGCCGACCCGTCCTGGTCGACCGAGCTGGGGCAGTTCAATCTGGAGATCAACATCGATCCGCGACAGCTCACCGCAGGCGGCCCCGGATCCTGGGAAGAGGAGATCCGGAACGCGCTCAACCACGCCGAGGAGAAAGCTGCGGCGATCGGGGCGCATCTGGTCATGATCGGAATTCTGCCGACGCTGGAACTGAAGGACGTGGGTGCGGCGGCGCTTTCCGAGAATCCGCGGTACCACCTGCTGAATGAGCAGATCTTCGCCGCACGCGGCGAGGACCTGTTGATCTCGGTGGACGGCGTGGAGAGGTTGCGCACCTACGCGGACACGATCACGCCGGAGGCGGCGTGTACCAGCACTCAGTTCCACCTGCAGGTGTCGCCGGACGAATTCGCGGACTACTGGAACGCCGCGCAGGCCGTCGCCGGGGTACAGGTGGCCCTGGCCGCGAACTCCCCGTTCCTGTTCTCCAAGGAACTGTGGCGCGAGACCCGCATTCCGCTCTTCGAGCAGGCCACCGACACTCGGCCGGAAGAGATCAAGGTGCAGGGAGTCCGCCCCCGGGTGTGGTTCGGCGAGAGGTGGATCACCAGTGTCTTCGATCTCTTCGAGGAGAATGCGCGGTACTTCCCGGCATTGCTGCCGCTCTGCGAGGACGAGGACCCCCAGGAGACGCTCGACCAGGGAGGGATTCCCGATCTTGCCGAGCTCACCCTCCACAACGGGACGGTCTACCGATGGAACCGCCCCGTCTATGCCGTCGTCGACGGCGTACCGCACTTGCGGGTGGAGAACCGCGTACTGCCCGCAGGTCCCACGGTGGCCGACGTGCTGTCGAACGGCGCCTTCTACTACGGCCTGGTCCGCGCCCTGGTCGACGAGGACCGACCGGTCTGGTCGCGGATGTCGTTCTCGGCGGCCGAGGACAATCTGTACGCCGCGGCCCGGCACGGAATCGACGCGCAGCTGTACTGGCCAGGGATGGGTGAGGTCCCCGCGACCGAACTGGTACTGCGCCGTCTGCTGCCGCTTGCGGAACGTGGGCTGGAGCGGTGGGGTATGGACAGCACCTGGCGAGAGCCGCTCCTGGGGATCATCGAGCAGCGCTGCGTCAGCGGCCGGAACGGCGCGGTATGGCAGTCGGAGATGTTCCACCACATCCAGGACATCGACCACCTGAACCGGCATCAGGCGCTGCGGCGGATGACGCAGCAGTACCTCGACTACATGCACATGAACGCTCCCGCGCACACATGGCCGGTGGACTGAGCAGGGCGCCCATCCTCGGACAGCGGTACGGCCGGACACCACGAGCGGTGTCCGGCCGTACCCGCGGGTTTCAGGGCTCGGTCAGTGGTGGGTCGCCAGGCTGTGCGCGATGCCCGCCGCGACCGTGATCACGTTGGTCAGAGGCTCCGCACAGGGGTTGGGGCGACGTCCCGAGCAGACCTGGACCGGGATGCTGCGGTCGGCCGTCGAGCCGTCGCCGACCTGCCCGTTGGCGTTGGAGCCCCAGCCGAGGGCCGTGAGGTCCGATGCCACGGCGAGGGTGTGCTCGCTGCCGGCGGCGATGTCGAACACGCCGGTGAGGAGGCTGGTGCAGGGTGCGGTCTGGCCGAGGGCGCAGGCCCGTACGGGGATCGGGTTCTGCTGGTGGTTGAAGGTGCCGTCGCCGAGCTGACCCTTGCGGTTGTCACCCCAGCCGACGACCCCTTCCTGGCTCTGGAGCGACAGGAGCGCGACGCTGTGGTCGCCGCCCGCGGCGATCTGGTTCACGCCGGTGAGGAAGGTGCCGCAGGGGGCGGTCTGACCCGGTGCGCACACCTGGACGGGCGTGTTGGTGCCGGTCGCCGTGCCGTCGCCGAGCTGGCCGAAGAAGTTGTGGCCCCAGCCGCGAACCGTTCCGTCGGTCAGCAGCGCGAGGCTGTGGCTGCCGCCGCCCGCCACGCTCCCGGCCGTGCCGGTGAGGGCGACCTGGACGGGGATCGACTTCTGGAAGTCGTCACTGCCGTCGCCGAGCTGGCCGGAGGAGTTCAGACCCCAGCTGCTGACGGTCCCGCCGGAGTGCACGGCCAGGCTGTGCCAGGAGCCGCCGTCGAGGCTGGTGACGCCGGTGAGGAAGGTGGAGCAGGGCGCGCTCTGGGCCCGGGCACACACCTGGACGGGCGTGTTCCGGTTGGTCGTGGTGCCGTCGCCGAGCTGGCCGTACTCGTTGTCGCCCCAGGCGACGACGCTTCCGTCGGCGCGCAGCGCCAGGTTGTGGAATGCGCCGGAAGCAACCGCGACGACGTCGGTGAGGAAGGCCGTGCAGGGGGCGGTCCGGCCGGGTGCACAGACCTGGACAGGCCGGGTGCTGCCGGTGTTCGTACCGTCCCCGAGCTGACCGTCACTGTTGAGCCCCCACGTCCACACCGTGCCGTCGGCGCGCAGCGCCACGCTGTGGTTGACGCCGCCGTCGATGCCGATCACCCGCCGGATGCGTGCGGTGCGGACCGGGAAGGAGCTGTCGGTGGTGTTCCCGTCGCCCAACTGTCCTGTGTTGTCGGCGCCCCAGCCGACGACGGGGCCGGGGATGATGGCGGCCTGGGCGTCCGCCATCAGGCCCGTGGTCATCAGGAGCGCGGCGCCGCAGACGGTCGCGGCGCGTCTGAGTGCGGATGTACTGGGGCGTGGGAATCGCATCGACCGTCCTCGGGTGTGGGTGTCACGGCCCCCCGGCCCACGAGCATGACCCGGCGCTCCGGAGTCTCACGCCCGACACGCGCCCACCTGCGCCCGACGTCACCTGGCCGGTCGCGCCGGCCCACTCCACCACCCGCGTACTCACTGTGGTCCGCAAGACGTCCGGGCACACACCCGGGTCCCGTCACGCGTCCCGAACCTCGCACGCGCGCGGGCACCCTCCTGGCCGGAGGGTGCCCGCACATGCCGTTCGGAGTGGCTCAGCCGGAGATCTCGGCCGGCTCCACCTTGGCCGCCTCGGCGGCCGTGGCGTCGCCGTCCGTGGTCGGCACCGGCTGCCGGTCCGTGCCGGCCCGGCGGCGGACGGCCAGGACGTAGACCACGGTGAGCAGGGCCAGCCAGACCACGCCGACCTCGAGCGCCACGCGGGTGCTCTCGTGAACGCCGAGCAGGACCAGCACCGCCGCCATGAAGACCAGCGTGATGATCTGGCCGTAGGGCCAGAACGGGGCCGGGAACTTCAGGGCCGCGGTCTCCTCGGCGGACATCCCGCGACGGGCCTTGACGTGGGTCAGCATGATCATCACCCAGACGAAGACCGTGGCGAACGTGGCGATCGAGGAGATGATCAGGAAGATCTCGCCGGGCACGACCGCGTTCATCACGACGCCGAGGAGCAGGGCGCCGATCATGACGAGGGTGGTCACCCAGGGCACGCCGTTCGGGGTGGTGCGGCGCATGGCGGCGGGGCCGTGGCCGCGCTCGGCGAGCCCGTACATGGTGCGGCCCGCGGCGAAGATGTCGCTGTTGATGGCGGACAGGGCCGCGGTGAGGACGACGACGTTGAGGACCGCGGCCGCGGACTTGAGGCCGACGCCGGCGAAGATCTGCACGAACGGGCTGCCCGAGTCGCTGATCTGCTGCCACGGGGTGATCGACATGATCACGGCGAGCGTCAGGACGTAGAACAGGATGATGCGCAGCGGGATGGAGTTCACGGCGCCCGGGATGGTCTTCTCCGGGGACTCCGCCTCGCCCGCCGTGACGCCGATGATCTCGGTGCCGCCGAAGGCGAACATGACGATGGCGAACGAGATCACGAAGCCGTCGATGCCGCCGGCGAAGAATCCGCCGTTGGCCCACAGGTTGTCGATGCCGACGTGGCCGTGGCCGCTGCCGAAGCCGAACGCGATGACCACGATGCCGACGATGATCATCGCGACGATGGCGACGATCTTCACGAGCGAGAGCCAGAACTCCAGCTCACCGAAGACCTTGACGCTGACGAGGTTGAGCGTGCCGACGATGAGGACGGCGGCCAACACCCAGATCCAGCGGGGCACGTCGGGGAACCAGAAGCCCATGTACACACCGATGGCGGTGACGTCGGCGACAGCCACGATGACCATCTCGAAGGCGTACGTCCAGCCCGTGACGAAGCCGGCGAGCGGGCCGAGGTACCGGCTCGCGTACTCGCCGAAGGAGCCGGCGCAGGGGGACGCCACCGCCATCTCGCCGAGCGACCTGAGGACCAGGAAGACGGCCGCGCCGCCGATCAGGTAGGCGAGCAGGACGGCCGGGCCACCCGCCTGGATGGACCCCGAGGAGCCGTAGAAAAGCCCGGTGCCGATCGCTGATCCGAGCGCGATGAAGCGGATGTGCCGTGAGTTGAGCCCGCGGCTCAGGCCGGCTTTTTCGGTACGCAAACGAGTTCTCCCTCTGGGGCGGGGGGCCGGAGGACGTGCCGGAGGATCTTGTGGGGTGGGTCGCCTCGCGGCGCCGACCTGCCGTCGAAGCTGTCGACGGCGATCGCCAGCTTGTATATTCCTGTCTATACAGGTGCGTCAAGAGGTGGTCCGATGAACGAACACAAGCCGTCGCCCCGAACGTCCTCCAGCGCCTCCCCCGCCGTCGGCCGGGCGCTCGACATTCTGGTATACCTTGCCGGTCGGCCCGGACTCGTACAGGCCGCCACCCTCGCCCGTGACCTGGGCATTCCCCGCTCGTCCGCCTACCACATCCTGACCGTCCTCGCGGACCGCGGCTTCGTCACGTACGTACCGTCGGAGCAGGCGTACGGGCTCGGGGTGTCCTCCTTCGAGGTCGGCTCGGCGTACCTGCGCCACGAGCCCCTGGAGCGGCTCGCCCGGCCGATCCTGCGCTCCGTCGCGAGCCGTCTGGGCCAGACCGTGCACCTCGGGATCCTGCACGGCGCCGAGACGGTATACCTGCTCAAGGAGCGGCCCCCGGCCCGGGCCGGGGACATCGACATCGCACTCGTGACGGATGTCGGCGTGCGGCTTCCCGCCCATCTGACCGCCAACGGGCGCGCCATCCTCGCCCACACCTCCGAGGCCCAGCTGCGGGCGCTGTTCTCCCGCCCGGGCGATCTGACCACCCGTACCGGCCGGGGCCCGCGCTCGCTTCCGGAACTCACCGGCGAGCTGGCCCGGGAGCGGGAGCGGGGCTGGTCGCAGGAGATCGAGATGGTCTCGCAGGGGTTCTGCTCGATGGGGGTGGCGGCGTTCGACCACAACGAGCGGCCCGTCGCCGCGATCAGCACCACCTGGCGCCGCCATCACGGCCGGCACGACACCGAGGAGGTGCGGGAGGCGCTGGCGCAGGGGGCGGCGCGGCTGACGGCGGCGGTGTCGGGGCACACGCCGACCACGGCGACGGGCGCGGCCACGGGGGCGGGCGGGGCCACAGCGACGGGCAGGACCACTGGGACGGGCACGGCCACAGCGACGGGCGCGGCCACAGCGACGGGCGCGGCCACAGCGACGGGCGCGGCCACAGCGACGGGCGCGGCCACCGGGACGGGCACAGCCACAGCGACGGGCGCAGCCACGGGGACACAGCCCGCCGGCTGAGCCGGGTCAGTGAGTGGCGAAGGCGCCTTCCAGGCGGTAGCGCGAGCCCGGGTGCAGCAGGCGGGCGATGCTCACGAGCACGTCGCGCGACCACGTGCGGCGCTGGATCAGCAGGCACGGCTCGCCGGGCGCGACGTCGAGGATCGCGCACTCCTCCGGTGACGCCAGGACGGCCTCGACGATGTGCTCGCCCCGGCCGAGCGGCGCGACCTTCGACAGGAAGGTGTACGGGGTCTGCAGCGTGAAGTCCTGGTCCAGGTAGCCGGGGGCGAAGGCCGGGTTCACGTAACGGTCCTCCAGCTGGAGCGGCACCCCGTCCTCCAGGTGCACGACCTGGGAGCGGAAGACCGGCTCCCCCTCGCCGAGCCCCAGGTGCGCCGCGATGCGGTTGTCGGCCGGCTCCTCGCCCAGGGACAGCACACGGGCCCCGTAGCGGTGGCCGCGGCTCTGCACCTCGTCGGCGATGTTGTGGACCTCGAGCAGCGCGGAGCTGGCCTTCTGCTGCGCGACGAAGCTGCCCACGCCCATGACGCGCCGGATGACGCCCTCGGCGGCGAGCTCGCGCAGCGCGCGGTTGACGGTCATGCGGGACAGGCCGAGGGCGTCGACGAACTGGCTCTCGGAGGGCAGGGCGTCGTCCGGGTTCCAGTGGCCGTTCCTGATCTGGCGCTCGACCAGCTCCTTGACGCGCTGGTACGCGGGGGCGGATCCGCCCGCGCCCTGCGCGTACCACCGGGCCAGCTCCGCCGGGTCCACGGCCACGCCACCCACCGTCCTCGCCATCCACTCCCCCTGCGTCAGCCCGCTCCTGCCTGCTCCTGCCTGCATCGAAATCCTATGGCAGGGGTTTTCCGCGCGTACGGGCCGATGGTCCCTCGTCGGGTCCTTCACCGGGAAGCGTCTCGGATCCGAGAAATGCCGGCGCCGCCGCTGGTTCGGGGGCCGGCGGTCGCGTGTCATGACGGTGCACAACCGCTCGATCCCCCTGAGGAGCAGACATGACCAGCCCTTCCCACGAAACGCCGGGCGTCGTCCGGGCCCCGCGCGGCACCGAGCTCAACACCCTCGGCTGGCAGCAGGAGGGCGCCCTTCGGATGCTCATGAACAATCTCGACCCCGAGGTCGCCGAGCACCCCGAGGACCTCGTCGTCTACGGCGGCACCGGGAAGGCCGCCCGCAACCACGAGGCGTACGCAGCGATCGTGCGCACGCTCAAGACCCTGAAGGACGACGAGACCCTCCTCGTGCAGTCCGGCAAGCCGGTCGGTGTGATGCGCACGAACGAGTGGGCGCCCCGTGTGCTCCTCGCCAACTCCAACCTCGTGGGCGACTGGGCCAACTGGGAGGAGTTCCGCAAGCTGGAGGCCGAGGGCCTGACCATGTACGGCCAGATGACGGCCGGTTCGTGGATCTACATCGGTTCGCAGGGCATTCTGCAGGGCACGTACGAGACCTTCGGCGCCGTCGCCCGCAAGAAGTTCGACGGCACGCTCGCGGGCACCATCACGCTGACGGCCGGCATGGGCGGCATGGGTGGCGCCCAGCCGCTGGCCGTGACGATGAACGACGGTGTCGCGATCTGCGTCGACGTCGACGAGACGCGCATCGACCGCCGTATCGGCACCCGCTACCTGGACGTCAAGGCCGACAACCTCGACCACGCCCTGGAGCTGGCCGTCCAGGCCCGCGACGAGCGTCGCGGCCTGTCCATCGGTGTCGTCGGCAACGCCGCCGAGATCTTCCCGGAGCTGCTCCGTCGCGAGGCCCCGATCGACATCGTGACCGACCAGACGTCGGCGCACGACCCGCTGGCCTACCTGCCCGTCGGCATCTCGGTCGAGGACTGGCACAAGGAGCGCGAGGCGGACCCGGCCGGCTTCACCGAGAAGTCCCGCCGGTCGATGCGCCTGCACGTCGAGGCCATGGTCGGCTTCCTGGACAAGGGCGCCGAGGTCTTCGACTACGGCAACTCGATCCGCGACGAGGCCCGCAAGGCCGGCTACGACCGTGCCTTCGCCTTCCCCGGCTTCGTCCCGGCGCACATCCGTCCCCTGTTCGAGGAGGGCCTCGGCCCGTTCCGCTGGGCCGCCCTGTCCGGCGACCCCGAGGACATCGCGAAGACGGACAAGGCGATCAAGGAGCTGTTCCCGGAGAACAAGCACCTGCACCGCTGGCTGGACATGGCCGGCGAGCGCGTCTCGTTCGAGGGCCTGCCCGCGCGCATCTGCTGGCTCGGCTACGGCGAGCGTCACCTGGCCGGCCTCAAGTTCAACGAGATGGTCGCGAGCGGCGAGCTCTCCGCCCCGGTCGCCATCGGGCGCGACCACCTGGACTCCGGCTCGGTCGCCTCCCCGTACCGCGAGACCGAGTCGATGCTCGACGGCTCGGACGCGATCGCCGACTGGCCGCTGCTCAACGCCCTCGTGAACACCTCCTCGGGTGCCTCCTGGGTCTCCATCCACCACGGCGGCGGCGTCGGCATGGGCCGCTCCATCCACGCCGGCCAGGTCTGCATCGCGGACGGCACCGAGCTGGCCGCGAAGAAGCTCGAGCGCGTCCTGACGAACGACCCCGGTATGGGCGTCATCCGCCACGTGGACGCCGGTTACGAGTACGCCGCCTCGGTCGCCAAGGAGCGCGGTGTGCGTGTCCCCATGACGGAGTCCGAGGGCCACTCGGCATGAGCACGTATCCGGAGACCGCTCCTGCGGTCACCGTCGTCCCGGCCCGGCCCTGGTCGGGCCGGGACGACGGGCCCGGCGCGGAGAACCTGCGCTGGCACCATGCCGTCGAGCTCGATCCCGAGCTGACGGAGCCGGGTGACCTCGCCTTCGTGGGGTTCGCCAGTGACGAGGGTGTACGACGTAACAAGGGGCGTCCGGGCGCCGCGCAGGGTCCTGCCGCCCTGCGCCGGGCCCTCGCCTCGATGGCGCTGCCCAAGCCGCTGCGGGCGCTGGACGCCGGTGACGTGACCGTCGCCGGGGACGCTCTGGAGGCCGGTCAGGAGCGCCTCGGCGCGGCGGTCGCGCAGCTCGTCGACCGGGGGCACCCGGTGGTCGTGCTCGGCGGCGGTCACGAGGTCGCCTTCGGCACGTACAGCGGTCTGGAGCAGACGCGGGCCGTGCGGGCCGGCGGGCGGCTCGGGGTGCTGAACCTCGACGCGCACTTCGATCTGCGCGAGGACGTGCGGCCCAGTTCGGGCACGCCGTTCCTGCAGATGGCGCAGAGCGAGGCGCGGCACGGCCGTGACCTCAACTACTGGGTGCTCGGCATCAGTCAGGCCGGAAACACCCAGGCGCTGTTCCACACCGCCGAGTCGCTCGGGGTGCGGTACCTGCAGGACAGCGAGTGCGGTCTGCTGGACGTGGCGCGGGTCGATTCGTTCGTCGAGGAGTTCCTCGCGAGCTGCGATCTCGTCCATCTGACGATCGACCTCGACGTGCTGCCGGCGGCCGTGGCCCCCGGGGTCAGCGCGCCCGCCGCGTACGGTATGCCGATGGAGGTCGTCGAGCGGGTGTGCGCGCGGGTCGCGCGCAGCGGCAAGCTCGTGGTCGTCGATGTCGCCGAGCTCAATCCGGAGTTCGACGTCGACCAGCGCACGGCGCGGGCCGGTGCCCGTCTCGTGCACCGGATGGCCACCACCTGGGCGTGACGCCCACCCCCCGAACAGGCCGCCAGGTCGCCCGGCATGCGAAAGCCGCGGCCTGGCGGCCGCGGCTTTCCCGCCGTGATCGGATCAGCGCAGGTCCGTGAGGGCGACCACCGCGAGAACCCCGTCGACCGCGATGTCGGCGGGGTCCTCGTCGTCGTGGAGCAGGACCGCGTCGAGCCGGTCGAGCCGGACCGACTCCTGGTCCAGGGTCGCGGAGCCGTCGAGGACGATCGCGAACACACGCGTCCCGGGCACCGGGTGCAGCACTGTGCGGCCGCGCTCGATGGACACCTCGGCCTTCGCGTCGGTGCGGCGGACCATCACGTTGAAGTCGACGATGGGGCCGTCGAGCAGCCGGCAGTCGGTGGTGGCGTCGCCGGAGAAGGCCAGGGGCGTGTAGCGGGTGTCGACGACGTGTTCCGTGCCGTCGACGGTGAGAGCCATGCCGGGTCCCTCCACGACGGTGATGACGCGGTCGACGCCGTCGAACGCGGAGAAGGGGCCGCTGGTCGCGACGTCGGCGACGCTGATGCGCCAGACGAAGTCGTCGGTGCCGGCCCCCTGCGGGTGGGCCAGGACCTCGGTGGTGATGCCGCCGCCGTTCTTCCACGGTGCGGGGGTCCGCTCGTGTGCGCGCAGGATCTGAGGTGCCATGAGAGGGAGGTGGTCCTTCCTGTTCCGGGTGGGTGGGTGCGGTGGGGGAAAGCACCGTAGGGGAAGACGCGGTGGGAAAACGCGATCTCCTCCCCCGCGGCCGAGAGGCTGCGGGAGAGGAGGGTGTCACGTCTTCGGGCCGGGCTAGCGCTCGGGGGTGTGGCGTGTTTCGAGGGCGGCCTCGGTGAAGACCCGGTATCCGGCCTCGGGGTCGTAGCCGTGGATCTCGCGGGTGTCGAGGGCGGCCATGTAGGCCAGGACGTCCTTGCTGACGACCTGTCCGGGGACGAGCACGGGGAAGCCGGGCGGGTAGGGGGTGACGAACGTCGCGGAGACGACCGTGCGGCCCTGGGCCATCGCGTCGGTGATCTCCTGTGTGGACAGGTGCTCGCACTCGGTGTCGTCGTAGGCGAGGAAGAACGCGGAGCGCATGTCGCCCTCGGGGGTGTGCGGGCTCGGCCGGAACACCGGGTGGAACGCGCTGAAGTCGGGCAGCGCCGCGGAGCCCGTGCCGAGTCCGGAGACGACGCCGTGGTGCACGGCGAGGTCGTGCGGGCTCATCTCGCCGACGCGCTCCTCCAGGTCCTCGGCGATGCGCACGAGCACCTCGATGAGGTAGGCGACGGAGCTGCGGGTGGTGCCGATGTTCGTCATGAACAGCAGCGTGTTGCGGGTCGTCTTGTTGACCTGCACGCCGTGGCGGTCCATCAGGAGGTCGTGCTTGAAGGTGTCGCCGTCGATGCCGGTGCGCCCGATGTGCAGGGTGGCGCGGGTGGGATCGAGGACGAACTCGTCCTCCTCCCAGGCCCGTTCCATCCGGGCGAGCCCGGCCGGGAGCGGCTGTTCGATGCCGGAGGAGCGGAAGCGCGGCGGGATCAGCTCGGGCGTGGTGAGGATGTGCAGGTAGCGGCTGAGCAGCGGGTGCTGGTCGACGGCGTCGCGGAGCACCCCGGCCTGTTCGAGCTGCTTCTGGACCAGGGCGTAGCCCTCCAGGACGGCCTGACGGCGTCCGAGGTCCATGGAGGCGAGGATCTGGTAGTTCGGCGAGGTCGAGGTGTGCGTCATGTACGCCTCGTGGAACACCTCGGCGACCTTGTGCCGGAAGTCCTGGTCGAAGACGTGGACCATGGAGCCCTGGCGCAGCGAGGTGAGCGTCTTGTGCGTGGACTGCGTGGCGTAGACGCGGACGCGGACCTGCTCGGGGTCGGGCATGAGCCGGGTGGTGGCGAGGGTCTCGTCGTCCGGGTCGTCGCCGAGGCTCGCGCGGTGGGCGGCGTACGTGTCGGCGTACGCGGGGTCGCGGTAGCGGTCGGTGAGGGTGCGGGCGGAGGCCATCGCGGTGCGCCGGCGGTAGACGGGGTGGAAGCGCGCGAAGGCGAACCACGCCTCGTCCCACAGGAACGCCAGATCCGGCTTGAGGGCCAGGCACTCCTCCATCACGCGCGAGGGGTTGTAGACGATGCCGTCGAAGGTGCAGTTGGTGAGCATCAGCAGCTTGACGCGGTGCAGGACGCCCTCGCGCTGGAGCATCAGCAGCTTGCGCTTGATCTCCTCGACGGGGACGGCGCCGTACATGCCGTACTCGTCGAGGGGGTAGGCGTCGAGGTAGACGACGTGGGCGCCGGCGAGCACGAGTCCGTAGTGGTGGGACTTGTGGCAGTTGCGGTCCACGAGCACGATGTCGCCGGGGCGCACCATCGCCTGCACGACGATCTTGTTGGCGGTCGAGGTGCCGTTGGTGACGAAGTAGGTCTGGCGGGCGCCGAAGGCCTCGGCGGCCAGGTCCTGGGCCTTGCGCAGCGGGCCTGTGGGGGCGAGCAGGGAGTCCAGGCCGCCGGAGGTGGCGGAGGTCTCGGCGAGGAAGATGTTGAGGCCGTAGAAGTCGGCGATCTCCGGGATCCAGGGCGAGTTGAGCACCGAGGCGCCGCGCGAGATGGGCAGGGCGTGGAAGACGCCGGTGGGCTTGCGACTGTGGGCGCGCAGCGCGGTGAAGAACGGGGCGCGGTGGCGCTCGGTGATGCCGTGCAGGATCGACAGGTGCAGTTCGAGCAGGCCCTCGCGGGCGTGGAAGACGCGCCGGAAGCGGCGGCTGAGGCGGCCCGCGGTGGACTCGACGGCCCGCTCGGACACGAGGTAGAGGTCGAGTTCGGGGCGCAGGGCCAGGAGGCGGTCGCCGAGGGCGCGGACCTGGTCGTCGCTGTCGCCGGGGGTGGCGGCGGGGGCGTCGGCGGACTCGTCGAAGAAGCGGCGTACGACGCTGAGGTCGTGGCGGGAGCGGTCGGTGAACCGGTCGCGGATGACGACGGCCTGGAGGCTGGAGTTGACCAGCGAGGTGATGACCGCGTCCTCGAAGCTGGGGGCGACGACGATCTCGTAGACGAACTCGTCGTCGGGGCGGCGCAGTCGGCGCAGTTCGGCGCGGAGCGCCTGCTCCTCGGCGGCGTCGAGATCGCCGACGACGAGGACCTCGAAGTACGGGGTGGAGGGCGCGGGTGTGGTGTACGGCGCCTCGGGGCTCTCGTCGGCGCAGCCGCTCGGGGTGGCGGCGGTGTGCGGGGCGGTGCCGCGGTGCCGGTGGCCCGCCAGGGCGCGGTCGAGTTCGTCGGCGCGCTGGGCGAGGTGCCGGTACTCCCCCTGGTCGTGGAGTGTGCCGAGTTCCTTCAGGGCGGCTGTGCCGGGGAAGGCCCAGCAGTGCTCGATGGGAGTCAGGAGGCGGATGAGCTCCTGGAGGCCCGCGGTGGTGTGCGGGCGGTTCCCGCTCTGCGTGGCGAGGCGGTGGGTGAGGTCTGTCAGTGAGCTCCAGGCGTCGGCGCGCAGTTGCCCGACGCTGTTGTGCACCGTGGCGGTCGGCAGGTCATTCACCGGGAAAGGGCTCCTTCTGAGGGCTGCCCGGCCCGCCGCGGACGGGGAGGGCACAAGGGGCGAGGCGTGCGCGGCAGCGGTCTGCCTCACCTCCCGGGTCCCGCGGGACCCGGGAGGTGTACGGGACGGGCGTCCGGGTCAGACGAGGGCGCCGGTCACGGACTCGGCGGCGGCCAGGGCGCGGCCGGAGGCCACGTACTGGACGGCCTCCTCGATCTCCGGGGCGAGCCAGCGGTCGGTGCCGGGGCCCTCGACGGTCGCACGCAGACCGTCGCGCACGGCCGCGGTGGCCGGGGCGGGGGTCAGCGGGGCTCGCAGGTCCAGGGCGCGGGCGGCGGTGTAGAGCTCGACGGCCAGGACGCGGCCGAGGCCGTCGATGGAGCGGCGCAGCTTGCGGGCGGCCGCCCAGCCCATGGACACGTGGTCCTCCTGCATGGCGCTGGAGGGGATCGAGTCCACGGAGGCCGGGGCGGCGAGCCGCTTCAGCTCGGAGACGATCGCGGCCTGGGTGTACTGGGCGATCATGTGGCCGGAGTCCACGCCCGGGTCGTCGGCCAGGAAGGCGTTCAGACCGCGGTTGCGGGCCGGGTCGAGGAAGCGGTCGGTGCGGCGCTCGGAGATCGAGGCGACGTCGGCGACCGTGATCGCGAGGAAGTCGAGCACCGCGGCGACGGGGGCGCCGTGGAAGTTGCCGTTGCTCTCGACGCGGCCGTCGAGGGTGACGACCGGGTTGTCGACGGCGCTGGCCAGCTCGCGGGAGGCGATGAGCTCGGCGTGGGTGAGGGTGTCACGGGCGGTGCCGTGGACCTGCGGGGTGCAGCGCAGCGAGTAGGCGTCCTGGACGTAGGTGCAGTCCGGGCCGGCGTGGCTGGCGATGATCGCCGAGTCGGCGAGCAGGGAGCGCAGGTTGCCGGCGCTGTCGCCCTGGCCGGGGTGCGGGCGCATGGCCTGCAGGTCGGCGGCGAACACGGCGTCGGTGCCGAGCTGGCCCTCGACGCTCATGGCGGCGGCGATGTCGGCGGTGCGCAGCAGGCGGCGCAGGTCGTGGGCGGCGAGAACGAGCATGCCGAGCATGCCGTCGGTGCCGTTGATGAGGGCGAGGCCCTCCTTCTCCTCCAGGACGACCGGGGTGATGCCGGCGGCGGCGAGGGCCTCGGCGGCGGGCTTGCGCTCACCGTCGGCGGTGCGGACGACGCCCTCGCCCATGACGGCGAGCGCGCAGTGCGCGAGGGGGGCCAGGTCGCCGGAGCAGCCGAGCGAGCCGTACTCGTGGACGACCGGGGTGATGCCGGCGTTCAGGAGCGCGGCGTAGGCCTCGGCGGTCTCGGTGCGGACGCCGGTGCGGCCGGTGGCGAGGGTGGACAGGCGCAGCAGCATGAGGGCGCGGACGACCTCGCGCTCGACCTCGGGGCCGGAGCCTGCGGCGTGCGAGCGCACGAGGCTGCGCTGGAGCTGCGTGCGCAGCTCGTTGGGGATGTGGCGGGTGGCCAGGGCACCGAAGCCGGTGGAGACGCCGTAGTGGGGCTTGACGTCGTCGGCGAGGGCCTGGATGACCTCGCGACTGCGAGCGATCTCCTTGAGGGCCTCGGGCGAGAGGGTCACCTGGGCACCGTGACGGGCAACGGACACAACTTCGTCGGCGGAGAGGGCACCGACTCCAACAACAACTGTCATGTACCTATGAAGCCGCAGGCAGAGGGCGTTCGTCAGCCCTGGGACAGGTGTTGTGTCTGGGATCCAAGACGTCGAGTCTGTGATCCCAGACAGATGGTTTGAGCCATGTCTGGTCTAGTCTCGGCCCATGAGCATCGTCCCGGCCGCCGCCCAGGTCCTGGCCGTCCTGCGTTATCTGGCCCGCCAGGCCGCGCCCGTGCCCGCGGCCGCCATCAGCCGTGACGTGGGGCTGCCGCGCTCGACGACGTACCACCTGCTCGACACGCTCGCGGCGGACGGTTTTGTGGTGCATCTGCCGGAGGAGCGGCGCTACGGCCTCGGGGTGAGCGCCTTCGAGCTCGCGTCCGGGTACGAGCGGCAGGCGCCCTTCCAGCGGCTCGCGCGCGCCCCGCTCGCCTCGCTCGTGGACCGCACGGGGCACAACGCGAACCTGGCGGTGCTGCACGGACGCGAGGTCATCTACGTGATCGAGGAGCGCGCCCCCGGCCGTCCGCCCCTGGTCAGTGAGGTCGGCGTGCGGCTGCCGGCCACTCTGACGGCGAGCGGCCGGGCCGTCCTCGCGCTGCTTCCGCCCGCCCAGGTACGGGCGCTCTTCCCCGACCGGTCGGCGTTCGTGCAGCGGCACGGCGCGGGTCCCGCGACGCTGACCGCGCTACGCGCTCTGCTGACCCAGGCGCGGCGGCGCGGGTACGCGACGGAGGAGGGCGAGGTGACGCCCGGCCTGTCCTCGATCGCCGCGCCCGTGCTCGACCACCACGCGCATCCGATCGCAGGTGTCTCGGTGACCTTCCCGGACGAGGCGGTCGACGAGACGGAGCGGCAGCGGATCGCGGGTCACGTGGCGCAGACGGCCCGGGAGCTGACCCGCCGGGTGGGCGGCGCCGCGCCCGCGCCGGGTGGGCCAGCGCCGGGTGCGCCAGCGCCGGGTGCGCCAGCGCCGGGTGCGCCCGCCATGTAGGTCGGCGAGCTGGTGGCGGACGCGGTGCGGGCGGGTGCGGGCTACGAGGTGGGGACGCCGACCTGTGCCCATGCCTTGAGTACCGCCTGGATCTCGTCGCCTTCGCCGTACAGAGAGCGCGCGGTCGCTGCGGTGAGGCGGGCGAAGTCCGCGAACT
Source organism: Streptomyces sp. NPDC044003 (assembly GCF_056435185.1). NCBI lineage: Bacteria > Bacillati > Actinomycetota > Actinomycetes > Kitasatosporales > Streptomycetaceae > Streptomyces > Streptomyces sp. NPDC044003. The sequence continues at coordinate 53,485 of NZ_JBWKFA010000012.1, read as the reverse complement.
GGGCGTCCACGGCGAGTTCGCCGCCGGACAGGGTGGCGTACCAGATCTGCCCGGCCCGCTCCCAGGCGTTCCCGCCGAGAGCCGTGGCCGCCAGGTAGAAGGCGCGGTTGGGGATGCCGGAGTTGATGTGTACGCCGCCGTTGTCCCGGCTGGTACGCACGTACTGGTCCATGGTGGCCGGCTGCGGGTCCTTGCCGAGCAGGTCGTCGTCGTACGCCGTACCGGGGGCCTTCAGGGAACGCAGGGCCTCGCCACTGACACCTGGCCCGAACAGTCCGGCGCCGACGAGCCAGTCGGCCTGGTCGGCGCTCTGGCCCAGCGCGTACTGCTTCACCAGGGACCCGAACACGTCGGAGACCGACTCGTTCAGGGCTCCGGACTGACCGAAGTACTCCAGGTTGGCGGTGTACTGCGTGACGCCGTGGGTCAGTTCGTGGCCGATGACGTCGACGGAGACGGTGAAGTCGAGGAAGAGCTCGCCGTCACCGTCACCGAAGACCATCCGCTCGCCGTTCCAGAAGGCGTTGTCGTACTTGTCGCCGTAGTGCACGGTCGCGTCCAGGGGCAGCCCGGAGTCGTCGATCGAGTGCCTCCCGAACGCCTTCAGGTACAGCTCGAACGTCGCACCGAGACCGGCATGCGCACGGTTGACGGTGGCGTCGCTGGAGGACGGGTCGCTCTCCGCGTGAACCTTGACGCCGGGAAGCGTCACGGTGTGCCGGGCGTCGTAGATGGTGCGGTCAGGCTTCTCGGAGGGCGTGCCGGCGGGGGCTTCAGCGCCGCGGACCGCGGTGATGCGGCGCCGGGTGCGCATCATGCCGTCGTGCTCCAGAGTGCGCCGCGCGGGCTCGTACACCATGGGGTCTTCGGCTTGCGCGAGCCTGTCGAGGATGTAGGGCGGCACGATGGTGCAGAACACCGATGGATTCTTCATGGACCCAAGTTGGCACACCGTAATCGACTGATAGCGCATCGTAGTCCTGTTGGCGATTTGGCGTCGCCCTCCGGCCGGGAACCGATGAGCGGGTGCCTGCAACTCGCGGCAAGGCACAGCCGAAGCCCGGCATGCGCCCTGCCCCGCTCGGCCTGGACGCCCGACCACCGGGCAGGCGGGGGGAAAGGAAAGGATTGAAGAAATATGTAGATCGGTCTACCGTTCCCTCATGGGACTGAAGGGCGCCGAGACGCGGGACCGAATGCTGGACGCGACACAGGAGTTGCTCGAGACCGGGGGCTACCTCGGCGCCGGACTCAACCAGGTGATCGCGGCCAGCGGCACGCCTCGCGGCTCGTTGTACTTCCACTTCCCCGGCGGCAAGGACCAGTTGGTCGGCGAGTCCGTCCGGCGCGCAGGACGCATGATCGGCGACGCCCTGGAGGGTTTGGCCGATTCCAGCACGTCGGTGGCGGAGTTCGTCGACGCCGTGCTGCGGCAGTTGGGCGACCGGCTGGAGGAGTCGGGGTGGCACAAGGGGTGCCCGGTGGCCACCGTCGCGCTGGAGACGGCCTCCACCAACGACCCATTGCAGGAAGCCTGCTCCGAGGTCTACAGCTCATGGGCGGCGACCCTGCGCGCACGACTGGCGGGCCGCCCGGACGCCGACGACCTCGCAGTCATGATCCTCGCCCTCGTGGAGGGGGCACTCCTGCTGGCCCGGACGCACCGCAGCAGGGAGCCTCTGGACAGGGTCGCCCGCCAAATCGGCGCCCTGCTGAGCTGACATGGCCCGCCGCAACCGGCGGGCTCTTTACTGGCCCAAAAATATGTAGACCGATCTATTTAGGAGTGCCCATGGATGCGATCGTCTTCGGCGCAACCGGCTTCATCGGCCGCGCCCTCGTCGCCGAGCTGCTCACTCGTGGGCAGCGGGTGGCAGCGGCCGTACGGAACGACACCCTCACCCCCTGGCTGACCTCCCGGGGCGTTGACACCGGCGGGCTCGACATCGTCGCCGCCGACATCACACGACCGCTGGCGGGACTGCCCGAGGTCCGCGACGTCTACAACGCCGCCGGTCGCTTCGCCTTCGGGCTGGGCGAGCAGGAGGCGCGAGCGACCAACGTCACCGGGGCGCTCAACGTGCTCGAATGGGCTGCCACACTGCCCCGGCTGCGGCGGCTGGTACACATCAGCGGGTACCGGGTGAGCGGGGGCGACGCCCACCCCGACTACGCCAGGCTGGGAGCCTACGAGGCGTCGAAGCACGAGGGTGATCTCGCGGTACGCGCCCGGGCGCAAGCACTGTCGGTCCCGCTGACCATCGCCAATCCCAGCACCGTGATCGGGGCGGGCCAGCACATCGGCCTGGCCGCCCTTGTCGAGGACCTGTGGAACGGTCGGCTCCCCGCGCTGCCCGGGGGCCCCGACACCTTCCTGCCCGTCGTCACGCTCGACTACTTCGTGCGGTTTCTTGCGGAGACCCCCGCATCGCCCGCGGGTGAGCACTACTGGGTGCTGGACGACACCACCCCCCTCCTGCCCGAGCTGATCGGCACGATCGCCGACCACATGGGCGTGCGGGCACCTCGCCGGACTGTTCCCGCCGGCCTGATCCGGCGTCTGCCGCGCAGGTTGACCGGCGCCGACCCCGAGACCCTGTCGTTCCTGTCGGCCGACCGCTACCCGACAGCCTCCGCCCACGCCTTCGCGTCGAGCGCCGGCCTGGAGATGCCGCCGGCCGCCGATGCTCTGCGCGCGTGGGCCGACGACCTGGTGGCCGCCCGCTTCGGTGCCGCATCGCCCTGGCTCAGCCCGTACGGCTTCCACGACGTGTCCGGCAGCCCGACCTGGGTGACCGGAGATCGGCACAGCCCCACCCACGTCCTGCTGCACGGATTGCCGATGAACGCCGACCTCTGGGCGCCCCTCGCCGCCGACCTCCCCGGCCCGATCCTGGCCCCCGACCTGCCGGGCCTGGGGCGCTCGGCCGCCACGACCCAGCCGGTTGACGCGTGGCTGGCCGACCTGCTGAGGCCGGTGCAGACCCGCCCCGCACTGGTCGCACACTCCCTGGCCTGCGGACCCGCGCTCCGCTTCGCCGTCGACCATCCGGACCGCATCAGCAGACTCGTCCTCATTGCGCCGTCATTCCTGCAAGCACCCGCCCCGCGTCTGGCCCGCTCGGTCCTGGCCGCACCGATCATGCGCCGCATGCCCGCCGCACGACTGGCTCAGTCGCTCGGCGTCCCCGAAGGGCCAGAAGTCCAGAGCGCCGCAGCGGACCTGCGTCGCCCCGGGGTGGCCCGCCGGGTGGCCACGGCCCTACGCACGGACGCCGCCGACCGCCGGCAGTTGCGGGAACTGCTGGACCGGGTGAACGTCCCGGTCCAGATCGTCGTGGGCTCGACCGACCCGCTGGTCACGGCCGTTGACTTCCCGGTGGCCGAGATCGCCGGGGCGGGGCACTATCCCCAGCTGACGCATCCCGCACAGGTCGCGCACCTCCTCGACGCTGCCTCCGCTCCCACCGGCGGATGACTCCAGCGCGGGGACGCAGTATCAACAGCCGACTCCCCTGGCTGAGTACGCGCCCTCTCACAATCACCCCTCCCCGGGAGCACATTCCAGATCGGCCCGAAGACTCCGTCGGCACCGGGTAGCCCTCTGGCTTGTCGAACGGCGCGGCAATCGCAGCGGTGCCCGCCAGGGCGCCGCTCGTCTCGTCCCGGGCGATCCGGCAGTCAGCCGTTCTGAGGCGGTGCTGTGTGTGTCCTCGGCAGATTGGTTAACAGGGTCGCCGCCGACTGCTGGGAGCGGCAGCGCAGGTGCGCCTTGCAGTAGTCACTGTGCGCGCATCCAGGGGCCTCATGAACCTGCATCGGCAGCCATCCGCTCCACCCACTCGCGCACGGTCACGGCACGCTCTATGCGGTTGACGATGTCCTTCTTGAAGGCAGTGTCCAAGGTCTCCGGAAGTTCGTCGAAGGTGTCGGGAAGGACATCGAGCAGACCCCGGATCTGTTCGCCGGTCCTGACTGTCAGCAGCTGCTGGCACCTCCACTGCAGTGGCACCTCGGGACGGTGCGTGAGCCGCTGCACGATCGTAGGAAACAAGTAATGGGTCGCCTCTGCGGCAAGGTGCTCTTGGAGCCAGTCGACCGGGAGGCGCTGGCTGAAGCCGTGCAGGGCGGCCTCTTGGGCCAGGCCCAGGAGTTGAGCGGTGTCGACGGCTCGGACGGTGCGGGGAAGGGTAGGAGTCACGTCGAGATGATCCCAGGAAGCCTCTGTGGGGCCGAGAGGTCACCTGGGCCGACCGGAAGGCGATCCAGCGAAGGGCAGGACCCAGACTGCCTCGAACGCCTCAGAAGGTAAGTCCCTCGGGGTCATGGCCTTCGCATTCCGAGACGGGCACCTCGGCTGTGATCCCGAAGCAGCTGTCATCAAAGCGGTCTGCGCAGCGAGCCCGCTGTCACTCGGCGAGGGAGGCACCGGCGATCGGGGTCAGCTCAGGCCCTTCGAGCTCGACCAGCCGGACCACCCAGCCGTCGGCGTCGACCTCGAAGTGGAACCAGATGGCTTCCTCGTCCTGGAGGCAGCGTGTGGACGTCACGTAATTCCGCTCTGCCGGGCATGTTGTGATGGCGGAACCCGTACGTGGTGTACGGCTGCGGCCTAGGGTCATGGCCATGGAGTCCCTTCCACCGAACCCGATACGCACCCAGACGCTCCGCAGGCCGGGACAACGGGTAGCCCTGTTCATGGTGGGGAGTCTTTTTGCGCTGTTGAGTGCTGGGGCGCTGATCAGCGGGGCCGTTGCCGCGGATCCCGTCGGCATGGTGATGTACACCGCGATCAGCGCAGGTGGTGTCTGGATTGCGTTGCGCGGCTGCGTCATGGGCGTGCGGATCGACTCCACGGGTCTCACCGAGCGTGGCCTGGGACGCTCGAAGGTCGTTCCATGGTGTGTGATCGGCGCGGTCGGCACCGGTGATGGCCCTGGACTCGCTCCGGCACAGGCTCCCGGATTGGTCCTCAAGAACGGCAAGCGGGTGGGACTGGGTGCCCTCGCTTCGTACTCCAGCCGTACGGTCGATGCCGACTTCGCCCTGATCAAGTCCCTGCACGCCCTGCACGTCACCGGCTGCCCCAACTGTGCGTGATTGCTGCGCAGGGCGTCGTACCGCCGGTACCTAGCCATAGTCGCGTGTACGAAGGTTGAGCGGCCGCAGCCGCACGGAGTTCAGGAACCGGTCCGATGCTCGTAGGAGGATCCGGGTGCGGAGTAGATCGAGTCTGACTCTGTCGCAGCCAGCACGCTTGAGGAGTTTGCCTCTGGTGACCTGGCCTCCACCCCAGCCTGAACTCCAGCTGCTCGAGGGGTATCGCCGAGGTAAGCCCAAAAGGGGCCATGGAATATGATCTTGAAGCCGTGCCGACGCGACGCGTCACCCGTTCGGCTCGGGTTCGTTGATGGCGATGGTTGTCGTCTGGAGCCCGGGGTGGCTAGGGCTAGTGACATCGATCGAGCGAACGGCGTATCCGCCATTCCAACGGCTGATCACCGCGCACGAGCTGCATCTGTTCTTCTCGCCGACTCGCGATGAGCTGGAGTGGGCCGCCGACCGTACGGACAGCGGTGATCATCTGCTGGCTCTGCTGCTGATGCTGATGCTGATGCTGATGCTGATGCTGATGCTGATGCTGATGCTGATGCTGAAGGCATATCAGCGGATGGGGTGCTGTGCGAAGGTGGGGGACATTCCGGAGGCCGTGTCGGAGTTCGTGCGGCGGGCGGTGGAGCTGCCGGAGGGCACGCCGGCGGCGTGCCGGGCGGCGAAGACCATGAAGAACCCCGGGGCCTGGTCCGGCAGCGGGTTGGCGTGGCCTACGACCAGAGCAGGGCCCGGCGGATCGCCGAGGAGTCGATCCGCAAGGAGGCCGAGTCGAAGAACCGGCGACAGCACGACGCTGTTCAACCGGCTCAAGAAGCCTGCCCAGGGCCCGACCTGGTCCCGCTTCAAGAGCCTGGCTAAGCGGCTGGAATGGGTGGACGGGCTCGGCGATACGGGCGTGTGGACGGACGGTATCGCGGCGGGGTAGATCACCAACTTCGCCGGGAAGGCGGACGCGACCGACGTGTCGGAGCTGCGGGACTACGAGCCCGTCAAGCGCCTCGCTCTGGTGGCGTGCCTGGCGCACAAGGCGCGGATGCGGGTCCGTGACGACCTGGCGACGATGTTCTGACCGCCGAGGTCCGGATGGTCTTGGAGGGCCTGGACAACAGGCGACGGCCGACGAGGTCGTGCGGCGGCTGGAGGGCAGGGTTTCCCCGGCGTTCCTCGCCCTGGCCAGGGCCCAGGCGGTGCAGGCGGGTGGCCTGGGCACGGTCACCAAGGCCGTGGAGGGCTTCGGTGGTTTCGCGGGGCAGTACGAGCAGATCGAGAAGGTCTCCGCCCATCACGCCAACATCTGGGAGGTGCTGCTGTACGGGCAGATCGGCCAGGACCGGGCGGTGATGTTCGACCTGGCCGGGGGAGCTGGAATGCAAAGCCACATCGGAGGACGCACGTCCTGGCCGCGCTCGCGCACGCCCGGCGGCACCAGAGGGCTCGCGGCGCGTACGTCAGCGCCCTGGGCTAGGACGGCCGTGCCGTGGACGTCTCCTTCGCCACGCAGAACTGGCAGAAGGACGTGGCCGACAAGACGCGGCCGGGGACAGTTCGTCCGCAAGCACTTCGAGGCGATGCTCTCACCGCCCTCGCGGAGGAGCTGTGGACCGGCGACGTGGCCGTGGCGGGCTCGGAGGAATACGCGGACTGGTCCCAGCAGCTGCCGACCTGGGAGACCGCACAGGAGAAGCTGGACGCCTGCCTGGTGGAAGTCGGCCTGTGCGGGGAGGGCGAGGCCGACGGGTTCGACGCGTAGTTCTTCCACCGGCAGCTGGAGGACAGGCTGCGCGATGCCGCCGCGGCGTCGGATGCCGGCTACCCGGACAACGAGGGCCTCGTCATCGACACCGAGACGGGCATCCCGTCGCTCAAGGCGCACCGGGCGGACGCGCAGCGGCCGTCCGCGAAGCGGCTGGAGGAGGAGATCAAGGCCCGGATGCCGGCACGGTCCCTGATGGGGATCGTGGCCCGGACCGCGTACTGGAGTGGTGGCGCCGTTCGAGATCGTGCGGCAGCTGCTCGACGGGGGCTGGACGATCGAGCCGGAGGACTTGGCCCACATCTCTCCGTACCTGACCGAGCACATCAACCGGTTCGGCGAGTACTCCACCCACGAACTCGCCGTCCAGCCCGACGCCTACGACCCGAAGCTCGACGTCGACCTCACCCCGCTGCGCGAGCAGGACCTCACCACCGCCGCTCTCGGCCGGGCCGCCTGAACAGCGCGGCCCCGGCTGGCGAGATCAGGAGGAGATGTGGGCGCACCCGACACGTCAGGCCGTTCGTTGCGCCCACGGGCCGGGCGTTGGCGCCCGCAGGTCACCAGGGGATGACGCCGTCGTCTTCGAAGAATGAGCCGGTCGGGCCGTCGTCGGGAAGCGTGGCGAGCCGGATCGCGGTGGCTGCGCCCTGCTCGGGGGTGCGGGATCCGTAGAAGCCGGTGAAGTCGGTCGCGACCAGGCCCGGGCAGGCGGCGTTGATCAGGATGTTCGTACCGGCGAACTGCCGGGCGTACTGCACGGTGATGGCGTTGAGGTACGACTTCGACGGTGCGTAGGCCGCCATGATGGGGCCGATCTCGATGTTCGGGTCCGCCTGCCGGGTCAGGGAGGCGACGCCGCTGGAGACGTTGACGATACGCGGCGACGTGGAGCGCCGCAGCAGCGGCAGCAGCGCGTTGGTCACCCGGATGACGCCGAGGACGTTGGTCTCCAAGACCCTGCGGACCACGTCGAGGTCGAGCGCGGTCGGGTCCTGCACCCACCCCGGGCCGGACTCTCCCGAGATCCCGGCGTTGTTGACCAGGACGTCCAGGCGCCCGGCCTGCCGTTCGATCAGTTCCGCGGCATCGGTGACACTGTGGTCGCTGGTCACCTCCAGCGGCACCCCGAACGCGTCCACCCCGGCGGCGCGCAGCTTCTCCACGGCGGTCTCGAGCCGGGCCTCGTCCCGGGCTCCCACGCCCACGCGGTATCCGAGGGCACCCAGACCGCTCGCGATCTCGTACCCGATTCCCTTGTTCGCGCCGGTCACCAGCGCAATCTTCGTTTCGCTCACGGATTGATGCTCACTCACCCGACGGCAATGCGGCCAACACCGATAGGGCATCCAGTGATACTCGTGGGGTATCACCGGGGAGTACGCTCCGGGCATGGACACCCTGGAGACCCGCGAGCTGAGGTACTTCGTGGCCGTCGCCGAGGAACTGCACTTCGGCCGCGCCGCAGAGCGGCTCGGCATCGCCCAGCCACCGCTGTCCCGGGCGATCCAGCAGCTCGAACGGCGCCTCGGCGTCTCGCTACTGGACCGCAACCGCCGCGGAGTCTCGCTGACCGGCGCCGGAGAGGTCCTGCTGCACGAGGGTCGCGCCGCCCTGCACGCGACCACCGCCGCCGTACGCCGCACCCGTCGCGCCGGTGGCGCCGATCATCCGGGTGACGCACGCGATCGCCTGGTGCTGGCGGTCAAGGCCGCCGCGTCTCAAGAACTGCTGCGGAAGCTTCTCGACGCCTACGCGGCCCAGCCCGACGCCGCCGAGATCGAAGTGCTGCCATGCGGTATCGGCGAACAGGAAATACTGCTGCGCGACGGCCGCGCCGACGTGGCACTCATGCAGACGCCGTTCAACTCCCTCGCCGGGTTCGACAGCGAGGAACTACTGACCGAGGGACGGATTGCCGTCCTGCCCGCCGTGCACCCTCTCGCCAGGCACAAGACCTTGTCCCTGGCCGACGTCACCGACATCCCTGATCTTCCGCTCGCCCGCTGGCCCCGCAACGGCGCCTACGCTCCCGGCCCCGGCCCCGAGATCCGCGACCAGACCCAACTGGCCCAGCTGATCGCCCTCGGACGCACCGCGGCCATCTGCCCCGAGTCGTCCCACACCTGGCTGTGGGCCGAACACGCCGCCGTCCCCCTCACCGACGCGCCCCCCGTCATCACCCACATAGCCTGGCCCCCGCACAGCCGCTCCCGCGCCCTCGCCCAGCTGATCCGCACGGCCACCCAGCTATGACCCCGGGGAGTAGACCTGCACACACGGAAGGGCAGCCTGCACCTGATTGAGCGGGGCATCGACACCCCGGCACCTTGAGCGCCTTGGCGAGGCGGGGCGCGAGGCGGAAGCGGGCGGTGTGGTACTGGACGGCCACTTTGCCCTTGCTGGTCCGGCACGGTGAGCCCGCGGGGGGGGGTGCCGCAGGCGGACATCGGGCGACGGAAGCGGTACGGCGAGACCTTCGGTCGACGTGATTCGCTCAGCCGGTTTCGGATGTCTTTCGAGGGCGGGTGGAGTAGATCTTGTGCCAGTACTCGGCCGAGCGGACCAGGTCGTCCATGACGTGGAGGAGGAACTGGCTCGTGTTTTCCAGTCGAGCGCCGGCGGGGGTGGTGGCGCCGAGTTTCTGGGCACCGGTTGCGCAAGCCTCGGCGATCTGGGTCTGGTTGTGCGCGCTGGCCATGATGGATTGGAACACCACGTCGTCTTCGATGGCATAGCGTTCGGCACGACTGTGGGGGTCGCGTTCGCGTTGGACGAGTGCCTGGTTCTCCAGGTAGCCGATGGCCTTGGAGATGGAGGCGGGGCTGACGTGCAGGCGTCGCACGAGTTCCGCGGAGGTGAGGCTGCCGCTGTCGGTGGTGAAGAGCGCGGCGAGCACCTTGGCCATCATCTGCGGGAGCCCGGCCTGAATCATCAGTTCTACGCTCTGCGCGCCCACCTCGTCCACGAGTCGTGGATCGCGCCCGCCGAGGTCGGTCCTGCCCGGTGACGTCGTCGGCGCAGTGGTCCTGCCCTGACGCGCGTGCCGTGTGCCGGCTTGGTGGGCCGCCTCGGCGTGGTAGCCGCGCGGCCCGCCGTTGCGCACCACCTCGCGGGTGACGGTCGAGGTCGGCCGGCCGATGCGGCGGCCGATCGCGGCGTAGGTCAGCCCCTCGCGCAGGCCCGCGGCGATCTGCCGCCGGTCCTGGAGGGTGAGTCTGTCACCAGGCATCGGGCGTCCTCCGCTCTTGTCGTCGGAGCCAGCTTAATGCAACGCGACACGTTGCATTAGCTGACACACGCCATGCAACGATTTACTCCATCTACCTGCGAATACTCCGTTGCTTCACGCCAGAGTGATTGACGCTCTAATGCATGCAACGTAATTTTTGCAGAACTGTGAAGGCCAGGAGTTCATCGACGGAAGCGAAACCCATGCCTACCGACCTCGATCACCCCGCGCTCACGGCGACCGCCGTACGCAAGGCGTACGGCGACCACGCGGTGCTGAGCGGCATCGACCTCGACATCCCTGCGGGATCGGTCTTCGCGCTACTCGGCCCCAATGGCGCGGGCAAGACCACCATGGTGCAGATCCTGTCCACACTCATCCGCGCCGACGCCGGGGAGATGCGGGTCGCCGGCCACGACGTGGTCCGCGATCCGGACGCGGTCCGCGCCGCGATCGGAGTCACCGGCCAGTTCTCCGCGGTCGACGGCTTCCTCACCGGCGAGGAGAACCTGCTACTGATGGCCGACCTGCACCATCTGCCCCGCCAGGAACGGCGGCAGTGCGCCACCGACCTGCTCGCGCGGTTCGACCTGGTGGACGCGGCCCGCAAGCCGGCGGTGACGTACTCCGGCGGGATGCGCCGACGCCTGGACCTCGCGATGACGCTGGTCGGCCGGCCCCGGGTGATCTTCCTCGACGAGCCGACCACCGGGCTCGACCCGCGCAGCAGGCGGACCATGTGGGAGATCATCCGCGGGCTGGTGACCGACGAAGGCGTCACGATCTTCCTCACCACCCAGTACCTCGAGGAGGCCGACCAGCTCGCCGACCGGATCGCGGTGTTGCACCGGGGAAAGATCGTCGCCCAAGGCACGGCAGAGGAGCTCAAGCAACAGGTCGGCGGCGGTCACATCACCCTGCGGTTCACCGACGCACGCGGCCACGACTACGCGGCCCAGGCCCTGGACGTGGTGTCCCGCGACGATGAGGCACTCACCCTGCAGGTCGCCGGCCAGGGCGACGTCCGGTCTTTGCGCGCACTCCTTGACTGGCTCGACCGCGCCTCACTCACCGTGGAAGAACTCCAGGTCCACACCCCCGACCTCGACGACGTCTTCTTCGCACTGACGGGCAACCCCGTCGCGGAACAGGAGATCGCCCGATGAGCACCGCCACCCACGCCTTCACCGACTCGGCAACCATGCTGCGCCGCCAGTTGCGGCACATGCTGCGCTACCCGACGCTCACCCTCACCGCCGCCGGAGTCCCGGTGGTCTTCCTGCTGCTCTTCGTCTACGTCCTCGGCGGCATCCTCGGCAGCGGCCTCGGCGGGCCGTCGGGCGGCCGGGACACCTACGTGAACTACGTCGTCCCCGGCGTCATCCTGATGACCGCGGCCACCGCGGCCCAGGGCACCGCGATCTCGGTGGCCATCGACATGACCGAGGGCATCGTCGCCCGGTTCCGCACCATGGCCATCGCCCGGGTCTCGGTGCTCACCGGCCACGTGCTGGGCAGCCTGGCCCAGACCCTGCTGAGCATGACCATCGTCACCGGCGTCGCACTCCTGGTGGGCTTCGAGCCCACCGCGGACTTCGGTGAATGGCTCGCCGTGATCGGCATGCTCGTACTGATCATCTTCGCGCTCACCTGGCTGGCGGTCGCGCTGGCCATGGCGGCCAAGAGCGTCGCGGCCGCGAGCAACATGCTGACGCCACTGATGATCCTGCCGATGATGGGCAGCGGGTTCGTCCCCACCGACTCGATGCCCGCCGGGCTCAAATGGTTCGCCGACTACCAGCCGTTCACCCCGTTCATCGAGACCCTGCGCGGGCTGCTGATGGGCACCCCGATCGGCAACAACGCGGTTCTCAGCATCGGCTGGTGCGCCCTGATCGCCCTGGGCGGCTACCTGTGGGCCAAGAAGCTCTACAACCGCGAGCCCACCCAGTGAGCGGCGCAGTTGCCGGTGACCAGCAGCAGCTCTCCTCGGCCGCGGCGGCCGAGCGGTCTGCACGCCGTCACGAGCATCCTTTGATGGTCACGGGCCACCGAGATCTGCGACGCGGCGCCAGTTTCTCCATACGTGAATCAGACCATTACGGTGCCGGCTCGGGGTCGGATGCTCGGTCGATGAAACCCGGAAGTCCTCATCGTGTCTGCGTGCGTGATCGGTCGGCGGCGCCGGCAGATGCGCGGGGATGGGGCACGACGACCACCAGTTCCAGGTCGAGCCGGGCGTCCACTCCGACCGCACGCACGCCCCTTTGACTTCGATCACTGGATCAGACCACGACGATGCCCAGGGCAGGGAAACGGGACGCGTCCAACTACCCGGGACCTACTTTGCGGCTGGTGTCTGAGCCAGGACACCGGGGACGACAACGCCACGAACACGCGGAGGGCTGAACCCACAGGTCCAGCCCTCCGCCATGACAGGGGCGAGGCCCTGGCTGCAACTTGTCAGGGAGGCGACCCGGGCCCGCCCCGACAAGCTACCGACACCCCCACGCCAGGCCCCTTGGACACTCCGCCCAGACCCACCAGGTCACCCAATCAATGGTTCCCAGTCTCGCCGGAGAACACCGGCCACGGTCGAGTACGTCACCGCCACGAACGAAATACATCCGGCTCCCGTTCATACCGGAGCAGTGGCTCTCGTATGACCCGAAGAAATCAGGCGGCCTGACCTGCGGTTAGATCGCTACTTTGCGGCTCGCCGTGGCTTCGGTAGCCCCAGGCCGTAAACAGCAGCATCATCCCGGCCAGCAGCCCGAACGCCCCACCAATGACCAGTCCCGACTCCGGGGCGAACACCGCGTACGGGACGCCTTCCTCGTCGATCAACGGGGTACCGCCGGCCCACCGCTGGTCGTTGACGGTCAGGCCCACCGTCGCGGCAATCACGTGCTCACGGCCCCGGTGGTCCACCGCCTCCCGTACGCCCCGTCGGGCCAGCAGCCGCGTCTACCAGTCTTCCCCGGCCGGACCACCCAGCCGCAGGTGCGCGCCCTCCGAAGCCGTAACCCGCTCCAGCGCGGCCTGGCGGGAGACGGCGTTCTTCGCGTCGATCTCGGCCCCGATTCTTCGCCACCTTGGCCGTGGCGCGGGCCCGCCGTTCCTCCAGCTCGCGATCCTGCTTCTCCTTCTCCACCAGGAAGACGTCCTCGGCGGCGGCGTACTGCGGTGCCGTCCACACCTGCTCCAGCTGCCGCAGCAGCGGGTAGCGGAGCCTGGTGCGCAGGGTGTGCGGGGCGACCTTGGCGGTGAACACCCCTCGACCACCCGTACCCCGTTGTCCGTCGTGGCCAGCCGTAAGGAGGGCACCGTGCCCGACCACGGTGGGCGGGGCTGGTCGCTGAACCAGCAGGACGTGCCGTCCTCGCGCATACGCATGGTGCGGGCGGTGATGTCGGCCACTGAGATCGGGGAGAGCTGGGCCTCCAGCGCCATCCGCCAGACCCCGGCCGGGTCGGTGGCCAGTACGTCCGCCGTCGAGGGGCTCATGCGCGACCAGCTGGCCGCGTACCGGGTCGCGGAAGGGGACCAGCCGTCCGGTGCCCGTACCTCCAGCTCGGCATGGGCGCCCGCGTCGTGACGGACCCTCAAGCCGCACTCGCGTCCGAAGCCGACGACGTCGAGCGCCACTCCTGCCGCGCTGTCACGCATCGTCAGGTTCACACTGCCTCTCGCGCTCCGGCGCGGTCGCAGGGACTTATCACACCGGCCGGTTCACGAAGGTGCCCCGGTTCGCGAAACTCCTGCGCGTGCCCACCCCCTCCGACCGCGACCCCGGCCAGCCGTGGCGGCCCGGCACCCCAGTGCCTGCACCCATCGACCCGGACACCCCGACCGCGGACATCCACATCGGGTACGCAAGATAGCTTGGCATGAGACGTGTCCACGCGTGATTGTCTCGCCCCGACTGGGGCCGAGTGTCGCGAGGTCATCTTTGGTGAGGGGACCGTGTCTCATTCAGAATCGGGGTTTTCTGCCGACAGATTGTCGCTTCCCTGTTCATCCTGGGTCGCGAGGGCGTCAATGGCCCGGGCGATCGTCTCATCGAACTCGCTCTGGCGCTCGGCGACTTCCTGCAAGTCGATCCCGTTGCGCACATCCTCGGCAGGTCTGCGGGTCGGTGCGTCCAGCCGCAACTCCGCCGGGAACGGTGGCAGTCCGGCCAGCAGCGTCGCCAAGCCCGGGTCCTCCAAAGTGGCGAGTGACTCCAACTCCATCGTCTTGGCGAGAATCCGCCGCAGCTCGATCTCAATGACCCCCAGGTCGAGGGTCTCGCCGGCTACCTCGACGACCCAGGAGCCGCTGTCAACTCTCCGCATCGGCGGTTGTGGAAAGGGTGTCAGCCCACCGGCTTCCATTTCTTCGGCCGTGAAGCGGGGCTGCTCGCCCGTCCACGCGTCAAGGCGCTCGTCGAAGTGTTCGCTGGCGTCCCGGACCTTCCGGTCCAGGAGAGGTGATGCGTCGTCCACACCCAGTAGAACGCGCAGACACTCCCAGCGGTACTTGCGCCGGTCGTAGGCATCCTGTTTGGGCCCGGCCTTCTTCGGCCGGTCGTTGTCCAGTCCGACGGGCTTGAGCATCTTCGAGACCTTGGCACTGAACATCAGGAAGGTCTCCAGCGGGATCCAGACCAATGGGTCCGGCGGCGTTTGGCCTGCCCGCATTCGGATCTCCAGCAGCGCGACCTGCGCGTATCGGATGTCTCGCGCCAGCCAGGTCAGGTAAACCCGCTGTGCCCATTCGTCCCAGATCAACTTCTCAGTCACAGCGACCATCCTCCACTCGTTCAGTGCGCGGCGGCATTCGATTTGCGTCGCCGGACGCTGCAGGTCTATCTGCTTGGCAGCACGCGGACCCTGGTCTCCGTGGTGGACGTCAGTTCCCGCCGCAAGGCGGTGATCTCGTCGTGCTGGGCGGCGAGGCGGGAGAGCGCTTGTGCTCGGAAGTTTCGGAGATCACCGACTTCGGCGTTCCTCCTGCCAAGGCGTTCGCGCAGGCTGGCGACCTCGGCCTTGAGCCCCTCGATCTGGGCGAGCCGCGGGTCGGGGCGATGTCCGGCATCCTGGGCAGCGGTCCGCTGGCGGTCGAACTCGGCTTTCAGATGCGGATAGGCGCGGTAGAGGGTCGCTCGTGGCACTCCCGCGAGGGTGCACAGGCTCTTGACGTCGCACTTCAGGCCTTCTGGGACGGGTCCGGCAAGGAGCTGTTGCATTGCTGCCCGAATCCTGGCCTCGGCTTCGTTCTGGCGTTCCTGCGTCATCGGGCGGGGTCCTCCTCAGCGTGTCCGGCGGTGTCGATCTCGGCGACGATGCGGGTGGCACGGTCGAACGCGGCCTGGGCTCGTGCCCGTTCGGGCTTGGAGAGTCTGGGGTTGCCCAGGAAGACGGCTTGGGTGTTCTTGGCATGGTCGGCCCAGATCTGCCGGTGCTGGGGGTGGTGGGTGGCCTGCGGGCAGCGCGCCGAGTCACACATCCCCATGAGGGGTTCGTCGGCGTCCGGGGTGCTGGCGAGTTTCAGGCACAACGCCTTCCCCGGGTCGGAGAACCAGCAGTAGTTACCGATGCCCATGTGCAGAGTCTTCGCCTTCGCCTTGAGGACACGCTCGACGCGGCGGTCGTCGATGACGGTGACCGGCCCGGCGTCGTGCCGTTCCAGGATCTGGTCGACGGTCTTGAAGGCGACGATGAGGTCGCGGGCACCCTGGCCGCTGGGCAGGATCCCGCGCTGGTAGTCCTCGTAAGCGGCGACGGTCAGCCGTAGATGTTCGGCTTCTTCCTCGGTGGCGACTTCGGCGGCGAAGGCAGCCTGGTGTCCGCCAGGGCGGGCGGCATAGCCCTCGGCCGTGGCGACACTGACATGCTTGAGGTGCAGTTTCACGGCCATCAGTCCGTGCGGGCGCTGGGCGATGGACATCGCGAGCGTGCGCCGCAGAGCTCGGGGGTTGACCGGGCCGTCGGGGATGGGCTCCAGGCCGAGCCGCTGTCCGTACTCGCCGTTCACCCATGCGCGCAGGGCGGTATAGCGGCTGTTGCTGTTGTTGGATGCCTTGGCGAACAGCCGCTCACCCGGGGCGGCGCCAGTGAGGGCTTCGGCGGTGGCGATGGCCCGGTGCACGTCTTCGGTGACCACCCACGCGTCCTCGGTCCCGCCGAATGCCTCGCCCTTGATGCGGCGGGAGACCAAGCGGTAGCGGGTGCCGCCGCCGGGCCGCTGTTCCTGCTGGCGGCAGCCGCTCGTCAGTTCCGCCAGCTCCGAGGAACGCATCCCGGAAAGCGCCGAGGTGAGGAAGTAGGCAGCCGAGGTGACGGCATGGACCGTGGCGTCCAGTTGGTGCCGGGCCATCGGCAGGGCCCAGGGCACCAGTGTGCCGTCATCGTGCCGGGACACCAGGGCCGCATCGCGGCACCAGGGCTGTTCAAGGCCGCACTCACTCACCCACCGTTCCAGTTCGGGACGGAGCCTCTCCAGGTCCCTGCGGTGCCCCATGGCCCCCGCCGCCTGAACGACGAGCGGATGCCACGACATGTGCAGGAGCGGGTCGCCCGGGTCCCATCCACGCTTCAAGCGCTGAGTGACGGTCGCTTCAGCGGCCCGTGCAGCGGGAAGCCCGGTCTCTCGCCGTCGCTCGATGACCTCGCGCAGGCCATCGACCTCAGTGACCAGCAGGCCCCGCCGCGAGGCGGCCTCATGCTGGTCGGCGGCGCGGGCCGCGGCC
This sequence comes from Streptomyces sp. NPDC044003, assembly GCF_056435185.1. Classification (NCBI taxonomy): domain Bacteria; kingdom Bacillati; phylum Actinomycetota; class Actinomycetes; order Kitasatosporales; family Streptomycetaceae; genus Streptomyces; species Streptomyces sp. NPDC044003. The sequence continues at coordinate 36,652 of NZ_JBWKFA010000012.1, read as the reverse complement.
GCCTCGGCCACCAGCTGTGGGCCGATTGTCTCCAGCAAGTACAGACAGTTCGCCAGCAGAGGTCGCAGCAGGTTGTCCGGGACCGGCGGCACCCGGTTCTCGTCGCTGCGTACATATCCCGTGACCTCGTCCGCGCTGCGGCCCGGCCACGGGGCGAAGCCCGGCTGGTAGCAATCGCTGAGGATCTCTGCATAGAGGACGAGGAACTGCGGGATGCGGACCATCGCCACCGTGGTCGCAGGCGACAGCAGCCGGTCAGGGTCGGTGGCACTGCGCGAGGCAGCCGCGAGATGGGCGTCGCAGTGATGCTGGCGGACCTTCGACAGCGAGGTGACGCCAGCCGCGGTGAGGTGGTTGAACCACAGGGCCAGGTGCTTGAGTTCGGACCAGACAGAGTTCGGGTTCAGTGGAGTGCGGAACGCCTGCGGCAAGACGGCCACGTCCGGATGGAGCGGGGCCATCCGCGCCATCAGGTACTCGCGGGCAACCTGCCGCCAGCGGGGGTTGATGATGGCGGTGAAGTCCAGGATCTTGCGGTGTGCGGTCATCACCACCGGGGCGTCGGCGAGGCCGGTCAGGTCCCAGACATCCTGGTCGAATACGGGCCGGGGGCTGCCGGGCTCGCGCCGCAGGCCGGCGGTCTCGATGACCGGCAGACCGTGGAAGGGGCGCCGCCCGGCCAGGGCCGGGGAAGCGGCATGGGCGGTGGTCACTGGGGCTGTTCCTCCAGGTGCAGCGGCAAGAAGGCGTCGGTCTCGGCGCTCTGCCGGGTGGCGGCCTCGATGGCGGCCGGGCCGAACCGGGGCAGGACGTCCTCGTCCAGGCGGGCCGTGTATGGACCGAAGATCCGCAGGAACTGCGCGGTGGTCATCTGCTGGGCCTGCCGGGAGAAGTACTCCTTGAGCCGGAGCAGGTTGGGCAGGTGGCGGGGTGCGAACGCGGCGAGCGGACACAGCAGACACACCCAGGGCCGGGCCGGACACAAGGTTCCCGCCGGGGCGTGCGGACCGTTGAGCGGGCTGGCGCACGCGGCGACGAACATGTCCTGCTCACCGGAGAGCAGAGCCTTGATGGCCGCCGCGTCCAGACCGGCGTCCTCGACCAGGCTCGGGAAGTCTGCGGCGAACGCGGCAGCGTCCTCACTGCTGATCACGACCGGCGGGGCGGCCTTGCGGCGCACATCGCCCTGGGCCTGTTCGATAACGCCCTCCAGCGCGTCCAACTGGGCCGGGGTGTGAGAGCTGAGGTAGTGATCTCCCTCGACGCGGGCGCTGTGGTTGGGGTCGATCGTCGTGCGTCCGGTCCAGGCCGCGCGGTCGCGCCGGTGGTGGCAGGTAGCCCTGACCCGGCCGCCGTGCACCGGAAGGGGCTGCCCGTCGTCACCGAGTACGCCCGAGGACTCCATCCAGACCCGGCGCTGGCGCTGGCCGCGAGGGCGGTCGAAGATCCTGCCCTGCCCTCTCCCGAGCCCGTCACAGCCCACATAGATCCACAGACGACCAGCCAAATCCCCGGCGTGCTCACGTAGTTGGGCCGAGTGCTCCAGCCAGCGGTCCAGCAACCGCACGGCATCACGGGACAGGTTGAGCGCCTCGTTCCCGGTGCGCCCCTTGCGGTAGGAGAGCAGGACCGTGTTCGCCGAAGTCCGGGTGATGTCGTCGAGTCGCAGGGCATCGATGCCGTCAGGGACGATGCCCGTGCGCATCGCGAACAGCGTGAGGTAGGCGAACGCCGTCTCCGAGGCCGGGAACAGCGCCGCCTCGACCGCCGCGCACTGGGCCCGGTCAACACCGGCGCCTCTGCCGAACCGCTCGACGGCCCTTCTCGCCTCCGCGGGGCCCGCGTGGAGCCAGAGCCAGGCGAGGTTGTCGAAGGTGACGCCGTGTACGGACGGATCGGCGCCCCGGCCGGCTGCCTCCAGCGCCTGACGGTGGGCGCGGCGGGCCGCCGCGATCTGATTGGTGCAGGAGGCTTCAAGCCGCCGCCATTCACCGTCGCTGTAGGGCTGGTTGGGTCGGCTTTTCTCCACCTTGTTGATCCGCCGCCCGGCCAGGTGACGGCCGATCCCCGGGTCCAGTCCTCCAGCTGTCTCCTGGAAGGCGTTCAGCACCACGCGGATGCGCCGCTCGCGGTGGTAGTCGCAGGTCAGCCAGTACTGGACCAGCGTGGCCGGGGTCAGATCGGCAAGACCGCCCGTGACTCCCAAGGCGTCGAGGTCGCGCGCCATCCGGCGCATCGTCGTCATGTACTGCCTGGCCACCGAGCGGGTCCGGATTGGCCCGTGCGGATGCGTGGCCGCCACCAGCCCGACGGCCAGGTCCGCGGCCAGCTGCTGGTTCGGCAGATCGTGCAGGACACCGTGGTGGATGACGCCGTCCGGCAAAGTGAAGAGCACCGCCAAGGGCTGCTGGATCTCGGCCGGCATCAGACCTCGCCCTCGAACTCGGCGACCGCGTCGGCATCCACACCCAAGGCTCCTCCGGCAGCCGCGTAGGCGTCCCGGTAGATCCGCTGGGTGTCGAGCAGATGCAAATACGCCTGAGTGGTGGCGGCACTCGTATGCCCCAACAAATCACGCAGCACCAGCAGCGGATCGGCCTTGGTCAGATAGAGCGCCAGGGCGTCGTCGCCCGTGTCCACGACGAGCTGGGCAGCCTGCTGGTAGTAGCCGCGCACCAGCCGCTCCAAGGTGGCCATCGCGAAGGTGTGCCTGGTGACATGGGGATGGACATGTGGGAAAGAAGGCTCAAAGCGGTCCCGGATCCGCTGCGCGGTCCGGCGCAGAACGGTCGCCCAGTCGACGAATGGCTTCCCGCCGGCCTGCACCGCCAGCAGCGCACTGCCTCCGCCGGGTGCCACCAGCCGCAGCCGCTCGGCCGGGGTGAGGCTGTGCCAGCGCCGTCGCATTCCGTTGATCAGCGCGCCGTCGTGAGTCGGCGCCTCGACGAACAGCGGATCACGAGGCCGCCACCACGAACCCTCCGCCGCCGCGGCCCGCTCCCAGCCGATGTAGTCGTGAACCCGGGCCAGATCGTCGTAGTCGATCCACGTGGAGCGGCCCTTTCTGCCCTTCGCCGTCGGCGGGGCGAGCACCAGCGGCACCGGCACCGCCGTGCGGCGGCGCGGCAGCGGCGGCACCTCGTAGACCGTCAGATGCGTGAACTCCTGCGACCGCAGTCCACTGGACAGCGCCAGGCCGATCACGGCCGCGTTGCGACCGGTCTCCCGTCCCCGGAACGAGACGTCCCGCTCGCCCGCCGGGTCGTTGCCCGCCAGGGCATGCATCAGCAGGTCCGCGTACGGCTTCTCCAGGTATTTGCGCGTCGCATGCGCGTTGCCCGTACGCACCGTCGCCAAATTCCTGGTGACCTCCACGCGCGCACCATCCGGGCGGGTCATCGACTGCCGCGCGTAGGAGAACGGGACCGTCGGCGCGTACCCCTCCGCCGCCGCCCACTGATAGAAGGACGAGAGCGTCTTGACCGCCAGATTCCAGCTCGCCGGGCTCAGCCGCACCTCCAGCGGCCCGGACAGCCGGTACTCGGCGTACATCGACAACGCATCCCGAAGCCGCTGCCGGTCGGCGAAGACCGGAATCCTGCGAGCGTCGAGGAACTCCGCCCAGCCTTTGAGAGCCTGGGCGTACGTCCTCCACGACTTCGGTGACGGCGCCCCGCTGACCGGTAACTCCCGGAGCCAGAGGTTCATCACCGTCGTCGGCCGCGGCCCCGCAGAGTCCTCGAAGCAAAGGTCCTCGTCAATGAGGACGGGCATGGCCTCCCGGATGAGCGGCCGGTCGCACAGGCCCCACTCTTCCCACCCGGCGGAACTGAAGTAATGAAGGATCACGGATCGAACCTGGAGTGAGACACGAGACAGAGCAAGAGCTAACACTCATACGAGGGACGGAACTTCACCCTCACGAGACACGCTCAAAGCGCAGAGCTAACGCAAGGGGTTCCAGCCTCACCCAGGAGCTCCAGTCGCAGCTCGACGCGCTCGCCGGACACGGCATCCTCCGGGACAAGATCTTCTCCGAGAAGATCAGCCCACGCGTGCGGGTACGCACACAGTTCAAAGCCGCGCTCGCCGCCGCGAGGGAGATCAAGGCCCACGCCCCGCACCGCCGGGTGATCTTCACGGTGAACGAAATGAAGAGGCTGGGGCGCGGACGCCGCAGAGCCGACCGCTCTCGCCAACCACCTGACCGCCCACGGCCTGGTCCTGGAGATGCTCACCGGGCCTCTCCAGGGGATGTACGCCCCCAGCGGGCCGGGACGCCTGCTGTTCGGGTTCTTCGCCGCGATGACGGAGCCCGAGCGGGAGAACATCTGGGAATCCACCCCCGAAGGGCTCGACGCCGCAGCCCCGTCGAGGCGGCGCACGCCGACTTCGCCGCTCCAGCAGCTTGACCGCAGCACCGTGTAGACACTCAGCCCTTCACACCACCAGGGCGACCACGAGAACCCGGCCTTCACGGCTTCGAGATCATTCCATGGCCCCTTTTGGGCTTCCCTCGGCGATACCCCATCGACAGGCCGGCGACGACAGCGTCCCGGTCGCCGGAGCCCCTGCCCTCTCGGGTGAAGTGAGCCTTCCGGCGCCCTCACACGGTGGGCGCCGGAAGGCAGTGGGGCATCTCTTGTGTGGCCTTCGGGTCAGCGGAAGGTGACGGAGGCGCCGCCCGCCGGGGTGGTGACGGAGGCCGGGCAGAGGAAGCTGCCCGAGGTGCGGGTGGCGGTGAAGGCACGGTTGACGTACTTGCGGGTCGTTCCGTCACGGTCCCAGACCAGGGAAGTGGCCCGGTAGCGGCAGCTGATGAACGACTGCTGGCCGGTGATGTCGATCATGTCGGTGCGCGCGGTGGCGGTGGCGTCGTCGAAGGTGAAGGCGGGGTTGTTGTTGAGGGTGGCGGTGATCCCGCCGTCGCAGGTGAGGTTGCCGCCGGGGCGGTTGACGGTGGCCCGGTCGACAGTCAGGGCGCTGGGCGGGGCGGCGCTGGTGTTCGCGCCGGTCCACGTACAGGTGCTGCCGGCGACCACGATGACGCCGTCGGCCTTGAGTTCGGCGGTCGGGCCAGTCGTGGTAGCGGTGGCGGTGACCGTGCCCGCGACGACCGTCGCGAGGGTCAGGGCAGCGATGCCGGTGTAGCGGGAGATGTGCCTCATGTCGCTCCTCCTTGCCACGTCCTTGTGGCGTATGGGGGGCAAGGCCGGGAAGCCTCGCGGGAGAAGTGCGGGAGAGATCTCGTACGGCGACACGTCCGGCGGCAGGCGGTTTCCCCCGGGGATCGCGACGCGCAAGGAGCGTGCCATGGGGGTCTTGAAATGTCATGACCACGCCAATCATTTGCCGGATTCCGGCGCGGCGCCGGAACCCGTACACGGGATCCGCGATCCCTCGCCTCCGAGCCGGCGCCACAGGACGTCCTGTGCCGGCTGGACGATGACCCGAGTCGGCAGCTGCAAACACGCCGGGGAGCACAGGAGCGGATCCAAGCCATCGCTCAGCGGCAAGACTCACCGAACAGACACGTCATCACTTATGACGGCCGCATTGCCACCCGATCACCTTGACCAAAGACATAGGGGCACCCCCCGGCACGTCGCGCTCGCGTCGCGTCGCGTCGAGCAGGGGAAGAAGCCCATGTCGGTCGTGGTGACGGCAGGGCAGCGTGGGGATTCGCCGCAGTTCGAGCCGGTGCTGGAGAAGGTCCGCGTGCCTCGTATTGGGCCGGGCCGGCCACGCGTCCGCCCCGATCGCGTGCGGGCGGACAAGGCGTACGCCTCGCACCGGCATCGTGCCTACCTGCGCCGCCGCGGGATCCGCTGCACCATCCCGGACAAGGCCGATCGGGCACGCAACCGCCGAAAGCTCGGTTCCCGCGACGGCCGGCCACCGCGTTTCGACCGGGCCGACTACCGCGAGCGCCATGCGGTCGAGTGCGGGATCAACCGCTCAAAAGACATCGCGCCGTCGCCACGCGATACGACAAGCTCGCCGTCCGCTACGAGGCGACCGTGCTGGTCGCAGCTCTCAACGAATGGCTTTGATCGGAGGTGGCCTTCCCGTACTCGTTCACCAGTCCCGGCCGGAGGTCAGCTCCTCCGCATCCGCGGACGTGAACCCGTATGCCGACGCGACGAAGCAGAACTCGTCACAGATCCACTCACGCGCAACCGTCTCGATCTCGCTCCCGGCCGCCACGAACTCCCTTTCCAGCAGGTTGAACTCCTCCGTCGAAGCCTGGGTGAGTGCATACAGGCTCTCCAGATCCGACGGCTGCTCGGCCTTCCTGACCCGCGCGGCCGCGTTCTTCCACAGCCACGGCATCGACCGCATCGAGCGGGTTCTGACCGACAACGCCTGGGCCTACCGCAAGGGCCTGGCCTGGAAGGCAGTCCTGGCCGACCTCGGCGCCACGGGCAAGCTGACCCGCGCCTACCGGCCGCAGACCAACGGCAAGGTCGAACGCTTCAACCGCACCCTGCTCGACGAATGGGCCTACCTACGGCCCTACAGCAGTAACGCCGAGCGCAGCGAGGCCCTGGCAGACTTCCTCCACACCTACAACCACCACCGCTGCCACACCGCACTCGACGGCCACCCGCCCATCAGCCGCGTCAACAACGCTGCGGGTCAATACACCTAGCGCCCGAGCAGACGGTTCCAGAGGCCGGGCTTCTTCTCCTCCGCGGGGCGGGCGGGCCGGACTTCGAGCGACCAGTCGCCGTCCCCTTTGACGACCGCCAGGACCAGGGGCCCCTCGGGGAGCACCCGTGCGTCTTTCGGGTGCCGGCCCGTCTCGCTCGCCAGCGTGTCCGGGTACGGGGCGGGGGCTCCGGGGCGACGCGGCTTGTGGCCCTCGATGCGCAGCCACCCGACCCCCTCCGCCGAGCGAATTCGGGAGACCAGCTCGCCCGCGGGCCCGGTGTGGAGCAGGACGTCGGAGCCCCGCCCGGTGGCCCCCTCGCCGAGCGCGCGCACCATGCTGAGGGGCCGGATCACGACCACCCACTCGTCCCGGCTGTCGCACTGGACGCGGAAGCGCAGGGGGTACAGGCTGTCGCACCACATCACCCTCCGGTCGAACCGGTGGGGCGGGAAGCTTCTGCCGAGGTGGACGGCCTCCCTGCCGTTCCAGTCGAGGGAGTCCATCCAGAAGATGCCCGAGCCCGTCCTGGCGACGTCGACCAGGACGTAACCGGGCGGAGGCGTCTCCTCCATGGCGAACTTGGCGTCGCCCCTGCCGACGTACACGATGTCCTCGAACTCCCCGCCGAGGATCCCTGCGGCCGCGGCCGTCCCGGCGGACAGGGCCGTTCCGGCGGACGGAGCGGGTGAGGGGGCGATCAGCCCCGCCCACCGTCCGTCGTCCGCGAGGTCGATCCGGCGCGGGGGCCGGGCGCGGTCCTCCCCCCGCGCGTCGGCCCCGGACCCGGCCGACGCGCCGTCCGAGGCGGAGCCCGTACCCCTGCCCGAACCCCGGTGCGTACCCGTATGCGTGCCCGAACCCGAATCGGGTCCCGCACCGGCGTCCGGCCCCGTGCCCGGACTCGACCCCGAACCTGTGTCCGGCCCCGGGCCCGACGACTTGCCGACGGCTCCGTGCGGGATCTCCAGCGGGACCGGTCCGGTCTGCCCTGACTGTCCGGGGGCCGGCAGGTCCTCCCCCTTGCTGATCTGCGTCACGGCGTCATGCTGGCACGCGCCGCCCGGCCTGCCCAGGGCTTTCGACACACGCCCTGAGACCCCTTTCGAGATACGTCTTCACACGTTCGTACTCGCGTATCCGGGCGCGGACCGACAGGCGACCCGAGGAGACGTCCGCCACCGCGCCGCTACCGTCGCGCACCCGCCACCGCTGGCGGGTTCCCCCCTGCGGCCGGGCAAGCCGCACGCGAACCGACCGCTTCCGTGCTTTCCCTTTCCCCGGGATGGCAGCATGCACCGAAGCGCTCTCCCGGCTGGGTGGGATCGTTTCGTAGGGAACAGGGATCAGGAAACAGGGAACAGGGGGCACGATGAACGCGCAGACCGGGCCGTCCGCTCCTACCCCGGCCCGGGACGAACAGGCCACGCCTCCGCTCGACGCCTCCCTGCGCGGTGTACTGCCGGCGGATCCCGGCCTCCTCGGCCGCAGTCCCGAACTGCGTGCCCTGAAGGACTTCCTGGTCGAGGGGGCGGCCCACGGAGCGACCCGCGTGGTGTGCGGGGAGGCCGGTGCCGGCAAGTCGACATTGCTGGAAGCCACCGTGCGCGCGGCGACGGCCACCGGTATGCGCGTGCTGCGCTGTGCCGGCACCCGGGGCGCGACCCCGCCCGACCTGTCCGGCCTGCTCCAGATCGTCTGGCCGGTGCTGGCGGCCCCGCTCCGGTCACCGGCCGCCGCGCCGCTCGACGCCGTGGAGAAGGTGCTGGTCGACGGTGCCCCCGCGCCGGGCGGGCGGGCGTGGCTGTCCTTCGCCGTTCTCGACGTACTGGTGTCGGTCAGCCGCGCGGGGCAGCCCCTCCTGGTCGCCGTCGACGACTGGGACGCGCTGGACGAACCCAGCCGGGAGGTGCTGACGTTCGTCGCCAGGCGGACCGGCGGTCATCCGCTGGCCCTGCTGATCACGGCCCGTCCGCACCGCTTGCCCCCGGCCCCCCTGGCGGGCCTTCCCACGCTGCCGCTCGGCCCACTCCCCCCGGCCGAATCCGCCCTGCTGCTGGCGTCGCGGCGTCCCGGCCTGGACGCGCAGACCGTGCGCGAACTGCTGGCGACCGCGGCCGGCAATCCCTTGGCGCTGCTGGAACTCCCCCTCCCGTCCGAGGACTCGACGCCCGCCACGCCCGCCTCGTCCGACCGGCTGGCCGCCGCCCTGGCCCCCGGAGCCGCGCGACTGCCCCAGGAGACCCGGGACCTGCTGCTGGTGGCCGCGCTGCACCCTGCGGGAGACCTCCCGCTGCTCCTGTCGGCCGCGTCGCGGATCGGAGGCACCGCGCCGGACTTCACGGCTCTGGAGCCCGCGGAACACGCGGGTCTCGTGGCGGTCGACGACGGCATGCGGCTGCGCTTCAGCCACCCTGCGACGGCGGGCGCTGTCGTCCACGGGACCGACCCGTGGCGCTGCCGAGCCGCGCACTCGGCCCTGGCGGACGTCCTGGCCCCCGGCTCGGTGCCGATGCTGTGGCACCGGTCCCAGGCGGTGCAGGGGTACGACGCGGAGCTGGCCGGCCGTCTGGAAGCGGTGCACGGCCAGGCGCTGGAACAGTGCGAGCCACCGCTGGCCGTCCGACTGCTGCGACGGGCGGCCGAGCTGCATCCGGCGCCCGCGGACCGGGGTCGCTGTGCCCTGCGGGCCGCCCAGCTCGCAGAGGTCCTCGGGTTGGATTGCGTGGCACGGGCGATGGCGCACCGCGCGCTGCGCCAGCCGCTGGGCCCCCTGGGCACCCTGTGCGCCGAGGCCCTGACACGGACCGGGAAAGGCGACGGGCAGCCGTCGGCCGACCCGGCAACCTGGCCCGCTCCCAGCGGTGCCGCCGAGCAGGAGAACGCACTGGAGCTCGCCCGGATCTCGGAGGCCGCGGTCGCGGGCGACGACGAGCGCGCCGCGGCACTGCTGGCCTTCCTCGACGGGATGCCGGACCGCACGGACGACCCCAGGCTGCTGCACGCGATGGCCACGGTGGGCTCGGTCCGCCGGGCCGCGACCGTCCTCGCGGGCGTGTCGGCCGTCCGGCACCTGGCCGACATGCCCGTACGCGACCTCGAACGCCTCGGTGAGGCCGCGCTGCAGGCGGGGGACCCGCTGCGGGCGCTTGACCTGTTCCGGCAGGCGGAGCGTCGCCATCGCTTCCACGGCCTGGCCGGCGAGCTGCCCCGGGTGCTGCTGAGGCTGGGGCTCGCGCACCTGGCCAGGGGCGAATGGGGTCAGGGCGAGCACGCGTTCCGGCGGTGCGCGGAGCTCGCCGAGGGGGTGTACGGCCAGGACCACCATGATGCGGCCGCCCGTCTTCTGGAGGATCTCGTACGGGCTCTGCGTAGCGGTGGCACAGTCCGCCCGGGCGATCCCGGTGATCTGGCGGCGGCCAGGCGCTCGATGCGTTCGATCGACGCGGTTCTCGCGGTCGGCAGGGCCTGGGCCCTGGTGGAGTGCGGCAGGTCCGCGGCCGCGCTTACGGCGTTGTCGGCGCTCCTCACGGACCCACGCACCCGCGCGACCGCCCTGTTCGCGCTGGTGCCGTTCGCGGAGGCCGCCGAGGCCGAGAACGCCTCCGAGGAGGCGCTCGCGACGCTCGACCGGCTCGAAGCGGAGCTGGGCGCGCAGTGCCCGGCTGTGGTCGCCCTCCGGTTCGCGGTGGCCCGGGCCGTCCTCGCGGACGACCAGGACGCCCACGCACTGTTCGAGCGGGCCTTCACCGAGGACCTGTCCCGCCAGCCGTTCCTGGAGGCGCCACTCCGGCTGGCCCACGGCCGGTGGCTGCGGCGCCGGCGGCAGTTCGCCGACTCCCGTGCCACCCTGCGCCAGGCGGCGGCCGGCTACACCATGCTGGGTGCCGAGGCACGCGCTCCGCGGATCGTCGCGGAGCTGCGGGCCTCCGGGGAGCGAACCGAGGACGGTGCCCCGGGCGCGCCTCGGCAGGATGCGGCCCGCGCCCTGCTCTCCGCACGGGAACTGCGGATCGCCGAGCTCGCGGGTCGCGGCCTGTCCAACCGTGAGATCGGCGAACAGCTCGGTCTCGCGTCGCGGACCATCGGGGCGTACCTCTACCGCATCTTCCCCAGGCTGGGCGTGACAGGGCGGGCGCAGCTCGCCGAGGTGCTGAGGACCGTCATGCGCGCTGAGTGACCGTCATGAGCGCTGAGTGACCGTCATGAGCGCTGAGTGACCGTCACGCGCACTGAGGAAGCGTCACGCGCCCTGACGGAGGCGACCGGCCGGACCCTCCCGTCAGTCGGTGCCGATCCTCGCGGCGAGCTGTGCGCGGGAGGAGACGTCCAGTTTCGGGAAGATCTGGTAGAGGTGAGAGGCGACCGTACGGGGTGACAGGCGCAGCTGTTCCCCGATGGCCCTGTTGGTCAGGCCGCGGGCGGCCAGGCGCGCGATGGCGAGCTGCTGCGGTGTCAGCACGCGGGAGATGTCGTCCCCGGCGGAGTGCTCGTCCGCCGACCGGCCCGTCGCCCTCAGTTCGGAGGCCGACTGTTCCGCGCGGGACAGGGCTCCCAGGGACCGGAAGACCGACTCGGCCGTGGCCAGCGGAGTGCGGGACTCTGTGACGCGCCGACGGCGCCTGAGCCAGGCTCCGTAGGCGAACTGGGTCATGCCGTGCAGCAGCGGCCAGACCTCGGCCCCGGGCCCCAGCGCGCGGCGGTAGCGGGCCTCCGCCTCGTCGTCCGGTGCGAGGACCGCGTCGGCGTACGCCAGAATCCGTTCCGGCAATGGGGCGCACCCCGCCTCCGTCAGGGACGCGACGTGGTCGACGACGGTCCTGGCATCGGCCTGCTCCCCGGCAGGCAGTGCCGCCTCCGCCAGGAAGGCCAGTCCCCAGAACTGCTCGAAGGCGTACGGCGTCGTCGGGTCGGCGAACAGGGAGCGGAGCCGGGCGTACGCCTCGGCGTACCGGCCCGTCCCCGACGCAGAGACCGCACGAGCCAGGACGGCCAGGCTCAACTGCCGGTTCTGGCCGAGGCCCAGGGAGGACTCCTCGACCTCAGCGGCGTACTCCAGAGCCCTGTCGTGGTCGTCTCGCAGCGCCGCGACGATGCCCAGCATTCCGGTGGCCCGCGCCACCCAGTCGGGCTGCGCCGTCCGCTCGGCGATCCTCCGGCTCTCCTCGGCCAGCGACTGGGCCGTGTGCCACTCGGTACCGAGCCAGATCTGGCACATCGTCCTCGGTACGAGCGTCAGCGGCAGCTGTCCGTACCGGCCCGCGGCGCGGAACGCCGCCTCAACCTCTTCGAGGAGCGGCTCCGCCCGGTCGAACTCGGAGGTGAGGGTGGTCACCTGGGAGAGCAGGCTCCGCTCCTCGAGGTCGGACCGTCCGGGGACCGGGTGCGGAACCGTCAGGTGGGGCACCTTCAGAGGGTCGATCAGCGCCATCACGGTGAGATACCACGCGTCCCGGGGGCCGGCCCGCAGGTCCTCGACCGCCCGTACGACCAGGCGGCGTTCGCCGGGCCCGACCTGCTGCCACCGGCATCTGCGCGCCGCCGCGAGCAGCAGTTTCTGGGCGAGTGCGGAATCCTGCGCGGCGACCTCGCGTGCCGCCTCGCACAGTTCGGCGATCCGCTCCCGGCCGGCCGCGCTGCTGCCCGGCAGCAGATCGTGCACCCGCAACAGCAGGGCACGTCCGAACGCGCCCAGTTCGGTCGGGTCGACCCCTCGCACGTATCGCAGCGCCTGGTCCACCAGACCGTGGTCGCCGGCGAGTTCGGCAGCCTGCAGCAGCCGTGCGGCCCGGCGTTCCGGGTCCGGGGAGAGACGGGCCGCGCTTTCCAGAGCGGCAAGGGCCACGAGCACAGCGCTGCCCGAACGGGGGCCGGCCGCCAACGGCTCAAGCCGCCGCGCGAGTTCTTCGTCGGGACCCGCCGCACACTGGGCCGCGTGCCAGGCCGCGTGGGGGGAACTGGTGAGACTCCGCCCGAGCGCGGCGTGTGCGGCCATGCGCCGGGCCGCCGACTCGAGACGCAGTACGGCCGGACGTATCAGCGGCTCGGGGAAGCGGAGGCGGTGCTCTTCCTCGGAGGCTTCGGCGGACTCAGGGGCTGCGGTGGGCGCAGGGGCTGCGGCGGGCTCGGCGGTTCGGCTGGCTTCGGGAACTGTGGCGCGGTCGTCCGCGGCTCGGCCGGCTCCGGGAACTGTGGCGGGCTCGTCGCCACCTCGGCCGACTCCGGGACCCGTGGCGGGCTCGCCGGCGGCTTGGCGGGCTTCGGGACCTGTGGTGCGCTCGTCGGCGGCTCGGCGGGCTTCGGGACCTGTGGTGCGCTCGTCGGCGGCTCGGCGGGCTTCGGGACCTTTGGCGCGGTCGTCCGCAGCTCGGCCGACTCCGGAACCCGTGGCGGGCTCGTCGGCGCCGCCTCGGCCAGCTCCGGGACCCGCGGCGCTCTCAAGGGACTCAACGGCTCCAGTGAACTCAAGAGTCTCATCTGCTCCGACCGCTCCGGCGGCCTCCACGACCAGCCCGCGGGCCGCCGCCTCGGCCAGCCCGGCGCGGGCCGCGTCGGCGCTGCCGAGCAGCAGCGTGCTCACGCTCAGAATGTCCCGGGTCACCGGCGAGACGCTCAGCGCCGCAGTGAGCAGCACGGTGCGGGCGGGAGCCGACAGCGCCTCCCAGTCCTCCGCGTACGCCTCGGCCAGACGAGGCGTCGCGGGCAGCATGCCGAAGCCCGCCGCCTCCCCGAGATGGCCTCCGTCCAGGGATAGCTCGACGAGCGCTAGCGGGTTTCCTCGCGCCACGGTGAGAACAAGCTGTTCCTCGGCGTGTGCCGTGACCCGTCCGGTGCGTGCGACGAGAGCGCGGGCCTGGGGATCGGGCAGGCTCCCGAGCGTCACCGGCTGCGCGTGCGGACTCGGCCGGACGCCGGGTCTGGCGCGCTCGGCGACGATCAGCCCCACCTGTGTCCCGCCGCAGAGCCCGGCCAGGGCTCGCAGAGTGTCACCGCTCGCGGTATCCAGCCGGTCGAGGTCGTCCACGCACAACAGAACCGGCTGCGGCATCGCAGTCAGCAGGCGCAGCACCGCTGCGGCCAGCTCTACGGGTGCCGGCGTGGGCAGGCAGCCTCCGAACCCGGTTTCCAGTACGGCACGTTCGCGGTCCGGCAGGTCGCTGAGGCGGGGCAGGACGGGGCGCAGGAGGTGGTGCAGCGCGGCAAGCGGCAGACCCCGCTCGGCGGGTGCCCACACCGTCGACAGCACGCCTACGCCCTGCCGCGCGGCCTCTGTCGCGGCGAAGCGCAGGAGGGTGGACCTGCCCGTGCCGGGAGCGCCGCTCAGGTGGAGCGCGCGCCCCCCGTCGCGGGACAGGGCCTCCAGCATTGCGGCCACCAGGATCCGTTCCCGCTCACGGCCGACCAGGACGACGTCGTCCGGACCAACGCCGACCGAGCCGGTGTGCGCTCTCATTCCGTGCCCCCTGGTGCCGACTCGCGTCCCACGCGTGCGCCGACCATCGGCGCACCTGCTCATCTTCTCCCCCGCTCAGCCGTCCGTTCGCTCGTCCGGGATCCGGTGCTCATACCGGCGGCCTCGCAGAGGTCGCGGACACTGATGTCGGCTCCGAAGCGCAGGCGGCTGAAGACCCAGTCGATCGGGTGGCACTCCCGCGCATCGGACAGCTCCACGACGGGGGGCGCGGTCGTGGGGTGTCCTGCATCGGCGAGCCGCCAGGCTCCGCCGAGGTGGCGCGTCAGGATCTCGCCGACGTAGCAGCCGAAGGCGACGAGGGATTCCGCCATGTCCTCGCCGGTCACACCTTCGGCCCGAAAGCCGTCGACGATGTCCTCCACCAGATCGATGCTTTCGGGACTGTAGTCCAGCTCCGCACCGCTGATGTCGGCCGCGGCCGCGACGATGGCGGCGGCGCGTCGGGGCGCGTCACCGGGCTCCAGAGGGGGGTTCAGGTGCACCTGCATGTCGGTCCTCGGGCTGTTGCCGTCAATGGTGTCGAGGCTAACCGCACAACCCCGGCCCGGGCATGTCTCTGCACATGTCGATACGCAACCCGATCGCACACGGCCGGGGCGAAGGCCGCCCATGACATGTGTGTGCAGTCGATCGGCTGATGCTGCCGGGCGGCCACTCTGTCAGGTCCGGACGTTCCCGGAACCGGCTCGGGCCACGCTTCCGCTCCCTCCATGTTCAGCTCGCCGAAGTGGCCACCCCGACACGCCATTCCGCCGACACGGTGGCCGAGGACAACGGCCCGGCGGACGCCGATTCGCTCAGCGGCAACAGCCCATGAGCCTGCTGGGGGTGCCACCGAAGTCGAGGGTGAGCGCCTCACGGGAACACATGTCTCACCACCGGATCTCCCTGACAAGTGTCCGGGCAGCCTCGCGCGAGTCACCGCCTTGACAGGTGACGCACGCCCGTGTCAATCTCGCGTCACCGGTCAGAGCAGTTACTTCTCGTTAAGGAAACCCCATGGCAGTCGTACGGTTCCACCTCGTCTCCGCGCTCAGCCCGAAGGACGTACTGGGGGTGCTGACCGACTTCAGCCCCGCACGCGCCCAGGCCTGGCCCACGATCGACGCCGAGCACTTCGAGGTCCACGAGCTGGGTGACACCTGGGCCGAGGTCACCGAGGGCACCGCCGCCGCATGGGAGCGCGCGCGCTACGAGTGGGAGCCGGACGGCGACACGGTCACCATCACCACCCTCGACTCCAAGCTGTTCGGAGCCGGCGGCGGCTGGGTCTTCCGGATGACCCCCGAGGGCGACGGCACCCGAGTCGATGTCGAGCTGACGCGGGAACCGAGCACAGTCAAGGGCAAGATGCTCGCCGCACTGCTCCCCCTCGCCGCTCCCGCTTCCCTGCGCAAGTCCTTCGCGGGCCCCCTGCAGGCGAAGTGACGCGCTCCCGGCTCCTGATCCGCCGAGGAGGCGGGACGTAGAGCACCTCGACGGCCGGCATGGCTGGAGCGCACAGTCCGTTCGGCACGGCTCGCACCTCAAGGACGATGGAACCCGGAGTTCGCAGGGTGCGGGCGAACAGCAACGGCAGTTCCGTCCAGTACCGTTCGGCCGCCGGGTTGTAGAAGGCGGTGCCGGACTGGGTACAGCCGTGGCGCGCACCCCCGTAGACCTCGCACCGATGCCCGATCCCGGCGGCGGCGAGCGCCCGCCGCAGGCGCCGGACCCACTTCATCGGCTATCGAAGGGGCCACGTCGGCGTGCGCGAGGTAGAGCTCGGTCGGTGATCCGGTCGGCGAGCAGGTGCGGGGGTCAGGCGCCTCGCCGGTCAGCCGACCACCGTGGAAGCCCACCACGCGGCCACCCCGGCCCGGAAGCGTGCCGGCCGCGTGCAGCGAGCCGGGTCCCATGCAGTACCTGGTGACGCCCACAGCCCGATCCGCGACCAGCAGCGATTCGGCGCACCACGCGAGCCAGGCCCCCGACGTCACGCCCCGCGAGCTCGGGTGAGGGACTCGGGCAGCGGGACGACCTCCCCACAGTGTCGGGGCGGCCCTCCATGTCGATGAACTCAGGCTGCTCCACCACCGGCGTGCGCCCGTGCCGGTAGAAGATGTTCGGGACAAGAACGGCGTAGCCGGAGACCGCCGACCGGTCGGCTATCGCCTTGAGATGCGAGCGCACCCGTACCCGTACTGGACATGAGCACTCCTCCTCACACCCCGAGGACGAGACTGACGTGAACGACTTCCGCCCTTGACGCCGAAGCCGTCTGAGGTGCTCGGGCTGGGCCCGACCGCGAGCACCGCTGCCCAGCAGGCCGCCCTCAAACTGGTCACAGCCCACGAGGGCGCGATCACCAAGCTGAGCGACGACGTCTGGCACCACGCGGAGTTGTCGCTGCGCGAGTGACAGGCCGCCTCGCCGAAGGCGGCTACGACGCCCTCGCCCCTTCGTGGACTGACGCTCCTTCAACATCACGGTGCCGTTCTGGAACACCACCGGGCGTTGAGCCACCTTGAGGTCGACTTACCGACCCAGCTGACCCGCTTGCGCGCCCCCGGGGGCCCCGTAGAGCGACGGAACCGGCCACCGACACCGCCGGCATCAGCCTGCGGGCTCCGACCGCCGCACTGCCGTCCGCCGGCCGGCTTTCTCAAGACGACCGGGCAGAGCTGGCCACCAAAGGGCGTGACCCGGCCGATGGCCCCAGTGGTGGCGACCGAGCAGCTGGGCAGGCACCACAGGCCCCGCTCTCCCGCCCGCGACCTGATACCAGGGCTCGTCCCTCCGGCAGCTCCCCCGTATCCGTGGACGTGATCCCCAGGTCCACGGATGCGGGGGATTTCGCGGTGCCGGAGGTTTCCGCGTTCCGCCCCGCGCGTGCGGATCCCGTATCGGTGACGCCGGCCGAACCACAGGTGCTACAGGAGGGCCACTCGCAGGGGTGGCGCCCGGCAGCACCGGCAGCACATTGGCTTACGTCACACGCTCCGTGGCCCGTGCAGCGCATCGCAGCGCCGTCGAATGCCCGCCCCTCGCCCCCACCTCTGACCGTCAAGTGACCGATGTGCGGGTTCCGTCCCTGGCGAAGAGTGGAAGGCGCAGACTTCGTAGCACGGAGGGGAACTCCTGTCATGTATCATGATCAGTCGTCACTGCGGGCGCGTCCGCTACCCGAGCACGTGCCTTCGCTGCTCCTGGACATCGACCAGATGCTCGACGAATTCACTCGGCTGCCCATGCAGGCGGAGTTCCGGTTCGACCCGGACATGCCCGCGGTGATCACCGTCGAGTTCCTGGCGGAACGAGGGCCGAGTCTCAGCTGGCGTATCGGCCGCGAACTGCTGTACCGCGGCCTGACGGCGATGAGCGGTTGCGGCGATGTGCGGATGTGGCCGACGCTGCCCGGCGAACGGCCGTCGTCCTGGCTTCTCCTCGAATCGCAGGAGGTGGAGGCCCTGTTCGAACTGCCCACCACGCCGCTCGCGAAGTGGCTCGACTCCACCTACCGGGTCACGTCGGCCGAGGCGGAGATGGACGGCCTGAACTGGGACGGGTTCCTCCTGGAGCTGCTCGACAGTCCGGGGACGACACCGTCCGAATGAGTCTGGGCGGGCAGGGAGTTACGACTTGCCTCCCTCGGCGTCACCTGTCAGAGTGGTGACGCATAGGGTTACCGTTGCCGGATCGGTGCGCGGCGTCATCACACGTGTGCGACCGCTCCCGATGACAAACGCTGTGCGAGCAGGCCGCGCGTGCGGCGGACGAAGAGGAATGACGTGAAGAGCAGCAACCCGATCTTCTCCCGCTGGGGCGCCGCCCGGGACGCCGCCTCCACACGCCACCCGGTGGGCGCCACGGCCGCAGGCCGGCCCGGGAACGACTACCTGACCAACCCTTACGCCCCCGGCACCGGACCGGACACGGACGCGCGAGTCGTCCAGACCACGATGACGTTGGACGATGTCGTCGTCCGCACCGCGACGACGCTCGGCACCGTGGCCCTGACGGCCGTACTGTCCTGGCTCCTGCTGCCGGTGGACGAGGCGAACATCGGCCGTTCGTACGGCATCGCGTTGGGCGCCGCCGTCGTCGCCTTCGCCCTGTCGATGATCCAGGCCTTCAGGCGGACGCCGTCACCGGCGCTGATCCTCGGGTACGCGGCGTTCGAGGGTGTCTTCCTCGGTGTGATCTCCAGCGCGACCTCGACGTACATCGCACCGGGCGTGGTTGTTCAGGCGGTTCTCGGCACCTTCGCCGTGTCCGCCGGGGTGCTCGTCGCCTACCGGATGCGCTGGATCCGGGTCGACCGGAGGTTCGTCGGGTTCGTCGCCGCCGCGGCGGCGGGATTCCTGCTCCTCCTGGCCGCCGACCTCCTCTTCTCCGCCTTCGGCGCAGGGAACGGCCTCGGCTTCCACAGCGGCGGCCTCGGCATCGTCTTCGGCGGGATCGGGGTCCTGCTCGGCGCGTGCTTCCTCGCCCTGGACTTCAAGCAGGTGGAGGACGCCGTCGCCTACGGAGCACCCCGCGAGGAGGCGTGGCTGGCCGCCTTCGGTCTCACCGCAACGCTGGTGTGGATCTACCTGGAAGTGCTGCGGGTGCTGACCATCTTCAGCAGCGACAACTGAGTTCTCCGGCGTCGGAGGGGGCGTGCGCGGATGCGCATGCCCCCTCCGACGTGTGTCCTTCCGTGGACCCGCCGGACTGAACCCCGCACTCCCTGCTGCGACACCGAGCGGCTACCGCCCGGACGGGACTGCCAGCATCGCCCGCGACTTCTTCTGCGACCGCTGCGGCTTTGAAGGGCTCCTGCTCGTCGGGCGCCTTTGCGAACGCTGCACACTCGCCGACACGCTCGCCTGTCTCCTCGATGACGGCACTGGTCACGTCGCTGCTTCCCTGAAACCACTGGCCACCTCCCCGATGCGGCTGGACCGGCCCAAGAGCTGACCGATCTGGCTTCGCAACCCCAACCCCAACGTCGTCCGTTTCCTCCAAGTTCTGGCCACAGGCAAGATCCGCTCACCCACGATGGGCTGCGCCAGGAAGCGCCCAGGAGAACCGTCGCTCACTTGCGTGATCTGCTAATGGACAGCGGCGTCCTGCCACGCGTCGACCGGCAGCTCGTGCTCTACCAGCGCTGGCTGACCAAACGGCTCGCCGTCACCGAGGGCCCCGAACAGCGCGTCGGCCCCTTCAGCGCTTCGCCACTTGCCACCAGATGCGATGCCTGCGCAGCAAGGCGGAGAAGGGGCCTCCAGGACGCTCCCAGACCAACCAGACAAAACAGGAGATCGCCCAGGCCGGTGCCTTCCTCACCTGGCTCACCGACCGGGCCTGCACCATCGAACACGGTCAGCAGGCCGACCTCGACGCCTGGCACACCGAATAGCCGGCCACCCGGCGCCCGGCCCAGACGTTCCAGCGCTGGTGCATGCAGACGGTCCGGATGCCCCGCCTGACCCTGCCGTCCCGGGTCATCAACCAGGACCAAGCGCCTCTGCACTAGCACCACCGACTCGCCATTCTCCGGCGGGTCCTCAACAACGACTCCCGGCCCCTGCGGGCCCGGGCCGTCGCCGCGCTCGTTCTCCTCTACGCGCAGCCCGTCACTCCCCGCATCGTCCGCCTCACCGTCGACGACGTCACCGACGGCAATGGGTGGCGGGCGGGCGTGCGTCGCCACGTCCCTGTCCCGCATCAGGCCGCCAGCCGCCCCGCCCCGGCAATCAGTACGGCAAGCAGACGCTGACATTCCTCGGGGCAGCACGTGTACCGAGAGGACCCTCACGATGGCGCGGAACCACCACTCCCCCCATCGGACCACCACCCGCACCCGTCGCGGCCGTTTCCTGCACCTGAACGACGGGGCCGTTCAAGAGCTCGGCCACCGCCTCACGCGCGATGACCAGCCGCTCCGGACCGGCTTGCGCCTCACCGAGCTCGGTCAGGATCCGATCAGCGGAAACCCAACGATTCCGTTCGATAGGACAACGGGTTCTCAGAGGCCCCGTGTCGTTGAGGGTCGGGTGGTGATGCGGAGCCGGGGCCGCCCGCTCATGGAGTGCGCGGGCCGTGCCGAGCGGTCGAGGGCGCCTGCGGCGACGCTTCGCTGTGCCGCGTACTCAAGGCGCCCGCATTCCCGTGGTCGGAATCTGCGAGCGTGCGTCTGTTCAGAGGAGTTCTGCGAGGCCGAAGCTGAGCAGCCCCGCGGCAAAGGATCCGAGAAAGGTCCAGAATGCGGTCCGGCCGAACGGGAGGGCTCGGACCGCGACATTGAATTGCTGGCTCTTCTCTATCCCCCCGGGGGAAGGGCGTCGCCCGGTGATGAGGATCAGCCCTCCGCCCACAAACATGCCGAGAGCGATGAAATTGATGGCGGCGCCCCCTGCCCACGACGCGGCATTCGACTCCATGTAGATGGTGCCATTGTCCCGGACCTCTATCCGGTCACCTGGCTGCGCCTCGTCGCTGGCGAGCTCGTGCTCCGGGTCGAAGTCCGAGCCGTCGGCGGCGCTGAATTCTCCCCAGCACCGTCGGATCTCGTGCCGGTCGTCGGCTTCACGGTCACGGTCGCTGTACGAGACGTCCACCCGGCAGTCGGCTACGGTCAGGGTTCCTCCCGTACCGGCCAGGCCCACCGCAGTGGCGAGGGTCTGGACCCCATACACGCCTATGAGTACGCCAAAGAGGGCCATGGCCAGACCTATGGCACGGGTGGTGATTCGAGACATGGTGCAGGAGAATACAGCGCGCGCAAGGAAGCGGAACCACCGCCTCCGCCCGTCTCACCTGCGCATAGGGCGCTGGCCGAGCCAGAGGGGTGCCGGTGTCGCCGCGGTTGACAGGCTTGCCCACGGGCCCTGAGCTGCGCGAACGGGACATGTCCGGTTTGGGGGCCCTACCTCCCGCAGGACTTGCGGTGCACCCCTCGATCCACCGGTTCAGGCAACGCTTCAGCCGCCCTGCAGTGCAACCCGCCTCCGGCTCTGCAGGCGAGGGGCGCTGGTCGGTCAGGTGGGTAGTTCCCACACAGCCGCTTCGAGTCTGGCCTGGCCGCCGTTTCCGGTGCCGGGTGTGAGAACCCGACTCGGCCAGCGGCGACGTCTGCGTGCGTTGTCCGAGGTTTGCGTTCAGGAGGTCGACGCACTTTTGGCGGTCGGGAGCCCCTGGACCGTTGAACGCGACGATCGTATTGCCGACGTAGGTCCTGGGATCGCAGCTGAGCCGGCAGGCCAGTCCGAGGTCCCCCAGCGGTGCCCGCTGCGGCAGGAGAGGATCCAGGAACCAGCCCGTCGTCGGGCTCCTGCTTTTAGGCGCGAGATCGCGAGCTCAACTCGCTTTGAACATCAGTCAGTCGGCGAAGGTGCCGACCAGCCGCTGCGGGGTGATCCTGACGACCACCCGCACCACCTCCGGCGGCAATTCCAGGTACTCCTCGCCGGCGCCGGGCCCCTCGTACTGCTCGGCCAGGGCGACGGCCAGCTTCCGGCCCAGGTCCTCGACCACCGTCGCGGCACCGCGTACCTCCAGGTATCGCAGCGGGTCAGCCCGGTCGTAGACCGTCAGGCTGACCCGCGCGTCGCGCTCCACGTTGGTGACCTTGCGGCGGCCGGCGGCCGAAGAGAGCAGCAGGTCATCGCCGTCCCGGGCGACCCAGACCACCGAGGTCTGCGGGCTGCCATCGGGGTTAACGGTGGCCAGCACCGCGGGATTCACATCGTCAAGAAGCCTGCAGGCGGCATCGTTCAACTTGATCGTCACGCCCGCGACCCTAGCCAGGCCGCCAAGCGGTGTCGACCAAGATATCCCGTGCCGATGCGCACGCTGGACACCCCTACCGACCAAGATCGCGAACCGCAAGACCCAGGCTCATCTCATTCCGAAACGATCAGTTATTGGTTGTTGTCGTTCCGATCTTGAGGGGCGCGCGTCGAACGGGAGTCTCGATCGGGTGATCGCTGCTGGCCACGGGCATGAAGGCAGGGCCTCTTAGTAGCTCGGGGTTGCTCAGTCAACCGAGATCCAGGAGACGCGTCGATGACCCTGCTCATGACGCGCCGCCTTGCCCCGCCACACCCTGGGCGGAGGTGACCTGGCCCGGCTGCCGCTCGGCCGGCTGGCCCCGTGCCAGTCGGCACTCGCTGCTGGCCGACCTGGTCGCGGACCCGCACCAGTGTCCCGGAGACCTCCTGCTGTCCGCCCTGGCCGTCGTACGTGACGAGGTGGGAACCGGCCCTCCGAGGAGGACATGGTGGGCACGGCCTTGATGCTGGTTGCCCCGGGCCACGCCTCCTGTGCGACGCGATGCCCGGCCGGGCGCCCGCCCTATGACCTTCGGACACGGCATTCACCAACCGTCTCGCCGCCACACCGGCCCACCTGGAGGCGACCGTCACCTACGGCGCCTGCTCCCCCGCATCCGCGAGCTGGAACTCGCCCGCCGGGTGGACTCGTTGGAGTGGATCAGCTCCGGCATCATCCGCGGCATGCCCTTCTTTCGCCCCGTTACCGCGTCGGCTGGCGGGAACCATCGCGCGCAAAAGCGTCCCGGCCCGCGCCACAGGGCGCGGACCGGGACGGAATGGAGGGATAGACGCGTCAGACGGTCCGGGTACTCATGGTGGTGCGGCCTTTCTCAGGTCAGACGTCGTCGCCGCCCCGGTCAGTGCCGGGACGGGGAGACGCAGCGGAAGCTGGAGGCGGCGGCCGGGTCGCCGAGGCCGGTGTAGCGGGACACCTTGGGGTAGCTGCACAGGTCGCGGGTGACCTGCTCGCCTTCGGCGTTGATCAGGGTGGCGGGCAGCGTCTTGGGGGCCTTGCCCTGCTCGACCCAGGCGGTCAGGGCGCCCAGGTCGTCGGTCGTGCCGTCGCCCTGGTTCAGGCCGCAGTGGACCGTGCCCGGGGCAAGGAAGAGACGGTAGAAGTCGTCGACCCGCTTGACTCCGCCCATCTCCCGCTCAACCCGCTGGCGGTACTGGACGGTGCCCTGGGCGGGGATGAACTGGTCGGCCTGGCCGTGCCAGGTCAGCAGCTTGCCGCCGGACCTGCGGAAGGCGGACAGGTCGGGCTCGTCCGTGCCGATGATCTCGCCGTACTCGGCCTCGGACTGCTTGAAGAGCTGCGCGAACTGGCTGTAGGTGACCTTCGAGAGGTCGAAGGACGGATCCTTCGCCACCCAGAGCCTGACCCAGTCGGCGGGCACCGGGAACGGCGCTCCCGTCACGTTGCCGTCGGCGTCGGGCGTGTTGATGCCCGCCAGACCCGCCAGGTCGGCTCCGATCGGGACGCCGGGCCACAGCTTCTCGCCGGAGGTGGTGCGCGGGCCGTCCCAGATCTTGCGCACCACGGCCGCGTCGGCCGCCGTGATCGTCAGCTCCCTGCCTTCGCACACGACCTTGGTGCCGATCAGGCGGCGGGGGTCGAAGTCGCAGCGGGCCGGGTCGTTGACCAGGCCGTCCTTGACGCCGTCGAGCGGGTCGCACGCCTTGACGGCGGCGCCGGTGAAGGCGGCGAACTCGCAGCCGGTCGGGTAGGTCTTCTCGTTGTTCATGACCACCTGCGGCCACAGAGTGGCGACCTCGTACTCGGCCCAGCTGATGGCGGGCGCCTTGGCGAGAATGCCGTCGTAGTCGTCGGGGTAGCGCTGGGCTTCCATGTAGCCCTGGCGCCCACCGGTGGAGCAGCCGTTGAAGTACGAGTAGGAGGCGCGCCTGCCGTAGACCCCGTCGACGACCGCCTTGCCGACGACCGCCGCCTCGTGCTGGGAGCGGGAGGCGAAGTTCTTCAGCAGTGCGGTGTTGACCTGCCCTTCGCCGTTCAGCGCCCAGCTCGTGTCGAGGACGTCGCCGACACCGCCGTCCGTCGTGGTCACCGCGTAGCCGTTCTTGACCGCGGTCCCCATACCGACACCGTTGTCCCCGACGCTGTACGCGGCGCCGCCGAGCGCCTGGAAACGGCCGTTCCAGCCCTTCTCGGGCAGCCAGGTCTGCACCTTCGCCCGGTCGCCGTCACCCGGGTGAGTGAGGGTGACCGTCACCTCGCAGAAGGCCGGTACATCGGTGACCGTACCCCCCAGGATCCCGGTGCCGTGGATGGTGCCGCCCGCCTGGCGGACTGCCGTCACGGACTCCACCTTCGTGCCGGCCGGGGCCTTCACGGAAGGCGTCGAGCAGGCGAGCGGCTCGGCGGCGGGGCTGGTCGGGGTCTCCGCCGAGGCAGTCGGCAGGTACACCGCCGCGGCGAGCGGCACACCGGCCGCGAGGACAGTCAGAAGTTTCTTCATTGTTTTCCCACCCGAGAAGTAGATACGTGCCCAGAAGGAGGTGTGTGCATGGCTTCGGTAACACATGCGCACGACGCATAGCGGGGATAGCGGCTGTACATTGACACCGCTCAAGCAGGTGACGAAAGGAGATTCATCGCCTTCAGGCTTCCGATGGGACACTCGCCCTCGGCCTGGTGCCACTCTGCTCGGGGTGCACACACACCCACAACAGTCACGTGACGGTCCGCTCCGGGAGTCCTCGGCCGGGCCGCGGACAGGACGTGCTAGGTCATTCGACGGTGCCGGGGTCCCGGCGGCGAGGTGGGCGCAGTGCACCGGCACGAGCATCGACATCGGCACTGGCGCCGGCGCCAGCACCCCCAGCCCCAGCCCCAGCCCCAGCCCCAGCACGCTCCTCCCCGAGCCACCGGGAATGGTGCCGATCCGCCCACGACCGGCTGACATAGCCGGTGCGCATGCCCAGTCTCGCCTCCGGGTCCTCGAACGCCCTGCGCATGTGCCCGAGCACGACGAAGGTGATCGCCCAGGCCACGAGGTCGTGGACGAAGATCGCGCTGGTGCGGGAGATGAACGGCAGCAGTCCCATGAACCACATCAGCAGGCCGGTGAACATCATCACCAGCACCGCGCCCGCGATCCAGCCCGCGTAGAGCTTCTGACCCGCGTTGAACTTGCCCGCCGGGCGCGCCTCCGGCGAGGTCCGACGTCGGCGCACGGCCCGCATCCACTGCCGGTCGTACGCCGCGAAGCGGTTCAGCCTGCGCAGGTCCGCACGGAACTCGGCGGAGAGGAGCCCGAGCAGGAAGGGCAGCGGCAGCGAGATGCCCGACCACTCGTGGACCGTGACCATCAGGTGGCGCCGGCCGACGAGCAGGGCCAGTGGACCGAAGTACAGGCAGGCGGCGGAGAGCAGGCAGGCCAGCATCAGATAGCCGGTGGCCCGGTGGACCAGGCGTTCGGCGGTACTGAAGCGGCGTACTCGCCCGGAGGGGTCAGGCCGCGTCGCTGTGTCGGCCTTCGCCGTCGAGCCAGCCGTCGACCGCATAGCCACGCTCCTCCCAGTAGCCGGGGACGACCGCGTCGGTGACCGAGATGCCGGACAGCCACTTGGCCGACTTGTAGAAGTACATGGGGGCCACGAACAGGCGGACCGGTCCGCCGTGCGCGTGGGTGATGGGTTTGTCCTGCATGTCCAGTGCCACCAGGACGTCCGAGCGGCGGGCCTGTTCCAGAGTGAGGC
The DNA here is from genome assembly GCF_056435185.1 of Streptomyces sp. NPDC044003. Classification (NCBI taxonomy): domain Bacteria; kingdom Bacillati; phylum Actinomycetota; class Actinomycetes; order Kitasatosporales; family Streptomycetaceae; genus Streptomyces; species Streptomyces sp. NPDC044003. The sequence goes on along the minus strand of NZ_JBWKFA010000012.1, from coordinate 11,007 downwards.
TCTCGGTGTAGGCGCCGTCGAAGCAGGTGAAGCGGATGGCCGCGCCCGGGGAACGTACTCCGGCGGCGTCGAGGATGTCCGCCAGCCTCACGCCCTCGAAGGGCGTCCGGTCCACGCGCCACCCGTCGGTGCACACGACGTCGTGGACGACCCGGGTCTGGGGCATCGCGCGCAGTTCGTCGAGCGTGTAGGTCCTGGGGCGCTCCACGAGTCCGTCGACCCGCAGTTCGTAGTTCGTCCGGTCCTTGTGCGGGACCGAGCCGACGACGCTGTAGTACCGGAAGCCGCTCGGGTCGGGCAGCAGACCTGTCAGGCCTGTCGGGTCGACCTGGGAGGCGCCGGCCACAGCCTTCTCCCAGCCGCGCTGGAGAGAGGGCGCGACCGCGAGCCCCGCGGCGCCTGCGGCGAGCATGCCGAGCATCGCCCGGCGCCCCACCGGTGCACCCTCGGCACTCCGTTTCGGCTTTTCTGTCATGGCCAGTGCGCTCCTTCAGTCCACATTCACAATCCAGGTCCACGGTCCACGGTCCACACGTGTGAACAGCGCCGAACCATCATGACATCGTCACCCGTTTAACTGGTGACGATGGTGGCATGCGACACCTGTCGTGTCAACGAAGCACAGGCGGGCAACACCATGAGGAACTGCGAGACACACACACCTCGGTCACGACCTCCGGGGAGGCGACCTGCTACGCTGCGAGTGACGTTGACCGTGTATCGAGGAGTCGCAGACGTGGTGGGTGACGACGACATCTCCGGGTGAGACCCGGATGTGACGGCCACCGGCCGGTGCTCAGGAGCGCCGCCGAAGTGGTCCGTTTCGTCGTACCCCCTTTTCCCACGTCTGCCCGGGGCAGAGGTCCATGCTCTCTGCCCTCAGTTCCTTCGAGGTGCCCCATGTCCGACACCGCCATCGTCTGCTCGAACCTCTCCTTCACCTGGCCGGACGACACCCCGGTCTTCGCCGACCTGTCCTTCACCATGGCCACCGGCCGTACGGGCCTCGTCGCCCCCAACGGCTCCGGCAAGAGCACGCTGCTCAAGCTGATCGCCGGTGAACTCAAGCCCACCACAGGCTCGGTGTCGGTCGGCGGCACGCTCGGCTACCTCCCGCAGACCCTCCCCTTGACCGCTGACCTCACGGTCGCCGAGGTGCTCGGCATCGCCGAGGTGATCCGCGCCCTGGACGCCGTGGAGTCCGGCGATGTCGGCGAGGAGCACTTCACCACCATCGGCGACGACTGGGACATCGAGGAGCGCACGCGCGCACAGCTCGACCGGCTGGGTCTCGCCGGCCTCGCCCTGGACCGCAGCCTGAGCACGCTCAGCGGCGGCCAGGTCGTCTCGCTCGGCCTCGCCGCGCAACTGCTCAAGCGCCCCGCCGTCCTGCTGCTCGACGAGCCCACCAACAACCTCGACCTCCAGGCCCGGCACAAGCTGTACGACGTACTGGGGGACTTCAACGGCACGTTGCTCCTCGTCAGCCACGACCGTGCGCTGCTCGACCGCATGGAGCGGATCGCCGAGCTCGGGAGCGATGAACTCCGTTTCTACGGGGGCAACTTCACCGAGTACGAGGAGGCCGTGCGAGCCGAGCAGGAGGTCGCGGAGAAAAACGTCCGCAACGCCGAGCAGGAGCTGAAGCGGGAGAAGCGGGAGATGCAGCAGGCCCGTGAACGTGCTGATCGCCGCGCGAGCAACGCCGCCAAGAACCTCAAGAACGCCGGGCTGCCCCGTATCTTCGCCGGCAACATGAAGCGCGGCGCGCAGGAGGCCGCGGGCCGGGCCGGCCAGATGCACTCGGCTCGGGTCAGCGAGGCGAAGGCGCGTCTCGACGAGGCCGGACGTGCCCTGCGCAACGAGCAGCGCCTCACCCTGGACCTGCCCGACACCCAGGTGCCCGCCGGACGCAACCTCTTCCTCGGCGAGGGGATGCAGGTCCGCCTCGGCGACAGTCCGGTGTTCGCGGAGGGCGGCGTCGACCTGACCGTCCGGGGCCCCGAACGCATTGCGCTGACCGGTCCCAACGGCGCCGGCAAGACCACCCTGATGCGTCTGATCACCGGCGAACTCGCCCCGGACGGCGGGGAGATCAAGCGCAGCGACGGCCGGATCGCCTACCTCTCGCAGCGCCTGGACACGCTGGACCTGGACCGCAGCGTGGCGGAGAACTTCGCCGCGTTCGCCCCCGAGCGGCCCGAGGCGGAGCGGATGAACCTGCTCGCCCGTTTCCTCTTCCGGGGCGCCCGGGCACACCTGCCCGTCGGCGTACTCTCCGGCGGCGAACGCCTCCGCGCCACTCTGGCCTGCGTCCTGTGCGCCGAGCCGGCCCCCCATCTGCTGCTCCTCGACGAGCCGACCAACAACCTCGACCTGATCAGCGCGGGCCAGCTGGAGAGCGCCCTCAACTCCTACCAGGGCGCGTTCATGGTGGTCAGCCACGACGAGCGGTTCCTCGCCGAGATCGGGGTGAACCGCTGGCTGCGGCTGGCCGACGGCACACTCAAGGAGACGGGAGCCCCTGGGGTGTGAGCCGCCGGCGTGTGAAGCGGCCCGCGCCGAGGCGACCCCGCCCCGCGGGCCGACCATCGATCACGTTGGACGGTCCCCCATGCCCCAGCCCGCTCTCCTCGCCCACGATCTCGTACGCGATCTGGGCGGCCGTCGCGTCCTCGACGGCATCTCCCTGACCGCCTCCCCCGGCCACCGCATCGGCCTGATCGGGGAGAACGGCGTCGGCAAGTCCACCCTGCTGCGGGTGCTCGCCGGCGTGGACGAACCCGACGCGGGAAGCGTCACCCGCCCCGCCGACCTGGGCTTCCTCCACCAGGAGATGCCGTACGACTCCGATTCGACCATCGCCGCAGTGCTGGACGAGGCGTTGCGCGAGGCTCGCGAGGACCTCGCCGAGCTGGACCGGCTCGGCGAGGAACTCTCCCGCGTCCCGGACGGCGGCCCCGGCCATCAGGAACTCCTCGACGCCTACGGCAGGCGCCTTGAGCTGGCCCAGGATCGGGAGTCCTGGGACGCCGACCGCCGGGCGGCCCTCGTGCTTGACGGGCTGGGTCTGGGCGCGTTCGGACACCACCGCACGCTCGGCTCGCTGTCCGGCGGGCAGCGCGGCCGACTGTCCCTTGCCGCCCTGCTCGTACGACGCCCGTCGGCGCTGCTCCTCGACGAACCGACCAACCACCTCGACGACGGCGCCGCCGCCTTCCTGGAGGACCAAGTCCGCGGCCTGCCCGGGACCGTGGTGATCGCCAGCCACGACCGGGCCTTCCTCGACTCCGTCTGCACCGACCTGATCGGCCTCGACCCGGCGGTGGACGGCCCGGTCCGCTACGGGGGCAACTACAGCGCCTATCTCGGTGAGAAGCGCGCCGAGCGGGAACGCTGGGAACGGCGATACGCCGAGGAGCAGCAGGAGCTGGAGGAACTTCGTACCTCGGCCGGCATGACCGCGCACCGGGTCGCACCGGACCGGGGCCGCACCGACAACGAGAAGATGGGCTACGGGCACCGGGCGGGCCGGGTGCAGAACCAGATCTCCCGCCGGGTACGCAACGCCACGCGGCGACTGGAGGAGCTGGAACGCACCCGGGTCGCCGAGCCGCCGCGCCCACTGCGGTTCGCGGCCGGGGAGCTGGCGGCGTGTGCGGAGGAGGACGGGCAGCCCTTGGTGTCCCTGCGGGAGGTACGGGTGCCCGGCCGGCTCGCTCTCGACGCGCTGGAGGTGTCGGCGGCCGACCGGCTGCTGGTCACGGGCGGCAACGGAGCAGGCAAGTCCACGCTGCTCGCCGTACTCGCCGGGGGTCTCGCCGCCGAGGGCGAGGTGCGCAGGCGGCGCGGACTGACGGTGGGCCTGCTGACCCAGGACACCGTGTTCGGCCGGCCTGACCGCACGGTCCGTGACACGTACGAGCTGTCGCTGGGCCCGGCGCGGGCCGAGAAGGTGCCGCTGGGCTCGCTCGGGCTGCTGGGCGAGGCGGACCTGGACAAGGCCGTCGGCCGACTGTCCGTCGGGCAGCGCCGGCGGCTCGCGCTGGCCCTCCTGGTCGCCCGCCCGCCGCAACTGCTGCTGCTCGACGAACCCACCAACCACCTCTCCCCCGCCCTCTGCGACGAACTGGAGGCCGCCCTCGGCACTGGACCCGGCGCGATCGTCCTCGCGAGCCACGACCGGTGGCTGCGCCGACGGTGGCAGGGCCGCGAGGTCCGCCTTGACGCAGCGATCCGCCTTGACGCAGGACACGGACAAGGGGAGGACACTACGGCGGCCCGTTCCCTGCCCTGACCCCAACGGACCGGGTGTGACCACGCCTGACCAGGCAACACCGCCTGAAATGGTGACGATCCTTGCACTCCCCGTCAGTCACCTGTCAAGATGGTGATGTGAACCTTGATCATGTTTTCGTATGCGGGCACCCGGTCCTCGATTTCGCGGCCACCCTCCGCGCGCGGCGCTCGACCCGGTTCGAGATGTTCGTGACGCCGGAGCGGCTGAACGCCTGGTACCTGGAATCCGGACTCGTGGACACGATCACGCCCGGCGACGAGGACGACGTCCGGGCCGCGACCACCGTCCGCGAGGCCGTCTACCGGCTGGTCACCAACCGCCGTCTCGACGAGGAGTTCGACCGCGAGGCGCTCGCCGTGGTCAACGGCGCCGCGCGCAAGACACCGGTGACACCGCAGCTCACCATGGCCGGTCGGCACAACGAGGGGACCCCCGAGCAGGCCCTGGCGACCGTCGCACGGCAGGCCGTCGAACTGCTCAGCGGCCCCGACGTCCCCCTGCTGAAGGAGTGCGGCAACCCGGAGTGCACGCGGGTCTACATCGACCGTTCCCGGGGCATGCGGCGGCAGTGGTGCGGCATGGAGTCCTGCGGCAACAAGATCAAGGCTGCCGCCTACCGCGCCCGGAAGAAGACCGCGCCCGCCGCGCCCGTGCGATGACCCTCTGACCCCGGCAACGGCTGCCGGGGTCTCGGAGGTACGTGGCTCGATGGCCGCGGTGGGCGAACATGTCGCCCGAGCTCGGATGGCCACGACGTCCTCGCAGAGGCACGGGTGGTCCGTCTCCGTGTCGGCCGGCAGCGTCACGGACACCCCCTGCCCCTGGGTCATGGCTCGCCGCAGAGCGGCCAGAAGCCGTTGCGGGGGCGGTAGCGGCAGGACCTCCATGACGCGCCGGAGTCGTGGCTCCAGCCACCACAACTGGTGCCCGACATGTTCCACACGGAGCGTCATCCGGCAGTCCGTTCGGCGGGAACCTCGCTGCGCAGACACATCGGCGCCTATCGTGAAGGGTGAACATGCCCGGCGGACCGTCCGGCGTCGACACCTATCTACACGGGACCCTCGGCATGGGTAGCATGCGCAACGTCATCCATTTCGAGGGAGTGAACGGTTGTGACCAGCCAATCAGCCTCCACGCTCCGGTCGCGGTACGTGGAACAAGCCGCGTCGGACCTGGAGGAGAACCGCCGGCGACAGCAACAGCTGGCGGAACAGCTCGAGAGGTTGAAGCAGGAGGAAGCCCTCCTGTCGGACATCCTGCACCTCGCCGAGCGGTACGAGGGCTTCGCGGACGCGTCACGCCTGCCCGAGCAGTTGCAGGACGAGCCCGTGGCCGCAAAGGCTCCCTCCGAGGCCCGTTCGCGCCGCTCGGCACCGGCCAAGACCGCTTCATCGGGCGGCACGGCGAAGGCCGCCGCGAAGGGGAAGTCGCACCAGCCGCTGCTCGGTGACCTCCTGTCCGGTCTGCTCGCCGGCCACGAGGAGCCGCGCCCGGCGAAGGAGCTGCGGGACGAGCTCCTGGCGAAGTACCCGGACCGCAACCCGACACCGCAGGTGGTGCGGAACACCCTCGAAGCCCTCGTGGCCAAGGGACGCATCCGGCGTCACAAGCAGGAGCGTTCGGTCATGTACACCCTCGTGGAGCCGGGTACGGCGGGCCGCACCGACTGATCCGTCCGACGAGTTCGGCCGGCGCCTAGATCCTGGAAGGCCTCACCCGTCGCCCGTACGGCCCCGACTCCCCCGCTCATCTCGCGGCAGCCCGCACACGGGCAGCATCCGGCGGGCGGGCGGCATCGGCGTGGACGTCGGCGCAGACTTCAGTGGACGTCGGCGCAGACTTCGGCGCGGGCGTCGGCGCAGACGTCGGCGCGGTCGAGATCCTCGTCGCCCGGAGCGACACGGGCAGAGGGCGACGAGATGCGGCGTACCCGCGCAGCTCGCCCGGCCGCGGCAGCCAGGCGAGCGCGACAGCGTCCACGACACCCGGGGAGCACACCCCGTAGACATGGACCGGCCGAGCAGGCCGTTCGCTTCACTCACATGTGTACCGCGCGCCCGCTCAGTCCCGCCACATGTTGTCGAACGCGGCGTCCTCGATGTCCCGCCGCAGCCGCACGGCCTCCAGTCGCGTCACCGCGTCGCCGACGGCTGCCACCACCGTCGTGACCGATTCCCCGGTGGGGCTTTCACAGGCTTCCGGCCGCGCGTCCCCGATCCTCGCGGCCGCCATCAGTGCGGCGAGGACGGGCTCGCCGGAAGCCCGGCGTTCCTCTGCGCGGGTGCGGTGCGGCGAGTCCGCCGGCGCGGTCCGCCCGGAAAGCAGGTGGAAGCCATGGCGCCGGGGGCTCGCGAGGAGCCCGGCCCGCCCGAGGTCGTCGGCATAGGCCGCGGCGAGCTCCCTGCCGCGGCGCCACAGCCACTGCTCCACCGTCTCGTGCGGTTCCCGTCGGGCCAGCGAGGCGACCGCCTGGTCCAGCATCCGGTCGCCCGTCGCCACCCGAGGGCCGGGCACCATACGGTCGCCCTCCAAGGTCGCCGCCCCGCTCTCCAGGAGATCGATCGCCTCGGCCCCCGCGAGCGCGAGGGACAGGTCGCCCTGCTCCACTCCCTCGTCGGTCGGCAGTCCCAGGGCGATGAGGGCGAGATCGCGTGCGGTGGTCATGCGCGTCTCCCTTTCTCCAGCAGGCGCAGCCACACCTCGCTGATGGTGGGGAAGGCAGGCACGGCATGCCATAGGCGCTCGACGGGCACTTCCCCGGTGATGGCCACGGTGGCCGAGTACAGCAGTTCGCCGACGCCAGGGCCGACGAAGGTGGCGCCCACGACGACTCGGCGGTCCCGGTCGACGAGGATCCGGGCCTTGCCCCGGTAGTCGGGGCGGTGTTGGAGGGCGCCTGCGAGGTGGCCGATGTCGTAGTCGATGACGTCGACGGCGCGGCCGGTGCGCTCGGCCTCACGGACGGTCAGGCCCACGGAGGCGACCTCGGGGTCGGTGAACACGACACCCGCGACGGCCTCGACGTCGGCCGTACTGGTGTGCGGGGACCATCGACCGGTGTCGAGTTGCTCGCCCCGGGCACGGGCTGCGATCACGGCACCGGCGATACGGGCCTGGTACTTGCCCTGATGTGTGAACAGTGCCCGGCGGTTGACGTCGCCGACGGCGTACAGCCAGTTCCCCGGGACGGCGGTGACGGTCAGGCTGTCGTCGGTGGTGAGCCAGTCCCCGGGGGCGAGACCCACGGCGCCGAGCCCGATGTCTGCGGAGCGCGGGGCCCGGCCGGTAGCGAAGAGGATCTCGTCGGCGGTGAGTTCGTCGCCGTCCGACAGGGTGATCCTGACCTCGCCGCCGCGCACCCGCTCCGCGGCGACGACGGAGGCGTGGAAACGTACGTCCGCGCCGGCCTCCCGAAGACGCTGGCCGACCAGTTCTCCGGCGAAGGGTTCCATACGGGGCAGCAGTCCCTCCCCACGGGCGAGCAGGGTCACCCGGCTGCCCAGGGCCTGCCAGGCGGTGGCCATTTCGACGCCCACCGCGCCGGCGCCCACGATCACGAGGCGTCGCGGCGGCCGCTCGGCGCTGGTCGCCTCCCGACTGGTCCAGGGCCGCAGGACGTCGATTCCCGGCAGGTCGGGCAGAGCCGCGCGGCTGCCGGTGCAGACGGCGACGGCGTGCCGGGCCCTGAGACGGACGGTGTCGCCGCCCGGTGTCTCCACCGACACCTCACGGACCCCGACCAGGCGTCCGTGGCCGCGCAGCAGCTCGATGCCGGCCGACCTGACCCATGCGACCTGGTCGTCGTCCTTCCACTCGGCGGACATACGATCGCGGTGCGCCAGAACGGCCGCGGCGTCCAGCGGGTTCCCGACGGCGGGGTCGAGTCCCGGAACACTCATGGCGTCCGCGCGGAGCAGGGCGGGACGCAGCAGCGCCTTGCTGGGTTCACACGCCCAGTACGAGCACTCTCCGCCGACCAGTTCGCTCTCGACGATCACGGTGCTGAGGCCCGCGGCGGTGGTGCGGTCCGCGACGTTCTCGCCGACCGGACCGGCGCCGATCACGATGACGTCGTAGGTGCGAGGGTTCTCGGTCGTCAATGTGCCCTCCGGAGAATGGCTACCGGTCGAATGATGGGGTCAACTCCCGTGTCCAGCACCGAAAGCTCAGCGGTCGGAGACGCGGCGGGTGGCCACACGGAGGAACCACTCGATACCGTCGGAGTCCTTGAAGGCGGCGAAGGTGCCGTGGCCGGCGCGCCCGGGGCGCCGCAGGCCGGATGCTCGGTGGACGTCACCGGCATGACGGAAGGCTCCGGTCTCGTCGCGGAACGGGCCGGGATGTGTCCGAGGGCCCGAGGCCCTTGAGGCGGTCCCCCGCCGTCACAGAAAGCTCGAAGCCGACGGGCCGTACCCCGCCAGCGCCACGCTCGCCGCCCAGGCCCACACCTGCGCGCCGTCGGGCCATGCCCGCTCCTCTGCGCTTCCGGATGCCTGAGGCGGCCACTCATCGGCGGCGGCGACCAGGTCCGGGGCGGAACGGCGACACATGGCTGTCCCTGCGTATGTGTGGTTCACGGAGACCATGTCCTGCCCTCGATCTCGGTTCGGCTGGCGGGTGCGAGGAAGGGGGGTGCGGGCCCCGTGCCGGGGGATGCACGGGACCCGCGGTCACGGGGTCAGGCAGCGGCGCTGGCGTTGATCGCGACGGGGATGTTGTCGCGCGTGGCCTTGGAGTAGGGGCAGATCTGGTGCGCGGCGTGCGCGAGCTCCTCCGCGGTGACCTGGTCCACGCCGCCGAGGACGGGGCTGAGGACCGCGGAGAGGGAGAACTCGCCGTCGTCGCCGTGGGTGAGCGTGATCTCGGCGGTGATGGTGGTACTGGTGAGCCGGACCTTGCGAAGGGTGGCGGCCCGGCGCAGGGCACCGAGGAAGCAGGCGGCCCACCCGGCGGCCAGAAGCTGCTCCGGGTTGGTCGAGGTACCGGCACCGCCGAGCTCCTTGGGGAGCGCGAGGCCGGTCTCCAACAGACCGTCGGAGGAACGGACGCGGCCGCCGTTCCGGCCCTCTCCGTCGACATCGACAACGGCGGTGTAGCTGACTGCCATGACTTGCTCCCCATCTCGTCGAGAGTTCTGTGATCACCTCCGGGCCGGACACTTTCGCGTCACCGGTTGAGGTGGTGATGGAATCATGACACCTTCGCGCGTCACCAGTCAAGACGGTGACGCACACGTGTGGGGGGGCTCGCTCGCCAGGGTTGCTCGCACTGACGCCCGAAATAGCCGCCTGTCTCTTTCGACCGCTGCTCGACTTCCGGTAGGGCCGCCAGCGCTGGACCCGAGCGGGCCTTCCCACTCAGTGTGCTGCGGGACGCACCGTTCCCCCTAGGTCAGATGACTGGGCGATCGTCCGGGCCTACAGCTCGAGGTTCTGCAGGTCGAGGCGACCAAAGCGTCACGAGTCGATGCCGAGTTTGGGGAGGATCTCGTATAGGTGCGTCCCAATGGTCCGATGCAGCAGAAACGGGCGTTCGGCGATCTGCTTGTTGGTCAGTCCGGTGGCCGAAGGCGTGGCGATCTGCTGTACCTAGGCGGTCAGAGGCCCCTTGTACGGCTGCGCGGGTGCTGGTGTTCCCTGCCCAGCTCGCACGGCTGCGGTGTAGGCGGCTGCTCCGACGACCCGTCCGGTTCTGACGGCGGCCTCAACCAGGTCCAGGTGACGACCACGGCCTGCGGAAGGTAGGGCGACGGCCCCGGGCAGCCTCAGTGCGGTGGCGTGCCGGTAGGCGGCCGCGAAGGCGCCGGTGCCGAGGGCGGTCAGACTTCTCGTGCGGAATGCGAGCAACGGGGCACCGTGGGCGCCGCGGAGAGGGGCAGGCCAGCGGACGATGTCGTCGGACAGAGCGGCGCTCCTCTCCTGTGTGGCCGCCTGGCGCGACCACACACCCCTGCGCGCGCTGCAGTCTGCAGGCGAGGAAGCAGTAGCCGTGCTCCTCACGTAGGCCGAGTCCTTCAGTTGCCATTGGTACGGCTTCGTCCCAGCAGCCCACGGAGTACTGGTCCAGGCACACGTGCAGCTGGGCGGCCAGGTGCCGGTGAGCGGGTGCGGTGCCCACCCGGCCCTGTTCGACCAGGTGCAGGGACGCCTGCCGCACGTCCGCCGGCCGGTCCAGGTAGGGGCACAGCTGCCGACGCGGATGACACGGGTGGGGGCCTTGCCTGTGTCCGCCGGGAGTGCGTAAAGAGGAGCCTCGGGAAGGTCGGCCGTTCGTGCGAGGCCGCTTGGCTATCCGCCGCGGGCGAGGTTGTGCATCCGTGCGGTGCCCTGCATGGCTTGGTGGACGCCGTCGCCTTTGAGGCGGCAGTCGCGGAGGATTTTCCAGGTCTTCATGCAGGCGGAGATGTGCTCGACACGCGCGCGGACCTGTTTGTGGGACCGGTTGTGCTCTTCCTTCCAGTCCGGGAGGTCGGCCTGGCCGTGCTGGCAGCGGTGCGGGATCACCAGTCCGGTGCCCCGGTAGCCCCCGTCGGCGATCGTGGTGGTATTGCCGACGGCGGCCTTCGCGCCGGATTCCTCCCAGCCGCGGGAGTCGTGGCGGTTGCCGCTGAAGCGTGTTGCAGAAGGTGGTGTCCGGGCAGGTCAGGGCCGGGTTCGTGGCCGGTCTGGTCATGCGGCGAGGGCGAGGTTGTGCATGTGGGCGAC
>NZ_JBWKFA010000011.1:0-220915 GCF_056435185.1 Streptomyces sp. NPDC044003 | reverse complement strand
GCGGTCGGGATGGGCATGGTCAGCCCGAACGCGGAGGCCGCCAGCAACAACGCGATGCCGCTGATCTTCCTGCCGCTGATCTCCAGCACCTTCGTCCCGGTCGACCAGATGCCCGGCTGGTTCCAGCCCGTCGCCCAGTACCAGCCCTTCACCCCCGCCATCGAAACCCTCCGCGGCCTGCTCCTGGGCACCGAGATCGGCTACAACGGCTGGCTCGCCCTCGCCTGGTGCCTCGCCCTCGCCACCCTCGGCTACTTCTGGTCCAAGGCGGTGTTCAACCGAGACCCCAAGTAGGCCCGCCCTCGCGGGAAGGCCGCCACCCACACCTGTGGGTGGCGGCCTTCACCGTTGTTGTCGCCGTACTGCTAGAGGGCGGCGCACTGGCCGCGGCGGCTGCCCGTCACGGTGTTCGGGACGCCCCGGTTGCTCGGCGGGGGCACGTTGCGCGCGCAGCTGAGCGATCCGCCGATGGTGTTGCCCACGATCGCGGCCCGGTTGTCGATCGGGAACGGTCCGCTGCCCGTGGTGCCGTTCACCTGGACGGAGCCGCCGATGTCGTTGGAGACGAGTTCGGCGCCCGAGGTGTTGTCGGACAGCTGTACGCCTCCGGTGATGCGGTTGGCCGGGCAGCCGTCGTCACCGGGGTCGCCCAGGAGGACGAATCCGGTGGCGCGCGCGACGGCGACGGAGCCGTCGATCAGGCTGTCGCAGATGGCGAACAGGGTGCCCTGCGTCGACAGGACGCTGCCGGTGACGGTCGAGTTGCCGATGAACAGCGCGCCCTGCGCGATGCCGTGGACCGTGCCGCCCACGTGCGCGTCGATGATGCAGGTGCTCTCACGGCTGGCGAACACGTCCCGCGGGTAGTCGCCGGTGATGGTCCGGGTGCAGGCAACCGTCTGGGTGACGGTCGCGGGGTCGCCGGCCAGGTAGTTGCCGTCACCGCTGTACTGGGCGGTGACGGTGTGGCTGCCGGGCAGCAGGTTCGCGTGGGTGAGCTGCGCCCGCGCGCAGTTCGTGCCTCCACCGGGGCTCAGCGTCCCGGTGCCGAGGAGGGTGGTGCCGTCCCGGAAGGTCACCGTGCCCGTCGGCGCCGCCGTGGGGCTGGTGCTGGCGCCGCTCGGGCAGACGACGGCCGTGAAGGTCACCGGCCGGCCGTACGAGGACGGATTGGCGCTGGAGGTGAGCGTGGTGACGGTCGGCGCCCTGCTCACCGTCTGGGTGAGGGCGGCGGCCGTGCTGCCCACGAAGTCCGTGGTGCCGCTGTAGGTGGCGTCGACGGTGTGGTCGCCGACGCTGAGCGTGGCGATCTGGTCGGAGGTCGCCAGGCCCAGCGCGAGCTGCACCAGGGCGTACTCGCGGATCGTGTGCCGCTCCTCGGGGGTGAACACGTCCTGACGGCGGTGGGTGAAGTAGTCCAGGGACCGCTGGAGTCCGCGGCCGCGTTCGGGGTCGGACCACGAGTCGAGCACGAGGTGGTCGATGTCGGTGAGCGCGTCGAGGTCGATCAGACCCGGCATGACGAGGGAGTGCCCGAGGTCGCGGTCCTCGTCGACCGGGCCGTCGTAGTGCGGTCCGACGTACACGATGACGTCGTCCTCCCACACCACCTCGCCGTCCCGCAGCAGTGCGTGACCGCCGCCCTGGTGGGCGAGCACGTGGCGGGCACGCCAACGGGTGCGCATACGACCTCCTGAGGACTTGTGACAGGGCAGCCATCGTAGGCCTTGGTATACAGAACAGGAATTCACCTCTTCCCGATAGCGCCAAACCCTGCTAACGACTCACCCTATCGGCATACCATCTAGGCCATCCCGTCCCCGGACACCGAAGGACCGACGTGGCACTGGTGGGCCTCCACTCCGGATGACCTCTCAGTGGCCCCCCGGGCGCCGCGCGCTCCCTCGCGAGCGGCCGGCCCTCGGCGGGGCCACCGAGTCACGGACGACGATGTGCGTGCCCAGCCGGTGCGGGCCCGAGACCGGCGCCTGCCAGGCGTCGTCGTCCTCGTCCGCCGGGGTGGCCAGCCGTACGGCCTGGCGCCCCATCTCCTCCAGGGGGATGTGGACGGTGGTCAGCCGCGGACGCATCTCCTGGGCCACGGGCACGTCGTCGTACCCGACGAGGGAGACGTCCTCGGGAATGCGGACGCCCGCCTCCTCCAGCGCCTGCGCCGCGCCGGCCGCCACGATGTCGTTCGCCGCGAAGATCGCCGTGAAGTCGAGCCCCGCGGCGAGGAGTTCGACGGTCCTGCGGTAGCCGAAGGCCCTGCTGAAGGCGCCGGTGTGCACCAGGGCCTCGTCCGCCGGGACGCCGCGCAGGTCAAGCGCCCGCCGGTAGCCGGCCAGCCGGTCCAGCGTGGTCGACACGGCGGGCGGACCGCCGAGGTAGAGGATCCGCCGGTGCCCCTGGGTCAGCAGGTGGTCGGTGATGGCGAAGGCGCCGCCCTCGTTGTCGTACTCCACCGCCGCCGCGGGCACCTTTCCGCCGAGCGACGGCCGGCCGCACAGCACCAGGGACGACCCTCCGGCGTGCAGCTCCTCCGCCCGGCGCGTGAGTTCGGCCGTGTAGGCGCGGTCGACGACGCTGCCCCCGACCAGGACGACGACGTCGGCGCGCTGCTCGTGCAGGAGGTCGACGAAGGCCAGCTCGCGCTTCGCGTCGCCCTGCGTGCAGCAGACCAGGCACAGCCGTCCGGTGCGGGCCGCCTCGCGCTCGACGCCCCGCGCGATGTACGCGAAGAACGGGTCGACGATCTCGCTGACGATGATCCCCACGGTGCGATTGGAGCTACCGGCCAGCGCCCGTGCGTGCGCGTTCACCACATAGCCGAGCTCCCGCATCGCGCCCTCGACCCGGTCGCGGGTCTCCTCCGCCACCGGATAGTTGCGGTTGAGCACCCGCGACACCGTCGCCGTCGACACACCGGCGCGTGCGGCCACGTCCCGGATGGTCGCGCGCCGCGGCTCCCCCGCCGTCTGCTGTCGGCTGCCCTTCATCGGTCCCGCCTCTCTGTGTGCGCCTCGGCGGAGAGCGTTTACTGCTCGATGCTCCGGCAACTCCCGTACAGCATCGTAGTAAATCTTAGAAACTCCGGCCCTCCTCTTGCCTGGGACAGAAAACGCTTACATTCTGTCGGGCAGTCTGTTCAGGCCCTCCCTCCCCGAGGAGACCGGATGCCCCACCACCCCGCTGTCGACCGTCGTTCCGTCCTCACGGGCCTGGCCGGCGCCGGCGCGGCCGCCCTCCTGGGCGCCGCCCCCGCCCGCGCCGCCGCCTCCCCGGCACAGGCCGCTTCCGCCGGCCTGCCCGTGACCGTCACCGTGACCGCTCGCCCCGGCGCGGAGAGCGAGCGGCTCCGCCTCGCCCAGGCGCTGCGCGGCAGCGAGTTCACCGCGACCGGTCTGTACGTCCCGCCGGGCGCCGAGCTCAGCCTCAACGTGCTGCCGTACGACGAACTCGTGCCGACGCTGTGGATCGGCCTGTGGGACAACTACGGCACGATCACCGCGCCGCGCGCCTATCCGCTCAAGCCCGGCGCCAACACCGTCACCGACCCGCACGGCGGCCCCGTCTACCTGACCCTCGCCGGCGAGGGTCAGCGCGCCGCCGTCATGTTCCGGTCCGGGGCGGTGCCGATGGCCACGTTCGACCTGGGCCGCACCACCGAGGCCGAGTACCAGGGCGCACTCGATGCGCTCACGGACGTCCCGTACGTCGAGCTGACCGCGCCGCACACGATCCTCACCCTCACCCGTGAGGGCGCGCTGCTCCACCGCGACCAGGACCACGAGGCGCTGCTGCGGCTCCTGGAGACCGTCATCGACTCGCACGCGGCGATCAGCGGCCTCGACGGATCCGCTCCGGTGCACCGCCGCAAGGCGGGCCCGTACCACTTCACCGAGGTCTCCCGGGTCCCCACCGGCGTCGGCGCCTACGCCACCCACGGCTACAACGGCTTCCCGCGCGCCTACCTCGACCGGCTCACCACCGTCGAGGGCCTGCGCACCCGGGGCTGGGGCCTGTACCACGAGCTCGGGCACCTCCATCAGCAGATGGCGTACAAGCCCAGCGGCCTCACCGAAGTGACCGTGAACATCTACTCCCTGGCAGCGCAGCGCACCCTGGGTCAGCCGTCGAACCTGCTCACCGTCAACGCCACCACCGGCCTCCACCACTTCCAGTCGGCGCAGGCCAAGTTCGGCAGCGCGGGGCTCGCGTACGAGAAGTCCTTCTCCGCGTACGAGAAGCTCGTCCCCCTGCGCCAGCTGGAGCTGGCGTTCGGCGAGGACTTCTGGCCGCGTCTGCACCGGCTGGTCCGCGAGGAGAACCCGCAGTCCGACTGGACGGAGACGGCCAAGCGGTACCGGGCGCTCGCGACGTACTCCAGCCGCGTCGCCGGCCGCGACCTCACCACGTTCTTCCTCGACCGCTGGGCGTTCCCGGTCGACGCCGTCGGCAGGGCCGAGATCGCCGCCCTGAACCTGCCCGCGCCCGCCGTCGACCCGAGCACCCTGACCGACTGACCCCGTCCGGGAGGATGACCGTGACCGACTTCAAGCCCCGCAGACGCACCCTGCTCGCCGCCGGCATCGGCGCCCTGCTCCTCCCGGTCACCACCGGGACGGGCGCCGCCCACGCCGACCCCGCTCCCCCGGCCGGCGACCCCTTCGCCGCCCTGCGGGCCCGCGCGGCGGAGCTGGCCACCGGCGGCGCCATCGACCCCCTCGACCCGGTGTACTCCACCGCGCTGACGTCCCTGAACGCCTCGGCGTCGGCGCAGTGGGCGGCCCTGGACCGGAGCACCGACCGCTCCGCCCTCTGGCCGGACCTCGCGCCCGTCGCCGCACCGTCCAACTTCGCCCTCTCGTACGGGCGGCTGCTCACCCTGGCCACCGCCTGGGCCACCCCGGGTGCCGGGCTGTACGGCGACGAGGAGGTCGCAGCGGCGGTCGTCGAGGCGCTCGGTCTCCTCTTCGACCGGGCCTACAACCCCGCGAAGCCGGAGTCCGGGAACTGGTGGTTCTGGGAGATCGGCGCGCCGCGCAGCCTCATGGACGTCTGCGTCCTGCTCCACGACCGCATCACTCCTCGGCGGATCGCGGACTACTGCGCCGTCGTGGACCGGTTCTGCGCGAATCCGGACCGCCGCACCAATCTGCCCACCCTCGCCGAGACCGGCGCCAACCGGGCCGACAAGGCGGCGATCGTCGCCCTGCGCGGCATCGTCGGGGCGAGCGCCGACAAGCTCGCCCTGGCCCGTGACGGGCTGTCCGACACCCGCGACGCGGGCCGGAACAGCCTTTTCCGGTACGTCTCCTCGGGCGACGGCTTCTACCCCGACGGCTCGTTCGTCCAGCACGACAACGTCGCCTACACCGGCACCTACGGCAACGTCCTGCTCAGCCGGGTCGCCTACCTCACGGCGCTGCTCGCCGACTCGGAGTGGCGCATCACCGACACCGGCGTCTCCGTGATCCACGAGGCCGTCGAGCGGAGTTTCGCCGCCGTCACCTTCGACGGGCTGATGATGGACGCGGTCCGGGGCCGGGCGATATCCCGGAACCGGGAGCGGGACTTCCACACCGGCGCCGGCACGACCTCCAACATGCTGCTCCTCGCCCTGGGCGCACCACCGGAGCACGCCGCCCGATGGCGGGCGATCGCCAAGGGCTGGATCGAGCGCAACACCGCCACGCCCTACCTCCCGCTCCTCGGCATCGCCGCGACCCGGCGGGCGAGCACCGTCCTCGCCGACCCGGCGATCCCCGCCGCCCCGCCCGCCGTCGGTCACACGGTCTTCGCCGACATGGACCGGATCGTGCACCGCCGCCCGGGGTGGACACTGGCCCTCAGCCTGTCGTCGAAGCGGATCGCCGCGTACGAGGCGGGCAACGGCGAGAACCTGCACGGCTGGTACACGGGCGACGGAATGACGTACCTGTACGACGCCGATCGCGCCCAGTACTCCGACGACTTCTGGCCCACCGTCGACCCGTACCGGCTGCCGGGAACCACCGTGGACACGCGGCCGCGCGCCGACGCGGGCAGCGCGCCCGGGACGAGCACGTACCGGCCCGCCAACGCGGTCGCCGGCGGCGCCGTCCTCGACGGCCGCTACGGGGCCGCCGCGATGGAACTGATCGGGAACGGCAGCACGCTGCGCGCCCGCAAGGCATGGTTCTGTCTGGACGACGCGGTCGTCGCGCTCGGGGCCGGGATCACGGCCTCCGACGGCCGCACGGTCGAGACGGTCGTCGAGAACCGCAACCTGCACGCCGAGGGCGCGAACCGGCTCACCGTCGACGGACGGGACGTGACCGACGCCGTCGTCCCCGGCGCGCGCTGGGCCCATCTGGAGGGCGTGGGCGGCTACGTCTTCCCCGACGGCACCGACGTGCACGCCCTGCGGGAGGATCGCACCGGCGCCTGGCGCGACATCAACACCGGTGCGGACACCGGTGGTTCGGACGAGACGACCACCCGACGCTATGCGACCCTCTGGTTCGACCACGGCGTCTCACCGACGGGCGCGGGCTACGCCTACGCGCTGCTGCCCGGCTTCAGCGCGGCGCGCACCGCCGCCTGGGCGGCGTCCCGTCCGGTGGAGATCGTCGCCAACACCGGCGCGGCGCAGGCCATCCGGGTGCGTGCGCTCGGGCTGATCGCCGTCCACTTCTGGGCCGCCGGCACCGCCGCCGGGATCACCGCGAGCGGCCCCGGCACGGTCCTGCTCCGGCGGCGCGACGAAGGCGTGTCCGTGGCCGTCGCCGACCCCGGCCGCACCGGCGGCACGCTCACCGTCGAACTGCCGTGGGCCGTAGAGGGCGTACGGAGCGCCGACGCCACCGTCACGGTCGCCGCCGGCCGCCGCCCGGTCCTGACCGTCCGGGTGGGCGGCTCGCGCGGGCACACGCACGCCGCCGAACTGTACTGACCCCCAGGCCCGTTCCGACGCGGCCGCCCCGACCAGGAAGTGAGGGGTTCCATGACCGCGCCCCACGTGTCCCTGCCGCCCACCGACCGGGTGCTCTCGCCGCGCACCGGCTGGACGCGCGCCCACTGGGAGGCGGTGGCCGACGCCCTGCTCGCGGGCGTCGCACCGTACGCCACGCCCGGCTTCGCCCAGTACCGGCTGCCGGGCCGGGGCAGCTGGTCGGGGATCGTCTGCGACGGCCTCGAAGGATACGCGCGCACGTTCCTGCTCGCGGCCTTCCGCATCGCCGGGGCCGGCGGCGCTGCGGATCCCCGGCTCGTCGAGCGGTACGCGGCGGGGCTCGCGGCCGGGACCGATCCGGCGGCCGGGGAGGCCTGGCCGCGTCTGACGGACTGCTCGCAGCAGATGGTCGAGGCCGCGTCGATCGCGATCGGCCTGCACGAGACCCGGCCCTGGATCTGGGACCGGCTGGATCCCCGGGTCCAGGAGCGGGTCGTCGACTGGTTCTCCGGCTTCGTCGGCGGCCGGACCTGGGACAACAACTGGCGGCTCTTCCAGGTCGTCTCCGAGCAGTTCCTCGCCTCCGTCGGGGCCCCGTACGACCAGGCGGACATCGACGGCGGCCTGGACCGGATCGAGGACTGGTACCTCGGCGACGGCTGGTACACCGACGGCGACGGCCGCAACTTCGACTACTACAACGGCTGGGCCCTGCACCTGTATCCGCTGCTGTGGGCGCGGATCGCCGGGGACGAGGACGGCGGCCGGGCGAAGGTCTACAAGGAGCGCCTCACCGCCTTCCTCCGCGGCCACGTGCACTTCTTCGGCGGCGACGGCGCACCCGTGCACCACGGCCGCTCACTGGCGTACCGGTACGCCGCCCTCGCACCGGTCTGGATGGGCGCGCTCACCAACGCCACCCCGTACGCTCCCGGACTGACGCGCCGTCTGGCATCCGGTGCGGTACGGCACTTCACCGAGCGCGGCGTCCCCGACGAGCGCGGGCTACTCCCGCTGGGCTGGTACGACACCTTCCTGCCCAGCACCCAGCCGTACTCGGGACCCGCCTCGCCCTACTGGGCGAGCAAGGGCTTCCTCGGGCTGCTGCTGCCGGCCGACCACGAGGTGTGGACGGCACGGGAGCTGCCCCTGCCCGTCGAGGAGGCCGACCAGTACACGGCCCTGCCCGTGCCGGGCTGGCTGCTGCACGGCACCCGGCACGACGGCGTCGTCCGGCTGGTCAACCACGGCAGCGACCACCATCCGCCCGAGCCCGCGGAGGTCTCGGCCGATCCGCACTACGCGGCCCTCGCCTACTCCACCCACACGGCGCCGCAGAGCGCCCCGCACGCCTGGGAGCGGGCGGTCGACAACCACATCGCCCTGGTCGACGCCGACGGCGCCGTCAGCCGCCGCGTCCGCATCCACCCCCTCGGCGCCTCGGAACGCCGGGCCTCCTCCTGGCACGCGGCCCGGCTCCCCGGCGACGACACCGCGTACCGCATCGAGACGACCTCACTGCTGCACGGGCCGTGGGAGATCCGGGTGCACCGCGTCGAGGCACCGCCCGGTGTCACCGTGCGCGACGGCGGGCACGCGGTGGCCGGGTCGGAGCGGCCGGCAGGGCACACCGGACCGCACTGGGCGACGGCCCGCCGGCTCGACGGCCTGACCAGCGCGGTCGTCGGTCTGTACGGGTGGGACGAGACGGCCGCCGTGGCCCGCGACGTCGAGGCCAACGCCTTCGGCCCGCACTCGGCGGTCCCGTACGTCCGGTCCGCCGCCCACCCGGGCGG
This sequence comes from Streptomyces sp. NPDC044003, assembly GCF_056435185.1. Classification (NCBI taxonomy): domain Bacteria; kingdom Bacillati; phylum Actinomycetota; class Actinomycetes; order Kitasatosporales; family Streptomycetaceae; genus Streptomyces; species Streptomyces sp. NPDC044003. The sequence goes on along the minus strand of NZ_JBWKFA010000011.1, from coordinate 212,182 downwards.
GCGCAGCGTCCACGTGACCCTGGTCGTCCTCTCGGGCGACGCCGTCCATCCCCGGGAACTCCGCGAGGCCGTCCAGGTCGCGGTCCACGACGGCGACGGCACGGACGCCGCCGCCGTGACCATCCGCTTCCCGGACGGAACCGAACTGCACGCCTGACATCGACAGCAAGCGATGGAGGAGAGATGACACGTTCGTCCGTACGACGGCGCGCCGGCCGGCCCGCCGCCCTCATGACCGCGGTCGTCGCGCTCGGGGCGCTGGTCTCGTACGCACCGGCGACAGCCGCGCCGCCGGTCCGGCAGACCGCCGCCGAGGCCACGGGCTACTCGCTCGTCGGCAACAAGTACAAGGCGGACGCCGGACAGGGGAACTGCCTGCGCACCTTCAGCGGCACCGGCACCGTCGAGGTGGGCGCCTGCACCCCGGCCGCCGGCGAGTACACCTCCATGCGGCAGTGGCAGGCGGTGGACCAGGGCAACGGCTACGTCCTCCTGCAGAACAAGTACAAGGCGGACGCCGGGGAGGGGAACTGCCTGCGGACCTTCAGCGGCACCAGCACCGTCGAGGCCGGCGCCTGCGCCCCCGCCGCCGGCGAGTACACCTCCATGCGCCTGTGGAAGGCGGTCGACCAGGGCAACGGCTACGTCCAACTGCAGAACAAGTACAAGGCCGACGCGGGACAGGGGAACTGCCTGCGGACCTTCAGCAGCGGCAGCACCGTCCAGACCGGCGCCTGCGCCCCCGCCGCGGGCGAGTACACGTCCATGCGGCTCTGGGACGGCGACACGTTCCGCTCCGGCTGGCCGGTCCGTCCCGTCACCGGGCAGAAGCGCGCCCTGGTGATGGCGACCCACTGGAACGACGCCACGCCCGCCGATCCGGCCGCGGTCCTGCAGGCGACGCTGGGCGACGCGTACCCCTCCCTCCGCTCGTACCTCCAGGAGGTGTCCGGAGGGGCGCTCGACCTCACGGGCGACCTGCTCGCCGACGTCGACCTGGGGGCCCGCCCGGCCACGTGCGACTCGACGGCGATCCGGAGCTCGGCGCAGGCGGCCGCGCTCGCACGGGGCGTCGACCCGGGCACGTACGACTACCTCTTCATCGACATCTCCCGCCACTCGGGCTGCGCCTTCGAGGGCCTCGCGTCCATGCCGGGGAACTGGATCATCTCGAACGGCGTGGGGTACAAGACCTGGATGTGGACGCACGAGTTCGGCCACAACCTCGGCTTCCAGCACTCCGACACCCTCCGGGCCTGCCCGACCGCAGGCGGCGTCACGCGGGTGACGACGGCGTGCACGGTCGGCGGGGGCGCGGACCCCACGGACACCATGGGCGGCGGCGGCATGCACCTCTACCCCGTCGACTACCGGCACTTCGCCGGCTGGGTGCCGGACTCCCAGGTCGTGAAGGTCGAGTCCAGCGGCAGCCGGCAGCTGGGCGTGCTCGGGGAGAGCGGGATCCAGGAGTACCGGATCGCGCGCGGTGACGGCAGCTATCTGTCGCTGGAGTACCGCCGCGCCACGCCCCCGTACGACGACTACCTCTCGACCGACCCGCTGGTCAACGGCGTGATCGTCCGCATCGTGAGCACCGGCGGCACGGTCCACAACCGGCTCGTGGACGCGACGCCCGCCACGACGACGACGGCCGACGCCCCGCTCGCCGCGGGCATGACGCTCGCCGACGAGATCGCCGGCGCGGCGGTGACGGTCTGCTCGGTGGGAACCCAGGGTGCGGACCTCCGGATCTCCGTCGGCGGAACGACACCGCCCGCCTGCTGACGTCCGCCGGGGAGGCCTCGTGCTGCTGGGGGCCTCCCCCGTCAAAGCAGTTGCTCCTGCTGGTCCCTTGATGCCGGGGCTTCGATGTATGGCGGGCGTCTCGGAAATCGCATACGCCACCGCAACAGTCTTCCGTCTTCAGTGGAGGCATGGACCGCAGCAGACCTGCGACGGTCGGTGTGTCGATCGGGAAAGGATCGTGATCATGGACTCGGATTCCGTACGTGGCATCGACCGGCGGCGGCTGTTCGGGTGGGGCGGGTCGGCGGCCGCCGGCGTGGTGGCGGCCGGGGTGCCGGTGGTGGGCGCCCGACCCGGCCATGCCGTTGCCGCGGGACAGCACCGTCCGGGCCCGACCGACCCCGGCATCCCACCGGACACCCGTCCCGGCGGAGCCTACGACCGGTACGTGGCGAAGCTGGCCGCCGAGGGCAGGTTCTCCGGCGTGGTGCTGTTGTCGCACCAGGGCCGGACGGTGCTGTCGCGCAGCTACGGCATGGCCGACAAGGAGAAGGGGATCCGCAATCACGAGAGCGTCGCGTTCAGCCTCAGTTCGGCGGGCAAGCCGTTCGGCGCGGTGGCCGTCCTGCAGTTGGCGCAGCAGGGCAAGGTGAAGCTGTCGGACACGGTGGGCACCCATCTGCGGGGCTTCGCCGAGGACATCGCCGAGCAGGTGACCATCCACCACCTGCTCTCCGGCACCTCCGGGCTGGCCGGCCCGGATGAGGACGTGCAGCGCGTCTTCCAGAGCCGGGACGAGGTGCACACGTACTACGAGCAGCGGGCCCGGCAGGCGAAACCGGTGGGCGCCCCGGGCAGCCCCGGCACCGCTCACGCGGAGGCGGAGGTCACCCTTTCCGCGCTGATCGTAGAGGCCGTGGCCGGCACGACGTACTGGGACTACGTCGAGGAACACATCTTCAAGCGCTGCGGCATGACCGGCACGGCGTTCCGCACCAGGCCGCAGTGGCTCACCGACGAGCACATCGCGCACCCGTACATGACGGTGGACGGAGGCAGCCAGGTGGACGCCGTCCGCAATCTGGACCGGGGCAGCCCGAACCCGGACGTACTCGGCAGGAATCCGGGCCGCGCCTTCATCGATGCACCCGGGGACGGTGGCTTCGCCACCGCGCCGGATCTGGTCCGGTTCGCGCGCGCCCTGGGCGACGGCACGCTCCTGGACCGGCCCTGGGCCGACGTGCTCACCGGGGCCAAGATCCCCCATGGCCCGGCGTCGTTCGGCGCGTACGGGATTCCGGTCTCCATCGTCAACGGCCAGTGGAGGTACCGGCGCGCCGGAGGCAACCCCGGTGTCGCCGCCGTCTGGACCGTCTACCCGTACACCGGCTGGGTCGGCGTCATCCTCGGCAACATCGACGGCGTGCCGCTGCAGGACATGGGCGAGCGGGAGACACGGGCCATCACCGGAGCTACGCCCGGCGGCGGCTGATCTGCGCTCGGACCTTGACGAGCGGTTGACCCGAGTGGCATACCCGGCAGCCGGGCAGCGCCGGGGCCTCCCTCAGCGCCCGGGGCGTCCCTCGGCGCTTCGCTGGCCTCCCTCGAAGTAGGCGACCAGCTCCGGGGCGAGGGGCGGGATCTCGCGCGGGGTGCCGCCGTCGCGGAGGGACTCCGTGGCCCGGACGCCGGTCGCGACGGCCATGCGGGCCGCGACCGGCGAGGTGTCGGTGCGGCCGCCCTCGCGCACGAAGCGCAGGAACTCGTCGACGAGCAGCGGGTCCGCGCCGCCGTGGCCGGCGTTGTCCTCGGCCGCCGGCACGGGGTACTCGGCGTCGGCCTCGGAACGGTGTCCCGAGCGGCGTGCGTTCCACACCTTCACCACTCCCCCGGGTCCGTCGCCGAAGTTCTCCAGCCGGCCCGCGTCGCCGATGACGGTGTAGTTGCGCCAGTAGTCGGGGGTGAAGTGGCACTGCTGGTAGGCGGCGAGCACACCGTTGTCGAGGCGCATGTTGACCAGGGACACGTCCTCGACGTCGATGACGGGGTTGAGGCCCCGCTGGGTGTGCGGGGGCCAGTGGCCGTCCTTGGTGTACCAGTCGTCGGCCTTGGGTTCGCCGGGTGCGCGGCGGTACGGGCTGTCGCCGTACACCATGAGGTCGCCGAGGGCCTGGACGCGGCGCGTCCAGCCGTTCGCGAGCCAGTGCAGGACGTCGATGTCGTGGGCGGCCTTCTGCAGCAACAGGCCGGTGGTGTACCGCTGTTCGGCGTGCCAGTCCTTGAAGTACCAGTCGCCTCCGTAGCCCACGAAGTGGCGTACCCAGACGGTCTTGACCTCGCCGATCTCACCACGCGCGATGATGTCGCGCATCAGGCGGACGACTGGCATGTGGCGCATGTTGTGGCCGACGTAGAGGCGGGTGCCGGTCTCGTACGCGGTGCGGAGGATCTCGTCGCAGCGCTCGACGCCGATGTCGAGGGGCTTCTCGACGAAGACGGGCTTGCCGGCCCGCAGCGCCTCGCAGGCGATGTCGGCGTGGGTGTGGTCGGGGGTGAGGACGAGGACCGCGTCGACGTCGGGGTCGGCGATCACCTTCCGGTGGTCGCCGCTGATCACGGCCCCCGGGAAGGCCAGGGCCCCCGCCGTCCGCGCCGCGGCGTCGTGGTCCGCGAGCGCGGTGACGCGGGAGCCGGCGCCCGGCCGGTGGGCGGTGCGGGCGAGCGAGCCGCGCAGTCCGTAGCCGAGGACGCCGAGGCGCAGATCGGAGGGGGGGTTCATGGGCCTGCTTTCTCTCGTACGAGGGTTACGGGTGGACCAGGACGTGCGACAGGGCGACGCGTCCAGTTCCGGTGAGTTCGATCCGTACGAACCGGGCCTCGGTGTCGGTGGTGACGAGGGTGGGCCGCAGCGCCCTGCCCGTGACGTGGAGCGTCGTCGCGTCGGAGAAGTCGGCCGTGGTCGCGAGCCGGACGTCGAAGTCGGCTGTGGTCATGGAGCTGTTGTTCCACACCTCGATCTGTCCGATGTGGCTCGACGCGCCGAGGTCCAGCTGCCACCAGGCACCGGGCTCGGCGAGCGTGCGGGTGTCGGTGGTGGTGTCGCCGTCGGTGGCGCGTGCGGCCACCGCGGCGCCGTCCGTGGACGACTGGGTCGCCGTGGCGGTCCGGGCCAGGTCGGGGCGGAGCTGTTCCACGTGGCCGCGTCCGCCCACGCCCGCCGCTTCGGCGACCGCGAGGGCTTCGGCGGGCAGGCTGTCGAGCCCGGTCAGGTTGTCCGTCATCGTGGAGCCCGTGCCGGCGAGGGCGGGGGCCGCGGTGTCGGTCCAGTTGCCGGTGGCGTGGTTGTCGATGCCGTAGTCGGCCCAGTTGGAGACCCACTTGTAGCCGATGCGGGTGATGACGTTGCGGGTGACGGTGATGTGGCTGGACTGCTCGTCGAGGTAGATGCCGTTGCCGTCGCGTTCGGTGTTGCCGTACGCGCTGCGGTTGACGTAGTTGCCGGAGATGACGGTACCGGGCTGGGCGCCCTGGGTGTAGATCGCGCCGCCGTCGTGCTGGTCGTACGCGGCGCGCATGACGTTCGTGATGCGGTTGTTCGTGATGCGGTTGTCGCGCAGCACGGAGTTCCGCGCCTCGGGCTGGTTCCAGCCCCAGCCGACGGAGATGCCGGAGTACGGCAGGTCGTCGAGCGTGTTGTGGTCGATGACGGTCCCGGCCTCGTAGCCCGCCCAGATGCCGACGGCGTCGGTGTACTCCACTCCGGTGCGGCGGACGGTGTTGTACGACACCGTGTTGCGGGCCCCCGTGAGTGCGGCGGCCGGCGTGGGCTCGGTGTCTCCGATGTAGGCGGCGCCGGAGGAGAGGTCGGTGAAGCGGGAGCGGGTGAGGGTCGAGTCCTGGGTGCCCTGCTCGAAGATCACGCCCGCGCCGCCGAGACGGCTGAACGCCGCTCCCTCGACGAGGACGTTCCGGCCACCGCGGACGGTGAGTGCGGCGGCGGGCTTGGTGTAGTGGCGGCCGGCGTGGTCCGCGGGTCCGGTGGCGCCGGTCAGGGTGAGACCGGCCTGGGTGCCCGCGTAACCCTCGTCGGTGGAGGGCTGCCGGTAGGCGGCGTACGCGAACCCGATGCCGGTGACGCGCACGTCGTGGGCGCCGTCGAGCGTGAGCAGGTTCTCGGTGACCGGGGTGACGGCCTTGGCGTGGCGCATGTCCTCGCCCGCACGCGGCAGGTAGGTGACCGTGCGCGCGGTCGAGTCCCAGACGAACTCGCCCGGTTCGTCCAGGAGTTCGCGGGCGTTCTCGAAGAAGGACACCTTTGTGTAGCGGGTCGAGTCGACGGTCGTGGTGTCCCAGGCGGGTCCCGTACGGTCGGTTCCGGCGGCCGAGTTGGTCCAGCAGGGCTGGGCGAAGGTCATCGTGTCGCCGCTGACGCCGACGATCCGGCAGTGGTAGTTCCGCCAGCGGACGCGGATGACGGCCTCGGCGTCGGTGGGCCGGGCCCAGTCGGCGATCCCGGTGGCCCGCGCGCCGGTCATGCCGGTCCTGGTGGCGTCGCAGACGGAGGCGGGGCAGGCCTCGCCGCGGGCCCGGACGGCACGCTCGCCGTCGACGAAGAGCTGGCGGGGTGTGACGCCCTCGGGGGCCAGGGCCGTCCAGGTGCCGTCCGGGTTCGCGGACCAGCCGGTGAGCGCCCGACCGCCGGAGAGCACCGGGTCGGCGTCGGGTGCGGCGGTCCAGGTGACGGTGTACCCGTCACGTCCGGAGTCGGACCCGCCGAGCTCCAAGGGGTGACTCAACGCGTATGTTCCGTCGGCAAGTTCGATGCGTACGTCCCGGCCGTCGACGGTGCGGGCGGTGTCGCGGGCGCCTTCGAGCGAGCAGGGCCGCGCCGGGGTGCAGGCGGAACCGGAGCCGTCGGGGGCGGCGTGGAGCGTGCGGGGGGCCGGTTCGGCCTGTGCGGCCGGTGCGGAGGTCAGCAGGGTGGCGGCGACGGCGAGCCCCGTCGCCAGGCGGAAGCGGTTCATGGTCGGTCTCAGCTCCAGTCGGGGTGTCCGGGCATGGCCGGGTTGTCCGTGCTGAACAGCCAGTCCTCCAGGAAGGGCCGCAGGGTGGGGTCGTGGGTGACGCGTACGGCGTTGTCGATGAAGTCCTGGGAGCCGGCGTTGCCGTGCCGGTTCTTGAGCAGCCAGGACTTCATGAGCGCGGCGAACTCCTCCTGGCCTACCCGCTGGTTGAGGGCGTAGAGGGTGACGGCGGCGCCGTCGTAGATGTTGAACCCGCCGAGCGCGGTGGGCAGTCCGGGTGGCCCGTCGGTCTTGCGGACGGCGTCGAGCCTGCCGTACGCCGTCCGCATCTTGGCCTCCATGGAGGCGGTGCCCTGCTGGTCGGCCCAGAGCGCCGCGTAGTAGACGGCCGGTCCTTCGTTCAGCCAGGCGTTCTGCCAGTCGATCGGGGTGACCGAGTCGCCGAACCACTGGTGGGTCAGTTCGTGGATCATGACGTTCGTGTACGTCGTCGAGGTGCCGGCGTTCTTGAACCAGCCCGGTCCGAACAGCGACAGGGTCTGGTTCTCCAGGGCGTCGCCGTAGCCGTCGCGGACGATCTGCATCCCGTACGTGTCGAAGGGGTAGCGGACGCCGAGGGTCTGCTCCAGCCAGGCGATCTGGTCGCCGGTCCGCTCGACGATCGGCCGGTACGTGTCAACCTGGTCGGCCGGGACGTAGTGCCGGAGCCGCACGCCGTGCGGTCCGTCTCCGGTGATGAGGGTCTGCCTCGCCACGGAGATGCCGAGGAGTTCGGAGGCCATGGGGGCGTCGAGGCGGAAGTCGTACGTGGTCCTCCCCTCGCCGGCGGGGCGGGTGCCCGTGGCCGTGCCGTTGGCGGCGGGCGTCCAGCCGTCGGGCGCGGTGAGGTGGAACGTCCAGCTCGCCTTGTCGCTCGGGGTGTCGTTGACGGGGGCGAACGTGTCGGCACGGGACGACTGCGCCGCGGAGACGAAGCCGCCGTCGCTCATGTAGCGCCAGCCGGGGGCGCCGATCGGCTTGGTCCTCCCGTTCCCGTGGTAGCGGACGGAGACGTCGAAGGGGCGGTGCTCGTGCAGGCCGCCGGCGGGGATCACGGTGAGTTCCTGGCCGCTCCTGCCGGGCGAGACGGTCCAGGTCGCGTCCTCGCCGTTCACCGTGACCGCGTCGACGGCGAGGGAGTCGATGTCGAGGTTGAAGGAGGAGAGGTCCTGGGTGGCCGTCGCGGAGATCGTCATGGTGCCGGTGAAGTCGTAGGTCACCGGGGTGAAGTCGAAGGACAGGTCGTAGTGCCGGACGTCGTAGCCGCCGTTGCCGAGGGTCGGGAACAGCGGGTCGCCGACGCCGTCGGAGCCGGGCTGCGGGTCGAATGGCTCGGCCTGGGCCGGCGCGGCGAGCGCGAGGACCGCCACGGCCGAGACGGTGGCGAGGGCGGCGCGGAGGGTTCGGGTCACTTGCCGGCTCCCTTCCGGGCGGCTTCCTTCTGGGCGGCTTCCTTCTGGGCGGCTTCCTCGAACTCGGCGCGGCACTTCTCCCCGCCCTTGGCGAGATAGTCCTTGACCAGGGCGTCGTAGTCCTTCATGGACTTGCGGCCGGAGATGATGTCCTTGAGGCCGTCCAGCTTCAGGGTCGCCATGCTGCCGCTTCCCCGGGAGTCCCAGGTCGGCGACGTGTAGTTCAGGAAGTCGGCCTGGACGAGCTTCGGAATCATCCTGGTGTACGCCTCGTGGACGTGGCGGACGGCGTTCTCGGAGGTCGTGGAGAACAGCGCGGGGACACCGGAGGCGAGCTTGCCCCAGGGGACGGCGACGTCCTGGCTGCCCTGCTCGGTGAGCACCGGGTTGCCCCGGGCGTCGCGCCGGTGGTCGGTGCCCTCGACCCCGTACGTGATGAGGGTGTACTCCTCGGTCCCGAAGGGGGCCGCGATGAAGTCGAGGAGCCTCAGGACCTGCTCGACCCGTTCCTTGGACGCCTTCTTGAGGTACGACTGGCTGAGGGTGGCGTTGTTCGTCCAGGAGACGGCCTTCGCGCCGACGGGGACGAACGGCCGGACGTCGTAGCTCTTGTCGATGGCCGCCATCGCGTCCACGTACCCGGTGGACGGCTGGAGGTAGGCGGGGATCCCGTCGAAGACGTAGGCGCCCCTGCCGTTCTTGAAGAGGTCCGTGTACTGCGCCTTCTGCGCTCCCGACATGGCGAGCGTGCCGGGGTAGTAACAGCCCGCCTCGTACAGCCTGGCGGCCATCTCGACCGCGGAACGGTACTCGTCGGTCTCGAGGTCGGCGGTGAACTTCCCGGTCTTCCCGTCCATCGCCCAGGCGTACGGCGCTCCCGCCGACATGGCGAGCATGGTGGTGGCCCCGGCGACGATGGCGTACTGCTGCTTCTTCGGCCGCGTCAGCTCCTTGCAGACCTCGAAGAAGCGCTCCAGGTCGGTGATCTGGTCCAGGCTGTCCACGCCCACCTGCCGGAAGAGGTCGTGCCGGTAGAAGCCGGCGCCGGCGGTTCCCCAGCGGGTGATGGGAACGCCGTACAGCTTGTCGCCGTACAGCCCCTGCTGCCAGGCGGTCGCCGGGATCGCCGCGAGGTTCGGGTACGCCTTGACCGCGTCCCCGCCCAGGAACGGCGTCAGGTCCGCGCATGTGGCGGCGAGGAAGGCCGCCTTCTGGTCGACGCCTCCGGTCTCGGGGTACATGAAGACGTCGGCGAGTTCGTCGCCGGCGACCATGGTGGAGAACTTCGCCGGGTAGTCGTCGGCCGCGACGGCGATGACGTCGACGGTGCCGCCGAGCCGCTTCTCGATGGCCTGCCAGGCGGCGTTCTTGTCGCGGGCGGCCCCCGGGGGCGCGAAGGTCTCGGTCATCGCCCGCACCGGCCGGGCGCCCTTGAGCGGGGTCCCCCGGACCGAACGGACGGGTGTCCTGGGGTAGGTGTAGAAGCCGTTGGGGACTCCGGCGGGCGTCCCCGGAAGGTCGGCGCGGACGCTGTTCGCCGGGACCGTGGCCGGAAGCGCGCTCCGGTTCTTCGCGGTGGACTTCCCCGCCGCCGCTCCGTCGCCACAGGCGGTGAGCAGCGGGGTGGCGGCGAGCCCGATGCCGAGGCCCAGGGTGGTGCGGAGCACGGTCCTGCGGTTGATGGGGGTGGAGCGCGACACGGTGAACTCCTCGGTGGGGAGGTGACATGAACGCGGGGGGTGGGGTGGTGCTTCCGCGTCCCTCGTCGGGTGGCGCGGACGACGACGGACGTCAGCCCTTGACGGCTCCGGTGAGGACGCCCTTGGTGAAGTAGCGCTGCAGGAAGGGGTAGACGCAGAGGATGGGTACGACGGCGATGACGAGGACCGCCATCTGCACGGACTGCTGCGGGGCGAGCGATTCGCCGGCGGAGGCGCCCTCCAGGGACTGGCCCTGCAGGACGAAGGTGCGCAGGACCATCGCCAGGGGCCAGTTCTGGCTGTCGTTGAGGTAGAGCATGGCGTTGAAGAAGGCGTTCCAGTACGTCACCGCGTAGAAGAGGCTGATGACGGCGAGGACCGCCTTGGACAGCGGCAGGACCACCTGGATCAGGATGCGGAGGTCGCCGGCGCCGTCGACCCTCGCGGCGTCGTACAGCTCCTCCGGCAGGTTCATGAAGAAGGAGCGCAGGACGACCAGGTTGAAGGCGCTGACCAGCGTCGGCATGACGAGCGACGCCAGGGTGTCGTAGAGGCCGAGTTCCTTGACCGTGAGGAACTTGGGGATGATCCCGGGGTCGAACAGCATGGTGAGGAGGGCCGTCATCAGGATGAAGCGGGAGCCGGTGACGTCGCGGCGGGACAGCCCGTACGCCATGCCGATCGTCACCAGGACGCTGCACGCCGTCCCCACCAGGGTCACGCCGATGCTGATGAGCAGCGCGTGGGTGACGACCCCGCCGCCGAGGACCGTGCGGTAGGCCTCGGTGGTCGGGTGGTCCGGCCAGAGCACGAGGCCGGGGCTCTTGATGATGTCGGTCTGCGAGGCGAAGCTCGTGCCGATGACGCCGAGCAGCGGGTAGGCGACGGCAGCGACGACGAGGGTGAGGACGATCCCCTTGCCCAACAGGCCGATGCTCGTGGGCTTCTCCATCCACGGCGGCCGGCCGCCGGAGTCCTTGACCCGTACGGGCCGGTGCGCCTCGGCCGTACGGAGCCGGGGGCCTCTGGTCGCCTGCCTCTGCCTCTGCTTCTCCTTCTCAGCGGTCAGCACCGCGGTACACCCCTTCGTGGCCGAGCCGGTGGGCGAACGTGTTCGCGCCGAGGACGAGCGCGGTGCCGATGACGGCCTTGACGAGTCCGACGGCGGCGGCCGTGCCCCATTCGCTGTTCTGGATGCCGTGGAAGAACACGTAGGTGTCGAGTACTTCACCGGCGTCGGGGCCCACCGCGTCCCGCTGGAGCAGGACCTGCTCGAAGCCCACGGACAGGATCTGGCCGAGGTTGAGGATCAGCAGCAGGACGATCACCGGGGAGAGCCCGGGGAGCGTGACGTGCCACAGGCGTCGCCAGCGTCCGGCGCCGTCGATGGCGGACGCCTCGTAGAGACCGCGGTCGATGTTGAGCAGGGCGGCGAGCATGATGATCGTGCCCCAGCCGGCGTCCTTCCAGGCCACCTGGAGCGCGAGCAGCCAGGGGAACGCGTCCGGGTCGGTCGTCATGTCGTAGCGCGGCAGCCCGAGTTGACCGAGGAGGTCGGGCAACACACCCGCGCCGCCGAGTATCTGCTGGAAGATCGAGACGATGATGACCCAGCCGATGAAGTGCGGGAGGTAGACGACGCTCTGCACGAAGCGTCGCACCCTGTCACTGACGATGCTGTGGAGCAGCAGCGCGAGGGCGATCGGCACGGGGAAGAAGAACACCAGCTGGACGAGGGCGATCTTCAGGGTGTTGCCCGTGGCGGACCAGAAGGCCCGGTCGGCGAAGGCGGAGGAGAAGTTCTCGACGCCCGCCCAGGCGCTGTGCAGGTAGCCCAGGTACGGCTGGTAGTCCTGGAAGGCGACGACGTAGCCGAGCAACGGCACGTAGTGGAAGACGACGAAGTACAGCAGCCCCGGCAGGGTGAGCAGCAGCATCACCTTGTCGCGCCGAAGCCGCTGCCACAGCGACAGACGGTGGACGGCCGGCGGCGGGGAGTGCGTGGAATCAGCCATGAGCGGTCCTGTTCGGCGGGGAGGCGCCCCGATCGGGCCAGGGGCATGGAGCGTTCATCTGTCGGCGGAAGGTAGTAAGCGCTTAACCCACTCGTCAAGAGGAGCGGCGCGAATCGACACCCTCCCCCGAGGAGATCCGCACCGAGTTCACCCAAGTAAGCCCGGTAATCCCGCCCTTCAGCTCACCCGGCCACCCTTGACGCCCCGTCGGATGCGTCCCTAACGTGCCCTTCCCCGGCAGTACACGTTTACTATCTGGAGCCAAGGTGGATATCAGCGACGAGGCGCCCCGGCAGATGCGTGCCGACTCCGACGCGACAGCGGCGGCCGCAACCCTCCACCGACCACGCACCGTCCTCGCCATGGACCCCTCGAACGTCGAGAGCGTCTTCCCGCCCGACGTGCACACACGGCTGCTGTCGACCGCGGACCTGCTGCGCCCCGGACCCGTCACGGACTTCTCGTCGGCGACGGGGCGGTCGGCCCTCGCCGAGGCGGAGGTCCTGCTCACCGGCTGGGGGTGCCCCCCGATCGACGCCGAGGTCCTCGGAGCCGCGCCACGGCTCCGCGCGGTGATCCACGCGGCCGGCACGGTGAAGACCTTCCTCAGCCCGGAGGTGCACGCCCGCGGCATCGCCGTCTCGTCGGCGGCCGCCGCCAACGCGGTCCCCGTCGCCGAATTCGCCTTCGCCGCGATCGTGTTCGGAGCCAAACGCGCCTTCCCGCTGGCCGGCTCCTTCCGAACGCGCCGCACCCACCGCACCCCCGCCGACCTGCGCACCCGCCCCTGGCTCGGCTCGCACGGACTGACCATCGGGATCATCGGCGCCTCGTACACCGGCCGCCGTCTGCTCCGCATGCTGCGCATGCTCGACGCCACGGTCCTGCTCCACGACCCCTACGTGAGCCGCGCCGAGGCCGAGCGCGAGGGCTGGACGCTGGTCGACCTGGACACCCTGGCAGCGACCAGCGACGTGGTGTCGATCCACGCGCCGCACACCCCCGACACGCACCACCTCCTGGACCGCCGCCTGCTGGGCCTGATGCGGCCCGGGACGGTCGTGGTCAACACCGCGCGCGGCGCGCTCGTCGACACGGAGGCGCTCACCGAGCAGCTGATCGCCGGACGCCTCGACGCCGTCCTCGACGTCACCTCCCCCGAACCCCTGCCCCCGGACCACCCCCTGTGGACCCTGCCGAACGCCTTCCTGACGCCACACCTCGCGGGCGCCCTGGGGAACGAGATCGGCCGGCTGGGCACACTGGCGGTGGACGAACTAGCGCGCCACGCACGGGGCGAGCCCTTCCTGCACCCGGTCCGCTACGAGGACCTGGCCCGCCGCGCGTGAACGCGCGCGTGCGCCCGGGGCACCGGGCTCGGGGAACACCGGCATAGCGGTTGCCGGCGAGAACGATCACGACTGGCCAGCACAGTGATCCACTTCGCCTCCGGGGTTCGGTGAAACGCCTCCGGGCTTGGTCCCACGAGGGCTCCGCCGAGATCGCCCTGCGGGCGGCGCTCGCGACCCGGTACGCCGCGGTGCGCCGTTTCCTCGCGTTGCTGGGTGAGTCGAAGGCGCTCGATGCAGCGAGCGCCGCCAAGCGGGTCCTGGCCGGGATCCGGAGTCTTCCGACGCCGGAGCGGCGGAACGGGGGTGAAGCCGCTGCTGCCGTGTGAGGTGGACGGCGAGTCGGTACCGCCGGCGTGGCGCAGGGCGGTGTACGCCAACCCCGATCTGCCGCAGGGTGCATTGTGTGCGTGCTGGAGCAGCTGCACCGCGCCCTGAACAACGCGACGTTTTCGCCTCTCCCTCGCACCGCTGGTCCGACCCGTGTGCCCGCCCGCCCTGGACGACCGGCCGTCCTGACGGGCCGCGTTGCCCGGCGTCGAGACGGGCACGTACGGCGTGGTGGAGGACCTGGCGCACAACCGCGTGAACCTGAACAAGCTGATCACGTACTGGCCGGACATGCTGAAGACCGCCGGTTCCCTGGTCACCAACCCGGTCCTTGCCTACGACCTGCTGCGCATGTTCGGACGCGAGGGGCGCCCGACTCCGCTGGGTGCGGCATTCGCGGAGTACGGGCGGATAGCCAAGACCGAGCACCTGCAGCGCCGGGTCGACATCACCCGGCTCTCCCCCGCTCAAGCACCACAGCCAGAACCTGCTCGGCCGCTACAGCTTCACGGCCGGGGTCGAGCTCAACGAGGACGACAAAGGCGCGGACTGAACGCCCACATCAGCTGATGCGGGCACATCAGGTGGCCGGGTGCTCGGAGATCGCAAGCGCCGGTCGGGGAGCTAATGTCAGGCTGCCTCGTATGTCTAGCCAAGCATTGATTGCGCGGCAGACTTGGCGGCCTGTTCGATCTTCGCGCGGTAGGCCGCACGGGCTTCCTCGTCGATCTGCTTCTCGTGTTCCGGGCGCAGCCCGGTCCGGCCGTCGAGGGTCTCGCGCAGGATGTCGGCGTGCCCGGCATGCCGGATGGACTCGCCGAGGACGTGGACCATGACGGCGAACAGGTTCGTGTCGGCATGAGGCTGCGGCCACCACGGCACGTGGCCGGAGGCGTCGAGGGGAAGCTCGGCGATCGTCGCGTCCGAGTGTTCCCACGTGCGCCGGTAGAACCCGACGATCTCATCGCGGGTCTCGTGCTCGCTCGCCCACAGATCGCTGCCGTCAAAGTCCTGCCACCGGGGCAGCGGTTCCGGGGAAGGGCGGTCGAAGACCTCGCCGAAGTACCTGGCCTCGACGTTGGCCAGGTGTTTGACCAGGCCGAGGAGGTTGGTCCCGGTCGGCGTCACAGGCCGGCGGGCGTCGTATTCGGACAAGCCGTCGAGTTTCCAGAGCAGCGTCTCGCGGTCCCGCCGCAGTCGCCCGTGCAGTGTGGCTTTCGCGAATTCATCGATCACACCGCATGAGCCTGCCATGGGCTGCTCGTGGCCTCAAGATCCCGCACGTGGTCCGCGACGACCGGCAGAGCCGAGGCCTGGCCATAGCCGCCGTTGTTCACGCTCACGGACGGCACTGCCGCGGGGCGGAGAGCGGGCGCCGTCGCCGGCCCCTGGCGGCCGCGAGGGCGTAAGGCTGAACAGGGCGGAGAGAAACGACACCCCCCGCACCAGGGTTCAACCCTGCGACCGAGGATCGAACCCTGCCCGCAGGCGACAGCCGCCGGATGGCCACCGTCCATATCTCCTCGGAGATGTTCCGCCTCGTACGCGGCACCGGACACATCCTCGATGTCCTCGACGCCCTCCACCGCGACCAGGTCGCCCTGCGCATCCACGACGGCGCGTTCTCCGCGATGGACCTCACCGCCCAACACCCGCGCAAATACCCGCCGCTGTCCGCCGTGAAGTTCATGGTGCAGAGTCTCGCCGCCGCCGGCGAGCTCCAGCGCGAGCTGACCTACGACGGACTGCGCGCCACCGAGGTCAAGGGCAGCGCGGGCGGACGCCGCCCCGCCGTCCCGGCCGACACGACTGCCGCCGTCCGCACCGCGTACCGGGAGGGCCGCTCCATCGCCGCCCTCGCCCGTGACCACGAGGTCAGCCGCGGGCCATCCGCACCGCCGTCGCCGACCTCCTGCCCGACCACACCGCCACCACAGAGGACGCCCCCACCCCGGAGCTGCCGGTCAACCCTCGACACGCCCGGCAAGAGCGCCGACTTCCCCCGCACCGCCGAACTGGAGCCCGCCGAGCGGGCCATGCTCGACCAAGGGGTGGGCGTACGGGGCGGCCCGAGGTAGGCCCTGCACGTCACCGCCGTCCCGGCCGTGCACCACCGGCTCCTCACCCTCCGCCAGCCGCTCGACGGCCGCCAGGGAGCCCCGGCGGTTCCGGCTCAGCGCAAGGCCCGCCGCGAGTACGAGAACCGCGTCACCAAGCTCGTACCGCCCTGACCCTGATCAATCTCACCGATCGATAGCCGCTGTACCGATGTCCCCCGGTGCCGGACCCTCCATTTCTTTATACTTTTCGAGTCCAGTGTTAAATTTGTAGACATGCCGAAGGTTCCCTCCTCCCAGCTCGTCCTCGATGCCGCCTACCGATGCTTCCGCCGCAGCGGATACCGCCGTACCACGATCTCCGACATCGTCGAAGAGGCAGGGCTGTCGCGTCCGACGGTCTACAAGTACGTCGGGAGCAAGGAGGAGGCGATAGTCAGGGTCGTCCAGTCCCTGCTGGAACAGGCCGGTGCGGCAGCACGGGCGGCGGCCGAGGCCGCGGGCACGCCGGAGGCGAAGGTCCTCGCGGTGCTCACGGTGAAGCTGGAGGTCGCCATCCGGCTCTGGCAGGAAAGCCCCGCACACGCACAAGAGCTACTGTCGGCCGCCACCGCCCAGGCACCCGACCTGGTCACCACCTACGTCGACGACCTGGCCGAACTCCTGGCATCGGCCCTGTCGGAGGTCGTCCCGGACAGCGCGCGGCAGGCCGCCGCCATCCTCCTCACCTTCACCCGGGGCCTGGAGGACGACCTGCGCGACGTCGACGCCGTGCGGCGCGAACTCCGGGCCGGTGTACGGATGATCACCCGCGGGGCTCTCTCCGACCCCGCATCCACCCCCGCCTGACATCCACGTCAGAACCTGCCGAAAGGCGCCCCCTCATGAACACCACCCCCACTCCCACGTACTACCGCGACCAGCAGGCATGGCGCGACCTCCAGCGGTTCCTGCCCGAGCGGTTGCGCCTGACCGATGCCACCGCGCCCGAGGAGGAGTTCTGGGAGTGGCGCGGCCACCGCGTCCACCTCGACCGCTACCGCAACCCCGACGCGAAGGCCAAGGTCGTCCTGCACCACGGCGTCGGCACCAACGGCCGGCAGATGTCCCTCATCCTCGGCGCCCCGCTCGCCGGACGGGGATTCGAGACGGTCGCCCTGGACAACCTCGGCTACGGCCTCACCCAGGTCAAGCCCGGGACCACTCCCTCCTACGACGACTGGGTCGACCTCGTCGTCGACTTCCTGGCCCACGAGCAGTCCCGCGACGACCGCCCCATCGTCCTGTACGGGCTGAGCGCGGGCGGCATGCTCACCTACCACGTCGCCGCCAAGGCACCCCGCGGCACCCTGCGCGGCATCGTCGGGATGACCTTCCTCGACCAGCGCGACCAGCAGGTCCGCGACGAGACCTCCCACGACAAGCTCACCGCCCGCGCCGGCGTCCCCCTCATGGGCCTCCTCGCGAAGACACCGGCCTCCTCCGCCAAGTACCCCATGAGCCTCGCGTCCAAGATGTCCGCGCTCGCCAACGACCCGGACGCCATGAAGGTCCTCATGAAGGACCGCACTTCGGCCGCCAACTGGGTCAGCGTCCGCTTCCTCGACAGCTACGCCACCTACACCCCCGCCGTCGAGCCCCCCGACTTCGACGCCTGCCCTGTGCTGCTCACCCAGCCCGCCGAGGACCGCTGGACTCCCCACCACCTCAGCGTGCCCGTCCTCTCCCGCATCACCAAGGTCCCCGTCGACACCGTCATGCTCGACAACGCCGGCCACTACCCCCTCGAAGACCCGGGCCTGCAGCAGATGGAGGACGCCATCGCGGACTTCGTCACCAAGAACACCGCCTGACCCCCGCCGGCCCGCGCCACCGGCCCACGCCTCCGGCCCGTTCAGCCGTCGCGTTCCACTCCGCCCTGCTGCCCCCCCCTCTAGACGCACGGGCAGACCCGGGGACTCGTCGACTTCTTCCGCGGCCGGACCGCGGCGCCGTTGGGCGAGGACGACCTCCTCCTGGCGCAGGAGATCGCGTCACGGGCCGCGGTGTCCCTCGACAACGCCCGCCGGTACACGCACGAACGGCTGGCCGCGCTCACGCTCCAGCGCAGCCTGCTGCCCCGGCACACGGTGGAGCAGTCGGCCGTCGAGACGGGTTCCCGCCACCTGCCCAGCGGCTCCCGCGCGGGCGAGGGCGGCGACTGGCACCACGTGATCCCGTTGTCCGGGGCCCGCGTGGCGCTCGTCGCGGGCGACGTCGTCGGCCGCGGTCTGCACGCCGCCGCGACCGTGGGCCGGCTACGCACGCACGGCCGTCCGCGCCTTCGCCGACATCGACCTGACGCCCGACGAACTGCCCACCCACCTCGACGCCGTGGTCATCCGGCTGCAGCGCGAGGAGGCACGGGACGACGGCGAGCTCAGCGCCACCTGCCTGTACGCGATCCACAACCCCGTGTCCCGCGTGTGCTCGCTCGCCGGCGCCGGAGACGTACTGCCGGCCGTGGGCACGTCTCCGACAGACGGCGACGCCCTCCTCGTCGCCCGCACCCGGGCGCTCGCCCCGGGGACACGTCGCCACGCTCGACGTGCCGTCCGATCCGGCGGCGGTCGCCGGGGCCCGCGCCTTCGCGTCCGAGCGGCTCACCGCCTGGGGCTCGACGAGCTGTCCTTCGCCACGGAGCTCATGGTCAGCGAACCGGTGACGAACGCGATCCGCGCCGGCAAGCCCTCCGTCCAGCTGCGGCTGATCCTCCAGACCACGCTCACCCACGAGGTCTGGAGGATCAGCCGCACCGTCCCGGACCTTCGACGAGGGCAGCCGCGGCCTGCTGCCCGTCGCCCAGCCGGCCGAGCGCTGGGGCACCGGACTCGGCGCGGCCGCGCGGGCAAGGTCATCTGGCCGAACAGGCCCCTCTCCCCTGAACCCCGGCCCCTCCCCCCTTAGCCCCGCGGCCCCCGCGCGTCCGATCCCGGATGCACGGAGACCTTGAAGGCACCTGACCAGTGACAAACCTCGAAGTCGATTCGAGTTCGAATCTCGCGCCCTCGGCAGGCCTTGACCACCGACGGCGACACGGATTCGCCGCGTGTGTACGGCGAGGCATCAGAACGGAGCGGGTCACGGCCCACTGTTTCCACGTTGTGGCGTTCAAGGTCGGAGGCGTCGCATGACCGCGCGACGGGTCGTCTTCATCGGCGCCGCCGGCGAGATGTGCAAGATCGCCATCGAGCGCTTCGCCAAGGCCGACGGGGACTGGCACCTCGTCCTCTGCGACATCCGGCCGGAGCTCGTGCACCCGCTGGCCAAGCGGCTGCCGGCCGGACGGACCACGGTCCGTCAGCTCGACCTCTACAACCCCACCGCGCTGCGCGAGGTCGTCGACGGCGCCGCGCTCGTCGTCCTCGGCGCGGGGCCCTACATCCGTACCTCCGAGCCGGTGATCACGGCCTGCCTGGAGGCCAAGGTCCCGTATCTCGACTTCGACGACGACGTCGAGAGCACCCAGCACGCGCTCTCCCTCGCGGACAAGGCCCAGGAGGCCGGCATCCCGATCTACGTCGGCTGCGGCGCCTCACCCGGCATGAGCAACGTACTGGCGGCCGACGCGGCGAGCGAGCTCGACACCGTCGAGAACATCGACCTCGGCTGGCTCGTCGGCGACGAACGGCCGAACGTGGGCCGGGCCGTGCTCCAGCACCTGATGCACATCGCCGCCGGCGACTGCCTCACCTGGCGCAACGGCGGGCCGGTCGTCCACGAGTCGTACGTCGAGACCCTCACCATGAACATGGGCGGCGGCATCGGCGACATCCTCCTGTACGAGACCGCGCACCCGGAGCCGGTCACCCTGCCCCGCAAGTACAGAGCAGGAACACATGCGGAACAGGGCTTACCGATCTCCCAAACGCCTCAATTTCGCCTCCACACACCTTGGGAACCATCCCCCACGTCTGCTAGCTTCCCCGTTCGATTCCGAACTGCCGTGACACAACGGCAGCTTCGAGAGAACAGGCATGTCTTCCGACATGGCTTCAGACATGGGAGGCCCCATGAACAGAAGCACCGCCGTGCCCCTCGGCGCGGCCTTACTCCTTCTCCTCGGCACGGTCGTGCCCGCCGCCGCGGGAACCCCCGGCGACGGCGCGGCCACCGACGGGGCGACGCTCTACCGCGACAACACGGTCGACGTCTCCTACCGCCAGGTCGCCCCCGGCGACGCGGCGTGGAGCCAGGTCCCGGCCGCCCTCCGCGGCAGAGCGACGGAGGGCTCGTACGTCGCCCGGCTCCAGCTCGAGAACGTCTCCGATCACCCCGTCTCCAAGTGGTCGCTGACCTTCGAGCTCTCTGACCGCATCACGGACACCTCCGCCACGAAGCTCGCCGCTCCCCAGGACGCGCGCACGACGCTCCAGGGCGTCGGCCCCACGAACACCCTCCAGCCGGGCAGGATCGAGACCGTCTGGTACCGCGCCGAGCCCGGCGCCAAGGCCGATACCCCGACCTGGGCGTCCTTCGCCAAGCACGGCATCTCGCCGACGGAGGACACCGACGGCGACCACCTCCCCGACGACCTGGAGGTGCGCGCCAAGCTCGACCCCAAGTCCGAGGACACCGACGGCGACGGCCTCTCCGACTTCGCCGAGCTCGGCTACCGATTCAGCTCCCCGCTCAAGGCCGACACCGACGGTGACGGCACCGAGGACGGCGCCGAGGACCCCGACAAGGACGGCCTCACGGCCGCCCGCGAGCTCGAGCTCCGCACCACGCCCACCCGCGCCGACACCGACCAGGACGGCCTCGCGGACGCCCGCGAGCTCGAGCTCGGCACGGAGCCCACCAAGGCCGACACCGACGGCGACGGCGTCCAGGACGGCGAGGAGACGAGGCTCAACACCTCCCCCCGCGCCAAGAACTCCGCCTTCGACGTGACCCGCCGCGCGGACGGCGGCGCCACCGCCGCCGAGGCCACGCTCGAGGGCCTGCGCGCCGAGCAGGTCGGCGGCTTCCAGGTCACCGGGCTCCCTGCCGGGCAGCGGGAGTTCCCGGAGTCCACTCCGGGCTACCTCGGCAACGGCTTCCAGCTCTCCGCCCCCGCGGACGGCGCCGCACGGCTCACCTTCCGCCTCGACCCCGACCGTACGGAGGGCACCGCACCGGTCCTCTACCGCTACGACGAGAAGGCCCGCCACCTCGTCGAGCAGTCGGGGCAGCAGCGCAGCGGCAACACGATCACGGCCACGGCCGACGGCTCCGCCAAGTACGTCGTGCTGGACAGCCACGCCTTCGACAAGGCAGGCCCCGAGGCCCCGGGCAAGCGCATCCTCGACGCCGGAGACGACGGCGGAGACGACGGCGGAGTCGACGGCGGACAGGACGGCGGAGACCCGGGCGACCCGCCCCCGACCGACATGCTGATCCACCAGTCGTCCTTCCGCGAGGGCCACCGCAAGGCCCCCGACCCCCAGAACCCGCCCGTCCCGGCCGACCCGCGCGTCGCCGACGACCTCACCTTCAACGACTACAACTTCGACGAACTCACCGACCTCGGCTGGGACTTCTGGGTCGCCCGCATCACGCCCGAGTCCTGGATGTGGGCCGAGTTCAACGACATCATGAACTTCGGCAAGCTCGGCGCCGACGCCGACAACGCCCAGTCCGTCGACGACCTCCGCAACGCCTTCCGCTACGGCCGCGACGGCCAGGGCGCGGGCACGGTCACCGTCGACGACAACTTCGACCCCGGCCGCTACCTCTACCGCGGCTCCGGCACGGCCCTCTCCCGCGCCGTCGAAGCCTCACCGCAGGAGAAGACGTACACCGACAAGGCCGGCCAGATCATCAAGCAGTCCCTCATCGACAACAAGGGCCGCACCGATCAGCTCAAGGTCCAGGAGGACCTCACCAAGAACTTCCTCTTCCAGGAGTTCCTCCGCCAGGACGTGAAGTACCCGGTGTACGACTTCTCGCTCTGGGACGGCAACCAGCGCGCCCTCTCCATCGCGATCCACCAGTTCCACGGCCACACGATCGCGCTGAAGGACTACAAGGTCGAGGGCAACTCCTTCTCCGGCAAGCTCGTCTTCCACTCCTACGACCACTTCGGTCTCGACCCGGACGACGAGATCACGCAGTACGGCTTCATCGACTGGTTTACGCTTCAGCACTATGACCGGTTCGACGGGAAGTACCCCCCGCCGATCGCGCAGGCGGACATCGAGATCCCCATCAGCGGCACGTTCTGACCTCGCCGGCCTGATGCCACGGAGGCGCTCGCCGGGCCGGGTCCTGGCCGTCACGCTGCTCGTCGTGACGGCCGGGTACCTGGCCTGGCGGGTCGCCGTCCTCGCGGGCCTGGAGGCCCACTTCGGCAGCGGCTTCGACGAGCAGCGCTTCAACCGGCTGCAGCAGGAGTACGACCGCCGCGAGGACGCCTTCGCCCGGGCCGACGCCCGGATGCGGAAGCTGATCGCGGAACACCCCCGCGCCGAACGCATCGACTGGAGCCGGTACCGGACCTGCGTCCGCGAGCCAGGACGCCCCTCCGACACATGCACGACGACGCCCCCGCGCGACCAGAAGGTGTACGACGCCCTCTGGGGCGTCAGCGTGATCCTCTACCAGTCCAAGGACGAGGGCCGCACGTTCTACCGCTTCTACCACGAGGACCCCCCGCGCTACACGATCATGCGCGCCCCCGAGGACACCGCGGAGGAGGCCGAGGAGTACGCGGACGCCCACGGCTTCCGCTCCACCCGCCCCCTCGGGCCCGGCTGGACGATCCTCGGCCCGATCGACGACATCGGCCGCGAGGAGAAGCAGTTCCCGTAGGAGGGCTCGCGGAACGCTTCGCCGGGAAGCAGCAGGGAAGCAGCAGGCACGACAGGAGACCCCCACCCCCGTGAACACGTTACTGATCACCGCCGACCGTGTCATCGCAGGCCCCGCGGACCGTGCCGGGCACGCCTGCCAGGGGCGATCCACCTCATTGCCTTAGGACTCTAAGGCGAGCGTTGGAGGGGACCCTCACGAGGGAGGAGTAGGCCTGGCGGAGCGACTCCCACAGGGGTCGCAATTCACCATCCGCCCAAGCATCTTTCGCAGCCATGTAGTTGCGCGAGTTGAGTGAGGATCCCTGCATTCCTCGGGAGACCACGGCGTCGCGACCGGCGAGCAAGATTCCCTACGCGGCGCGGCAGGGGTAAAAAGGCGGACGCCTGGCCATACGTCAGGCGCCCGCCCAAGGGTCACGCGGCCGAGATGGAGAAGTACTGGTTGTCGCCGCCGTGACAGTCCCACAGCCTCACGGGGGCGCCGTTCGCCTGGCTCCAGTCAGCTATCTCCAGGCACTTCCGGTAGGCGTACGCCCCGTCCATTCTGAGACCGTAATCACCGCGGAACATCTGGTTGAGACCGTAGTGGCAGCCCCACTGGTTGGCGGTCGCACCGTTGTTGCGGCCCCAGCCGCCGATCTCCAGGCACCTACCGCTGTGTCTACCTCGCCGCCCTCCATCTCGCAGGCATCTTCATCTGGTCCGCGAGATAGTCCGGAAGAAACGACCTAGCAGGCTCCCGACGGCTGCGGCCCCGGTGGACACATACATGTGCGCGTACGTGTCCACCGGGGCCGTTCGCGTTCCTCCGGCGGGCGGCCCAGTCAGCCCTGTCGCTTCGACGCGTCCGGGGCGTAGGTCTCCAGGTACGCGGTGAGCAGCCGCCGCGCCTCGGTCATCGTGGCGTCGTCGCCGGTCGGGGAGCGCCGGAAGGCCACGTCGAAGAGCCGGCTGCCGGCCTCGAAGGCGAGCTGGATGACGAGCACGGGGGTGTCGGGGCGGATGCGCCCGCGTGCGATGAGGACGTGCCAGAGCCGCACGGCCTGCGCCTCGTCGAAGGCGCGCACCATGTCGTCGATCGCCGCGCTGCGCCCCTTGAACCAGAGTTCCGTGCAGCTCGGGTGCTCACGGAAGTAGTCGAAGATCGGAGCCATCACGGAGTCGACGGCTTCGGGCAGCGCGTCCGCTCCGGGACGTTCGAGCGAGGCGACGATGCGGGCCTCGAGCGCCTCCGTATGGCGCTGGAGCAGCTCGGCGTCGACCTGGTGGCGGTCGGGGAAGTAGTGGTACATGGACGCGACCGGGATCCCCGCCCGCTCTCCGATCGCCTTGAGCGTGGCGGCCTCGTAGCCCTGCTCGGCCAGCAGCGCCTCGGCGGCGTCGAGGATGGCCTTCCTCCGCTCCACACCACGGCGCTGTACCGCAGTCGGGCGGGTCGGTTCCTGGGATTTCGACTTTTTCTCGAACACGATTCGAGATCGTATCAGTCAAAGCCGTGCAATCCCCGCAGCTGGAAGGCCGCCCGCACTTCCTGAAACGCGACCTTAGAGGCTCGCCAGCACCGCCTTGGCGGCGCCTTCGCCCGACGCGGCGGCGTCCGCCAGGGACGGGATGTCGAGCTGGTAGTCGCCCGCGAGGTACACGGGCCCGAACGGCTTCCTCAGAACCGGCAGCGACACGCGCTTGCCGGCGCTCCAGAAGGGGACCACGCGGTGGTGGCGGCTCACGATCGGCGTCCCCAGCTTCCCCCAAAGTTCGGGATAGAGCCCCAGCAGGCCCCGGCTGAACCGCTCGACGATCTCCTCGTCGGTACACGCGAAGAGCGCGTCCGCCTTGCCACCCCGGCGAAGCACACCAGGGCGCCGCCCGGCTTGCGCATGCCGCCGCCGCGCAGCGCGGCCGCGTGGTTGAAGATGGCCTGGAACGACAACTGCGGCGTGGACACCCCGTAGTAGTCGTCCCACCGCTGGGGGCCTTCCTCGTCCGTGAAGTACCCGACGACCACGTATCTGCCGTACGAGATGTCGGCGCAGGCGTCCCGGTGCGCCTGCGGCATGGCGGGGACGATCCGCGTGGCGACGTCGACGGGAACCGCGACGATCGCACGCTTCGCGCGCAGGACCGCCGGACCGTCCGCGTCCTCGGAGCGGACGACCACCCCGCCGTCGTGCCATTCCACCGCCTCCACGGCCGACCCGAGCCGCAGCCGGTCGCCGAGGTCCTCCGCGAGGATGTCGGTGAGGGTCTGGTTGCCGCCCACGGGCAGCGAGAAGTTGGGGCCCTTCGCCGGGTCGGCCAGGGCGATCGAGACGGAGATGACGAACTGAGTCGCCGCGGTCTCCCCCGGATCGCACCCCATCCACTGCCCGGACCACGAGCGGACCATCGAGTGGGCGACCTCCGAGCCCACTCCGCGCAGGAAGTAGGACGCCGACTCCTTGTCGAGCCGCCTGCGCATCCGCCTGTCGAGTGCGCGGCGCAGCCGGCCGCCGCCCCGCTCCATCTCCAGGTTCATCGCCGCCCAGATGATGCGGGCGCCGACCCTGGCCAGCCCGATCCGGTCCTTCATGGACATGCGCGTGCGAAGCATCAGGGCGATCGGGTTGGCGGTGTCCACCAGCCCCCCGTTGAGGCCGAGCGCCACCTTCTTGCCCGCCAGGCTGCCGCGCACCACGCCATGGCGGTCGAGGGCCTCGATCAGCGTTCCGGTGCCCTCGGTGAACTGGGTTCCCATGTTGAGCCAGTAGTCGTCGTTGCGCACCGACTCCACGCGCCCGCCCGCTCGGTCCGCGGCTTCCAGTACGACGACCCGCCGCACCACGTGCCGGTCGTCGGGGACCCCGGGACGCTCGCGATGATGACCCTCCCCGACGCCCTGGCCACCGCCGCGTCCTTCGCGGGGCCCACCTTCCGCAACGAGGTGTGCGCCCGGGCCGCGCTCGTGGTCGGCTTCAACCGGCCCACCACCCACGTGGCCCGGCTCGCCTGCCCGATCCTCGTGCAGGTCGGGCTCCATGACCGCATCGCGCCGCCCGAGGCGGCGCGGCGCACGGCGGAGCGGGCCGGGCCGTGGGCCCGGCTGCGCGCCTACCCCGTCGACCACCTCGACGTCTATGCCGGGCCGGGTCAGGAGCGGGCGCTCGCCGACCAGCTCGACTTCCTCACCCACCACCTCGACCCGTCGCGTCCGCCCCGCCACCGGGGCCTGCACCGGGCCCCGCGTGGCTGACCCGGTCGGCGCTCACTCCTGACCACGTACGCATACATCATTCAAGGGACGGAATGAACATGTACGACTACGTCATCGTCGGTGCCGGATCCGCGGGCTGTGTCCTCGCGGCGCGCCTGTCCGAGGACCCGGACGTCCGGGTCTCGCTGATCGAGGCCGGCGGCCCCGACACCGCGCAGGAGATCCACATCCCGGCCGCCTTCCCGCAGTTGTTCAAGTCGGAGCTCGACTGGGACCTGGACACCGACCCGGAGCCGGGGATCGGGAACCGGCGGACCTACCTGCCCCGCGGCAAGGTGTTCGGCGGCTCCAGCTCGATCAACGCGATGATCTACATCCGGGGCAGCCGCGCCGACTACGACGGCTGGGCCGCGGCCGGTGCCGACGGCTGGTCGTACGAGGAGGTCCTGCCGTACTTCCGCCGCTCGGAGGACAACGAGCGCGGTGAGGACGCGTTCCACGGGGTGGGCGGGCCGCTGACGGTCAGCGACGGGCGGTCCGGGCACCCGCTCGCCTCGGCCTTCGTGCGCGCCGCCGAGCAGGCGGGGCACAAGGCGAACGAGGACTTCAACGGCGCGACGCAGTTCGGTGTCGGGCGCTACCAGCTCACCCAGCGTGGCGGTCTGCGGTGCAGCACGGCCGTCGCGTATCTCCACCCCGCCCTCGACCGGCCGAACCTCACCGTGCTGCCCGCGTCCCGCGCGCACCGCGTGGTGATCGAGGACGGGCGGGCGACGGGCGTGGAGGTGGAGCGCGGCGGCACCGTCGAGGTGATCCGCGCCGAGCGCGAGGTGGTCCTCTCCGCGGGCGCGTACGAGTCCCCGAAGCTGCTCATGCTGTCCGGCGTCGGCCCGGCCGCCCTCCTGTCCGCCTTCGGCATCGGTGTCGTCCGTGACCTGCCGGTCGGCCAGGGGCTGCAGGACCACTACATGACGCTGCTGAACTTCCGTACGGACGCGGAGTCGTTGCTCTCCGCGGCGAGCCCCGAGAACGCGGCGTTGCTGCAGAGCGAGGGGCGCGGCCCCCTGACCTCCAACATCGGCGAGGCGGGCGGCTTCTTCCGCAGCCGCGACGAACTGGCGGCCCCGGACCTGCAGTTCCACGCCGCCGCCGTGCTCTTCCACCAGGAGGGCCTCGGCGCGCCCACCGAGCACGGCTTCGCCTTCGGCCCCTGCGTGCTCGCCCCGACCAGCCGCGGCGCGGTGACCCTGCGCTCGCCGCGTCCGGACGTGGCGCCCCGGATCGTGCACAACTACCTGACGACGGCCGAGGACCGGGCGAGCATCGTCTCCGGGGCCCGGATCGCTCTGGACATCGCGGCGCAGTCCGCGGTGGCCGACCTGGTCACCGGCCCGTACGGCGACGTGCCCACCGCCTCCGACTCGGACGCGGACCTCCTCGCCTGGGCCCAGCGGGCCGGACAGACGCTCTACCACCCCACCTCGACCTGTGCGATCGGCGCGGTGGTCGACCCGGAGCTGCGCGTCTACGACGTGGCGGGACTGCGGGTCGTCGACGCCTCGGTGTTCCCGTCGGTGACGCGCGGCAACACCAACGCGCCCACGATCATGGCGGCGGAGAAGGCCGCCGACCTCATCAAGGGGACCGTGCGATGACGGCCTCAGCGCCTTCGACCGAGCGGACGTGGGAGATCGACCGGGCCCTGGACGACCTCGTCCGGGGCGAGTCCGCCTGGGCCGCCTGTGACCTGGCGAAGCGGCGCGAGCTCCTGGAGCGGGTGCACGCGGCCACCGCCGAGCGGGCGGAGGCGTGGGTGCACGCGGCCGTCGCGTACAAGCGGCTGCCGGAGGGCAGCCCGCTGGTCGGCGAGGAGTGGATCACCGGACCGTACCCGGTGCTGACCTCGTGCGGCGCGCTCGCCGCCAGCATCGGAGCCCTGGAGCGGGGCGGCAGCCCCGTCGACGGGTTCACCGTGGGCCGGGCGCCGGGCGGGCGGGTCTCCGTGCGCGTCCTGCCGCACAGCATCTGGGACCGCCTGCTGCTCAACGGCTTCACCGCCGAGGTGTGGATGCCGCCGGGCGTCACCGAGGAGACGGTGCGCCGCGAGGCGGGCCTGGCCCTGCGCCGGCCCGCCGACACCGGCGGCGTCGGCGTGGTGCTCGGGGCGGGGAACATCACCTCGATCCCGATCCTGGACGTGCTGTACGAGCTGTACGCGAACAACCGCGTGGTGGCACTGAAGCTCAACCCGGTGACCGACGGCCTCCTCGACGTCTTCAGCCGCGTCCTCGCCCCGCTGATCGAGGTGGGCGCGGTGCGGATCCTGACCGGTGGCGCCGATGTCGGCACGTACCTCGTGAACCACCCGAAGGCCGGCCACATCCACATGACCGGCAGCGTGGCGACCCATGACGCGATCGTGTTCGGTACGGGAGCGGAGGGCGCCGCCCGCAAGAAGGCGGGCACGCCCCTCCTCGACAAGCCGGTGACCAGCGAGCTGGGCGGGGTGTCCCCGACGATCGTGCTGCCGGGCGCCTGGTCGGAGGCGGACCTGCGGTTCCAGGCCGAGCACGTCGCCACCCAGAAGCTGCACAACGGCGGCTACAACTGCGTGGCGAGCCAGGTGCTCGTCATCAGCTCGGACTGGGCGCAGAAGGACCGTTTCCTGGACCATGTACGCGCGGCCCTGACGGACGCCCCGGAGCGCCCCGCCTACTATCCGGGCAGCGACGACCGGGTGGCGGGTGCACTCGCCTCGTACGACGGGGCCGAGCGCATCAGCGGGGGTCGGGTGCTGATCCGGGACCTGGACCCGGCGAAACCCGGCCCGGCCCTGACCGGCGAGTACTTCGGCCCGGTTCTGGCGGTCATCGAACTTCCGGGCTCTCCAGGGGAGTTCCTCGCGGAAGCGGTCCGTACGGCGAACGAGGAGCTCGCGGGCACGCTCGGGGCGAACCTGATCGCCCACCCGGCCACCGTGACCGCGCTGGGCCCCGCCCTGGACGAAGCCATCGCCGAACTGCGGTATGGGACGGTCGCGTTGAACGCGTGGACGGGAGTCGGCTATCTGACGGCCACGGCCACGTGGGGCGCCTTCCCCGGCCACACCCTCGACGACGTCCAGAGCGGCATCGGCGTCGTGCACAACGCGCTGCTCCTGGCCGGTCCGGAGCGCACGGTCGTCCGCGGACCGTTCCGGCCGGCGCCCCGGGCCCTGCTGCACGGCTCGCCGGTGATGTCCCCGAAGCCCCCGTGGTTCGTCACCCACCGCACCGCCGGCACCACGGGCCGCCTCCTCGCCGACTTCGCGGCGGCGCCCCGCTGGAGCGCGCTGCCGAGGATCTTCTCCTCCGCGCTACGCGGCTGACGCTTCCGCGGACGGGGCCTTCCGGCAGGTACCGGGAGGCCCCACGGCGTACGGCGGGACGCCACCTGGCACGACTGACGCGAACCGGACTCGTGACCGAGGCGGAGCCCCGAGTCAGCCCCGCAGCCGGTCCAGCAGCACCCTTCCGGCCAGCCAGTCGCCCAGCGCCGAGGCCGAGTTGAGGTGGCCGTGCGCCCCGGCAACCACCAGCGTCGCACCCCAGGCGTCCGCGAACCGTTCGGAACGCTCCGCCGTGCACCACGGGTCGTCCGAACTCGCGACCACGATGCTCGGGAACGGCAGCGGCTTCAGTGGAACGGGGCAGAAGCTCTCCAGCTCGGTCACGCCCGCGCGTTCGATGTCCGGAGGCGCCACCAGAAGCGCCCCGGCGACCTTCGCCGTGGACCGCTGAGCCGCCCAGTGAGCCACCAGAACACAGCCGAGGCTGTGCGCGACCAGCACCACCGGGTCCGGCTCCGCGGCCACCGCCTCGTCCAGCGCGTCCAGCCAGTCAGGCAGCAGCGGATGGTCCCAATCCGCCTGCTCGACCCGCCGGAACGCGGGATCGGCCGCCTCCCAGTGGCTCTGCCAGTGCTCCGGGCCGGAGCCCTCGTAACCGGGTACGACGAGGTAACGCGGCTGCGTGGTCATGGTTGATCCTTCCCCCTGGTCGACAAACGCAGTGGATCTTAGCCCTCACCGTCACACGGCGGCCGTTCGAGGAACGTGCGTGGGCGAGTCCCGCGCCGACTCGCCTGTGACCGGCATCACATCGATCCGTCATGGCAGCAAGCAGCGTTTCGCGGCACGCGCGCTGTCTGGAGGGTGGATGGGACGAGCCCGTCCATGGATGTGAGGAGAATCCGTGACTTCAGTGAGCCGGAACAAGCGCAAGTTGTCGGCGCGTTCGGTCATCGCCGTCGCCGGTGCCGTTCTCGTGGTGGCCGGCGGTGGGGCCGGTCTCGCCGCGGCCCAGGGTTCGACGGCCCCGAAACAGGTTCCCGCCCTGACCTCCCTGACCCGGTCGACGCCGGCGGAGGACCAGAGGACGGTGCGCCCGGGCGAGAAGGTCGAGCTGGGCCTCGGCCACACGATGTGGCTGAACCGGCAGGGCATGGTCCTCACGACGTCGATCGTGTCGGGGAGCTCCGAGACGCGGCTGACAAAGGCGTCAGAAGTGCCCAGTGGGACGCTCTCCGCCACCGCGTCCGCCGACCGTTCGGGCACCTTGTGGGCCGGCGTCTATCGCGGTCCCGGAACCCCGGCGAAGGTGACCGTGGAGATCGACGGCAGGACGCTGACCGGCAAGGTGGTCACGCTCGCGGGCAAGCCGGGGTGGGCCGCCTTCTACGCCGTCGGCCAGAAGGCGGGCTCCATGGCACCGGAGATCACCGTCAAGGACGCCGACGGGACCGTTCTCGCCCGGATGGTGAAGAAGACGTCCTGAACCGGCCCTGCCCGTGCTGCTCCGTGCCTCGGCGCGGAGCAGCACGGGCGCGCGGCACCACACAGCAGAGGCACTCCGGGCGCAGGCGAGGTCTGAACGAACCGTGAACAGTGACACCGACGACGAGTTCCACCACTTCATGACCGGCCGGTGGCCGAGCCTGCTGCGGACGGCCTACCTGCTGACCGGAAGCCATCACGACGCCGAGGACCTGGCCCAGACGGCACTGGCGCGGGCCTACGCGAAGTGGGACAAGGTCCGGTGCAGCGACGACATGACCGCGTACATCCGCAAGATCATGATTCATGTCAACGCGGACCGGTTCCGCAGGCGTACGGTCCGCGAATGGTTCACCCCCTGGGTGCCCGAGACCGCGGCCGAGGACCGGAACGCACAGCTGGAGCACCGCGGCGCTCTCATGGCGGCGCTGGCCCGGCTGCCGGTTCGGCAGCGGACCGCGGTGGTGCTCCACTACTTCGAGGACCTGCCGCACGGTCAGATCGCCGCCGCCCTCGGAACGAGGGAGAGCACGGTACGCAGTCAGATCGCCCGTGGTCTGGCCAGACTCCGCGCCGACGGCGTACTCACCGACCTGGCCGGAGCACCACGGCAACCGAAGCAGTCAGAGCCACAGCGACAGAAGCAGAAAGCGGTGTCCCGATGACCCATGACGAGGCCCTGACCGCCGCGCTCCGCGAGGCCGCGGCGAATGCGCCGACGACACCGGCGCCGACAGCTGCCGTCATGCGGCGGGGCAAGGCCGTCCGACGGCGGCACCGGGTGACGCGCTCGGCGGTCCTGGTCGCCGCACTGATCGTTCCCGTGGCCGGAGTGGCCATGGTCTCCTTGAGGCCGCCCGGCTCCGACGGCGCACCGGCCGTGCCTGCCGCCCCGCCGGCATCCTCGGAGGTGACGGTGGTGGATCCCGGCGCGCGGATCCCCCTGGGCGGACACCACACGATGTGGCTCACGGACCAGGGCGTGTTCCTGGAGGTGTCGACGGCCGGCCGGGCCGAAGCACAGCTGACGAAGGCGTCCGAGGTGCCCAGCGGGACGATCTCCACCACCGTCTCCTCGGACGCCTCGGGTGCTCTGTGGACCGGCATCTACCGGGGCCCCGGAGTTCCGGCCCGGGTCACCGTGTCCTTCGACGGCAGGAGCGTGGACGCCCGAGTCGTCACTCTGTCCGGCGCTCCCGGCTGGGTCGCCTTCCACGTGGACGACACGCGCACCGGAGCGACGAGCGGGTCGGCGGTCACCGTCACCGTACGAGCGACGGACGGTACGGTCCTGGCGTCGCTGGCCAAGAAGCCCGGGAGCTGAATCGAGGAAAGACGAGGGTGGCGCCCGAACAATCTTTGCGTGGTCGTGGCGGCATCGTTTCCACGGAGTGCCCGATCCCCAGATTCCTCTGAATTCGTACAACCATCCGCACGATGAAGGAGTCATGTAGGGCGAGTACGCCGTAGGCGTGTTCGTTTCGTTTCCAGGGGGGACCCACATGACTCACCACATATCCCGGCGTGCCCGCGTGCTTCCGGCCGTGGCCGCCGCCGGGATGCTCGTGCCCGTCGTCGCGGGCGCGGCGCCTGCTTCCGCCGCCACCGCGCCGCAGGTCAGCTGCACGTCCGGCCAGGCCGGGCTCGCCGCCAAGCTGCAGCGGGACATCACCGCCGCCCTCGCCACGCGCACGGGCACCGTCGCCGTCGGCCTGCGCGACCGCACCACGAACACCACCTGCACCCTGCGCGCGACCACCTCGTACGACTCGGCCAGCGTCGTGAAGGTGACGGTCCTCGCCACGCTCCTCTGGGACGCCAAGAAGACCAACCGGTACCTGACCTCGCGCGAGGCCACCCTCGCCACCGCCATGATCACCAAGTCCGACAACGCGGCCACCACCTCGCTGTGGAACCAGCTCGGCGTCACCAAGGTGAAGGGCTTCCTGGCGGCCGCCGGCATGACGCGGACGGTGCCGGGGTCCGGCGGCTACTGGGGGCTCACCCAGATCAACGTCACCGACGAGCAGCGACTGCTCTCGCTGATCACCGCCAGGAACACCGTCCTGAGCGACAACTCCCGCGCCTACATCCTCAAGCTCATGGGGAACGTCATCACCTCGCAGAGGTGGGGCACCCCCGCCGGCGCGCCCTCCACCGTGTCCGTGCACGTCAAGAACGGCTGGCTGCAGCGCGCCACGCGCGGCTGGCGCGTGCACAGCATCGGCACGTTCAAGGGCGGCGGCCACGACTACACGATCTCCGTACTCACCGACGGCAACAGCAGCATGAGCTACGGCGTGAACACGATCCAGGCCGTGGCCAAGGTGATCCACCGGGATCTGATCCCGACCGCGACCACCGCCTCCCGCTACACGCCGACCACCACGCCCCAGGAGGCGTACGTCGCGGTGCCCCAGGGCTGACGCCCTGATCCCGCGCGAAGAAAGCGAGGACGTCGGCCGGACGCTCCGCAGCATCTTCTGCCACCTCCTGTGAAACACACGCGGAACCACCGAGGCCCGCACCGAAGTCGACGGTGCGGGCCTCGGTCATGCCGTGGGCGGGTTCTCGGGTGCTCTGCCCTGCGTCTCCTGCCGCCCGGCAAGGATGGGAGAGCGCCGCGAACTGCTCCGGAGCACCGATCTCCAGGACGCCCTCAGGAGACGGCAGTTGGAGAGGCTGATCAGGCATGGCGAAGTGTCTGGACTCTTTGACGCTTTCGCAAAGACGGTGCTCTACTCCCTGCCATGACCACTCCGACAAAGCTTCTGCCGGCCCCTGTCATCGACGAGACAGCTCGGCTGCTGACCGAGCATTACGTTTTCCCTGAGATAGCCGAGCAGCTCGCCGGCCTGCTGCAACGACGCCTCGCCGAGGGCGCCTACGACGTCGACGACGCCGAGGGACTCGCCCGGTTGGTCACCGCGGACCTGCAGTCCGTCAACGGTGACCGACACCTGAGGCTGAAGCACCATGCCGACCTGGTGCCTCCGAAGCAGGGGGCGGCCACCCTGGACGCCATGCGCCGGGACTTCGACACCTCGCTGGGCGGTGCGCCCCGGGTGCAGTTGCTCGACGGAGGGGTGGCCGTGCTGGAGCTGGCACCGATGCTGTTTCCGCTGGAGTGGGCCGCCGAACCGCTGAGCGCCGCGCTCACCTTGGCCTCCCGCGCCCAGGCGCTGATCGTGGACCTTCGCGCCAACCGGGGCGGCGACCCGGACACGGTCGCCTTCGTCTGCAGCTACCTTCTCGACGAGCGCACGCACCTCAACACCATGCACTGGCGCGGTGGCAGGCGCAGCGAGCAGTCCTGGAGCCTGCCGCACGTTCCCGGCGCGCGCTTCGGCGGCAGCAAGCCGTTGTACGTACTGTCCAGCGACAGCACCTTCTCCGCCGCCGAGGAACTGGCGTACGACCTCCAGCAGCTCGGCCGCGCCACAGTCGTCGGCGAGCGCACCCGCGGCGGCGCACATCCCTGCCAGGGTTGGACCGTGCACCCACACCTGGAAGCCACCGTCCCCGTCGGCCGCGCCGTCAACCCCGTCTCCAGCACGAACTGGGAGGGCACCGGTGTGCAGCCGGACATCCCTTGCGCTGCCGCCGACTCCCTCGACCGCGCTCACGCGCTGGCCCTCGCCCGACTGGCAGGCTGACCCGGTCCAGCTCACCGAGAGACGATGGCCGGTCGGTCAGCTCGTCGCCCGTACGGCGTCTCTGATCAGGTCGGCGACCCGTGTGGGCTCGGACAGGACGACGGCGTGGGAGGCGTCCGGGAGTTCGACGACGACGGCTCCGGCGCGTGCGGCGCCGAAGCGCTGGACCTCGGGGCCGATCGTGCGGTCCGCCCCGGCCACCAGAGCCCAGGACGGCTTCGTCCGCCACGCTGCCGCGGGCGCGCTCTCGGTGAACGCGGCTGTGGCGAGTGGGCGTTGGGCCGCCGCCAGCACGCCGGCGACGGCCTCGGGCACGTCCGCCGCGAAGACGGAGGGATAGGCCGTCTCGTCGATCGTGATCTCGACCGCGGAGTCGCCGTCGAGGAGCGGGTACGTCCACTCCTTCAAGTTGCCCGCCAGCGGGGATTCGGGGAAGCCCTCCTGGAGCCGGCCGAGGCTCTCGCCCTCGTGGGGCACGTAAGCGGCCACGTAGACGAGCCCCACGACGTTCTCCGCGGCGCCGGCCACAGTGATCAGCGCACCGCCGTACGCGTGGCCGACAAGGACGACCGGACCCTCGATCTGCGCCAGGACCGAGGCGAGGTAGGCGGCGTCTGCGGTCAGGCCCCGGAGCGGGTTGGACGGAGCGATCACCGGGATACCGCTGCTCCGGAGTTCCGAGATGACGCCTATCCAGCCTGTCGCGTCGGCGAAGGCACCGTGCACAAGGACGACGGTGGGGTTGGGCATGCGAGTTCTCTTCTCAGTGTCGGGCCACGTGGGGGGCGTCGTCACGACGACGGTCGGGGCGCGGCCCGGAGTTCGGCAGAGGTCCGTGCGACTGTTACTCACGGTAGAGCCGAGGAGAGGGCACCTCTTGTCCCGGCGCGCAACCACGCTGTCATGGCGGCGCACACGCGTCTCAGAGCCTTCGCTCGTCCTGGGCGCCGGCATTCGTCGGTGCGAAGGCCGAGGTCGCCAGCGCCTGCCATTCGCTGGGGCTCATGCCGTAGGCGCCGCGGAACGTGCGGCTGAAGTGCGAGGGGCTGCTGAAGCCCCAGCGGTGCGCCACCGCGGCCATGGTGATTCTCCGGTGGGAGCGGACCAGCTCGAGCCGGCAGAACTCGAGCCTGCGCTGCCGCACCCACTGGCTCACCGTGCTGCCGTCGTTCTGGAAGAGCTTCTGCAGGTACCGGACGGAGATGTGGTGGGCGCGTGCGATCGAGTCCGGTGACAGGTCGGGGTCCATCAGGTGTTCTTCGATGTAGGCGCGAATGCGGGACAGCATCTCGTTGCCGGTCCCGGACGCGTCGTCGGTCTCGTCCGTCGTGTCCGCTTCGAGGAGCTCCATGACCAGGACGGAGAGGAGGTGTACGGCCGTCCGGGCAAGCCGGTCCCCGATCGTGGACCGGCGGAACTCCGCCCTGGCGGCGAGCGCGGTCAGGAAGTCGGACGCCAGCGCCCCGATCCCCTCCCCGCCGCGTACGGGGACGCCGAGCACCTGGTCCAGTTCCGACTCCGTGACGCCCAGATAGCAGCGGGGCACCCGGAAGAAGATCATCTGGCAGTCCTCGCCGAACTGCAGCAGGTGCCGTCGGGCCGGGTCGCAGAAGACCAGGTCGTTCGGCTCCAACGGGGTCTTGGCACGCTCATGGAGGACGGTGACGGGCCCACGGACATGGACACCGAGGTAGACGTGGGTCCGGTCGTTCGTGTCCGGCATCTCGGAGAGCATCTGGACCAGCCACCCCGAGCGGGAGGGGAGCGGGGTCGGATCAGACGCCTGCCGGGGCACCCGTTCGGGCGCACGTGACGTCAGTGTGAGAGTCATGGGGATTCCTAGCCGTAGGTTCGTGCGAGCGGAGGGGGCGGATTCACGCCCCCATCGCCCGCTCCTCGGCCAGGAACTTCTCCACCACGGCGTTGAAGGCCGGCGGGTTCTCCAGGAAGGGGAAGTGCGAGCTCGCCACGTCGGAGGCGAAGACGTGCAGGCGTGCGCCGGGAATCCGCTCGGCGACGAAGCGCTGCGAATCGGGGTGCACATGGCTTCCCTCACAGCCGATCACCAGAGTCGGCACATCGATCCGGGGGAGCACGTCGCGCCAGTCCTGCGCGCAGTGGTCGAACAGCAGCGGTACGCCCGCGTAGGCGGGTGTCGACCTGATCTCCTCGGCGACGAAGGCCAGCACCTCGGGGTCGGGCTCGCCGGTGAACATGCCGCGTACGAAGTCGGCGAGGACCGCGTCGCCCTCCGGCCCCGCGAGTGCCGCGCCCAGGTACAGCAGCCCCGACACATCGAAGATGGCGCCGGAGTCCCGCTGTTCCCGCTCGTTCATCCAGGGCACGGCGGCGACCGCGGCGGGCTGGTCGACGGCGACGAAGCGCCGGATCCGTCCGGTTCCGTACTGGTCGACGAAGCTCCACCACACGGAGACGCCCATGGACCAGCCCAGTGCGTCGAAGCGGTCGAGACCGAGATGGTCGACGAGTTCGAGCACGTCGCGGGAGAGCCGGGCGATGCGGTAGCCGTGACGCGGTTTGCCGGACTGCCCGTGGCCGCGGAGGTCGACGGTGACGACGCGTCGACCGGGCGCGAGGCCCTCGATCTGGTGGCGGAACATCGCCTGCGTCTGCCCCCAGCCGTGCAGCATCACCAGCGGGACGCCCTCGCCGCCGGTGTCCTGGTAGGCGAGCCGTGCGCCGTCCGTCGTGATCAGTTCCTGCATGACCTCTCCCCTGGTCAGAGGCGGTACGTCGTTCCCCGCCCGTCCCGAACATCATCGAATGGGGCCCGTCGCCCGCACCACCGCGAGCTGTAGGAATCGGGCCGTGGATCCTCCTCGCTTTGTCGAAGCGAGTCCGCGGTCAGGCGGCCCCGTACGCGCCCGGGGCGAGGAGTTCCTCGATCCTGAGGCCGAGGTGCAGAGCGAGCCGGTGGGCGCCGTCGTCGAGGTCGAGTCCGGTCGTCTCCTGGATCTGGCGCAGGCGGTAGTAGAGCGAGGTGCGGTGGATGCCCAGCGTGTCCGCGGTCCTGGGAATCGATCCCGCGTGTTCGAGGAAGCAGCGCAGGGTGTCCCGCAGGCGGTCTCCGCCATGAGCCTCGCTCAGGGTACGGAGCGGCTTCGGGACCAGGGACGCGTTCAGGGCGTGCTCGGGGAGCTGGAGCAGCACGGCGAGTTCCCCGAGCGACTCCCAGTCACCGATGTTCTTCAGGGTGGGCAGTCGGCGTGCCGCGCGGGCCGCCACGAGCGCCTGTTCGTACGACGTCCACGCGTCGTCCAGGCCGGTGTGCCGGCCACCGACGCCGATCACGGGATCCGCCGACGGGTCCAGGAAGGTGCGGAGTTCGTCGAGGATGCGAGCGGACTGGGCGGCGATCTCGTCCGGGCCCGGAGGCCGGTCGCGGAGCTGGAGCAGCAGCGCCCGCTCCTTGCCGATCGCGATGAGGCCCTGGGCGGTGCGCGTCTGCCGGAACCCCTCCAACGCCGCCCACAGGGCGGCCTCGGACTGCCGCACGAGCTCCGTCCCGCAGCTCAGCTGGACGACGGTGACCAGGACGTGCTCCGCCGCCCCGAGCAGCCCGAGTTCCTTGCCGTGCCGACGCGCTGTGGTGCGTGCGGCGACGTCGGCGCTGACGAGTGCGAGGGCCAGATCCCGCTCGTCGGCCTTCCGGGTGTCGGCGGCGATCTGCTCTCCGTACATCTGGGCCGACATGGCGTCCGCGGCCCGGGCGACGGCGGCGGTCTCCTCCTCCCCCAGCGTCTTCTCGGGCACGACCACCACGAGCAGCCCGAGGAGATGCCCGCGCTCGCGCAGCGGCACGACGTAACGGGGCAGCAGTCCGAGATCGTCACGGCCGTCGATGAACCCTGGCCTGGACCACTGGGTCACCCCCTGGGCGAGGACATAGCGGATGGCTGCGTTGTCGGCGCGGCCCTGCAACAGGGTGCCGATGCGCACCGGGTCCTCGTCGCCGAAGTGGCGGCTCGTGCAGACCATGCGGACCAGCGGGTCGTCGACGGCGACGGACCGGCCGAGCCGCTCCGCGAGCTCGTCGACGAGCGCCTGGAGCTCAAGGCTGCCGGGGCGGGCTCGCTGGAGCCTTACGGTCATGCGCTGTTCCTCTCTCGATCAACTCACCCCCGCGGACCTCTGCATTCCGCGGTTCTTGATCAGTCTGAGGAAACGACCA
This sequence comes from Streptomyces sp. NPDC044003, assembly GCF_056435185.1. Lineage (NCBI taxonomy): Bacteria > Bacillati > Actinomycetota > Actinomycetes > Kitasatosporales > Streptomycetaceae > Streptomyces > Streptomyces sp. NPDC044003. Next base: position 173,826 of record NZ_JBWKFA010000011.1, on the reverse strand, counting down.
CGCCGGCACATCGCATGAATCGTCCATTGCCATGAGACCCACGTGGGATACGAAGCGACTACTCTCCGCTGTCACGGTGCCTGACCAGCCGGGTCAGCTCGGCTCGCGAGGTGACGTCCAGCTTGGTGAAGGCCCGGCGCAGGTGCGAGCTCACCGTGTGCGGTGAGAGGGAGAGGTCCTCGGCCGCCTGCTGGTTGGTCAGCCCTCGGGCCACCAGCCGTGCCACCCGTAGCTCCGCGGCCGTCAACTCGGGCCATGCGTCGGAGAGTCCGGCCGCCGAGGGCCGGCGGCGGACGCCGGCGGCCCTCAGGCGCCGGCGGACGCGTGCGACGTCCCGCTCGGCACCGGATCGCGCGTAGAGCGCGAGGGCCGTCTCGAAGTACGGCACCGCCTCGGACCTGCGGGTGGCCGCGAGCTTGCGTCCGGCGTCCTCCAGCGCCGACGCCCGGGCCAGCACCCGAGGGCAGTCCTCGTAGAGCCGGACGGCGCGTACGAGGGGGGCGAGGTCGTTGTCGAGGAGCCCCCGGGCGTGCGCGGCGGTGGCGGCGAGGAACGTGAGGCCGGGATTGAGCAGGGCTCGCGTCTCGGCCAGGGCGACCGCCTGCGCGGCCCGTTCGTGCCTGCCCGCGCGCAGTGCCATACGGACCAGCACCGGGGCGTCGGCGGGGTCGATCAGGCCGGCGTAGGCGGGCCGGTCCGCGGCGGGCGACGTCATCACCTCGTCGAGTTCGGCCATGGCGCGGTCGGGCCGGCCTTCGAAGTCGGCCATCAGGGCCAGCATCCAGGTGCCGAAGTGCCGGACGACGGGTGCGCCGTCGCTCCGCATGCGCCTCGCCTCCGCCGCGTACGCTTCTGCGGTCCGCCGGTCGTCGGTGTGGAGGGCGACGCGCAGCATCACGTACCGGAGCGTGACGTCGGCGAGGTTGCCCGGGCCGGGATCTCCGGTCGCCGGGGACGCGGCTTCGGCGTCGGCCCGGGCGTCCGACAGCCGTCCGGTTTCCAGAAGGACGCGGGTGCGGGTCATGAGCCACATGCGGGTGGCGGCCGTGCGGCCCTGCTCCCTGGTGATCCGGATGCCCTCCTCCGCCATGGCGAGTGCCTCCGCGGTGCGTCCCGTGGTGTTCGACAGGAGAGCGTGCCACAAGGCCTCCGGCACCCACAGGGAGGTGCTGACGCCCAGGGCGTCGGCCAGCGCGGCGGACCGCTCGGCCTGCCGGAAAGCCTCGGTCAGGTCCATGCGGTGGAAACTGACGGCCGAGCGGACCGTCGTCAGCGTGGCCTCGGCGGTGCGGTCCCCCGCTGCCGCCGCGGTCTCCCACGCCTCCGCGGCGACCTGCTCGGCCGCCGCGTGCTCGCCCGACATCGACAGGCCGACGGCGAGCATGGCGAGCAGTCGCCCCCTCGCGGTCACGGATATCCCGGGCAGTTCCGCCCCGGCGCGGGCCTGACGGACCGCCTCGGAGAAGTCGAACTGCACGGCGAGGCGTGCCAGGGCAAGGCGTATGAGGCCCTCGTCCTCGGGTCCGAGACCGCCGGCCGCCAGGGCGGAGGCCCCCAGCTCACGCGCTTGGGCGGCCCGGCCCGTCTGCCAGAGCAGCGGGATCGTCTCGGCGATGACCCGAGGCCGCTCCGCAGCGTCCGCCGCGGTGAGCTCCAGGGCCTTGAGGCTGCGCTCCGCGGCAAGTCCGGGTGCGGTGGACGCGAGTTCCGCCGCCTCGGTGCGCAGCCGGTCGGCCTCCGCGGCGTCTGGGCCCGCTGTTCCCGCCGAGGGCCCGGCGCGCTCGACGGTGGAGGCCGCGTTCCCCGGCGGCGGCTCGGCGGCTTGACGCGGCCGGGGGAGGCCGGCTTCCACCGCCTCGCGGATCAGGTCGTGGCGGAAGGCGAGGCGATCACCGCTCTCGGCGAGCAGATCGGCGTCGAGGGATTCCTGCACTGCCGTGATGAGCGCCACCGGGGGCCTGCCGAGCAGTTCGGCGAGTTGTCCGACGGTGGCCGGGCCGCCCACGCCGGCCGCCGTCCGCACCAGCTCCCGGGCCTCGTCCGACAGCTGGTCGAGGCGGCGCACGACGGAGGGAAGCACCCGTGGGGCCAGGGGTCCGGCGGACAGCCGGGCCATGCCGTTCCCGATCGTCACCGCCCCGTCCTCCCGCAGTGAGCCGAGCAGCTCGACCAGCAGCTGTGGCACCCCCTCGGCGCGGCGGGCGACGCTCAGGACGTCCCGGTCGGGAGCAGCGCCCAGGACGTCCTCGCTGATCTGTGCGGTCGCCCGGTCCCCCAGCGCTCCCAGCGCCAGCTCGTGTGCGCCTGCCCGCCGGATCCTGTCCAGGGTGGTCCGCACTCCCGACGGCACGCTGCCGCCGCGCACGGCGACCAGCCAGAGGATGGCGTGCGACGAGAGTCCGGCCGCGAGGGTGTGAAAGGTGAGGAGGGTCAGGTCGTCGCACCACTGGAGGTCGTCGAGGACGACGAGCAGGGGGCCGTTCCGCACGGTCTCCCGTAGGCGGTCGCCCAGTTCCTGGAGCAGCCAGAACCGCTGACCTGGTGTCGTGGCGAGGTCCCGGAGACGGACGACGCCCGACAGCGGCCCCTCGCCGGCGAGCACGCCGTCGAGGAACGGGCCGAGCGGCACGACGTGCTCGTCGGGGTCCGCAGCCCCCTCGAAGACCCTCGTCCCACGCCGCCGCGCGGCTGCCGCGGCCTCCGCGAGGATGCGGGACCTGCCGATGCCGGCGGGGCCCTCGACGCGGACGATCCCGCCTTCGCCCCGGTCGAGCGCGTCGAGCCGCGCCTCGATGAACGCCAGTTCCGCGTCCCTGCCGCGGAGGGGTGTCCGTGCACCGTCGGGCTCCTCGGGCACGGTTCTTGTCGTCGCTCTGTTCACGCTCATACGGCGGAACAGTATGAACCATATGCACCACCCCGCCGTCGCCCGGCCCAGGGGCCCTTGTCAGTCGAAGCGCAGGTCGGCGAGTTGCCGTTCGAGGGCCGTGACGTCGTCCTCGGGCTCTTCTCCGACCGGGCGCGCCGCCATGAGCGTAGCGAGTTCGGCGCCCGCCCGGCGGACGCGGCCGGGCAGGCCGTCGGTGTACTCGTCTCCCCCCGAGCCCCAGTCCTCGGAGGCCGCGAACACGGCGGTGGGGACGACGACGGCGCGGAGATAGGCGAAGAGCGGGCGCACGGCGTGCTCCAGGACCAGGGAGTGGCGGGCGGTGCCGCCGGTCGCCGCGATCAGGACCGGCTTTCCGGTGAGGGCATCCGGATCGATCACGTCGAAGAAGGACTTGAAGAGACCACTGTAGGAGGCAGCGAACACGGGAGTCACGACGATCAGACCGTCGGCCGCCGTCACCGCGTCGATCGCGGCGCTCAGCCGCGGCGGCGGGAATCCGGTCACGAGGTGGTTGGCGATGTCGCCGGCGAGTTCGCGCAGTTCCACGACCTCGGTGGACGCCTCGTGGCCCCGGCCGGCGAGTCCGTCGCGGGCCGATTCGGCCAGCCGGTCCGCGAGCAGGCGGGTGGAGGAGGGGGTGCTGAGCCCTGCGGAGACGATGGTCAGCTTCACGCGGCGGACACCTCCCGGGCGGCTCGGAGGGACGCGTGCGTGGGTGCCTCCGGCACGTCGGCCGGACGCCCCTTCGCGAATTCCCTCCGCAGGACGGGCACGACCTCTTCACCGAGGATGTCGAGCTGTTCCAGGACGGTCTTCAGGGGCAGGCCCGCGTGGTCCATCAGGAACAGCTGGCGCTGGTAGTCGCCGACAGTCTCCCGGAAGGACAGGGTCCGCTCGATGACCTGCTGGGGAGAGCCGACCGTCAGCGGGGTCTGCTCGGTGAAGTCCTCGAGCGACGGGCCGTGGCCGTACACCGGCGCGTTGTCGAAGTAGGGCCGGAACTCCCGTACGGCGTCCTGGGAGTTCTTCCGCATGAAGACCTGTCCTCCCAGGCCGACGATCGCGTCCTCCGGGCGGCCGTGGCCGTGGTGCGCGAACCGGCGCCGGTACAGCTGCACCATGCGCCTGGTGTGGTCGGCCGGCCAGAAGATGTTGTTGTGGAAGAAGCCGTCGCCGTAGAAGGCGGCCTGCTCCGCGATCTCGGGGGACCTGATGGATCCGTGCCAGACGAAGGGCGCGACGCCGTCCAGGGGCCGCGGTGTCGAGGTGAAGGCCTGGAGCGGTGTACGGAACGTGCCCTCCCAGTCCACGACGTCCTCGCGCCACAGCCGGCGCAGCAGCGCGTAGTTCTCCTTGGCGAGGTTGATGCCCTGGCGGATGTCCTGCCCGAACCACGGGTAGACGGGGCCGGTGTTGCCGCGGCCCATCATCAGGTCGACCCGGCCGTCGGCCAGGTGCTGGAGCATCGCGTAGTCCTCGGCGATCTTCACCGGGTCGTTGGTGGTGATCAGCGTCGTGGACGTGGACAGGATCAGTTTCTCGGTGCGGGCCGCGATGTAGCCGAGCATGGTGGTCGGCGACGACGGGACGAACGGCGGATTGTGGTGCTCGCCGGTCGCGAAGACGTCCAGGCCGACCTCCTCGGCCTTGAGCGCGATGGCGACCATCGCCTTGATGCGCTCGCGTTCGGTCGGGGTGCGGCCGGTGGTGGGGTCGGGGGTCACGTCCCCGACGGTGAAGATGCCGAACTGCATGGGGTGTCTGCTCTCCTGAGCTCGTCCGCTTCCCGCGCTGGGGAACCGGGGGCCGGGGTGACGCCGGGAGCTCCGGCGTCACCCGGCGGGTCAGCGGTGCGGGGTCACTTCGCCAGGAAGGCGAGGAGGGCGGTGTTGACCTCCTCGGCGTGGGTCCACAGCAGGCCGTGCGGGGCGCCCTCGATCTCGACGTAGTCGGCGGCGGGGAGCGCCTTGTGGAAGGGGCGGGCCGTGTTCTCGGCGGGGAGGATGCGGTCGGCGGTGCCGTGCAGGATCAGGGCCGGCACGTCGACGGCGGGGATGTCGGCGCGGAAGTCGGTGTACCAGGTCGCCGGCGCGGCGGACGCGGCGAAGGAGCCACCGCGGGCCGCGGTGTCCCAGCTGTTGCGGACGGCCTCCTCGCTGATCCGGCTGCCCAGGTTCTCGTCGAGGTTGTAGAAGTCCTGGAAGAAGGCCGTGTAGTAGGCGTACCGGTCGGCCTTGACGGCGGCGACGACTCCGTCGAAGAACTCCTGCGGGGCCACGCCCTCCGGGTTGTCGTCGGTCTTGAGCAGGCAGGGCTCGAGCGAGGCCAGGAAGGCGACCTTGGCGACGCGGCCGGAGCCGTACACGGACACGTAGCGGGCGACCTCACCCGTGCCCATCGAGAAGCCGACGAGGACGGCGTCGTTCAGGTCGAGGGTCTCCATCACGGTGTTCAGGTCGGCGGCGAAGGTGTCGTAGTCGTAGCCGGTCGTCGGCTGCGAGGACTGCCCGAAGCCCCGGCGGTCGTACGTGATCACGCGGTACCCGGCGTCGAGCAGAGCGGCGCTCTGGCGCTCCCAGGAGTGGCCGTCGAGCGGGAAGCCGTGGATGAGGACGACGGGCTGCCCGGCGCCCTGGTCCTCGAAGTACAGCTCGATGGGGGTGGTGTTCTCCTGGCCCACGGTGATGAACGGCATGGGGGTTCCCTCGTTTCGGGTGGACTGGTCCGCGCGTCGGAGCGGCGCGGTATGCCCGTCACGCTAGGACCGGTCCCGCACCTGCTGTTGCCGTCCCGCGCACCGCACCTTGCACGGGGGCGCAGAGGTCGCTCAGCCGCCGGTGGCCGTTCCGGCGTCGTCCTTCGCGAGGACGATCCGGGCCAGGTGGACCCTCGAGCGCACCCCGAGCTTGCGGAAGATCGACGCCAGGTGGGTGTTGACCGTGTGCGGGGAGACGACGAGGGCCTCCGCGGCCGACCGGTTGGTGTGACCCGCCGCGATCAGCCGGGCCACCTTGCGTTCCGAGGCCGTGAGCGCGTCCCAGCCCTGGTCGGCGCGTGGCCGGAGGCGTCCGGTGCGCCGGCCGGGGCGGCTTGTGGCCCGTTCCGGTTCGGCCCGGACCCGGTCGGCCTCGGCGTCGGCCCCCGCCTGGGCGTAGAGGTCGTACGCCCTGGTCAGGGCGGGTGTCGCGGCGGTGGCGTCGCCCGAGGTCAGCAGCGCGCGCCCGAGGTCGGCGGACGCGGCGGCAAGGGGCAGCGGCCGAGGGCCGGTGAGGAGGACGTGGACCGCCCGCTCCAGGAGTTCGTGGTCGGCGTTCACCAGGGCGGCCGCGTGGGCGGCCGTCCCCTGGGCGGTCGGCACGGTGGGGTTGCGGGTGGCGTGTTCGGCGGCCTGGGCCGCGAGGTCCTCGGCCAGCTTCCGGTCCCCGCCGCGCAGGGCGATCCGCACGGCCTGGACGACATGGGGGCGCAGGAGCCGCCACCGGAGGAAGGGGTGGTCGCGCTGCACGGACCGGACCAGTTCCGCCGCTGCCGCGGGGTCGCCGTCGGAGTCGGCGACGACGGCCTCGAAGTACTGGTGCGTGGCGTGGTTGCCCGTGTTCGGCCGGTCGGCCACGGTCGCCCGCACGACGTCCAGGTGTTCCCGCGCGGCTTCGCGGTCGCCGCGCAGCAACGCGAGGAGACCGCGGTTGACGCGGATGTTGACCAGGTTGCCGGGCACGTGGAGGTCCGCTTCGAGCCGCTCGGCGGTGACGAAGTCGGCGTCCGCGTCGTCGAGCCGGCCGAGCCCCATGTTGAAGGTTCCCTGGGCCCAGCTCAGCATCGCGGGGCGCAGGGGAGCGTCGCCCGCCGTGCGGAGCAGTCGCCGTACGGTGTCGAAGTCATCCATGTGGATCAGGGCGACGGCCTCCTCGGGAAGGAAGGCCTTGTCGAACACGCTCAGGGCCGTGTGGTGTTCGAGGGCGGCGGCGCAGTCGCCCGCGTTGAGGGCGATCTCGCCGAGACCCCACAGTGCGAGGACGCGGGCCTCCCGGTCACCGGCCCGCTCCGCCTCGGCTAGCGCCCGTTCGCCGGTCTCGCGTGCGGCCGCAAGGTCGCGCCCGCGGGACCGGGCGAGGGCCTGCCGGGCGGTGAGCCGGGCGCGGATCGCCGGGTCGGTGACGGCCGCCAGCGCCACCGCCGAGCGGCGGGTCAGCTCGTGGATGTCGTCGAGGTGCCACAGCGTGTCGCCGAGTACGCACTGCAGACGGGCGAAGACGTCGAGGGGCGGCTGTCGGGCGAGCAGCGCGTCGCCGGTGTCCCGTGCCTGGGTGTACCGGCCCGCGCGGGTCAGCGCGACGACGGCCCGTTCTCCCACGTCGTACGCCATGGGCGCACGGGGCGGTACGAGTTCCAGGGCGCGTACGGCCAGGTCGGCGGCGAGGTCGGGCATCACGGCGCTCACGTCCGCGGCGGCCGTGCCGAGCAGTCCGATCGCCTCCAAATCGCCGGGTTCGGCGCTCATCAGCAGGTGCGGGACCGCGTCGACGGAGCTCCGGCCCGCCGCGACGAGCCGGCTCGCGGCCTCCCGGTGCAGCGCCCGGCGTACGGAGGGGGCGAGGTCGGCGTACACCGCCTGGCGGAGCAGGTCGTGGCGGAACAGGAGGCGTTCGCCGTCGTCGTGGAGGAGGGCGGCGGCGATCGCCTCGTCCACTTCGGCGCTGAGTGCGGAGGCGGGCCGGCCGCACAGGGCGGCTGCGTCCGCGAGCGAGAACGCGCGGCCGAGGACCGAGCCGATCCGCAGGAAGTGGAGGGTGTCCGGCCGGAGGTCGGCCAGTCGGCCGCGCACGCCGAGGACCAGCCGCTCGGGTGGTTCCGGTCCGTCCGCGCCCGACGCCGCGATGCCCCCGAGCATCTCGGCCGCGAGGAAGGGGTTGCCGCCCGCCCCGTCGAGGAGCTCCTCGACCCGCGCCGGCACGTCCTCGCCGAGGACGTCGCGGGCCAGCTCGGCCAGGGCCGTGTCGGACAGCGGCCGCAGCGGGAGGGTCGTCGTCCGCGGCCCCTGCCCGTACAGTTCCGGGTCCTCCCTGCCCGTGAGCAGCCAGAGGACCGGGGAACTGAGCAGCCGTGTCGGCATGACACTGAGGGCGAAGCGGCTCAGCGGGTCGGCCCATTGGACGTCGTCGACGGCGATCAGTACGGGCGTGCCCGCCGAGCGTTCCTCGATCAGCTGGGCCAGCCGTTCGACGAGCCAGATGCGCTGGTCGTGGTGGCCGGCGAGGTCTGCGAAGTCCGTACGGGCCAGGAGCGGCGGGTCGCCGTGCAGGAGGCCCGAGGCCAGTGAGGCGAGCGGTGCCAGCTCGTGCAGTTCCTCGGCGCGTCCATGGCTGACGAGGAATCCGTGGGCCCGTGCGATCGAGACGGTCTCCTGCAGCAGTACGGTCTTCCCGATCCCGGGCTCGCCCAGGAGGAGCGCGATCGCTCCTCCCTCGCCGTCGCGCACCGCCTCGACCAGGGCGCGCAGTCGCTCCAGCTCGGCTTCGCGGCCCCGCAGTCCGGGCCGGCTCAGCCCCGGCGCCACGGCTCGTTCCTCGGGCCGGTCGGGGCTCATCCCTTGACCGATCCGGCGAGCAGTCCCCGTGCGAAGTGCCGTCGGAGGGAGAAGAAGACGAGCAGCGGGACGAGCGCCGCCACGAAGGCACCTGCGGTGAGCCGCTGCCACTCGTTGCCGTAGGTCCCGGCCATGCTCGCGAGTCTGACCGTCATCGGCGCGGTCTCGGCCGTTCCGCCGGACAGGGTGAGTGCGACGAGGAGGTCGTTCCACACCCAGATGAACTGGATGATGGCGAAGCTGACCAGGGCCGGGCGGGCCAGCGGCAGCACGATCCGGAGCAGCAGCGTCCCGTGCGACGCGCCGTCGACGCGGGCGGCCTCGATCAGGTCCCGGGGCAGCCCTGCCAGGAAGTTGTGCAGGAGGAACACCGCGAACGGCAGCGCGAAGACCGTGTGGGCGAACCAGACCTGGCCGAACCGCGCGGGTCCGGTGAGGTGCCACGCGGGCAGGAACAGCCAGCCCTGGGAGAAGAGCTTCAGGAGAGGGACGAGCGCCATCTGGAGCGGCACGACCTGGAGCGCGAAGATGCCGACGACGAGCGCGTCGCGCCCCCTGAAGTCGATCCAGGCCAGGGCGTACGCCGCGAGGAAGGCAAGGACGAGCGGGAACAGCACCGAGGGAACGGTGATGACGACGGAGTTGACGAAGTACTCCCCGAGCCGCCCCGACCCGTTCCCGCCGCCGGACAGCACCTCGCCGTAGTTGTCGAGCGTGAGGTGCGGCGTACCGAACACGGTCCACCAGCCCGTCGTCTTGATCTCCTCCTCGGGGCGGAACGAGGAGAGCAGGAGACCGAGGGTCGGTGTCGTCCAGAGCACCGCGATCACCACGGCGATGAACGTGAAGGCGCGGGAGGCCAGACGCTCCCGGACGCCGTTCACCCCGTCCTCCGTTGCGCCCTGACCTGATGGGCGACGAAGGGGGTGACGAGGAGGAAGAGGAGCACGGCGAGCGCCGCGCCGCGGCCCGTCTCGCCGTAGCGGAAGGCCTGGTCGTACATCTCGTGGGCAATGACGCCCGTGTCGAACTGTCCGCCGGTCATGGTCTTGACGATGTCGAAGGCCTTGAAGGTGCCGATCGCCTGGGCGAGGAGCACGACGAGCAGCGTGGGCCTGATCGACGGCAGGGTGATCCGTCGGAAGATCTGCCGGGGGGACGCGCCGTCGAGCCGAGCGGCCTCGGTCAGCTCCGTGGGTACGGCTCTGATCGCGCCGGCCAGCAGGACGGCCGCGAAGCCCGCCTGGGTCCACACCATCACCCCGATGAGGAACAGGACGTTCCAGGGGGAGTCCACGAGCCATTGCCTCGGTTCGCCGCCGAACGCGACGACGAGCTGGTTCAGCAGCCCGATCTGCCCTGCTTCCACGGGCCGGTAGGCGTAGACGAACTTCCAGACGACACCCGCGCCGACGAACGAGATCGCCATCGGCATCAGGACGAGGGACAGCGCCAACGCTCTGAACCGCGACCGTGCGACGGCCGCCGCGTAGAGCAGACCGACCGCGGTCGACGTCAGCGGCACGAGCACCACCCACGCCAGGGTGTTGCGCAGCGCCACCAGCGCCCTGTGGTCGGTGAACATCCACACGTAGTTGTCGAAGCCGGCCCACGTGTCTCCCCCGCTGTCGGTGAACGACAGCACCAGGGTGCGCAGACCGGGCAGGAGGAGGCCGACCGTGAGCAGCAGCAGCGCGGGGGTCAGCAGGATCAGGGCCGCGGCCCTCCTCCGTACCGGCCCCCGGTGCAGCGCGAGCAGGACCAGGGCGACCACCGCCGCGAAGGCGGCGACGCCCTGGAGCAGGTACATCAGCTTGGGCTGCTGGGCGACGGCGTCGAACGACATCAGCGGCTCGGCCAGGACCGTTCGACCGAGTCGGCGACCTGCCGGGTGCTCGCGCCGCCGACCCAGTCGACGGCTCCCTTCCAGAACGTCCCGGCGCCGACCGACGCCGGCATCAGGTCCGAACCGTCGAACCTGAACTGGGTCCGGGGATCCTGGAGCAGCTGGATCGAGAGCTTGTCGACCGGGGTCGCGGCGTTCGCCGGATCCACGCCTTTGTTCGCCGAGACGAACGGGCCCTTCTTCATCCGCGCGTTCGCGAAGTCCGCGGAGGCCAGGTACTGCTGGAACGCCCGCACCTCGGGACGGTCGGCGAACGCCGCGGTGAACACCCCACCGCCCAGTACGGGGCGGCTCGCCGGGTCGGCCCCCGGCAGGAGGAAGGTGTAGACGTCCTTGTCCGGTCCGATCTCGGTGCCCTTCGGCCACATGCCGGCGTAGAACGAGGCCTGGCGGTGCATCGCGCAGTCGCCGGAGAGAACCGGCGTGCCGGCCTCCTGGAAGGAGATCGACGCCATGGACCGGGCCGGGCCGAAGCCGCCGTTGGCGTACCGGTCGTTCTTGAGGATGGACCCCACGGTGTCCATGGCCTTGATCACCCGCGGGTCGTTGAACGGGATCTCGTGGGCGACCCACTGGTCGTAGACGTGCGTGCCCTGCCGGCGCAGCAGGACGTCCTCGATCCAGTCCGTCACGGGCCAGCCGGTCGCCTCGGCGGACTCGATGCCCGCGCACCACGGCTTGACGCCCGACGCCGCGACCTTCTCGGTCACGGCCATCAGCTCGGACCACGTGCGGGGAACGCTCAGTCCCCTGTCGCGGAAGAACTTCGGGGAGTACCAGACGAACGACTTCACGTTCGCGACGAGCGGCGTGCCGTAGAGGGTGCCGTCCACGGTCGCGTAGCTGTTCCAGTCGGCCGACCAGCCCTGCTGCGCGAGAGCAGCGACGCCGGCGCTCACGGGCTTGAGCTTCCCGTCCCGCGCGAAGCGTTCCAGGAGACCGGGCTGGGGGAAGAACGCCACGTCGGGCGCGTTCCCGCCCTCCACTCGGACCTGGATCTGGGCCTCGAACTCTCCGTCCCCCTCGTACTGGACGTCGATTCCCGTGCAGTCCGCGAAGTCCGCCCAGGTCTCTTCGAACAGATCGGCCTCCCGGTCGCGGTTCTCCGCGTAGACGGTCACCTTGGTGCCGGGGTGCTTGCCGTACCGGGCGTACGGTGCGCAGTCCGCGGTGGTGTGCGACCGCGAACCACTGTCCTGCGGGGTGCCGCAGGCGGTGGCGGTGACGGCGAGGGTGATGACCGCGAGCGCGAGCCTCGCGCCGAACCTCATGGGTGTGCTTCCTCCGATCGCCCGCCGCATGTTCTCGACGGGCGTTTCGGAAAGCTACCGCGTTCGAACGACAGAGACCAATCGTTCGATGTTCAAGCGTCGGCTCCGTGGGATCAGTGCCCCGTGGACCGGGCCGCCTCCATGATCAGCTCCGCCACGGCCTTGGGCTGGGCGAGCATGACCAGGTGCGAGGAGTCGACCTCGACGGTGGTCATGCCGGCGCGCTCGTAGCCGAAACGCTCCACATCGGGGTTGATCGTACGGTCGGCGGAGGCCACCAGGCCCCACGAGGGCTTGGTCTTCCACGCCGCGACCGGCGCCGCCTCGGAGAAGGCCCGCGCGGCCAGGGGGCGCTGGGAGACCGCGAGCACCGCGGCGAGCTCGGGCTCGACGTCGGCCGCGAACAGAGCGGGGAACTTCTCGATCGCCACCGAGACGTCGGTACCGGTCTCGTCCGAACCGGCCACCGGGAACGGGGTGTACACGAGCGCGTCGCCGAGACCGGAGTCGGGGAAGCCGCCCTGCAGCTCGCCCAGGCTCTCGCCCTCCTCGAGTGCGTACCCCGCGAGGTACACCAGGGCGCGGACGTTGTCCTCCGTACCGGCGAGGGTGATGACGGCGCCGCCGTAGGAGTGCCCCACCAGGATCACGGGGCCTTCGACGGCACGGACCACGGAGGCGATGTACGCGGCGTCGTCGACGAGGCTGCGGTTGGGCACCGCCGGAGCTATCACCTCCATGCCGGCGGCGGTCAGTTCGGGGATGACGCGGGCGAAGCTGGAGGCGTCGGCGAAGGCGCCGTGGACCAGGACGACGGTGGGACGGGCGTGTCGGGGCACGGGAGAACTCCTCGGTGTGTGGCTGGGGACAGGAGGTGGATGTGGGGTGTTTCAGAGACCGAAGCGGGCGCGGCGCGCCTCGGGCACCAGGTCGGCGTACTCGGGGTGCTTGCCGATCCAGCCCCGGATGAAGGGGCAGTACGGCAGGACGCTCAGCCCGCGGGCCCGGGCGTCGTCCAGGGCGCCGCGGGCGAGCAGCCCGCCCAGACCCTGACCGCCGAAGCGGGGATCGATCTCGGTGTGGATGAAGGCGATCTCGCCGTCCGAGAGGTGGTATTCGGCGAAGCCCGCGGTCTCGGTGCCGTCGTCGCCGGCAAGGATCTCGTACCGGGACTTCTCGGGCCGGTCGGTCACTCGGGGTTCCATGGGTGCTCCTGTGCGGTCGTGGTGTGACGGGGGCGGTGGCTGCGTTCAGAGCGTGCGGCGCACGCCGGCCTGGCGTTCCAGGTTGCGTAGCTGGACGGCCAGGTCGCCTTCCACGGCCAGGTGGGCGGGGCCGCTGCGGCCGATCGGCAGGACCTGCTCGCTGCGCATGTCCTCGAGCATCAGGGCGAACGCCGTGTACATCGCGACGAGCGCCACCACGAGGCCGAGAGCCCCGGACGTGCGCGTGAGCCATTCGGCGCCGGTGACGCCCGCGAGGCCGGTGGCCGCCCAGCGGGGAAGGGAGACCGCGAGGACGAGCCACAGCGCCCGCTTGGGCCCGGTCACGGCGGTCATCAGCGCGCCGAAGCAGAGAAGCGCCAGGTTGAAGACGCCGAGCACCTTCAGGCCGTCGGCCGCGCCACTGAGCATGATGAGCGAGTAGGGCAGCCAGCTGCCGGCGAACACCGCCATCAGGGTCGCCGCGATCACGTCACGGGCGCCGAAGGCCAGGAAACTGACCAGGAGTTGGAGGACGAAGGCCGGCAGCACGGTGAAGGCGACGGCGGTACGGGCCTCCTCGCCCAGGATCCCGAGCTGGAGGCAGCCCGTCATCACGGACGCGATGGCGATCGTGAAGAAGCCGAGCGGCATGGGTGAGGCGATGGGGCGCAGGTTGATCCGGGTCATCGACCGGAGGTCCGGCTCGAAGCGGCGTCCCGGCAGGCCGGCCGGGTCTTCTTCGCCGCCGTCGGTGGCGGGGGAGGCTGTACTCATCGTGCGGTCTCTTTCAGTGTTCGAAGCAGGGGTCGACGAAGGACGGCGTCGTCTCGGGGACGGATCCGCGGGCGACGCGCCACCGGCGGTGCTGCTCGGATTCCGCGGCGGCCTCGGCCACGGCCGACGCCTGGAGGGCACCGCTCTGGTAGCCGCCGAAGCGGGCCACGGGGCTCCACTCCGGGGTCACCGGCGGGATGGCCTCGTCGAGGCCCTCGTACTCCGCGGTCGCGTAGACGATGCGGCCGCCGACGACGGTGAGGACGGACTCGATGTCGGGGATGACGTCCTCGGGCACGGTGAGGTAGTCGTCGGACAGGATCGCGAGGTCGCCGTAGCAGCCCTCGCGCAGGCTTCCCTTGACGTCCTGCTCGCCGGTGAGCTGCGCACCGCCCCGGGTGTAGAGGTCGAGGGCGGTCTCCCGGTCGATCCGTGTCCCGGCCGGGGAGAGCGCCGTGCCGCCGACGGTCCTGCCGGTCACCAGCCAGTGCAGTGCGACCCACGGGTTGTACGAGGAGACGCGGGTGGCGTCGGTTCCGGCGGCCACCGTCAGGCCGCGGTCGAGCATGGCGCGGACCGGCGGGGTGTGGGCGGCGGCCTCGGCACCGTAGCGGTCGAGGAAGGCGGCGCCCTGGAAGGACATCCGGTTCTGGACCGAGACGGCGCCGCCGAGGGCCGCGATCCGGTCGAGGCTGTCGCCCGAGACGGTCTCCGCGTGGTCGAAGAGCCAGCGGTTGCCGCCGGGGAAGAGCCCTTCCGCCGCGAGCTTCTCGAAGACGGCCAGGTCGCGGCGGATCGTCTCGTCGTAGGTCGCGTGGAGCCGGAAGCCCCAGCCGTTCTCGAGCAGGAGCCGTACGGCCTGCTCGAACTCGACCTCGTAACCTGCGGCGAGCTCAGGTCGGGGCTCGGAGAAGTTCTCGAAGTCGGCAGCGGCCCAGGTCAGGTTCTCGCCCGCTCCGTTCATTCGGAGCCACTCGTCCCCGTCCCCGGGCTTGACCATCTCCGTCCAGCGCTTCAGGTCGGCGAGTTCCTGCCCGGCCGTCTGCGGGAAGAGGTGGTAGGCGATCCGGAGGGTCAGCTCCCCCGACCTGGCGAGGTCGGTGACCGTGGCGTAGTTGTCGGGGAAATTCTGGAAGCCGCCGGCGGCATCGACCGCGGACGTCAGGCCGAACCGGTTCAGCTCGCGCAGGAAGTGCCGCGTCGACGTCCGCTTGTCGGCCTCGTCGAGAGCGGGCGCCTTGGCCAGGGTCGAGTACAGGATGAGCGCGCTCGGGGCGGCGAGGAGGACGCCGTTGGGTTCGCCGTCCTTGCCCCGGACGATCTGCCCGCCCCGAGGATCGGGGGTCTCCCGGGTGAAACCGGCTGCCTGAACCGCGGCCCGGTTCATCAGGGCCGACTGGTACAGGTGCAGGACGAACACCGGGGTGTCGGGCGCGGCGGCGTTCAGCTCCGCCACGGTCGGCATCCGGCGCTCGGCGAACTGCTCGGCGGTCCAGCCGCCCACCACCCGGATCCACTGCCCCTTCGGGGTGCGGCCGGCCTGCTCGCGCAGCATCGCCAGGGCGTGGCGCAGGCTGCGTACGCCGTCCCAGCGCAGCTCCAGGACGTAGTTCAGGCCGCCCCGGATGACGTGCAGGTGCGAGTCGTTGAGACCGGGGATCACCCGGCGGCCCAGCGCGTCGACGACCTTGGTGCCCGGCCCGACGAGGTGGGCGAGGTCGTGGTCGTCGCCGAGGGCCGCGACCCGGCCGTCGCGGATCGCGACGGCACGGGCCGCGGGGCGGCCGGGGTCGCCGGTGAACACCTTCGCGTTGCGGACGAGGAGGTCGGCGTGCGCATGTTCCCGCCGCTGGGCGGGGACGAGGCCCGCCACCGGCATGCTCGTGGAGGGCCCGGTCACGCGAGGGCCTTGCGCAGGACGTCGGTGGCGACACCGATGGCGAGCTCGGCGCCGTGCGTCTCGCGCAGCGCGTTCAGCATGACGAAGTCGTGGATGACTCCCTGGACGCGCAGGGCGGTGACGGGGACGCCTGCGGCGCGGAGCTTGGCCGCGTACGCCTCGCCCTCGTCGCGCAGGACGTCGGCCTCGGCAGTGATGACCAGGGCGGGCGGCAGGCCGGTGAGCTGCTCGGTGGTGGCGCGCAGCGGCGAGGCGGTGATCTGGGCGCGCTCGGCCTCCTCGGTCGTGTACTGGTCCCAGAACCACTTCATGGCGTCGCGGCGCAGGAAGTAGCCCTCGGCGAAGGCGTGGTACGAGTCGGTGTCGAAGCTCGCGTCGGTGACCGGGTAGAAGAGGACCTGCTGGACGAGCGTGACGTCGCCGCGCTGCTTGGCCATGAGGGTGAGGGCGGCGCTCATGTTGCCGCCGACCGAGTCGCCCGCGACGGCGATCCGGGTGCCGTCGAGGTCCTTGTGGTGGCCCTCGCGGGCGATCCACTGGGCGACGCTGTAGTTCTGCTCGATGGCGACGGGGTAGCGGGCCTCGGGCGAGAGATCGTACTCGGGGAAGACGACGGCCGCCCCGGTGCCGACGGCGAGCTCGCGGACGAGCCGGTCGTGGGTGTGGGCGTTACCGAAGACCCAGCCGGCGCCGTGGATGTAGAGGATGACAGGGAGCGGGCCGGTGGCGCCTCGGGGGCGGAGGATGCGGGCGCGGACGTCGCCGGTCGGGCCGCCGTGGACGGTGATCCACTCCTCGTCGACGTCCGGCAGCGGGACACCCTCACCGCTCTGGACGTCGTCCACGGCCTTACGGCCGTCCGCGACGGGGATCTGGTAGAGGTACGGCGGCTGGGCGGTGGCGTCGGCGAAGGCCTGGGCGGCGGGTTCGAGGACCGGTCGGTTCGTCATGAGGGGTACTCCTTCGGAGGGTGTACGGGACGGGCGGTTCGGAGCGTCAGCCGGTCGCCCGCGCGGCGGCGAGGATCACGTGGGTGACCACGGCCGGGCGGGAGACGGCCACTGCATGGGACGCGTCCACTTCGGTGATCTGCGAACCGGCGCGCTGGGCCATCCACCGTTCGGCGGCCGGCGGGATGTTCTTGTCGGCGGTGGCGATCAGCGCCCAGGACGGGATCGTCTTCCAGGCGGCTTCCCCGGCCGTCTCCTCCAGCGCGGAGGTGGCGACCGGGCGCTGGGTCGCGGCCATGACGGCCGCGTCGGCGGTGGGGACGTCAGCGGCGAACTGCCGGTGGAACTTGGACCGTTCGATGACGAGTTCGGTGCCGGTGCCACCGTCGGGCAGCGGGTACGACCGCGGGTTCAGGGTGTCGCCGAGGGTGGAGCCGGGGAACTTGGCGGCGAGTTCGGCCGCGCTCTCGCCCTTGTCCGGGGTGAATGCGGCGATGTAGACGAGGGCCTTCACACGGCTGTTGCCCACCGCGGCGCCACTGATGACGGCGCCGCCGTAGGAGTGTCCGACCAGGACGACGGGTCCGTCGACGGCGGCCAGCACACTGCGCAGGTAGGCGGTGTCTGCGGCGAGACCGCGCAGCGGGTTGGCGGGGGCCAGGACGGGGTAGCCGGCGTGCTGCAGCCGCCTGATCGTGCCGCTCCAGCTGGAGGCGTCCGCGAACGCTCCGTGGACCAGGACGATCGTGGGCTTGGGGTCCTGCCGGTCGGTGTTCGCGGCAGCCGGGCGGCTCGCGGGTGCGGCGCCGATCAGGGCGGCGAGCGTCGCGGGCACGGCGAGGGCGAGGGTGCGCCTCGTGAGTCGCATGGGTGGGTGTGTCCTTGTCGGGTGGGGAAGCGTTGGGGTGTGCTCGGTCGAGCGGGAGGGGTACGCCGGTCGAGCGGGGCTCGGTCGAGCGGGAGGGGTACGCCGGTCGAGCGGGGCTCGGGGAGAGGGGCTCGGTCGAGCGGGGCTCGGGGAGAGGGGCTCGGGGAGAGAGGGTCCAGGCCTCAGAGGCCGTACGCCTCCAGGAGCCGGAGCCAGACCTCGCTCACCGTCGGAAAGGCCGGCACGGCGTGCCACAGACGCTCCAGAGGGACCTCGCCCACGATGGCGACCGTGGCCGTGTGGATGAGCTCGGTCGCCATCGGGCCGGTGAGGGTGCAGCCGACGACGACCCCTCTGGTCTCGTCCACGACGAGCTTGGCCAGGCCGCGGTAGTCGTCGGCGTGGAGTGCGGCACCGGCGACGTCGTCGAGGCGGTACTCCACCGTGCGTACCGCGAGACCCGCTTCGCGTGCCGCGCGTTCCGTGAGACCGACGCTCGCGACCTCGGGACGGGTGAAGGCGGCCTGCGGGACGGCGAAACGGTCGGCTTCCGCGCTCCACGGCTGCCGGCCGCCGGTGACGGCCGCACGCCCAGCGGCTCGCTCGGCGATCGCCGCCGCGCAGGCGCGGGCCTGGTACTTGGCCATGTGGGTCAGCGGCGCGCGCCGGTTGACGTCGCCGACGGCATAGAGCCAGTCGCCGTCGACCGCGGTGACCCGACAGGTGTCGTCGACCTGGAGCCAGTCGCCGGTCGGCAGCCCGACGGAGCCGAGACCGAGGTCCGCGGTGCGCGGGCGTCGGCCGACGGCGGCGAGGACCTCGTCGCAGACGAGGGTGGCGCCGTCGTCGGTCTCCACGGTCACCGTGCGGGTGTCGACGTCACGGGCGACCCGGACGGCCGAGACGCCGAAGCGGATCGTGACGCCCAGGTCGCTCAGTCCCCGGGTGACCTCTTCGCCGGCGCAGGGCTCCCAGTCGGTCAGCAGGGCCTGGCCGCGGACGAGCAGGGTGACGGAGGAGCCGAGCGAGCGCCACGCGGTGGCCATCTCGCAGGCCACCACTCCCCCGCCGATGACGACCAGCCGCTCCGGCACCGCATCGGCCGTGGTGGCCTGCCGGTTCGTCCACACACCGATCCCGTCGAGCCCCTCGACCGGCGGCAGGGCGGGTTCCGTGCCGGGGCTGAGGACGACCGCGAGCCGGGCCCGCAGGGTGCGGACCGCACCGTCGGCCCCGGTCACCTCCACCCGGCGCTCTCCGGCAAGCCGCCCGTGGCCCCGTACGAGCGCGATGCCCGCACCGTCGAGCCAGTCGGCCTGGCCGGTGTCGTCACCGCGCCCGGTGAAGCGGTCTCGACGGGCAAGTACGCGCGCCGGGTCGAGTGGCGCCGTGACCGTCTGCCGGGCCCCGTCGACCGAGCGGGCCTCCGCTCGGGCGGCGCCGGGACGCAGCAAGGCCTTGCTCGGCACGCAGGCACGGTACGAGCACTCACCGCCGACCGCGTCGGCCTCGACGACGACGGCGGTCAGACCGGACCGGACGACCCGGTCGGCGACGACCTCGCCGGCCGGTCCGCCGCCGACCACGACCACGTCGTACGTGTCCATCAGCCGTGCACCAGAGGGGTGTCCACGAGGTGCTCGGCCAGGAACCACACCTGCGCCTCGCCGGTGCGGATGACATCGGAGACGAGCAGGTCGGCGCTGCCCTCGTCGCCCTCGCCGGAGAGCCGGGCCGCGGCGTCCCGCGCGTCGATCAGGATCCGCTCGTGCGCGTCGAGGAGCCGCGACAGCATGACCGGAACCGGCTCCACGCCGTCCGGCGGACGGGGAATCGCGGTCAGCTCCGCGACGTGGCGCGGGTCCCCGACCGCGACGCCGCCGAGGCTCTGGACCCGCTCGGCCAGCGCGTCCACGATGGACAGTTGGGCCTCCGCGTGCTTGTCCAGCATCAGGTGGAGCGAGTAGAAGGTCGCCCCGCGCATGAGCCAGTGGTGCTTCTTGTAGAGGGAGTAGAGGATCTGTGTGTCGGCGAGTACGCGGTTCAGCCGCTGGCACGCGTACATGCGGGTGTCGTGGCCGAGACCGATCGGCAGCTGCTTGAGCGTGCCGAACGCCTGGGTCTCGGCGCCCTTCTGGTGCAGCAGCGGCTGG
The DNA here is from genome assembly GCF_056435185.1 of Streptomyces sp. NPDC044003. Taxonomy (NCBI): domain Bacteria; kingdom Bacillati; phylum Actinomycetota; class Actinomycetes; order Kitasatosporales; family Streptomycetaceae; genus Streptomyces; species Streptomyces sp. NPDC044003. Next base: position 154,322 of record NZ_JBWKFA010000011.1, on the reverse strand, counting down.
CCGCCGCCGTGCGGAGACGTGAGGGTGTCCATCGAGTGCTCCTGTACAGGGAGAGGTGGGTGGGTGGGTCCGGCCGCCCGGTCGGGGGTGCACGGCCGGCCGGACCCGGTCTGCGTTGCTCGCGCTGAGCGCTCAGCGCTCGGCGATCGCCGGGGCGGCGGGGGGCCGGTGCAGGACGAGCCGGGTGAGGAGTCCGCTGCCGAGACCGGCCACGAGCGCGAGGGCGGCCCACCACAGCGGGTACGGAGTGAGGCCGAGGACCGCGTCGAGGGACCAGGCGCCGGGTCCGGTGGCGGCGAGGGCGGCGGCGGTGCCGATGAGGACGAGCGGGTACTCGTACCCGTCGTTCTGCACCCAGAGGCCGTGGCGCCACTTCACGGTGAGGGCGACGGTCATGACCCCGATGGCGCCGGTCGCGGCGAGCGGTGTCAGGAGGCCGGCGGCGAGCAGCAGGCCGGAGCCGATCTGGCCGGCGCCCGCCGCCAGGGCGGTGAGGGCTCCGCCGCGGAAGCCGTCGGCGCGGAACTCCTGTGTCCCGCCTTCGAGTCCCCTACCGCCCAGGTGCGAACTGATCTTCTGCACCCCATGGCCGGCGACGAGCAGGCCCACCAGCAGACGCAGGATCAGAATGCCGGTGTCCAAGGGGTCAGCCCGCCGCGTGCGCGCCGATGACCGACTGCGCGTACACGACACCCAGGCCGTACGCGCCCGCGTGGGCCTTGACGATCTCCATGACCGCGCCGTACGTCTCCTGGCGCGCCCAGTCGCGCTGCAGCTCCAGGAGGACCTGGACCCAGGTCACGGGGACGGCGCCGGCGGCGATCATCCGCTGCAGCGCGTGCTCGTGGGCGGCCGGGCTGACGCCGCCGGAGGCGTCGGAGACCACGTACACCTCGTACCCCTGCTCAAGGGCGGAGAGCGCGGGCAGCACGAGGCAGACCTCGGTCCACAGACCCGCCAGGATGATCTTCTTGCGCCCGGTCGCCTTGACCGCCGCCACGAGCGCCTCGTCCTCCCAGGCGTTCATGGTGGTGCGGTCGATGACCTCGTTCTTGGGGAACACCTCGGCGAGCTGCGGCAGCAGGGGCCCGGAGAACGACTCGGCGGCCACCGTGGTCAGAACGGCCGGCACATCGAACGCCTGCGCCGCCTTGGCGAGACCCACGGTGCTGTTGATGATCGCGGCCCGGTCGCCGCTGCCGGTACCGAAGAACATCTGCGGCTGGTGGTCGACGAAGAGCATGACCGCGTTGTCGGGCGTGAGAAGGTCCGCGCTGGGGGCGGCCTGCACCTTGTTGATGTCGAACATGAGGGGTCCTCTCGAAGCAATCGGTACCGTGCCCGCCGCGTCCGCGGCTCGGCACTTCCTCAAGCTACGAGCGACCCGACCGACCGCCTTGACTTCCTGCGCCCAGGAGTTGGCACGACAGCGCACAACCGGTCAAGGACGAGAGCCACGCAATGTCACCAGACCACTCAGACGCGAGCACATCCTGGAAGCACACCCGCCTCCTGCGCGACTGGGAGGGGCTGCCACACGCCCCCTCCCACACCCGCGACGACAGCGACAGGCGGGCCCGGGCAACCCCCGCCCTTCCATCGACTCCGGGGAGAAAACCCCAGGTCAGCGCACCCGACCTCGCGCCTTCAGCTGGGTAGCCGGAACCTCCGGGGCGTCCAGCCGGTCTCCGTCGTACCCCTTCACCTCGCCGAAGCGGTCGCCCGTCATCCAGTCCTCCCGCGCCTTGCGGATCTCCTCGTCCGTGCGGCCCACGAAGTTCCACCACATGACGAGCTCCTCCTCGAAGGGCTCGCCGCCGAGGAGCATCAGGCCGGCGTCCGAGAGGGCGTGGAGGGGGAGTTCGGTGCGGCCGCAGCCCAGGTAGAGCATGGAGCCGGGCAGGACGGGGACGCCGTCGACATGGGCCTCGCCGGACATGGCGAGGACCGCGTACTCGAAGTCGGGCTCCAGGGGCAGGCGCGTCTCGGTGCCCGCCGCGAGGGCGAGGTCCGCGCCGACGAGCGGGGTGTACGTGGTGCCGGGCGAGGTCGCGCCGTCGAGGGTGCCGAGGATGACGGTGGCGGTGAGGCCGGGGGCGGTGACCTGCGGCAGTTCGGCGTGGTGCTGGAAGTGCGGCTCGACGTGGCGGTGGGTGTCGGGGAGGGCGACCCAGAGCTGCGCGCCGTGCAGGAAGCGGGCGTGCGGCCGGGGGCTCTCCTCCGAGTGGGAGATCGCCCGGCCGGAGGTCATGAGGCCCAGTTCGCGCGGGCGGATCGTCTGCAGGCTGCCGGTGGAGTCGCGGTGCAGCACCTCGCCCTCGTGGAGCCAGCTGACGGTCTGCAGCCCCATGTGCGGGTGGGGAGGGACCTGCATGCCGGGCTCGTCGGCGATGTCGTCGGGGCCGTAGTGGTCGACGAAGGCCCAGGCTCCGACCATGCGGCGGCCCAGGTTCGGGAGCAGCCTGCGGACCTCGGTCGATTCGCCGAGCTGTACGCGGCGGGGGCTGAGGAGCTCCCGTACGGGTTCGGCGACGACGAAGCCGCGGCCGCCGCACACGGTCAGCGCGGCCTGACGATCGAGATTGCTCATGACACTCAACCCATCCTTGGTGGAATGTTCAACTAACCGGCGGTGTTGACGTGATCGACCACCCCACAGGGTGGCAGATCCGGAGCCCCGGAAAGGGAGAGCAAGTGAGCGACACGTACTACGAGTTCGGAACGGCCGGGGAACGCTGGGACCGCGCGCAGCTGTTCTTCGAGGCCAAGGAGTACGGAACCGCCATCCGCATCCTGAGCGGCCTCGTCGCCGAACACCCGGAGCAGACGGCCCAGCGGCTCCTCCTCGCCCGGGCCTACTACCACTCCGCCCAGCTCTCCCGCGCCGAGACCGAGCTGCGCGCCGTCCTGGACCGTGACCCGGTCGAGCACTACGCCCGGCTGATGCTCGGACGCACCCTGGAGCGCCAGGGCCGCCGGGACGAGGCCGCGCCGCACCTGCGGATGGCCGCCGCCATGACGGGCGAGACCCCGTCCTGACGCGCGACTGATACCCCCGCACGGTATCGTCGGGGCCAGGAGGCCCTGAATCGTGCGCGCACACCGAGCGGAACGCGGCAGACGAGCAGGAGGTGCCATCGGGCACCTCCTGCTCGTCGTCGTGCTCGCGCTCGGTGTGTTCCTGATGCACGCGGTGGGCCACCCCGAGGGCTCCGGCGGCGGCATGGACACCGCTGCCGCCTCGCACCACAGCGCGCCGGCCCAGGCCGCCCCCGCACATCACGGCGACAGCTCCGACGCCCGGCACGAGCCGGGTTCGGGGATGGACATGACCACCCTCTGCGTGGCCGTCCTCGGCGCCTGGCTGCTCGCGGGCCTCCTCCGGGCCGCGCTCGGGCGCCGCCCCGACTGGCTCACCCTCCTCCTCGCGCGGCTCACCCCCGCGCTCGGGCCGCACGCCCCTCCCCCACGTCCCCCGGACCTCGCCCGGCTGTCCGTCCTGCGGATCTAGACCGAACCCGACGCGCCACGGGTCGCCTCGCGCTGCCCGCACGCGTCTCTCGGTCCCCCTTCCGCCTGTACGTAGACACAGCACACACGAGGTATCACCATGCATGCCTTCACGAACCGCACCACCCGCAAGATCGCCCTCGCCGGGGCCCTCTCCGCAGCCGGACTGCTCCTCACCGCCTGTGGCACCGACGACGGCATGAGCGGAATGGACCACGGCGGTACGTCCGCCACGTCCACCGCGTCCGCCTCCGCTCCCGCCGCCCCCGGCGCCGACTCGGCCCCCGGCGACTTCAGCGACGCGGACGTCATGTTCGCGCAGATGATGATCCCCCACCACGAGCAGGCCCTGGAGATGGCGAAACTCGCGGACGGCCGGGCCGAGGACCCCGAGGTCAAGAAGCTGGTCGCCGCGATCGAGCAGGCCCAGGACCCGGAGATCCAGAAGATGAAGGCCTGGCTGAAGGGCTGGGGCAAGCCCGAGTCCGCAGGGCACGGCTCCGGACACGGCATGGCCGGGATGATGTCCGACCAGGACATGAAGGACCTGGCCGCCGTCAAGGGCAAGGCCTTCGACCGCAAGTTCGCCGAGCTGATGATCGCGCACCACGAAGGCGCCGTCGCCATGGCGAAGGACGAGCAGCAGAGCGGCCGCAACGCCACGGCCAAGAAGCTCGCCGACGACGTCGTACGGACCCAGTCCGCCGAGGTCGCCCAGCTGCGGAAGATCCTCGACCGGCTCTGAGCCGGATCTGAGCCGGATCTCCCGTCTCCCCGGCCACGCGTGCGCGTGCCTCACGGGCGGCTCGTCCCTTCCCGGGACGGGCCGCCCCCGCCGCCGTACCCGCGTGCCTCCAGCACCCCCGTACGTTCCGCACCCCCGTACGTTCCGCACCCCCGTGCCTTGCGTACCCGCGTCCCGCCCGTACCGGCATGCCTCCCGTACCCGCATGCCTCCCGTACCCGCGCCCCGCCCGTACCCCCGTACCTCCCGAACCCCTGGCGAAAGAACGATGAAGACGTACTTCTCCGGCCGCCCGGCCACCACCCTCGGCGCCGCCCTCGCCGCCGCCCTCGCTCTGACCCTGGCCGGCTGCTCCTCCGGGGACCCGGCCGACGACTCCGCCGGTTCCGGGTCGGCGCTCAGCCACATCCACGGCCTCGGGATGCGCGGCGACACCCTCTACGTCGCCACCCACCAGGGCCTCCACAGCCCGGACGCCGACGGCCGGCCGGTCCTGGTCGGCGACCGCCGCGACGACTTCATGGGGTTCACCGTCACCGCGAAGGGCGACTTCCTCGCCAGCGGGCACCCTGCACCCGGCGGCGATGGGCCCGCCGACCTCGGGCTCATCGCGTCGACGGACTCCGGCCGCACCTGGCGCGAGCAGTCCCTCGCGGGGAAGGTCGACTTCCACGCGCTCGACACCGCGGCCGACTCCACCGTCTACGGCCTGGACAGCGCGAACGGCCTGTTGCGGGTCAGCACCGACGGCGTGACCTGGGACGACCGCGCCGCCCTTCGCGCCCTCGACATCGCCGTCTCCCCCGCCGCCCCCGGCACCGTCCTGGCCACCACCGAGACCGGCGTGGTCCGCTCCACGGACGGCGGCCGGAGCTTCGCCCCGGCCTCCGAGCGGGTCCTCGCGTACGTGTCGTGGGCCGCCCCCGACGCCCTCTTCGGCGTCGACCCGGACGGCGTCCTCTACCGCGGGACGGACGGGGGCGCCGCCTGGACCCGGGTCGCCCCCGTGCCGGGCGGTGCCCCGCAGGCGCTCACCGCCGTGGACGCCCGCCGACTGCTCGTCGCCACCCAGGACGGGGTGTACGAGTCACGCGACGCGGGCCGCACCTTCGAGCGCCGCCTCTCGGTGGAATCCGGGAACGGCGGCCACTGACCGGCCCCGGCGGCCTACGATCCCGGGATGATCACCACAGCGGTCAACGGAGTGATGTTCGACTTCTCGTGCACCCTTCTGCACATCGAACCGGTGGAGGAGTGGGCCGCGGCCGTTGTCGGCCCGAGGGGCGGCCCGGTGCCGGGCACGGAGTCCTTCGACGACCTCGTCGGGCGGCTCACGCGGTACGGGGCGCTGCCCGGCGGCGCCGAGCCGGAGCGGGTGCCCGGCCATCTGGAGCGGCTCTGGGACGAGCGGGACCTGTCTCCGGAGAGTCACCGCGCCGCGTACACCGGGCTCACCCGGGAGGCCGGGCTCACCGACCCCGGGCTCGTGACGGCGCTGTACGAGCGGCACATGAGCCCGGCGGCCTGGCAGCCGTACCCGGACACCGGCGCCACGCTGCGCGCCCTGCGCAGCCGTGGCGTACCGGTGGTCGTGGTGAGCAACATCGGCTGGGACCTCCGTCCGGTGTTCCGGGCCCACGGGTTCGACGAGCTCGTCGACGGCTATGTGCTCTCGTACGAGGTGGGGGCCCAGAAGCCCGATCCGGCGATCTTCCGGGCCGGCTGCGAGCTCCTGGGGGTCGCGCCGCCCGAGGTGCTCATGGTCGGTGACAACCGGACGGCCGACGGGGGTGCGCGGGCGCTCGGGTGCCCGGTGCACTTCGTCGACCCGCTGCCCGTCGACCGGCGGCCGTCCGCCCTGGCCCCGGTCCTGGAGCGGATCGCCGGCTGAGCGCCGACCCGGATCCTGGAACAGGCACCCGCCCGAGCGGCGAACCCGATCCCGAAACCGGCACCCGCCCCAGCGGCGACCCCGATCCCGGAACAGGAACCCGCCCGAGCGACAGCCCGGATCCCCCGCGACCCGAAACCGGCACCCGCCCGAACGGCAGCCCCGATCCCCCGCGACCCAAAACCGGCACCCGCCCGAGCGTGCGAGGGTCCGTCACGCTCCCGGTCGGCGGTCCACGACCACCTCGCCGCCGACCACCACCGTCTCCGCCACCGTCCCCGGGATCTCCTCGGGGACGATGCGCAGGATGTCGCGGGAGAGGACGACGAAGTCGGCCAGCTTGCCCACCGTCAGCGAGCCCCGCTCGTGCTCCAGGAAGTTCGCGTGGGCCGAGCCCATCGTGTAGCCCTCGACGGCGGTCGCGACGTCGATCGTCTCGCCCGCCGTCCAGGCCTCGCCGCCGCCGGGCGGGCGGCGGGTGACGGCGGCGTGGATGCCGACCATCGGGTCCATCTCGGCGACGTTCCAGTCGCTGGAGAGGGCGAGGACCGCACCGGCCGCGTGCAGGCTGCGGAGCGGCCAGGCCTTGTGCCAGCGCTCCGGGCCGACGTTCTCGGCCCAGTCCTGGCCGGGTCCCGCGATGTCGGGGGCGGCGTGCCGGGGCTGCATGCAGGCGACGACGCCGAGCTCGGCGAAGCGCGGGGTGTCGGCCGGGTCGAGGCACTCGACGTGGACGACCTGGTGGCGGGCGTCGCGCGGCCCGTTGACGGCGCGGGCCCGCTCGACGGCGTCGAGGACGGTGCGGATGCCCCGGTCGCCGGTCGCGTGGACGAAGCACTGGAAGCCTCGTGCGTCGAGCCGGGTGAGGAGCTCGGCGAACTCCTCGGGCGGGTAGAAGGTGTCGCCGCGGTGGTGGGAGCAGCCGGCGTACGGCTCCAGGAGGGCGGCGGTGCGGGGTTCGACGACGTCGTCGATGTACAGCTTGAGCGGGCCGACCCGCAGCCGGTCGTCGGCGTACGCGTCGGCCGCCGTCTCGAAGGCGTCCAGGTCCTCCTCGGTGGTGCCGCGGGGGTGGAAGAGCGCGGCGACGATCCGGGAGCGCAGCCGGCCCTCGTCGCGGGCGCGCTCGAAGAGGGCGAGGTCGTCGAGGGAGTTCTGCGGTTCGACGACGGTGGTGATGCCGTAGCCGATGGCGTCGTCCAGGCTCTTGGCGAGCCGTCCGTACTGCCGGTCGATCGAGGCCCAGGGGAGGCCGAGCTCGCGCAGGGCGCGGTGGCCGTCGCGGGAGAGGCCCCTGACGGCGAAGTCCTTGACGAAGCCGGTGGGCTCGCCGGTGGCGGGGTCGGTGACGGCCCGTCCGAAGGGCAGCTCGGTGTGGTCGCGGTCGACGCCGAGCCGGCGGAGGGCGGCGGTGTTGAGCCAGGCGGTGTGGACGTCGTAGCTGAGGACGAGGGCGGGGGTGTCTCCGGTGGCCGGGTCGAGGTCGGCGGCGGTGGGCATCCGCCCGTCCGGGATCGCGGAGTAGTCGAAGGCCTCGGCCTCGATCCACCGGGCGTCCGGGTGGGCCTCGTGCCAGCCGCGGATGCGTGCGTGGATCTCGTCGAGGGTGCGGGCGCCGGCGAGCTGGACGCAGGCGTCGTCGGAGCCGAGGCGGACGTGGTTGTGGGCGTCGACGAAGCCGGGCAGGACGAGCCGCCCGCCGGCGTCGAGGATCCGGGTGTCGGCGCCCGTCCACTCGGCGGCCTCGGCGTCGGGGCCGACCCAGACGATGCGGCCGGCGCGGACGGCGAGCGCCTGGGCCTCGGGGAGCGCCGGGTCGACGGTGTGGATGCGGGCCCCGGTGAGGACGAGGTCGGCGGGGGCGGTGCGGTTCATGGGGCGGGACTCCGTGTCGTACGAGGGAAGTCGGGGCGGTTACTTGACGGGGGCAACGGTGCGGCGGGCGAGGAGCACGTACACCAGGGCGGAGACGACCGCGCCGAGGAGCGTGAGGTCCGCGCCGCCGAGCGGGGCGACGAGGGGGCCGGTCCACAGCTCGGAGTCGCAGGTGAGCGCGGAGAAGACGAGGCCGGCGAGGAGTGCGGTGATGCCGGCCGGGTGCCAGCCGGAGCGGTACCAGTAGGCGCCGCCCGTGTCCGCGTGCAGGCCGGCGGAGTCGTAGGTGCAGCGGCGGAGCACCATGTCGGCGAGGAAGACGCCGCCCCAGGGCGCGAAGACGATGATCAGGAGGGAGAGGAAGGAGAGGAGGGAGGTGGTGAAGTCGGTGAGGAAGAGGGCGCCGAGGGAGCCGACGGCGGTGACGGCGGCGCTGATGACGATGGCCCGGGCCCGGCTCCAGGGGATGCCGAGGACCTGGAGGTTCAGGCTCGACGAGTAGAGCGTGATGATCGAGTTGGTGACGGAGCCGCCGAGTACGAGGGCGAGGAAGAGGGGCTGGAACCAGCCGGGGAGGAGGCTCTCGGTGCCCGCGACGGCGTCGGTCATGTCGACCTGGGTCGCGGCGGCCACGCCGGCGACACCGAGGGCGACGGAGGAGACGAAGCCGCCGAGGGCGCCGCTCCAGGTCACGGCCTTGAGGCTGGTGGTGCGGGGCAGATAGCGGGTGTAGTCGGCGGGCATGGGGAGGTACGAGAAGGGGCCCGCGAGCATGACGACGAAGGCGAGGCTCCAGCCGGAGGCGCCGGGCGCGGCGGCGGGGGCGGAGGTGTCGGCGCCGGGCAGGACGAGGGCGACGAGGGCGGCGAAGCCGGCGGCGAGGACGTACGCCATCCAGCGTTCGGCGAACTGGACGGTGGCGTGGCCCCAGAGGGCGACGGCGAAGGTCAGCGCGAGGGTGACGGCGAGCGCGAGCGCGCGGGCGGCGTGGCCGCCGTTCCAGCCGAGGTCGACGAAGAAGGCTTCGAGGGCGAGGGTGCCCACGACGGTGTTGATGATGGTGTAGCCGATGCTGACGATCCAGTTCAGCAGTCCGGCGGGCCAGTTGCCGCGGCGGCCGAAGGCCGCGCGGGAGATGACGAGGGTGGCGGTGCCGGTGCGCACGCCGCTGAGTCCGGCCGCGCCGATGGCGAGGAAGGAGAGGCCGCCGAGCACGACGACGGCGGTGGCCTGCCAGAAGGAGAGCCCGAAGGCGACGGCGAGGGCGCCGTTGATGACGTAGGTGAAGGTCAGGTTCGAGCCGAACCAGAGCCAGAAGACGTCCTTGGCGCCACCGTGCCGTTCTGCGTCGGGGATGGGGTCGATGCCGTGCTCCTCGACCTGGAAGACCTCGTCGGTCGCTGTCCGGCCCGTGGTCACGGGCGCCGTCTCGTGTTCGAGCACACCGCACTCCTGTCTTGAATGCCGTTCTAAGTTTTAGAACGGCATTCAAGATGTGCGATGGGTTCAGGCCACGTCAAGACCTGGGAAGGTTGCGGTTAAGGTCGAACCCGCAGGCGGAGGACAGAGCGGAACGGCAGGACGGGGACGGCGGCGGTGGCAGGCGCGGCACGACGGCGGGACGGACACGTCACCCAGGAACGGATGCTGGAGGAGGCCATGGCGGCGATCGCCGAGGACGGCCTCGCCTCCCTCACCATGTCGGCGCTCGCCGAGCGGCTCGGCACCAGCGGCGGCCACATCCTGTACTACTTCGGCAGCAAGGACCTGCTGCTGCTCGCCGCCCTCCGGTGGAGCGAGGCCGCGCTCGCCGAGGAGCGGCGCGCGCTGCTCGCCCGCCGGATCACGGCCGAGCGCAAGCTCGACCTCTTCCTCCGGCTCTATCTCCCGCGCGGCCCGCGCGATCCGCGCTGGACCCTGTGGATCGAGCTCTGGGCCCGCACCCCCGGCAACACCGCGCTCCGCGAGGCGCAGGCCGAACTGGACACGGGCTGGCAGGAGGACCTGGAGGCCCTGCTCACGGCGGGCGTGGCGCGCCGGCGTTTCGCCCCGCTGGACACCGCCGCCCGCGCCTCCGAACTCCTGGCTCTGCTCGACGGGTTGAGCACCCGCGTGGTGCTGGGCCAGGAGCCGGTGCGGGACCCCCGGCCCGCCCTGGAGGCCGCCCGCTCGGCGGCGCGCGCTCTGATCCCCCTCAACACCAAGGAGAGCGAAGGGGATTGACGGGGCCTCAGCCCCGGTGGGCCTCCGGTCTCAGCCCCGGTACGCCTCCAGGAGCCGCAGCCACGCCTCGCTCAGCGTCGGGTACGCGGGGACGGCGTGCCACAGGCGGGCGATCGGCACCTCGCCCGCGACGGCGACCGTCGCCGAGTGGAGGAGCTCCCCGATGCCGGGGCCCACGAAGGCGGCGCCGAGGACCACTTCCCGGTCGAGGTCCACGACCATCCGGGCGTGCCCCCGGTACCCCTGCGCGTAGAGACCGGCCCCCGCGACCTGCTTCATGTCGAGGTCCACGGCCCGGACCCGGTACCCGGCACGCTCCGCCGCGGCCAGCGTGAGGCCGACGGAGGCCGCCTCGGGGTCGCTGAACACGACCTGCGGCACGGCCGCGTGGTCGGCGGTGGCCACGTGCGCGCCCCACCGCCCGGTGTCCAGGGAGTCGCCGCCGTGCGCGCGGGCGGCGATCGCGGCGCCCGCGATCCGGGCCTGGTACTTGCCCTGGTGGGTCATGAGCGCGCGGTGGTTGACGTCGCCGACGGCGTAGAGCCAGTCGCTCCCGTCGACCCGGAGGCTGTCGTCGACGTCGAGCCAGGTGCCCGGTGTCAGACCGACCGTCTCCAGGCCGATGTCCTCGGTGCGCGGCTTGCGGCCGGTCGCGAACAGCACCTCGTCCCCCTCGACGTGGTCGCCGCCCTCCAGGACCACGGTGACCGGGCCGGTGCCCCCGTCGCGTACCACCGCGCTCACCGAGACGCCGGTACGGACGTCCGCGCCGCGCGTGGTGAGCGCCGCGGCCACGTACTCACCGAGGAACGGCTCCATGCGCGGCAGCAGCCCCCCGCCCCGTACGAGCAGGGTCACCTTCGCGCCGAGGGCCTGCCAGGCGGTGGCCATCTCCACGCCCACCACTCCCCCGCCGACCACGACGAGCCGCTCGGGCACCCGGTCGGAGCTGGTCGCCTCACGGCTGGTCCAGGGGTGCGCCGCGGGCAGTCCCGGCAGTTCGGGGAGGAGGGGGCGGGTGCCGGTGCAGACGGCGACCGCGTGCCGGGCGGTCAGCACATGACGCTCGCCCTCGGGGCCCGTGACCTCGACCCGGCGGGGCCCGTGGAGCCTGCCGTGGCCGCGGAAGACCCGCACGCCGATCGAGTCGAGCCAGTCGACCTGGCCCTCGTCCTTCCAGTGGCCGACGACCCTGTCCCGGTGGGCGAAGACCTCCATGGCGTCCAGTGGACCGTAGACCGACTCGCGCAGCCCCGCGACCTTCCGGGCGTCCGAGCGGGCGATCGCCGGGCGGAGCAGCGCCTTGCTGGGCATGCACGCCCAGTACGAGCACTCGCCGCCGATCAGCTCGCTCTCGACGATCGCCGCGGTGAGGCCGCCGGCCCGCACCCGGTCGACGACGTTCTCTCCGACCGGGCCCGCACCGATCACCACGACGTCGTAGCTGTGCTCGTCTTCCACCGTTCGCGTCATGGGTCCCAGTCTGGTGGCAGCGGTGCGGAATAGCGCGGCTCGATACGCCGTTGTGCCGGGCGAGTCCCCAGGGGACCGTGAGGACCACGCCAGGAGACCCGAAAGGTAGGCAGTATGAGCACCGTAGAGCTCACCAAGGACAACTTCGACGAGATCGTGAGCGGGAACGGATTCGTGCTCATCGATTTCTGGGCTTCGTGGTGCGGTCCCTGCCGTCAGTTCGGCCCGGTCTTCGAGGCGGCGTCCGAGCGGCACCAGGACCTGGTCTTCGCGAAGGTGGACACCGAGGCGCAGCAGGAGCTGGCCGCGGCGTTCGAGATCCGCTCGATCCCGACGCTGATGATCGTCCGTGACAACGTGGCCGTGTTCGCGCAGCCGGGCGCGCTGCCGGAGAACGCCCTGGAGGACGTCATCGGGCAGGCGCGCAAGCTGGACATGGACGAGGTGCGCAAGTCCATCGAGGACGCGCAGGCCAAGTGATCCACCGCGAAGGGGGTACGGGACAGCTTCCCGTACCCCCCTCGCGTGTCGTCGGACAGGCCCTAGCGTTCCAGGACCAGGGCGAGGCCCTGGCCGACGCCGATGCAGAGGGCCGCGAGGCCCGTGCCGGAGCCCGCCGCCGCGAGCTGGTGGGCCACCGAGCCGGCCAGTCGGGCGCCGGACGCGCCCAGCGGGTGACCGATCGCGACCGCTCCGCCGCGAGGATTCACGATCTCGGGGTCGAGTTCCGGCCATTCCGCGAGGCAGCCGAGCGACTGGGCCGCGAAGGCCTCGTTGAGCTCGAAGGTCGTGAGGTCGGCGAAGGAACGCCCGGCCTTCTGCAGGGCCCTCCGGACCGCCTCGACGGGGCCGAGGCCGAAGAGCTGGGGCTCGATCCCGGTGACGGCGGAGGTACGGATCCGGGCGAGCGGCTCGCGGCCGGTCTCGCGCAGTCCGTCCTCGTCGACGAGGAGCAGGGCGGCGGCGCCGTCGTTGAGCGGCGAGGAGTTGCCCGGGGTGACGGTGCCGCCCTCGGGACGGAAGGCGGGCTTGAGCTTGGCGAGGGCCTCCATGGACGTGGTGTCGCGGATGCACTCGTCGCGGCCGAGCTCCACCCCGGGGTACGGGACGACCTCGTCGTCGTAGAGACCCTTGGCCCAGGCCTCGGCCGCCTTGCGGTGGCTCGCGAGCGCGAAGGCGTCCTGCTGCTCGCGGGTGATGCCGTGCTTGTCGGCGACGAGCTCCGCGCCCTCGCCCAGCGCGACCGTCCACTCGGCGGGCATCCTCGGGTTCGTCATGCGCCAGCCGAGGGTCGTGGAGTGGAGCTGCTGGTGGCCGGCGGGGAAGGCCCGCTCGGGCTTCTGCAGCACCCAGGGGGCGCGGGACATCGACTCGACGCCGCCCGCGATGGCCACGGACGCGTCGCCGAGGGCGATGGCGCGGGCGGCCTGGATGACGGCTTCGAGGCCGGAGCCGCAGAGGCGGTTGACGGTGACGCCGGGGACGGTGACGGGCAGTCCGGCGAGGAGGACGGCCATCCGCGCGACGTCGCGGTTGTCCTCGCCCGCGCCGTTGGCGTCGCCGAAGTAGACGTCGTCCACGCGCGCGGGGTCGAGCGCGGGCGAGCGGTCGACGAGCGCGCGGACCACGTGGGCCGCGAGGTCGTCGGGGCGTACGGAGGCGAGGGCGCCTCCGAACTTCCCGATCGGGGTGCGGACGGCGTCGACGATGTAGACGTCGCGGATGCTCATCGGTTCTCTCCCACGTGACCTTCGTACCTTCGGAACGACGACGCTGTTCGCCTGGTGAAACAATCTTCGCCGCATTGCGCGCGCAGAGTCTCCGTCCGACGGCCCGCCATGTCAACGGGCCGCTTCGGGACACCGGGGAGGGACGGGAGGGTCAGTGGGGCGCGGAGGGGCGGACCAGGGCCGTGAGGCCGTAGTCGAGCTCGCGGCCGTCGACGAGCAGCGCCTCGACCGTGAGCGTCTCGGTGTCGATGTCGGCGCGGATGCCGTGGCCCTCGTAGATCGGGTAGCCCGTCTCGCCGTGCCGCCCGGTGGCCTCGACGACGGCCGAGCGGACGGCGCTGTCCGCGACGGTGGCGCCGCCGCGGTCCTCGACGTGCTCGGGCACCAGCAGGATCTCGAACCGCTTCGGAACGTTGCTCATGCACCGAAGCTAAGCGCTCGGCAGGAGCCTCGCCCACCCTGGGGCCTCGCCCGCCCTAGGCCCTCGCCCGCCCGAGAGCCTCGCCAGCCCGAGTGCCTCGCCCGCCCGAGGGCCTCGCCCGCCCGAGCCGGGCTCTCGGACCGACTCCCGCCGGACGACGTCCCGGGCGCCGGGCCGCCCTCAGCTGGACTCCCTCCGGACGATCCGTGAGTCGAGGAGGTCGCGGGAGAGGGGTGCGGCGTCCGGTTCGCGGACGGCGCGGTCGACCAGCTCGGCCAGCTCGCGGCCGCCGACCATGTCGATCCGCACGGTGCTGAGCCGGGGCCGCAGCAGCCGGCCGAGGAGCAGGTCGTCGGCGCCGATGACGGCGGTGTCCTCGGGCACGGAGATCCCGGCGTCCTGGAGCGAGCGCATCAGGAGCATGGCGTACTCGTCGTTGTACGCGAAGACGCCGTCGAGCCCGAGCTCGCGCCACCGCGCGGCGAGCGCGTCCGCCGACTCCTCCTCGTACCGCAGCGGCAGGGGTACGACGGTGGCGCCGGCGCCCTCGGCCGCGCGGCGGGCGCCCTCCAGGCGGGGCCCGGAGAACATGCCGAGGCCCGGCTCCTCGGGTACGACGACGCCGATCCGGCGCCGGCCGGTCTCCAGGAGATGTTCGGCGGCCACCTCGCCGATCCGCCCCTGGTCCATGACGAGCGCGTGGGTGCCCTCGACGCGCTGGGTGCCGAGGGTGATCACGGCCCGGGCCCCGGAGCGCTTGAGGATCTCGACGCCCTGCCCGGTGAGCTCGACCTCGCCGAGGGAGACCACGGCCACCGGCCGCAGCTCGGCCCAGGCGCGGGCGGCCTCCTCGGCCTCCAGGCCCACGCTGCCGTACTGCACGACCGTGTAGTCGAGGCGGCGCAGGGCCCACTGGAAGTCGTTGAAGAACTGGCTGTACAGCGGCCCGACGGGGACGTGGGAGCTCGGGAGCAGCACCATGCGGCTGTGGCCCGCGCGCAGGCTGCGGGCGGCGGCGTGCGGGACGTAGCCCAGTTCCTCGGCCGCCTCGCGCACGCGCTGCCGGGTGGGCTCGCTGATGCGGACGGCCGAGGTGTTGTTCAGGACGTACGAGACGGTGGCCCGGGAGACGCCCGCGAGGCGCGCGACGTCGGCGCTGGTCGGGACCGCGCGCCCGGTGGGGCGTTCGGGGGACTGTTCGGTTGGCTGGCTCATCGATCCGGCATCTTTCCAGAACAATCCGGCCCGGGGTCTGGCGGATGGCCGGATTTGAGTGCTACACAATGCTCACACGCGTCACTGACACGTGTCACCTCCCTCGTTCCATCCGCTTCTCGCCCCCGCATCGGGCGATCTCCTCAGGAGGGCACAGTGGCCCTTTCCTCCCCCGGGACCGGCTCCGAGACGGGCGCCGCCGGCACCGACACCGCCGCCGGCTCCCCCA
The DNA here is from genome assembly GCF_056435185.1 of Streptomyces sp. NPDC044003. Classification (NCBI taxonomy): domain Bacteria; kingdom Bacillati; phylum Actinomycetota; class Actinomycetes; order Kitasatosporales; family Streptomycetaceae; genus Streptomyces; species Streptomyces sp. NPDC044003. The sequence continues at coordinate 139,010 of NZ_JBWKFA010000011.1, read as the reverse complement.
CGGCCTCCCGGCCGACGCGCGGCCTGCTGCCCCTGCTGCTCGCCGGCAACACGGCGATGTACGCGCTGTACATCGGCGTCCCCGGCATGCTCCTCGCGCTCCAGATCGAGGCCATCGACCCCGCCGACAAGGTGGCGAACTTCGGCCTCGTCTCCGGCATATCCGCGATCTTCGCCACCGTCTTCAACCCCGTCGCGGGCGCCCTCTCGGACCGCTCCGGCCGCCGCAACCCGTGGATCCTCGCCGGAGGCCTGCTCGCCCTCCCCGTGATGCTGCTCCTCGGCAGCGTCCACACGATCCTGCTGGTCACCATCGCCTGGTGTCTGGGCCAGGCCGTCATGAACATCTACCAGGCGGCCATCACCTCCGTGGTCCCCGACCGGATCCCCACGGCCGCGCGCGGCAAGGCCTCGGCCGCCGTCGGTCTCGGCCTCCCCATCGGCTCCACGATCGGCGCCCTCCTCGGCGCGGCCTTCTCCGAGCACTACCGCACCGGCTACCTCGTCTTCGGCGCGATCGTCGCCGCCACCGCCGTGCTGTTCACCACCTGCGCCCGTGAGGAGCGCATGCCCCCGAAGGCACCGCTGCCGGTCAAGGAGCAGATCGCGGCCTTCGGCAGCGCCCTCAAGGACCACGACTTCCGCTGGGCCTTCATCGGCCGCGCCCTGCTCGTGCTCGGTTACTTCGCCGTGGCCGGCTTCCAGCTGTACATCCTCAAGGACCACACCGAGCTGCCCGCCGGACTGAGCGCCGAGGAGGCCGTGGCGATCCTGATGCCGGTCAACTCGGTCGCCATGGTGGTCTCCACCGTCCTCGGCGGCTGGCTCTCGGACCGCTTCGACCGCCGCAAGCTCTTCGTCGGCGCGTCCGCCGCGCTCGCCGCCGTCGCGCTGCTCATCCCGGCCCTCTCCACCAGCTGGACCGCGATGCTGGCCTTCTCCGTCGTCAACGGCCTCGGCTTCGGCTGCTACATGGCCGTCGACACCGCCCTGGTGACCATGGTGCTGCCCAAGGCCGAGGACGCGGCCCGTGACATGGGCGTCCTCAACGTCGCCAACGCCGGCCCGCAGATCGTCGCCCCCTTCGTGGCCTCGCTCATCGTGTCGCTGAGTGGCGGATACACGGCGCTCTTCGTGGTCGCGGCCGTACTGTCGGTACTCGGCGCGCTGGCCGTGCGCCCCATCCGCAGCGTGCGCTGACCGACGTCGGCCACGCCCCGTCCCGCGGCGGGCGCCGACCCCCGTCGGCGCCCGCCGAGCACCGCAGGAAAGGCGGCGCCGTGCGCCTGCACACCACCACGTGGGGATCCGGTGACCGGACGGCCCTGCTCGTCCACGGCCTCATGGCCGACCACCGCACCTGGCGCCGGGTCGGTCCGGCGCTCGCGGAGCGCGGCTACCGGGTGATCGCCGTGGACCTGCGGGGGCACGGGGCGAGCGAGCGGGCCGCGGGCCCGGAGGCGTACCGCCCGGCGGACCACGCCGACGACCTCGTCGAATCCCTGCCCGTCGGGGCCGAGTTGGCGATCGGGCACTCGCTCGGCGGGCTCGTCCTCGCCCAGGCGGTGGAGCGCCTCGCACCGGCCCGCGCGGTGTACTCCGACCCGGCCTGGCATCTGGCGGCCGGCCCGTGCGGCTACCGGGCCGAGCTCTTCGTCCGGGGCAAGTCGATGACCCGGGAGCAGATCCAGGGCTTCAACCCGCAGTGGCCGGACGAGGACGTGGACGTCGAGATGGCGTCGGTACGGGACTGGGACGAGCGGACGGCCCATGGCCTCACGCCGTTCGTGGGCGCCGACTTGTGGCCGGTCCGGCCCGTGGTGCCCTCCCTCGTCACCCTCGCCGATCCGAGCACGCTGGTCCGGCCGGAGCACGCCCGGATGCTGACGGAGCGCGGATTCGAGCTCCGTACGGTGAAGGGGGCGGGGCACACCGTCCACCGGGACGAGTTCGACGGGTTCATGTCCGCCCTGGACGGCTGGATCTGACGTACCGTTCAGGCATGGACGACGCGTCGATGCACAGCTCGATGGTGGGACTGCTCGGCCGGGTGACCGGCACCGTCGGCCCCGGCCTCGTCGGCGAGGTGATCGTCCGGATCCGCGGTGGGGCCGAGCACTTCCTCGCGTATCCCGCCTCGCCTAAGGAGCGGATCGAGGTCGGAACGGTGGTGATGGTCATGGAACATCTCCCTCCACGCACCGTCTATGTCACAGCCGCGTACGACAGTTGACCGAACCGTTGAGTGTGCGCCCGTCACGGGCGCACACTCCCTTCACCGGATCCGCACGGCTCCGGTGAAGGGGGACCTTGTCCATGGGCATCGGCATTCTGGCGGGAGTCGTCGTCGGCGCTCTCGCCGTTCTGATCGGTGTGTTCAAGATGATGTGGCGCGTCGCGGAACCCAACGAGGCGCTGATCATCTCCGGTTCCAACCACAAGAACGAGGGCCTCGGCGACGGCATGGGGTTCCGTATCGTCACCGGTCGCGGGACCCTCGTGCTCCCCGGCGTCCAGGCGGTACGGAAGCTGTCGCTGGACCTCAACGAGACACAGTTGTCGGTGGAGTGCGTGACGCACCAGGGCATTCCGCTGAAGGTCCGCGGTGTGGTGATCTTCAAGGTCGGTGACGACTTCGTGTCGATCGCCAACGCGGCCCGCCGCTTCCTCGACCAGCAGAAGCTGATGTCGGAGCGGGTGCACATCGTCTTCGCCGGTCATCTCCGCGCCATCGTCGGCGGGTTGACGGTCGAGGACATGATCCGTGACCGGGAGAAGCTGACCGGGCAGGCGCGGTCGGCCTGTGGCACGGAGATGGAGAAGCTCGGTCTGATCGTCGACTCGCTGCAGATCCACGAGATCGAGGACCCGACCGGGTACATCAAGAACCTGGCCGCCCCGCACGCGGCCGCCGTCCAGCGGGACGCGCGGATCGCGCAGGCGGAGGCGAACCGGCGGGCGACCGAGGCCGAGCAGCAGGCCGCGGCACGCATGTCGGAGGCGACCCGCGACAGCGAGATCCTCCAGGCGGGCTACCAGGCCGAGCGGGACCAGGCCTCCGCCCGGGCCCGGCAGGCCGGCCCGCTGGCCGACGCCGCCTCGCGGCAGGAGGTCGTCGTCCAGGAGACCCGGGTCGCCGAGCTGGAGGGTCACCGCAAGGAGCAGCAGCTCCAGGCGGAGGTCCGCAAGCCGGCCGACGCCATGGCGTACGAGACCCGGACGCTGGCCGCGGCCGAGCGTGACGCCCGGATCTCGGCCGCCGAGGCCGAGGCGAAGGAGACGGAGCTGGCGAGCGCGGCCAAGGCGACGGCGACCCGGCTCACCGGTGAGGCGGAGGCGGCGGCGCAGCACGCCAAGGGTCTCGCGATCGCGGAGGCCACGCGCGCGAAGGGTCTGGCGGAGGCCGAGGCGATCAAGGCGCGGGCGGCGGCGCTCGCGGAGAACCAGGAGGCCGTGGTCGCCCAGCAGCTGGCCGAGAAGTGGCCGGAGATCGTTTCGGCGGGTGCCTCCGCCTTCGGGAACGTCGACCAGATGGTGCTGCTCAACGGCGCCGACGGCATGGCGGACGTGTTCGCCAAGGCCCTGACCATGGGCGGGACGGGCCTTGGGCTGGCCCGCCAGCTGCTGGCCACGATGAGCCCGGCGACGCAGGAGAAGCCGGCCGGGGCGGTTCTGCCGGTCCAGCGCTCCGAGGAGATCGTGGAGATCCCGGTGGGCGACGAGAAGTAGTGAGGGGGACGCGACGAACGGGCCCGGTGCCGTCCATGGCGCCGGGCCCGTCCGTGCGATCCCGTGGACCGTGCGTGGCCTCGGTCATGGCCTCGGTCAGGCCTAGTTGTGGCCGAACCTGCGCTCCTTGCGGTGGGACGCGTGTTCGACGAGGGGCGTCGGCGCCACGTCTCTCGTGGGGGTCGGCGCGCTCTTCTCCTTCGCGGCCGCCTCGGTGCGGTGCTCATGGCCGCCGGTACGGGCTCCCCGGTTCGTCCGGGTCTGTTTCTTGCCCACGATCGTGCCTCCCGTGACGGGTGTCGGACGATGGTCCGTATGCCCTCAGCCTGGCACGGGGGCGGGAGACCCGCACGTCAGAGCGGGTTCGCGAGGACCCGCTCGAACGCGGCGAGCGTCGGGGTGCCGGACGCTCGGTCCAGGACGGCGAAGACGATCTCCTCGAAGTGGCCGGCGAAGCGGCCTTCGCCGGTGAGGAGAGCCTTGAAGGTGCCCGCGACATCCGCCGGGTCGTTCCGGAAGACGCCGCAGCCCCAGGCGCCGAGGACGAGCCGTCGGTAGCCGGCCGCGGCGGCCGTCTCCAGGACGCGCTCGGCGCGGGAGGCGAGGGCGGCGGGCAGCCGGTGGGCGAGCTCGGGGGTGTTGCGGCGGACGGCGCCCGCGTTGGGTGCGGGCGAGGTGAGGAAGCCGACCGTGAAGGGCTCGGCGAGCAGGGCGCCCCGGTCGTCGCGGAAGACAGGGACTCCCGGCGAGTGGATGACCCGGTCGGTGTAGAGGGCGTCCCTCCGGGCCCGGTGGTGGTCGTAGTAGTCGGGGGCGCGCAGCAGGGTGGCGTGGAGGGCGGAGGCCCGGCAGAGGGCCTCCTCCTGGGCCTGGGCGCCGTTGAGGTAGCCGCCGCCCGGGTTGCGGGCCGAGGCGAAGTTCAGGACGGCGACCGGGCGGGTGGTGTCGGCCGTGGTCATCCGGCGGGCCGCCGCGAGGCTGCTCTCGGGGGTGACGGTGAGGGTGGGCGTGCGGTCGGTGTCCGGGGTGACCGGGACGGGGGCGGGGCCGTGGAGGCGGGTTCCGGCCAGGGCCGCGGCCAGGTCTTCGGCGAGGGAGACGGTCCGGCCGTCGGGGGCCCGGTAGTGGCCCGCCGCGACGATCTCCTCGGTCCGCCGCGCGATCTCGCGCAGTCGTGCACTCATGTCTCCCAGCATGATCGTTTCGCATGCGTGGGAACAAAGGGTTTTCCGGGGCTGCGGGGAATTTCGGACGAGCAGGGGCGCAGGGGGCGCATGCGGGCCCTGCGGGGCGCTCTTGCACGCCGCCCTGTGGTGGCTTTAGGTGGAAGCAGCAGCTCGACCCCGAGGACCAGGAGGTGCACGGATGTCGCCGAGCGGCATACCGCGTGGCGGGCCCCCTCTCACCGAGGCGGAGGCGGAGGACCTGCTGCGATGTATCTGCTTCAAGACCGGTCCGCCCCGCACGGTGGGGGTGGAGCTGGAGTGGCTCGTGCACGAGCTGCGCGACCCCCGTCTTCCCGTACGGCCGCCGAGGCTGGCGGCCGCGCTGGACACCGTACGGGCCCTGCCTCTGGTGTCGGCGCTCACGTTCGAACCCGGCGGGCAGCTGGAGCTCAGCTCGCGCCCGGCCGGCTCCCTCATGGAGTGCCTCGACTCGCTCGCCGCCGACCTGGCCGCGGTGCGGGCGGCGCTCGGGCCGCTCGGCCTGACCCTCAGCGGATACGGGGTGGATCCCTGGCACGCGCCGCGTGACCGGGTGCTGCACGAGCCGCGGTACGACGCGATGGAGACCGCGCTCGACCGGACCGGGCCGGCCGGGCGGGCGATGATGTGCGACTCGGCATCGGTGCAGATCTGCCTCGACGCGGGCCTGGAGGAGCCGGGTCCGCTCGGCTACCACCGGCGCTGGCGGCTCGCCCACCTCCTCGGCGCGGTGCTCGTGGCCGCCTTCGCGAACTCCCCGGTGCACGGCGGGCGCCGCACCGGCTGGCGCTCGACGCGGCAGGCGCTGTGGACGGATCTCGACCCGCGGCGGGCGCTCGCGCCGCCGCCGGACGGGGAGCCGCGCGCGGAGTGGGCGGCGCACGTCCTGGACACTCCGGTGATGTGCGTACGGGCCGAGGAGGGCCCGTGGGCGGTGCCGGAGGGGCTGACGTTCCGGGAGTGGCTGCGGACAGGTCTCCCCCGTCCGGCCGACGCCGACGATCTGCGCTATCACATGACGACCCTGTTCCCGCCGGTGCGGCCGCGGGGTCATCTGGAGCTGCGGATGGTGGACGCGCAACCGGGCTCGGACGGCTGGATGGTGCCGGTGGCGGTGACGACGGCCGTGTTCGACGACCCGGAGGCGGCCGAGACCGTGTACCGGGCGGTGAAACCCCTCGCGGAGCAGGCGGGTTCCGGCCCCGCCCCGCGCAATCCGCTCTGGCTGGCGGCGGCCCGTGACGGTCTCGCCGATCCCGAGCTGCACGCCGCCGCCCGTGCGGTGTTCTCCGCCGCGCTCGACGCGCTGCCCCGGATCGGGGCGAGCGAGGAGGTGCGGCGGGCGGTCGCCGCCTACCACGAGCGGTACGTGATCCCCGGGAGCTGCCCGGCCGACATCCTCCAGGTGGTGACGTCATGACCGCGACCGAGACCGGGGCCGACCCCGAGGCCTTGCGGCGGCGGGCCCTCGACGCCCTCACCGTCGCGCGGGACCGCACCGCGCTCCTCACCTCCTGCGTGGAGGACTCCGAACTCACCGCGCAGCACTCGCCGTTGATGTCCCCGCTGGTCTGGGACCTGGCGCACATCGGCAACCAGGAGGAGCAGTGGCTGTGGCGGGCCGTCGCGGGGCGCGAGGCGCTGCGGCCCGAGATCGATTCGCTGTACGACGCGTTCCAGCACCCGCGCGCCTCCCGCCCGTCGCTGCCGCTGCTCTCGCCGGGCGAGGCCCGTGGCTACGCGGCGGACGTCCGGCTCCGGGTCCTCGACGTGCTGGAACGGACCCCGCTGGAGGGGCGGCCACTGGTCGACGCGGGCTTCGCGTTCGGCATGATCGCCCAGCACGAACAGCAGCACGACGAGACCATGCTGATCACCCATCAGCTGCGGAAGGGACCGGCGGCCCTGACCGCTCCCCCGCCGCCGGTGCTGCGGTCCGGTCCGCTTCCCCCCGAAGTCCTCGTCCCCGGCGGCCCGTTCACCATGGGGACCTCGGAGGAGCCGTGGGCCCTGGACAACGAGCGCCCCGCGCACGCCCGCGTCGTCCCCGCCTTCCACATCGACACGACGCCCGTCACGAACGGCGCCTATCTCGCCTTCATCGCCGACGGCGGCTACACCGACCGCCGCTGGTGGCGGCCGGAGGGCTGGGCGCAGATCCGGGAGCACGGCATCGGGGCCCCGTTGTTCTGGCGCCGTGACGGCGGCCAGTGGCTGCGCCGCCGCTTCGGGGTGACGGAGCAGGTGCCCGAGGAGGAGCCGGTCCTGCACGTCAGCTGGTACGAGGCGGACGCGTACGCCCGCTGGGCCGGGCGCCGCCTCCCGACCGAGGCGGAGTGGGAGAAGGCGGCCCGGTACGACCCGGTCTCCGGGCGCTCCCGCCGCTACCCGTGGGGCGACGCCGATCCGGGTCCGGAGCACGCGAACCTCGGGCAGCGGCACCTGCGGCCCGCGCCGGCGGGCAGCTACCCCGCGGGGGCCTCACCCCTCGGCGTACGGCAGCTGATCGGTGACGTGTGGGAGTGGACGGCGAGCGACTTCCTGCCGTACCCGGGGTTCACGGCCTTTCCGTACAAGGAGTACTCGGAGGTGTTCTTCGGTCCGGAGCACAAGGTGCTGCGGGGCGGTTCGTTCGCGGTGGACCCGGTCGCCTGCCGGGGCACCTTCCGCAACTGGGACCTGCCGGTGCGGCGCCAGATCTTCTCCGGCTTCCGGACGGCGCGGACCGCGGAGCTGGACTGATGTGCCGTCATCTGGCGTACGTGGGCGGGCCGGTGGCGCTGGGAGAGCTGCTCGTCCGGCCGCCGCACGCCCTGCTGCGCCAGTCCTGGGAGCCCCGTACGCAGGACAGCGGCGTGGTGAACGCGGACGGCTTCGGCGTCGGCTGGTACGCCGAGGGGGATCCCGTGCCGGCGCGGTACCGGCGGGCCGGCCCGATCTGGGGCGACCTGTCCTTCGCGGACCTCGCCCGTGTCGTGCGCTCCGGGGCGTTCCTCGGGGCGGTCCGGGGGGCCACACTGCCGGGCGCCGACGGGGAGGCCGCGGCGGCGCCGTTCACCGCCGGGCCCTGGCTGTTCAGTCACAACGGCGCGGTCGGGGGCTGGCCGGACTCGCTCGCGGCGCTCGCCGGGGGGCTGCCGGCCGGGGAGCTGCTGCGCCTGGAGGCGCGCACCGACTCGGCGCTGCTGTGGGCGCTCGTGCTGCACCGGCTGCGGGCCGGGGACGAGCCGGGGGCGGCGCTCGCCGACACCGTGCGGGAGGTCGCGGCCGCGGCCCCCGATTCCCGGCTGAATCTGCTGCTCACCGACGGCGAGCGGATCGCCGCGACCGCCTGGCGGAACAGCCTCTGGTACCTGTCGGGCCCCGGCCGGGTGGTCGTGGCCTCCGAACCGTACGACGACGATCCGCGCTGGCGGGAGGTGCCCGAGTACACGCTCGTCACCGCCGACCGCGCCGATGTCACCCTCACCCCGCTCAAGGAGCCGTCCGCGTGAGCCCGTTCCAGCTGACCCGCACCCTCGCCGCGGACGCCGCCGGCGCCGATCTCCGCGCCGACGTCCTCCACGGTCTGACCCGCTCCCCCAAGGAGCTGCCGCCCAAGTGGTTCTACGACGCCCGGGGCAGCGTGCTCTTCGAGGAGATCACCCGGCTGCCCGAGTACTACCCCACGCGTGCGGAACGGGAGATCCTGGTCGCGCGGGCGCCGGAGATCGCCGCCGCGACCGGGGCCCGGACGCTGGTGGAGCTGGGTTCCGGCTCCTCCGAGAAGACGCGGTTCCTGATCGACGCGCTCCTTCCGGGTCTGGACGCGTACGTGCCGGTGGACGTGAGCGAGTCCGCGCTCGTCGGTGCGGCCGAATCGCTGCTCGCCGACCGACCGGACCTGTGGGTGCACGCGCTCGTCGCCGACTTCACCCGGGGCCTCGCGCTGCCGGGGACGCCGGGCCCGCGTCTGGTGGCCTTCCTCGGGGGCACGATCGGCAATCTGCTCCCCGCCGAGCGGCGCACCTTCCTGCGCTCGGTCCGTGCCATGCTCACGCCGGGCGACGCGCTGCTGCTCGGCACGGACCTCGTGAAGGACGAGGCCGCGCTCGTGGCGGCCTACGACGACGCGGCCGGGGTGACGGCCGAGTTCAACAAGAACGTGCTGCTGGTGATCGACCGTGAGCTGGGCGCGGACGCCGATCCGGCCGCCTTCGACCACGTGGCGGTCTGGGACGCCGAGCAGGAGTGGATCGAGATGCGGCTGCGCGCCCGCCGCGCGCTGACCGTGAAGATCCCCGAGCTGGATCTCGTGGTGCCGTTCGCGGCGGGCGAGGAGATGCGGACGGAGGTGTCGGCGAAGTTCCGTCAGGCCGGTGTACGGAAGGAGCTGGCGGCCGCGGACCTGGAGCTGGCCCGCTGGTGGACGGACGGAGAGGGCAGGTTCGCACTGTCCCTGGCGACGGCTCGCTGAGCCGCGGCGGCCAGGGCACGGCGGTCCGTATACCGAATACTGGATATCGGATCCAGTATTCGAATATCGGCGACCATCCGCCGTGCGCTGACGACCCGCCACAAGGACGCGCCCAGCGGATCGTCCCCGACGTACGCCGCGGCTCCGGTGGGCCGGTAGTCGATCCGTACCGGCTGCACGGCGCATCCACTGTCCAGGGCGGCCTGGAAGGCGGCCGGGCGGAAGCGCCCCCGGGCCCGCCCGCACCAGGTCGACCCCTCGGGGAAGACGATCACCCGGCCCCCGCCGGCGAGCACCCCGGACATCGCCCGTACGGCGCCGGGCAGGGCCCTGAGCCGGTCGCGGTCGATGAAGAGGGTGCCGCCGAGCGCGGCGAGCGTGCCGAGGAGGGGCCAGCGGCGGACCTCCGCCTTGGCCACCATCCGGCCGGGCAGCACGGCGGCGACGAGGGGGATGTCCAGCCAGGAGACGTGGTTGGCGACGACGAGCAGCGGGCCGTCGGCCGCGGCGGCCGTCCCCTCGTACCGCACGCGCACCCCGAAGGCGCGGACCACCGCCCGCAGCCAGCCGCGGACGAGGGCGAGCCGGGCGGCCGCCGGGAGCAGCCCGGCGGCCGGGGCGAGCAGGACGCCGACGAGGACGGCGCCGACCCCGGCGGTGAGCCGGGCCGCGGCGAGGACCGCACCGGCCCGTTCCCCCCGGTGGTCACGGCCGCCGGACCGGTGGGCGGCGCAGTGCCCCGGGGTGCAGGGCGCCGTGGGGAGCCACGGCGACAGGGCCGTGGACCCGTTCACCGCGCCGGGGCGAGCGAGAGGAAGTGGTTGAGGTAGCGCGGGTTGGTGCGGCGCAGCGAGAGCAGGACGTAGAGGTCGGCGGTGCCGAAGTCGGGGTCGTGCGCGGGGGCGCCGCAGACCCAGGCGCCGAGCCGCAGGTAGCCGCGGAGCAGCGGCGGGAGTTCGGTGCGGCCCTCGGGGCGGGTGATGCCGTCGGGGCTCCACAGCTTGTGCGGGGTGACCCAGTACTCCTCGGGGGCGAGGTGCTTGGCCTTGACGGTGTCCCAGGTGGCGGCGGCGAGGGTGCCGCCGTCGGCGAGCGGGATCGAGCAGCAGCCGGCGAGCCAGTTGTGGCCGGTGCGGGTCATGTAGCGGGCGAGGCCGGCCCAGATGAGGGCGATCACGGCGCCGTTGCGGTGGGCGGGGTGGACGCAGGAGCGGCCGACCTCCACCAGGTCGTGGCGGACGGGGGCGAGCCGGGTGAGGTCGAACTCGCTCTCGGAGTAGAGGCGTCCCGCGACGGCGGCCCGGTCGGGCGGCAGGATCCGGTAGGTGCCGACGATCTCGCCTGTGGTCTCCTCCCGTACCAGGAGGTGGTCGCAGTACGCGTCGAAGGCGTCGCCGTCGAGGCCGGGCTCGGGGCCGTCGAGCAGGGCGCCCATCTCACCGGCGAACACCTGGTGGCGCAGCCGCTGGGCGGCCCGTACGTCCTCCTGGTTCCGGGCGAGACCGACGAGGTACCGGGGCGTGGGCTGCTCGGCGGGGGTCCCGTCCTGCGCCGTGAGGTCGCGGGCCTGGGGCTGCGCGGGGACGGCCTGGGGCTGGGCGGGGACGGCCTGGGGCTGGGCGGGGACGGCGAGCGTGGGCGTCGGTGCGGACATGGCGGGCTCCTCCGGCGGACGGAAGGGGAAGGGGCGGGGCCGGGCCGCGTGAGCGGTGGCCCGGCTCCTTACTTCTTCCGTCGCCGGCTGGATTCGACATGACCGTCCGGGGGCTCGCGGGTGTGCGAACGCTGAAATGCTATTCGGCGAGGGTGTCCGTGATCGCGGTCGAGGCGATCTTCGCCGCCTTCACGGGGTCCTCGCCCTGGAGGACGGCCGTCATGTACGGCTTGATGGGGTTGTCGGCCTCGACGTCGGCCCACTGCGGGGAGTTGGGCGTGGCCCGGCCGCGCGCGGCGCCCTTCGCCATGACGGCGGTGGCCTCCTGTCCGGCGACGACGGAGGCGAGGCCCTTCTTGTTGGGCACGTAGCCCATGGCGCGGGCGAGTTCGGTCTGCCACTTCTCGCCGGCGAGCGCCTTGACGACCTCGAGGGCCGCGCCGCGCCGGGGCGCGTTCTCCGGGATGATGAGGTCGGAGCCGCCGGTGAAGACGGCGCAGGGGCGGCCGGCCTGCTTACCGGGTATCGGGAAGTAGCCGAGCTTGTCCTTGAGGTCCGGGTTGGCCTTGAGGATGGCGGCGACGGCGCTGGGCGTGGCGATGAGCTGGGCGACGTCGCCCTTGGCGAAGACGTCGGCCTGCGGCGGGGTCTGTTCGTCGGCGTTCTTCGGGCCGGAGCCGAGGGCCTGGAGCTCCTTGTAGAAGGCCATGCCGCGCTGGGCGGCCGGGCTGTCGAGCGCGCCGGACCACTGGCCGCCCTTGTCGACGGCGAGTTCGCCGCCCTCGTCCCAGATGAAGCCGGCGAGGGTGTACCAGTCCTGTCCGGCGAGGTAGATGCCCTGGGAGCCGTTCTTGTTGAGCTTCTCGGTGTCGTCGAGCCATGCGGCGCGGGTGGCCGGCGGCTTGTCGAGGCCGGCGTCCTCGAACAGCTCCTTGTTGTAGATGACGATGCGGTTGGCCGCGTACCAGGGGATGCCGTACTGGGCTCCGCCGATGCTGCCGGGCGCGGCGAGACCGGGCAGCCAGTCCTCGCTGCCGAGGTCGCGGACCGACTCCAGGGTGAGGTCGAACAGCTTGTCGGTGTCGGCGTACTGGGCGACCTGGGTGTTGCCGACCTCGATGATGTCGGGGCCGCCGGAGCCCTGGATCGCCTCGGTGACCTTCTTCCCGATGCCGGTCCACTCCTGGATGGTGAACTCGAGCTCGACCCCGTCGTGCTCCTTCTCGTACGCCTCGGTGAAGCGCGAGAGGAAGTCCTCGCTGACGCTGTCCCGCATGAGCCAGATGTTCACGGTCTTCGTCCCGCCGTCGCCGCCCGGCAGCATCCCGCAGCCCGCGAGGGCGAGCGCGGTGGCGGCGGCCAGGGGGCAGGCGAGATGGCGATTCTTCACGTAGGTCACCTTCTGCTCAGGTTCAGCACAGGGTCGTGCGCATGGGGGGCTGACCCGGCATGGGGGGACCGAACGGGGTGTTCGCGCGGGTATGTGGCCTGGATTCTGGTCTGGACCAACGGGATGGTCAAGTCCTTGACGATCCCGTTCCACCCCCCGGACGGACGGCCTGCTCCCGTTACCGTCGGTAGTCACTCGCGGGTCGCCCGGCCCCCTTCGTGTCGCGCGCCGACGCGCCCTGGGGCACCGTGGAGGGAACGCACCGAGAGGAGTTCGGCCCCCATGTCGAATCACACCTACCGCGTCACCGAGATCGTCGGCACCTCCACCGAGGGCATCGACCAGGCCATCCGCAACGGCATCGAGCGCGCCTCCCAGACCCTGCGGGGACTCGACTGGTTCGAGGTGACGCAGGTACGCGGCCATCTCGTCGACGGCGCGATCGAGCACTACCAGGTCGGCCTGAAGGTCGGCTTCCGCCTGGAGGACGGGGACTGACCGGGTCCGGACACCGCCAGGTACGGCCCGTCGGGTGTGACCTGTCAGGTGCGGCCCGTCGGGTGCGAGCTTGTCGGTTTGCGGCCTGTCAGGTGCGGCCCTCCTTCTCCTGAGCCTCCCTCAGCACCTCGGAGGGCTCCGCCCAGCGGGCCCGTACGACACGGAAGCCCGCCGCCTCCGCCGCGTCGCACACCGCCAGGTCGTCGTCGACCAGCATCCTGACCGTGCGGTCGTCGGCGAGGCGGCGCAGGATCTCCACCTTGGTCACCCGGGCGGGCCGGAAGTCGCGGTTGCGCCGCATGTGGACGGACCCCTCCGGGAGCCCCTGCCCGGCCAGCCACTCCAGGGTCGCCCCGCGGCACCGCTCCGGCCGCCCGGTGAGGTAGACCACCTCGCACTCCTCGGCCGCCTCCAGGCACAGCGCGACGCCCTCGTCCAGCGGCGGATCGTCCGGCGCCGCCGCGAAGAAGGCCTCCCAGTCCTTGGGCTTGCGCTCCAGGAAGTGCTGGCGGTGCGCGGTCGCGGCCAGGGTGTTGTCGAGGTCGAAGACGGCCAGGGGCCTGTTGTCCGAAGTCACCCGCCCAGCCTAGGAGCCGCGGGGCGGGTTCTCCGCCGGGTCACTGGAAGCTGAGCCGGTGCGGGTGGGTCGGGTCGGCCGGGCAGGTGTGGACGCGCATGAGGCCCCGGCCCAGGTAGACGCCGGCCGGGTCGATCACCCGCGGGTCGTCCGCCGCGTCGCGGTCCTCGACCGGCAGCCAGCTCCGTGAGGCGCCGTCGCACTCCACCGCGGCGACGGTGAGCAGCGGCGGCATCGGCGTCCCGCAGGTGGGGCAGTCCACGGGCCGGGGGTCGGTCAGGTGCCAGGAGGCGAAGCCGCCGACCTTCCAGCCCGGGGCGATCGAGAGGTCGCTCATGTAGTCGATCTCCTCGGGCTCCCGCGCGCGGGCGGCGGCCATGGCGGCCTCGTACTCCTCGTACGTCGCGTGGTTCGCGGGCTCGGAGGAGTCGTACGCGTCCTCGTCCTGCTCCTCCAGCAGGCCCTCCTCCCACTCGCTGATCTCCTCCTGGAGCTCCTCCGCGAGCAGCCCGAGGTACTGGTGCTCGACGACCTGCTCGGGGTGGACGGCGCAGGACGTGGGGACGCACTCCTCGCGCCCGGCGACCGGCGGTTCGGGCTGCGGTGCGAGGACCGTGCCGACGTCGGCCGCGCGACGCCAGCGCAGCCGCACGTCGATCGTCCGCTCCGGGCCGTGGACCTCGAAGGGGCACCAGAACACCTGGAGCAGGTCGTGCCCTTCGGGGCCGACGAGGTCCGGCACGTCCCGGGCGTGGAGCTGGGCGACGGCCAGCATCGGCAGCGGGTCCTCGTCGCGGAGCCCCGGTGCGTGCCTCCCCCGTGTCATCCCGTCGAGGAGCCGCCGCTCCTCGTCGGTGAAGTCCCGTCCCCGGGCCTCGTCCTGGACCCGCCGGCGGAGCCGCACGTCGGAGAGAAGGTGCCCCGTGCCCTTCGGGTGCACGGCGGTGCACACCGGCCACGGCTCGTCCGCGGGCCACAGCAGCGGCCCCGCCACCGAGCTGTCCTCCGGCCTCGCCGTGCCCTGCCGGGGGTGCAGCCGCGTCGTGGTGCGCCGATGCCGGGCGAGGGCGGGGATCACCGCTTCGATGTCGACGGGGCGCGGGGGCGTGGTGCGGGTCATGCGCGGATCCTCCAGGGCCGGTTCGGTTGCGATGCTAGGGGTGCGGTCCTTCCGGCCCGGTACGGCCTCGGGGGTATCGGCCCGGTACGGCGGCCGGGACGCACGCCCGGTGCACGGGCCGCCGTGGGGCGAAATCGTCATCTAAGATGCAGGGCGGCCACGGGGCTGCGGCCTGTCGCGGGGGCTCGGGCCTCACGGTCTTCATGACGTTGATCACGAGCATCGCGGGAATCGTGTGACCACCGGCGTGCGTCTCAGTGGTGCGGGAAGCCCGGCTCACCCCGCCCACGACACGAACAGAAGACCCCCAGGGAGAAGTGAGGTATGCCGGTGATCTGCGTCGGAGGCATGATCGGGATCGGCAAGACGAGCGTGGCCGAAATCCTGGCCAAGGAGCTGGGCAGCGAGGTCTTCTACGAGAGCGTCGACGACAACCCGATCCTTCCGCTCTTCTACTCGGCGAGCCCCGAGGAGATAGAGGCGAAGCGCTACCCCTTCCTGCTCCAGCTGTACTTCCTGCAGACGCGGTTCGCCGCGATCAAGGAGGCGTACAAGCAGGGCGACAACGTGCTCGACCGCTCCATCTACGAGGACTGGTACTTCGCCAAGGTCAATCACGACCTGGGCCGGATCAGCTCCCTGGAGATGCAGGTGTACGAGGGGCTGCTCGACGAGATGATGCGCGAGATCGACGGCCTGCCGTACCGCAAGGCCCCCGACCTCATGGTCTACCTCAAGGCGGACTTCGAGACGGTGCTGCACCGCATCGGTCTGCGGGGACGCGACTTCGAGCAGGACGAGAGCCTCGTCGAGTACTACCGGACCCTGTGGTCCGGCTACGACGACTGGGTCCACAAGCACTACTCGGCCAGCGAGGTCCTCGTCGTCGACATGAACCACACGGACGTGGTGAACAACCCCGAGGACGCCGCGCGCGTGGCGCAGGAGGTCAAGGACGCCCTGGCGGCGACCGGACGCCGCGCCTGAGCCCGAGCCCTACGACCGAAGCCCACTCCGGGCCCGCGCCCTACGACCGAAGCCACGTCCGGGCCCGAGCCCTAGGACCGAAGCCACGTCCGGGCCCGCCCTCTACCAGCGAATCCACGTCCGGGCCCGGCGGGCCCGGACGGCGAGCGCGTGGACGACCCAGGCGGGCAGGGTGCCCAACGCGGCCATCGTGAGGGCCAGCCGGAAGTGGGCCGCGCCGGGGAGCGGGGCGCAGGGGTCCGGGCCCGGGGCGAGGCAGTGCACGAGCCTGGCCAGCACACCGAAGGCCTCCATGCCGAGCAGGCCGGCTCCGAACGCGGCCAGGGCGCCCCGGGCGAGCGGGAGCGGCGCGTAGCCCCGGCCCGCCCAGAAGGCAGCCGCGACCTGGCCGGCGATCAGTACCCCCACCAGCATCAGCTCGGGGGCGGGGACGCCGGTCCACACGACCAGCACCGCCGACACCGCGGCCGCCGGCGCCACCGGGACGCCGAAGCGGACGAGGACCCCCGGCGGCGGCCCCGGCGGGCCGAACCCGGTGAAGGTGTGCCGGGCACCGGGACGCCATGACACGTACTGCCCCACCAGCGGCACCACCACGGCCGTGAGCATCACCGGCACCACCAGCGACGTGATGCGGGTGAACGCCAGAACCCCGGCACCTCCGAGGAAGACCACCGCACCCGGCAGCGACGGAGCGATGAAAGCCGCCGCGTACAGCGTCATCATCGGAAGCGTCAGCAGGAAGCCGGCCATCGGCAGCACACCGGCCGCGCTCACCGCGAGAACCGTCCAGAGCACCCGCCGCGGACGGCGGTCGCGGGCCAGGACCGGCCCCCAGGCCCGCGCGACCAGCACCAGCCACCGTACGAGAGCCCAGCCGCACAGACTCGTCAGGGCGAGGTACGGGACTGCCAGCGACGCCCCTCTCCCGCCCACGCTCACCACGCTGAAGGCCATCGAAGGCGACAGCAGCCGGAACACGCCCAGGCCGAGGCCCAGACCGAGCCCCGCCTGCCGGAGCCGCGCCGGGGTGAGGGAGCCCGGGGCGTGCGCCACCGCCTGCCACAGCGCCGTCCCCGCCGCGCCCACCACCAGGACCCCGGACAGGACCGTCGCGGCGAGCTCCGTGACCGGTCCGGCCTGGCTGCCGCCGCCGATCGGCCCCAGCCGCACCATGTCGTAGACGAAGGCGCCCGCCGCCCCGACCGCGGTCATGTCCCAGAAGCCGACCTCGTACAGGACCCCGCGGTCGGTCAGCGCCCGTGCCCTCCGGGCGAGCGGCGGGTGGACGCTCAGCAGACCACGGCCGATCTTCGCGCCCTCCCGGGCGGGAGCGGCGCCGAACAGCGTGCGCAGGCCGTCGGCCGAGCCCTCCCATTCCGTCACCCGCGCGTCGGCGTACAGCTCCCGGCTCCGCAGCACCGCGTTCCTGAGCAGGATCACCAGTGCGGCGAGCAACGGGACCTGGGCGGCGAACGCCAGGACGGAGCCCGCGAGCGCGCCCCCGAGGAGCAGGGACATCGGGGCCCCGACGACGATCAGCACCCCCAGCGTCGGCATGCTCGCCCGCCACAGGATCAGCGTCAGGAAGGCGATGTCCAGGTCCCGGTTGCGGATGTGCGCCAGTTCATGGAGGACGATGCTCCGGAACGCCCCCCGGTCGAGGGAGTACAGGGTGAGCAGCCCGCCGCTCAGCGCCACCCGGCGCCGTCCGAGATGCCCGAAGGCGAGGGCGTGGACCGCAGGATTCAGTGGTTCGGCGAGGAAGCCGACCCGCGCGCGGACGCCCGACTCGCGGAGCAGACCCGCCAGATACGCGGACAGCTCGGGCATCCCGGTGAGCGGCCGGTAGCCGCGCCGCCGGGTCCGGTACCGGGGCAGGCCGACGTAGGCACCGAGGAGGGCGAGGAGCAGGCCGGCCGAGACTCCCGCGGTGACCAGTCGGCTCGCGCCGGCGCGCGGGTCCGGACAGTCGCCCATGTCGAGCTCGGTGGGGACGCGGATGTCCGTGGCGGAGCCGCGTTCACGGGCCGCCTCCTCCGTCGCCCGGGCGTAGCAGTCGTGGTACGCCCGCAGCTCCTCCCACCGCACCGAGGACAGGAGGACCGACGAGGTGCCGTTCACCAGGAGGGCCGACACGGTGCCCATCGCGGCGATCAGCAGCGCGAAGCGCACGGACGTGCCGGAGGGAAGCGTGAACGGGCCCGGACGGCCGCGCGCCGCCGGTCCCGGCGTACGCCGCCTCACCGAGCGGCCTCGGCCGGCCCCTCCCCGCCCGGTTCGCCGGCGTCCGGCCGCTCCGGGGGCAGCGTGGCGAGCTCGGCGATGATCCCGTCCGCGATCGCCTGCGCCTGCGGCTCGGGCACCCGCCACCGGAGCGCCGCCTGCCTGGCCACCTCGCGCAGCCGGGTCAGCTGCTCGGCGGTCAGCCGCTCCGCCTCCACGGGCGCGGCGGCGGGTGCGAGGGCCCGTCCGGTGCGGCGGCCGGCGCGGCGGCGCAGCAGCCGCGGTAACAGCCGGCTCCGGGTGGTGTCCACGGCCTCCGCGGTGGACTGCTGCGCGAGGTGGTTGAGGACCTGGGCCGCGGCGGAGAGCGCCGCGGTGCTGATGACCGCGGCGACCACCTCGAGGCCGATCGCCAGCGGCTCGTCACGGTGGACCGGCCACAGCCGGTACTTCGCGGACGACTGGTGGAAGGCCTCGGCCGTCATCGGGAACTGGGGCAGCTCGTGCGGTGCGGCCGCCTCCACCGCGCGGCGGGCGAGCCGGGTCGCGGTCGCCCCGTCGTAGCGTTCCCCGTCGCCGTCCCCGCCCCGGTATTCGTATCCGCGCATGCGATCGGACACCTCCCCCGTCATCCGACACGGCCGCCAACTCTCCATGATGCCAGCGAAGTTGGCCACGAGACGAGGGTGACTCCAGGGATACCGAACGGATCCGGCCGCCGCCGGCGCGAGCGCGGGTCGACCCCCTTCCCGCCGAGGCCGATCCGCACGTCGCGGCGTGCGCTTCACACCGGCGTCAGCCCAGGAACGACAGGCGGACTCGGCGTCGGGGGTTGTCCTTGTTGGTGTCCACCAGACACACCGACTGCCAGGTACCCAGCGCCAGTTCACCGCCGATCACGGGGATCGTCGCATGGGGCGGAACGATGGCCGGCATCACGTGGTCACGACCGTGCCCCGGGCTTCCGTGGCGGTGCTGCCACCGTTCGTCCGCGGGGAGGAGCTGGTGCAGGGCGGCCAGGAGATCGGTGTCACTGCCCGCACCCGTCTCGATCAACGCCACACCCGTGGTCGCGTGCGGTGCGAAGACGTTCAGGAGCCCGTCTCTGCCCTGCGCCACCTCGGCCAGGAAGGAGGAGCACTCCCCGGTCAGGTCGTAGACGGTTTCCGCTGCCCCGGTGGTGATGTCGAGGATGCGGGTCTGGAATGCGTGGCTCATGCCCCCATGGTGGGTGGACGGAGCGCCCCGCTCAAACTTCACACGCGGACGACCCCACAGGTGCTGACACCCCCGGGAAGGCCGGAGGAGCCACCACACACAGGCGCTGACACCCCCCGGGGGGCGGAGGAGCCCCTCTCTCACGAACCGGTAGGTCACCGGCTCCACCGGTCCGGCACCTCCCCCTCCCCCACGGACCCGAGGTACGCCTCCCGCACCGCCGGGTCCGCGTGGACCTCGGCCGGTGTCCCTTCGGCGAGGATCCGGCCGAGATCGAGCACCACGACGCGTGAACACAGCTCCATCACGAAGGCCACGTTGTGCTCGACGAGCAGCACCGCGCAGTTCTCCTCGTCGGCCATGTGCCGTACGACGGCGGCGAGTCTGCGGCGCTCCTCGGCGGTCGTCCCGGACGCGGGCTCGTCCAGGAGCAGGACCCGGGGCGGATCGGCGAGCGCGCGGGCCAGCTCGACCATCCGGGCCTGTCCGACGGGCAGGCCGCCCGCGTACGAGGCGGCGAGCGCGTCGATCCCGCACTCGTGGAGCACGGCCGCGGCCCGTTCCCGGTGGCGGCGCGCCGCGGGCCGTACTCCGCCCCGCCAGTCCTGCGCCACGACGAGATTGTCCGCGACGGTCAACTGGCCGAAGAGCTGCTGGCGTTGGAAGGTGCGGCGGATGCCGTGCCGGGCCCGCCAGACGGAGGACCGGCGGGTGATGTCCGTGCCGTCGTACGCGATCGCTCCCCCGTCCGGGCGCCGCATCCCCGACAGCACGTCGAAGAGCGTCGTCTTGCCCGCGCCGTTCGGCCCGATGAGACCGCAGATCTCACCGGGGCCGACGGAGACGGTCACATCACGCAGGGCGTGGACACCGCCGAAGCGGACGTCGATCCCGCTCGCGCGGAGCAGCGTGCGGCTCATCGGCGAACTCCCGTCCCCAGGTAGGCCTCGGCGAGCCGGTCCCGGTCCACCTCGGACCGGGGTCCGGACCAGGCGATCTCGCCCTGTGCGAGGTACGCGACGGTGTCGGCGATCCCGAGCACCTCGGCCGCCTTCTCCTCCACGAGGACCAACGCGGTTCCGTGGCCGCGGAGTTCGGCCAGGATGCGGAAGACCTCGTCCACGACGCGCGGTGCGAGACCGAGGGAGGGCTCGTCGGCGACGAGGACCGCAGGCGGTCGCTGGAGGAGCGGGGCGAGGGCGAGGAGCTGCTGCTCGCCGCCCGAAAGGGACCCGGCGGCGACGGCGCGACGGGCGGCGAGCGCGGGGAACCGCTCGTACACGGCGTCGCGGTCCTCGGCTCCCGTCAGCTGGAGGGCCAGGTTCTCCTCGATGGAGAGTCCGGCGAAGATCCCCCGCCCCTCGGGGGCCAGCCGCACCCCGCGGCGCGCCCGGGCGACGGCCGCGTCGCGGGTGGAGTCCGCGCCCCGTACCCGCACGAGGCCGCCGGCCGGCCGCAGCAGTCCCGCCGCCACCCGGCAGAGGGTGGACTTCCCGGCCCCGTTGGGCCCGAGCAGCACCAGCACCTCACCGCCGCGGACCACGAGGTCCACGCCGTGCAGCACGGGCGCGCCGCCGTACCCGGCGTGGACGCCGCTCAGTTCGAGGGCGCTCGGCTCCAGCGCGCTCGGCGGCTCGTCGGAGCCGCCGGCCGTGCCCGGTGCGGCGCCTCGGGCTGCGACGACGTGCGGCTCGTACGGGCCGTCCCGGGTGGGGGACGGCTCGTACGGGCCGTCCCGGGTGGGGGACGGCTCGTACGGGCCGTCCCCCACCCGAGCAGAGGCGCCGGTTCCGCTGCGCGGCGCGGCGGCCCCCGGCACGGCCCCCCGCGCCGCCCCCGCCTTCGCGGCGCGCCGGGCCGCCCGTCTCGACGGCAGCGCCGCGCAGTACCCGTCCGGGTCGTTCGCCAGCGCGAGCCCCGCCAGGCCGAAGAGGATCACCGGCAGATGCGCGGACTCCGTCACGTACGTCGTCATCAGGTGCGGGACCACCGCGAAGACAAGCCCCGCCACGACCGCGAACTGCGGCCTGCGCACCCCCGCCGCGACCACGACAGCCAGCCACACCAGGCCCGTCATCGCCGTGAAGTCCGTGGCCGTGATCCGGGTGTTGTACGAGGCGTAGAGCACCCCTCCGAAGCCCGCGAGGCCCGCCGACACCGTGAACAGCAGCAGTTTGGTCCGTACGACCGACACCCCCGACGCGGCGGCGGCCTCCGGGGCCGAGCGGACCGCGAGCACGGCCCGGCCCCAGCGGGAGCCGCGCAGCCGGCTGAGGAGCGCGACGACCACCGCGCTGAGCAGCACGAGGGCGAGCCCCAGGGCCCGGTCGTCGCCGAGGTCCACCGGTCCGGCCACCGGCCGCGGGATCTCCCACCCGGTGTCGCCGTTGCGCAGCCATCCGAGCTGGAAGAGGACCTGGTCCGCCAGGAAGGCGAGCGCCAGGGTGGCCAGGGCCAGTGATCTGCCGCCGAGCCGCAGGGCGGGCAGCGCGACCACCGCGCCGAGCAGGGCCGCGGCCGCCGTGCCGACCGCCGCAGCCGCGACGAAGGGCCAGCCGTGGCTCATCAGCAGCCCCGCGACGAGGGCGGCGCCGGTCACGAACGTCGCCTGGGCCAGCGACACCATCGCGCCGAGACCGGTGACCACCGTGAACGACATGAACACGAGCCCGATCGCGAGCCCCTGGGCCAGGATCCCGCTCCAGAAGGGCGTGGTGACGGTGTAGAACGCCGTGCCGAGGAGCACGCCGGCCACGACCCAGGCGCCCCAGCGGCGGCCCCAGCCCTTCCCGGCGAGGTACTCGGCCGGCGGCGGGTCCACGGCCGCCGTGCCCGCCGCGCGGCGCCGCCGCCGGCCCAGGGCGACGAGTCCGGCGAAGAGGATGAGGAACGGTACGGCCGTACGGAAGCCGGTGATGCCCTCGGCGAACGACGCGTACCCCGCCACCAGGTTCTGCAGCACCCCGAGTCCGAGGCCGCCCGCGAAGGCGAGCGGCACCGAGATGAAGCGCCCGAGGACCGCCGCGGTGGCCGAGACGAACAGGAACAAGGTGTAGTCGTGCGCGGAGAGCCCGAGCAGCGGGGTCGCGAGGACACCGGCGAGGCCCGCGAGGCCGGACGACAGCATCCAGGCGATCGAGGACAGCCGGTCCGCGCTGATGCCCCGCAACTCGGTCAGCGCACGGTTGTCGACCGCCGCCCGCAGCCGCAGGCCGAGCCGGGTGTGCCGCATCAGGAGCCACAGGCCGGCCGCCGCGAGGGCGGTCGCGATCCAGGTGATCAGCTGGTCGGAGTCGATGCCCACGCCGTCGAGCGGCTGCCAGGACACCGCGGGGCTCGGCCCGACGCCCGGCAGCCCGAACTGGTTCTCGGCGGGCTTGACCGGGGCGCCCGCCCGCTCCAGGAGTTCGACCGCCCACAGTCCGGCCGCGGGCAGCGCGACGAGCAGACCGATCGTGGCGACGATCTGCGCCGTCTCGCCGACCCCGGCGAGCTTGCGGAACATCAGCCGGTCCAGGCCCCAGCCGAGGCCGGGCGCCACCACGAACACCAGGAGCAGGGCGGTGGGGACGGCAGGCCAGCCGAACCCTGAGTGGAGCTCGTAGAACGCCAGCGCGCAGAGATAGGCGGTGGCGCCGTGCGCGAAGTTGAAGAGCCCGGAGGCGGAGTAGGACAGCACGAGGCCGGTCGCGAGCAGCGCGTACAGCGCGCCCGAGACCAGCCCGCTCAGGACGAAGCCCAGCAGGTCACCCACGTGACGCGC
Source organism: Streptomyces sp. NPDC044003 (assembly GCF_056435185.1). Taxonomy (NCBI): domain Bacteria; kingdom Bacillati; phylum Actinomycetota; class Actinomycetes; order Kitasatosporales; family Streptomycetaceae; genus Streptomyces; species Streptomyces sp. NPDC044003. The sequence goes on along the minus strand of NZ_JBWKFA010000011.1, from coordinate 116,188 downwards.
CCCTCAGCCGAAGGGGATCGGCGGATAGCACGTGAACGGCACCGCGACCTCGTACCGCCCGTTCTTCAGCCGGACGAGCGCCCCGCAGCCGAAGCTCTCCTTCTTCCCCTTGGGCTCGGCGCGGTCACCGACGAGCGTTCCGGTGTCGGAGAAGCCGTCGGCGGCCTTCTGGAAGGACTCGACGGTGAGGTCCTTGCCCGCCTTCTTCGCGATCGAGAGGAAGAGGTCGGCGCTCATGTACCCCGTCATCATGTGCATGTTGAGGGGTACGTCCTTGCCGCCGGCGGCCTTCTTGATGTCGGCCTTGAACTGCCGCATCGCGGGACTGTCCGACTCGAAGGGCTGGAACTGCAGCAGTACGTGCACCCCGTCGAGGGCCTGCTTCGTCGCGTCCTTCGCGAGCAGCCCGGGGTCGTAGTCCGTCGGGTCGGAGATGACGCCCTTGTAGCCGGACCGCTTGAGCGCGGTGAACAGGCCGATGTTGTACGGCGTCTGCATCACGGAGACCACGGCGTCGGGCGCGCCGCCGCCGGGGCCGGAGCGGAGGATCTCCTTGGTGTACGCCGACCAGTCGCTGGGCATCGAGGTCGCGGGCACCACGGCCTTGGCGTACGCGACCTGGAAGCCGGCCGCCTTGAAGCCCTGGGTGAAGGTGCGGATGCCGAACTTGCCGGCGTCGTTGTCGCCGGCGATGAGCGCGACCGACTTGCCGCGCGCGCCGCCGAGGACGGCGGCGAGGCCTTCGGGCCAGGTCTGGTTGAGCGTGCCTCCGGGCATCGGGACGAGGCAGCCGTTGAAGCCGTAGAGATGCGCGGGCCCGCAGAACGAGGGGAGCGTGCCCCAGCCCACCGTCGGGACCTTCTGGGCGTCGAGGAAGTCGGCCCCGGCGAAGGTGACCGAGCTCATCGGGGAGACGGCGAAGACCTTGTCCTGCTGGACGAGCTTGCGGGCCGCCGCCAGGTTCCTGGCGGGGTCCTGGCCGTCGTCCTCGGCGCCCAGGTACTCGATCCTCCGTCCGTTGATCCCGCCCTCGGCGTTGGCCCGTTCGTAGCGGGCCCGCGCGCCGAGGTCGGTGTCCTTCTTGGAGTAGCCGCTGGCGCTGGTCATGGAGACGATGCCGCCGACCTTGATCGTGTCGGCGGTGACTCCGCGTACGGACGAGGGGGTGCTTCCGCCGTTGGAGGCGGAGTTGCATGCGGTGACGAGGAGCAGGGCGAAGGCGGCGGCGATGACGCGCAACGGTCGAGGCACGGGCGATCCCTCCGTCGGGTGCCCGCATTCTGTGACCGGACTGATGAACCGTCAATAACTGATGCACCGTCAATTGACGATACGTCAGCCCTTCGGTGCCCCCGTGGAGGCCGGGCGGCGGGCGTAGGTGAAGAGGTGCTCCTCGGGGGCCGCGCGATCGTCGTCAGGAGCGAAGACGGACATCGCGTGGTGGAGCAACTCAAGGCCGCAGTCCTCCCGCTGGAGGCGCAGGTACTCCTCCGCCGAGAAGCTGGAGACCCTGACCGTCTGCTCCATCCAGACGATCTCGACGTCCTCCACGTCCGCGGGCACGGTCGCGGTGACCAGGAAGCCGCCCGGCGCCAGCCAGCCCGCCATGCGCTTCAGGGCGGCGGCCGCCTCCGCCCGGCTCATCATCAGGAGGGGAAAGAACGCGCACACCGCGTCGAAGTGACCCTCCGGCGCGTCGAACGCGCGCACGTCGCACTGCTCGAAGCCGGCCCCGGGCACCTGCGCCCTCGCGAGGGCGACCATCTCGCCGGACACGTCGATGCCGGTGACCTCGCAGCCGGCGCGCACCAGGAGGTCGGCCACCGGGCGGCCGGTCCCGCTGCCGACGTCGAGGACCCTGGCCCCCGCGCCCAGCCGCGCGGTGAGCCACTCGATCGCCTCCCGCTGGGCCGGCAGCCGGACGAAGGCGCGCTCGTAGTCGATCCCCAGCCCGTCGAAGAGCTCCGCCGCCGACACCGGCCGCCCCTTCGTGGCGTCGTGGTCCATTCCGCATTCCTTCCGTCACGGGGTGCGTACCCTGGGTTCGTACCACAGGCGGGCCACCCGGCCCGTGCTTTCCGGCAACGCGGGAAGGCCGCCCCGGGAATCCCTCCCGGTCCAGAGCGTTGAACCCAGGGTGAGCACCTTCCTCGACGGCATCCGTTTCTCCGTCCTCGACCGCTCCCGCACCCGGGAGGGCGAGGACGCCGCTCAGGCACTGCGCGACACCGTGCGCCTGGCCCGGGAGGTGGAGGCCCTCGGTTATCACCGTTTCTGGGTGTCGGAGCACCACGGCGTGCCGGGGGTCGCCGGTTCGGCGCCCACGGTGCTCGCCGCCGCCGTCGCCGCCGCGACCTCCACAGTCCGCGTCGGTACGGGAGGGGTGATGCTCCCGAACCACCGGCCGTTGGTCGTGGCCGAGCAGTTCGGTGTGCTCGAGTCCCTCTTCCCCGGCCGGATCGACATGGGGATCGGCCGCTCGGTGGGCTTCACGGACGGCATCCGCCGGGCCCTCGGCCGGGACAAGGACGAGGCCGACCGGTTCGGGGAGCAGCTCGCCGAGCTCCTCGGCTGGTTCACCGGTGAGCAGACGGCGCATCCCCGGGTGCACGCCCGGCCCGCCGAGGGACTGCGGGTGCCGCCCTTCGGCCTCGCGACCGGGGAGGGCGCCGGGATCGCCGCGGCGGCCGGGCTTCCGCTGGTCATCGGTGACCTGCGCGGCCGGGACCGGCTGCTGAAGGCCGTCGACAGGTACCGCGCGGACTTCCGCCCGTCCCCGTGGGCCGCCGAGCCGTACGTGGTCGTCGCCGGGACGGTCGCGGTGGCCGCCACCGAGGCGGAGGCCCGGCGGCTGCTGATCCCGGAGGCCTGGTCGCTCGCGTACTCGCGCACCCGCGGCGACTTTCCGCCGCTGACCGCTCCCGAGCGCGTCGAGGGGCTGCCGATGACGGAGAAGCAGCGCGGTCTCTACGAGGCGGGGCTCGACGGGCATGTGCACGGCACGGAGGAGCAGGTGGCGGAGGCGCTGGAGCGGGCGGTGAAGGAGACCGGGGCGCAGGAGGTGCTCGTCACCACGAGCACGTACGACCGGGCGGCGCTGAGCGAGTCGTACCGCCGGCTTGCCCGCGCCGTCGGCCTCACGGCGCCTGCCTCGTGACGGCGGGGGACCGACCGGGGCGAACGCCGCCTCACGGCGCGCCGGCCTCGTGACGGCCGGGGACCGACTGGAGCGAACGCCGGCTCACGGCGCCTGCCTCATGACGACGGAGGACCGACCGGGGCAAACGCGGACCATTCGATAAAGTCGCCCCATGCATGACACCCCCCACGATCCGTACGTCCGCGTCCGAGGCGCCCGGGAGCACAACCTTTCCGGGGTCGACGTCGACATCCCGCGCGACGCGCTCGTCGTGTTCACCGGGGTCTCCGGCTCCGGCAAGTCGTCGCTGGCCTTCGGGACGATCTACGCCGAGGCCCAGCGCCGGTACTTCGAGTCGGTGGCCCCGTACGCGCGACGGCTGATCCACCAGGTGGGGGCGCCCGCGGTCGGCGAGATCACCGGCCTCCCGCCGGCGGTCTCCCTGGAGCAGCGCCGTTCCTCGCCGAACGCCCGCTCCTCCGTCGGTACGGTGACCACGCTGTCCAACTCCCTGCGGATGCTGTTCTCGCGGGCCGGAGACTATCCGGAGGGCGCGGAGCGGCTCGACTCCGACGCCTTCTCCCCCAACACGGCGGCGGGTGCGTGCCCTTCGTGCCACGGTCTCGGGCTGATTCACGACACCAGCGAGGAACTCCTGGTCCCGGAGCCTGATCTGTCGATCCGTGAGGGTGCCGTCGCCGCCTGGCCCGGTGCCTGGCAGGGGAAGAACCTGCGGGACGTCCTCGACACTCTCGGGTACGACGTCGACCGGCCGTGGCGGGAGCTCGACCCGAAGGACCGGGAGTGGATCCTCTTCACGGACGAGCAGCCGGTCGTCACCGTGCACCCGGTGCGGGAGGCCGGCCGTATCCAACGCCCGTACCAGGGCACGTACATGAGTGCGCGCCGCTATGTCCTGCGGACCTTCTCCGACTCGAAGAGCCCGACCCTGCGCAGGAAGGCGGAGCGCTTCCTCACCAGTTCGCCCTGCCCGGCCTGCGGCGGCGGCCGGCTGCGGCCCGAGGCGCTCGCGGTCACCTTCGGCGGCCGGAACGTCGCCGAGCTGGCCGCGCTGCCGCTCACCGCCCTGTCGGGTCTCCTCTCGACGGTCGCGGCGACGGCGCCGGACGCCTCGGAGACGGCCCGTGTCCTCACCGAGGACCTCGTCGCCCGCATCGGCACGGTCACCGAACTCGGCCTCGGCTACCTCAGCCTGGACCGCGCCACCCCCACCCTCTCCAACGGCGAGCTCCAGCGGCTGCGGCTCGCGACCCAGCTGCGCTCCGGTCTCTTCGGTGTGGTGTACGTCCTCGACGAGCCGTCCGCCGGGCTGCACCCGGCCGACACCGAGGCCCTGCTCGTGGTCCTCGACCGGCTCAAGGCCGCCGGGAACTCGGTGTTCGTCGTCGAGCACCATCTCGACGTCGTCCGGCACGCCGACTGGCTCGTGGACGTCGGCCCACGCGCCGGTGTGCACGGCGGGCAGGTGCTGCACAGCGGCCCGCCGGAGGAGCTGGCGGGCGTCGAGGCCTCCGCGACGCGGCGGTTCCTCTTCGACCGGGCCCCCGCGCCCACGCGGTCGGTGCGGGAACCGGCCGACTGGCTGCGGCCGGGGCCGGTCACCCTGCACAACCTGCGGGCGGTGGACGCGGCCTTCCCGGTCGGCGTCCTCACGGCCGTGACGGGTGTGTCGGGCTCCGGAAAGTCGACGCTCGTCGGCGCTCTGACCGATGAACTCCCGGGTGTCGGACGTCTGGTGACGGTCGATCAGCGCCCGATCGGCCGTACCCCGCGCTCCAACCTCGCCACGTACACAGGGCTTTTCGACGTCGTGCGGAAGCTTTTCACCGAGACCGAGGAAGCCAGGGCGCGCGGGTACAAGGCGGGGCGCTTCTCCTTCAACGTGCCCGGAGGCCGCTGCGAGACCTGCCAGGGAGAGGGCTTCGTCTCGGTGGAGCTCCTCTTCCTGCCCAGTACGTACGCGCCCTGCCCCGACTGCCACGGCGCGCGCTACCACCCCGAGACGCTGCAGGTGCGGCTGCGCGGCCTCACCATCGCCGAGGTCCTCGATCTGACCGTCGAGTCCGCCGCCGCCTTCTTCGACGACACCCCCGCGGCGGCCCGGAGCCTGGGCGCCCTCCTCGACGTGGGCCTCGGCTATCTGCGGCTGGGGCAGCCGGCCACCGAGCTCTCCGGCGGCGAGGCGCAGCGCATCAAGCTCGCCTCGGAGCTCCAGCGGCCGCGCGGTGCCCACACCCTCTACGTCCTGGACGAGCCGACGACCGGGCTGCACCCGGCCGATGTGGAGGTCCTGCTGCGCCAGCTCCACGGTCTCGTGGACGCCGGGCACTCGGTGGTCGTCGTCGAGCACGACATGAACGTCGTCGCCACCGCCGACTGGGTCGTCGACCTGGGCCCGGGCGGTGGCGACCAGGGCGGCCGGGTGGTGGCGGCGGGCCCTCCGGACCGGGTGGCGCGGGCGGCGGACAGCCGCACCGCGCCGTATCTGGCCCGGGCGCTGGGGTTCGGCGAGCGGCGCTGAACCCCGCCCCCGGGGTCAGGCCGCCGTGTCGAAGGTGTAGTGGCGGGTGTGGTCCAGCATGTCCGCCGGGGTCACGTCGTTCCACGGGCGCATGGTGTCGCGGAGGTCGACGACGTTCGGGGTTCCGGCGGCCGGCAGGTACGTCGACCGGGGGTGGCGGGCCTGCCAGTCGGCCCACAGCTTGTCCACGAAGGCGTGGTGGAGCCAGAACACGGGGTCGTTCGGGGAGACTCCGGTGGCCATCTGGCCGCCGACCCAGACGTGGACGCGGTTGTGGAGGTTCACCCCGCGCCAGCCCTCCAGATGGTTGCGGAAGCCGTCCGAGGAGCTGTTCCAGGGGGCGGTGTCGTAGGTCTCCATGGCGAGGACGGAGTCCACCTCGGCCCGGGTGGGCAGCTGGCGGCCGCCGGCGCCGAGGTCGCGCCGGAGGTAGTCCCGTCCGTCGACGCGGACGTTGACCGTCCAGCGGTTGCCGGTCCGCGCGAAGGGGCCGTCCGTCACCTGGCCGTCGCGGACCCGGCCGGTGCCGCCGAGGAAGTCGGGCGCCCAGAGCGAGGACCGGGCGGTGCGGTCGGCCGTCCAGTCCCAGTACGGGAGGGTGACGGTGGGGTCGACGGACCGCAGTGCCTCCTCGAACTGTATGAGGAAGCGCCGGTGCCAGGGCAGGAACGAGGGCGAGCGGTGGCCGACCCGGTCGCCGCTGTCGGTGTCGCTCATGATGAAGGCGTTGTGCGTGGTGACGAAGGTGTCGTACCGCCCGGAGCGCTTGAGCTCCAGGAGGGCGTCGACGAAGCGCCGCTTCTCGTCGGCGGTGAGGGTGGCCTGGTTCTTGCGTACGGTCATGGTGGTGCCGCTCCTGGATCGGATCAGGTGAGGGTGAGGGGTACGAGCGGGGCGCCCTGGAGTTCCCGGACGGCCGCGCGGGCCACCGCCCTGGGCGTGGCGACGGGCTCGTAGTGGTTGATCACGCTGATCCAGGTGCCGTCGGCGTTCCGCATGACGTGCAGCTCCTCGCCGTCGATCGTCACGGAGTAGCCGCCTCCGTGGTGTCCCCCGTGGTGACCGCCGGCGCCGGAGGCTCCGCCCTTGATGCGGCGGCCCTGGTAGACCTCGTCGAACGAGTCCGGGGCGGCCGCGGGAGCGGCGGTCCCGGGCGCGGCGGCGGCCGGGCCGGCCAGGGCGAGGCCCGCGGCGGCGCCTGCTGCGCCGGCCGCGACGCCGAGGGCCCGGCGGCGGGTGATGCTGGACATGAAACCCCCAATTGGTCGGTGCGACCGGGGGGTTCGGTCAGGTGCCCCCCGGCTGTACTCATCAGTACTCGGGGGTGTCGGCGCGGCGGAAATCACCGGTGGCCGGTTGGCCGCGAAGTGGACAACTTGCCACGTTAAGTACAGTTTTGAACGGAGTTGATCTTGCTGTCGCAACGGACAGGAGCACCCCGGAGCGAAGATCCTACGGAGAAAGTGATCTTTCCGTGAATGATCTTCGGTTCCGGGGTGCGTGGTGTGGCGGAGCCCACGCCGCCAGACTGTCCGGATCCGATCAGCCCCGGGGGGCCTTGCGCTGCGCCCGCAGCCACTCCCTGTTCATGGCGGCGATCGACGGGAGCGGGATGCCCTTCGGGCAGGCCGTGGCGCATTCGCCCGTCAGGGTGCAGCCGCCGAAGCCCTCGGCGTCCATCTGGGCCACCATGTCGAGGACCCGGGTCTCGCGTTCCGGGGAGCCCTGGGGCAGGACGTTCAGGTGGTTGATCTTGGCGGAGGTGAAGAGCATCGCCGAGCCGTTGGGGCAGGCCGCCACGCAGGCGCCGCAGCCGATGCACTCGGCGTGCTCGAAGGCCGAGTCCGCGTCGGCCTTGGGCACGGGGGTGGCGTGGGCCTCGGGGGCGGAGCCCGTGGGCGCGGTGATGTAGCCGCCGGCCTGGATGACGCGGTCGAAGGCGGAGCGGTCGACGACCAGGTCCTTGACGACGGGGAAGGCGGACGCGCGCCAGGGTTCGACGTCGATGGTGTCGCCGTCGTGGAAGGAGCGCATGTGCAGCTGGCAGGTCGTGGTGCGCTCCGGCCCGTGCGCGTCGCCGTTGATGACGAGGCTGCACGCGCCGCAGATGCCCTCGCGGCAGTCGTGGTCGAAGGCCACGGGGTCCTCGCCGCGCACGATGAGGTCCTCGTTGAGGGTGTCGAGCATCTCCAGGAAGGACATGTCGGGAGAGACCCCGTCCACCTCGTAGGTGGCCATGGCACCCTCGGTGCCGGCGTTCTTCTGGCGCCAGACGCGCAGGTTGAGCCTCATGCGTAGCTCCGCTGGGTGGGGTGGACGTACTCGAAGGTGAGGTCCTCCTTGTGGAGGACCGGGGCGGCGCCCTCGGGGGCGAACTCCCAGGCGGCGGCGTAGGCGAACTCCTCGTCGCGGCGGGCGGCCTCGCCGTCCGGGGTCTGGGACTCCTCGCGGAAGTGGCCGCCGCAGGACTCGGCGCGATGGAGGGCGTCGAGGCACATGAGCTCGGCGAGCTCCAGGTAGTCGACGATCCGGTTGGCCTTCTCCAGAGACTGGTTGAACTCCTCACCGGTGCCCGGGACCCTGATGCGGCTCCAGAACTCCTCGCGGATCTCGGGGATGCGGCGCAGGGCCTTGGTCAGGCCCTCCTGGGTGCGGGCCATGCCGCAGTACTCCCACATGAGTTCGCCGAGTTCGCGGTGGAAGGGGTCGGGGGTGCGGTCGCCGTCGACGGAGAGGAGGAGGTGGAGGCGGTCCTCGGTCTCGGCGAGGACCTCACGGACCGCCGGGTGCTCGTCGGTGACGGGTTCGCCGTGCGGATGGCGGGCCAGGTAGTCGTTGATGGTGGCGGGCAGGACGAAGTAGCCGTCGGCGAGGCCCTGCATGAGGGCGGAGGCGCCCAGCCGGTTGGCCCCGTGGTCGGAGAAGTTGGCCTCGCCGATGGCGAAGAGGCCCGGGACGGTGGTCTGGAGGTCGTAGTCGACCCACAGTCCGCCCATCGTGTAGTGGACGGCGGGGTAGATCCGCATGGGGACCTCGTACGGGTCCTCCGCGGTGATCCGCGCGTACATGTCGAAGAGGTTGCCGTACTTCGCCTCGACGGCCTTGCGGCCCATGCGCCGGATGGCGTCGGCGAAGTCCAGGTACACGCCCTGGCCGCCGGGGCCGACGCCGCGCCCCTCGTCGCAGACGTTCTTCGCGGCGCGGGAGGCGATGTCTCGGGGGACGAGGTTGCCGAAGGAGGGGTAGATCCGCTCCAGGTAGTAGTCGCGCTCGTCCTCGGGGATCTCGGCGGCGGGCCGTGTGTCGCCCTTCGCCTTCGGGACCCAGATGCGGCCGTCGTTGCGCAGCGACTCGCTCATCAGGGTCAGCTTCGACTGGTGGTCGCCGGTGCGCGGGATGCAGGTGGGGTGGATCTGGGTGAAGCAGGGGTTGGCGAAGTACGCGCCGCGCCGGTGGGCCCGCCAGACGGCGGTGGCGTTGGAGTTCATGGCGTTCGTCGACAGGTAGAAGACGTTGCCGTAGCCGCCGCTGGCGAGGACGACGGCGTCCGCGTAGTGGGTGGTGATCTCGCCCGTGATCAGGTCGCGGGCGACGATGCCGCGGGCCCGCCCGTCGACGACGATCAGGTCGAGCATCTCCGTACGGGCGTGCATCTCGACGTTGCCGGCGGCGATCTGCCGGGACAGCGCCTGGTACGCGCCGAGGAGGAGCTGCTGGCCGGTCTGGCCGCGGGCGTAGAAGGTGCGGGAGACCTGGACGCCGCCGAAGGAACGGGTGTCGAGCAGACCGCCGTACTCGCGGGCGAAGGGGACGCCCTGGGCGACGCACTGGTCGATGATCTCGACGGAGATCTGGGCGAGGCGGTGGACGTTGGACTCGCGGGCCCGGAAGTCGCCGCCCTTGACGGTGTCGTAGAAGAGGCGGTGGATCGAGTCGCCGTCGTTGCGGTAGTTCTTGGCGGCGTTGATGCCGCCCTGGGCGGCGATGGAGTGGGCGCGGCGTGGGGAGTCCTGGAAGCAGAACTGGACGACGTGGTAGCCCTGTTCGGCGAGGGTCGTGCCGGCGGAGCCGCCGGCGAGGCCGGTGCCGACGACGATGATCCGGTGCTTGCGCCGGTTGGCGGGGTTGACCAGCTTGGCCTCGAAGCGGCGGGTGTCCCAGCGTTCGGCGATGGGCCCGGTGGGCGCCTTGGTGTCGGCGATCGGCTCGCCGGCGGTGTAGTCGAGAAAACTCATGTCAGCTCACCACTCCGGTCATGACGGCGACGGGGACGGAGACGAAGCCCGCGGTCAGGACGAGCGCGAGAGTGTTGGCGAGGACCTTGAGGAGGCGCTCGCGGCGGGCGTTGCCGACGCCCAGGGTCTGGGCGGCGCTCCAGAAGCCGTGCCGGACGTGGAGGCCGAGGGCGAGCATGGCGACGATGTAGACGACGTTGCCGTACCAGGTGGAGAAGGTGTCGACGACGTTCTGGTAGGGCTTGCCCTCCTCGAAACCGCCGGGGTGGACGGTGCCGGTGGTCAGGTCGAGGAGGTGCCAGACGATGAAGAGGGCGAGGATGACCCCGCCCCAGCGCATGGTGCGGGTGGCGTACGAGGAGCGCCTGCGGCGGTGGACGTACGCGGTGGGGCGGGCCTTCAGGTCGCGCCGGCTGAGCTGGTACGCGGAGACGGCGTGGGCGACGACGGCGGCGAGGAGCACGATCCGGACGAGCCACAGGGCCCAGTGGTGGTGCAGGACGGGGGCGCCCATGACGCGCAGCCAGTGGCCGTAGGCGTTGAACTCCTCAGGGCCGAAGAAGACCTTGAGGTTGCCGGCGACGTGGGCGACGAGATAGCCGAGCATGATGAGCCCACTGACGGCCATGACCGTCTTCTTGCCGAGGGTCGACGACCAGAATCCGCGGGAGGGTGTGGGGGACGGCGGGCGGGCGGCCGTCCGCTCCCTCGTGGGTGCCAGAGCCATGTGCTCGACGCTAGGGCCGAAGGACCCGAGAGGTCCAAGACATGGTCCGGCTGATCTCGATAGGCTTCACCTATGTATGTCCTCTACGCTGGGGGCATGCAGTTCCAGCAGCTCCTCTACTTCGTCGCCGTGGCCGAGACCCGGCACTTCACCCGGGCCGCCGAGCGCGTGCACGTCTCGCAGCCCTCGCTGTCGCAGCAGATCAAGGCCCTGGAGCAGGAGTTGGGCGCGGAGCTGTTCAGCCGCGCCCGGGGGAACATCGCCCTCACCGACGCGGGCGAGGCCCTGCTGCCGCTCGCGCGGCGGATCCTCGCCGACACGGAGACGGCCCGCCTGGAGGTGCAGGAGCTCGCCCAGCTGAAGCGGGGCCGGGTGCGGCTCGGCGCGACGCCGAGCCTGTGCACGGGGCTCCTGCCGGACGTCCTGCGGGCCTTCCACGGCCTGCACCCGGGGATCGAGCTCCTGATCGAGGAGGGCGGCTCGCACGATCTCGTACGGGAGCTGGCGCGCGGGGCACTCGACCTGGCCCTGGTCGTCCTCCCCCTCCCCTCCCCCTCACCCTCCCTCACGACCGTCGAGCTGCTCCGGGAGGACCTGGTGGTGGTCTCCGCGGCCTCGGAGCCGGCCCCGCGCCGGCCGGTGCGGATCAAGGACCTGCGGGATCAGCCCCTTGTCATGTTCCGGCACGGCTACGACCTGCGGGAACTGACCGTGGCGGCCTGCCGGGCGGAGGGCTTCGAGCCGACGTTCACCGTCGAGGGCGGGGAGCTGGACGCGGTGCTCGGCTTCGTACGGGCGGGGCTCGGGCTCGCGGTCGTCCCGGCGATGGTCGCGGCGCGCGCGGGCCGGGACCTGAGGGTGACGGCCCTGGCCCGGCCGGGCCTGCGGCGGACCATCGCGCTGGCGCACCGCAGCGACGTGGCACCGCCGAGAGCGGCGCGGGAGCTGCAAAGGCTGCTCATGGCCTCCCGCCGGGGCGTGTGACGCGCCCCGGCGTCACCGGCCGGGGACGCGGACCAGGGCGACGGCCTCGTCCGTGCGGCCCGCACCGCAGACGCGGAGGACCTCGGCGAGGCCGGGGTGGTCCTCGTCGAGGAGCACGGCCGCGGCGAGGATGTCGACGGCGCTCGCGCGGCTGGTGAGCAGGTCGCGCAGGCGCAGGGCGAAGCGCAGGTCGGGGTCGGCCGAGGGGGCCTCGGCCTCGTGGTGCGGGAGCACGGCGGCGCCCATCGAGTCCTGGCCGGGGGTCCTGCTGGCGCGGATCTCCGCGAGGACCCCGGGGGCCTCCCCGGCCGGCACGGAGCCGGCGCGGACTTCCTGGGCGAGGTGGAGGACGGCGGAGAGGCGGGCCGCCGCGTCGGGGTTGGCGATCCGGGCACGCTGGCCCCGCATGACGAGGCTGAGCATGGCGGGCGAGATCCCCAGGATCTCGGCGAGCCCGGACTGGGTCGTTCCGAAGCGCTCGCAGAGGTCCCGGCACAGCTCGCCGAGCGGAGCCCCGTACCACTGGCGCTGGAGTTCCTGATTGCGGGCGATGGCGGTCGCGTCCATGAGAAGGACGCTAGGCCTCCGAATTGACACTTGTCAAAGGGAGTTTTCATATGTCAATCTCCCGGTCGGAAGGCACGACCTCACCCACCCTCACTGATGGGACGTCACCATGGCCTGGAAGCGCACCACTTCGCTCATCGCCGTCGCCGCTCTCTCCGTCCTCGGGCTGACCGCCTGCGGGTCCGACGGCGCCGACGCCAAGGGCGGCACCACCGCCACCGCCACCACGCAGGCTCCGGCCGACGGCGGCGCGGCCTCCCCCACCGCCGACGCGCCCACCACCGGCGGCGTGAAGAAGCCCGACGACCTGCCCGCCGGCCTGCCGCTGCCCTCCGGGGAGCTGACCTCCGTGACCGGCAGCAAGGGCGCCTACGTCCTGACCTTCACCGCCCAGGACCCGCAGGCCGTCATCGGCGAGTACCGCAAGGCCCTCGAAGGCGCGCAGTACACGGTGGTGGACATCGCCGGCGTCTTCACCGCCACCTCGGACAAGACGTCCGTCTCGGTCGCCACCAGCAGCGACACCGTGGTGCTGACGCTGGCCACGCTCTGACCCGCCGCGCCGCAGGGGTACCCTGCGGCGCATGGAAGCAGGGGGGATGCTCGCCGGACGGTACCGGCTCGTGGCGCCGGTGGCGCGCGGGGCGCAGGGCACGGTCTGGCGGGCCGTCGACACGCACGGCGGTGCCGAAGCGGCCGTGAAGGTGTCCGGGAGCGCGGACCTGGAGTCATTGCTGCGGCTCGTCTGCGAGCAGTCGGTGCGCCTCGGCCATCCGCACGTCCTGGCCCCCGTCGACTGGTTCGTCCGGGAAGGCGAAGCCTGGCTGGTGCTGCCGCTCGTCCGTGGCGGCACCCTCGCCGGACTCCTCGCCGACTACGGCGAACTACCGCCGCAGGTCGGCCTGCTGATCGCCCATCAGCTGATGGACGCCTTGGCCGCCGTCCACGCGGCGGACCTCGTGCACCGTGACGTGAAGCCGTCCAACCTGCTGCTCGCGGCGAGCGGGACGGGCCGCCCGCATCTGTACCTGAGCGACTTCGGCGTGGCCCGGGTGCTGCCCCATCTGCGGCTCACCTCACCGGCGTTCGTCGCGGGCACCCCGGACTACCTGGCCCCCGAGGCGCGGGCCGGCGCGGGCAGCGGTCCGGCGCAGGACGTCTACGCGGCGGGACTCGTCCTGCGGCAACTCGGGGCGCCCGCCGCACTCGTGGCCGCCATGACCGCCGAGGCTCCCGGAGACCGGCCCACGGCTCACGAGACCCGGGACGAACTGGCCCGCTGCCGGGCGGCCCTGGGACCCGAGCGATGGCCGCTCCTGTGGGAGGGCGAACCCTTCCTCGTACCGGACCAGTTCGCGCCGGACGGGCCGACGGGCACGACCCCGGAGCATCCGGAGCGCCCCGGGACCACGACCGCTCCCCCGCCGGCGCCCCGCCGGGGCCGGCTGCTCCTCGGGGCGGCCGTCCTCAGCGCCGTCGTGCTCACCGCCGCCGCGATGGCCGCGCTCTCCGCCCTCAGGTCGGACGCCGGGGCCGGGGGAGCTCCGACCTCCTCCCCGACCCCGGTCCGCACCGTTCCGGCCCATGCCGAGGCGGGGCCGCCGGACCCCTCAGGACCCGGCGTCTTCGCCCCCTGCACGGCGGACGAGGCGCTCGCGGTCGCCTTCAGCCCCGAGGGGTACCTCCTGGTCTGCGACCACGTCCCCGGCACCGCGCGGTACGAGTGGACCCCGCAGCTCTCCGAGGAGGACTGAACTCCCTCCGGGCGGAGCTCACACCGCGTCCGCCAGGAGCAGGGAGTGGATGCGGTCCGGGGCGCCCGGGCGGGCGTAGTACCAGCCCTGGGCCGTGTCGCAGCCCAGGTCGCGGAGCTGGCGGGCCTGGGCGCCGGTCTCCACCCCCTCGACCGTGACCGCCAGTTCGAGGCTGTGCGCCAGCGAGACGATCCCCTCGACGATCTTGAGGTCGACCGGGTCCACCGGGTGCTGCTGCATCCCCCGGGTGAAGGACCGGTCGAGCTTCAGGACGCTCACCGGCAGCCGCCGCAGGTTCGCCAGGTTCGAGTAGCCCGTGCCGAAGTCGTCGAGCGCGATGTCCACACCCATCTCGGCGAGCTGCCGCAGCGGCTTCAGGAGGTCCTCGTCGGCGCCGATCAGGGCCGACTCGGTCACCTCCAGGCACAGTGCGCCCGGTTCGAGGCCGGAGCGCTCCAGGACGTCGACCGTGTCGGCGACCAGGCGCGGGTGGTGGAGCTGCGTCGGCGAGAGGTTGACGTTGATCCGCAGCGGGCCGCCGTCGGAGTGCCGGGTCTGCCAGAAGCGGGCCTGGCGCACGGCCTCCTGGAGCACCCAGCGGCCGAGCGGCACGATGAGGCCGGTGTCCTCGGCGAGCGGGATGAAGCGGTCCGGGCCGAGCACCCCGTGCTGCGGGTGGCACCACCGGACGAGCGCCTCCGCGCCGTGCACGCTGCCGTCGTCGAGGTGGACGAGCGGCTGGTACTCGATGAAGAACTCGCCGCGCTCCAGGGCGGTCGGCAGGGCCGTGGTGAGCCCGTGCCGGGTGATGGCGCGGGCGTCCGCCTCGGGATCGGCGACCTCGAAGCGGTTGCCGCCCGCCGACTTGGCCCGGTACATGGTGATGTCGGCGCTGCGGAGCACCTCGGCCGCGGTCCGCTCGCCCGCCGGGCCCTCGACCACGCCGAGGCTGCCGCGCACGGTGAGTTCGCGGCCGTCGATGCGGAGGGGGGTGGCGAGGGCGGCGAGGATGCGGTCGGCGAGTTCGGTGACGTCCCGCTGGCCGCCGGCGCCGGTGGTGAGGGCGACGAACTCGTCGCCGCCGAGCCGGGCCACCATCTCGCCGGCCCCGGTGACGCAGCTCTGCAGCCGGTCGGCGACCTCGACCAGCAGCCGGTCGCCGGTGGAGTGGCCGAGGCTGTCGTTGATGACCTTGAAGCCGTCGAGGTCGAGGTAGCAGAGGCCGAAGCGGGCGTTCTCGCCGGGGGCGAGGGCCTTCTCCAGACGTTCGAAGAACAGGGTCCGGTTGGGGAGTCCGGTGAGCGCGTCGTGGGTGGCCTCGTACCGCAGGCGCAGATGGAGCAGGCGCCGTTCGGTGGTGTCCTCCATGAGGGCCAGCTGGTACTGCGGGCGGCCTTCGGCGTCCCGGAGGAGCGAGACGGTGAGGTTGGTCCACAGAACCGTTCCGTCACCCCGGTAGTACGGCTTCTCGACGCGGTAGTGCTCGCGCTCGCCGCGGACCAGCTCCTCGTACAGCTTCCAGACGTGCGGCCCGTCCTCCGGGTGGACCCACTCGCTGACGTTCCGGCTGCGCAACGGCCCCTCCATCCCGCCGAACATGCGGGTGAGGGTCTCGTTGACCTCCAGGACGTTGCCTTCGAGGTCGGCGATGCCGATGCCGATCGCCGCCCCGTCGAAGACGGCGCGGAAGCGGCTCTCGGTGGCGTGCAGGGCTATCTCGGCGGCGCTCCGGGCGGCGAGCGCGGAGCGGGCGATGGCCTCCTGCTCGGTGAGGGTCCGCTCGCGCAGGGCCCCCGCGTAGCCGGCGGCCATGGCGTGCTGGAGCCGGGCGCAGCGGGCGCGCAGTTCCTCCGTGGGGAGGTCCGACTCCGTACCGCAGTACAGGACCAGGTACGAGTCGACGACGCCGAGGCTGCGGCCGAGCGCGTCCGGGTCGGTGCAGTGGGCGGCGACCAGGGCCGCGCCGGTGCGCTGGGCCGGTGCCGTGTCGAAGGGCCGGGCGTGCAGGGCGTCGCACAGCGTGCGGGCCAGCGGCAGCAGATGCCCCTCGAACTCGGTGCGGGTCAGCGAGGTGGCGGTCACCGGGAAGATCGCGCGGCTCCAGATGGTGACGAACCGCCTGAGTCTGTCCTCCGGGCCGTCGGCTTCGGCGACGGCGCCGGACGGCTGCGACGGGACCTTCACGCCTTGCGCCCCACCCCTGCGAACCCGGAGAAGGCGTACGGATCCTCCTCCTCGGCCGGACTGTCCGGCCGCCACAGCGGCATCGGGACGAGTCCGGGCTCGACCAGTTCGGTGCCCTCGAAGAAGCGGGTGATCTCGCCGCTCGTCCGCATCACCAGGGGGTTGCGGATGTTGCGGTAGACCCCGACGGTGCCGCCGGCCTGTTCCTCGGAGAGCGGGATGCCCTCGTACGAGGCGTGGGTGACGACGACGAGGCTGCCGGGGGCGAGGGCGTCGATCAGCTCGGCGACGGCCTCGTACGGGCGGTCCTGGTCCTCCAGGAAGTGCAGCACGGCGACGAGGAGCAGGGCCACCGGCCGGTCCAGGTCGAGGAGTCGGCTCACCTCGGGGCTGTGCAGGATGTCGGCCGGCTTGCGCAGGTCGGCGGAGACGACGGCCGCGGTGTCGTCGCCCTCCAGGACGGCGCGGCTGTGGGCCACGGCGACGGGGTCGTGGTCGACGTAGACGACCCGGGCGGCGGGGTCGGCGGCCCGGGCGACCTCGTGCACATTGCCGAAGGTGGGTATGCCGGAGCCGATGTCGAGGAACTGGGTGACGTCGTTGTCAACGGCGTGGCGGACGGCGCGCCGCATGAAGGCACGGTTCGCCTGCATGATCTTGGGCAGGCCCGGCATGAACTCCATGGCCTTGCGCGCCGCTTCCCGGTCCACTTCGAAATTGTGCGAGCCGCCCAGATAGAAGTCGTACATACGGGACACGCTCGGTACCGAAATGTCGATACCGGGCGGGGCCCAGGCGGGACGCTCCATCAATGTCTCCAACAAGTCGCCATGGGGGATGCGGCCAGGTGTTCGCGGCCGGTGTTCGAGGTGAGGCTACTGATCGCCCGCCGGGAGAGCGAGTAGAAACGGAAATTCGCGGTCCGTTCTTGGTCACACGCCATTGGCACGTGCTCTTGGAACGCAGAGTTCACGCCTTCAGGCCGTGCAAATTCACGTGCATATGATCGTGCGTCGGTTCCCGGGACGGTGCCGGTCTCGCCCGGTGGAGGGCCAGACCCCGTCCGTAGCTCGGCTGTTGCCGCCCTCGGGGGCCGTTCGCCGGTGCAGGATGCCCTGTTGGCCGTCCCGTCCGACAGGGCGACAACCGGACACTTCTTGGCCGGGCGGCCTGAACGGACCCCTGTCGGCCACCCGTCCGGATTCATCCTGCCCGGCAATACCGGGCATTGTGCCGAATCCGTCACCGACACCCGGCGAAACGTCAAGCCCACACATCCGGAGATCCCCTCCATCTGGCGAATCCCGCCCGATTCCACCCCGGCGCGCCGCCGCTGTGATCAAGCTCGACGGCGTGTCTCTGTACGGATCACTCTTCGCGCGGCCGCTGGCGGCCCTCGGGCTCGTGTGGCTGCTCTCCGCACCCGTGCCCGCCACCGCCGACGCCTGCGCCTATGCCTCGACCGACTCGGGCGGTTCACAGATCGCGGTCGCGGTCGCCGGCGACGGCCACCTCGACGGCGACCACGACGGGAACGGCGACGACGGGAACGGCGACGGCCACGGGAACGGCAACGGTGGCGGGAACGGCAACGGTGGCGGGAAGGGCCACGGCAAGGGCAAGGGCCACGAGCACCACGGCAACGGCAAGGGCAAGGGCCACGGGCATCACCACCACCCGAACCCCTGCGACCCCGAGCCGCCCCCGCCGTGCCCGTCGCCCACGCCCACGCCGACGCCCTCCCCGACGCCGACGCCCGAGCCCCCCGAGCCGACCCCGTCCCCCAAGCCGACCCCGAAGCCGCAGCCGCCCCCACCGCCCGCGCCCGAGCCGGTTCCGCCCCGGCCCGCGCCGAAGCCGCCGGCCACCCGGCCCGCGCCCCGCCCGGAGCCGCCGTCCCCCGCGCCTCCGACCACGAGGCCCCCGGAGCCGGCGGCCGCGCCGCCTGCGCCGTCCCCGACTCCCACTGTGCGGCCCCGACCGTCGACCCCCGTGGCGCTGCCCAGCTACCGCCCGGCGACGCACACCAAGAAGCAGGGGGGCACCTCCGTCGTCACGGCGACGCTGATGATCACCGCCCCCGCCGTGCTCGCGACGGCGATCCTGCGCCCGCGCTCCAAGTGACGCGCCGTCCCCCTCATCCACCGACCCTCTGAATCCCGCCGGAGGAATCCATGTCCGAATGGCTTGTTCTCTCCCTCGCGATGGCCGCCGCCTGCGCCGTCGTGCTCACCATCGTCGTCATCAACAACCGCCGGATCACCGAGGACGACGATCCCAGCGAGACCCCGGACGTCATCGAGTACATGACGATGATGATCGGCGTGATCTACGCGATCGTCCTCGGTCTGGCCATCGCCGGCGTCTGGGAGGCCCGGGGGGCCGCCCAGGAGACCGTCCGGCAGGAGGCCCAGGCGATGCACGAGATCTCGGCGCGCGCCGAGGTGTACCCGCAGGACGTCCGCGCCGGGATCCGCGCCGACGTCGACGCGTACGTCTCGTACGTGGTGCACGACGAGTGGACGTACATGGCCGAGAAGGGCGAGCTCAGCGACGAGGGCACCGCACTCCTGGAGAAGGTGCGGCGCAGCGTCACCGACTACCGGCCGGCCAACGACTTCGAGGGGCAGGCGTACCAGCCCCTGGTGGACCAGGTGGCCCTGGCCGACGACGCCCGCGGCGCACGCGGGCAGAGCGCCGGGGAGACGATGCCGGGGGTGGTCTGGTTCGGCCTGATCATCGGTGCCCTGGTGACGGTCGGCCTCATCTTCACGCTGCAGATCCGCAGGACCGGCCGGGAGCTGCTGCTCGCCGGGCTGTTCAGCGTGCTGATCGCCTTCCTGCTGTTCCTCATCTGGGACTTCGACGCGCCGTTCGGCCGGGGCATCTCGGCGACCGCCGCGCCGTTCACCGATCTGTTCCCGCAGATCACACGGTGAGCCGACCCGTGCGAGTGGGCCGCCCGGGGGACATCGGTGCCCCATTCGCACGTCTGGGATCGCGGCTGTGGTAGTGCGCTCCTAGCGTTTCCGGCAACGAGGTGCGTGGTCCTTCGCGGGAACCCCCTTCCGCGGCTGCCCCTCGGGACCCGGAGGATTCACCATGCGCGCGATACGTGCCGCATCCACTGCCCTGCTGGGGGCGGCCGCCATCGCCCTGGCCGCCCCCGCCGCCCTCGCGGCGGACGGTGCTCCCGCCAACCCCCCGCGGGCACCCAGGGCCAAGGCACCGGGCGATTTCGTCGTGTCGCCCTCGGTCGTCGCCCCGGGCGGCCGGCTGACGCTGAGCGCCCCCGGCTGCGCCAGTACGGCGACGGCCTCGGCCGGCATCTTCGACACCGTCACCATCGCACCGGGTGCGACGGCCTCCGCCACCGTGGACGCGGACGCCAAGCGCGGCGCCGTGTACACGGTGCTCTTCAACTGCACGGGCGGCGAGCAGGACACCGTCGCCCTCACGATCAGCGGCTCCCCCACCGCCACCCCGACCATCAGCGCCACGATCCTCACTCCCCCGCGCGGGGCGCAGGGCGGTCTCGGCGGCTCGATGGCCCCCACCACCGCCGAAATCGCCGCCGGCGGGGCGCTGGCGCTCGCCGCGGCCTCGGGCGCCGTCTACGTGCTCCGCCGCCGCTCCGGCGCCGGCCGTCGTCACTGAGCGGGCGTCATGGCCCGCAGCGGTGCGCGGCGGCGTCCCCGGACGCCCGTCGTCCCCGGGTCCCTGCCGGGACTCGGGGACGACGGGCACAGCGGGCCGACCGGGAGGTTCGGCCGGTCAGACTCCTGCGCCGGTCACACGGCGGCGGCGGACGATGAAGAGACCGCCGCCGAGCGCGGCCGCGGCGACCAGCGAACCGCCGACCGCCATCTCGGTGGAGCTGGGGGCCATCGAGCCGCCGAGGCCACCCTGCGCGCCCTGGCCGGCCAGGACCCGGAACGACTGGGTGAGCGTCCGGCCGTTGCACTGGACGGCCAGGTTGTACTGGCCGGGCGTGGCGTTGTTGAAGATGCGGACGGTGACGGTGGACACCCCGTTCACGGCGGCGGGGAGCGTGGCCGTCGCGAAGGCGTTGGACGTGACCGTGCCACCGGCGCAGCCCCGGACGGTGATCGTGAGGAGCGCGCCCTGGTGGACCGCGAAGGGGGACACGGTGACGCCGTTGGAGTTGTCTCCGCCCCGCTCGGCCTGGAAAGGGCTGACGGTCACGCTGCTGGGCCCGTTGGTGGCGGTGGCGAGGGGGGCCGCGAGTCCGAGCGCCGCGAGCGCGGTCGCCGTCACCGCCAGAGTGCGTGCAGCACGCATGGTTGAACCTCCAGTGGAAGACGCCCCAAAGCGGTGCTCCGGAAGTTTCGACGAGTACGCCTTCCATGACGAACCATCACAAGCCGGTGCGAGCCGTGCATGTCGGCACTGGGCCACCCCGGTGAGGCGACACGCCGACGGCAAGCCCCTCTGAGGCGACGGAAGCGCAGGTCACAGCCTTCTGGGGTGCTTATCTGACGATTACTCGGATGGGTCAGCCGGGCTGTCACCCACCTGCCCCCGCGGGCCACTTCCGCCGGGGTCCGCCGAGGCGTGCCGCCGTACGTCCCCGCGCCGGGTCCCCGGCACCCGTCCGGCGGCGGCCCCCACCCGTTCGCACCGTCCGGCGCGACGGCCCACGCGGCCGCACTTACCGTTCTGACGACGCCGAGAAGGGAGAACCATGCCCCCGAAGGACTTCCGCGTCTTCGAGCGCAGGAGACGCCAACCCTGGGGCGTCCTGGCCCTCGCCATGCTGTCCGGACTCGCGATGATGCGCAACGGCGTGGACATCGCCCACGGGCCGCCGCAACCCGCCGCGGCGGCCCGGCCGGTGGCGCGCCCGGTCGCCCCGCCGCCCGCCGCGAGCACCGGTCTCGAACCGCTGCCCTACGCCCCGGCGTCCCGGGTCAAGATCCCGGCGATCCAGGTGGCGGCCCCCGTCATGGACGTCGGCCTGGACGCGGACGGCTGGGTCGCGGCCCCGCCCCCGGAGGACCCCAACCTCGCCGGCTGGTACCAGAACGGCATCGCGCCCGGCCAGCGCGGCACCTCCGTCATCGTCGGCCACGTGGACAACACGAAGGGCCCGGCGGTCTTCTACGGCCTGGGCTCGCTCCAGAAGGGCCAGCACATCGAGGTCGAGCGGTACGACGGCCGGGTCGCGGTCTTCGAGATCTACGGCGTCGAGGTGTACGCCAAGGACAACTTCCCCGGCGTGCAGGTGTACGCCGACAACGGCGAGCCGGAGCTGCGGGTGATCACCTGCGGCGGCGGGTACACGCGCGCGCGGGGGTACGACGGGAACGTCGTGGTCTACGCGCGCATGGTCGGCTCGCGCTAGCCGGCCCCCAGGGCGTAACGGAGGGCCCCGGCACCTGAGGTGCCGGGGCCCTTCCGCCGTACCCGGGTGGTCAGCGCCGGGGGACGGTGATGTGGTAGCCGGCGTCGAGGAGCTCGGGCAGATAGCGGCGGAGCGCGGCCACGCTCTGGGAGCGGTTGCCGCCGGCGTCGTGGGAGAGGACGACGACGCCGGGTGCGGCGCCGTCGCGGACGCGGCGGACGATGGAGTCGGTGCCGGGTTCCTTCCAGTCCAGGGTGTCGACGGTCCAGGCGAGCGGCTCCATGCCGAGCTCGGCGCCGATCTCGAAGGAGAGCCGGTTCCAGGCGCCGTAGGGCGCCCGGTACCAGAGCGGGGGCGTACCGAGGACCCGCTCGACGATCTCGCTGGTGGAGCCGAGCTCGTCGCGGATCCGGGAGGGCTTCAGCTTGGGGACGAGGGGGTGGGACCAGGTGTGGTTGCCGACGATGTGGCCGTCCGCGTCCATCTCCCGCAGGAGGTCCTGGTTCTCCACGGCCATCTCGCCGCAGACGAAGAACATCGCCCGGCAGTCGTAGCGGCGCAGGGTCTCCAGGATGCCGGGGGTGTACCGGGGGTCGGGGCCGTCGTCGAAGGTGAGCACCATCGAGCGGCCGACGCCGGACATGCTGAGGAAGGGCCGCCGCCGCACGGGCGGCATCGCGCGCCGGAAGGCCGGGGGCGCGTACGAGGTCATGGGCTGGAGCCGGTACGCGGACGGGCTCAGCCGGGCGGCGTGCGCCTGCGGGCCCGCGGCCGGGCCCGGGCGGCCCGCGCCGGACGTGCCCCGAGGGGTGGCGGCGCCGGTGGCCGCGTCGGGCGCGGCGAACCGGTCCGCCGCGAATACTCCGACCGTGGCGGTGGCCCCGAGGGCGGCGGCGAGGCGCAGCACCGCCCGGCGCGTGCTGGGCATCTGATCCTTTTTCATGACCAATGGTCCCTACGGGCGAGGGCCCGCATGGCTCAGCGACACCGGCCCCCTGTCCGAAAACACCCGATGAGCCGATAGCCTCGAAGGGTGAGCGAAGAGCAGCCCGGCCGGTTCGAGCGCGGCACCGACGGCCCGAAAGTGATCATGGCGGGGGTGGACGGCTCCACCTCCTCCCTGCGCGCCGCGGCGTACGCGGCCGGGCTCGCCCGGCGCCAGAACGCCCTGCTCGCGCTGGTGTACGTGCAGCCGGTGATCCCGGCGGGCGCGGCGCTGGGCGCACCCGTGACCGGGACGACCGAGGAGATCGCCGAGGACCTCGTCGCGGAGATCCGGGCGTCCGCGGAGCGAAGCGAGATGGGGGTCCCCCGGACGAAGTCTGGGGGAGGGTCAAGGACCTGTGGCGGATGCGGTGGGAGTTCCACACCTTCCGGGGCGACGCCTACGCGGGCCTGGTGCAGGCGGCGGAGGAGCTGACGGCGGACGCCGTGGTGGTGGGCGCCTCGGAGTCGGCGGGCCACCGCTTCATCGGCTCGGTCGCCGTCCGCCTGGTGAAGGCGGGCCGCTGGCCGGTCACCGTCGTGCCGTGACCGGCCCGGCGTACCTCTAGGGGGTGTCTGACCATTCCCGTCGGGCCCGGCCCGCCCGGCACGCACGCTCGCCGCACGGCCGAAACGCCCAAGTAGCTCCGCTACGAGGACGCCCCGGCCGCACGCCGATCGCACGCACCGGACGACCCGGCCTGATCCGACACGAATGGTCAGACACCCCCTAGTTCCCCATCACCAGGCCGTCCCTGGCGGCGCCGCGGCCGAGGACGACCTGTCGGATCGTGTCGCGGATCTCGGTCTCGCGCGCGTCCCCGCCCTCGGCCGCGCCGAGGTTCACCACCCGGCCGTGCGCGGTGTCGAACCACTGCGGGAGGAACTCCGCCTTGGTGACCTCCCAGCGCCCGCCGGGGGTCCTGGGCGGGGCGAAGGTGAAGCGGCCGATGCTGCTCATGTTGCCGCGCGCGTCGTAGGCGCCCTCGTGGTTGATCATGTCGCCGGCGATCTGGTCGCCCATGCCGTAGATGATCCAGGTCCCGTTGACCTTCTCGTAGGCCTGCGGCACATGAGCGTGGGTGCCGATCACCAGATCGATGTCCGGGCGGCCGCCGCTCTGCGAGGCGGTCAGCGCGCGGCCGAGGGAGAGCTGCCGCTCGTCGGGCTCGGTCTGCCACTCGCTGCCCCAGTGGACGCTGACCACGACGACGTCGGCGCCGGCCGCGCGGGCGGCGCGCGCGTCGGCGATGACCTTGTTCTCGTCGAGCAGGTTGACGGCCCAGGGCCGGCCTTCGGGCAGCGGATAGCCGTTGGTGTCGTAGGTGTAGGCGAGCTGGGCGACCGTGGCGCCGCCGGCCTTGAGCAGGGTGGGCCGTGCCGCCTCCTCGGCCGTACGGGCGGAGCCGGCGTGCCGCACGCCGGCCTTGTCGAGCGCGTCGAGGGTGCGGCCGAGGCCCGCCGCCCCGTCGTCGAGGGTGTGGTTGGAGGCAGTGGAGCAGGAGTCGTAGCCGGTGGCCTTGAGCGCGGCGGCGATCTCGGGAGGCGACTTGAAGGCGGGGTAGCCGGTGTAGGGCCCGCCCTCCTGTCCGTACACGGTCTCCATGTGGCAGATGGCCAGGTCGGCGCGGGAGACGAGGGGCTTGGCGCCGGAGAACATGGGGCCGAAGTCGTAGCCGGCCTCGTCGGCGTCCTCGGCGGCCCGCCTGATGATCGAGTCGTGCGGGAGGACGTCGCCGGAGGCGACGAGGGTGAAGCCGGCGGGCGCCGAAGCCCCGCCGGGGGCGGCGGACGGGGCGGAAGGGCGTCCGGACCCGGTCGTGGCCCCGGTCGTGCCCCCGGTCGTGTCCCCCGGGGTGGGGGTGCCGGCGGCCGGGCCGGTCCCGCCGGTGCAGCCGGTCGCCGCCGCGAGCAGGAGCGCGGCGAGCGCCGCCACCCCCGCGGGTCTGGTGCGTGAGGTCATGTACGGCACTCCGCCCGAATCATGTGATGAACATCTGTTCTGATGAATTGAGCTCCTGAGAAAGCCGCAGTCAAGGGTCAAGGCCGCACAGGATGACGAACCCCGCTGAAACGGACGCATCGACTCCGCGCGACCGTTCGCCGTGCCATTCGCCGCTCGGTGCGACCGTTCGTCGCAGACCGGTGTCCGCTCCCTGTCCCTCACCGTCCGAATGCGTTCGTATACGCCCCGGACGACGAGCCGCGGGAGAGGCGGGCAGCATGACGACGGCGACGACGACGACCGACGAACGGACCCTGGAGGAACTGCAGCGGGACCACGGTCCTGCCCTGCTCGCCTTCCTGCTCTCCCTGACCTACGGGGACCGGCAGCGGGCCGAGGACCTCGCCCAGGAGACCCTGGTACGGGCCTGGCTCCACCCCGAGGCCTTCGACGGCCCCTACACCTCGATGCGCCCCTGGCTCTTCACCGTGGCCCGCCGCCTCGCGATCGACGCCCGCCGCTCACGCCTCGCCCGGCCCGCCGAGATCGGCGACGGCGTCCTCGCGGTGACGCCCGACCCGGACGACGCCACCGCCTCCGCCGAGGCCGCTCTCGACGTACGGGCGGCCGTCCGGGAGCTGAGCCCCGAGCACCGCGCGGTGCTCGTCCGGCTCTACTTCCACGGCCTCACCGTCAACGAGGCCGCCGTCGAGCTCGGCATCCCCGCCGGGACCGTCAAGTCCCGCTCGCACTACGCGCTGCGGCAGCTGGGCCGCTCCCTGCCCGGCTACCGGCCGCGCCGCGCGGGCGTTGCCCGGGTCCGTGCCGGGGCCCCACAATGACGCCGTGACGCTGACACTCACCGCCGCCGAACAGGTCCTCGCCGACAACTTCGCCCCCTGGGTGCTCGATCTGGGACTGACCGTCGAGTCCGTCGACACGGTCGACGGGCACGAGGCCGTACTCCGACTCCCCTGGTCCGACCGGCTCGCCCGGGAGGGCGGCGGCCTCTCCGGCCAGGCCCTGATGGCCGCCGCCGACACCGCGACGGTGATCGCGGTCGCCTCGGCCCGGGGCGGCTTCGTGCCGATGACCACCGTCCAGCAGTCCATCAGCTTCCAGCGCGCGGTGATCGGCGCCGACGTCCTCGTACGGGCCCGGCTCACCAAGGCGGGGAAGCGGATGGCCTTCGCCGACATCACGATGACGGCCGAGGGCTCGGAGGAGACCGCGGCCCACGCGACCGCCGTCTACGCGCTCCTGGGATAGGCCTCCCGGCCTCTCCCCCGCCGCCCCTCGCGTCCCCTTCGACCCGCCTGACACCAGGAACCTCACCCGTACCGATCCGGCCGGGAAACGTATCCGAAACCACACGGGCGAGTTGAGCAAAGCGGGACCCGCGGGGGCCCTTCACGGAGGAGGCTCTCCCCCGGGCCCCTGACGTCCGGGGCCCTCCACGTCCGGGAGAAGGTGGGAGCGTTGCTGCCCGAGAGCACGAACGGCGCCGGCGGCACCAGCGGCGGCGGCCTCGCCGTCCCGATGGCCTGGCTGTGCGCCGAGTACCTGGCCGACGAGGTGCTGCGGGCCGCCGCGCTCGT
Source organism: Streptomyces sp. NPDC044003 (assembly GCF_056435185.1). Taxonomy (NCBI): domain Bacteria; kingdom Bacillati; phylum Actinomycetota; class Actinomycetes; order Kitasatosporales; family Streptomycetaceae; genus Streptomyces; species Streptomyces sp. NPDC044003. Next base: position 90,164 of record NZ_JBWKFA010000011.1, on the reverse strand, counting down.
GGCCCCCGGCTCCCTGGAGTACCGGGCCGGCCTCCAGGCCCTGGCCCTCACCGTCCACCTCGCCGAGGAGCCGGGCGGACCGGCCGGCGCGTGGGCCGCCTGCCGGGTCGACGAGTGGCTGCGGCACACCGCGTACGACCGGCCCTGGCCGCCCTGGGTCGAGGAACGGCTCGCCGCACGGCAGGCGAGCGGCGACGCAGGACCCGACCTGGCGCTCGCCCGGACCGCCTGGAGCCGGCTGCGGGACACCTGGATCCGCGCCGCCGACCTCGACAGCCGCACCGGCCCGGAGAGCCCCGTCGACGAGACCGAGCAGATCTGGCTCCCCGCCTGGAAGCTGGGCCTCCCGCTCGCGCACCTGTCACTGCACCTGCGCTGACCGCCCCGGCGGGCCTAGGATGCCGAAGGGTGCACTCCCGGACGGTACTTGGGCACGCGTACCGTCACCTTCATCCCCGCGCCGACCCCCGTCTCGATGACGAGGCCGTGCTCCGCCCCGTACACCTGGCGCAGCCGCTCGTCCACGTTGGACAGGCCGATGCCGGAGCCCGCCGGGTGCTCCCCGCGCAGGACGGCGCGCAGCCGCTCCGGGTCCATGCCGATGCCGTCGTCCTCGACGGTCACCACCGCCTCGGCGCCCGCGTCCCGGGCGGCGATCGTGACCCGGCAGCCCCGCTCCCGGTCCTGGAGGCCGTGCTTGACGGCGTTCTCCACGAGCGGCTGGAGGCAGAGGAACGGCAGGGTCACCGGCAGCACCTCGGGGGCGATCTGCAGGGTCACCTTCAACCGGTCGCCGAAGCGGGCCCCGGCAAGCGCCAAGTACTGCTCGATGGACCGCAGTTCATCGGCGAGCTGGGCGAACTCGCCGTGCTTGCGGAAGGAGTAGCGGGTGAAGTCGGCGAACTCCAGGAGCAGTTCCCTGGCCCGCTCCGGGTCCGTACGGACGAACGAGGCGATGGCGGCGAGGGAGTTGAAGATGAAGTGCGGGGAGATCTGGGCGCGCAGGGCGCGGATCTCGGCCTCCACGATCCGGGTGCGCGAGCGGTCCAGTTCGGCCAGCTCCAGCTGGACCGAGACCCAGCGGGCCACCTCGGTCGCGGCCCGCACGAGGACGGCCGACTCCCGCGAGCCGTAGGCGACGAGCGCGCCGAGGACCCCGTCCTCCCCGGTGAGCGGGGCGATCACCGCCCAGCGCAGCGGGCACGCCGGGTCGTCGCAGCCGCTGTGCGCGGAGCGGCTGCGGCCGGTCGCCAGCGTCTCGGCGGCCTGCTCGGGGACGTGCGCCCGGTGGTGGTCCCCGCCGGGTCCGTCCCAGGCGAGGACCGCGCCCCGGTCGGTGAGGCAGAGCGCCTCGGTGCCGAGCAGCGAGCGGAGCGTGCGGGCCGCCTTGCGCGCGGTCTCCTCGGTGAGTCCGGCGCGCAGCGGGGGCGCGGCGAGCGAGGCGGTGTGCAGGGTGTGGAAGGTGGCCCGTTCGACGGGTGTCCCGAGGTCGGGGTCGGCGGTGCGTCCGCCGCGCCGGGCGGCGAACCGGCCGAGGACGAAGCCCGCGGCGAGCAGTACGGCTCCGGCGGCGGCCGCGGCGGCGAGCGCGATGCCGCTCATCGGCGGGCCTCTCGGACGCTCATCGTCCGGCCTGTCGGACGGTCATCGTCGGGCCTCTCGGACGGTCATCGTCGGGCCTCCTGGGTCGGGACGGTGCCGGTGATCTCCTCCGGGAGGTGGAGCCGGGCGAGGATGGCGGGGGTGCCGGGCGGGATCCGGCGGGGGGTGGCGAGCGAGACGAGCACCATCGTCAGGAAGCCCAGCGGGACCGACCAGACGGCGGGCCAGGCCATCAGGGTGTGCGGCCAGCCCTCGGGGGCGAGTCCGGCCCGGGTCGCCATCACGGCCGCGAGGGCGGAGCCGCCGCCGAACAGGAGCCCGGCCATGGCGCCGGGCGGGGTGAGCCGCCGCCACCAGATCCCGAGGACGAGGAGCGGGCAGAAGGAGGAGGCGGAGACGGCGAAGGCGAGGCCGACGGCGTCGGCGACCGGGACCTTGGAGGCGACCACCCCGACGGCGAGCGGGACGGCGGTGGCGCACAGCGTCGCGAGACGGAAGTGCCGTACGCCGCGGGAGGGCAGGACGTCCTGGGTGAGGACCCCGGCGACCGACATGGTGAGCCCGGAGGCCGTGGAGAGGAAGGCGGCGAAGGCGCCCGCCGCGAGGAGCGCGCCGAGGAGGTCGCCGAGGAGACCGCCGAGGATCCGGTCCGGCAGGACGAGGACGGCGGCGTCGGCGGAACCGGTGAGGGCGAGTTCGGGGGCGTAGATCCGGCCGAGGGCTCCGTACAGGGGCGGCAGCAGGTAGAAGGCGCCGACGAGTCCGAGGACGACGAGGGTCGTGCGGCGGGCGGCGCGGCCGTGCGGGCTGGTGTAGAAGCGGACGGCGACGTGGGGCAGCCCCATGGTGCCGAGGAAGGTCGCGAGGATCAGTCCGTACGTGGCGTACAGCTGGTGCCCGTCGCGTCCCCCGGCGAGCGGCTGGGACCAGCCGAGGGGGTCGGAACCCCGGGCGGCCCGCTCGGGAAGCGCCGCCCCCGGGGCGAAGGACAGCGTGGTGCCGCCCAGGACGTGATGCGTACCGGGGGCGAGGGTGACGGCCCGTTCGGTGTACGCGACGGAGTCGACGCTGCCGGAGACGGTGACCGTGAGCGGGGCGTCGAGCCCGATCCGTACCGTGTCGGCGACCTTGACGACGGTGTGGCCGCGCAGCACGGCGGGGGCGTCGAAACGGGCCCGGGGCGCCCCGTCCCCGTACCAGGCGGCGAGCAGGAAGAGGGCGGGGACGAGCAGGGCCGTGAGCTTCAGCCAGTACTGGAAGGCCTGGACGAAGGTGATGCTGCGCATGCCGCCCGCGGCGACGGTGCCGGTGACGACGAGGGCGACGAGCAGCCCGCCGACCCAGTCGGGGGCGCCGGTGAGGATCTCCAGGGTGAGCCCGGCGCCCTGGAGCTGCGGCAGCAGGTACAGCCAGCCGATGCCGACGACGAAGAGGCTGGCGAGCCGGCGGGCCTGCGGGGATTCGAGGCGGGCCTCGGCGAAGTCGGAGAGGGTGTACGCCCCGGAGCGGCGCAGCGGGGCGGCGACGAGGACGAGCAGGACGAGGTATCCGGCGGTGTAGCCGACCGGGTACCAGAGCATCGCGGGGCCCTGGACGAGGACGAGTCCGGCGATGCCGAGGAAGGAGGCGGCGGAGAGGTACTCGCCGCTGATGGCGGCGGCGTTGAGGCCCGGCCGGACGGTCCGCGAGGCGACGTAGAAGTCGGAGGTGGTGCGGGAGATCCGCAGGCCGAGGGCGCCGATGAGGACGGTGGCGAGGACGACGGCGGTGACGGCCGCGACCGCGTAGGTCTGGTTCACGCGGAGCACTTCACCGTTCGCCGAAGCCGGTTTCGACGGAGCTGGTTTCTACGAGGCCGGTTTCGCCGAAGCCGGTTTCGACGAGGCGGTTTTCGACGAGGCCGTTTTCGACAGAGCCGGTTTCGACGAGGCCCGTTTCGCCGAAGCCGGTTTCGACGAGGCCGGTGAAGTCGCGCTCGTTGCGCTCGGCCCGGCGGACGTACCAGTGGGCGATGGCCCAGGCGACCGGGTACACGCCGAATCCGAGGGCGGCCCAGACGAGCGCCTCGGGCGCGGGCAGGGCGAGCAGCAGCGGCAGCGAGCCGACGAGCAGCGCCAGGGCTCCGAGGGCGGTGAGGGCGGCACGGAGCTGACTGCGCATCAGGGAGCGGACGTAGGTGTGCCCGAGGGTGGTCTGCTCGTCGATCTCGGAGCGGGCCGGCGGATGGGCGGGGCGCCGCCCGGCGGGGGCGGGCACGGCTCCCGGGCCGTGGGCGGAGACGTAGGTGACGGTCTCGCGCCGGGGGCGCCGCGGCGGTTGGTGCTCGGACATCGGCGTCCGCTCTCTCACGGTCGTGTGGGTCCGTGGAGTCTACGCAGCGGGATCGGGCCGCGGTAGGGGTGCGGGGATCAGCCGCCGGCCCGGCGCATCAGGAGGTCTCGCAGGTGGCGGGCGTGGCGGCGGCTGACGGCCAGGTCGGTGTCGCCGATCCGTACCGAGGTGGCGCCGGCGTCGAGCCGGAGTTCGTCGATGCGGTCGAGGGCGACAAGGTGGCTGCGGTGGATGCGGACGAAGCCCCGGGCCGCCCACCGCTCCTCCAGGGTGGAGATCGGGATGCGGACGAGGTGGCTGCCCTGGTCGGTGTGGAGGCGGGCGTAGTCGCCGTGGGCCTCGACGTACGCGATCTCGTCGACGGGGACGAAGCGGGTCACGCCGCCGAGTTCGACGGGGATCTGCTCGGGGGCCGCCGGGGCGGCGGGCGCGGCGGTGGCGTGGACGAGCTCGTGGACGCGGCGTACGGCCTCGGCGAGCCGCTCGCGGCGGACCGGCTTGAGGACGTAGTCGACCGCCTTCAGGTCGAAGGCCTGGAGCGCGAAGCCCTCGTGAGCGGTGACGAAGACGATGTGCGGGGGCCGGGCGAAGCCCGCGAGCAGCCGGGCGACGTCGAGGCCGGTCAGTCCGGGCATGTGGATGTCGAGGAAGACGACGTCGATCGCGTCGTCGCCGTCGGGTCCCGACTCCAGGGCGCGCCCGATCCTGCGCAGGGCCGCGGTCGCGTCGCCCGCGCCTTCGGCGGTGCGTACGCGGGGGTCGGCGCGCAGCAGGTAGAGCAGTTCCCCGAGGGCGGGCTCCTCGTCGTCGACGGCCAGTACGCGCAGCATGCGCGGGAGTCTATTTGAGGAGTTTCGACAGGCGGCGGTCGGCGAGGACCTTCCCTCCGGTCTGGCAGGTGGGGCAGTACTGGAGGGAGGAGTCGCTGAAGGAGACCTCGTGGATGGTGTCGCCGCAGACCGGGCAGGGTTCGCCGGTGCGGCCGTGGACGCGCAGGCCGCTCTTCTTCTCGGCCTTGAGCTTGCCGGCGGCGAGGCCGTGGGAGCGTTCGACGGCCTCACTCAGGGTGGTGCGCATCGCGGTCCAGAGGGCCGTGGTCTCCTCCGGCGTGAGGTTCTGGGTGGGTTTGAACGGGGACATCTTGGCGGCGTGCAGGATCTCGTCGCTGTAGGCGTTGCCGATGCCGGCGATGAGGCTCTGGTCGCGCAGGGCTCCCTTGATCTGGCGCCGTTCCCCGGCGAGCAGGGCGGCGAACTCCTCGGGGCCGAAGTCCTCGGCGAGCGGGTCGGGGCCGAGGCGGGCGACGCCCGGCACGTCCTGGGGGTCGTGGACCAGGTGGACGGCGAGGCGTTTGGTGGTGCCGGCCTCGGTGAGGTCGAAGCCGTCGCCTCCGGTGAGGGCGGTACGCAGCGCCAGCGGGCCCCTGCCGGGTTTCGGCGGTCCCGAGGGCAGCGGGTCCTGCCAGCGGAGCCAGCCCGCGCGGGCCAGGTGGATCAGGAGGTGGAGTTCGCCCGCGGCTCCGTCGGTGGTGAGGTCGAGGAACTTCCCGTGCCGGCCGACCGCGGTGAACTCGGCGCCCTCGACGACGTTCAGCGGCGGGTCGTACGTCTTGAGGACGCTGATCGCGACGGGCAGGACACGGGCGATCTCCTTGCCCACCAGGTGCGTGTCGAGGAACGCGCGGAGCGCTTCCACCTCGGGGAGTTCGGGCATGGCTCCACCCTGCCGCACCGGGGATCGGGGCGCGCGGCAGACAGGCCCTAGGCTTGCGACGTGCGTGTACTGCTCGTCGAGGACGACGAAGACCTCCGGTTCGGGGTGGCCGCCGCTCTGCGGGCCGCCGGGCTCGCCGTCGACGAGGCCGCCGATCTGCCCCGGGCCGACGAGGCGCTGTTCGTCACTGCGTACGACTGCGCGGTCTTCGACCGGATGCTGCCGTCCGGGGACGCCGCCGCCTATGTCGACGGGTTGCGGCGCTCCGGGCGTCACGTGCCGGTCCTTTTCCTGACCGCGCGGGACACGGTGGCGGACCGGGTGGAGGGCTTCGCGAGCGGCGGGGACGACTACCTCGTCAAGCCGTTCGCCGTGCCCGAGCTGGTCGCCCGGGTGCGCAGCCTGTGCCGCCGGTCGGCGGTTGTACGGCCGCCGGTGCACCGCGTCGGCGATCTGGAGATCGACACCGCCCGCCGGCACGTGCGCCGCGCCGGGGTGCTGCTCACGCTCACGAGCCGGGAGTTCGCGGTCCTCGAGGTCCTCGCGGCCCGCTCCGACCAGGCGGTCTCCCGCGCCGAGCTGATCGAGAGCTGCTGGGACGAGATGGCCGAACCGCAGTCGAACGTCCTGGAGGTCCTCGTCTCCCAGCTCCGCCGCAAGCTCGGGGAGCCTTCCCCGATCCACACGGTGCGCGGGGTCGGCTACCGGCTCGCGCCGCCGCCGTCCCACGGCGCGCGGTGAGGCCGGCGCGCTTCGGGCTGTCGCGGAGCCGGCCGCCCGGCCGGTCGCGGCCGCTCACGCCGACGGCCCGGGTGCTGCGGCTGCGCCGGCGGATCAGTCTGCTGTTCGCGCTGACCAGCGCCGTGGGGCTGGTCGCGATGGCCGTGCTCGCCGTGCGCAGCGACAGCGGCCGCTGGCGGGAGCAGCTCGATCACACGATGGACGCGGACACCAGCTGGGCCCTCGGGCTCCTGGAGACCGACGAGGACGGGCGGCTCGTCCTGGATGTCCTTGCGGACTCGGTGGACACCGCGTGCCCGCCGCTGACCGTGCTCCTCGTGGACGCGGACGATCCGGACGCGCTGACGGTCGAGCACGCGCCGGCGAAGCCGTGTCTGACCGTGAGCCGGGCCGTGGTCCTGGACGCGGGCCGTGCGGCGGTGCGGGCCGACGGCGTACGGGCCTTCGACGGGCGTACGACGGGCGGCGACCCGGTCCGCGTGTTCGCGCAGCCCTTCTACGCGCCGGAGGCGGCCGACGACGCGGTGCCGCAGGGCGCGCTCGTGACGGTGGCCGACGCGACCGCCCCGCAGGACGACCACCGGCGGCTCGTGTGGCTGGTGGCGGGCGGCTGCGCGGTGCTCGTCCTGCTGTCGGCGGCGGTCGGCCACGTCCTGTCGGGACGCGCGGTCCGCCCCGCGCTCGCCGCGCTCGACCGGCAGGAGGCGTTCCTCGCGGATGCCGCACACGATCTGCGGACCCCGGCCGCCTCGCTCCGGACGCTCGCCGAGACGGCGCTGCGCGGCGAGACGGACAGCGCGGACGTGCACCGGCGCACGCTGCGGCTCGCGGAGGGGATGGGCCGGCTCGTCGACGGGCTGCTCACCCGGGCCCGCCTGATGTCCGGTACGGCCGCGGTGGCACGTCAGCCGCTGCGTCTGGACCAGCTGGTGGAGGCCGTGGTCGACGAGTCCGCCGGTGCGGGCCACCGCGTCCGGGTCGAGGCCGAGGAGACGGTCGTGGTCGCCGACCCCGATCTCGTACGCCGGGCCGTCGGCAATCTGCTGGACAACGCGCTGGCGCACGGCCACGCGCCGGGTGCTCCGGCGGACGTGCTGCTCACTGTGGGCGGGGACGGCACGCTGACGGTCGAGGACGCGGGCCCCGGCCTGCCTCCGGAGGTGGCGGGCGCCCTGTTCGAGCGGTTCCGCAGCGGAGCGGGCTCCACCGGCCTCGGTCTGTCCATCGCCTCCTGGGTGGCCCACGCGCACGGCGGGACCCTCACGGCGGGGCGGTCGGCGGCGGGCGGGGCGCGGTTCGTGCTGCGGCTGCCGACGTCGGACTGACCGAGGCCCCGTGCGCGACGGACCGACCGAGGCCACGTCCGGGACGGACCGACATCGGACCGACCGAGGCCACGTCCGCGACGGACCGACATCGGACCGACCGAGGCCACGTCCGCGACGGACCGACATCGGACCGACCGAGGCCACGTCCGCGAGGGACCGTCCTCAGCAAATCCTCAGCATCCTTGCGTGATCCTTCCCCGGACCGACCACTCAGGGGAGTTTCCGTGTTCCGCTCCACCGCCCGCCGCCGGGCCCTCGTCCTCGCCCTCGCCGTCCTCGGCACCACCTCCCTGGCCGCCTGCACGGCGGGACCCGGCCAGGACGGCAACGGGAACCGGGCGCGGCCCTCGGCCGTCGCCGACCCGGCGGCCCGTCCCGACCTGCGGCGCTTCTACGGCCAGAAGCTCGCCTGGCGGCCCTGCGGCGACGTCCAGTGCGCGACGCTCACCGTGCCCAGGGACTACTCCCGTCCCGGTGACGGCAAGACCTTCGTGCTGCCGGTGGCGAAGGCGGCCACCGCGCTCCCGGGGAAGCGGGTCGGCTCGCTCGTCCTCAATCCCGGCGGCCCGGGCGAGCCCGGCGCGAAGCTCGTCCGGGACGGCGTCGCCGAAGAGATCGGCCGGGGCGTGCGCGAGCGGTTCGACGTCGTGTCCTTCGACCCCCGTGGTGTCGGCGGGAGCAAGCCGGCCCTGACCTGTCGCACCGCGGGCGGGACCGAGGCCGCGGACGAGACACCGCTCCACCCCCGTACGGACACCGAGCGCGCCGAGGCCCTCGCGGGTGCCCGGGCGCAGGCCGCCGCCTGCCGGAAGGCCAGCGGCCCGCTGCTGCCGCACGTCGGGACGGAGGACGCGGCGCGGGACCTGGACGTGCTGAGGGCCGCCCTCGGCGAGCGCAGGCTGACGTACGTCGGCTGGTCGTACGGCACGAGCCTGGGCACCTCGTACGCCGAGCAGTTCCCCCGCCGCGTACGGGCGATGGTCCTGGACGGCGCGGTCGACCCGTCGCTGGACTGGCGGCAGCGCGCACTGGGCCAGTCGACGGGGTTCCGGGACGCGGTCGAGGAGTACGCCGACTCCTGCGCCGAGGTCGTCGGCGAGGGCTGCCCCGGCGCGTCGCCCGAGGAGATACGTGCCCTGATCGACCGGCTCTTCGAATGGACGCGGCGCGAACCGCTGACGGTCGACGGCTCCGAGGACGGTCTCGACACGACCGGCCTGGTCGACGCGCTCAGCCTCTCCATGTACACGCCGGAGGCGCAGTGGAAGGGCCTGTCCGAGGCGCTGCGCGCGGCGGGGGACGGGGACGGTACGAAGCTGGCGGCCCTGGCGGCGGGCGAGGAGGAGCCGCCGGACGCCGATGCCGATGCCGATGAAGCCACGGACTCCGACTCCGACTCCGCGGAAGGCTCCCCCGAAGCCCCCGAAGCCCCCGCGAGCGACGTTCCCGAGGACAACAGCGAGGCGGCCCTCATCGCGGTCAACTGCCTCGACGTCCCCCACCCCCACGACGCACAGGCCTACTGGGACGCACTGGCCCCCGCCGACAAGGCCGCGGGGGTGTACGGCACGTCCGGTGTGACGAGCGAGCTGGTCTGCAAGGACTGGCCGGCCGGCACCCAGCGCCCGCACCGGGTGCGGGCGGCGGGCGTCCCGCCGGTCCTCGTCGTGGGCACGGAGGGCGATCCGGCGACGCCGTACGAGGAGGCGGTGAGCCTGGCGCGCCAGTTCCCGGGCGGCATGCTGCTGTCCTTCCGGGCCCCCGGTCACACCGGGTACGGCCGCGACGCCTGTGTCGACGAGAAGGTCGAGGCGTACCTGGTCTCGCTCACGAAGGTGCGTCCCGGCACTACGTGCGCGCCGTAGCGTCCGGCGGGTCGAGCAGGTCGAGTTCGGCGGTGAGCGCGGCGGCGAGCGCGGCGAGGTCGGGGACGGCCGCGCCGTCGGCGACGAGGCCGATGTGGACCCGGCCGCCGTACGGGGACATGGCGATGGCGAGGGACTGGCCCCGGGCGAGCGGGGCCATGGGGAAGAGCGCGTGCAGCGGCGCGCCGCCGAGGGAGAGCGCGGAGCGCGGCAGCGGCACCTGGGTGATCAGGAGGTCGAAGAGGAGCCGGGCGGCTCCGGCGGCGAGGGGGGCGCCGAAGCGGTGGGCGAGCGGGTGCAGTTGGTCGGCGAGGAGGGCGACGGCACCCGCTCCCCGGAAGGGTCCGGCGGCCTTGTTGCGGTCCATGGCGGTTCGGACGGCGGCGAGCCGGGCGGCCGGGTCGGGTTCGGTGACCGGCAGGTCGAGGAGGTAGCCGGAGAGGCTGTTCCCGGGTCCGGCCGGGCCGCCGGGGCGGCGGCGGGAGACGGGGACGAGCGCCCGGGGGTCGGCGTCGGGCATGGGCTGGTCGCGTCCGTCGAACCAGCGGCGCAGGGCCCCGGCGACGAGTGCGAGGAGGACGTCGTTGGCGGTGCCGCCGGTGGTGCGGCGGATCCGGTGGACGCGGTCGAGGGGCAGGGTGGCGGTGGCGATCCGGCGGGTGCCGCTGGAGTCGGCGGCGAGCGGGGTGGTGGGGCGCGGGTCGAGGCGGCCCGCGCGGGCGACGGAGGAGCCGAGGACCGAGGCGCCGACCTCGACGGCCCGGCCGAGGTCGCCGAGGCGGTCCCGGGCGATGCCGAGGAGGCGGCCGGGGCCGGGGAGCCAGGAGCGCGGGGGGACGGGGCGGGCGCGGCCCGAGGGGCGTCGTCCCGCGGCGATCTCGTCGAAGATCCCGGCCCCGATGGCGACGGCCCGCATGCCGTCGGCGAGGGCGTGGTGGAGTTTGACGAGGACGGCGAAGGAGCCGTCGGGGGCGCCGCTGAGCAGGTACATCTCCCAGGGCGGGAGGCCTCGGGCGACGGGGCGTTCCATGAGTTCGGCGGCGAGCCGGGCGGTCTCGGCGGGGAAGTCGGTGCCGGGGAGGGTGATCTCGTGGACGTGCCGGCGTACGTCGAAGTCGGGGTCGGCGCTCCAGGCGGCGCCGCCGACGGGGAACAGGACGTCGCGGACGCGCATCCGGAGGCGGGGGACGGCCGCGGCGCGCCGGGCGAGGAGTCCGAGGATGTCGGCCGGTTCGTTCCCGGCGGTGGTGGGCGGGGGTCCGAAGTGGGCAAGGGCCCCGAGGTGCAGGGGGTGTTCGGTGGATTCGAGGTGCCAGAAGGCCAGGTCCAGGGGTGCCAGTAGCTCGCTGCTCACATTGTCCTCTTGTCCTGCGCGGTGAGACCGGTGGCCGAAGTCAATCGCGTACCGTCAGTTACGGTCAAGTACGATCAGTTCACGCTCAGTTAACAAGTTCAGCGCTCCACGGTGAACTCGCACCACACGCACTTGCCGCCGCCCCGTGGCTCCACGCCCCACGCGTCGGAGAGCCGGTCGACCAGGAGCAGCCCGCGACCGGACACGCCCGCGTCCCCGGCCTCGCGGCGCCGGGGCAGGGCGCTGGACCGGTCCTCCACCTCCACCCGCAGCCTCCGCGGGGGCCCGGTGAGGATCCGCAGGGTCACGATCGCCCCGCCGTCGGTGTGCATCAGGGCGTTGGTCATCAGCTCGTCGGCGACCAGTTCGATCTCGTCGGCGCGCTCCCCCGCTCCCCAGGCCCGGACGGCGGCCCGGATCATGTGCCGGGCGGAGCTCAGCGCCTCCGGGTCGTTCTGGGCGACGTGCTGCTGGAAGCGGCCGGTGCCCTGCGGGTGGTACGCGCCGTGGCGGCGCAGCAGCAGGATCGCGACGTCGTCCTCGCCGCCCCGCTCGGCGACGACGTCGCACAGGTGGTCGGCGAGGTGCTGGAGGTCGGCGGGGCCGCGCCGGACGAGCGAGGAGAGCCACTGGAGGCCCTCGTCGAGGTCGGCGCCGGGTTTCTCCACGAGCCCGTCGGTGTAGAGCATCAGCGTCTGGCCGGGGTCCAGCTCCAGGGTGGTCACCGGATAGTCGAGGCGGCCGAACTCCGCGGAGAGCCCGAGCGGGAGACCGCCCTCCACCGGGAGTCTGCGGCAGCGCCCGTCGACTTCCCGGATCAGCGGGTCGACATGGCCGGCGCGCACCACCTGCACGACCCCGGTGTTGAGGTCGACCTCCGCGTAGGTGCAGGTGGCGAAGCGTTCGGTGTCGAGTTCGTGCAGGAAGACGGAGGCCCGGGCCATGACCGTCGCCGGGGGGTGGCCCTCGGCGGCGTAGGCGCGCAGCACGATCCGCAGCTGGCCCATGACGGCCGCCGCGTGGGTGTCGTGGCCCTGCACGTCACCGATGACGCAGCCGACCCGGCCGCCGGGCAGTGCGATGACGTCGTACCAGTCGCCGCCGATGTCCCGGCCGAGGCGGGCGGAGCGGTAGCGGACGGCCGTCTGTGCGCCGGGCACCTCGGGGATCCGGCGCGGCAGCATCGCCTGCTGGAGCCCTTCGGCGAGGTCGTGCTCCTGCTCGTAGAGCATGGCCCGCTGGAGGCTCTGGGCGATGCTGCTGCCGAGGGCGACGAGCAGGGTCCGCTCGTCCTCGCTGAAGCCGGTCTTGTCGCTGTAGAGCAGGCCGAGCGCGCCGATGGGTCGGGCCTGGGCGATGAGCGGCAGATAGGCGGCGGCGGTGATGCCGAGGCCGCTGATGTGCGGCCAGAGCACCGGGAAGGAGTCGGCGAAGTCCCGGGCCGAGTCGATGAACCGGGGGCGCAGGGTCCTGATGACCTCGCTCATCGGGTACGGCTCGTCCACCCGGGTGAACCGGGTGCCGGGGACGAAGGCGCCGTCGGGCCCCTCGGCGACGAGATGGATGCGCCCGGCTTCGAGGAGGCCCATGACGAGACTGGCCGCGCCGAAGTGTTCGAGCGCGTGCGAGTCGTTGAGCAGGTCGATGACGTCCTGCACGGTCCGGGCGTAGGCGAGGGCCGCCGTGGTGCCCTCGACGACCCCGGCGCGCTTTCTGCGCCCTTCGTCGAGGCCGAGCCGGGCCGCGGACTCCGTGAGTTCATGGGTGGCGTCGCGCAGGACGCCGACGATGCGGACGGGCCGGCCGGTGTCGTCGCGGTGGACGAGGCCCTGGGTGTGCGTCCACTGGTGGCTGCCGTCGCGGCGCCGGATGCGGAAGTACGCGCCGTACTGCTCGCTGCCGTCCTTGAGCGCCTGGGCCACCAGGGTGTCGAGCCGGCGGCCCTCGTCCGGCAGCACCCGCGGGCCCAGGCTATCGGGCCGCCCGTCGTACTCGTCGGGGTCCATGTCGAAGACGTCGAGGGCGGCGTCGTCCATGGCCATGGTGCCGGTGAGCAGGTCCCAGTCGAAGCCGCCCATCCGGAAGACGGAGCCGTAGTCGGCCAGGATCCGCGTGCCGGTCCCCGGCCCCTCCGGCGCACGGCCGAGCCGCGCGATCGCCTCCCCGCCCCCGCTGCCCGCATTCATGGGGCCACGCTAGGCGCAGCCCCGCCCGGCCGCACCAGGAAGATCCGTTTCACCCTTGGAAGGTCTCCGGCTGGTCGGGCACCGCACCGGCCGGGAAGAGCTCGTCGGGCGGCAGTTCGCCGTCGGGGACGGTGGGGGGTTCCGCGAACGGGTCGGGGAGGGGTTCGGTGTACGGGTCGGGGTACGGCTCCGCGGAGGGATCGGGGGCGGTCGGCGCCGTCGGATCGGTGCCGGTGCCGCCTGTCCCGGACGGGTCGGGGACGTCCTGGCGCGGGGTCGTGGGGGCGGGCCGGAGGGGGTCCGGGGAGCCGGGCGGGGGCGGCACGGGCGCCGGGGAGGCGGGGTCCGGGGAGATGGGGTGGCCGGGGGCGGTCGGGTCGGGCGTGCCGGTACCGGCGAGGGCGCAGGTGTCGGGGTCGCAGGCCGGCTCCACGTCGGGCTTCCGGTCCTCGGCCCCGTCGGTGCCGGTCTGCCGCTCGATCCAGGTGTGGTCGGTGGTGTTCACGATGACCAGGCTGGTGACGACGGAGCTGGTGGGGCGGACGGTGATCACGCGGTCGGGGTCGAAGCCGTCCCAGGCCTCGCCCTGGTGGATGCCGCTCCGGTCGGCGGCGGGGCTGCGGAGCGGGTTGCCGCAGGCGCAGCGGACGCGCGGGGCGCCGTACTGGTCGACGAGGACCGACGTACCGGTCTGCAGGACGGCCTGGAAGGCGCGGGGCTTGCCCTCCCGGTAGCCGTGGTTCGTGACGCGGGTGTCGGCGCGCAGGGCGACCGGGGTGAGCCCGCGGAGCCAGTCGGTGAGATGGGACTCGGGGATGCCGGCGGCTTCGGCGAAGGCGTGTGCCTTCTTCCGGTCCGCGGCCAGGAGGGCGACCTGCCGTTCGACGTCGCAGCTGCCGACCGCGCGCGTGCCGCCGTAGAGGCCGGGGGTGGAGCCGGTGACCTCGCGGACCTGTTCGGTGGCCTCGTCCGGCTGCCGGTTGGGGGCGGCGGGCGGTGCGGTGTTCCGGACGGTGGATTCGGTGAAGGGGTCGGGGCCGTGGGCGCCGAGCGGCTGGAGGAAGACGTCCTCCTGGACGGGGGCCGCGGCCGGTTCGCCGGCGGCGCCCTCCCACACGGAGGAGCAGCCCGTGAGCAGCAGGGCGGAGACGAGCGGCGCGGCGGCGAGACCGGTTCGCCGCGTCCGGCGGAGGGATGAGCGCACCTGGTTCTCCCGACTTTCTCTCTCCGGGCCCGGCGCCCGGTTTGCGGCCAGTCCCTCATGTCTGTCGCAGTGCGTGCGGGCCCGCAAGCGGAGCGCAGCCGACCGGGTTCGCCGACCGAAGACTTGAACACGTTCAAGAAAGGCCCTACGCTCGACTCGCCGGTTGAACATGTTCAAGTGGGGGTGCTGGCGTATGACCGTGCTGTCGGTCCTGGTGAGTTCGGTCGTGATGATCGGCATGTTCTGGGTCGTACCGACGGGGCTCTCGCTCCTCGACGGCCCCCGGCCACCGGCCTGGGAGCCGCTCCGGCGCGCCTGGCCCCTGCTCGCCGTCCCGGGAGCCCTGGCTCTCTGGCTGCCACGGTCCGGACTCTCCACCGCCCTCGCCGCCGTCTACGCCCTCGCCACCCTGGCGCTCGCGCTCCAGGCCCCCGCCCGGCTGATGCTGACCCGCTCGCTCCGGCCGAGCGAGATCGCCGTCCTCTCCGCCCTGGTGGCGCCGTCCGTCGCCGGTCTGGCGCTCGTCGCCGAGCGGGCCTCGTACCCGCTGTTCGGCTTCGACCTGGACCTCCTCGCGCTGACCGTCCCGCACTTCCACTTCGCCGGCTTCGCCGCGGCCCTGGTCGCCGGGCTCGTCAGCCGTACCTCCGACGGTCCCGCCGCCCGCATGGCCGCGCTCAGCGTCCCCGCCGGCACCCTGCTCGTCCTGCTCGGCTACTTCGTCGACGACTGGGCCGAACTCGCGGGGGCCGTCGTCCTGACGGCCGGCATGGCCGCGGTCTCCGTGCTGACCCTGCGCGAGCGCCGCGAGCTCGCCGCCGACCGGTTCACCCGGGGCCTCCTCGCCGTCTCGGCCCTGGTCCTCGTCGTCACCATGCTGCTCGCGCTCAGCTGGGCGCTCGGCGAGGCGACCGGGCTCCCGCACCTCTCCCTGACCTGGACGGCCGCCACGCACGGCCTGGGCAACGCCCTCGGCTTCGCCGTCTGCGCGCTCCTCGCCCGGCGCCGCCTGCGGACCGACCGCACGATCCCGACCCGCCCGACCCGCCCGACCCGCCCGCGAACGGAGCTCCCGGTATGACCCGCCTGCTGAACAGCCTCTCCCGGCCCGCCCACCGCCGACCGGGCCTCAGCTACCCCGAGGTCGGCGCCACCCGCACCCCCGAAGCCCTCCCCGCCGGCTACCACCATCTGCGGCACAGCACGGTCGTCGGCCACGGCAGGGCCGCCTTCGAGACGGCCGGGGCGGCCGTCACCACCTGGCGGATGCACCGCGCCTCCGGGGCGGGCGTCCACGCCGACGCCGACCGGGCCGAGCCCGGCGTCCGCCTGGAGGTGTCGCTGGGCGCCGGCCCGCTCCGGTTCGGCGTCCCCTGCTCGGTGATCTGGACGGCGTACGAGGAGGACCGCATCGGCTTCGCCTACGGCACCCTGACCGGGCACGCGGAGTGCGGCGAGGAGTCCTTCGTCGTCACGCTCGAGCCGGACGGCGCGGTCCGCTTCACGGTCACCGCCTTCAGCCGGCCCGCCACCTGGTACACCCGGCTCGCCGGGCCCGTGGTCCCACGGCTCCAGCACGCGTACGCCCGCCGCCTCGGCCGGACCCTCGCGCGTCTCGTCAGGACGTGATCCCGGGCCGATACTGGTAGCGATGGAGTGGTTCACCGCACCCGACCTGTGGCTGAGCCGGATCGTCTTCCAGCGGGGCCTCGCCGGGCTGTACTGCGTGGCGTTCCTGTCGGCAGCCCTCCAGTTCCGGGCGCTGATCGGCGAGCGCGGCATGCTCCCCGTACCGGAGTACGTGCGCCGGACCCGCCCGCGCCACACCCCCTCGCTGTTCCACTGGCGCTACTCCGACCGCCTCTTCGCGACCGTCTCCTGGTCCGGCGCCGCCCTCGCGCTCGCGCTCGTCGCGGGCGCCGGGGACGCCGTGCCGCTGCCGGTCTCGATGCTGCTCTGGCTGGTCCTCTGGGGGCTGTACCTGTCGATCGTGAACGTGGGCCAGACCTGGTACTCCTTCGGCTGGGAGTCGCTGCTCCTGGAGACCGGGATGCTCGCCGTCTTCCTCGGCAACGACGACACCGGCCCGCCCGTCCTCGTCCTGTTCCTGCTGCGCTGGCTGCTCTTCCGGGTCGAGTTCGGCGCCGGGCTCATCAAGATCCGCGGCGATCCCTGCTGGCGGAACCTGACCTGCCTCTACCACCACCACGAGACCCAGCCGATGCCCGGCCCGCTGAGCTGGTTCTTCCACCACCTGCCCCGCCCGCTGCACCGGGTGGAGGTGGCCGCCAACCACTTCGTCCAGCTGGTCGTCCCGTTCCTGATCTTCGCCCCGCAGCCGGTGGCCACGGTCGCGGCCGGACTGATGGTGGCGACCCAACTGTGGCTCGTGCTCTCTGGCAACTTCGCCTGGCTGAACTGGCTCACGATCGTGCTCGCGCTCTCCGTCGTGGACGCCTCCCCGGTCGTCGGCGAGCACCCCCAGCCGGATCCGCCGCTCTGGTACGTGGTCGTGGTGGTCGCGGTGACCGCCTCCGTCCTGGTACGGAGCTACCGCCCGGCGCGCAACCTGCTCTCCAAGCACCAGGCGATGAACCGCTCGTACGACCCGTACCACCTGGTCAACAGCTACGGCGCCTTCGGCACCGTCGGCCGGATCCGGGACGAGATCGTCATCGAGGGCACCGACGAGCCGGTGCCGCATCCGGGCACGGTGTGGCGGGAGTACGGCTTCAAGGGCAAGCCGGGCGATCCGCGCCGACTGCCCCGGCAGTTCGCCCCGTACCACCTCCGGCTCGACTGGCTGATGTGGTTCGCCGCGCTCTCCCCCGGGTACGCGCGCGAGTGGTTCGGGCCCTTCGTCGAGCGGCTGCTCGACAACGACCGGGACACCCTGCGGCTGCTCGCCCACAATCCGTTCCCGGACGCGCCGCCGGCCCTCGTCCGCGCCCGGCTCTACCGCTACCGGTACACGACCTGGCGCGAGCTCCGGGAGACCGGGGCCTGGTGGCACCGGACGCTGGTACGGGAGTACCTGCCGCCGATCCGCCTGCGGGAACCGAGCGGCACCTCCCGCTGAACGCACCGGTGCCCCCGGACCGCGAACGGCCGGGGGCACCCGGGGTGAAGCACAGGGATCAGTCGATGCCGGGCAGGATGTGGGGCTCGGCGAGGTCCTCCTCGTAACCCGCGAGCCGGATCGGGGCCGCGTGGGCCCACACGTCGAGGCTGCCCAGCTCGCCCTTGCGGCGGGGCCGCTCGTTGCGTTCGGCCGGCCGCGGTTCCTGCTTCGTCAGTTCGGGTGTCACCGCGCACTCCTTTGTGTCGCGTCAATGGGAACAAGTGCCGGGCGGTCGCGGTGGCGCCGTTGGTGGCGGGACCGCGGCCTTGGTGGCAGGCCAGTCCCAGGAAGGCCGTGAGGAATGTGTGTCTCCTCGGTGGCCAACCGTGTGCCTCACATTAACCAAATGAGCACGCCCGCGCTCTACCGGGCTCCAAAGTGTGATGCGATCGAGTGAACGGAGCCGAAAAACGCCCCACCAGGCCGGTGGGGCGCTCTTGTCAGGACCGCGGGACACGCGGTACGGCGGGGCCTACCAGTTGGCGGGGGCGTAGTCCTTCAGGAAGCAGCCGTACAGGTCCTCGCCCGCCTCGCCGCGCACGACCGGGTCGTACACCCGGGCCGCGCCGTCGACGAGGTCCAGCGGGGCGTGGAAACCGGCCTCGGCGAGGCGCAGCTTGTCGTAGTGCGGGCGCTCGTCGGTGATCCAGCCGGTGTCGACCGAGGTCATGAGGATGCCGTCGGTCTCGAACATCTCCTGGCCGCTGGTCCGCGTCACCATGTTCATCGCGGCCTTCGCGGCGTTGGTGTTCGGGTGGCCGGCGCCCTTGTAGCCGCGGCTGAAGACACCCTCCATCGCCGACACGTTCACGACGTAGGCACGGCCGCTGGCCGCCTTCTTCGCCGCCTCGGCCATCACCGGCCGCAACTTGCTGATCAGGATGAACGGCGCCGTGTAGTTGCACAGCTGCGTCTCGAGGAGCTCCACCGGGGAGATCTGCTCGATGCTCTGCACCCAGGTGTTGGACTCGACGACGTCGGGCACGAGGCCGCCCGCGTCGATGGCGGTGCCGTCGAGGTGCCGGGCGAGGCTGGCGTTGCCCGCGACCAGGGCGAGGTCGGCGACCTGCTGCGCCTCCAGGTCGCGCACGCCGACGGGCAGCTCGGACGATCCGACGAGCTCGCCGACCGCGCCCGAGTTGAACGCGCCGATGACGTGGTGCGCGGGCAGCTCGCCGGCGGGCAGCGGAGCCGTCTCGCCGTCGACGAGCGCGGCGTACGCGGAGGGCAGCCGGCGCACGGTCTGCGTCGCGTTGTTGATGAGGATGTCGAGCGCGCCGGCCTCGGTCATCTGGTCGGCGAGCGCGACGGCCTGGGCGGGGTCGCGCAGGTCGATGCCGACGACCTCCAGGCGGTGCATCCAGTCCGCGGAGTCCTCCATCGCCTTGAAGCGGCGGATGGCGTCCTTGGGGAAGCGGGTGGTGATGGTGGTGTGGGCGCCGTCGCGCAGCAGCCGCAGCGCGATGTACATGCCGATCTTGGCCCGGCCACCGGTGAGCAGCGCGCGCTTGCCGGTGAGGTCGGCACTGGCGTCGCGCTTGGCCCGGTTCAGCGCCGCGCACGGCTGGCAGAGCTGGTGGTAGAAGTAGTCGACCTCGACGAACCGCGCCTTGCAGACGTAGCAGGAGCGCGGACGCTGGAGTATCCCCGCGATCCGCCCCTCCTCGGTGACCGAGGTGGGCAGCAGGCCCTCGGTCTCGTCGTCGATGCGCTGCGCGGAGCCGGTGGCCGTGGCCTCGGTGACCGCCTTGTCGTTCGCGGTCTTCGCGGCCCGGCGCTCCTGGCGGCGGCGCTGCTTCACGGTCCGGTAGATCCCGGCGGTGGCACGCCGGACGGTGATCGCGTCCGGGTGGTCGACGTCTATCTTGTCGAGCTCGTCGAGGACGCTCAGGCAGACGGCCAGGCGCTCGGGGTCGATACCCGGCCCGTATTCCTGGGTTTCTTCGGTCACCGTCATGGCCTTCGGGTTCCTCGTTCGCTCGTACGTCGCCGCTCGCGGGCATTCAAAGACCCAACTTTACGGAGCGGGGGGCCGCGCCTCCAAACCCGTTCGGGGGGCGTGGTCGAAGACACAGTCGCCGCACAGCCCCGCCCCCGGGGCGCGGTAGTACAGGCAGCAGCTCGTACGCCGCAGCCGGGGGCCGCGGACCGTCCCCGCCAGGTCCGGGTGGTCCAGGAGCCCGGAGACCAGGGCGGCGGCCCGCTCGGCCGCCTCCGGACGCCCGTGGGCGCGCGCCCAGCGGGTCAGCTCGCGCAGGGCGCCGGCGAGGGCCGAGCCGGCGTTGCCCCAGAGGAGCCGCGGGGAGATGTTCCCGTCGCGGCGCAGTGCCGCGTGCAGCGGGACGAGATGGGCGTCGACGACGGCCGCGCGCAGCTCGTCCACGGTCCCGGGGCGGGTCTCGGTGCCGGCCCACCACAGGTCGTCGGGTGCGGTCAGCGACCCGTCCCAGTACAGCCCGGTGGGGTCGAGGGCCGGGAAGCGGCCGTGGAGCGCGGCGGGACCGAGGGCGGTGGACCAGAGCCGGGCGGCGAGCCCGAGGTGGGCGACGGAGGCCCCGACACGCCGCTCGGGGGCGCCGAGCCGGGCGGTGACGTGGTCCACGCGCGCGGTGAGGGGGCCGTACTCCCCCGCGTACAGGCGGGCGAGCGGACGGTGCGCGCCGCCGGTCGCCGGGGCGGTGGTCCGCAGGACGAAGAAGCCGCCCGGCGATCCGTCGTCGCCGCTCGCGCCGAGATCCATTTCCGTACGCCCCCGCCCGCAGATCCTGTCGTCAGGTCCCACCGTAACGACTCCGCGGGCTCCCGGAGAGCCACCCCCGAGCGGCCGGAAAGGCCGCTTTGCACCCGTTCCGACCTGCACAGGTGTACATCCCGAGTCGTATGCGCGCGCTGTGTACTGCGTCGGCGGTATCCGCGAAGACGTCCCCTGGTACGACGACGCGAACGGCCGGAAAGGGGGATCGTGGAAGGTATGAGTCCACTCATGCTGTCCGTCGCCCTGGCCCTGGCCTCCGCGGTCGCCTACGCGGCCGCGGCGATCGTGCAGGAGCGCGTCGCGGCCTCCGCCGCCGGCCCGCGCTACGCGCCGCTGCGCAGCCCTGCCTGGTGGGTGTCCGTCCTGCTGAACGGCGTCGGCGCGACCCTGCACGTCGCCGCCCTGGCGTACGGGCCGCTCAGCCTGGTCCAGCCGATGGGTGCGCTCACCATCGTCTTCGCTCTGCCCATGGCGGCCCTGTTCGTCGGCCGCAGGGCCGGGCGGCGGGCCTGGCGCGGTGCGCTGATGGCCACGGCGGGCCTCGCCGGGCTGCTGAGCCTCACCAGCGGCGCCGAGGCCCGGTCCCTCACCGACGGGGAACGGTGGCTGCTCGCGGGCACCACCTTCGCCGCGGTGGCCGTCCTGTTCACGGTCGCGCACCTGGTGGGCCGGTCCGTCCTGCGCAGCGTCGTGCTCGCCGCGGCCGCGGGCGTCTCCTTCGGCATGGCCTCGGTCCTCACGAAGTCGGTGGCCGAGGAGTGGACTCCCTCGGCCCCGCTCGCCGAGTGGACGGGGCTGCTCGTGCTCTCCGCGTTCGCGGTGACCGGCCTGCTGCTCTCCCAGGCCTCGTACCGGGGCGCGGGCCTCGCCGCCCCGCTGGCCACCGTCACGGTGGTGAACCCGGTGGTCGCGGCGGCGGTCGGCGTGACGCTCTTCGGCGAGAGCTTCCGCTACGGCGCGGCGGGCACCGTCGCCGCGCTGATCTGCGGCGCGGTCGCCGCGGGCGGCCTCGTCCAGCTCACGCTCGACCGCATGGCGGTCCCGCCGGAGTCGCTGTCGGTGTCATCGGCGTCGGACAGGCCCGCCTCAGACGGAGACTCCGCGCGCCCTGAGATAGGCCAGGGGGTCGATGTCGGAGCCGTACCCGGGACGCGTCCGAACCTCGAAGTGGAGGTGCGGTCCCGAGCTGTTGCCGGTCGATCCTGAGCGGGCGATGCGCTGACCTGCGTGCACCCGCTGGCCCTCGCGGACGGTGAGGGCGGAGAGGTGCGCGTACTGGCTGTAGCGGCCGTCGTCGTGGCGCAGGACGATCTGGTACCCGTACGCGCCGCCCCACCCGGCGGAGACGACCCGGCCGCCGGCCACGGCCTTGACCGAGGTGCCGGTGGGCACGGGGAAGTCCACGCCGGTGTGGTAGCCGCTGGACCAGGAGGAACCGCGGGTGCCGTAGCGGGTGCCGATGTCCGCGGAGACGGGCGCGGAGTAGCTGTCGGCGGAGGGCTTGGTGGCGGGCTTGGGCGCGGTCTTGTGGGCCGGCTTGGTGGCGGGCTTCGAGGTGTGCTGGGTACTCGGCCTGGCCGCGGGCTTCGGGGCGGGCTTCGCGGCCCCCGCAGTCTTGTGTGAGCCGGCCTTGGGGGGTGCGGTCCTGGGGGGCGTGGCCTTGGCCGGTCGAGGGACGGCCTTCTGCGCGGCCTTGGGCACGGTCTTCGGCGCAGGCTTCTCAGCGGCTTTCTCGGCAGCTTTCGGCGCAGCCTTCTCCCCGGCCTTCTCCGCGGCCTTCTCGGCGGCCTTCTTCGGCGCCGTGATGCGCAGGGTGAGGCGCTGGCCGGGGAGGATGAGGTCGGGGTCGTCGCCGACGACCTGCCGGTTCGTCTCGTACAGGCGCTGCCAGCCGCCGTTGACGTGCTCGTCCCGGGCGATCTTCGAGAGGGAGTCGCCGGGCGTCACGGTGTACATCTCGCGCACGGTGGGCACGGTCGTCGGGCTCGCGCTGCGCGCGGCCTGCTCGGGAAGGAGGCGCTGCCCGGGCAGGGAGGCCGTGCGGACGGCGTTCCCGCCGCCGGCCGGCTGGGCCGCAGCGGCGCTCCGCGGAGTGACGTCGGGCGTCTCCCCGCCCCGGGCGAGCCCCGCGCGGGGGCCGCAGGACGGCCAGGCGCCGGCACCCTGGCCCTTGAGGACGCGCTCGGCGATCGCGATCTGCTGGTCCTTGGAGGCGAGGTCGGCGCGCGGGGCGTAGTGCGTGCCGCCGTACCGCTCCCAGGTGGACTGGGTGAACTGGAGGCCGCCGAAGTAGCCGTTGCCGGTGTTGATGTGCCAGCTGGAGGAGGACTCGCAGGACGCGACCTTCTCCCAGACGTCGAGCGAGGCGGCCTGTGCGGCGCCCGCGCCGATCAGCGGCAGCGCCATGCCGGCGCCTCCCGCCGTGACGGTGAGCGAGGCACGGTTGATCCGGCTCGGCTGGTGGCGGCGGTGACGTCCGCGTACGGCCATGGGCCCCCCTTGAACACAGCAGCAGCCGTCCAAGTTAGGGGTGGTGCACGCTCCGTGACAAGGGCTCGCGCGAAACCTCAACCGCCTTGTGTCACCTCTGGGTTGAATCCGCTCACCCGCCCGCGGGGCCCGGTTCGGGCTGAGGTTCGGGTTCCGGTACGGGCCCGCCCGGCTGGGGCACCGGGGTGGGCGAGGGTTCCGGTGGGACCGGCACCGGGTTCGGCGGGGGCACGGGCGGCGGCGAGGGAACCGGCGGCGGGATCGGCGACGGCGGCAGCGGATCGGGGGATGGGTGGGTCATGACGGACCTCCCGGTCGACGGAGACCCCTGGCGCGTGGGCTCCGCCGCGCGGGGCCTCACGAGGGCTCCCCTTCCAGGGTGGCCCCGCCGCCCCGGCCCTGCCCACCGGATCCCGCCCCTCGGGTCACCCGGCCCCTCGGGGAGGAGCCGGGTGGCCGGGCGGTTCAGACCTGGGCGGGCACGGCGTGCGGGCCGCGGACCGTGTCGCTGCCGGGGACGGGCGCGGACGCGTCGCTCCCGAGCTCGACGATGCGGTTGTCGCCATCGACGTGCACGACGCGCGGTACGAAGCTCCGCGCCTCCGCGTCCTCGAGCTGCGCGTAGCTGATGAGGATCACCAGGTCGCCGGGGTGCACGAGGTGGGCGGCCGCGCCGTTGATCCCGATGACACCGGAGCCGCGCTCGCCCTCGATGACATAGGTCTCGAGGCGGGCTCCGTTGTCGATGTCGACGATGTGGACCAGCTCGCCGGGCAGCAGGTCGGCGGCCTCCATCAGCTCCGCGTCGATGGTGACGGAACCGACGTAGTGCAGGTCGGCCTGGGTCACGGTGGCGCGGTGGATCTTGGACTTGAACAGAGTACGCAGCACTTTGGACTCCTCTGAGACGGCTCCCTGCCTGCTTCGTGCAGGTCAAGGGCGGTCCCGACTGTACACCGGCACGCGCCGAACGATGTTTGTGAGGAACATCGCTCGGTCGGGCGACACGGGTCCTCACCTGGGATTTCGTGCTGTCACCGGCGGCTGTTCAGGCAATCCTCCGGGAACGCCCGGCGACTCATGCTGACCGAATGCTGACTTACCTGATGAGCCATCAAACATGTGGGAGGCCACTCTGCACACGGACGACGTGTGTCCCCGCACCGAATTGTCGGGCCTCCTGTTGATTCAGTCGGTTGATCCAGTCGGGACTGGAGCACTCGACGGCCCGCTGCCGGGCCCCGCCGCCCGGACCTCGTCCTCCGCGGCGTCCCGCACCACCGCGAGCCGGAGCGACGACCCCTCGCGGTCGAACCGGATCGTGTCGCCCGGTCCCGCCCCGCCCCGCAGGATCTCGTGCGACACGGCGGAAACGAGCTGCTTCCGGATCGCCCGCAGCAGCGGACGCGCACCATCGTTGCCGTCGCCCAACTCACTTACCAACTCCCTTGCCTCGCGGGCGAGTTCGAGCGAGATCCCCTTGCCCGACAGGTGGGCTGCGACCACGCCGACATGCAGGTCGACAAGCTGCTCCAGCTCACTGCGGCCCAGCGTCGCGAACTCGACGACGTCGTCGAGCCGGGTCACGAAGTCGGCCCGGAACTGCTGTCGTACGGCGTCCGGACCGGCGAGGCCCGACGTCATCACCAGTACCACGTTGCGGAAGCTGACCAGTCGGCCCTGGCCGTCGGTGAGCGATCCGTGGTCGACCACCTGGCGCAGCAGTCCGTGGACGTCCGGGTGTGCCTGCTCGATGTCGTCCAGGAGGACGACCGCGTACGGGCGGCGCCGAACGGCCTCGGTCAGCTGGCCGCCCTCCTCGTAGCCGACGTAGCCCGGTGGCGCGCCGATGAGACGGGTGACGGACTGCTTTTCGGCGTACTCCGACATGTCGAGCTGGATCAGCGCGTCGTCGCTGTCGAACATGAACTCGGCCAGTGCATGGGCGAGGTGGGTCTTCCCCACGCCGACCGGTCCGCAGAACAGGAGCGCGGCAATCGGCCGGTTCGGATCCCCGAGGCCGGTGCGGGCGTTGCGCAGCGCGGCCGAGACACTGGCGATCGCCTCCCGTTGGCCCACGACGCGGGCGCCGAGGCGCGCCTCCATGCGGAGGAGTTTCTCCAGTTCCTCCTCGCGCAGCCGGGAGACCGGGATGCCGGTCCACTGCGCGACCACGCGTGCGACATCCTCCTCGTCGACGATCCCGGACTCGCCTGCATCGGGCCACCGCGAGCCGGAGTCGAGTTCGATCCGGCGCTGCGAGGCGGCCTCGTCGATGAGGTCGATCGCCTTGTCGGGGAGGTACCGGTCCGCGATGTAGCGCTTGCTGAGCGACACCGCAGCGGCGAGTGCGGCATCGGTGATCAGCACGTCGTGGTAGCCCTCGTAGCTGGGCCGCAGGCCCCGGAGCATCTCGACGGCGTTGTCGGTCGTGGGTTCCTCGACGTGCACCGGCTGGAAGCGGCGCTCCAGCGCGCCGTCCGACTCGACGTACTTGCGGTACTCGTCGCGCGTGGTGGCGCCGAGCGTGCGCAGCGAGCCGCGGGCCAGCATCGGTTTGAGGAGGTTGCCGGCGTCGACCGCGCCCTCCGCGGCGCCGGCTCCGATGATCGTGTGCAGTTCGTCGATGAACAGGATGATGCCGCCGTCCGCCGCGTCGACGTCCTTGAGCACGGCCTTGACCCGGTCCTCGAACTCCCCCCGGTACGACGCCCCGGCGATCAGGGCACCGACGTCCAGCGCGATCACCCGACGGTTTTGCAGCGCTCCCGGAACCTCGCCCGCGACGATGCGCTGGGCGAGCCCCTCGGCGATGGCGGTCTTGCCCACCCCCGGGTCGCCGATCAGCACGGGGTTGTTCTTGCGCCGCCGGGACAGCACCTGGACGACCCGGGCGATCTCGGTGTCGCGGCCGACCACGGCATCGAGTGTGCCCCGGAAGGCGAGCTCGGTCAGGTCGCGGCCGAACCGGAGCACCTGGCTGGACACCCGGGCGGGCCGCCATCGGACGTCCAGGCAGGTGCGCTCGGGTTCGGCGTCGACGACCTGCCACGGTCCGCGCACGCGTCGTACGGCGTCCAGTACCGCGGTCCGGTCGGCGCCCGTGGCGCGCATCAACTCACCGACCGGGTCGCGCCGGTCGGCCAGGGCGACGACGAGGTGCTCGACCGACACGAACGCGTCGCCCAGCTGACGTGCCTCGTGCTCGGCAGCCCGCAGTAGCGAGAGGAGCCCGGGCTGGGGCCGGGCCGTTTCGGCGTCGGCCGTCGGCCGCTCCCCCGCGAAGTCGCCCAGAGGGCCTCGGAAGTCCTCCGGGCTCACGCGTAGCGAACCCCGAAGATCATCCGGGTCCACGCCCAGGTCCGCCAGCACCGGCCCGACGATGGTCGCCTGCTGGTCGAGGACCGCGGCCAGCACTTGGGCCGGTCCGGTCCCGGCCGGACCATTCGGCCCCGGACCGTTCGGCGTCGGACCACTCGGTCCCGGCGACCAGGCCCGGTCCAGCGCTTCCAGCGCGCGGCGGGTGTAGTCGGCCTTCAGCTCTTCGCGGGGGAACATCTGCGTCGTCTACCTATCCGGCTCAGGCCTCGTGCCGCGTCGCCGCGGTGCCGCTCGATCCCTTGGCGCGGGCGCGCACCTTGACCTCGATGGCCTCCCGGGTGAGCCGGCGCTGCACGTCGACCGCCGCCTTCTTGCCCATCTCGACGGCGCCCTCCATCCACGCCATGAAGGTGCTGGCGATGTCCGAGGTCGCGAAGTGGACCCGGCCCTCCGGGCGGGAGAGCTCGGAGTGCCACCGGCTGAGGCGCTGCGGCGGGTACGCCGCCATGCCACCGCGGCCGGACCACTGGTCGCCCACCCAGTCATGACACTCGTAGGCGACGAGCTCGGCGTCCGGGCACATCGTCTTCACGAACCGCTCGATACCGGCGAAGCTGGTGCCGAAGCGGTCGTCCCGGTCCGGGTGGTCGATGAAGAAGCCGACGACGAGCTGGCCGTCCTCCCCCAGATCGTGCTCGCCGAAGATGACAGCCGCACCATTGGCCTGGGGAGCCTCCGCCAGCATGTAGGGGAATCGCGGCGCGTTCTTGACCTGCGCGTACACCTTGACGGGGTAGGCGACGCTGCGCTCGCTCGAGGTGGTGAACTTGGCCTCGCTCAGCGGCGGTTCGAAACGGATGGTGGACCAGCAGGCCAGCGGGGTCGCCACGACGACCGTAGCCGCCGTGAAGGTGTCGCCGGCCTCGGTCGTCACCCTCACGCCGTCCTCGTTCTGCTCGACGCTCGCCACCGGGGTCTCCAGCCGGATGTCGGCCCCGGCGGAGTCGTCGGCCATCGCCTGGATGAGCGCACCGGTGCCCTCGACGATGTAGGCGTCCAACACGCCCCAGGTACGGATCAGGCTGTGGTCCATCTGCGCGATGAACCCCAGCGGGGGAAGCGCGGAGATCTCCTCCGGATAGCGGCCGGTGAGGATGGTCCCGAAGAAGGTGAAGAAGCCGCGGACGGAGTCACTGACCCCGAGGCTGTCGAGGTACTCGTTGTAGGGGATGTCCAGGTCCTCGACGTTCTGGCGGTCCAGCGGCACTCCCCGCTGAATCCGGTGCGCGTCCGTGAGCATCTTGAAGGCGGCCTTCTCGAAGTCGTAGACGTCCTCCAGCGGCACCGGCAGCGGGCCCGGGTTGTACTGCCCGGCCAGCAGTGTCGGGTAGCACTCCGGCATCGAGCTGTGCGTCATGGTCAGCCCGTACCGCTCGATCTCGGACATCATGTTGACCTGGCGATCGGGCCACACCCACTGCCCGCCCAGCTCGACGATTCCCTCGTAGGCCCCCACACTCCGCTGCTCGGACCAGGTGCGACCACCCAGCCGGTCGCGCGCCTCCAGCAACAGCACGGAGTAGCCCTGATCCGACAGATCCCGGCACGCGCTCACCCCGGCGAACCCTCCGCCGATGACGATCGTGTCGTAGTCGAACGTCCCGTCCTTCATCTTCTGCTCCCTTGATTCTGTTCCGATGACTGGAGCAAGTGACTGAATCGCTTGCTCCAGTCGTTTGCTCTGGAATGTGATGCGGGTTGCAGCCCGTCAATCCCTGCCGGCAGTGCTACTTCGGCAAGGAGCTGGGGTGAGCTACAGAGCGGCGCGGCGCCCGCCGAGGCCTTGCGGCACAGGGCTGCTGAGAGGTCCCGACCAGTCCATCCCGGCGACGCCGAGGCTGCGCCGGCATGACGGTGGACCGCAGATGGGCGCGTGGCTGTAGCGCTTGTGGTGGTGGCGGTCACGTGGGCACCGGACCCGCCACGGGTCAGCCGAGTTCGCGCTTGAGGATCTTTCCGGTGGCCGTCATCGGGAGCGATTCGACGAACTCGACGATGCGGGGGTACTTGTAGGCCGCCATCTGCTGCCGCGCCCAGTCGACCAGCTCGGCCTCGCTGAGGTCGGCGTCGGCGTTGCGGATCACGAAAGCCTTGATCTCCTCGCCATGGCTGTCGTGGGGTACGCCGATCACCGCCGCGAGCGAGATGTCGGGGTGGGTCATCAGGACCTCCTCGACTTCACGCGGGTACACGTTGAAGCCGCCGCGGATGATCATGTCCTTGGTGCGGTCGACGATGTAGTAGAAGCCGTCCTCGTCCTTCCTGGCCAGGTCGCCGGTTCGGAACCAGCCGTCCCGCATGGCCTCCGCGGTGACCTCGGGGCGGTTGTAGTAGCCCTTCATGATGTTGTGGCCCTTGATCGCGATCTCGCCGACCGCGCCGACCCCGGTGACCTCGTTCCAGTCACGGTCGACCAGCTTGCACTGCACCCCCCAGATCGGGATGCCGATCGAGCCCGGCCGCGGCTCGCGCTGCGGGTCGGAGAACGTCGTGACAGGCGAGGTCTCCGACAGGCCGTAGCCCTCCAGGATCTGGATTCCGAACCGCTTCTTGACCTGGCTGATGATCTCCATCGGCAGGGCTGCGCCGCCGGACACTCCGACCCGGAGGTTGCGGGCGATCCGGTCCACGTCGACGTCGTCGGTGAGGGCGCCGAGCAGGCCCCACCACATGGTGGGCACGCCGGCGAAGAAGGTGATGTCCTCCTTCTCCATGAGCGCGACCGCCTGTGCTGCCTCGAAGCGCGGCAGCAGTACGAGCGTGGCGGCCATCGAGAAGCCCGCGTTCATCTGCACGGTGGCGCCAAAGGTGTGGAACAGCGGCAGAGTGAGCAGGTGCGTGTCAGTCGCGGGCCGGTTGCCGAACAGACCGTTGCAGCTGAGCGCGTTGAGCACGAGGTTGGCATGGCTGAGCTCGGCGCCCTTGGCCTGGCCTGTCGTGCCACTCGTGTACAGGATGACCGCGGTGTCGTCGCTCGAGGTGACGGCGCTGTCGAAGGTGGGTGCCTTGCCGATCAGAGCCGCGCCCAGGGTTCCCGCGCCCTCGATCGGGCTGGCCGCGGCCGGGTCGGCGGTGATCAGGAAGAAATGCTCGCAACCACTGGCCTGCTCGAAGCCGGCGAAGCCTTCGGCACCGATCGGCAGTTCCGGAGTGCCTTGGAAGCAGAAGTACGCCTTCGCGTCGGAGTCGGCGAGGTGGTACGCAATCTCACGGCTCTTGAGGAGCACGTTGAGCGGTACCACGACCGCGCCGGCCTTGAGGATGCCGTAGTAGACGATCGGGAAGTACGGCAGGTTCGGGCAGCTGAGGGCCACCTTGTCTCCGGGCCTGATCCCCCGCTCGACGAGCAGGTTCGCGACCTGGTTGGCGGCGCTGTCCACCTGGGCGTAGGTGAGCCGGGTATCGCCCAGGACCAGCGCGTCACGGGTGGGGTGACAGCGGGCGCTGTCTTCGAGGAGCGAGGCGAGATTGAGCATGATTCCTACTTGCGGGTGCGGGTGCGGGTGCGGGTGCGGGTGCGGGTGCAGCAGAGCCGACAGAGGGTGTCTCTGGGGCCGTCGTCATGGAGTCGGGGCGTCGTAAGGCCCGACGGGTGCGCCCCGCCGTGTGTGTCGGAGTCGGCAAACCGCACGCGGCGAGGCAGGGCTCTCAGGCTTCCGCGGCCCGTACTTCCGATCGGACTGCCGCCTCCGGCGACGGGACCTGGGACTTCCCTTCGTCGAACCCGAACAGCGGGGCGACGAAACAGAGAACGAACGTGGAGATCGCGACCACGAGGAACCCGACGGTGAAGCTCCCCGTCATGTCTCGGATGGCGCCCACCGCATAGGGGTAGAGGACACCGCCGACGAGGAGGGCGCAGCCGAGGACGAGACCGTTGACGGCACCGACGTGCTCACCGTCAACCGACTCGTTGGCGGCGGTGAGCGACAGGGAGGCTCCCGCGTAGCCGGCCAGGCCGATCAGTGGGAGGGAAACCGCCGCGAGGGTGTAGTCCCCCACGGCGACCGCGTAGCAGAGCAGACCGACGAACGCCGCCGTCGTGATCCCGGCGAGGACGATGACGATCTTGCGGCGGCCGGTGACCCTGTGTGAAAGCAGGCCGAAGGCGACAGCGGTGATGATGCCGGCAAGGCTGGACGAGGACGAGAACAGCCCCGCGACGGACTCCGGCCAGCCGGCGTTCATCAGAATGGTGGGCATCCAGCTCACGACGAGCGAGAAGAGCCCCCAGGTTCCCGTGTAGAACGCCATCGCGGAGAGCACGGGCCGCGTGCGGGCCGCGCGCAGAATCGCGCCGAACGCCTTCGTCCGAGTGCCTTCGGCGTCCTGTCCTCGCGCTTCTGCCGCTTCCGGTGCGGGGGCGTTCTTCAGGAAGAAAAGGGCCGCAAGGAAGAGAACCGCCAGATACCCGGCCTGCACCAGCAGCCCGTAACGCCAGTCCACGGATCCGAGCACCATGGCGAACACCACGAGTGCGAAGAGCACGCCGATGCCGTCACCCGCCAGCATCACGCCGGCCGCCCGGCCGGCCTGCCCCGACTCGAGGAACCAGCTGATGGCCAGCGTGTAGGGAGCCACGATCATGAGGCCGACAGCCACGCCGCTGACGGCGCGTGCCACCAGCGCACCGGTGTAGCCGTCCACGTAGGCGAAGAGGATCTGGCCCGCGATGGAGAGGGCCAGCGCAGCGAGGATGACGCTCTTGGGCCCCACTCTGACGACAAGCGCTCCACCCAGAACCACCGCGATGCCGCCCATGGCGGCGGTCACGGACATGAGCGAAGCCGCTTGCGCGTAGTTGAGGGACAGATCCGCCGCGATCGAGGTCAGGCTGGGCGTCCAGCCGTAGTACGGCAGAGACATGCCGACGATGACCAGGAACGAGACCGCAAGCATGCGCCACTTGCTGTTTGATGCTCTGGACTGCACGAGTTGCTCCTATTCACGCGATGGTCGCGATGTACCGGGAGGCCTGGCTGAGCGGGCTGCGCGGCGTGGGGCCTGGCCTCCGGTCCGGGTTCTCGGTGCCCCTCGGGAACTGGAGGCTGCGGCCCGCGAGGTGCCTACGGTTCCTTTTCGGACAGCACCGAACTGGGACAAGAAGCCCTGCGGATACGTCGATGGCGGTGCACAACGCACCATGACCTCGCGCAGGTCGGCTGTCCCCGCCCGCGCCGGAAGGCGGGGACAGCCGGGTTGATCGCAACGTGACACGGCAGGTTGCACTCCGCAGGACCTCTGATGTCACAGATGTCCGTCGTCAGGCGGGCTCACCTGCGTGTCGGCGTCGTCGATTCAGCGTCTCGGTCGAGGGGGCATCACAGCCCGAGGTGATCCGCGAGCTCGCTGTAGTCGACCTGCCACAGCCCCGGGGATCCCTTCGGGTACTGCGAGCGGAATCCGATCAGGCGCTGCACCCGCGGCGAGAGGGTCTTGGCCAGTTCGAGGTCGATCAGGAAGGGGTGAGCCTCCTCGCCGACCAGGTAACCGGGATTGAGAGCGAAACCTACCGCCCGCCGGTACTCGTCGGACGTGACGTTGGCGCCACCGCCGTGCACCGTCTTCCCGCTGAAGAAGAGCGCGTCGCCCGCACGCATCAGAGCCGGGATCGTCTGCTCGGGAGTCCCGCGATCCTCGAAGTCCTCCCAGTGGTTGCTTCCCGGGATGACACGGGTGGCCCCGTTCTCCTCGGAGAAGTCGGTCAGGGCGATCAGGAAGTTGACGGTGACTTCCGGGCCTGCGGGCCCCATGCCGACGAACGGGAAGTAGTTCTCCAGGTCCCGGTGGAGAAACTGCGCCGTGTTGCCGGGCCCGATCTCGATGACCTGCGCAGTGGTCATCCAGTAGGTGCCCGACTCCTCCAGGTAGACGGCGTCGGCGAGGGCGTGCACCAGGTCGTGGTCGATGACCTCACGTCGGAACGTCTCGCTGAGCGTGACCAGGTTCGTGAGCCGCTTGGTGTTCTTGCCGTGGAACTCGGCGACGAACTCGTCCTCGTGCTTGGAGCCGGCGGCCAGTTTCTGGAGAGGCTGCTCGATCTCGCGATTGAACCGCTCGACCTGCTCCGGGGTGAGGAGTCCTTCGATGATGACGCCACCGTCCTCGTGGAAGACGGCCAGGACCTCATCGACCGGTGCGGAGGCCGGGATCCGGCGCAGGGAAACCTCTGAGATGGTCATGCCATACCTTTTTCGTTGTCGGGGCGCGGGACGATTGTGTTCAGCAAGAGCCGATGGGGCTCTCTTGTAAGCGCGATTCCAGTTGAGGGCGGTCCTCGGTGGCTGAAACCGAGCGCCTATACGTCCGGCGCCTGTGACCTGGATCTCTAGCTTGCTCCCTGCGGATCACGCCGTACCACATCAGTTCACCTCCAGTTCGCGCGGATCGTGGTGCACAGTGCACATGGGAGGAGTCGCGGAGCATCTCTTCGCCCCTCGCATGGCTGAAAAGCGTTGGTAGGTCCGAAGCGAGGCACCCTGCCGTCCCCTCGCCCGACGGGCGGCGACGCGACCTGGGGGCTCGGAGGACGCCGCAGCCGGCTCCGCTCAATCCGGACTTCTTCCCGTCAGGATCCTGTACTCGAAGCGCCCGAAGTCGCTGTCAGTATTTTCTGGCGAGGTGATGCTGCCGTACCACCCGAGGAGGAATGAGACCGGTACGGAAATCACGGCCGGATTGTTCAGAGGAAACCAATGGAAATCCACTCCCGGCCACAGTGCGTATTCGGTTCCGGAGACGACGGGGGAGAAGAAGGTGAGGACGGCGCAGAGCAGAAGCCCCCCGTATACGGACCACAGGAGCCCTCTGCGACGGAATCCGGACCAGAAGAAGGAGTAGATCAGTGCGGGGAAGACGCATGATGCGGCGACGCCCAGCGAGAAGACGACCAGAAATTCGATCGGGTATCGATGGGTCGCAGCGGCGAGCGACAGGCCTCCCATGCACAGAAGGGCCACAGCCAGACGCAGGGCCCGCACTTCTCCGATGTCGGTGTGCCGGCGCTTGCCTCGAGCGAACACGTCGTGCGCGATGGACACGGCGGCGGCGAAGGTCACGCTGGTCACGGTCGTGAGGGCGGCGAGGAAGGCGACGCAGGCCATGACGGTGATGAGCGTGACCTTCGCCGCCGAGCTGTCGGACAGCAGGCCCGCAGCGAGCAGCATCGGGGACGACTGTCCATTGGCGTCGACGGCCCCGATGCTCTTGCTTCCCACCACGGCCGCCGCCGCGAAACCCGTCATGGTCAGGAGCAGGAAGAACGCGCCGTTCAGCCCCGCGGCGATGCTCATGGATCGGCGTGCGCCTCGCCCGGTCAGGGCGGTACTGATACGCAGCATGAGGTGAGGCGCCACGGCCGTACCGAGGATCATCACGAGGTGGTCGCTGATCGTGCTGAGAGGGCCGAGGCTCCCTGGCTGTGTCCAGAGCCCCGGGCTCAGGTACGCGTCCGGCTCCCGGCTGTTGGCCACCGCGGCGTCGAGCAGACTCCCGGGGTCCCACCCGAATTTGTTCACCGCCAGCAACGTGACCACGGCCAGCGTCACCAGGGTGAGCGGCACCTTGACGACCTGCATGAAGCTGGTGCCTCTCAGATCTGCCACCGTGGCGAAGGCGGCGACGAGGCAGCCCATCACCACCGTGCAGAGGACCTGAGCCTCGTCGCTCGAAATGCCGATCAGGAGGGCCGTGACGATGCCGGCCGCCCTCAGTTGCACCATGAGAAGGGGAATGGCGATGACCAGTGTCACCACGGCCCCGGCGATGCGCAGCCCCGGACCTGAGACGCGCACGGAGAAGAGATCGCCAAGCGTGTACAGACCGCTGTTGCGGATCTTCTGGGCAAGGAGGAGCAGTACGCCCAGCGCCACGACGTAGTCGATGGCGACGGTGAATGCGTCGTAGCCGAAAAGGGCGATGCCTCCAGGCACTGCCAACAGGTTGATGACAGTCATCTGCTCGCCTGCCATGGCGATCCCGTTGAAGACCGATGAGAGCGACCGGTCCGCTGTGTAGAGCCTTTCCGGGTTGTCCTCCTGTGTGGCGAGCGTGAGAACCCACAGGAGGGAAACACCGATGAAGACCAGGAAGGCGATGATCACAGGGCCCTGGCTGTCCGAACCGATCGGTTCGGCCGGGCCGGAGCTGAGGATGTGCAGGTTCACCGCTTCACCGCCAGGGCTCGTTGACCGGAGGAGTGACGGGCCTCTCGACCCGAGGAAGGCATGAGGTCAGGGACTGCTCGAGGGGATCGCGCAGACGCGCGGACCGGTCCTCGTGCAGCCAGGCGGTGACGACGAGGAGGGTGCCTTGCAGGAAGCCCCACACCACGCCCAGCGTGAGCTTCCCGTACACAGGCACCGACGGCACGTCCGTGAACGACGACAGCACGGTGCCGACCGCGAGAGGAACCGCGTTCAGGACAAGGAATGTGCGGTCGCCGCTGTGAGCGGCCTCGCGGAGTTTGGAGAGGCGTTCTTGTTGCGGGGTATCGGCGGAGAGGTGGGGCGTCGGTGGTCGGCCGGACGGAGCAGGAGTGTAGGAGCGCACGGAAACCTCCGGACGGTGAGGTGGGTGGCTGGGGCGTGGAAGCGCGTGACCTGTCGCCGCGCAGACGTTCCGGAGGGGCGACGGATGACCGGGCTGACGACGAGAGACGACGCGTCAAGGCCGCGCGCGCCGCCGAGGTACGGCAGGGGGCAGAGTGCTGTACTCACGGCAACGTCGCCGCGGATCGTCGTGAGCGGCGTCCTCACTTGGTGCGAGGGCGGCCGCTCGCATCCGCCGCCACCCGAGGCGTGGCGTGATGCGCCGGGTGCCGGGCGAGCGAATGCGGGTGAAAGGGTCGGGAACGGACCACGAGCCCCAACAGGGCCTTGCGGCAGCGTGCATCTCAAGCGCGGTTGCCGGCGCACGCCATGCAGTGGTCAGGAGGATCACGGATCCCCCTACGGCCTGTCAAACGACGGTGAGGCTCCGCGACATCCCGTTCACGGTTGATTCACCGGTGAGGCCACGGGGCACGTCCGGGGCTCTCGCCGGCATGAGGACCAGCTCGACCCTGGCGCCAGGAGACTGCCCACCGGCAGGTCGAACTGGGTGGTCTCGAAGGGGGTCCGCCCGCTCAAGCCCGGGGGTGGGGATGGGGGTGGGCGACGGGTACGCAGGATCCTACTCGCCGGTATCCCTCGTCGCTCTTCTGGAGCAGCAGGCCGACCTGCTCCTTCATCCGGGGCCTGAAACGGGGAGACAGCCGGCCAAGGAACGCATCGATGCCGGTTCCTATACAGAAAAATATCCGGAAGGATGCCGGCGTGCGCCCCTCGGGCAGCCCTGGCCGCCCCGACGTGGTCTGCGGCCGGCCGCCCCAGCTCGGCGCTTCACCCCACGTGGTCGCCGGGAGTACTCTGTGTATGCTATGGAAGAGTTGTGGCCAGCCCCATCCCCACGGGTATCCGAGCTGATCCGAGCGATCGCCGAGCAGATGCTGCCCCTGTCGGAGGACGTGCTGGACAGGTTGTGGGCTGCTTCGCAGCGGGGTACACGCCAGCGAGGATTCGTCGAAGATCCCGTGCTGGCGGAAGCGGACCGGCGCCTCAACAAGGCGAACATGACGCACTGGCTCGTGTCGAACCTGCACGAGCCGGGCCGTCGAGTGGAGCCGTCCAGGGACCCGGAGATGTACATCTACGCCCGCGACCTCGTGCTGCGCGGCATGGACATCGACGACCTCGAATCATGGAGGGCGGCGCAGCGGGTCGGATGGCAGTGGTGGATCGAGGCCTGCTTCGCCGCCACCACGGACCATGACGAGTTGCGCGAACTGGTGGAGGTGTCCGGCAACTCGATGACGACGTTCGTCGACGACTCGATCGCCGCCGTGGCGACATACACCGACGACGTTCGATCGGAGCTGGGGCGCGGCGCCCACACCCAGCGGTTCGCCACAGCGCAGCTCCTGCTGGAAGGCGCCCCCATCAGCCGCGTACGAGCGGAGGAGCAGCTCGGTTACGCCTTGACCGGACCTCACGTCGCGGCCATCGTGTGGGCCGATTCCGAAGAGCTTGCCCCCCACCTGGAGGAAGCGGCTGAGCACGTCATGCGGGCGTGCGGTGCCACGCGTCGTCTGACGCTGGTGGTCAGTACCTCCTCCCAGTGGTTGTGGATGCCGGTCAGGGTCGTTCCGCCGGTAGCGGGGATCCAGAAGGTCCTCGCCAAGACCCCAGGCGTCAGGGTGGCGTTCGGACGGCCGGCGACGGACGTCGAGGGGTTCCGCTCCAGTCATCTGGACGCCGTCGCGGCGCAGCGGCTCCTCGCGCGACTGCGGTCCCCGCATGTCGTCGTGCGCTACGAGGACGCCTACCTCGTCGATCTGCTGACTGCCGATCTCGCCAAGGCGGAGCAGTTCGTCGCGAACACGCTGGGGGAGCTCGCGACAGCCGACCCGGTCATCCAGCGCACCGTCCGCATGTACGTGAGTGAGCGGTTCAACATCTCGAGCACCGCGGACCGGATGTTCGCGCACCGGAACACGGTCGACCGTCGGCTGGCCCGAGCAAAGGCCATGCTGCCGCGACCTCTCGATCAGGACCCGACCGGGGTCGACGCAGCCCTGATGCTCTTGGAGCTCCAGCAGAACCAGCAGCCGAGCGACTGACCCGGGGGTTCTGCCCCATCCTCGGAGGCCCCGCCCGCACCTGCCGGCGGGGCCGATGCGTGATCGGCATCGCTCAGAATTCGTCCCCCGTTCGACGCTCAGACACCGGCAGTGTGCAACGTGCACCACGCTCCACCGGAACTCGCGCGTTCTGTGTGTATAGCGCCACACCAAACCTAGGCACCATGAGGTCCAGCCGCTGAACCACAGATGCAAGGGAGTGGTGGCATGGATACCTCTACCGTTTCGGCAGAGTGTTTTGACGTCGTCGTCATCGGGGCGGGTATTTCGGGAATCGGAGCCGCCTGCTACCTGACGAAGGAGTTCCCGAGCAAGAAGATCGCGGTGCTCGAGGGACGCGACAACATCGGAGGCACGTGGGACCTCTTCCGGTATCCCGGCATCCGGTCCGATTCCGATCTGCACACCTACGGATACGAGTTCAAGCCGTGGCGCCACGAATCCGCCATCGCCGACGGGCACCTGATTCGTGACTACCTGCGGGAAACCGTCGAGGAGTACGGCCTGGAGAGGCTCATCCGGCTCCGGCACGAGGTCGTGTCGGCGGACTGGTCGAGCGATGAGGCCCTGTGGACCTTGACGGTGCGGGTCACCGGCGACGAGGCGGTCAACGAGCTGACGATGAAGGCCCGTTGGGTGTACGGCGCCACCGGCTACTACCGCTACGACGAGGGCTTCACGCCCAAGTTCGAGGGTCGCGACGCGTTCGCCGGCGACATCCTTCATCCCCAGCACTGGCCGGAGAACTACGACTACTCCGGCAAGAAGGTGGTCGTCATCGGTAGTGGTGCCACGGCGATCACCCTCCTGCCGGCCATGACGGCGGGCCCCGGAGCGGCACGCCACGTCACGATGCTCCAGCGCACGCCGAGTTACATCATGGCGTTGCCGCGGGTCGACACACTGTCGCTGCAGCTGACGAAACTGTTCGGCCCCGAGCGCGGATACGCGCTGACGAGGCGCAAGAACGTCTGGCGCGACCAGGGCTTCGTGAAGCTGGTGCAGACGTTTCCGCGATTCGGTCGGGCCATGATCCGCTACTACACCAAGAAGGCCCTCCCGGCCGACTTCGACGTCGACACCCACTTCAATCCGCCGTACGACCCGTGGGACCAGCGACTGTGCGCCACCCCGGACGGCGATTTCTTCCAGGCGATCAGCGACGGGAAGGCATCCGTTGTCACGGACCGGATCGTGCGCTTCACGAAGGACGGCATCCTGCTGGCCTCGGGACGCGAGCTGAAGGCCGATGTCATCGTGACGGCGACCGGTCTGAACATGCGGTTCTTTGGCGGAGTCCAGCAGAGCGTGGACGGAAAGCCGATCGTACTCTCCGACACCGTGACGTACCGGGGGATGCTGCTCTCCGGTGTGCCCAACTGGGTCGTGGCACTCGGATACACCAAGTCGTCATCGTGGACTCTGAAGGTGGGCCTCACGAGCCGCTACATCTGCGACCTGATCAAGTACATGGACGCCCACGGACACGAGATCGCCGTCCCGGTGCCCGACGCGGGCATGCCCACGCGGCCGCTGCTCGATCTCACCGCCGGCTATGTCGCGAGGTCCATGGACACGCTCCCGCGCCAGGGCACCGGGCTGCCCTGGCGGATGCTGACCTCGTACAGCCAGGATGCCAAGCTCCTCAAGGGCGCCCTGTTCGACAGGCATCTGCAATTCAGCGCCAGGACCTCGGCGCCGGCGGGATCCGAGTACGGGAACCTGCAGACCACCGCCTCTCAGCAGCAGGGAGGGACACGATGACCTCGACCCCTGCCAAGCTCACCCTGGCGGAGCGGATCCAGCGGACGATGGGCATCCTCACCTGTCGCCTTCCCCAGCCGGTCCTCCGCCGGTTGGCGGACGTGCCCGTCAATGCCGACGGCGAGGAAATGGCGCCCGAGATCGCCCTCCTGATGCAGATGACCGAAAAGGCGGACGACTACAGCGATCTCGACCCGGTGCGCGCTCGTGAAGTGATCGCAGCGGAGTGCCGGATGTTCGCCGACCGGATGCCGTCCTTCGCGATCCAGGAAGAACTCCGGCTGCCCGGCGGACTGCAGGCCACCCGATACCGGGCGGGATCCGCGTCGCGGGGTCTCCTCCTGTTCTTCCACGGCGGCGGGTTCGTCGTCCACAGTCGAGCCGACTACGACGCTCCGGCGAAGCTGCTGGCTCTCAAGGCCGGCGTCGACGTGCTCTCCGTCGAGTACCGGCTCGCTCCGGAGCATCCGTTCCCGGCCGCGCACGAGGACGCGTTGACCGCATGGGACTACGCCGTCAAGCGCGCGGAGCAGTGGGCTCTCGATCCGCACCGCATCGTCGTCGCCGGGGACAGCGCCGGTGCCAACCTTGCCGCAGTGCTGTGCCAGCAGCTGCGCGGCCGCGATGTCCAGCCCTGTCTGCAGGTCCTGATGTACCCGGTCGTGGACCTGTCGACCGAGCGGCCCTCACACCACGAGTTCGCCGGTTCCCCGGCTCTGTCGGCCAAGCAGATCAAGTGGTTCAGCAACAACTACCTGCCGGCCGGTGCCGATGTGAGGGATCCGCGGGTCTCCCCGCTCCTCGGGAACCTGGACGGCCTGCCGCCCGCAGTGGTGTCGGTCGCCGGATTCGATCCGCTGCGGGACGAAGCGCTCGATTACGCTGCCGGGCTCCTCGAGAACGGCGTACCGACCCGCATCTTCCGCGAAGGTGGGCTCGTGCACGGCTTCATCCAGCTCACGGCCCTCAGCCGGACCAGCCGTGCGGCCACCGAGCGAGTCGCGGCGGCCATCGCCCAGGCGGTGTCCCCGAAGGGACTGGCCCCGGCGCCGGGCCGTCTCTGAGCACTGCGTCCCGACGCGACGGGCGTCGGTTCGAGCGTGGGCCGCCTGCGTGAATTCTGTATCAGCGAGAGCCCTCGGAGGGCGAACGGCAAGGAACGTACGTTGATTTACCGTCATGCACTTACGGCAGTTCGCGAGGGCGCGTAATGCCGGTCTCCCAGAAAGTCGTCATCGTCGGTGCAGGGGTCCTGGGCCTGAGCACCGCATGGCACCTCGTGGAACTCGCTCCCTCGCCGCTCGAGATCACGGTGCTGGACATGGCCCACCCGGGCGAGGGTACGTCGGGTCTCTCCGTCGGAATGGTGGAGACGCAGTTCTCGACCGCCGACGCAATCGAGGTCAGGGCGTACGGCCGCCGGTTCTTCGATGCCTTCAGCGAGGAGACAGGTCTTACCTTCACCCGCTCGGGATATCTCCGCCTCGCGCGGACCGAAGGTGACATGGCCGGCTTCCATGCGTCGCGCGCGCTCCAGCAGGAGTTCGGGATCGTCGACGCCGAGATCCTGGACCGGGACCGGATCGCCTCCTCGTGGCCGGACCTGATGACGGGCGATGACCTTGTCGGTGGCCTCATCGGCCGCTCCGACGGATACATCGACGCATACGAGTTCTGCGCGAGGATGACCGAGCGGCTACGAGCCGCAGGCGTGCGCGTCCTCTCCACGTCGCCTCTTGTCGCAGCCGACCGGGCCGCCTCGGGCGAATGGATCCTGGTGACGACCACCCATCGACTGGTCGCGAACTGGGTCGTGAACGCGGCGGGGCCGTGGGCACCGGACATCGCCGCTCTCCTCGACGCCCCGGTAGCGGTGTCGAACCAGCTGTACGGCGTCGTCGTGGCGAACTTGAAGGAATGGCCCATCCGTTCGCTGCCCTTCGTCATGGACTACATCCCGGGATCGGGCGTGCCGGGGGTGTACTTCCGCCAGGAGGGCGCCACCCAACTCATCGCCGGTCTGCACAGCGAGGACGGCAACCTCAGGGAAGCGACGCCCAGTCTGCGCCCCAAGCCGCTCGACGAGGACGACATGATGCTGGTCGTCGAACTCCTCTCGCAGCGTGTGAAGGGCGCCGACGAAGCGACCGTCGGCAGAACCTGGTCCGGCGTCTGCGCGATGACCCGCGACGGACTGCCCGTGGTCGGTCGCCATCCGGCGCGCGAGAACGTCATCAACGCGGTCGGCGCGGGAGCCTCCGGGATCCAGCTGGCGCCGGCCATCGGACGACAGGCGGCGCAGGCGCTGCTCGGGCTTCCGTCGAGCCTGTCGGCAGACCACGAGTGGAACGCGAAGTCAGGCTGACCGCGACCGGCACCCCGGCCTTCACGGCCATGCCGGACCGATGCACAAGCCGAATCCCGGTGCCGATGGCGACCTACCGCACCGACCGCCGTACGGCCGAACCGGCCACCGAACATGCTGAGGAGACCCTCTGGTGACCCCTTCCACGTCATCGCCCGGTACGTCTGAACGTGCCGTTGAATCAGGGCAGTTCACCCGCTCCATGGGCGTCGTGGAGACACTGTCCCTGGGCTTCACCTACCTGTCGCCGCTGGGCGCTGTGGCCGCCCTGATGCCGCTGGGGTTGACCACGGCCGGACCGCCGTCGATCTGGTGGCTGCCCATCGTCGCCGCCGGCCAGCTGCTCGTGGCCCTCGTGTTCGGAGAGATCGTCTCCCAGTATCCGATCACCGGAGGCATCTATCCCTGGGCCCGTCGCCTGTGGGGACCGCGCTACGCCTGGTTCGCCGCGTGGATCTACCTGTGCGCGCTGATCGTCACGATCACAGCGTTGGTCCACTACGCCGTCCCGTTCGTCGGCAGCCTCTTCGGCTTCGCGCCCACCCCCGTCCAGACCTTCCTGATAGCCGTCGGTCTGCTGCTCCTTGCGATGGTGTTCAACCTCAGCGGCACCCGCACACTCGGTACCGTCGTCCGCATCGGCTTCTACGCGGAGATCGTGGGTGTGGTCTTCTGCGGCCTCTACCTGCTGATCTTCGAACGCCGCAATTCGTTCGGCGTCTTCTTCGACGCGATGGGCGCCGGCGGCGACGCACCGTACTACGAGACGTTCCTCCTGGCCGCGCTCACCGGGCTGTTCCTCTTCTACGGGTTCGAAGCCTGCGGGGACGTCGCAGAAGAGGTGAAGAACCCGGGTCGTGCCATTCCGAAGGCGATGATCCTGACCGTCGTGACCGGGCTGTTCTCGGCGGGTCTGGCGTTCATCGGCTTCATCCTGGCGGCCCCGAACCTGCCGGCCATCGTCAACGGCGAGGTCGCGGATCCCGTCTCGGCGGTCCTGCAGGACACCGTCGGACCGGTGGGCACCAAGATCTTCCTGGTGGTGGCGCTGACCGCATTCATCTCGTGCGCGCTGTCGCTGGAGGCCGCACTGAGCCGGCTGGTCTTCGCCTTCGCCCGGGACGGCATGCTGCCCGGCAGCAGGAAGCTGTCGACGCTGACCGAGCAAGGCTCCCCACGCGCCGCCATGGTGGTGTCGTGCGCGGCCCCGACCGTCCTCTGCGTCTGGGTGCTCGCGCAACCCGACAGCCTCCCCCGGGTCACCGCCTTCGCGGTGTGCGGCATCTACCTGTGCTTCCAGATGGTCGTCCTCGCCGCCCTGCGGATGCGGCTCAAGGGCTGGCGGCCCGGCGGCCCGTGGAGCCTCGGACGTGCCGGTCTGGCCGTCAACATCGCCGCCCTGCTCTTCGGTGTCTCCGCGATGCTCGTCCTGATTCGACCCGGTGACGCCTCGCTGGCCTTCGTCGATCGCTGGAGCGTTCTGATCGGCCTCGGCGTGGTCCTGGTCAGTGGTGCGCTCTACATGGCCCTGGCGCGCCCCTGGCGAGGCTCGACCGCCCCCTCCGGCGACGCACTCGAAGTCGCCGAACGCGGCGATGCCGGTCGGAACTCCGTACCGACCGCCCCTACCGAAACCGCATCTGTCGACAGCTAGGAGTCGGACACCATGATCACCAAGGACACTCTGACCGAGGCCGCGGACCGCATCGCACGGGTGCCGAGGGCACACTTCATCGACGGCGCGTTCACCACGGTCGGCGGCGACGCCGGCACCATCGCACTGATCAACCCGGCCAATGAGGCGTCACTGGGCACCATCCCCAGCGGCACCCCCGCGCACGTCGACGCGGCGGTGGCCGCGGCGCGACGGGCCCTGCCCGGCTGGGCCGGCCGTACGCCCGCGGACCGCGCGGAGGTGCTCCACGCGCTGGCCGACGTGGTCGACGCCAACGTCGATCTGCTCGCCGCGATCGAAGCGAT
The DNA here is from genome assembly GCF_056435185.1 of Streptomyces sp. NPDC044003. Lineage (NCBI taxonomy): Bacteria > Bacillati > Actinomycetota > Actinomycetes > Kitasatosporales > Streptomycetaceae > Streptomyces > Streptomyces sp. NPDC044003. The sequence continues at coordinate 47,306 of NZ_JBWKFA010000011.1, read as the reverse complement.
CAACGGCGGCAAGCCACTGGCCGCCGCGAGCGACGAGATCCCGGTCGTCTCGGACTCACTGCGCTTCATGGCCGGCGCGGCCCGCACGGCGCAGGCCCCGGCGGCCGGGCAGTACGCCGAGGGGCACCTCTCGTACATCCGGCGTGAACCGGTCGGCGTCGTCGGTGCCATCACACCGTGGAACTACCCGCTGATGATGGCCGCCTGGAAGATCGCCCCCGTCCTGGCGGCAGGCAACACGATGGTGCTGAAGCCTTCCCAGCTGACGCCTCTGACCACGCTCGTCCTGATGGAGCTGGCCGCCGACATCCTTCCGGCCGGCGTGCTCAATGTCGTCCTGGGCACCGGGTCGATCGTCGGCGATGCCATGAGCCACCACCCCGGCGTCGACATGATGGCGCTCACCGGAAGCGTTCGCTCCGGCCAGAGCGTCGCGGAAGCCGCGGCTGCCACGGTCAAGCGCGTCCACCTGGAGCTGGGCGGCAAGGCCCCGGTCGTCATCTTCGACGACGCCGACCTCGACTCCGCGGTGGAGACCCTGGCCGTGGCGGGCTACGTCAACGCCGGCCAGGAGTGCGGCGCGGCCACCCGGGTCATCTGTCACGAGGACGTCCACGACGCGTTCGTCGAGAAGCTGGTCCGCGCGGCGGAGGCCCTGACGATCGGTGACCCCGCCGAAGGGGAGTCCATCGAGCTCGGACCGGTGATCAGCGCCGCGCAGCGCGACCGCATCGCCGCCATGGTCGACCGGGCCCGGCGCGACGGTGCCAAGGTCCTCACCGGTGGCCAGGTCCCGGACCGCGCCGGGTACTTCTACCCGCCTACGGTCATCACCGATGTCGCCGCGGGCTCCGAGATGGCCCGGGAAGAGGTGTTCGGTCCGGTCATCTCCGTGGAGAGGTTCGCCACCGAGTCCGAGGCGATCGCCAAGGCCAACGACGTCGTGTACGGGCTCGCCGCTTCCGTGTGGACCGCCGACCCGGGCCGCATGCTGCGCGTCGTCGAGCAGCTCGACTTCGGCACCGTCTGGGCGAACTCCCACCTTGCGGTGGCCACCGAGATGCCCTGGGTGGGCTTCGGCCACTCCGGCTACGGCCGGGACAACGGCACCTACGCGCTCGACGACTACACCCGCACCAAGCACGTGATGTTGGCCATGGGCGCCGCCCGCGACTGACCCGGTCCCGGCCGCTCACCGCCCGGCCACCACTCACCCTGTTTCTCACGAAAGGACGTGCCATGAAGGTCACCGCCGCAGTGTTCGAGTCCGTCGGGAAGCCGATGACGGTCGAGGAACTCGACCTCGAGGACCCGAAGGAGGGCGAGGTCCTCGTCAAGCTGGCCGCCAGCGGCCTCTGTCACAGCGACTACCACGTGGTCAAGGGCGAGTGGTCGTCCGAGGGCCCGGTGGTGCTCGGCCACGAAGGCGCAGGGATCGTCGAGAAGGTGGGCCCGGGTGTGACCAATGTGGCCGTCGGTGACCACGTCGTGCTGTCGTGGGTGCCGTACTGCGGTGTCTGCACGTACTGCAACTCCGGTCGGCCGGCGCTGTGTCCGAAGGTCGTGGAGACCGCCTACCAGAACGTCATGTTCGACGGCACCTCGCGTCTGTCCCGGGACGGCCAGGCTGTGCCCAGCTATCTCGCCACAGGCGCGTTCGCCGACCACGTGGTCGTCCGGGAGTCCAGTGCCATCCCTGTTCGCAAGGACGCACCGCTGGACAAGGCGGCGCTGGTCGGCTGCGCCGTGGCCACCGGTGTCGGCGCCGTCATCAACACCGCGGGCGTCCAGCCGGGCGACACGGTGCTCGTCATCGGCTGCGGCGGCGTCGGCCTCTCGGTCATCATGGGCGCCACCCTGGTCTCGGCCGGTCAGATCATCGCCGTGGACGTCAACGAGGGTTCGCTGGAGCGCGCCCGGTCGCTGGGCGCCACGGCAGTGATCAACCCCCGGCAGTCCGACCTCGCCGAGGCGGTCCGCGAACTCGTCGGTGAGGACGGCGTCGACTGGGCCTTCGAGGCGATCGGCCTGAAGCCGACCATCGAGGCCGCCTACGAGCTCATCCGGCCGGGCGGCACCGCCGTGGTGGTGGGGCAGGCGGCCGAGGGCGTGACGATCGAGATCGACCCCATGGTCATGTCGGACCGTGAGAAGTCGCTGATCGGCAGCAACTACGGAAGCTGCCACCCCGCGCTGGACTTCCCGCGCCTGGTGGACCTGTACATGCAGGGCAAGCTCGACCTGGACCGGTTGGTCGGCCGCACCGTGTCGATCGACGACATCAACGAGTCCTTCGCCGCGATGGGCAAGGGCGACGGCGGCCGGACCGTCATCACCTACTGACGCACCGGACTTCAGCGCTTCCGAGGGTTCCGTGGCCGGCGAGGTGCGGCGACGTGTGAGAACGCACCGACCCGCACCGTCGCCCGGCCCGGTGACAGGTCCCCTCAACCATGGAGATCAAGTGAGCATCCGTAAAACCACTGTCGGGGGCAGCCTCGCCGCGCTCCTGGAGCCCCTGGCGCTCGGCGATCGAACGCTGCGCAACCGGGTCGTCGTCACCGCGCACGCGACGCACAACATCGACTCCGAGGGACTGCCCAACGCCGACGACGTCGCCTACCTCGCAGAGCGTGCTCGGGGTGGGGCCGCCATGGTCACGATGGGGCTGGCCGCGGTGCACCCGAGCTCGCCCACGCCCTACGGGATCTACCGCAACTTCGACGACCGGATCGTGCCGCGCTACGAGCAGCTGAGCACCGCCGTCCACGACTACGGCGGGCTCATCCTGACGCAGCTGGGGCACATGGGAGCCCGCACGGACGGTGTGACCGGGCCGGCGTGGGCACCCTCGCAGGTCTCCCACCACTCGTGGGGAAGCGTGCCGTACGCCATGAGCCGCTCGGACGTGCGGACGATCGTCGACGCCTTCGCTGGGGCCGCAGAGAGGTCCGTTCGCGGCGGCATGGACGGCGTCGAGATCTCGGCCGGCCACGGCCTGCTGATCAACCAGTTCCTCTCCCCGTTGACGAATCAGCGGGAGGACGAGTACGGCGGTGACGACGAGCGGAGGTTCCGGTTCTGTCGGCAGGTCCTGGAGACGGTGCGCGAGGCGATCGGGGACGCGATCCTCGTGGTCCGGGTCAACGGGGCCGACGAGGTGCCCGGTTCGCTCGGCCAGGAAGCCTGGCTGGAGATCGACCAGCGCATCGCCGAGACGGGACTGGTCGACGCGATCAACGTCTCGGCGAACTTCGACGGCTCCGTCGTTCCCACCATGGCCGCCCCGCGCGGCTGCTACCTGCACTACGCGCGGAAGGTGCGGGAGCGGGTGGACGTGCCGGTGTGCGCGGTCGGCCGGATCACCGATCCGTCGATGGCGGCCCAGGCCATCGAGGACGGCGACGCGGACTTCGTCGGGATGACGCGTGCGCACATCGCCGATCCCCACCTGGTCAACAAGGTGAGGGCAGGACGGACCGACGAGATCCGTCCGTGCATCGGATGCATCCAGATGTGTCTGGGAGAGCTGGAGCGACACCGCAACGTGAAGTGCGTCTACAACCCGGTGACGGGGCGGGAGCGCCTGGTGCGCGACCTGGAGACCACTCCGGCGCCGACGAGCCGCCATGTGGTCGTCGTCGGCGGTGGCCCGGCCGGTCTCGAGACCGCACGCGTCAGCGCCTTGCGGGGGCATCGGGTGACCCTGTTCGACGAGCGTCCGGAGCTGGGCGGGGTCGTACGTGTCGCCGCCAAGACGGACGGACGTGACGGACTGGTCGACGCGGTGGACTGGCTGGGCAACGAGGTGCGCCGGCTCGGCGTCGACGTGCGGTTGCGCAGGACCGCCGAGGCCTCGGACGTCGTCGCCCTGGAGCCGGATGTCGTGGTCCTGGCCACGGGTGCGTCCGAGACGTTGCCGCAGTGGGCACCACGGGACGACCGACGACTCCTCGCCGCGGCGGACGTGGTCGCGGGCCGGCCGAAGCTCTCCGGCAGGGTCGTGGTCGTCGACGAGTCCGATCGCACCTCGGGGATGTCGGCTGCGCTCGCGGCCGCGGCCCGTGGGTGCGACGTCCAGTTGCTGACCACACGCCCCGGGCCCGGGGAGCTGGTCGAACCAGAGGTCCGCCACGACTTCCTGACGAGGCTGACAGCCGCCGGCGTCGTGATCCGTTGCTCGACGCAGGTCCGCGCGTACGACGTCGCGGAGGGTGTTCTCCACTGTGGAGTCGGAGGACTCGCCACGATGACGTACCGCGACGTGGACGCGCAGGGCCGGCCGGTCGAGCGGGCTCGCCAGGACCTCACGATCGCCGCGGACCACGTCGTGCACACCTGGACCGAACCACGCGTCGAACTCTTCGAGGACCTGCCCGCGTCGCTCGACGTCCGTGCGGTCGGCGACGTTCTCCACCCGCATCGCATCGAGGGAGCTGTGCATGCGGCATTCGATCTCGCAGTCGAGCTCTAGCCCCCGTCGTTCACGCGGGCAGAGCGCGGTCCATCCGGTCATTGCCGCAACAGGTAAGTGAGGCACCTCTTTGGAAAGCGCAACACACAGGACGATCCACGCCGCCCTCGACCACGCGGTGGCGGCCTGGCCGGACGCGCCGGCACTCGTCTTCGAAGGCACGACCCTCACCTTCTCGGAACTCAGGAACGCCGCGCTCGACCGTCTGGGTGCGCTGCAGGAGCAGGGACTTCCCGCAGGCGAACCGGTCCTGGTGATGCTCGGCAACTCCGAGCAGTCGGTCATCACCTGGCTCGCGCTCGCACTGGGCGGCTTCGTGGAAGTCCCCGTGAACACGGCCTACATCGGCGAGACACTCGCCCACATCGTGCGCGACTCCGGCGCCCGTACGGTCATCACCGAGTCGCAGTACACGGATCGGCTCGCCGCGGCCGGCAGCGAGGTGCCGGCATCGATCCTGGTGGTCGATGCGCATGACGCCAAGACAGGCGCCACGGGACGCCCGCTGCCGGCCACTGCCGGCCGCGGTGAAGCGGTCCGCCGGGACGAACTGGCCGATACGGCGGTGATGTACACGTCCGGGACAACGGGGCTGTCCAAGGGCGCGGTCATCGCCGAACGTCACGCCTACGAGTACGCCTCCGCGGTGGCCGACCTGCTCGATCTCGCTCCCGGGGACGTCTATTACGCTCCGCTGCCGCTCTTCCACATCGCCGGCCGATGGGGGGTCGTCTACAGCGCCCTGCAACGGGGCGCGTGCACCGTCCTGGTCAGGCGCTTCAGCATCAGCTCCTTCTGGAGCGACGTCCGGGCGCACGGTGTCACCGCGACGTTCCTGCTCGGTGCCATGGCCCAGTTCGTGCTCAACCAACCGGTGCGGTCCGGCGACGCGGACAACCCGCTCGACCGTGTTCTCATGGTGCCGCTGATCGAAGGCGTCGACGAGTTCCGCTCGCGCTTCGACGTCCGCGTCACCACCTGCTTCGGGTCGACCGAGGCGAACGTCCCCATCGCTTCGTCCTGGGACGCGAGCCTGCGGACCGGCCTCGGCAGGCTGCGCCCCGGATACCGGATCCGGCTCGTCGACGACCAGGGGCACGACGTCCGGCCGGGCGCGCCCGGCGAAATGCTCCTCGCCACCGACGAGGACGGCCTGGTCCTGCGTCGCTACCACGGCAACGCGGAAGCCACCCAGGCCGCTCTGCGGGACGGCTGGCTGCACACCGGCGACGTCCTCAGGCAGGACGCCCGGGGAAACCTCCATTTCGTCGACAGGACCAAGGACGCGCTCCGCAAGCGCGGCGAGAACATCTCGTCCTTCGAGGTGGAGCGCGAAATCCGTTCCCACCCCGCGGTTTTGGAGTGTGCCGTGGTCGGTGTCGCCTCCGATTTCTCCGAGCAGGAGGTCGTGGCATTCGTCCAGACCGCTCCCGGACACCGGGTCACGGCGGACGAGATCAGAGCGCACGTGGCCGAGCGCGCGCCGAAGTTCCTGGTGCCCGACCACGTGCGCTTCGTCACCGAGTTCCCTGTCACGCCCACCGGAAAAATCCAGAAGTTCGAACTGCGCAAGCAGATCGGCGCCGACACCGGACAAGGAGCCGATCAGCAATGACCGCACGCTATGTCGACTTCCGAATCCGCCCCGCAGACGACGCGACGAGCGTCGACCTCGAGGGCACGGACAGCGAGGGCTATACCCGTGTCTACGGAAACGAGTTCACGGGCGGTCGGTCCCTGTCCCACCTGATCGACGAAATGGAGAAGCACGACGTCATCGGCGTCATGCAGGCGGAATGGGAAGAAGGCGACCCCGTCGCCGTCAACGAACAGGTCCACCGCGCCGTCACCGCGCACCCCGATCGCCTGGTGGCCGGCATCGCGACCACCGATCCCCGGCTTCCCGACGCGCTCGAGATCCTGAAGCACGCTCACGACGATCTCGGTCTCCGTGGTTGGAACTTCCAGCCGGGCTTCCTCAAGGTCGCCGCGAACGATCCGGTCGTGGCGCCGCTGCTGAAGTACTGCCAGGAGAACGGGCACCCCGTCACGGTGCACAGCGGCATCAACTTCAGTGAGACCGGGCCGATTTCGTTCGGGCATCCGGCGGCGCTGTGCGAGGTCGCGTGCGCCTACCCGGGACTCGTGATCGTCGCGAACCACGGCGGCTGGCCGTGGGTCACGGAGACGCTGGCCGTGCTGTGGAAACACCGCAACGTCTACGCCGACTTCGGGGCCGTGGCCCCGAAGCGGATGGTCGGACCGAAGGGCGGCTGGGAGCCGGTCGCCCACTGGATGAACACCATGGTCTCCGACCAGGTCCTCCTGGCCAGCGACTGGCCCATGATCCGGCACGAGCGCCTGATCGCCGAACTCGACCACCTCCAGCTGGGCGAAGAGTCGTACGACAAGTACACGCGCACAAACGCCGCCCGCCTCATCGACTCGATCTGGGGCACCCGCCTCGTGGATCACCTCAAGACAGGAGCCACCTCATGACCGCACGTGACCTGATAGCGGAGAGCGCCGAGGGAGTGCTGACCCTCACGCTGAACCGGCCGGAGCGGCTCAACGCGCTCAGCGACGACATGCTCGACGGGCTCGTCGAGCAGCTTCGGACGGTCGAGCAGGACACCGTCGCCGTCATCATCCGCGGTGCCGGACGTGCCTTCTGCAGCGGACACGACCTCAAGCACGCCGCCGCTCAGGGACCCCTCAACACCGTCAGCGCCCGAGCCGTGGCCCAGCGCATGCAGCGCGTGGCACACGCGATGCGGGAGTGCAGGGTGCCGATCATCACGCAGGTGCACGGCTACGCGATCGGCGGCGGGGCCGAGATCGCGCTCAGCGGTGACATCGTGATCGTCGCCGAGGAGTGCGTCTTCCAGTTCACCGAGGCGTCGGTCGGGCGCGTCGTCACCAACGGCTTCACCAACCTGCTGCCCAAGACCGTCGGTCCGGTGCGCGCCAAGTCCCTCCTGCTGATGGGACGTCCCCTGAGCGGTGCGGAGGCCGCGTCGTGGGGTCTGGTCACGGAGGCAGTTCCCGAAGCCGGCCTGGAGCTCGCTGTGAACAGTGCGATCCAGGTGCTCGGCGAACAGTCCGCCTGGGCAGTCGGCGCCGCCAAGAGCCTGGTCAACCGCGGCCTCCAGGCGAGCTTCGAGGCCACGATCGATCTGGAGATCGGGGCCGCGATCGAAGCGGAGCTGGGCGCCGACGCCGAATCCGGCGCGCAGTCCTTCGCACGCACCTGACCACCAATCCCCCACGAGAAGGAGCGAGATCAATGCCAGTCAGCAACGCCCTGCAGCCCGACGAGATCGGCACCGGAATGTTCGGCCTCAGGGGTCGACGGATCCTTGTGACGGGAGCGTCCAAGGGCCTCGGCCAACAACTGGCCGTCGGGTTCGCCTCATTCGGCGCCACGGTTGCATGCGTGGCGCGAAGCGAGGACGGACTGAAGAAGACGAAGGCTCTCGTCGAAGCCGCCGGCGGCACCGCCTTCGTCTATCCCACGGATCTCTCCGACCCCGAGTCCATCACCGCGACCGTCGCTTCGGTCGCGGAGGACCTCGGCGGGATCGACGTCCTCGTCAACAACGCTGCTGACGACCACGACTCCCCGATCGAGGACACCTCCCGCGAGACCTGGCAGCGGATCACCGACCTCAACAGCCGCTCGGTGTTCCTGCTCTGCCAGGCCGCGGGGCCGCACCTCCAGAACTCCGGCGGCTACGGAAAGGTGATCAACATCGCCTCGATCCTCGGCAGCGTCGGCATCCGCGACAACACCGCGTACATCATGTCCAAGCACGCCCTCGTCGGCCTGACGAAGGCCCTCGCCCTGGAGTGGGCGCGCAAGGGCGTCCAGGTGAACGCCCTGTGCCCCGGGTTCGTGGTCACGGACATGACCGCCGGCGCGTACAACGACGAGGCCTCCAGCCGCTGGGTCGTCCAGCGGACGCCGCTGGGTCGCTGGGGACAGACCACCGACTTCGTGGGCGCGGCCGTGTTCCTCGCCTCCCGGGCCTCCGACTTCATGACCGGCCAGTCGATGGTCGTCGACGGCGGCTGGATCGCGCAGTGAGCAACCGAATCCCACAGCGGTGAGCAACCCGATCGCACAGCAAGGAGAATGAGATGAGTGAAGAACTGAAGCCCCAGCTCGCGCCGCGCGTCGAGAAGTACGTCATCGAGAACGGTCCGATGACCGTCGAGATGCGTACTCAAGGCAAGGGTCTGTCCCAGCTCGGTGGCGGTTTCGCCCGCTTCGACAAGGGTGGGGCGACCGACCCCTGGAAGCTGCCGTACGAGGAGATCCTCTGCGTTGTCACCGGGACCCTCAGGCTCACCTTCGGCGGCGAGGTGGTCGAAGCGCGCCCCGGCGATGTGGTGACCATTCCGAGGGGGGCCGAGGTCATCTACGAGGGTGAGGCCGGGACGTCCGCGTTCTACGCGCTCACGCCGGCCGACTGGTACCGCGAGTTCCCGAACGGCCTCTGATCGGCGCATCAGGATGTACTGATCCGGTGAGGCCGGAGGCCATCAGCCGCCTGGGGGCGGCACGGCGAACGTCGGGCCGTGCCGCCCCAGGACCGTCTCCCAGCACCCCTTACACGACACAACACTCTTAGGCCACTGAGGTATTCATGACTGTCGACTTTTCGCCCGACCCCAGCGTCGCGGAGCTCGCCCAGCGCACCGCACGCTTCATCCGCGAGACCGTGCTGCCCCTGGAGAAGCAACACAAGGGCGTCGTCCACACCGAGGCCATACGGCTGGAACTGCAACGCGCGGCGAAGGAGGCCGGGGTCTTCGCGCCCCACGTCGCCGCCGAACTCGGCGGTCACGGACTGGACATGCGTGGCAGAGCAGCGGTGTTCGAAGAAGCGGGCTACTCGCTGCTCGGCCCGCTGGCACTGAACATCGCCGCCCCCGACGAGGGCAACATGCACCTGCTGGAGGCCGTCGCGACCGCCGAGCAGCGCGAGCGGTACCTGCGGCCGCTCGCCGCCGGGGAAATCCGGTCGTGCTTCGCGATGACCGAGCCGGCCCCCGGCGCCGGATCCGACCCGAACGCGCTGACGACACGCGCCGAACGCGTCCCCGGCGGCTGGCGCATCGACGGCCGCAAGTGGTTCATCACCGGGGCCGATGGCGCCGGTTTCGCGATCGTCATGGCACGGACGTCCGGCGCACCGGGCGACCGTGGCGGTGCGACCATGTTCCTCGTCGACTCCGACAACCCGGGGATGAAGACCGTCCGGCACATCGAGACCCTCGACGAGAGCCTCTTCGGCGGTCACATCGAGCTGCTCTTCGACGACTGCTTCGTGTCCGAGGACGCCGTCCTGGGAGCGGTGGACGAGGGCTTCCGGTATGCCCAGGTCCGGCTGGGCCCGGCTCGGATGACGCACTGCATGCGCTGGCTGGGGATCGCCCGCCACGCGCAGGACATCGCGGTGGCCCGTGCCGCGGAGCGGGAGCTCTTCGGTTCGCGGCTGGCCGATCTCGGCATGGTCCAGCAGATGATCGCCGACAACGAGATCGACATCGCCGCCACGCGCGGTCTGATCCTGCAGGCGTGCTGGGAACTCGACCAGGGCGGCTCGGCCGCGCAGTCGACCTCCATCGCCAAGACGTTCAGTGCCGAGGCCATCTGGCGTGTGGTCGACCGATCGCTGCAGATCTGCGGTTCCCTCGGGGTGTCCGGGGACGCGCTGCTCGGTCGTTTCCTGCGGGAGGTGCGGCCGTTCCGCATCTACGACGGTCCCTCCGAGACGCACCGCTGGGCCATCGCCCGCCGGGTCGTACGTCGGTACGAGACCGGGGCCGGCAGTCAGGGCGGGAAGGGTGATGCGGCATGAGCGCCGCAGCCCGGAGCACCGTGGACGGCCTCGACCTGGCCGCGCTGAACTCCTTCTTCCACGACCATGTCCCCGGCTTTCGCGGCAACCTCTCGGCGTCCTTGATCCAGGGAGGCCGCTCCAACCTCACCTACCGGCTCACGGACGGCCACGCCATCTGGGTCTTGCGCCGCCCGCCCCTGGGCGGCCTCACCCCCTCCGCGCACGACATGGGGCGCGAGTTCCGGGTGATCTCCGCGCTCGCCGGCAGCGGCGTTCCGGTGCCCCGTGCAGTCGTCTGCGGCGACGCGTCCGTCATAGGGGTGCCGTTCTCTCTGGTCGAGTACGTGGGGGGCAGGGTCATCCGCACCCCCGAGCAGCTTCACACACTGACGGACCAGCAGATCGCCGCCTGTGCCCACGCCCTGGTCGATGTCCTCGCCGGCCTGCACGCCGTCGATCCCGGCGCCGTCGGGCTCACGGGGTTCGGCCGTCCCGTGGGCTATCTCTCCCGGCAGATCGAGCGCTGGTACGACCAGTGGACCCGTGTCCGCACCCGCGACCTGCCCGACATCGACGCCTTGCACGCACGGCTCTCCGCTGCCTGCCCATCCGAAGCCGGGGCGTCGATCGTGCACGGCGACTTCCGCATCGACAACGCCATCCTCGCCCCGCACGACCCGTCGGAGGTGCGGGCCCTGGTGGACTGGGAGATGGCGACACTCGGCGATCCCCTGGCCGACCTGGGGCTGCACCTTGTGTACACCGATCCCGCTTTCGCCCCGGTGCTGGGCGGCGCGGCAGCATCGACCAGCGAGCGCTTGCCCACGAGGCGCGAACTCGCGGCCCGCTACGCCGAGGCGAGCGGGCGCGACCTGGACCGCCTGGACTTCTACCTGGGACTCGGATACTTCAAGATCGCGGTCATTGCGGAGGGCATCCACGCCCGCCACCTCCAGGGTCTGACCCGAGGCGACGGCTTCGACGCCGTCGGCGAGGCGCCCGGCCCCCTCGCCGCTGCCGGGCTCCGCGCACTCGCGAACGGCGCGTGAGCGGGACCGCGATGTCGGGGTGGGCATCGCGGGTGATCTCGCTGCCACTGCCACGCAAAAGCACGATCGTCAGCGGTTGAGTCCGCGGCGGCACCGAGGTGCGGCTCAGACCGGTCGGTAGGACAGGCCGGGGATCAGGCCGGCGAGCATGGCACGGGTAGTCTCCGCGTCGGTGTGCAGCAGCGCCTGCATGCCGACGGCGCGTGCGCCGAGCACATTCGGCTCCGCGTCGTCGACGAAGAGCACTCGGTGGGCCGGCATGCCGAGCCGGTCCAGAATGAGCTGGTAGATGGGGGCCAGCGGCTTGCGCAGGCCGACCTCACCGGAGATCACCACGGGATCGCAGACGGGGTCGATCAGTTCGCGCGGGTAGATGTCGCCCCAGCTGTTGGACAGCAGGGCCACGCGGATGCCGAGGCCGCGCAGTTCGCCGGCCAGCTCGAACATCGCTTGGTCGGGGTGCATCCCGGCGAACAGCCGGGCCAGCAGGCCTACCGGGTCGACCGCGCGGCCGTCCACCGTGTCCAGCTCGGCGGCGATCAGGGTGTCGAACTCCGCGACGGTCAGCTCACCGGTCTCCAGCCGGTGGATGGGGGTGCCGGCCTGCGCTCGCCGGGACAGCCAGGCCTTCAGCGTGCGCGAGAACGAATCCGGATCGATGCCGTCGGCTTCGATCCATGCCGCGATCGAGTCGCGGACGGGATTGGTGAGGACACCGCCGTAGTCAAAGACCACCGCGTCCACGCGTGCAGTCACCGCCGTGCCCCCTGCGCGGTCCGGCCCATCGTGGTGGCGACGTCGGCCGGAGCGCCCCCGGTGCGCGGGTCGGCGCAGGCCGTGCTGAAGCCGGACGCGTTCGGACATGTGGCCCTGATCGGCGAGAGGGCAGCCGCCACCATGACGACCTCAGGCATGGACACTCCTCCCGACTGACTAAGCGCTTGCTTTCAAGGGGCAGTATAGGACTCCCCTGATCGAAGGTGAACCTGCGATCAGCCAGGCTGGTGAAGAGCTTCGCCCCGGCCACGGGGGCGGACGCGGCCCAACGCCGAGCAGCGTGCGGGCGAACCGGCACCACGACGTACGTGTCCACGGGTAGTGACGGCAGCATCCCGTCACTCCATCGAAAACAACTCCAGTGGTACTTCCTGACCCGGTCCGGTCTCGGCCCAGATCGTCTTGCCCCGGCGGCCGTACCGCGTGCCCCACATGCGGGTCAGCTGAGCCACGAGGAACAACCCCCGGCCTCCTTCGTCCTCGTTGCCGGCGCGGCGCAGATGCGGAGAGGTGTGCCCCCCGTCCGAGACTTCGCAGATCAGCGTTCGGTCGACGTCACGGAGCAGGCGCAGACGGACAGGGGGGCTGCCGTAGCGGATCGCGTTGGTGACGAGTTCGCTGACGACCAGTTCCGCGACGAACGCGGCATCGTCCAGCCCCCACTCCTCCAACTTCTCCCGGACGTGTGCGCGGGCAGCGGCCACTTCGGCCGGGTCCGAGGTGACATGCCAGGACGCCATGCTGGTTTCGGGGAGGGCGTGCAGGCGTACCAACAGCAGTGCGGCATCGTCCTCTACGGATCCCTGGGAACGCAGAGAGACGACCTCGTCGCACATTCCCTGCAAGGAGCCCGTCGAAGCCTCCAGGACCCGGCACAGGTCCGCCATCCCCTCGTCCACGTCCCGACTGCGCGCTTCGACCATTCCGTCGGTGAACAGGGCGAGCAGCGTTCCCTCGGCGAACTCGAACTCCACGCTTTCAAAAGGCAGGCCACCGATGCCCAGCGGGGGGCCTACGGGCACCTTGAGCGGTTCAGCCCGCCGGGCCCCTGGCCCCCGCCCGGTGGCAACCGGCGGGAGATGGCCCGCACTGGCCATGATGCACGTGCGGGACGTGGGGTCATACACGGCGTACAGGCAGGTCGCCCCCAGCGCTCGGTCATCCCGCTCGTCGCCGGGCGTCCGGTGGATTCCGATCCGCGCCTGTCCCACCAGGTCGTCCAGCCGGGTGAGGAGTTCGTCCGGCGGCAGGTCCAGGGCTGCCAGCGCCCTCACGCTCGTACGCAACCGCCCCATGGTGGCAGCGGCGTCCACTCCGCGCCCCACCACGTCGCCGACCACCAGTCCTACCCGGGCGCCGGACAGCGGAATCACGTCGTACCAGTCGCCCCCGACGCCCAGAGGGCCGGTGGCGGGGACGTAGCGGTGCGCGAACGCCATTCCGTTCGGTTGCGGAAGCGCTTGCGGGAGGAGTTCGTGCTGCAGTTTCAGCGCGGTGGCGCGCTCGCGGATGTAGCGGCGCGCGTTGTCCACGCACACCGCGGTGCGCGACGCCAGTTCTTCGGCAAGGGCGCGGTCTGCCTCGTTGAAGGGCGCGCGGGGCGGCTGCCGACGGAGGGTGACCTCGCCGAGCAGGGTGTCGCCGAGGAGCAGAGGCAGAGCCAGCAGGTGGTCCGCGCTCGTCGATCCACTGCCGATGACACCCAGTACCTGATCACCGTGTGCGATGGACGAATCACTCATAGTGCGCTCCACCATGAGGCGCAGGCCGCCCGGTGCGCCCAAAGCCGCGAGCGGGGCCTCCTCGCCGGCCAGGACCGACTCCGCGACCTCGACTCGTACAGAGTCGGCCAGATCCGGAACCACGAGCTCCGCGAGCTCCTCCGCCGTCTGCCGGACGTCGAGCGTCGTGCCGACCCCGCTTGCCCGGCTGAGCAATGCCAGGCGGGCCTGCGCCTCGTAGCGTTCGGTGATCTCGACGGCCGTCTCGCAGACACCCAGAGGGTGACCCGCGTCGTCCTGCAGGCGGAAGTACGAGCACGAGAAGACCCGATAGTGCGCCGAGCCCTCGGGGACTTGTCCCCGCCAATGGATGTCCAGTACCGGCTCTCCGCTACGCAACACCTCCTCCAGCACTTCCTCCATGACGTGGTAGCCCGGAGGGGACAGGACCTCGCCGTGCGGGAACAGCGCACTGATGGGCTGTCCCACCCACTCGCCGGCGTGCCAACCCATTCCTTCCCGCAACGCATCGTTGACCCACCTCAGGCGGGCATCCGTTCCGTAGACAGTCAGCGCCACCGGAAACTGCGTGAAGAGCCCCGACAGCATCGACTGGTCCGTCATCCACTCCCGATAACGGTCGCCGGCCACCGCCATCACGACCCAGGCGGGCTCTTCCCCGTCCTGCTCCACCGGGAAGACACGCAGGATCGTCTCCACCGACGATCCGTCGGGGCGCCGAACGGTACGGTTCTCGATCCAGCCTCCCGTGGGCGCCCCTGGTGCTGCCGCGGCCGTGAAGGGCTGCAGCGATTCCCCCTGGGACCGGACGTCCCGGAGTACCTCGTTCACCGGGCGGCCGAGCACGTCCGGGGCGTCCGCACCGTACAGACTGCGGGCTGCGGGATTCCAGCCGGTCAACCGCCCGTGCGCGTCAACCACGACCACGGCTGTGGTGGTCGTGTCGAAGGGGTTCCGACGACCTGCCTCGTGTGATGCCCGGATCGCCACCCTGCACCTCTGCCCAGTACTCGGATGTCCGAAATTCAGGCTACGCCCGGACGCCGAGGCGCGCTGGAGGACGGACATACGCGACACCCGACCGCACCCCGGGACGTCGGCAGATGGGTGACCAGGACACGCCTGCTCCCGTTCCTGGAGCAGCCGGTCGGGGTGCCGTCCGGGCGCGCACCGCACCCCGGGCCCGTACCGCTACGTCGAGGCGCAAGGAACGCTGCGAGCCGGGTCAGGCCAGTCCCGCGATACAAGCCAGTGCCTCGTCCACCGACAGCCGCCGGAAGCTCTCCGTGCGTACGGCGCTGTCGGCACCCCCCGCCTGGGCACGCGCGCGGGCGAGCTCGACCCTCGTCTGCTCGGGCACCTCGCCCGCGCGCGCTCTGACCCGCTCGACCCAACGGGAGGTGTCCTCGGGACGGTCGAAGCCGACCCTGATTCCAGCCAGCTCCTCCACACCGAGTGCCAGCACCTGCTGCGCGCCGGCCAGAGGGTTCAGCGTGAAACCGGCGTTCTCTTCGACCCGCGGTTCGAGCGAGCGGAGTACGACGTCAGCCGCCGGTACGCAACCGCTGGGGTCGTATGCGAAGCACGAGGCGATCCGGTCATGAGCGCTCTGCTGCTCCGCCCAGGTACTGGGACCTTCCTTGAGCCTGGCAACGTCCCCGACCGAGACGTCGGGCACGGCCAGTCGGGTGACGGCGTGCGTGTTCACCGCGGTCAGGATGTCGATCGGATTTCGTGTAGGAATGACCACCTCCTTGCGGGGCGGCCAGAAGTCGAAGGCGCTGTGGTCGCCGAAGGGCCCCCCGACGTGGAGTGCGTAGACCTCGGGGTACGTGGGTGCCTCGCCCCGCCTTTCCGGTCGCACGTCGTAGAACGCCGCGATGGCGGCCTGGATCAGCAGGCTGGCACCGAGTGCGCCCAGCGGACAGTCGATGAGGATGCCGAACCGGTCGGCCGGTGTCCAACGGGGGAAGAGCCCCGTCAGGTCCGTGTTCTCTCCACCGATGAGGTACTGGAAGCTCGAAGGCTTCAGCTGTGTGGCTGTGTGCATCGGGGTGGTCCTTCGTCGGAAGTCGGCCGGGGCGGGGTGGGCGACGTACGCCGCCCCGGCGCACAGGCGGACGAGGCCTGCATCGAGATCACCTGCGTCGGTGCGCGGGTTGCACGGGGCCGGCGGATACGCCGGCCGGGGTGTGGTCCATGGCGCCGTCGGGGTGGCTTACGCCTGCGCCATCAGGGCTTTGAACGCCCCCGGGTGGCGGGCGGAGGACACGGATGTCGCGGCGAGAATGCCGACCGGGAAGACGGCGGCGACGAGGTATCCCCATGTGTAGAGGTGGGGCTCCGGAACTCCGGGGATCTCGGGGACGTAGGCGAGGGACAGGACGATCGTCGTGACGGCGGCGCCGAAAGCGGCGCCGATCATCATCACCGTTGCCGGGATGCCCGCGGCCATCCCGGCCTGGTCCTCGTCCACCACCAGTTGCGGAATCGCGAACGAGCCGCTGTAGCCGGCGCGGCTTCCGAGACCGACGACGGCCGAGCCGACGAGGTACTGCCACGAGTGGTCGTGGGCGAACGCGAGCCACACGAGGCCGAGACCACACAGTGCCGCGCCGGCGGCCAGGATGACGCCGGGTCGTCCCTGCTGCACCATGCGTTCCGCCGCCTTGCCGCTGATGAACATGGTCAGCGCGAACGGCAGCAAGAGGAGACTCGTCCCGAGCGCGTCGGTGCCGAGGCCGTATCCGACCTCGGCCGGGGTCTGGGTGTAATAGGTGACCAGCAGCACGAAGGCCGCGTCGACCGCGCCGAACAGACAGGAGGCCACGCAGGCTGTCGTGGCGTACGGCCGCTTCAGCATCGCGAGGTCGAAGACCGGGGCGGTCGACCGGCGCTGTGCCAGAACCCAGGCGACACCGGCGACGACTCCGACGGCAAGGAGCAGGTAGCACACGTTGCCCCAGACGCTGATCTGCGCCATCGCGAGCAGCACCAGCGTCACCCAGGCGATCATCCACACCGTTCCCCACACGCCGATCCGCGCCGAGGAGGCGGGGCGCGAGCGCGGAACGACCGCCAGAAGTGCCGCCGTGGTCACCGCGAACGCCGCTGCCAGTATGAGGAAGAACGTCGACAACGACAGGTACTTCACCGCCAGGCCGCCGCCCACCATGCCGGCCACGACCCCGGTTCCGGTGGAGATGATCAGGACGCTGACCGCGGTGGCCACCGAGGCGCCGGAGAGATGGCGGCGCAGGAAGCCGACCGGGAGCATCTGTGCCGCGCTGCCGAAGCCGAGCAGGGCCGACCCGACGATCAGCGCCGGGTACGTGTCGCCGATGGCGGGGATCAGCGCGCCCGCCGTCAGGATGACGCCGGACCACAGCAGCATCGTGCGGTCGTCGACGATGTCCTGCAGGCGCGGAATGAGCACGAAGCCAGCGCCGCTGCCCAGGAGCATCGCGGTGAGGACCCAGGTCGCCGCCGAGACGCCAACGGCGAAATGGCTCTGCATCAGCGGCAGCAGGGGCCCCAGCATGAAGTTGACCGCGATGGTCACCGTGCACAGCAGCGCGGAGACGCTGATCAACGGTCCTCGCTTGCGCGTTGCTTGGGCTGCGACACCTGTTCCTGCGCTGAGCGCTGTGTCGTTCGTTCCCGCCATGCGGATTCACTCCCGTTCGGAATGGGGTGCCGTCGCCACCGGCTGAGCCCGGCCGCGCCGACGTGTGACGTGGGTCTCAAGGTTCGCGACGGGGCCTCGCCGCGGCTACGACAGTGCCGACCGACATGCGGGTGTCCGCGGTGCACCGTGCACCACATCGCCGCGCCGCTGTGCGTGGGCGCGTCGGTCAGGGCTCCGGCCCGACGCGCGCCTGCCGACCTGTCACTGCGCGTCCCGCCTGGTGAGGACCAGGCTCTGTGCGGAGAACGCGAGTTCGGCGAGCCCCGCCCGCTCGGCGAGGTCGAGATTCTCGACAGCCGCCCCGATCATGCGGCCAGAGTGTCCCGCGGCGCGCAGTGCGGTCAGCGTGGCCCGGGCGGCCTCGCCGAAGGTCTTCACCGTCGCTTGATCTGTCTGGTGGGCGTCGTGCGCGATCGCAGTCGCCGTCTCCGGCGTCACTGCCTCGAGCAGGGCGATGGCCTGCGCTGCCGTCGAAGCCAACGCCTGCGGGGACAACCCCTGTTCAATCGCATAGGTCGCCGCCTCGACGTAGGCGCTCAGCGCAGCGATGAAGAACGCGCCGAGCATGCCCGCCCCCAGCACCCCGGCGCCGCGCACCTCGTCGGAGACATGCTGTGACGCGCCGCCGAGGCTCACGAAGATGTCCTTGTGCTCTTCCCAGAGAGCAGTTGGGCCGGACAGTACGACCATGCCGCGGGGGGAGCCGATGTCGTTGGGGTAGCAGGCGATGAACCCGTCGAGGTAGGCAGCGCCTCGCTCATCGGCCCATCGCGCCATGTCCTCGGCTTCGTCGGGCGATCCGCTGACCAGATTGACCAACGTGGTGGTGTCCCAGTCAGTGACTGGCTGGAGAGCCGCTCTCGTGCTCTCGTAGCTGTCGGTGCAGGCGATGGAGATCCGCGACGCCCGCACGGCTTCGTCGAGGGAAGCCACAGGAGAGACCCCCGAGTCGGCAAGCCCGAGAGCCCGTTCCGGCGAGCGGTTCCACGCGGCCACCGAATAGCCCTGCCTGGCGAGGGTTCTCGCGAGTGCGGCTCCCATGAGCCCACAGCCGATGACCACGACGTCGTACCTCTTCGTGCTGCTCATGAATGCATTCCTTTCGATGATGTGCCGCGTCGCTCGTCACCGGCGGCCGATGCGGGCATACACCCCAGGTGGTTCTCGGCGGAGCGCAGTGCGTGCGGTCGGCGTTGCCGGAACTTGGGTCACGACGACTCCGATGGAGGCGAGTGCGGGCGCGACGGGCTGGTGCCAGACAGCAAGCCGGCCATGACCGATGCGGCGAGGTAAGCCGTCGGTGCTCCGTGACCGTTGCCAGCCGGTGATCACCACCCGCTGCACGATGCCGAGGTGCCCGGAGACGGGGGGATTCAGCGGGTCCTGGTTGCGCGGAGTGATACTCGGGTCCGATCGCTGGTGCTCGTCATCGCGCTCCTCGGTCGCACATCGGCCGGCAGGACCGAACTCGTTCCCTGCCGCGTCGACAGTGGCCGCTGGGACCGGCGTCTTCCCAGGGCACGTCGGTGCAGGATCGAGGCGGACTCGATGCACTCTGCACCTTGCGCAGCACCGCGGTGGACGAGGCACTCTGCCCCAGAGTCCCGTTCCACGCCTACGATGGCGGTGCATGTAGATGTTGTGGCCGAACCCGTCCGACCGGGTGTGCGAGCTGATCCGACAAATCGCCGAAAGCCAGCTGCCGGTGCCGGACGAGGTCGCCGACCAGTTGTGGCGGGCCTCGCAACGCGAGACGCGGCAGCGCGAGTACGTCGACGATCCCGTGCTGTCGGAAGCGGACCGGCGCCTCAACAAGGCCAACATGACGCACTGGCTGGTGTCCAACCTGCAGGAGCCGGGGCGCCGGGTGACTCCGGCCAAGGGCAGCGAGATGCTGATCTTCGCCCGGGACCTTGTGCTGCGCGGGATGGACGTGAACGAGCTCGGGTCCTGGCGTGCTGCCCAGCGGGTGGGGTGGGGGTTGTGGGTCGAGCAGTGCTTTGCCGCCACCACGGACCGTGACGAGCTGCGCGAGCTGATCGAGGTGTCCGCCAACTCGCTGACGACCTACATCGACGACTCCATCGCCGCAGTCGGAACCTACGTCGACGAAGTCCGCGAGGAGATGGGCCTCGGCGCCCAAGCGCAACGGCACACGACGGTGCAGCTGTTGCTGCAGGGCGCGCGCATCAGCCGCGGCCGCGCGGAGGAGCAGCTCGGTTATCCGCTGGCCGGGCATCACGTCGCGGCGATCCTGTGGGTCGATTCCCCCGCCGATGTGCATGAACTCGAGCGAGCCGCCGAGCACGTCATGCGGGCGTGCCGTGCGACCCGCCGTCTGACCCTGCCGCCGAGCACATCGGCGCTCTGGCTCTGGGTCCCTGTGCACGCGGCTCCGCCGACGGCCGCAGTTCTGCACGTCTTGGAGAAGACACCCAACGTACGCGTGACGCTCGGCCGGCCCGGAGCCGATCTCCCGGGTTTCCGGCAGAGCCATCTGGATGCCGCCGCCGCACAGCGCCTTCTGGCCCGGATCGGATCGCCGCGGCAGGTCGTCCGCTACGAGGACGTGCATCTCGTCGACCTGCTCACGGCCGACCTGAGCCAGGCTGAGCACTTCGTAGCCGGCACTCTGGGCGATCTGGCGACAGCCGACCCGGTCCTGCAGCGCACGGTTCGCACCTACGTCGCGGAGGGGTACAGCATTTCGAACACCGCAGACCGGTTGTTCGCCCACCGCAACACCATCGACCGGCGCCTCGCCAAGGCCTGCACGATGCTGCCGAGGCCGCTCGGCCACGATCCGACGAGCGTTGCGGTCGCGCTGATGCTGGTGGAGCTGCGACAGGACCTGCGGTCTGGTTGTTGATCGGCTGCGCGGAGACCCCAGCGCCGACCCGCTTTTCCTCGAATCCGGAAATCAGGCTGCTTCCCAGAGGCCGGCGTCCAGGATCCGGGCAGCCGTGGTGATGCTGCCCGGCATCAGGTGCCGGTAGGTCCGGTACGTCTCCTCGATGGACTTGTGGCCCATCCACTCCGCCACGTCGGTGATCGGGATGCCCTGCCCGAGAGCGTTCGAGGCGAAGTAGTGCCGGAAGCCGTACATCCCGACGCCTTCCTCCGGCGGAAGGATCTTGAAAAGCCTCTTCACCCGACGCCGCTCCATGCCTTCGGTGAAGTAGCCGCCCGGGCCTCGCAGCAGATAGCCGTCCTTCGTGGTGCCGTACTTCTCCTCGTAGCGCTCGATCGCCTCCCGTACCGACCGGGGCAGGGGAACCTCCCGGAACTCCCCCACCTTGCGGTGCTTCAGCTTCGCCGGCTTCAGCGTGTTGGAGTGGATCTGCTCACCCACCCGGTAGACGTCATCCGCCACGACATTGTTCACGTTCACCGCCCGTGCCTCACCGTTCCGCAGGCCGCATCCCACCATCATCACGATCTCCAGAGCAAGGTCCTCATCGGCAACGGCCAGTGCCTTCTTCACATAGTCGAGGGACGGGATGACCACCATTCCCCGCACATATTCCGGCTCCTGAACGCCCTTCACCGGATCATCTGCCATGGCCCCCTTGCCATAGGCGTCTCTCAGGATCGTCTTGAGGGTGCGGAATATGTTCATCTGGTTCCCGCGGCCGACCCCGTCGCTCTCCATCTCGTCCAGGAAACGCTCGACCACAATCGGGGTGACCGAGTTCAGCTTCCGCGATCCCAGGCGCGGGACGATGTGCACGTTGATCGAGCTGTCGACGTGCTCGCCCGTGGAGTAATCCGTCATCTTGCGCTGCCGAGGCCGCCACTGCTTCGCATACTCCTCGACCGTCTGCTGGCCCAGCTCCCGGCGGGCCGCCGCCACGGACGGCGCCGTGGTCTTCTTCTCCGCATACAGCTGCGTGAGGCGCTCGATCGCCTCGTCCTGCGTACCGAAACCCGACTCCTCGCGCTGCTTACCGAGCGCGTCCCGGAAACGGATCGAGTAAGGGTGAGGGCAGCGGGTGGGCTTCGCGCAGCCGCAGTCCTTGAAGAAGGACCCCATGCCGCGGGCGAGCTGTCGGGCCATGTACGCACCATCCGTTCCAGCCCAAGAACCTGCTCAGGCGCCGCACTGTCGGTCGCAGGACAGCAAGCGGGGACACGTCCGGGACGCATGCTGACCGTTTGCTGACCTGAGGGGGGCACATGATGCCCCTGACCTGCGGCAACGCCAAATAGTCAGATCTTGGACTTGAACAGAGTACGCAGCACTTTGGACTCCTCTGAGACGGCTCCCTGCCTACTTTGTGCAGGTCAAGGGCGGTCCCGACTGTACACCGGCACGCGCCGAACGATGTTTGTGAGGAACATCGCCCCGGTCAAGCGATACGGTTCCCCACCTGGACTTTCGTGCCGTCACCGACGCCTGTTCAGGCAATCCTCCGGGAGCGCCCGGCGACTCACGCTGACCGAACGCTGACTTACCTGACGATCCATCAAACATGGGGAGACCACTCCGCACACACTGCCGACGTGCAGCCACGCACCACCCACCTGTCGGGCACCGACATCGCTCTGGTTCATGGAAAACGGTCCCTTTGGCCATCGGCCAGTCAACGCTCGACCGCCCCAGAAGCCGGCTCGCTGCCTGCCGCCCGCCCGAGGCCCCTCGGCAGCGTGGAACTGGCGAGCGACGGCTCCGCACCCGGCGGCCCCGCGAGCCGGAGGTGCAGTACGAACCGACCCAGGCCGGCGGCGGCGCAGGCCGCTTCGGCGCTGGAGTGGAAGCGTGTACGGGCCTGGCTACTGACTTTGCTGCAAGCGCGGGCCGATGCAGCAGCACTGAGCGCCTTGGATGCGCATGTCTATTCCGTGATCCGCAGGACCCATCAGCACGCGGCCAGTGCGCGACGCGATCACGCAGAGCAGCAGGATCTTCCCCAGCGGGGTCACCATGGAACAGGACAACCGGGCGCGCCACCGCAAGCGCCGCCGACGACAAGTGACGGCCCCCCATTGGCCCTTGAGATGACAAAACGCGGAACGGAAGCGCGTCCGAAATCAGCCTTCCTGCAACAGGCTCTTGGTCCAGTTCAACACCATGGTTCAAGTCGCGGCAGCCCATCGGCGCTTGCGATGAGGCGCCCCGGACGACAGCTGGCGCCGGCGCAAGTCGACTCTCGAAGAACATCACAAGACAGGGACCGTTGGCTGCGCTGAAGCGCAAGAATCGCCGCATGGTTCGCTCGTTCTTCCGCAG
Organism: Streptomyces sp. NPDC044003; assembly: GCF_056435185.1. Taxonomy (NCBI): domain Bacteria; kingdom Bacillati; phylum Actinomycetota; class Actinomycetes; order Kitasatosporales; family Streptomycetaceae; genus Streptomyces; species Streptomyces sp. NPDC044003. The sequence goes on along the minus strand of NZ_JBWKFA010000011.1, from coordinate 24,497 downwards.
CCCTGTTTCCGACCGCGAGGATGCAGGGCGCCTGCGCAGTCAAGCAGCCGAGGCCAAGCACACCGCCACGATGCGGCGGCGGATGTGAGCCGCTGGAGCCCCTGTCCCGGGACCGGGAAGCCCTGGCGGTCCCGGCACCTTGCGTGTGGAAGCGTCGTCTCCCCGAGACCGGCGTACCTCAGCGTCGGCAAGGTCGGGTGCACGGAATGCGCGAAGGAGAGCCGCCGGGCGATCTTCCAGGAGCGCGCCGGCGGGCTGAGCGGGCCGAGGCGGATCTGCGGTCGGTCGGTCTGGAGCCGCTGGAGCCGTTTCTGTCCGCCGCGGCGCCATGGAGCTGCCGTCATGCGGTGTGCGGCGAGGTGGTCCAGGTGAAGGCGTCGAGCGTCCGCAGCGGCCACGACCCGTGTCCGGTCTGCCGGGCGGAGGTGTACAAGCAGCGTGCCGCTGCCCGCCGTACCGACCCGGCCGAGGCCACCGCCCTGATGCGGGCGCACGGCTTCGAGCCGCTGGAGCCGTACCCCGGGAGTGACAAGCGGTGGCTGTGCCTCTGCCCTGCGGGCCACGAAGTGCATCTTCGGCCGGCCGGTGTCCGTACCGGAAAGGGATGCCGGATGTGCGCCACCCACGGGATCGACCTGGCCGGGCCGGCGAGCTCTACGTCATCACCCACCGGGAGTGGAACGCGGTCATGGTCGGCATCGGCGCCTGCACCGGCTACACCTCCCGCCTCTTGCAGCATGAGCGCCAGAGGTGGGAGCTGTACCGGGCCGGCGACTTCACGACCGGCGCTGCCGCGTACGACGTCGAGCAGGCCGTACTGGACCGTCTGCGCGGAGGCAAGCTGTGTCCGTTCCTCACCAAGGACGTCATGTCGAACGGATGGAGCGAGACCTGCTCCACGGACCGCGTCACCGAGGACGAGGTGTGGGCCGTGGTCGAGGAGGAGACTCGCCGCGCACCCAGCGCCTACGCTCCCCGGGCCGGCGCCCGGCCCCGCGCCGCCTTCCTCTTCGACGCCGATGCCGCCGCCGAGGAGATGCGCGCCCGCGGGTACGAGCCGCTCGTGCCCCACCCGGGCCGCACGAACGCCACCCGGCCCTCCCCGTGCACCACATGCGGGCACGAGGGCCGACCCACCTTCAACGCCGTACGCAACGGCGGCCAGGGCTGCCGTATCTGCCGCACGAGAGCAGCGCAGGCCAAGCGTGCCGCGGCGCTCGCCCCCAAGGCCGAGGGAGTGACGCGCGCGGCCGGGTTCGAACCCTTGGAGCCCTACCGCACGAGTCAGACCCCCTGGCACTGCCGCTGCACCACATGCGGCCGCGCGAGTACCCCCGCCTACTCCAACGTCCACAACGGAGGGAGCCGCGACCGCCCGCGCCGCCGAGCGGCTCGGCGCCGTGCTTGCCTCCGTGGATCCGCGAGGCGCCGGGGCACAGTTCACCACGGCCCTCGACACCTACGACCGCCTCGACGCCACCGCCGACGCAGCCCGTTGCCGGCACGCCCTGCGCAACCACGGCCTCGACACCGCGGACACCCCAGCAGCCGGGGCTACGGCAACGAGCTCTCGCCCCGGGAGCGCGAGGTCGCCGGATTCCTTGCTGAGGCTACGCACCAGGTCCGCAGCTCGCGTCCTCGGTGACCCGGCGCGGCTCGTCGCGGGACTGCCGGCGCCCGACGTCCGTGACTTCGACCTCCCGAGGAGGTCACCACCTCGGCAGCCCCCGGCAGTTGGCGCGCTACAACCTGCACGGCAAGGAGCCGCCCCGCGCGCCGGATTCGATCTCCCCCAACCTCGCCTACCGCCGCAGGGCCGGGGAGAATCGGCCGCATGAAACGGCACGACACGGTCTGCGGGCGGTTCAGCCATCCGTGCCGTAGCGGTGGAGTTGGCGGCTCAGGCTGAGTTCCAGGTGTTCGCGCATGGCCTCCGACGCGCGGGCGGGGTCGCGGCGGAGCACGGCTCGCAGGATGCGGCCGTGCTCGCGGGCCGTGGCCGGGCTGCCGCCGGTGACGGCGCTCAGCCGGAACAGGTGCAGGTGGGTGTGGAGCCGCTCGACGGCGGCGGCGAGCATGGTCCGGCCCGACGCGGCGGCGACGGCGTCGTGGAACCGCTGGTCCAGTACGACGAACCGGGCGTAGTCGGTGTAGCTGTCGCCCTTGTCGGGCAGCCCTTGCATCTCGTCCACCAGGGACTCGATCCGGTCGAGGTCGGTGTCGCCGACACGTTCGGCGGCCAGGGCCGCCGCCCTGGGTTCGAGGAGCAACCGCATCTCGAAGAGCTCCTGCACCCCCTGGGCCGTGAGCAGTTCGGTCGCCCGATAGCCGGCGAGCGAGCGCTTCACGACGAGCCCGTCGGCCTCCAGCCGGGCCAGCGCCTCGCGGACCGGGGTGGGCGAAACACTCAGTGAGCGCGAGAGCGCCTCGATGCCGACGCGGGCCCCGGGCTGGATGACATGATCCATGACCATGGCCTTGACCGCTTCGTAGACGCTGTCGGTCAGCACCTCTCGCCGAGGGGACGCTCCGGTGCGAGGCGTCGGACTCTGCGACGGAATCCCACCCATGGCGTTCCTCCTTGGTGGCACGACGGCACCCTACCTTCCAAGAATCCTATCGGATCTATCCATCGAGACGGGCTTGCATGGGTATTGACGAGGGATCCACCCATCCCACAGCATCACCCGAAGCAAAATCCTATTTGATTCGAGTGGAGCTCCAGTCATGCTTCGTCGTAGATCCGCCGCGTCCGCCGCTGTCGCCCTCGCACTTCTCGGGACCGCCTCCGCGGCCTGCACCGTCAAGAGCTCGGACGAGCCCGGCCCCGGCCGCACCACCCAGGCCGCGTCGAGCGGAGGCAAGGCCGAGCTCGCCGACGGTTCGTCGGTCAAGGTCGCCCTTGTCCCGGGCGGCGCCCACCCCTACTTCCAGCCCTGGAAGCAGGCCGGCGAGGGCGCGAAGAGCAGCCTGAAGCTGGGCGACGTCACCTTCGACGAGACCGCGGAGTGGGATCAGCAGAAGCAGAACAACCTGCTCTCCACGCTCGCCGCCCGCGGATACAACGCCTTCGGGGTGTTCGGCGTCTCCCCGACCGACATCAACACCACGTTCGCCGACCTCAAGAAGCAGGGCTTCGCCGTCGCCTCGCTCGCCTCCTGCCCGGCCGGCGGCACCAACGAGGCCGACTTCTGCCTCTCCACCGACGTCGAACTCGCCGCGTACAAGGCCGCGCAGGCCGCCATCGAGGCCATGGGCGGCAAGGGCACCCTCGTCCACCTCACCGGCAACAACGTCGACGCCAACACCCAACTGCGCATGAAGGGCGTCGAGAAGGCGGTGAAGGAGACCGGCGGCAAGGTCACCCTGCTCCAGACCGTCACCGACATCGACAAGGACCTCCAGACCGCGCAGAAGGCGGTCTCCGACCTGCTCGCCGCCAAGGGCGGCCAGATCCAGGGCATCGTCACCACCGCGTACAACCCGGCCGTCGCCGCCGCCGAGGCCGTGGCGCAGACCGGTTCCAAGGCCAAGGTCGTGGCCGTCGACGACGACGCCAAGATCCTCTCCGCGATCAAGGACGGCTCCGTCAGCGCCACGGTCGTGCAGAACCCGGTCGGCCAGGCGGAGATCGGCACCTGGGCCCTCGCCCTGCTCCAGGCCAAGCAGTGCGCGATGAAGGAGCCCGGCAAGATCGTCGACTCCGGCTCCTTCGTCGTCACGAAGCAGAGCGTCGACACCTACGACGCGGACCGCAAGGCCAAGACCGCCGAGCTGAAGAAGCAGTTCGCCGACGAGTTCCTCCGCTGCGGCTGACCGCCGCCGCCCGCCATCGCCCCTGGGAACCCCACACGGAACCGGCACACGACATGACGATCATCACCCGGGCGACAGCCCTGCTCGCCGACATCGCCGTCGAGACCGACCGCACGGACGCCGTGCAGTCCTTCGTCAAACAGGAGACGGTCCTCGTCCGCCTGACCACCACCGACGGCATCGAGGGCATCGGCTACGCCTACACCATCGGTACCGGCGGCAGCTCCGTCCTGGCCCTGCTGCGCGACCACCTCCTGCCGCTCCTCGACGGGAAGGACGCCCGGAACGTCGAGGCCCTGTGGCGTGAGCTCTTCTCCGTCACCCGCGCGACCACCACCGGGGCCATCACCTCCCTCGCCCTCGCCGCAGTGGACACGGCCCTCTGGGACCTGCGCTGCAAGCGGGCCGGGGAGCCGCTCTGGCGGCTCGCCGGCGGCCATCGCCAGGACGTGCCCGTGTACGACACCGAGGGCGGCTGGCTCCACCTCGGCACCGACGAGCTCGTCGCCTCGGCCCTCACCGCCAAGAAGGCGGGATGGGCCGGCGTCAAGATCAAGGTGGGCAAGCCGAACCCCGCCGAGGACGCCGAGCGGATGCGCGCCGTACGCGAGGCCGTCGGCCCGTACCTGCACATCATGACCGACGCCAACCAGTCCCAGACACTGTCCTCCGCCGTACGGCTGGCCGCGGCGCTCGAACCGTACGACCCGTACTGGTTCGAGGAGCCGCTGCCCGCCGACGACGTCAGCGGCCACGCCACGCTCGCCCGCGCCACCCGCATCCCGGTCGCGGTCGGCGAGTCGATGTACGCGCCGATGCAGTTCCGCACCTACCTGGAGCAGGGTGCCGCCTCCGTCGTCCAGGTCGACGTCGCCCGCGTCGGCGGGATCACCCCGTGGCTCAAGGTCGCCCATCTCGCGGAGACCTTCAACGTCATGGTGTGCCCGCACTTCCTGATGGAGCTGCACATCAGCCTGGTCGCGGCGGTGCCCAACGGCGCGTACGTGGAGCACATCCCGCAGTTGCGGGCCGTCACCCGCACCGGACTCACCCTGCGCGACGGCAGGGCCGTCGCCCCGGACGAGCCGGGCATCGGCATCGACTGGGACCTGGACGCGATCGACGACCGGAGGGTGGGATGAAGACCGCCGTCACCACGCCCGACACGGCGACCGAACCCCCCGACGAGTCCGCGGCCCGGCCCGCACGGCGGCTGCCGTTCCGGCTCGACCAGCGGGCGGGCCTGCTCGTGCTCATCGTGCTGCTCGCCGCCGTCTTCGGCACGCTGCGCCCGGCGTTCTTCGACGAGCGTCTGGTCCTCTTCCCCCTGCTGCGGGACATCGCGACGCTGACGGTGGTGGCGCTCGCCCAGATGGTGGTGCTCTCCATCGGGCACATGAACCTCGCCGTCGGCCGGATGGCCGCCTTCGGTGCCTTCTTCGCAGGATTCGGCTACGACCGGCTCGGTCTGCCGCTCCCGCTCGGGCTGCTGCTCTGCCTGCTGGCCGGCTGCGCCGTCGGCGCCCTGAGCGGCTGGATCATCGCCCGTACCGGGGTCAACTCCTTCGTCGTGACCCTGGCGATGGACTTCGCCCTGCTCGGTCTGGTCTCGCTGCTGTACTCGGCCTTCACCGAGAACGCCGCCTTCACCACCCGGCCCGCCGGACTCGACGACCTGCGCTCGGCCTCGCTCGGCGACATCTGCCTCGGACCGGTCTGCGGCTCGCCCGCCGTCCCCCAGGTCGCGCAGTTCACCCTGCTCGCCCTGCTCGGCCTGGGTTTCCTGTACGCCCGCACCCGGATGGGCCGCGAGCTTCTGCTCACCGGCGCGAACCCGACCGCCGCCGAGCTCTCCGGCATCCCGACCGGGCGCCGGATCGTCCTGGCCCATGCTCTGTCCGGGCTGCTCGCCGCCCTTGCCGGATTCATGGCCGCCGTGGGCACGGGCACCTTCCGCGCCTCCATCGGCGAGGACTTCATGCTGCCGTCGTTCCTCGGCGCGGTCCTCGGCGGGACGCTGCTCACCGGCGGTGTCGTCTCGGTCGTCGGCGCCCTGCTCGGCACCACGCTGGTCGGCGTGATCCGCAAGGGCCTCGACCTGCTCGGCATCGGCCTCGAAAGCCTCAACATCTACCTCGGCTGCGTCCTGCTCCTCGCCCTGTCCGCGGACCGGGTGCGCACCGTGCTGTCCTACCGCAAGGTGGTGCGCTCGACATGACCATGCTCCGCGACCGGGGGGCCGGCGCCCTGCCCGCCCTGCGCCGCCTGACCCGCTCCACGACGGCGTCCCTGTTCGGCGTGGTCCTGCTGGGCTACCTGGCTCTGGGGATCGCCTCGTCCGGCTCCTTCTTCGAGGGGCCTTCCGTACGGACCTTCCTGCAGTACCTCGCCACCCCGATCCTCATCGGCCTCGCCCAGATGGTCGCCCTCTGCGTCGGCCAGCTCAATCTGGCCGTCGGCGCGCTCGGCGGCTTCACCGCCTGTCTGATGGGCGTGCTGATGGCCGACAGCGGGGTGCCCGCCTACCTCGCCGTGCCAGTGGGACTGGCGACGGCGACGCTGGTCGGCCTGGTGACGGGCCTGTGCATCGTCGCCACGCAGATCAACGGCTTCATCGTCACGCTCGGCACGATGACGATCCTGCTGGGGGCGCAGTACCGGCTCGCCGGGACCCGTACCGTCGACGGCTACTCGGCCACGCTGCGCGACCTGGGCCGGGCCGCGCCGCTGAACGTACCGCTGGTCTTCCTCACCGCGCTGACGGCGGCGGGGCTGCTCGCCGCATTCCTGTACCGCACGGTGGCCGGCCGGCGGCTGCTCGCGGCGGGCGGCAACCCGCTCGCCGCCCGGCTGTCCGGCATCTCGACGAACCGTCAGATCGTGGTGGCACACACCCTGTCGGGTCTGCTCGTCGGCATCGCCGCGGTGACCGCGACCGCCTCCCTGCCCGGCGTCAACCGCAGTGTCGGCGGCGACTGGCTGCTGCCCAGCTTCGCCGCTCCCATCATCGGCGGCGTCGCGCTGACCGGCGGGTCCGTCGCGGTCCTCGGCACCGTGCTCGCCGCCTTCGTGATGCGACTCATCGACACGGCGCGGGCCCAGTTCTCCCTCGACCCCAGCTGGGTCAACTTCCTCATCGGTCTCGTCGTCCTCGGCACCGTCGTCGGCGGCCGTATCCACCAGACCCGGCTCGACAAGAAGGGTCGCGCACCCGGACGGACACCGCCGGCACCGCCGGCACCGCCAGGAGAGTCCGTCCCCGTCACCGGCTCCGCCGTCACTCCGGGAGGTGCCCGATGAGCGAAGTCCTGCTGGCCTGCGAGGACATCGTCAAGGTCTTCCCCGGCGTCCGCGCCCTCGACGGAGTGGGCCTGCGGCTCACCGCCGGCTCCGTACACGCTCTGCTCGGCGAGAACGGCGCGGGCAAGTCCACGCTGATCAAGGTGATCACCGGCGTGCACGCACCGGACGGCGGACGGCTCACCCGGCAGGGCGAGCGCCTCGACCTGCGCTCCCCGCTGGACGCCACCCGCGCCGGGATCGGCGTCGTCCACCAGGAACGCAACCTCATCCCCGGGTTCTCCGTGGCGGAGAACATCACCCTGCAGGACCCGCCGTCACGGAGGGGGCTGGTCGACCGCGAGGCGATGGCCGCTCCGGCCCGCCGCTGCCTGGCCGAGCTGGGCCTGGACATCGACCCAGAGCTGCCCGTACGTGAACTCTCGGTCGCCCAGCAGCAGTTGGTGGAGATCGCCAAGGCGCTCTACACCGAGAGCCGGGTGCTGCTGCTCGACGAGCCCACCGCCTCCCTGTCCCCGCAGGAGGCCGAGCGGCTCTTCGACGTGGTCAGGCGGCTCACCGCACGCGGCACCTGCGTCGTCTTCGTCAGCCACAAGCTGGACGAGGTCTTCGCGCTCTGCGACACCGTCACCGTGCTGCGGGACGGCCGGACGGTGTTGGAATCGGCCCCGCTCGCCGAGCACACCCAGGACGACGTGGTCACCCTCATGGTCGGCCGGGCGCACGCGGTGACCGCGATGCCCTCGCGCCCCGTGGACCGCTCCGCCACACCGGCGCTCTCGCTGCTCGGTCTTTCGACGGCCGCGGGCCATGAGGACGTCTCGCTCGACGTCCGCCCCGGGGAGATCGTCGGCCTGTACGGGCTCGTCGGCGCCGGCCGCAGCGAGCTGGTCAAGGCCGTGCTCGGCCTTGACCGGGTCACCGGGGGCGAGATCCGCGTCGGCGGCAAGCTCGCGACGATCCGCTCTCCGAGGGAGGCGCTGCACCGGTACGGCATCGGCTATCTGACCGAGAACCGCAAGGAGGAGGGCGTCTTCCTCGAACAGCCCATCGTCCGGAACATCACCGTCACGGTGTGGAAGCGACTCGCCAGGGCCATCGGGTGGGTCTCCTCCCGCGAGGAGCGGGCACTTTCCGAGGACCTCGTGGCCCGCCTGGGCATCCGCATCGCCGGTCTCGACCAGAACGCGGGTGAACTGTCGGGCGGCAACCAGCAGAAGGTCAGCCTGGCGAAGTGGCTCGCCGCCGAGACGCGGCTCCTGGTCGTCGACGAACCGACCGTCGGTGTGGACGTGCGCACCAAGCACGCCTTCCACGAACTGCTCTGGGAACTGGCGGGGGACGGGCTGCCGATCCTGCTGATCAGCAGCGACCTGGCCGAGATGATCACGCTGGCCGACCGGGTCCTGGTCATGGCCGACCACCGCGTCCGCGGCGAGGTCGACAACGACCACGACTATGACCGGATGAGCGAACGGATCATCCGGCTCATCCACGACCGCCCCGTGCCGGCCGGTCCCGCGGTCCCCTCACAGGGAAACCTCGCATGAGGCGCGTCGCCCAGGTCATCCACGTCCGCCCCGAGCGGCTGGAGACGTACCGCCTGCTGCACCGCGAGGTGCCCGAGCCGGTCCTCGACCGGCTGCGCTGCTCCCACATCGCCAACTATTCCATCCACCTGCTCGGCGACCGGCTGTTCGGCTACTTCGAGTATCACGGCGACGACCTGTCGGCCGACCTGGCCGCGATGGCGGCCGACCCGGCCACCGAGGCGTGGTGGCAGCTGACCTCCCCCTGCCAGAAGCCGGTCGTCGAGGCCGCGCCCGGCGAGTGGTGGGCCTCCATGGAGCAGGTCTTCCTCATGGAGTAGCCCACCGCCCCACCCGCCGCCCCGCGCGGAAACCACCCACCACCTCCGCGGTGCCCGAGCACCGCGCCCCAAGGAGAAGCACGTGAAACTGCTGCGCCTCGGCGCCCCCGGCCACGAGCGGCCGGCCGTTCTCGCCGATGACGGCCGCACCCTCGATCTGACCGGCCTCACCGCCGACATCGACGGCGCTTTCCTCGCCTCCGGCGGCGTCGACCGTGTCCGCGCCGCCCTGCGGGACGGCTCTCTGCCCGAGCTGCCCGAGCCGGACGCCGCGGGACTGCGTGTCGGCGCGCCCGTCGCCCGCCCCGGCAAGGTGGTGTGCATCGGCCTCAACTACCGCGACCACGCGGCGGAGACCGGAGCCCAGGTGCCCGAGCGGCCGGTGGTGTTCATGAAGGACCCCGGCACGGTCGTCGGACCGTACGACACCGTGCTCGTCCCGCGCGGCTCGGAGAAGACCGACTGGGAGGTGGAGCTCGCCGTCGTCATCGGACGCCGGGCCCGCTACCTCGCCGGTCCCGACGACGCGGCCGAGTACGTCGCCGGATACGCGATCAGCAACGACGTCTCCGAGCGGGCCTTCCAGCTGGAGCTGTCCCCTCAATGGGACCTCGGCAAGTCCTGCGAGACCTTCAACCCGCTCGGCCCGTGGCTGGTGACGGCCGACGAGATCCCCGACCCGCAGGGCCTGGGCCTGCGGCTCGCCGTCAACGGCGTGCGCCGGCAGAACGGCACTTCCAAGGACATGGTCTTCCCTGTGCCGTACCTCGTCTGGTACCTGAGCCAGTACATGGTTCTGGAGCCCGGCGACGTCATCAACACCGGCACCCCGGCCGGCGTGGCCCTGGGCCTGCCGGGCACCCCGTATCTCCGCGCCGGTGACGCGGTGGAGCTGGAGATCGACGGACTCGGATCCCAGCGCCAGACGTTCGAGAACGCGTGAGGACGACATGACCCAGCACCTTGCGGCCGTCCTCACCGGACTCGACGTGATCGACATCCGCTTCCCCACCTCGCGCGAGCTCGACGGCTCCGACGCGATGAACCCCGACCCCGACTACTCCGCCGCCTACGTGATCCTGCGCACCGACGCGGGCGACGATCTCGAAGGCCACGGCTTCACCTTCACCATCGGGCGCGGCAACGAAGTGCAGGCCGCGGCGATCGCCGCGCTGCGCGAGCACGTGGTGGGCCTGCCGGTCGACGCGGTGTGCGCCGACCCAGGCTCCGTCAGCCGGGCCCTCAACGGCGACAGCCAGCTGCGCTGGCTGGGCCCGGAGAAGGGCGTGATGCACATGGCGATCGGTGCCGTGGTCAACGCCGTGTGGGACCTGGCCGCCAAGCGCGCGGGGAAGCCCGTCTGGCAGCTGCTCGCCGACGCCGACCCGGAGTGGCTCGCCGACCAGGTCGACTACCGCTACATCGAGGACGCCCTCGACCGTACGCAGGCGGTAGAGCTGCTGCGCTCGGGCAAGGAAGGTGCGAAGGAGCGCGAGGCGCGGCTGCGTGAGCGGGGATACCCGGCGTACACCACCTCGCCCGGCTGGCTCGGATACTCCGACGAGAAGCTCACCCGGCTCGCCCGGCAGGCGGTCGCCGACGGCTTCACCCAGATCAAGCTGAAGGTCGGCGCCGATCTGGCGGACGACGTCCGGCGGCTGCGGGCCGCCCGCGCGGCCGTCGGCCCGGACATCCGGATCGCCGTCGACGCCAACCAGCGTTGGAACGTGGCCGAGGCCGTCGAGTGGACCAACTCCCTCGCCGACGCCGACCCGTACTGGATCGAGGAGCCGACCAGCCCGGACGACATCCTCGGGCACGCGAGGGTGCGTCAGGGCGTGGCGCCCGTCAAGGTCGCCACCGGTGAGCACGTGCAGAACCGGATCGTGTTCAAGCAGCTGCTCCAGGCAGGCGCGGTCGACATCGTGCAGATCGACGCGGCCCGGGTGGGCGGTGTCAACGAGAACCTGGCGATCCTGCTGCTCGCCGCGAGGTTCGGTGTGCCGGTCTGCCCGCACGCCGGCGGTGTCGGCCTGTGCGAACTGGTCCGTCACCTGTCGATGTTCGACTTCGTGGCGCTGTCCGGGACCACCGAGGACCGGGTGATCGAGTACGTCGATCATCTCCACGAGCACTTCGAGGACCCGGTGACGATCGCCGACGGGCGCTACACGGCGCCCACCACGCCCGGCTTCTCCGCGGAGATGCGCCCCGCCTCGATCGCCGCCTACCGCTACCCCGACGGCACCTTCTGGGCCGCCGACCTCGCCGAACAGGAGCTGACGACGTGACCACGAGCGAACTCTCCGGCCTGCGGGCCCTGGTGACCGGCGGCGCCTCCGGCATCGGCCTCGCGACCGCGCGACTGCTCACCGAGCGCGGTGCGGACGTCGCCGTGCTCGACCTCGCCGGGTCGGCCGTCGACAAGCCGCTGCGCGGCCACACGGCCGACGTCTCCGACGACGCCTCCGTACGCTCCGCCGTCGCGGCGGCCGCCGCCGAGCTCGGCGGCCTCGACATCCTGGTCAACAACGCGGGCATCGGCGCGATCGGCACCGTCGAGGACAACGACGACGACCAGTGGCACCGCGTCCTGGACGTCAACGTCCTCGGCATCGTCCGCACCACCCGCGCGGCCCTCCCCCACCTGCGGGCCTCCGCGCACGCCGCCGTCGTCAACACCTGCTCGATCGCGGCCACGGCAGGGCTTCCGCAGCGCGCGCTGTACAGCGCCAGCAAGGGGGCGGTCCTCTCCCTGACCCTGGCCATGGCTGCGGACCACGTCCGCGAGGGCATCCGCGTCAACTGCGTCAACCCCGGCACCGCCGACACCCCATGGGTCGGCCGACTCCTCGACCAGGCCGGCGACCCGGCAGCCGAGCGGGCAGCGCTCGACGCCCGGCAGCCGATGGGTCGGCTGGTGACCGCCGACGAGGTCGCCGCCGCCATCGTCTACCTCGCCTCGCCCGCCGCGGCGTCCGTCACCGGCACCGCGCTCGCCGTGGACGGCGGCATGCAGGGACTGCGGCTGCGGCCGGAGGAGCGGTGAGCAGGCAGCGGGAGGGCGGCGGGCCGGAGGTGAACCCGCTGCGGGAGGCAAACGCCCGACCGGCACTGCCCCGCCGTACCCTCGGACGCAGCGGGGTACCCGTCACCTCGCTCGGCTTCGGTGCCGCCGCCATCGGCGGGCTCTTCCAGGACGACGGCGAGGAGGCGGCGGCAGCCGCCGTCGCGGCTGCCTGGGACGTGGGCATCCGCTCCTTCGACACCGCGCCGCACTACGGTCTGGGCCTGTCCGAGCGCCGGCTCGGCGCCGCGCTGCGGGGCCGGCCCCGGGAGTCGTACACCCTCTGCACCAAGGTGGGCCGGGTCCTCGAACCGTACGAGCCCTCCGTGGGCGGCGACGATCTCGCGAACGGCTTCGCCGTGCCCGCCACCCACCGCCGTCGCTGGGACTTCAGCGCGGACGGGGTGCGGCGCTCGCTGGAGGACAGTCTCACCCGGCTCGGCGTCGACCACGTCGACCTGGTGCTACTGCACGACCCCGACGACCACGAGGAGCAGGCGTTCCGGGAGGCGTATCCGGCCCTTGAGGAGCTGCGCGCGCAGGGCATGGTCCGGGCGATCGGCGCCGGAATGAACCAGAGCCGCATGCTCACCCGGTTCCTGACCGACACGGACGTGGACGCCGTCCTCTGCGCGGGGCGCTACACACTGCTGGAACAGGGCGCGCTGGAGGCCCTGTTGCCCGCTGCGGAGGCGGCCGGCAAGAGCGTGATCGTCGGCGGCGTGTTCAACTCCGGTCTGCTCGCCGACCCCGTACCGGGCGCGATGTACGACTACGCGGCCGCCCCGGCGGACATGCTGGACCGCGCCCTGCGGATGCGGGAGGTCACGGAGGAGCACGGCGTGCCGCTGCGTGCCGCCGCGCTGCACTTCCCTTTCGGGCATCCGGCGGTCGCCTCGGTCCTCCTGGGGGCCCGGTCGGCCGCACAGGTCCGCGACGCGGCCGGGCTGGTCGACAGGCCCGTACCGGGCTCGGTGTGGGAGGCTCTGCGGGCGCGGAATCTGCTGTCGGCAGGGGTGCCCGTGCCCGGCGACGTGACCGCATCCGAAAGCAGGCTCCCTTGAGCATCATCGACGCGCACCACCATCTGTGGGACCTCTCCGTGCGCGACCAGGAGTGGATCACCGGCCCCGAACTAGCGCCCCTGCGCCGTACGTTCGCGCCTCCCGAGCTGGAGACGCGGGCGCGCGAGGCCGGGGTTTCGGCGACGGTGCTCGTGCAGACGGTCACCGTCGCGGAGGAGACGCCCGAGTTCCTCACCGTGGCGGCGGGCAGCGAGCTGATCGCCGCCGTGGTCGGCTGGACCGACCTGACCTCGCCGGGTGTCGCCGAGGAACTGGCCCGGCTCGCCTCGCTGCCCGGTGGCGGGTTCCTGCGCGGCGTCCGGCACCAGGTACAGGGCGAACCGGACCCCGACTGGCTGACCAGACCCGACGTGCTGCGCGGGCTGCGCGCGGTCGAGGAGGCCGGGCTCGTCTACGACCTCGTCGTCCTGCCACACCAGTTGACGGCGGCGGCCCGAGCCGCCGCCGCGCTGCCCGGCCTCACCTTCGTCCTCGACCACCTCGGCAAGCCGCCCATCGCGTCCGGGGACCGCGAGCCCTGGACCCGGCTGGTCCGGGAGCTGGCGGCCCTGCCGAACACGGTGTGCAAGCTCTCCGGCATGGTGACCGAGGCGGACTGGCGGTCGTGGACGGTGGACGGCCTCCGCCCCTACGCGGACACCGTCCTCGACGCCTTCGGCCCCGAGCGGCTCATGTTCGGCTCCGACTGGCCGGTGTGCACGCTCGCGGCGGGGTACGGGGACGTCGTGGCGGCCACCGGCGAGCTGCTCTCGTCGCTGAGTGCGGTCGAGCGTGCGGCGGTATGGGCCGGTACGGCTCGGCGCGTCTACCGCATCCCGAGCCCCGGCGCCGACTGAGCGCCGGGCACGGGCGGTACCCGGGCGGCGGCCCGGCCGGTCACTCCTCGGAGAACCGGCCGAGCTGCCGCTCCATGCTGCGGGTGAGGTGGTCCGCCATCGCTTCGGCCGCGCGCTCGGCCTTGCGGCGCAGGATCGCGCGCACCACCTTCTCGTGCTCCGCCACCGTGGGATCGTCCTCGCCCTGATGGCTACTCAGCCGGAAGATGTGGAGGTGCGAGTGGAGCCGTTCCACCGCGTCGGCGAGCAGCGGCCGGTGGGCTGCCTGGGCGATGGCGTCGTGGAAGCGCTGGTCGAGGGCCGCGAAGTCGCGGTAGGAGGCGTACGGCCCTTCGGGTCCCGGGTGGGACTCCATGGCATCCAGGATGCTCTCGATGGCGTCGAGCTGGGCGTCGTCGGCGTGCAGCGCGGCCAGCTCGGCCGCGCGGGGCTCCAGGAGCAGCCGCATCTCGAACAGCTCCTCCACGCCCTGCCGGGTGAGGAGTTCGGTGGCCCGGTAGCCCGAGAGGGACCGTTTGACGACGAGGCCGTCGGATTCGAGCCGGGCCAGCGCCTCCCGTACGGGGGTGGGCGACACGTCGAGCGTACGGGCCAGGGCCTCGATGCCGACGCGGGCGCCCGGGGCGATCGCATGGTCCATGACCATGGCCTTGATGTCCTCGTAGACGCTGTCGGACAGCGCCTGCCGGGCCGGGGGCGCGGCAGCCCCGTCCGTCCCCTCCCCGTCCGCTCCCGCCACGTCCTCGGAGGGCTCGCGTACCGGCATCCGGATCTCTCCTCCGAACTCGACGACGTGGGGGGTACGGGAAGTCTATCGAGGACGGGGCGCCTCAGACGTCCTTGCGGACGATCACGACGAGGGTGCGGGGGCCGTGGACGCCCTCCACCCGCTCCAGTTCGATGTCGGAGGTGGCGGAGGGGCCGCTGATCAGCGTTGTGGGCCGGCCGGGCACCAGCCGGGCGAGGGTCTCCGGGACTCCGGCCTCGACCGTGGACAGGTCGACGACGCACACATGGACGTCGGGGACGAGGGAGAGCGCACGCCGCCCCTGGTCCGGCGAGCCGTCGAGGAAGATCGTCCCGGTCTCGGCGCAGCTCACCGCCGAGGCGGTCACGACCGCGTCGAGCGCCTCCAGGCTCGGCGCGGGCACCTCGGTGGCGTCCGCCTCCACGGTGCCGTCCCAGTCGGCGAGCCAGTCGCGGTCGAGGCCGGCGGGCACGCCGACCCGCCGGGCGCCGAGTCCGGTGAGGATGTCGGCGAGGGTGACGGCCGTGGTGGCCGCAGTGCAGGTGTGGACCTGGGCCTTGTAGTCGAGGAGCCGGTCGGTGAACAGCTCCAGGCGCTCGCCGTCGGGCAGGATCCGGCCCGTGCGGTAGGCGCGCGGCACGGGTGCGGCGGCGGGCTGCGGGGCGAGGGCCAGCGCGTCCCGTACGCGGGCCAGAACCGTCTCGCGAGCGGTCATCGCTCCTCCTTGGGGGTGGTGGGGGTGTCGGGGGTGCCCTGGGTGTCGGGGGTGTCGCCGGATGCCGCCCCGGCGCGGGCGGCTTCGGCGAGGGCGAGGCGGCCCTCGTCGGAGGCGTACCACTCGCGGAAGGTGTGCCGGGGCGGAGCGGGCGTGTCGCGGCTGTCGCTCCAGCCGTCGAAGGGCGGGGGCAGGTGGGAGATCCGGCCGTCGCGGCCGGCCGCGACGCGGCCGATCCGGGAGAGCTTCTGGGCGCCGGTGTACAGCGCCGGGCGGCTCATGACGGCGGCGGCGGCCTTCATGGCGAGCCGTTCGGCGGTCCGTCCGCTCTGCTCGGTGTTCTGGTGGCGCAGTTCGACGAGGAGCGAGGGAATGTCGATCTTCACGGGGCAGGCGTCGTAGCAGGCGCCGCAGAGCGTGGAGGCGTAGGGCAGCGTGGAGTTGGGGTCGCCCGTGGCTTCGTGCATGCCGGCGAGCTGCGGGGTGAGGACGGCGCCGATCGGTCCGGGGTAGGTGGATCCGTAGGCGTGGCCGCCGACCCGTTCGTACACGGGGCAGACGTTCAGGCAGGCCGAGCAGCGGATGCAGTGGAGGGCCTGGCGGCCGACGGCGTCGGCGAGGGCGGCCGTGCGCCCGTTGTCGAGCAGGACGAGGTGGAACTCCTGCGGCCCGTCGCCGGGCGTGACGCCCGTCCACAGCGAGGTGTACGGGTTCATACGCTCGCCGGTGGACGAGCGCGGCAGCAGTTGAAGGAAGACCTCCAGGTCGGAATGGAGCGGCAGGACCTTCTCGATGCCCATGACGGTGATCAGGGTGTGGGGAAGGGTCAGGCACATCCGGCCGTTGCCCTCGGACTCGACCACGGAGAGGGTCCCGGTCTCGGCGATGCCGAAGTTGGCGCCGGAGACGGCGACCGGGACGGTCATGAACTTCTCGCGGAGGTACGCGCGGGCGGCGGCGGCGAGTTCGGCGGGGACGGACGTGAGGTCCGGGTCGACGCCGGGGATCTCGTCGAGGAAGATCCGGCGGATCTCCTCCCGGTTGCGGTGGATGGCCGGGACGAGGATGTGCGAGGGCCGGTCGTGCGCGAGCTGGACGATGAGCTCGGCGAGGTCGGTCTCCAAGGCGGCGATGCCCTGGATCTCCAGGTGTTCGTTGAGGCCGATCTCCTGGGTGGCCATGGACTTGACCTTGATGACCTCGCGGCTGCCGGTGGCGGCGACGAGCCGGGTGACGATCGCGTTGGCCTCGGCGGCGTCGCGCGCCCAGTGGACGGTGCCGCCGGCCTCGGTGACCTTCGCCTCCAGCTGTTCGAGCAGCTCGGGCAGCCGGTTCATGGTGTCGGTCTTGATCGCCGCCCCGGCCGTCCGCAGTTCCTCCCAGTCGGGCAGCTCGGCGGTGACGGCGAGGCGCTTGGCGCGGATGGTGTGGGTGGCGTTGCGAAGGGTCTCTCGCTGTTGGCCGTTGCCCAGTCCGGTGCGAGCCGCCGCGGGGAACTTCTCCTCGCCGCGCAGATGCCCCTCACCATACGGGGAGCGGGGCGGGACGCCGGGCAGGCCGAGGAAGGTGCTGCTCAACGTGCGGCCTCCGTCAGGGAGTAGGGCTCGGTGCGGGTGGCGGCGAGGATCTGGGCGAGGTGGAGGGTGCGCGTCCCGGAACGGAGGCGGGAGAGTCCGCCTCCGATGTGCATGAGGCAGGAGGAGTCGCCGGCGGTGCACACGGCGGCGCCGGTGGAGGTCACCCGGTCGATCTTGTCGGCGAGCATGGCCGAGGAGGTCGCGGCGTTCTTGACGGCGAAGGTGCCGCCGAAACCGCAGCAGGAGTCGGCCTCGGGCAGTTCGACCAGGTCGATGCCCTCGACGGCACGCAGCAACCGCAGTGGCTTGTCGCCGACGCGCAGCATCCGCAGCGAGTGGCAGGTCGGGTGGTAGGTGACCCGGTGCGGGAAGTACGCGCCGACGTCGACAGTGCCGGCGACGTCGACCAGGAACTCGGAGAGCTCGTACGTCTTGGTCTCGACAGCGGCGACGCCGGCGCGCAGGGCGGGGTCGCCGTACCGTTCGGCGACGATCCGGTGCTGGTGGCGCACACAGCCGGCGCACGAGCCGGAGGACATTACGACGGCGTCGATGTCCGGGTCGCCGAACTGTTCGGCGAAGTTGCGGACGAGGGGCGCGGGTTCGCGCTGATAGCCGGTGTTGACGTGCATTTGGCCGCAGCAGGTCTGGCCGGGCGGGAAGACGATCTCGTGGCCGAGGCGGGTGAGCAGCAGCGCGGTCGCCTTCACTGCTTCGGGGAAGAGCGAGTCTCCCAGGCAGGTGGCGAAGAGTCCGATGCGCATGAGGACCTCCACGGTCGGGGTGTGGTCCGACCGTATGGAAAGAGGGAAGCCAGATAAAGGACCAACCTAAGTATGGTCGGACCATACTGCCAAGGCGGCCGGTTGGCCAGACCGTGCCCTTCACACCGTCGGGCGGGAACCGTAGGGCAGGGCGAACCTGGGGAGCTCAGGCGCCGACGGCGGGCCCCTGACCCCCTTCGGCAAGGGCGCCGTGGAAGCCGCGGATGTGCCGTTCGACGAGGTCGGCGGCCGACGCGCCATCTCCGGCCCGGAGCAGGCGCAGCAGCTCGGCATGCTCGGCGTCGAGCCCCTCGGCGACGGCTCGCCAGTCCTCGGCCTCCCGCTCCGCCCGGAGGATCAGCGTGCGTACGGACTCGCGGACGGCTGAGGTGAGCGTCGAGATCAGCGGGTTGCCCGAGGCGCGGGCGATGAGCACATGGAAGGCGGTGTCCAGCTCGTTGTAGAGCGCCACGTCCGAGCCGGCCGCCCGCATCCTGCGGACCAGCACGTCCGCCTCGGCCAGCTCCTCGGCGGTCGCCGAACGGGCGGCGGCCTCGAAGCTGGAGCGCTCCAGGACGACCCGGGCCTCGACGACGTCGCCGATGCCGTAACTCCCGAGGGCGAGATGGATGCGCAGCAACCGTCCGAGCGCGTCGTCGGGGTGGCGGACGATCCTGGCCCCGGCGTCCGGGCCACGTCCGACGTTGGCGACGAGCACCCCGCTGCTCTCCAGCACACGCAGCGCCTCGCGGAGGGCGGATCTGCTCACGCCGAGCGCCGCCGCGAGCTCACGCTCGGGCGGTAGGCGGTCACCGGCCTTGAGGTCACCGGCCATCACCTGCCGCTCGATGCTCTCCAGTACGAGCTCATGGGTCCGTGACTGCTGCACGGGCCGCCACTCGGCGGTCACGGCGCCTCCCGACGTCCTCACTGTGGTCCGACCAAACTCTACCGACCTTCCGCTCGCCACGTACCCGAACATCAGAATCAGATAGGAAACAGCCAACCCTCAAAGCCGACCCGCGATCACTCCCCTCCCTGGACAGCGCCGCATAACCCCATCAAAGCGGGCAGATACGACCCACCCCGTAGCCCGATAGGTTCAACCATTGAGAGCGCTCACCATCACAAAGAAGCAATTCCTATAGGAATTTCGTGCGCAATCCCTTGACAGCCCGTGCGAGCACCGCTGCACTGCTGGCTTGTCGCCGGGGCGCCGGCAATCCCACCTCGAAGGAGCCAGCAGTCCATGTCCGAACGTTCCGCCTCCCTGCCGCCCGCCTCCGCCGACGCCCCGATGGGGGTGTCTCGCCGAGGCCTGCTGCGCGCCGCCGCGTCCGTCGGCGCCCTCTTGGCCCTCTCCTCGCTGCCCGAGTTCACCTCGCCCGCCGGCGCGGTGACCCGCCCCGGCACCCTGTCCCTGGTGCCGGAGGCCGAGGCCGTGACGCTCTGGTACACCCAGCCGGGCAGAGCGAGCCTGATCATGAACGAGGGCCTCCCCGTCGGAAACGGCAGGCTCGGCGCCATGACGAGCGGCGACCCGAGCCACGACACGCTGATCGTCACCGACGGCACCTTGTGGACCGGCAACGCCAACACGTCCCTCGGCTCCGACGGCCAGTTCTCGTACGACACGGCCAACTTCGGCGCGTTCGGCATGCTCGCCAAGGTCTACCTCGACCTGCCCGCGCACACCGCCTCCGCCATCACCGACTACCGGCGCACACTCGACCTGAGCAACGGCCTGGCCACCGTCACCTACCGGCTCAACGGGGTCACCTACCGGCGCGAGGTCTTCGCGAGCCACCCCGACGACGTCATCCTCGTCCGCCTGACCCAGAGCGGTGGCGGCTCCCACACGGGCTCGATGAGCCTGGCCGGCACCCGTGGCGAGACCGTGACCGCCGACGCGAGCGCCGCCGAGGTGTCGTTCTCCGCGACGCTCCCCAACACACTCAGGTACGCCACCGTGGTGAAGGCCACCGGCGTCGGCGGCACCCTCTCCGCGACCGGCACGCAGGTCACCTTCACCGGATGCAGCGAGGTGGTCCTGGTCGTCTCGGGCGGCACCAACTACAAGGCCGACGCGTCCGTCGCGTACAAGGACACCTCCCTCGTCCCGCTGACCGTCGCCCGCACCAGGGCCGCGGCGGCCACGGCGGTCTCCGGCTCTTCGCTGCTCGCCACCCACACCGCCGACTACCAGCGACTCCACGGCACGATGACCCTCGCCCTCGGCACGTCCACGGCCGCGCAGAAGGCCCTGGACACCCCCTCCCGGCTCGCGGCACGCGCGGCGGGTGCCACGCCCGACCCCGAACTGGAGTCCTCCTACCTCCAGTTCGCCCGCTACCTGACGATCTGCGGCTCGCGCGACGCGATGCCGACCAACCTCCAGGGACTGTGGGTCGACACCAACACCCCCGAGTGGATGAGCGACTACCACACCGACATCAACGTCCAGATGAACTACTGGCTGCCCGACCGGGCCGGCCTCGCCGAGTGCTTCGACGCGTTCACGGACTACTGCGTCGCCCAGCTTCCCGGCTGGGAAGCGGCCACCAAGAGCCTCTTCCAGGACCCCCGCAACGGCTTCCGCAACTCCAAGTCCAAGGCGGCCGGCTGGACGCTGGCGATCTCCACCAACATCTGGGGCGGCAACGGCTGGTGGTGGCACCCGGCCGGCAACGCCTGGATGTGCAACTCGCTCTACGAGCACTACGACTACACGCGGGACGCCGCCCACCTGGCGAAGATCTATCCCCTGCTAAAAGGCGCCTGCCAGTTCTGGGAGGCCCGCCTGATCACGACGACCGTGACCGACCCCGTCACAGGCGCCCGGCGCCAGGTGCTGATCGACGACCACGACTGGTCGCCCGAGCACGGACCCGCCAACGCCCAGGGCATCACCTACGCCCAGGAGCTGGTCTGGCAGCTGTTCCAGAACTACCGGTCCGCCGCCGCCACGCTCGGCGTGGACGCCTCGTACGCGTCGACCATCGCGGGCCTCCAGAGCAAGCTGTACCTGCCTCAGGTCAGTTCCACCAGCGGCTGGCTCGAGGAATGGATGACCGACGCCAACCTCGGCGAGACCACCCACCGCCACCTCTCCGCCCACGTCGGACTCTTCCCCGGAGACCGGATCAACCTCCAGGACTCACCCGCCACGCTCGTCGCCGGCGCCACCAAGCTCCTCGAAGCCCGGGGCATGGCGAGCTTCGGCTGGGCGAGCGCCTGGCGGGCGATGTGCTGGGCCCGGCTCAAGTACGCGGAGAATGCCTACCAGCTGGTGACCGACGTGATGCGGCCGACCGTCAACCACAGCAACGGCTCCGCCATCAACATGTTCGACTTCTACTCGCTCTCGGCCGGCGGCTCGGTCTTCCAGATCGACGCCAACTTCGGTACGCCGGTGGCGATGTTGGAGATGCTCGTCCAGTCCCGTCCCGGCCGTGTCGAGCTGTTGCCGGCGCTGCCGAAGGCGTGGGCCGGCTCGGGCTCGGTGACGGGCGTCGGTGTACGGGGCGGCTTCACGCTCGACCTGTCCTGGGCGTCCGGCCAGGTCACCGGCGCCACCCTGCACGGCGCCGCCGGCCGTTCCACCACGGTCGTCTTCGGCGACTGGTCCCAGGCGGTGACCGTCCCGGCGAGCGGCTCCGTCACCGTGGCTCCGCCGACCCAGTACACCGTCTTCCAGCTGGTCAACCGCGGGACCGGTACCGCCGCGACGGTGCCCGGCGGCGCCACGTCGGCAGGGACGGGGCTCACCCTGGCCGCACCCGGTTCCGCGGCGAGCCAGCAGTTCCGCTTCGTGCCCGTGGGCGACGGCCTGTACGAGATCCACACCACCCACGGCACGACCCCTCTGGCCTGGGACATCAACGGGGGCTCGACGGCCGACGGCGCCCGGCTGATCCAGTGGCAGCTCGCGCACTCCGCCAACCAGCGGTTCCGGCTCACCGACGCCGGCGGCGGATACGTCACCCTCACCTGCGCGCACAGCGGCAAGGCTCTGGCGGCCACCACCGACGGCACGGCGATCGAGCAGCGCACACCCGGCGGCGACCTCGGCCAGCAGTGGCGCCGCGTCGGTATCTGACCGTCCGCACCCGCCGTACGTCGGCTCCCTCATGCCCTGGCGCAAGGGAGAGCCACGCATGCGCACGTCCCACCACAGATTCATCGCCACGGCGGCGGCCCCTGTCCTCGCCGCCGTGGCCCTCGGTCTCACCGGCTGTTCTTCCGGCAAGGAGGAGGGCGGCTCCATCACCGGTCCGGCGGATGGAAAGGTGACCGGAAAGATCTCGCTCACGTACCTCCAGAAGCAGGGCGACCAGGGGTACTTCGTCGGTGGGGCGGCGGCCGGCGCCAAGGTCAAGGCGGCGGAGCTCGGCATCGACCTCAAGGTGGTGAACCTGGGCAACGACGCCAACAAGACCGTGACCGACATCCAGTCGGCGATCACGCAGCAGAGCAACGGGCTCAGCGTCGTGGTGCCGGACCCGGCGGTCGGCCACAGGCCGTGAAGGCCGTAAAGGACGCCGGTGTCGCGCCGCCGGCCACGGCAGGATCCAGCCGGTGATGCCGATGAGCCGCTCGACCCAGTCTTCGTCCTGGCCGGCGATCCCCGCGGGCAGTGCTTGGATCTGCCGCGGGGTGACCGCCAGCACCGGCACGATGTCGCCCTGCGCATCCAGTGCACGGTCTTCGAGGAGGTCGAGGAGGTTTATACCATGAACCTCGCTTACGCCCGGGGCCGTGATGCCGTCCAGGACCAGGGCCCGTGGTTCCCCGTGACGGGAAGCCAGCTTCTCGACCAGCGCGTGCGGGTCGGTGTCCTGCGAGAGGTACAGAACCCCGCTCGGCCGGGGGATCCGGTCCAGCAGGTTGTTGAGCATCGAATGAGTGAACTCCATGGAGGACAGGAAAGCGCACTCGACTGACAAGAGCCCGGGATCCGACTCCGATGACAATCGGTCCAAGTTCACTGTCTGAGGACAGCTACCGTGAGACGCCATTCGAGCAAGACGGTCCACCCGCGAACCGCTCCCCTGCAAGGTGGGGCTATCCGGTGAGGGCGAGGTTGTGCAGGCGGGCGATGCCGTGCATCGCGTGCTGCACTCCATCGCCCCTCAGGCGGCAGTCGCGCAGGATCTTCCAGGTCTTCATCCGGGCGAAGGCGTGCTCGACGGATGGTTGGTGGAATAGCGATCTTCTTCGACTGCTCGGCCACCTCATGGCCCGGGGGACGCAGCGCAAACCTCGGGCCGAGGTCGTTGATCACCCGGTCCACGGCCGACTTCGACACCTTGAACAGCAGGGCCAGTTGTCGCATCGTCAAGTTCGTCCGCCAGTAAGCGGCGACCAGCAGCACCCGGTCCTCCAACGACAGGCTCCACGGCCGGCCTCGGCCCGGGGAGTCGGCACCCTCGCGACGCAGCGCGGTCACCAAACTGCCGAAGACGCGGGGACGCCTCACGCCCAGCGAGCCCGTTCGGAATGGGGAATCGGAAATTGTCCGGAGATGCGCAGGCTGCCCGCCGTCTCGTCGGTTGCGTGCTCGGTCCCGTAATAGGGGCCATAGCCGGCTATGGCGGGATGACGATGCTTGCAAGAGCTTGGGACGAGTGCGAAATAGGAATCAACGCAGCAGCGAATTTCTGGTCCCTGATTCCCGTCTTCTTCGCCGTCTGGGTCGTCGTCGCGCTGATCTGGGCCATCGCGTTCGGGGTGCTCGGCGGAAGGGGTCTGCTGCTCGCCGCCGGGGTGGCCGTGCTCGCCACGCTGTGCGTCTACTGGGTGCTCATGGCGACGCTGAATGCTCCCGCCGACTATCCGGTCGGAGTCAGCGCCTGCTCTCCGGACAATGCCCCGCCGTGGTGGCCGGACTGGCTGCCTGTGTGAACCGCCGCGGGCTATCGGCCAAGGAGCCCGCTCCGAGCCGACCAAGATCCGGGCCATACGCGGACCAGCCACCTGCGGCCTGGCCGAATCATGGCCGTTTCCACTGGACCCGGAATATGTTCATCTGGTTTCCGCGGCCGACCCCGTCGCTCTCCATCTCGTCCAGGAAGCGCTCGACCACGATCGGTGTGACCGAGTTCAGCTTCCGCGATCCGAGGCGCGGAATGATGTGCGCATTGATCGAGCTGTCGACATGCTCGCCCGTGGAGTAATCCGTCATCTTGCGCTGCCGGGGCCGCCACTGCTTCGCGTACTCCTCGACCGTCAGCTGACCCAACTCCCGACGGGCCGCCGCCACCGACGGCGCCGTCGTCTTCTTCTCCGTGAACGCCGAGAGCCGCGAACTGGGCCGCGTCAGACGCGACATGCGCCGGGCCGCTGACGACGACGCCCCGGATCATCCCGGCGGACAGGGCGGCCGTGACGGCCTGCCAGCCCAGGCGCTCCATGAGCGGCAGCGCCGGGTCGGAGTCGGACCAGACGCCGGCGATCGCCTTCCGTCACCCCCTTATCCGGCTGACCTGCTACGAGCGGCTCTCCGCCACCCGCCGCCGGGTGCTGCACGCCTCCTACGCGGACGCCGTGCGCAGTCGCCGTCCCGACGCCGTCGACACGCTCGCCGCGCACCTCTCCCGGGCCGACGACCCGCGCGCCGCGGCGGATCCCCCTGGAGCGCCTCAGGGGCGCGTCCTGGCCCTCCTGGCCCACAACACCCCAGGACCGCACTCCCCAGAAATGACCGAACGGACGGGCGC
>NZ_JBWKFA010000010.1:0-253989 GCF_056435185.1 Streptomyces sp. NPDC044003 | reverse complement strand
GTCGGCGGGGATGCGGACGTTGTCGAGGTAGACCTCGCGGGTCGGGGAGCCCTTGATGCCGAGCTTCTTCTCCGGGGCGCCGAAGGAGACGCCCTGGTCGGACTTCTCCACGACGAAGGCGCTGATGCCCTTGGAGCGCTTCTCCGGGTCGGTGACGGCCAT
The DNA here is from genome assembly GCF_056435185.1 of Streptomyces sp. NPDC044003. Lineage (NCBI taxonomy): Bacteria > Bacillati > Actinomycetota > Actinomycetes > Kitasatosporales > Streptomycetaceae > Streptomyces > Streptomyces sp. NPDC044003. The sequence goes on along the minus strand of NZ_JBWKFA010000010.1, from coordinate 253,827 downwards.
CACCGTGTAGTACTCCGAGACGCCGGCGTTGGTGATCCAGCGCTTGACGCCGTTGAGGACCCAGAAGTCGCCGTCGCGCACCGCGCGGGTCTTCATGCCGGCCGCGTCCGAGCCCGCGTCGGGCTCGGAGAGGGCGTAGGAGAACATCGCGTCGCCCTTGGCCAGCGGGCCGAGGTACTTGTGCTTGAGCTCCTCGGAGCCGGACAGGATGACCGGGAGGGAGCCGAGCTTGTTGACCGCCGGGATCAGCGAGGAGGAGCCGCACGCGCGGGCGACCTCCTCGATCACGATCACCGTGGCGAGGGCGTCCGCGCCGGCGCCGCCGTAGGTCTCCGGGACGTGCACGGCGTGCAGGTCGTTGGCGACCAGCGCGTCCAGGGCCTCCTGCGGGAACCGGCCCTCCTCGTCCACCGCCGCCGCGAACGGCACGATCTTCGCCTCCGCGAGGGCACGCACCGACTCCCGGAGCATGTCGTGCTCCTCGGAAGGCCGGTAAAGGTCGAAATCAGTCGAACCCGACACGCTCACTCACTCCCACGCTGCTAACTACCGTTAAGTAACCCAAATGGTAGGGCGTGACCCGGCCCCGGGCCAGGGCACGACTATGCTCGGGCAGGCATTCCGCCCGACGTTCCCTGGAGTCCCGCATGGCCCTCAAGATCACCGTGATCGGCACCGGCTACCTCGGCGCCACCCACGCCGCGGCCATGGCGGAGCTGGGCTTCGAGGTGCTCGGCCTGGACGTCGTCCCCGAGAAGATCGAGATGCTGACCGCCGGGCGCGTCCCGATGTACGAGCCGGGACTCGAGGAGCTGCTCGCCAAGCACGTGGCCGGCATCGAGGGATCGAGCGGCCGGCTGCGCTTCACCACCTCCTGGGAGGAGGTCGGCGCCTTCGGCGACGTGCACTTCGTCTGTGTGAACACCCCGCAGAAGCACGGCGAGTACGCCTGCGACATGAGCTACGTCGACGCCGCCTTCGCCTCCCTCGCCGGAGTCGTACGCGAGGGCGCCCTGGTCGTCGGCAAGTCGACCGTCCCGGTCGGCTCGGCCGAGCGGCTCGCGGCGCTCCTCCCCGAGGGCGTCGAGCTCGCCTGGAACCCGGAGTTCCTGCGCGAGGGCTTCGCCGTCGGCGACACCCTCCACCCGGACCGGATCGTCGTCGGCGTGCGCGGCGAGCGGGCCGAGAAGACGCTCCGCGAGGTGTACGCCGTACCGGTCGGCGAGGGCTCTCCGTTCGTCGTCACCGACTTCCCGACGGCCGAGCTGGTCAAGACGGCCGCCAACTCCTTCCTCGCCACCAAGATCTCCTTCATCAACGCGATGGCCGAGGTCTGCGAGGCCGCCGGCGGCGACGTCGCCAAGCTCGCCGAGGCCATCGGCCACGACGACCGCATCGGCGCCAAGTTCCTGCGCGCCGGCATCGGCTTCGGCGGCGGCTGCCTGCCGAAGGACATCCGGGCCTTCATGGCCCGCGCGGGCGAACTGGGCGCCGACCAGGCCCTGACCTTCCTCCGCGAGATCGACTCGATCAACATGCGGCGGCGCGGCCAGATGGTGGAGATGGCCCGCGAGGCCCTCGGCGGGTCCACCTTCCTGGGCCGCCGGGTCGCCGTGCTCGGCGCCACCTTCAAGCCGGACTCGGACGACGTCCGCGACTCCCCCGCGCTCAACGTCGCCGGCCAGATACACCTCCAGGGCGGCCAGGTGACCGTCTACGACCCCAAGGGCATGGAGAACGCCCGCAAGGTCTTCCCGACCCTCGGCTACGCCGACTCGGCCCTGGAGGCCGTGCGCGGGGCGGACGTGGTCCTCCACCTGACCGAATGGCGCGAGTTCCGCGAGCTCGACCCGGCGGAGCTGGCCGCGGTCGCCGCCACGCGCGTGATCCTCGACGGCCGCAACGCCCTCGACGGGGAGCGGTGGCGGGCGGCCGGCTGGACGTACCGGGCGATGGGCCGCCCGACCGCCTGATCGTGAGAAGTACGAGGAGGGGCGCACCGCCGCGCGGTGCGCCCCTCTCGCGTACGGACGGTCGTCCGTACGCCCACTCGCGTACGGACCGTCAGGCCGCGGTCGGCCGGATCCGGTTCGTACGGGACAGGAACTCCGTCTCCCGCAGCGCCCGGGTGGCGTTGGCGTGCGCGAGGCCGACGAGTTCCTGGGCCGTCCAGCCCCGGCGCAGCAGCTCCGCGAAGAGCGGCACGTAGCCGGCGGCCGGGGCGGTGGTGTGGGAGACGCCCGTGCAGTGCGGGCCCGCCTGCGCCCGTACCCGGTCGAGGACGTCGGCGTCGGCGGCCGGGTCGTCGGTGACCGTGACCATGAGGACGGCGCCGTTCTCGCCGAGGAGGCCGAGGATCTCGTCCGGCAGGGTCTCCGGGTCGGCCCGGGTCAGCAGCGCGGGGGCGCGGGTGACGGCGAGGGCGCGGCGGACCGTGTCCGGGTCGGCGCCGGAGAGGTCCACGGCCAGGCCGATGCGGTTCATCTCCCGTACGGCGTCGCGGGCGAAGGGGTCGAAGCGGGTGAGGTTCACGGCCCGTACGCCCAGGGCGTGGTAGGCCCGCAGGATGGCCGCCGAGCCGCCGAGCGCCGTCCAGCTGACCGGGCCGAGCAGGGCGGCGACGCGGCCGCAGTTGCGGGCGTGGGCCAGCTCGGACGAGGTGTACGCCAGGCGCAGGTCCTCGGGGCAGGTGGCGACGAGGGAGCGGACGGAGTCGATCCGCCGCAGGGTCCCGATGACGCCCTCCTCCGGCTCGGTGTGCAGGGACCACAGCTGGGCCCCGGCCTCCTTGGCGCGGACGGGCGGCAGGTCCTCGGGGTCGAGGGAGTCGGGGAGTTCGGTGTGGCCCTCGGTGACGGGCTGGGTGTTCAGGAGGGCGCGGGCGCGTGCTGTCTCGTCGGGCGGCGGAGGTGGCTCCGGGGCGGCGGGCACGGTGGGGAGGGTGGTGGGAGGGTCGTCTAGCAGTTCCGCCATGGTGTTACTCCGGACTCGGCGATGCAGTACCGCCCCGCCGAGAGCGGCGGGGCAGTACCGTCCACCGTGCCACCGGCCCCTGCGCGGGGCCCGGTGGAGTGGGCCGTCCGGGTGAGCACCCGTCATACGGGCGCTACGGGGTGTCGAGTGCCTCGATCGTGGCGTTCGACGGGGCCGTACGGCTCGTCAGATCGCGGGAGACGGCCTCCGCGTCCCGCAGCGCGCGGACCGCGTTGGACCAGGTCAGCTTGGCGAGGTCCGGGTGGGACCAGCCGCGGTGCAGCAGCTCCGCGATCAGGTTCGGATAGCCGGCGACGTCGTCGAGACCGGCCGGGGTGAAGGCCGTTCCGTCGTAGTCGCCGCCGATGCCGATGTGGTCGATGCCGGCGGCCTCGCGCATGTGGTCGAGGTGGTCGGCGACCGTGGCGGCGGTGGCGATCGGGCGCGGGTTCGCCTCCTCGAAGGCGCGGTGCAGCTTCATCGCCTCGGCGGTGGTGTCGAGGTGGTCGAAGCCGTGCGCCCGGAGGTTCTCGTCCGCCCGCGCGGTCCACTCGACGGCCGCGGGGAGGATGAACTTGGGCACGAATGTGGCCATCGCGACGCCGCCGTTGGCGGGCAGCCGCTCCAGGACGTCGTCCGGGATGTTCCGCGGGTGGTCGCAGACCGCGAGGGACGAGGAGTGCGAGAAGATCACCGGCGCGGCCGTGGCGTCGAGCGCGTCCCGCATCGTCGTCGCGGCGACGTGCGAGAGGTCGACGAGCATGCCGGAGCGGTTCATCTCGCGGACGACCTGCCGGCCGAAGGCGGACAGCCCGCCGACGCCGGGCGCGTCGGTCGCCGAGTCCGCCCAGTCGTTGTTGTCGTTGTGCGTGAGCGTCATGTACCGCACGCCCAGGGCGTGCAGCGCGCGCAGGGTGGCGAGGGAGTTGTTGATCGAGTGGCCGCCCTCGGCGCCCTTGAGCGAGGCGATACGGCCCTGCTTGCGGGCCGCCTCCATGTCGTCCGCCGTCAGGGCCGGGGCGAGGTCGGAGGCGTACCGGTCGAGGAGCTGGTCGACGATGTCGATCTGCTCCAGGGTCGCGCTGACCGCGTCGTCGCCGGCCAGCCGGCAGGGCACGTACACCGACCAGAACTGGGCGCCGACACCGCCGGCCCGCAGCCGGGCGAGGTCGGTGTGGAGCGCGCCGGTCTGGTCCGCGCCGATGTCCATCCGGTCCAGGTCGTAGCGCACGTGCTCGCGCAGCGCCCACGGCAGGTCGTTGTGGCCGTCGACGACGGGGTGGCCCGCGAGCAGCTCGCGGGCCTCCTCCAGACGGTCCGCGGCGCTCACTTGGCGAAGCCGAAGGACGCCGAGCCCTCGACCTTGGCGCGGAGCCGCTTGCCCTTCTCCGTGGCCTGGTCGTTGAGGTCCTGGAGGAACTCGGTCATCCGGGCGCGGAGCTCGGCGTCGCTCGCGGCGAGGATGCGGGCGGCGAGCAGGCCCGCGTTCCGCGCGCCGGCGACGGAGACCGTGGCGACGGGGATGCCGGCCGGCATCTGCACGATGGAGAGCAGCGAGTCCATGCCGTCGAGGTACTTCAGCGGCACCGGCACGCCGATGACGGGCAGCGGGGTGACGGAGGCGAGCATGCCGGGCAGGTGGGCGGCGCCGCCGGCGCCCGCGATGATCGCCTGGATGCCGCGGCCCGCGGCCTCCTCGCCGTACGCGATCATCTCGCGCGGCATCCGGTGCGCGGAGAGGACGTTCACCTCGTACGGGATCTCGAACTCGTCGAGGGCCTGGGCGGCGGCCTCCATGACGGTCCAGTCGGAGTCGGATCCCATGGCGATGCCGACGACGGGGGCGGTGGCGGTGCTCATTCGGTGATGGTTCCTCGCAGATAGCCGGCGGCGTGACGGGCGCGCTCCAGCACGTCGTCGAGGTCGTCGCCGTAGGTGTTGACGTGGCCCACCTTGCGACCGGGCTTCACGTCCTTGCCGTACATGTGGATCTTGAGCTGCGGGTCCCTGGCCATGCAGTGCAGATACGCGGAGTACATGTCCGGGTAGTCGCCGCCCAGGACATTGCACATCACGGTCCACGGCGCGCGGGGTCGCGGATCGCCGAGGGGCAGGTCGAGAACCGCCCGGACGTGGTTGGCGAACTGCGAGGTGATCGCCCCGTCCTGGGTCCAGTGGCCGGAGTTGTGCGGGCGCATCGCCAGTTCGTTGACGAGGATGCGGCCGTCCGTGGTCTGGAACAGCTCGACGGCGAGGTGGCCGACGACGTTCAGATCCTGGGCGATCCGCAGGGCCAGCTCCTGGGCCTGCCCCGCCAGCTCGTCGTCGAGGTCGGGCGCGGGCGCGATGACCGTGTCGCAGACGCCGTCGACCTGACGGGACTCGACGACCGGGTAGGCGACGGCCTGGCCGTGCGGGGAGCGGACGATGTTCGCCGCGAGCTCGCGGACGAAGTCGACCTTCTCCTCGGCGAGGACCGCCACCCCGGCGAGGAAGGGGTCGCGGGCGTCCTCGGGCGTGCGGACGAACCAGACGCCCTTGCCGTCGTAGCCGCCGCGCACGGTCTTGAGGATGATCGGGAAGCCGCCGACCTCGGCCGCGAAGGCCGCCGCGTCGGCCGGATCGGCGACGATGCGGTGCCGGGGGCTGGGCGCTCCGAGCTCGTCCAGCCTGGCGCGCATCACCCCCTTGTCCTGCGCGTGCGCGAGGGCCTCGCGGCCCGGGCGGATCACGACGCCGTCCGCCTCCAGGGCGGCCAGGTGCTCGGCGGGGACGTGCTCGTGATCGAAGGTGATCACGTCGCAGCCGCGCGCGAAGTCACGCAGCGTGTCCAGGTCGCGGTAGTCGCCGATGACGACCTCGCTGACCACCTGGGCCGCGGAGTCCTGCGGGGTGTCGCTGAGGAGCTTGAACTTGATGCCGAGGGGGATACCCGCCTCGTGGGTCATACGGGCGAGCTGCCCGCCACCGACCATGCCTACTACGGGGAACGTCACCCTCTTAGGGTATCCGCACCATCGGGGAACACTCGTCCGGCTGTGCTTTGGCACAAGCGGGACACGGGTCGGGACACGGGTGAGGTACGGGTTCTCCACGGGTTTTCGAGCTACACAGGCGGGTGACAGGGGCGCTGGTTAGCATGGTTGGGTTGACGTCGCCCGGACGTCATCCGGACGGACGGGACAGAGCGATCACCATGAGTGAACCCGGCGCGCTGCGCATGCGACTCGAGGCGCTCTTCCGCGAGGTCGCCAAGTTCGGCGCGGTCGGCGCGGTCGGGGTCCTGGTCGACCTCGGCGTGTTCAACCTCGTCCGCCACTTCTCGGATCTTCCGGTCGTACGGGCGAGCGTCATCGCCACCGTCGTCGCGATCGTCTTCAACTACCTCGGCTTCCGGTACTTCACCTACCGGGACCGGGACAAGAGCAGCCGCGCCAAGGAGCTCTCCCTGTTCCTGGTCTTCAGCCTGGTCGGCCTGGTGATCCAGAACGGTCTGCTGTACGCGGCGACGTACGGGTTCGGCTGGGACACCCCGCTGCAGAGCAACTTCTTCAAGTTCTTCGGCATCGGCGTCGCGACCCTGTTCCGCTTCTGGTCCTACCGCACCTGGGTGTTCCGGGCGCTGCCGGCGAAGGAGGCCGTGCAGACCGCGGAATCGTTCCTGGAGCAGGCCCCGCGGCAGGCGACCCGCCGCCAGCCCGACCGCGTCTGACCCGGTCTCCCGGAGCGCCTACCGTACGGGGCGCTCCTGCGGCGCCTCCGCGACGCTCCTGACCTCCCGGCTCAGGAAGAGCGCGAAGACCGGCGGCTGCTGCTGGAGCAGCTCCAGACGGCCGCCGTCCGCCTCCGCCAGGTCCCGGGCGACCGCCAGGCCGATCCCGGTGGAGCTGCGGCCGCTCACCGCCCGCTCGAAGATCCGCGCGCCGAGGTCGGCGGGGACGCCCGGGCCCTCGTCGGTGACCTCGATCACCGACTGGTTTCCGGTGACGCGGGTGCGCAGGGCGACCGTGCCGCCGCCGTGCATGAGCGAGTTCTCGATCAGGGCGGCGAGGACCTGGGCGACCGCGCCCGGGGTGCCGACCGCCCGCATCCCCTGCTTGCCGGAGTGCACGATGGCCCGCCCCGCGCTGCGGTAGGCCGGGCGCCACTCCTCGATCTGCTGCTTGACGACCTCGTCCAGGTCGAAGGCGACGGCGGAGCCGGTGCGGGGGTCCCGGGCGTTCGTCAGGAGCCGCTCGACGACGTCGGTGAGCCGCTCGACCTGGGTGAGCGCGATCGTCGCCTCCTCCTTGACCGTCTCCAGGTCGTCGGCGAGGGCGACCTCCTCCAGGCGCATGGAGAGCGCCGTGAGGGGCGTACGGAGCTGGTGGGAGGCGTCGGCGGCGAGCCGGCGCTCGGCGGTGAGCATCCGGGCGATGCGCTCGGCGGAGGCGTCGAGGACGTCCGCGACCCGGTCCAGCTCGGGCACCCCGTACCGCTTGTGCCGGGGCCGCGGGTCGCCGGAGCCGAGGCGCTCGGCGGTCTCGGCGAGGTCGGTGAGCGGGGACGCCAGCTTGTTCGCCTGCCGGACGGCGAGGAGGACGGCGGCGACGACGGCGAGCAGGGCCACCGCGCCGATGATCAGGAGGGTGCGGCCGACCTCGGCGGTCACCGCGGAGCGGGGCTCCTCGACGATCACGGTCTCGCCGCGCTCGCCCTCCGCGAGCCCGCGGATGACCTGGCCCTCGGGGCGGACGCCGATCTCGATGGGCTCGCGGCCGGGGATGCGGATCTGGGCGTACCGCTTGGCGCCGCCCTGCTCGGCGAGGATGTCCGGGTTGACCGGCTCGCCGCCGATCAGCCGGCTGTCGACGATGGAGACGAGCCGCAGCGCCTCCGAGTCCACGCTCTCCTGGGCGCTGCTGGAGATCGTGCGGGTCTCGACGATGACCAGGGAGACACCGAAGACGGCGATGACGACGAGGACGACGGCGAGCGTGGAGTTGATCAGGCGGCGGCGCATGGCTTAACGGTGGCTCAGCTCTGGTCGAGAACGGTGCTTTGCGAAGACGGTGGCTCAGCTCTTTTCGAAGCGGAAGCCGACGCCTCGGACCGTGGCGATGTAGCGGGGGTTCGCCGCGTCGTCGCCGAGCTTCTTGCGCAGCCAGGAGATGTGCATGTCGAGGGTCTTGGTGGAGGACCACCAGGTGGTGTCCCAGACCTCGCGCATCAGCTGGTCGCGGGTGACGACCCGGCCGGCGTCCCTGACCAGGACCCGGAGCAGGTCGAACTCCTTCGCCGTGAGCTGGAGCTCCTCGTCGCCCATCCAGGCGCGGTGCGACTCGACGTCGATCCGTACGCCGTGGGTCGCGGGGGCGGCGGCGGGCTCGGTGGAGCCGCGCCGGAGCAGGGCCCGGACCCGGGCGAGGAGCTCGGCGAGCCGGAAGGGCTTGGTGACGTAGTCGTCGGCGCCCGCGTCGAGCCCGACGACGGTGTCGACCTCGTCCGCGCGGGCGGTGAGGACCAGGATCGGGACTGTGTGACCCTCGGCGCGCAGCCGGCGGGCGACCTCGAGGCCGTCCATGCCCGGGAGGCCCAGGTCGAGCACGACCAGGTCGACGCCGCCCTGAAGGCCGGCGTCGAGAGCGGTGGGGCCGTCCTCGCGGACCTCGACCTCGTACCCCTCTCTCCGCAGGGCGCGGGCCAGCGGTTCCGAGATGGATGCGTCGTCCTCGGCGAGCAGTACACGGGTCATGGGGTGATGGTAGTCCGCACCGCACCCGGGCCGGGGCGGGATCCACAGGGCCTCGACGACCCCTGGGGATCTTGTGGGCAACCGGGAGATGACCTTCAAATGATGGCGTACGGTTCCTTCGTCGCCTGTGATCCATCTCTCAAGTCCTTCCATATCCGGCACTGTCGTGTCGTATGGTGGCGAGACGTCAGTAGCGGTAATCGGGGACCTTTGGCCAGCTTCGCGCGCCAAGGTCCTCTTTCTGCGTAAGTTCGGCTCCGCCGAACCTTGACGGTGAACGACCTGTGGGCCGGGTCCCGGGACGCGACAACGCGTCTCCCGGGGCGTGGATCCCGGTGGAGTCACTCGACTCCCCGGTGCCGGCCTCCCCCACCGGGCGCATCACGCTCACAAGGCGTGCGTCCCGACAGAGCAAGGATCGACATGGCGTCCAGCCTGACGACGGCTTCCTCCGGAAGCGGCGGTTCCGCCGGCACCTCCGGTTCCGAGAAGACGTTCTTCGGCCACCCCCGTGGTCTGGCCACCCTCTTCATGACCGAGATGTGGGAGCGTTTCTCCTACTACGGCATGAGGGCCCTTCTGGTTCTGTACCTGGTCTCCGGCGGCGCGGACGCGGCGACCGGCAGCCAGGGTGGCGGCCTCGCCATGACGGCGGCCACGGCGACGGCCATCTACTCGGTGTACGTCTCGATGGTCTACCTGATGGCCATGCCCGGCGGCTGGTTCGGCGACCGTGTCTGGGGCGCCCGCAAGACCGTCACCATCGCCGGTTTCGTGATCATGGCCGGTCACGCCTCGCTGGCCATCCCCGGCCAGGCGATGTTCTTCGTCGGTCTGGCGCTCGTCGCCGCCGGCTCCGGTCTGCTGAAGGCCAACATCTCCACGATGGTCGGCCACCTCTACGACGGCCCGGACGACCCGCGCCGTGACGGTGGCTTCACCCTCTTCTACGTCGGCATCAACCTCGGCGCCTTCCTCGCCCCGCTGGTCATCGGCACCGTCGGCGAGAGCTACAACTGGCACCTGGGCTTCCTGCTCGCCGCCATCGGCATGGCCATCGGTCTGGGCCAGTTCCTGTTCGGCACCCGCCACCTGAGCGCGAAGAGCAGCCTGGTCCCGAACCCGCTCTCCGCCGCCGAGCGCAAGTCCGTCCTCGTCAAGGTCTGCGCCACGATCGCCGTCGTCGCCGTCTTCTACGGCATCGTCGTCGCCGCCGGCATGTACACCCTGAACTGGGCGCTCGTCCCGATCACCCTCGCCGGTCTGCTCATCCCGATCGCCGTGATCGTCCGCATCAAGCGCGACAAGGACCTCGACAAGGTCGAGCAGTCGAAGGTCACCGGCTACATCTGGTTCTTCGTGGCCGCGGCCGTCTTCTGGATGATCTACGACCAGGGCGGCTCGACCCTGTCCCTCTTCGCGGACAGCAAGACGACCGACCACATCGGTCCGCTGAGCTTCCCGGCCACCTGGTTCCAGTCGCTCAACCCGCTCTTCGTCATGGCGCTGGCTCCGGTCTTCGCCTGGCTGTGGCTGTGGCTCTCCCGCCGCAACCAGGAGCCGAGCACCATCGTGAAGTTCTCGATGGGCCTGCTGGGCATCGGCATCTCGTTCTTCGTCTTCCTGGCCCCGATCGGCATGGCCGGCGACGGCAAGGTCAGCCCGATGTGGCTGGTCGGGATCTACTTCATCCAGACCGTCGCCGAGCTGTGCCTCTCCCCGGTCGGCCTCTCCGTCACCACGAAGATGGCGCCGCAGAAGTACGCCTCGCAGATGCTGGGTGTCTGGTTCCTCGCCGTCACCGCCGGTGACTGCACCACGGGTCTGCTCTCCCTCGCGGGCGTGGACCTGAACGGCACCGGGATCATCGCGCTGCAGGCAGCAGCCGCGGCCCTGGCCGCCGTCGCGGTCTTCATGTACCGCAAGAAGGTCAAGGCGCTCATGGGCGACGTCCACTGACGTCACCCGCCCCGCACGGAGGGCCCGTCGCACCGCACCGGTGCGACGGGCCCTCCGTCGTTGTCACCGCCTGAGGCGCGCCCAGGGGGTGAAGGTGAAGACCGCGCCGCCGACCAGGATGATCGTGCCCGCGACGAGGGCGAGGGCGCGCAGCGCGCCGTCGTTCTCGGCGCCGGTGTGGGCGAGGTTCCCGCCGTCGGAACCACCGGAGCCGGAGCCCGAGGTGGTCGTCGTGTCCCCGCCGCCGGAGGCACCGCCGGCCTGCTTGCTGGTGTCCAGTTCGAGGGAGGCCTGCACGGCGCCCTTGACCTGGCAGGGGATCACGATCGGCGAGCCGCCCAGGGAGACGCTGATGGTGAGCGCGCCCGGGCTGAGGGTGGACTTGCCCGTCGCCCCCGGGGTGTAGGTGCCCTTCATGTCGGGCAGGTCGACCGGCTTGCCCGCTTCGAGAGGGGCCGCGTTGGCGGGGCCGGTGACCTTCACCGTTCCGCTGTCGGCGCCGCCGAGCTTGACGGCCATGGACGGCTTGAGGGCGCCGGCGGGCAGGGCCGCCGGGCTGTTCATGACGCCCTTGGCGGTCTTGACCGTGAGGTCGTAGCCGTTGCCGTTCTTCTTGGCGTCGATCGTCACCTTGGAGGCGATCGAGGTGGGGCCGGGGGGCTGGCAGGAGAACTGGACGGCGACCTGCTTGCCGGGGAAGTCGGTCTGCCCGCCGGAGCCGCCGGTGCCACCGGAGGAGCTGGTGGCGGAGCCGCCGGTGGCACTCGCACCGCCGGAGGTGGAGGAACCGCCGGACGTGGTGGTGCCACCCGCCGTGGTCGAACCGCCGGACGTCGAGGAACCGCCGGACGCGGAGGAACCGCCGGACGTACTGGTCCCACCCGACGTACTGGTCCCACCGGACGTACTGGTCCCACCGGTGGAACTCGTACCGCCCGTGGAACTCGTACCGCCCGACGTCGTCGTCCCCCCTCCCCCGTCCGTGACCTTGATCGTCGCGCCGACCGGCACCGCTTCCTTCGGGGAGCACTTGGTGTCCGTCGACAGGGGCTTGGAGACGTTGATCGTGTACTTGCCGGGCGTCAGCGTGATCTCGCCCGCCTTCTCCAGCTTCAGCTTCCCCTTCATGTCGGGGAGGACCATCGGGCTGTTCTTGGGGATCGGCGGGTTCTGCCGCGGTCCCTCCATCGCGACGGTCCCGCTCGCCGCGCCGCCCACCGTGAGGACACCGGTGGGCTTCACCGTGTCCTTGTCGAGGTCGAGCACGTCGGGGTTCTTCGAGGCGGCCTGGACCGTCTTCCAGACGATCTCGACCTCGTCGCCGACCTTGGCCTCCGCCGGTGCGGTGATCAGCACCTTCGTCGTGCCCTGCACGGGCGGAAGGCCCGAGATCGACGGCGGGATGCACTCCGTCGCGTAACCGACCTCGGCGGCCTGGGCGGGGCCGGCGGCATACAGGATCCCCGCGCCGCCGAGCATCAGCGCGACCCCGGCCGCGCTCATCCTCCGTTGCGTACTCACGCATGTCCCTTCGTCGTCGGGCTGCTGCTCTCTGGCGCTGACGGTGCGGAGTCAGGGCTGAACCACGGCAGGGCCGCGGTCGTCTCCCCGTCCCCCGGTGCGGGGGCGGAAGCGGGTGTACGGGCCGGGGCGCGCCGATGCGGGCGCGCCCTCGTCCGGGTCCTGGGGGCGCCGGCCCGGCCGGCCCCGGAAGCGGGCCGCACGCGGTCGACCACGGCCATGCCGATCCGGAACAGCGCGGCCGGCACCACGACGGCGAGGAGCACCCAGAAGAGCGTCACGCCCCAGGGCCTGCCGACGCCCCAGGGCTGCTCGACGAGGACCTTGCCCGCGTACTTCACGGAGACCTGGTAGTCGCCGTGGGCGCCGGCCGTGAGCTCGGCGGGGAGGCGGATCAGGGCCTTCTCGCCGGGCTCGATGGTGCCGCGCCACTGGCGTTCCTCGTACTGGGGCGCGAAGACGCCGTGGCTGGTGCCGACCTGGAAGACGGGGTCCTTGACGGGGGCCGGGCCGAGGTTGCCGACGGTGAAGACGACCTCGCGGCGCGGGGGCGCCCCGAACCAGACGAGGAGGCCGCTGGAGCCGTCGAGGCGGACGGCGGCGAGGACGGCGAGGCGGCCGTCGCCGGAGGCCTCGGGGAGTGGGGCGGTGGGATGCCCGGCGACCGTGAACTCCTTGTCGACGGCGTCCTGCTGGCCGGTGACCCCGGCGACGTGCACCACGCAGGGGCAGGGCTTGGGCGGTTCCGCGACGGGGAGCTTCGTGCTGAACGCGCCCCGGCCGTCGACGGTCGCCGCCCGGCCCTCGGTGTTGGCGCAGGAGTTGGTGCCGCCGATGACGCCCTTGCCGGGGGCGCCCTGACCGCAGATCAGGAGCATGAGCAGCGCGCCGGGTTTCCAGCCGCTGCCGCTGACGGTGATCTCGCCGCCCTTGCCGCCCTCGGTCGCGGAGAGCTCGACGACGGGCCCCGGGGCGGCCGTCGCCGCGGGGGCGGTGGGCAGCAGGACGAGGGCGAGGGCGGAGAGGAGGGCGGCGGCCGTACGGATCGTCCTCATGCTGCCTCCGGCGCCGACGAGGTACGGGACTTACCGCGCCGCCGTACCGCGTACCCGGCTCCGGCCGCCGCCACGACGAGCAGTCCGGCCGCTCCCGTCAGCGCGGGGCCCGAGGCGAAGGCGGCCTCGGCGCGGGCGGTGGCGGGGGCGGCGCCCGGTGCGGTGGCCGTCAGCCGGACGGTGACGGAGTCGAGGGCGGGCGGGTCGGGCCAGGGTTCGGTCCTGGTGGCCCGCTCGCCGGGGCGGAGGGTGAGCGGCAGGGGGCGGTCCGGACGGTCGAGGACGGTGCCGAGGAGGCCCTCGGCGCGGACCGCGAGGCGCGGGGCGAGGACCGTGGTGCCGCGGTTGACCAGGGTGTAGCGGACGGTGCCGGTGGTGTCGTCGAGGTGGACGTCCTCGACGGTGAGCGCGGCGAGGTGCGGTCCGCTGACCCGTAGCCGCAGATCCACGCTCACCTCCCGGCCGGCGGCCACGGCCCGTACGGTGCCCCGGTGTTCGCCGGGCGGGGTGTCCGCGGTGACGGTCACGGCGAAGGGCACGTCGGCCCGGGTCCTGGCGGGCACGGTCACGGACCGCGCGGCGAAGGACACCGGGGCGCCCTGGCCGCTGAGGCGCACGGTGAGCGGTGCGGTGCCGGGGTTGGTGACCGACAGGGTGTCCTGGAGGACGCTGCCGGCCGGGCCCTCCAGGTAGGCGTACGGCCGTCCGGCGGCGGGCGCCGCCGTCCACTCCCGGGCGCCGGGGGGCGCCGCCGCGACCGCGCCGAGGAGCGCGGTCGCGGCGAGGACGAGCCCCGAGCGCGCGGCCGTCCGGGGCCCGGGACGGTCGGTCGTCCGCATCCCGGAGCGGTCCTGCGTCCGCGTCCCGGAGCGGTCGGGCGTCCGCATCCCGGAGCGGTCCGGCGTCCGCATCAGTGAGCCGTGCGCCGCGTGAGCCAGAGGACTCCGGCGGCGCCGGTCAGCAGGACGGTGCCGCCGAGGGTGCCGAGCGCCATGGCGGAGTCGAGCGGGCCGGTCTTGGGCAGCTGGTCGCCGGAGTCGTCGGCGGGCGGCGGCGTGTCGTCTCCCGAGCCGCCCCCCGAGACCCCCGTGACCTGGAGTTCGAGCGACGGCTTCGGGTTGTTCTTCGGGGTGCAGACGGCCGCGTCCATCCCGAGGGCGTGCACGGTGAGGACGCCCGCCGTGAAGGTGACCTTGCCGTTCTTCTTCGGGGTGAACGTGCCGGTCAGCGTGCCGATCCTGATCGGGGTGTCCGGCGGGATCGCGGCCGTGTTCGGCGTGCCCTTCACCTTCACCGTGCCGCCGGCGTCGCCGCCGAGGACGAGCTCGGCGCGCGGGGTCATGACGCCCTTGGGGAGCTCGACGGGGCTGTCGGAGACCCCCTTCTCGAACGACATCGTGATCGTGTAGCCGCTACCGCTCTTGACGGCCTTGATGTCGACGGGCGAGACCGCGCTCTTCGGCCCGATCTTCGTCTCGCAGGCGTAGTTGACGTCGACGACGGCCGCGTGGGCGGCCGGCGCGCCGGCCAGCACGGCCACGCCCGCCACCGCGACCGCGGCCGTGAACGCGGCGGTCGTTCTCCTCCGGTTCGGCACCTTGGACACCCCGAGCACCCCTCACCGCAACGTAACTGACGGTCTTTCAGATTGGCCGTCAAGGTACGCCCGGGGCCTTGAGGAGGGAAGGCAGGGGAACCGGCGAACTTGTGAAAGTCCTAGGCGGGTGCGGCCAGTTCGGCCCAGACCGTCTTGCCGGGGGCTCCTGGGGTGCGGTCGATGCCCCAGTCGAGGCAGAGACGCTGCACGATGAACATGCCGTGGCCGCCCGGCCGTCCGGACCGGTGCGGGGTGCGGGGCGCGGGCTGTCCGGCGCCGCGGTCGGTGACTTCGAGGCGCAGGGTGCGGGGCATTCGCAGGACGCGCAGCCGCTCGGGGCCCTCGGCGTGCAGGCAGGCGTTGGTGACGAGCTCGGAGACGACGAGGAGGACGTCCTCGGCGGCGGCCCTGCGGTCGGCGGTGGCGGCCGGGAGCCAGCCCCACTCGTGGAGCGCCGAGCGCGTGAAGTCGCGCGCGAGCGGCACCGTGCCGCTGGTCTCGCCGAGGGCGAGCGTCCGGACGTCGGAAGCTTGGTCCATCAACGCTTCACCTCACCGATCGACGGGACAGAGGGACAGGACGTACGGGCGGAGCCGTGGCACGGCAGGCGGGGCGTATGACGTCGGTCTCAGCCGGGGAGCGCTGTGGCGAGCGTCTCGTGGACGGTGAAGACGGCGTCCGCGCCCGTGATGTGGAACACCCTGGCCACCGCGGGCCGCATGCCCACCAGATGGACGCCGCCGCCGGCGGCGTCCGCCCTGAGCCGGGCGCCGAGCAGCACGTTGAGCCCGGTCGAATCGCAGAACTCCAGGCCCGAGCAGTCGACGACGAGCCGTGCGCGGCCCGCGTCGAGGGCGGTGTCCAGCGGGGTGCGCAGCAGTTCGGCGGTGTGGTGATCGAGCTCACCGACGGGCATGAGGAGCGCGCTTCCGGCGACGTCGCGGACCTCGACCCGCAGCCGCGCGGGCGGCGCGCTGCCGATGTGTTCGCGGTCCATGGCCGTGCCTCTTCTCGCTGTCGCGGATGCCGACTGACGTGCCCCGAACCCTACAAGTGGCGCGCCCTCCGATGCACATGAGGTACCTCCCGTATCGGGACGAAACGGATTATTGCCACTTGCAACCATCAGGGTCGAGCGGGTAGGGCTAGAAGGGAACGTCCGACCCGGCCGGCTTTGGAGGCGCCGCAAACCGCAGCGAGAAGAACCCGAAGGAGACCCATGTCACCCCGGCTCGACGCCCCGCGTACCCCCGACGCGCCGTCGGCAGCAGTCCCCCTCCCCCCTGCCACGCCTGTCACACCTGGCGCATCCGTCGCCCCCGTCGTCGATCTGCCCGACCGGCTGCTCGACACGCCGCTCGACCGGATCGGACCGGTCGACGCCCGCGCCCTGTCGAAGCAGCTCTTCGCCCGGCTCTCCGAGCTGGAGGAGGGCACCCACGACTACGCGTACGTCCGCAACACCCTGATCGAACTCAACCTCGCCCTGGTCCGGTTCGCCGCCGCCCGGTTCGGCACCCGCAGCGAACCGATGGAGGACATCGTCCAGGTCGGCACGATCGGCCTCATCAAGGCGATCGACCGCTTCGAACTGACCCGCGGCGTCGAGTTCCCCACGTTCGCGATGCCGACGATCATCGGCGAGATCAAGCGCTTCTTCCGCGACACCTCGTGGTCCGTGCACGTGCCCCGCAGGCTCCAGGAGCTCCGGCTCGACCTCGCCAAGGCCGGTGACGCGCTCTCCCAGCGCCTCGACCGCGCGCCGACCGTCGTCGAACTCGCCGAAGAGCTCGGCATCGCGCCGGAGGAGGTCGTCGAGGGCATGGCCGCGAGCAACGCCTACACCGCGGCCTCGCTCGACGCGCAGCCCGACGAGGAGGACGGCGCCGGCGGCGAGGCCGCGCTCGCCGACCGGATCGGCTACGAGGACAACGGGCTCACCGGGATCGAGTACATCGCCTCCCTCAAGCCGATGATCGCCTCGCTGCCCGCGCGCGAACGGCAGATCCTCTCCCTGCGGTTCGTCTCCGGCCTCACCCAGTCGGAGATCGGCGCGGAGCTCGGCATCTCGCAGATGCACGTGTCCCGGCTCCTCGCCCGCACCCTCGGCCGGCTGCGGCGGGGGCTGACGCTGGAGGAGTGACCTCGGAACCGCCAAGATGGCCGCGGAAAGGGCCCGTTCACGGTCTGCCGACCCGGGACGGGCCCTTCCGCTTGCCAAGGGACGGAAGGGGAGGGCCTGTTGGAGATCATCGGACAGGGCAGGACGGCGGACGTGCACGCGCTCGACGAGGGGCGGGTGCTGCGGCGGTACCGGGACGGCGGGGACGCCACCCGGGAGGCGGCGGTGATGACCCGGCTCGCGGACCGCGGCTACCCGGTGCCGGCCGTCCTCCACGCGGAGGGCCCGGACCTGGTCATGGAGCGCCTGGCGGGACCGTCGCTCCTGGACGCGCTGCTGACGGGGACGTACGCGCCGGAACCGGCGGGCGAGCTGATCGCGGACCTCCTGGCCCGGCTGCACACGCTGCCGGGCGACGGCGTGGTCCACCTGGACCTGCACCCCGGGAACGTGATCCTCACGGCGGACCGGGGCCCCGTCGTCATCGACTGGCAGACGGCCGAGGAGGGCGAACCGCCGGGCCTCGACTGCGCCATGTCGGCGCTGATCCTCGCGGAGGTGGCCGTCTCCCCGGCCCCGTACGCCCCCGGCGCCCGCGCGGGCCTCGCCGCCCTCCTGCCGGCCGTCCGCACCCCGCTCCTCCCCCACCTCCCCGCGGCCCGCGACCGCCGCGCGAAGGACCCGAACCTGACGGCGGAGGAGGTGGCGGCGCTGGGGGCGGCGGCAGAGCTGGTCCGGGCGCTGTCGGGCTGAGTTACCAGCCGATCTGGACGTCCCCGAGGACCTCGCCGCCGACGAGGGCGGCGAGCTTCCGGGCGCGGGGGAGGTCCCCCCACTTGTCGACGTGCACGAAGACGGTGTGGTGCGGGGTCCACTCGTCGATCTGGGCCCTGTCCCCATGCAGGACGAGCTGGACGCCGTCGTACTTGTCGAAGCCGCGGCAGTCCGCGTCGGGGTCGTCCGGCCAGCGCCCGCGCCACCAGATGTCGGTGATGCCGTCACCGACGGCCCGGACGAACTCGGGCCCGACGGCCCGGGCGGGCACCTCGGCGGAGAGGAACAGCGGCAGCTCGGCGCGGATCTCGTCGTCCCCGGCGGTGTCGAGATCGAGCGCGCAGTAGAGGTACTCCCCGGTCTCGGGGTCCCGCTCGATCTCCACCCGGTCGACGTCCGCGCCCGGCAGCAGCCGCGCGATCCGCCGCGCCTCCTCGACGGTACGGACCTCGACGTCGACGTACACCTCCTCGTCGACACGCTCGAGCAGCCCGACGAACCGCCACGCGCGCGCGTACGCCTCGTCGGCGTCGGTGCTCGTGAAGACGGCGTAGGCCCGCGAATTCCCCATGCGCCCAAGCTCGCACGGGACCCGGCCGACCGGCCAGTAAATAGACGTGCCTGCCCCACCGGACCGCCGCTACCGTTCGGAACCCCGACCCCGCCCGGAAAGCGAACCGCCATGACCGCCCGCACCCGCCCGACGACGACCCTGTGGCGCCCCACCGGCCCCGTCGAGCTGGAGCTCGTACGGGAGTCCGGATGGCACGCGTGGCCGCCGCGACTGCCGGAGCAGCCGATCTTCTATCCGGTCCTGAACGAGGACTACGCGGTGAGGATCGCCCGCGACTGGAACGTGAAGCACAGCGGCGTCGGCTACGTGACCCGCTTCGAGGTCGACACGGAGTTCCTCCGCCGCTACCCGGTCCAGCAGGCGGGCGGCCGGACGATCCTCGAACTGTGGGTCCCGGCGGAGGAGTTGGACAAGTTCAACGCGCACATCGTGGGCGAGATCGAGGTCGTCCACGAGTTCCGCTGACAGTGCTCAGGGCGCGGGCCGTGCGGTCGTGAACGACGCCTGGTAGGCGAGGCGGTGGTCCGCGCCGGCGCCGAGGTGTTCGAGCAGTTCGTCGAGGGCGAGGAACTCCTCCCAGCGGGACCTGCCGGTCGCCTCGGCCAGCCGGGCCACGAGGAGGTCCTCCAGCTCGGGCACGCGCTTGTTCTTCCAGATCTTGTCGGCCGTGCTGACCAGGAGGTCCTCCGAGGTCGCCCCGGGGTCCGTCCACAGGGCGTGGGTGGCAGCGAAGCGGGCCATCTCCGGGGCGAAGCCGCGGGCCGCGAGGAGCTCCCTCCCCGCCTCCTCGTGGCGGGAGCCCGGTCCGGAGAGTTCGGTGGGGTGCACGACCTTGCCGATGTCGTGGGTCGCCGCTCCGAACAGAACCGCCTCGCGGTCGACGGCCAGGCCCGGACAGCGGTCCTCGGTCCAGGTGACCAGGTGCCGTGCCACGTCGTGCACCGCACGCAGGTGGGCAGCCAGCCTCGGGGGCGCGTCCAGGGCGCGGAGGAGGTCCGCCGCCGCCCGCGGGAGCGGGTGGAGCGGCGGGTCCGCGGGGCCGTACAGCGCTCGGGACAGTTCGTCGTCTGACGGTCGCATCGGGTCAGGCTACGGGGCGCATCGCGTCCGGGCAGCGGGCCGCCCGGACCCGCGCTCAGACCGCCCGCACGCCCTTTCGCCAGACCTCCGCCACCAGGGGCACGCCCGGGCGGTAGGCCAGGTGGACGTGGGACGGGGCGTCGAGGACGACGAGGTCCGCGCGGGCGCCGACGTTCAGGTGGCCGACGTCCGTGCGGCGCAGGGCCGCCGCGCCGCCGGCGGTGGCGGACCAGATCGCCTCGTCCGGGGTCATCAGCATGTCCCGTACCGCGAGCGCGATGCAGAACGGCATCGAGGACGTGAAGGACGAGCCCGGGTTGCAGTCCGTGGACAGGGCGACCGTCACGCCGACGTCGATCAGGCGGCGCGCGTCCGGCCACTCGGCGCGGGTGGAGAACTCGGCGCCGGGCAGCAGCGTCGCGACCGTGTTGCCCTGGGCGAGGGCGTCGATGTCGGCGTCCGTCAGGTGGGTGCAGTGGTCGGCGCTCGCCGCGTCCAGCTCCACCGCGAGCTGCACACCGGGGCCGTACGTCAGCTGGTTGGCGTGCACCCGGGCCTGGAGGCCCTTCGCCATGCCCGCCTTGAGGATCGCGCGGGCCTGGTCGCCGTCGAACGCGCCCTTCTCGCAGAACACGTCCACCCAACGGGCGTACGGGGCGCAGGCCTCCAGCATCTCCCCGGTCACCAGCTTCACGTACCCGGCCGGGTCGTCGGCGTAGTCCGGCGACACGATGTGCGCACCAAGGTACGTCACCTCGTCCGTGTGCTCGGCCGCGATGCGCAGCGCGCGGGCCTCGTCCTCGACGGTCAGGCCGTAGCCGGACTTCGTCTCGAAGGTGGTGGTGCCCTGGCGGAGGGCCTCCCACATGTACTTGGCCACGTTCGCGGAGAGTTCCGCGTCCGTGGCGGCGCGCGTCGCCGCGACCGTCGTGCGGATGCCGCCCGCCTTGTACGGCTGGCCCGACATCCTCGCGTTGAACTCGGCCGTGCGGTCGCCCGCGAAGACGAGGTGCGAGTGGGAGTCGACGAAGCCGGGGATGACGGCGCGGCCGGCCGCGTCGACCGCCTCGTCCGCGGCCGGGGCCTGGGCCGCCGGGCCGGCCCAGGCGATGTGGTCGTCCTCCAGGACCAGCGCCGCGTCCTTGATCAGGCCCAGGGGGCCCTCGCCGAGGGTGGGGTCGTTCGTTACCAGGCTGCCGATGTTCGTGATCAGCGTCGTCATGTTGCTCTCCGGTGGGGGCGGGCGGTTCGGGTGCGGGCCGGTGGTCGGGTCGTGCCCACCCGTTCCGCCCCTGCGGAACGCCTGCCCACAACCCGACGGTCAGCTTCTGAGTGCGGCGATCGCGGTCGCCAGGGCCTCGCCCGTGTCCGGTACCGAGACATGGGTGCCGTCCCGGACGATCGTCCGGCCGCCCACCACGACGTGGTGCACGTCCGCCGCCGTCGCCGCGAAGACCGCCGTCTCCGCCGCCAGGCGCGGGACCGGGCCTGCCGTGCGGACCGAGTCCAGGGTGATCGTGGTGAAGTCGGCCAGGGCGCCGGC
Organism: Streptomyces sp. NPDC044003; assembly: GCF_056435185.1. Taxonomy (NCBI): domain Bacteria; kingdom Bacillati; phylum Actinomycetota; class Actinomycetes; order Kitasatosporales; family Streptomycetaceae; genus Streptomyces; species Streptomyces sp. NPDC044003. The sequence goes on along the minus strand of NZ_JBWKFA010000010.1, from coordinate 232,895 downwards.
CTCCAGGACGCCCGCGTCCTGCCAGCCGAGGGCCGCGTGGCCGTCCGCCGTGGCCGCGCGGAGGAGCGCGGCGGCCGTCCAGTGGCCGCGGGTGCGGGTGCGCAGGCGCTCGTTCAGTTCCATGGCCCGCGCCTCTTCGAGGAGGTCGATGACGGCGTGGCTGTCGCTGCCGAGGGAGAGCGGCGAGCCGGCGCGCTGGAGGGCGACGGCCGGGCCGATGCCGTCCGCGAGGTCCCGTTCGGTCGTCGGGCACATGCAGGTGCCGGTGGAGGAGCCGCCGATGAGCGCGATGTCCCCTTCCGTCATGTGCGTGTTGTGGACGCCCGTCGTCCGCGCACCGAGGACGCCGTGCTCCGCGAGGAGCTGTGTCGGCGTCATGCCGTGGGCCGCGAGGCAGGCCTCGTTCTCCGCGGTCTGTTCCGAGAGGTGGACGTGGAGGGGTGCCTGCCGGTCCTGCGCCCATCGCGCCACCGTCGAGAGCTGGTCGGCCGGGACCGCTCGTACGGAGTGGATCGCCGCTCCGATCCGTACGCCCTCGCGCTCCTTCAGCGCGCTCACCCGTTCCGCCCACTTCTCGGCCGTGCCGTCGGTGAAGCGGAGCTGGTGCTGCTCGGGGGCGGCGCCGAAGCCGGAGGAGAGGTACGCGGTGTCGAGGAGGGTGATGCGGATGCCCGCCTCCCCGGCCGCCGCGATCAGGGCCTCGCCCATCGCGTTGGGGTCGGCGTACGCGCTGCCGCCGGGCGCGTGGTGCAGGTAGTGGAACTCGCCGACGGAGGTGATGCCCGCGAGGGCCATCTCCGCGTACGCCGCGCGGGCGAGCGCGAAGTAGCTGTCGGGGGTGAGGCGCTGGGCGACGGTGTACATGATCTCGCGCCAGGTCCAGAACGTGCCGGAGCCGACCTGGACCGTGCCGCGCAGGGCGCGGTGGAAGGCGTGCGAGTGGGCGTTGGCCAGGCCCGGGATCGTGAGGCCGCGGAGGACGACGGCGCCGGGCGGCGGCGTCTCCACGCCGGTCCGCACGGCGGTGATGCGGCCGTCGGTGACCTCGAGGGCCACGCCCGGCTCGACGTTCGTGTCGAGCCAGGCGTGTTCCAGCCAGTACGTCGTCAGCGGCACGCCAGCTCCTCCAGTACGTCGGCGAGTGCGATGACCCCGGCCACGCAGTCGTCCTCGGCCGCGTTCTCGGCCGGGGAGTGCGAGACGCCGGTGGGGTTCCGTACGAACAGCATGGCGGTCGGGATCGATTCGGACAGGATGCCCGCGTCGTGTCCCGCTCCGGTGCCGAGGACCGGCACCTTGCCCGAGGTGCCCAGGATGCGGGAGAGCTCGTCGCGCAGGGCGTGCGAGAACTCCACGATCGGGGTGTAGGACTCCCGGACGACGGCGAGGTCGATGCCGTGGCGGTCGGCGTACTCCCGGGCCGCCGTCTCGACTCCCGTGACGACCTTGTCCAGGGAGCCCTGGTCGGCGGCGCGGGCGTCGAGCCAGCCGCGGACCATCGACGGGATGGCGTTGACGCCGTTCGGCTCGACCGCGATCTTGCCGAAGGTGGCGACGGCGCCCGCGAGTTCGGCCTCGCGGCGGGCCGCGAGGACGGTCTCGGCGTACGTGAGCATCGGGTCGCGGCGGTCGACCAGGCGGGTGGTGCCCGCGTGGTTGGCCTCGCCGGCGAAGTCGTACCGCCAGCGGCCGTGCGGCCAGATGGAGGAGGCGATGCCGACGGGGTCGCCGGAGAGGTCGAGGGCCCGGCCCTGCTCCACGTGGAGCTCGACGAAGGCGCCGATGCGGGCGAGCCGCTCGGGGTCCGCGCCGATCCCGGCGGGGTCGTACCCGGCGGCCTCCATGGCCTGCGGGAGGCTGATCCCGTCGGCGTCGCGGAGCTCGTACGCCTGCTCCTTCGTCAGCCGGCCGGCGGTGAGGCGGGAGCCGACGCAGGCGAGGCCGAAGCGGGCTCCTTCCTCGTCGCCGAAGTTGACGATGGCGAGGGGCCGCTTGAACGAGACGCCGCGGGCGCGGAGTTCGTCGAGGGCGGCGAAGGCGGACACGACGCCGAGGGGGCCGTCGAAGGCGCCGCCGTCGGGGACGGAGTCCAGGTGGGAGCCGGTGACGACGGCGTCGCCGGCCGTCGGGTCGCCGAGCCAGGCCCACTGGTTGCCGTTGCGGTCGGTCTCGACGTCCAGGCGGCGGGCCTCGGCCTGCATCCGGAACCAGAGCCGGCAGTCGGCGTCGGCCTCGGTCCAGGCGTAGCGGCGGTAGCCACCGGAGGCGGCGCTGCGGCCGATGGGCCGCAGCGACCGCCACATGGCGTGGAAGGTGGCACTCACGCCGAGGCCTCGTCGTCGGAGCCCTCGCGCATCGGGACGCGGACGCCCTTCTCGTCGGCGACGCGCTCGGCGATGTCGTAGCCGGCGTCGACGTGGCGGATGACGCCCATGCCGGGGTCGTTCGTGAGGACGCGCTGGATCTTCTCGCCCGCGAGCTTGGTGCCGTCGGCGACGGAGACCTGGCCGGCGTGGATGGAGCGGCCCATGCCGACGCCGCCGCCGTGGTGGATGGAGACCCAGGACGCGCCGGAGGCGACGTTCACCATGGCGTTGAGGAGCGGCCAGTCGGCGATGGCGTCGGAGCCGTCGAGCATGGCCTCGGTCTCGCGGTACGGGGAGGCGACGGAGCCGCAGTCGAGGTGGTCGCGGCCGATCGCGAGGGGCGCGGCGAGGGTGCCGTCGGCGACCATGTCGTTGAACATGGAGCCCGCCTTGTCGCGCTCGCCCTGGCCGAGCCAGCAGATGCGGGCGGGGAGGCCCTGGAAGTGGACGCGCTCGCCGGCCATCTTGATCCAGCGGTGGAGCGACTCGTTCTCCGGGAAGAGGTCGAGGATCGCCTTGTCCGTCTTGTGGATGTCGGAGGCCTCGCCGGAGAGGGCGGCCCAGCGGAACGGGCCCTTGCCCTCGCAGAACAGCGGGCGGATGTAGGCCGGGACGAAGCCGGGGAAGGCGAAGGCGCGGTCGTAGCCGGCGAGCTGGGCCTCGCCGCGGATCGAGTTGCCGTAGTCGAAGACCTCGGCGCCGGCGTCCATGAAGCCGACCATGGCCTCGACGTGCTTGGCCATCGACTCGCGGGAGCGCTGGGTGAAGCCGGCCGGGTCCTTGGCGGCGGCGTCGGCCATGTCGTCGAAGGCGACGCCGATCGGGAGGTACGAGAGCGGGTCGTGGGCCGAGGTCTGGTCGGTCACGATGTCGATCGGGGCGCCCTCGGCGAGCATCTGCGGGAGCAGCTCGGCGGCGTTGCCGAGGAGGCCGATGGAGAGCGGGCGGCGGGCGTCGCGGGCCTCGACGGCGAGCTGGAGGGCGTGGGCCAGGTTGTCGGCCTTGACGTCCAGGTAGCGGTGCTCGATGCGGCGCTCGATGGCGCGCGGGTCGACGTCGATGCAGAGGGCGACGCCGTCGTTCATGGTGACGGCGAGGGGCTGGGCGCCGCCCATGCCGCCGAGGCCGGCGGTGAGGGTGATGGTGCCGGCCAGGGTGCCGCCGAACTTCTTCGCGGCGACGGCGGCGAAGGTCTCGTAGGTGCCCTGGAGGATGCCCTGGGTGCCGATGTAGATCCAGGAGCCGGCCGTCATCTGGCCGTACATGGTGAGGCCGAGCTGCTCCAGGCGGCGGAACTCCTCCCAGTTGGCCCAGTCGCCGACGAGGTTGGAGTTGGCGAGGAGGACGCGGGGGGCCCACTCGTGGGTCTGCATGACGCCGACGGGGCGGCCGGACTGGACGAGCATCGTCTCGTCCTGCTTGAGGGTGCGCAGGGTGCGGACCATGGCGTCGAAGGAGCGCCAGTCGCGGGCGGCCTTGCCGGTGCCGCCGTAGACGACGAGCTTGTCGGGGTGCTCGGCGACCTCGGGGTCGAGGTTGTTCTGGAGCATCCGGAGGGCGGCTTCCTGCTGCCATCCCAGGGCGCTCAGTTCCGTACCGCGGGCGGCTCGCACGGGGCGGGGTCCTGACATGGGGGTGCCTCCTCGAATGTCGTTCAGATATTCACATCTTGGCTCGCTGAATAGTTGTAGTCAACAGGGCGTACCGGCCATGCGGTGGACGAGGATGGATCCCATGGCCTCCTCCCGTCGCGATCTCGCCGTCCGAGCCACCGTCGATCAAGGACTCCTCTCCCCCGCCGAACCGGTCGTCACCCTCCTCGACACCGCCGGCATCCGCGCCTCCGCCGCAGCCCTGACCAGCGCCTTCGCCGCCGTCACCGACGCGCACGTGCTGCACGCCTTCGCCGTGAAGGCCACCCCGCTCGTCCCCGTCCTGCGCCTGCTCCACGAAGCCGGGCTCGGCGTCGAGGTCGCGAGCCCCGGCGAGCTGGCCCTCGCCCGCGCGGCCGGTGTCCCACCCGCGGACACCGTCCTCGACTCCCCCGCCAAGACCCCGGCCGAGCTCCGCCAGGCCCTCGCGCTCGGGGTCGCCGTCAACGCCGACAACCTCCAGGAGCTGGCCCGCCTCGACGCGCTCGTCGCCTCCGCGCCCACCGCCTCCCCGCTCGGGCTCCGGGTGAACCCGCAGGTCGGAGCCGGTTCCATCGGCGCGCTCTCGACCGCGACCGCCACCTCCAAGTTCGGCGTGGCGCTCCGCGACGAAGGCGCCCGCAAGACCGTCCTCGCCGCTTACCTGGAGCGGCCCTGGCTGACCCGGCTGCACACCCACACCGGCTCCCAGGGCATCCCGCTCGCCCTCATGGCCGAGGGGGTCGGCGAGGCGTACGCGCTCGCCGAGGAGATCAACCGGGCGGCCGGCCGTCAGCAGATCGACACCCTCGACATCGGCGGCGGGCTCCCGGTGAACTTCACCTCCGACGAGGAGACCCCGACGTACGCGGAGTACGCCCGGCTGCTCGCCGACACCGTCCCCGGCCTCTTCGACGGCCGCTACCGGCTCGTCACCGAGTTCGGGCGCTCCCTGCTCGCCAGGCACGGCACGGTCCTCGCCCGGGTGGAGTACACGAAGACCTCCGGCGGCCGCCCGATCGCCGTCACCCACGCGGGCGTGCAGCTGGCCACCCGTACGGTCTACGCCCCCGAGTCCTGGCCGCTGCGCGTCCTCGCGTACGACTCCGAGGGCCGGCCCCGCACCGGCGACGTCACCGTCCAGGACGTGGCGGGCCCCGCCTGCTTCGCCGGGGACCTGCTCGCCACGGGCCGCGCCCTGCCGCTGCTGCACCCCGGGGACGTCGTGGTGGTCCCGGACACCGGCGCGTACTACTTCGCCCACCACTACGCGTACAACAGCCTGCCCCGGCCCGGGATCCACGGCTTCACGGTCGACGACGACGGGGCGGTGACCTTCACGACCGTCCGGGAGGCCCAGACGCTCGACGAGATCGTCGCCGAGGCGGGCGGGGCGCGGGCGGACGCGCTGGTCCGGTAGCGGGGGCCCGGGGGCCCGGCTTCCATGGAGCCATGACTGGAACGGGTACGGACACCACCTCCGTCGTCGTCGAACGCCGGGTCGCCGCCTCCCCCGGGCGGGTCTGGGAGGCGATCACCGACCTGCGCGACATGCCCCGGGTCCTCTCCGGCGTCGACCGGGTGGAGGTGCTCACCGAGGGCGGCTTCGGCGTCGGCACGCGCTGGCGCGAGACCCGGCGGATGCTGGGCAAGGAGGCCACGGAGGAGATGACCGTGACCGAGTGCGAGCCGCCCGACCGGTACGTCACGGTCGCCGACTCGCACGGCATGCACTACGTCTCCGAGCTCACCCTCACGCCCGACGGCGCCGGGTCCACCACCCTGCGGATGGCCTTCTCCGCGCGGCCCGCGGGCGGCCGCGCCCCCGGGCTCTTCGCCCGGCTGCTCGCCCGCTTCGGGGCGAAGGCGGTCGCGAAGGCGCTCGCGAAGGACCTGTCCGACATCGCGCGCACGGTGGAGTCGCGCGGCTGACCCGTCGACCCCCGACTGATCAATTCGCGTCAGACAGCGGCATGTTCCGATGGAAAATGCCAGAACGCCCCCCCGGGGCACGAACGTTCAGTAGCGTCACCGTCACTGCCGCACGTTCGCACGCCGCATCGGGAGGGGAATCCGCGTGCCCGGAATCGACGAGTGCCTCCTGGAGGCCATGGCCCTGCCCGGGGCACGGGGCGCCTCCCTGGTCGACTGGACCAGCGGGCTCGCGCTCGGGACGGCGGGCGACTCGCCGGTCGGCGACCACGAGACGACGGCCGCCGAGACCGCCGAACTCGCCCGGTCCGCAGCCGAGTTCGACTCCTTCACCACGGCGGGCGGAGGCCCCGGGGGCGAACCGCCCGTCGAGGACCTGATCCTCACCACCCGCGCCGGCTACCACGTCCTCCGCTTCGTCGAGACCTCCTTCGACAGCAGCGTCTTCCTCCACCTCTGGCTCGACCGCGACTCCGGCAACCTCGCCCTCGCCCGCCTCCGGCTCCGCGACCTCGCCGAGCGACTGGTCCTCGGATGAGCCGGACGGCCGTCTCCCCGATGCTGGTCCGGCTCGCCGCCGAGAAGGCCACCGGCGCCCTGCTCCGCGACCACGGCACGCTCTACCTCGTCGACGGCCGGGTCGTGCACGCCGAGTCCCCCGCCGCCCCCGGCGTCGACGTCCTCCTCACCACCGGCGGCCGGCTGCCCCGCGAGGGCTGGGACGAGGCCGTCGACCGGGCCGGGGCCCACCGCGCGGTCGGCCGCTTCCTCGTCGACAGCGGCCGGCTGCGCGACGGCGAGCTGGAGATCTGCCACCTCGGCGCCGTCTTCGACGCGGCCTTCTTCGCCCTCTCCCCCACCAGCGGGCCGACCCGCTTCCGGTACGGGGTGGGGCACTGGTTCGGGACCGTGCGACCGGTCTCCGCCGAGGCCGTCGAGCGCGAGACCGTACGCCGCCGCGAACTCCTCGACGCCGTCTGGCCGTACGCCTCCGTCGACACCGCCCCGGTCGTGCCGCGCCCCGCCGCCCCCGGCCAGACCGTGGGGGCCCGGCAGCGCGCGCTGCTCGCCGCCGCCGACGGCGAGCGGACCCCGGCGGAGCTGGCCCGGGTGCTCGGCCGCCCCGCCTTCCACACGCTGCTCGACGTGCGGCGCCTCGCCGCCGCCGGGCTCGTCGAGACGCCGCCGGAACCCGACTCCGTACCGCCCCCGCCGGTGCTCTTACCGGCTCCGCCGGTGGCCGATCCCGACATCGCCCTGCTGCGCCGGCTCCGTGACGCCCTGGAGGCACACCTGTGATGAGGCGTGCCCTGCGCCTGCGCGCCGAAAGGAAACAGCTCATGACGGCAGAAGCCGAGGTCCTCGGCGAGCTCAGACGGCTGCGAGCCCGGCTGCCCCAGCTCACCGGAGCCCTGGCGGCGAGCGCCGACGGACTCGTCCTCGCCCACGACACCGTCGACGGCGAGGCGGAGAGCGTGGCCGCGCTGACCGCGGCGGCGCTCGGTGTCGGCCAGCGGCTGACCGACACCACCGGGCAGGGCCGCTTCCGTGAGCTGCTCGTCCGCGGCGAGGACGGCTATGTGGCGACGTACGCGGCGGGCGGCTCGGCCGTCCTGACGCTGCTCGCCGAACCCCGGATCAACGTGGGGCGACTCCATCTGGAGGCCCGCAGGGCGAGCGCCCGGATAGGGGAACTCGTCGACGGCGCGCTGGAACGCAGAGACCTGAACTGACCCGTACGGATTCACCGAACCGATAAGGAAGTACGAGACCCATGGCGAACACCGAAACCTCCCTCAAGGAAGCGGCCCAGATCGAAGGCACGATCGGCGCGGCCCTCGTCGACTACACCAGCGGCATGGCGCTCGGCACGATCGGCGGCGGCAAGGACCTCGACCTGAACATGGCCGCGGCGGGCAACACCGACGTCGTCCGGGCCAAGGTCCGGGCGATGGAGATGCTGGGCCTCAAGGACGAGATCGAGGACATCCTCATCACCCTCGGCGGCCAGTACCACCTGATCCGGCTCCTCAAGGGGCGCGGCACCAACGGCCTCTTCCTCTACCTGGCGCTCGACAAGGGCCGCGCGAACCTGGCGATGGCCCGCCACCAGCTGAAGAAGATCGAGGCCGAACTGGAGGTCTGACGGCCCCGGGCCGGGGTGTCTACTCGACGAACAGGCCCCGGGCCGCCGCCTTCGTGTCGAACTCCTCCAGGCGCGCCTGCGCGTCGGGGAGTTCGTCGGCCATGGCCTCCAGGAGGACCCGGCCGAGGAGCATCGGCGCGCAGGCGGTGTCGAAGGCGAGCCCGGTGCCGACGGCGGCCGGGATGAGCAGGTCGCTGTGGACGGCGACGGGCGCGAAGGCCGACTCGGCGACGGTCACGACCGTGAGCCCGGCCGCCCGTGCGTACTCCAGGGCCTCGACGACCTCCTTGGGGTGCCGGGGCAGCGCGAAGCAGAGCAGGGCCGTGGCCCCGGCCCGTACGGCCGCGTCGATGCGGTCCGTGAGCATCGAGCCGCCCTCGTCGAGGAGCCGGACGTCCGGGTGCACCTTGCCGGCGAAGTAGGCGAAGCCGCGGGCCTGCGAGGAGGCGGCCCGCAGTCCGAGCACGGGCAGCGGCCGGGACCCGGCGAGGAGCCGGCCGGCCCGCTCGACGGGTGCGGGGTCGGCGAGGAGCCGGGCGAGGTGCTGGAGGTTCTCTATCTCGGCGAGCACGGCCTGCTGGTACTCGTTGTGGCCGGAATTCTCCTCCGCGGCCGCGGGCATGCTCTCCCGCAGGTGCTTGCGGAGCGCCGGGTAGCCGTCGAAGCCGAGGGCGACGGCGAAGCGGGTGACGGAGGGCTGGCTGACGCCCGCCAGCTCGGCGAGCTCGACGCTGGACAGGAACGGCACGTCGCCGGCGCGCCGGACCATGGAGTGCGCGATCCGCCGCTGCGTCGGCGTCAGCCGGTGCCCCTCGAAGAGCGCCTGCAGCCGACCGGCCGGGCTGTCGCTCATGCCGCCCCCTTCATCTATTCACCCACTGAAGACCTTGCATAAGGATATGCAGTCGGCGGGCTCAGGGCGAGGGGCGGGCGGCCATCGCCGTACAGGACTCCTCCGGTCCGTGGGCCGTGACCCGGGGCCGGGGCCGGGCCCGGTCCGTCTCCGGGAGCTCGATGGTGAGACAGCGCGTGGCCATGGCGTCGGCCGAGCCGAACAGCGGCTGGGTCCGCTCATAGGGACGCGAGAAGAGTACGAAGACCCGGGTGCCGTGCTCCGTGGGACGCACCCCGGCGAGCGTCCCGAGGTGCGGGCCCCGGCCGGCGAACGCGCCGAGGGCGTCGCGTACGTCCTGCTCGGAGGGGGTGACGCCCTTGGTGGCGACGAGGACGTCGGCGAACCGCTCCCCGTCCGCGCGGGTGGCGTCGAAGGCGTCCCGCTCCCTGGCCGCCTCACGGAAGTGGGAGACGGTGAAGAGGGCGACGAGCACCAGGGCGAGGGCAAGCAGAACCGCGCCCAGGACCTTGGCCCAGGGCGCGGTTCCGCCTCTTCGCTCCGTCTTCACGGCTTCCTGACGACGTGGTTGCGCGGGGACCGCCGCACCCCCGTCACCGGGGGGCGGGACGACGGCGGTCCCCGCGGGGGACACGGGCCCGGGTCAGGGCCGGTCACCGCGTCCGCGGCGGCGTCTGTGGAGGCCCGGGAGCCGCTCCGGAAGTCCGTGACGCCGACAACGACCAATGTGCCGGACGCGTGTTAAGCGGGTGCTGCGGGTACGTGTCGCCCTCGTACCAGTTGCACGAACTGCTTCGTACCGCCTACTTCGAGCCGCCGTTGGCCAGGAAGGCCAGCAGGTCCTGACGGCTCACGACACCGGTCGGCTTGCCCTCGACCAGCACGATCGCCGCGTCGGCGGCGTCGCCGAGGACGGTCATCAGGTCGGCGACCGGCTCGCCCGAGCCGACCTGCGGCAGCGGCGGGCTCATGTGCTCCTCCAGCGGGTCCTCCAGGGAGGCCTTCTTGGTGAAGAGGGCGTCGAGCAGCTCGCGCTCGACGACGGAGCCGACGACCTCGGCGGCCATCACGTCGGGGTGGCCGGCGCCGGGCTTCACGATGGGCATCTGGGAGACGCCGTACTCGCGCAGCACCTCGATGGCCTGGCCGACGGTCTCGTCCGGGTGCATGTGGACGAGGGAGGGCATGACGCCCTCCTTGTGGCGCAGGACGTCGGCGACGGTGGCGGTGGAGGTGTCCTCCAGGAAGCCGTGCCCGGCCATCCACTCGTCACTGAAGATCTTCGACATGTAGCCGCGGCCGGAGTCCGGCAGCAGCACGACGACGACGTCGTCGGGGCCGAGCTCCTTGGCGACCTCCAGGGCCGCGACGACGGCCATGCCGCAGGAGCCGCCGACGAGGAGGCCCTCTTCCTTGGCGAGGCGGCGGGTCATCTGGAAGGAGTCCTTGTCGGACACGGCGACGATCCGGTCCGTGACGTTCCGGTCGTACGCGGTCGGCCAGAAGTCCTCGCCGACACCCTCGACCAGGTACGGACGGCCGGAACCGCCGGAGTAGACCGAACCCTCCGGGTCCGCGCCGATGACCTTGACCTTCCCGCCGCTGACCTCCTTGAGGTAGTTGCCGGTGCCGGAGATGGTGCCGCCGGTACCGACGCCCGCGACGAAGTGGGTGATCTTCCCGTCCGTCTGCTCCCAGAGCTCGGGACCGGTGGTCTCGTAGTGCGAGCGCGGGTTGTTCGGGTTCGAGTACTGGTCGGGCTTCCAGGCGCCCGGCGTCTCACGCACGAGGCGGTCCGAGACGTTGTAGTACGAGTCGGGGTGCTCGGGGTCGACGGCCGTGGGGCAGACCACGACCTCGGCGCCGTAGGCCCGCAGCACGTTGATCTTGTCGAGCGACACCTTGTCCGGGCAGACGAAGATGCACTTGTAGCCCTTCTGCTGGGCCACGATCGCCAGGCCGACGCCGGTGTTGCCGGACGTGGGCTCGACGATGGTTCCGCCGGGCTTGAGCTCGCCGCTCTGCTCGGCCGCCTCGATCATGCGCACGGCGATCCGGTCCTTGACCGAGCCGCCGGGGTTGAAGTACTCGACCTTGGCCAGAACGGTCGCCTGAATGCCCGCTGTGACGTTGTTGAGCTTCACCAGCGGGGTGTTGCCGACGAGGCTGATCATCGAGTCGTGGAATTGCACCGTAATCTCCGGGGTCTCCGTAATGGTGTGGCCAGCGTATGCGTAGTCGGAGCGGGTTACGGGGCAGTTAGACCCTGAACGGCTTGAAGGAGGTGACGGCCCCCATGTCGAGGGCGAGGGTGGCGCGGCGGATCGCGGCGGGTGCGGCGTACGGCGGCGGGAGCATCGGGCTGATCGGGGTGGCGGCGGTGGGGGTCCTCCTGGCCGAGGCACAGCTGGCCAAGCGCACGGTCTACGGCGCACCGGCGCCGCTGCCGCCGGTGGCGGACGGCCTCTACGGCCGCGCGTTCGGCACGGAGGACCCGCTGCGGCTGGCCCTTCTGGGTGATTCCACGGCGGCGGGCCAGGGCGTCCGCCGCTCGGGTCAGACCCCGGGCGCGCTCCTCGCCTCCGGGCTCGCGGCGGTGGCGGAGCGGCCGGTGGTGCTGCGGAACGTGGCGCTGTCGGGGGCGCGCTCGGACGACCTGGAGCGGCAGGTCTCGCTGCTGCTCGCGCAGCCGCTCGGGCCGCCGGACGTGTGCGTGATCATGATCGGCGCGAACGATGTGACACACCGGCTGCCGGCGACGGAGTCCGTACGGCTCCTCGCCTCGGCCGTACGGCGCCTGCGGACGGCCGGCGCGGAGGTGGTGGTCGGCACCTGCCCGGATCTCGGCACGATCGAGCCGGTCTACCAGCCGCTGCGCTGGCTGGCCCGGCGGGCCTCGCGGCAGCTTGCGGCGGCGCAGACGATCGTGGTGGTGGAGCAGGGCGGGCGGACGGTGTCGCTGGGCGACCTCCTCGGGCCCGAGTTCGCGGCGAACCCGCGCGAGATGTTCGGGATCGACAACTTCCACCCCTCGGCGGAGGGGTACGCGACGGCGGCGATGGCCATCCTGCCGACGCTGTGCGCGGCGCTGGGCGTCTGGCCGGAAACGGACCGGCTGGAGCCGGAGCGGCGGGAGGACATGCTGCCGGTGGCGAAGGCGGCGGCGGAGGCGGTGAAGGAGGCGGGGACGGAGGTCACGGGGGCGCGTGCGCCGTGGGCCCTCCTGAAGCACCGGCGGCGTCGCCGGCTCCCGACCGCGGAGACGCCGGCCCCGACCCCGGAGGACGCCCAGACGTGACCCGCCGGGGCGGTGGCCACCCCGTTGTGGGCATGCGTTCCGCCGGGGCGGAACGGGTGGGCACAACGGGCCCGCGCCCTGCCGGCGCCCGAGGCTTCAGGGCCTGGACCGGCACCCTTTGGCGCGGCACGCTGGGGGTGCGGGTCAGGGCGCGGAACGCGGAGGCGCCGCTGAGGGCGCCGTCCCGTGTGCCCACCCTCCCCCAAGCTCTCGGCTTCGCTCGAGCAGGGGGGACCCCCATCGCCCCAGCGGGACGATTGCCCACACGGGCGTGGGCACCGCCCAGCGCGCGCGGAGGCCCGTCGACTGAGCGCTCGCTTAGAAAAGAGGTCCGCATCACATACCGGCAACGGTGACCCCGGCGGTACGTACGGGTAACTTCCCTTTCAGTCCGCCCACTCCGCACCCTCATGGAGCCGTGATGCCCGAAGCCGTGATCGTCTCGACCGCCCGCTCGCCCATCGGCCGGGCCTTCAAGGGCTCCCTGAAGGACCTGCGGCCGGACGACCTCACCGCCACGATCATCCAGGCCGCGCTGGCCAAGGTCCCGGAGCTGGACCCGCGCGACATCGACGACCTGATGCTCGGCTGCGGCCTCCCCGGCGGCGAGCAGGGCAACAACCTGGGCCGGATCGTCGCCGTGCAGATGGGCATGGACCACCTGCCGGGCTGCACGATCACCCGCTACTGCTCCTCCTCGCTGCAGACCTCCCGCATGGCGCTGCACGCGATCAAGGCGGGCGAGGGCGACGTCTTCATCTCGGCCGGTGTCGAGATGGTGTCCCGCTTCGTGAAGGGCAACTCGGACTCGCTGCCCGACACGCACAACCCGCTCTTCGCCGACGCCGAGGCCCGCACCGCGCAGGTCGCCGCCTCCGAGGGCTCCAACTGGCACGACCCGCGCGAGGACGGCATCGTCCCGGACGCGTACATCGCGATGGGCCAGACCGCCGAGAACCTGGCCCGCTGGAAGGGCATCAGCCGCCAGGAGATGGACGAGTTCGGCGTACGGTCGCAGAACCTCGCCGAGCAGGCCATCAAGAACGGCTTCTGGGAGCGCGAGATCACCCCGGTCACGCTGCCCGACGGCACGGTCGTGTCGACGGACGACGGCCCGCGCGCCGGCGTCACCCTGGAGGGCGTGCAGGGCCTCAAGCCGGTCTTCCGCCCCGACGGCCTGGTCACCGCCGCCAACTGCTGCCCGCTGAACGACGGCGCCGCCGCCCTCGTGATCATGTCCGACACGAAGGCCCGCGAGCTCGGCCTGACCCCGCTGGCCCGGATCGTCTCCACCGGCGTCTCCGGCCTCTCCCCCGAGATCATGGGCCTCGGCCCGGTCGAGGCCTCCAAGCAGGCCCTCAAGCGCGCCGGCCTGACCATCGGCGACATCGACCTCGCCGAGATCAACGAGGCCTTCGCCGCCCAGGTCATCCCGTCCTACCAGGACCTGGGCCTGGACCTGGACAAGGTGAACGTCAACGGTGGCGCCATCGCCGTCGGCCACCCCTTCGGCATGACCGGCGCCCGCATCACCGGCACGCTGATCAACAGCCTCCAGTTCCACGACAAGCAGTTCGGCCTGGAGACCATGTGCGTCGGCGGCGGCCAGGGCATGGCCATGGTCATCGAGCGACTGAGCTGAGCCGTAGCGGAGGGTAGGGGTCGCCTGAGGGACGAAGGCGGCACCTGCCCGCAGCGGTGGCGAAGCTCGGTGCGACCGAAGAAGCGAGCGACTGAGCCGACGCCCTTGCACTGAGCTCCCGCTCTCCACGCGCCGAGCGCGTCAACCACTCCGCGTCCGAGCCGTGACCGAATCTCCCCCAGGATGTGACCTACGTCCCGGGGGAGTTCGTTTTCCCAGGTCAGAGTGGTTTCGGGACTAAACGCCTGGCTGAAATACCTGTCCAATTCGTGACGTAATGCACTGACAGCGGGCACCACCCCAGGACAAGCTGATGTAGGAAGTCGGGGGATCGACTCGGAATCGGGAGTACGTCAGTGAGCGCCATGTCTCTTGCCCTGCTGCTGACCACGGCCGCTGCCACGGCCGTGGGCGCTGCTGCCCTGCACGCCGTCCACGGTCTCCGCAAGGAGGTCACCGCCCTCCGGGGCGAGCTGGCCGCCGGTCACGGCGCCACGGTCCCCGCGGCCCGCGCCACGCCCGCCGCCGAGATACGGGCCGCGGTCGCCGAGGCGCTGGCCGAGGAGCGTGAGCGCGAGCTCGCCGAGGCGCGCGCCTTCTGGGCCGCGCAGGAGGCCCGTGACGCGGCCGACGCCCCGTCCCTGCTGGGCGGTCTGGGCGGCCCGGTCGACGACGGCACGATGTTCGTGCCGCGCCAGGCCGACTTCGTGGGCCTGGAGGCGATGGCGCTGGAGGCCATGGAGGCGGAGGCCGCCGCGATCGACGGTCCCGACCCGCTGGACGCCTTCGACACCTTCGACGAGTACCCGGAGGACTCGGCGGAGCTCGCCGCGGCCCGCCGCCGGCACCCCTCGCACCCGGACTTCGTGCCGGTGCAGACGCCCGTCGTCACCGACCACGAGCGGACGGTGGCCCGCCTGGAGGAGCTCGCGGACACCCGTACCGCGCTCACCGACGTGCGCCCGGGCCCGCTCGGCACCCTCGACGTGTACGTCTTCGCGGACGGCACCACGCTCTGCATGACCCCGGGTCACCGCGAGACCGCGGAGCGCCTCGCGGAGGCCCTGCGTTCGGGCCGCACCCCGGTCCTGCTCGGCGGTTCGGGCGTCTCGGGCGCCTTCGCCCTGACCTTCTCGTACGGCGACTCGGACGAGGAGAACGTCTACATCCTCGCGGACCGCGTCATCGCGTCCCTCTAGAGCCGTACAGGGGCCCTCCTGGGCCCCGGAGGCGGCCCGTCAGAGCCCCGCGCGCTCCGCCGCCTCCCGTACCAGCCTCACGGCCTCGTCCAGCTCTCCCCCGGTGGAGCCGGCCGGGGCCGTTCGCAGGATTTCGGCCAGATCGTTCCCGGCGACGGCGAGCTGGTCCCCGACCACGAACAGACCCGCGTCCGGCATGGTCCTCGGCTCCCGGTCCGGGTCCTCGGCACGCTGGGCGCGCACCGCCAACTCCCTGGCCAGGGCGAGACCTTCGGCCGCCGCGGCCTGCTTGAGGCGGCTCTGCGGGGCCGCCCGCAGCCGGTCGGCGAACCGCTCGACGGCGGTGGTCAGCTCACTCGTATCGCGCACCCCGCGACCCTACGCGCCCTCCCGGGCCCCTTGCCAACGGCCGAAGGCTTCGGCACGGTGACGGGAACGAGTACGGGAAGCACACGGTACGAAGCGTCCGGAGGCGCCGATGTCCCACACTTTCTCCGAAGAGACCCACCGCAACCTCTTGGCCCGGATCCCGCGCCGCACCGGTCGTGAGATCGCCGACTGGATGCGCACCGTCGAGGAGGGCCCCTCCCTCCTCCGCTTCGAGGAGCGCGTCAGCTGGCTCCGCGGGGCGCACGAGCTGGCGTACGGCCATGCGAAGGCGATCATCCACGAGTACGACCTGCGGCGGGCGGCCCGCAGACTGCTCTGAGACCGGTCGCCCGTCACTTCACGTGCCGGCCGAGGAAGTCGCGGACGAGTGCGGCGATCTCCTCGCCGTGCGTCTCCAGGGCGAAGTGCCCGGCGTCCAGGAGGTGGATCTCGGCGTCCGGCAGGTCACGGGCGAAGGCCTCCGCACCGGCCGGCCCGAAGATCTCGTCGCCGCGCCCCCAGGCCGCGAGCAGCGGCGGCCGGTGGGTGCGGAAGTACTCCTGGAAGGCCGGGTAGCCGTCCAGGTTGAACTGGTAGTCCCAGAAGAGCTGGAGCTGGATCTCCTTGTTGCCGGGCCGGTCGAGGCCGGCCTGGTCGAGGGTCCAGGTCTCGGGGCCGATCCGGTCGAGCCGGTCGGCGGGGACCCCGTGGGTGTACTGCCAGCGGGTGGCCTCGGCGGTCAGCAGTTCCCGTACGCCGGCCTCGTTCGCCGCCCGGTCCTCGGCGTGGGCGAAGAGCACGTCCCAGAAGGGCGTGAACCCCTCCAGGTAGGCGTTGCCGCTCTGGCTGACGATCGCGGTGACGCGCTCGGGGTGGCGGGAGGCGATCCGCAGGCCGATCGGCGCTCCGTAGTCCTGGATGTAGAGCGCGAACTTCTCCACGCCCAGCCGGTCGAGGAGTCCGAGCGTGATCTCGGTGAGCCTCTCGAAGCTGTACGCGAAGTCCTCGACGGCCGGTGCGGCGGAGGCGCCGAAGCCGATGTGGTCCGGGGCGATCAGGTGGTACGCGTCGGCGAGCTCGGCGATGAGCCCCCGGTACATGTGCGAGCTGGACGGGAAGCCGTGCAGCAGGACGAGGGTGGGGTTCGCCGGGTCGCCGGCCTCCCGGTAGAAGACGTCGAGCCCGTCGACGGTGACGGTGCGGGCGCGCAGGGCGTATGCGGACATGGCTGACTCCCCGTTTCCGGTTTCCGATCGAGAGAACGAGCGTTCTCCCGATGCCCTGTAGACTACGAGAACGATGGTTCTCCACGCAAGGGGTGATCGGACGATGGACGCGGAAACCGCCGAGCTGAAGCTGCTCGACACCGCGGAGCAGCTCTTCGACGAGCGGGGGGTGCAGGCCGTCGGCATGGACGCCATCCGCACCGCCTCAGGGGTCTCCCTGAAGCGGCTCTACCAGGTCTTCCCGTCCAAGGAGCTGCTCGTCGAGGCCGTCCTGCGGCGCCGCGACGAGGCCGTCCGGGCCGCTCTCGCCGGGCATGGCGCACGGGCCGCCGACGGGCCGTACGAGCGGGCCCTCGCGGTCTTCGACTGGCTGGCCGGCTGGTTCGCGGAGCCCGGGTTCCGCGGCTGCGCGTTCATCAACACCTTCGGGGAGCTCGGCGGGGTCACCCCGGCGGTCGCCACGATCGCCCGCGACCACAAGGAGGCCCTGCGGGCCTACTTCGCGGAGCAGACGGACGCCCTCGGCGCCCCGCCCGTCCTCGCCGACCAGCTGGCCCTGCTCGCCAACGGCGCCATGGCCGTCGCGGGCATCACCGGCTCCCCCGAACCGGCCGCGCAGGCCAAGGCGGCCGCCCGCGTCCTCCTGGACGCCCGCTAGACATACGGAAGGGCCCGCCCGGCACGAAGCCGGACGGGCCCTTCCCCCCGAGTCAGGGGATGCGTCAGTCGTCGCCCTGCAGGATCGACAGCAGACGCAGCATCTCCAGGTAGATCCACACCAGCGTCATGGTGAGACCGAAGGCGGCCAGCCAGGCCTCCTCGCGCGGCGCGCCGTAGGTCACGCCGTCCTCGACCTGCTTGAAGTCGAGGGCGAGGAAGCAGGCGCCCAGGATGATGCCGACGATGCCGAAGGCGATGCCGAGGCCACCGCTGCGGAAGCCGAGGCCGTCACCGCCGGCGAAGACCGCGAACAGCAGGTTGGTCAGCATGAGCAGCGTGAAGCCGATCGCGGCGGCGATCACGAAGCCGTAGAAGCGGCGGGTGACGCGGATCCAGCCCATCTTGTAGGCGATGAGCACACCGGCGAAGACCGCCATCGTGCCCAGGACCGCCTGGATGACCACGCCGTCGGCGATGTACGTCGAGACGGCGGCCGAGATGACGCCGAGGAAGACGCCCTCGAAGGCCGCGTAGGCCAGGATCAGCGCGGGAGACGGCTTGCGCTTGAAGGACTGGACGAGCGACAGGACCATCGCGACCAGGCCGGCGCCGATGGCGATGCCGTAGGACTTGCCCAGGTTCGCCGGGTCGACCGGCAGCAGCAGCCAGGACAGGACGGCGGTGAGCACGACCGTGCCGAGCGTCATGGCCGTACGGCTCACGACGTCGTCGATCGTCATCACATTGCCGCGCACCTGCTGCGGGGCGCCGAGCTGGACGTCCTGCGGGGCGTACGGGTTGGTCGCGTACGGGTTCGTCGCACCCTGGGCGTACGGGTTGCCCTGGGCGTACGGGTCGGTTCCGACGGCGGGGCCCCCGGCCTGCGGCTGCTGCGCGTTGAAGCCCGCGTAGCCGGCGTCGCGGCTGAACCCCCGTCGCGAGAAGACCGGGTTGCTGCTCCTCATCTCACTCCTCCATGGCAAGACCGCGCGGCGCGGTCTTGCGTCAAGAGTAATGGGTAGGCAAAAGAAACTCCCTAGTGCTCGGGGAGGATCTTTTCCCGTAAGTTTTCGATCTTCGTCGGTGCCGGAGGTCCCCGCTCCACCAGGCTCACCCCTGTCAGGAACCACCCCCTCCACAGGAGAGCCCCATGGCCGCCGAACCGAACGAGACCTGGACCCTGCGCCACGCGACCGCGTGGGTCTTCCTCGCGGACAAGAACCTCACCAGGCCCGTGCTCCTGGTCGGCGACGCCGGCGTCGCACTCGCCGAGCTCGCCGCGGGCGCGGACCACGGCTCGTACTCGCTCCTCGCGGAACTGACGGCGCGCGGCCACGATCTGATCCTGCTCGGCCTGCCCGACGACGGCTCCATGACCGGCGACGGCGGGACCGTCCAGAACACCGTGACGCGGGCGCTCGCGCAGAGCGCGGGCGAGGCCCGGCTGGCCGTCGGCGGCACCGGGCAGGGCGCCCTCGCCGCCCGTTACGCCCTCGCGGGCATGGAGTACCAGCGGATCGACCACCGGACGGGTGTCTTCTTCTCCCACAACGGCGCCGCTCCCGAGCTGGAGGACGAGGC
Source organism: Streptomyces sp. NPDC044003 (assembly GCF_056435185.1). NCBI lineage: Bacteria > Bacillati > Actinomycetota > Actinomycetes > Kitasatosporales > Streptomycetaceae > Streptomyces > Streptomyces sp. NPDC044003. The sequence continues at coordinate 213,992 of NZ_JBWKFA010000010.1, read as the reverse complement.
CGAGCTGAGCCGGATGGGCGGCAGGCCGCGAACCCCCGTGTTCCTGCGGCTGGTCGACAGCGGTGTGGACGACGGCCTGGACGAGGGGACTGCCGACGGGACGATCAGCGGCGGGGCGGGCGGGACCGGCCCCCTGCTCTCCAAGGAGTACGGCTCCTGGCTGCTGGACCGTCTGCCGTAGGAGACGCCCCAGGGATGCCGTAGGGATGCCGTAGAGGCGAAACCGTGGTGCCCGGAACCGGACTCGAACCGGTACGGCCCGAAGGCCAGCGAGGTTTAAGCTCGCCGTGTCTGCATTCCACCATCCGGGCGTCGCCGCGAAGCTCCGCGTTGGCACATGAGCCTATCGGGACGGTTTCCCCCGATCAGCGGAACGTCGGCCCGATGTTGTCTTATTTTATTGACGTCTGAGGGTGCGTCAGTGCAGGTGGGGGCCCTTTCGCCAAACTGTGACGGGGGTCGCAGGCGCAAAGCGGCACCCCCCGGAATGACGAAAAGTCGCCGCACTTCTGTCACGTCGACGCGACGGCGCCTCTCAGGGGCGCCGTCATACCTCAGGAGGACTCGACGGCCCTCCGGTCAGACTCGAGACTGCCCTGGGAACGGGCATGTGGACGGACGACCGGGGCCACAACGCTCGACACGATGGAGGGGTTCCCGAATCGCCGTCGCAGTGACAGGAGTCCTCCCGTGACCACCACCCCCACCGTGTCCCGCGCCACCGCGGTGGCCGCCCGCGCCACGGATCTCACGAAGGTCTACGGACACGGCGAGACCCAGGTGGTCGCCCTCGACCATGTCACTGTGGACTTCCGCCAGGGCGAGTTCACCGCGATCATGGGCCCCTCCGGCTCCGGCAAGTCGACGCTCATGCACTGCGTCGCCGGCCTGGACTCCTTCTCCTCCGGCTCGGTCCGCATCGGCGAGACCGAGCTCTCCACCCTGAAGGACAAGCAGCTCACCCAGCTGCGCCGGGACAAGATCGGCTTCATCTTCCAGGCCTTCAACCTGCTGCCGACCCTGACGGCCCTGGAGAACATCACGCTGCCCATGGACATCGCCGGCCGCAAGGCCGACAAGCAGTGGGTCCAGCAGGTCATCGACATGCTCGGCCTCTCCGCCCGGCTCAGCCACCGCCCGTCCGAGCTCTCCGGCGGCCAGCAGCAGCGCGTGGCCGTGGCCCGCGCCCTCGCCTCCCGCCCCGAGATCATCTTCGGCGACGAGCCGACCGGAAACCTGGACTCCCGCTCGGGCGCCGAGGTCCTCGGCTTCCTGCGCAACTCGGTACGGGAGCTGGGCCAGACCGTCGTCATGGTCACCCACGACGCGACGGCCGCCTCCTACGCGGACCGCGTGATCTTCCTCGCGGACGGCCGGATCGTCGACGAGATGCTCCGCCCGACGGCGGACGGCGTCCTCGACCGCATGAAGGCCTTCGACGCCAAGGGCCGTACGAGCTGACGCGGCTCCGAGCCGCTCCCGTCCGCCGCCTCCTCGAACTTCAGGACCCACCCATGTTCCGTACCGCCCTGCGCAACGTCCTCGCGCACAAGGCGCGGCTGCTGATGACCGTCCTCGCCGTGATGCTCGGCGTGGCCTTCGTCTCCGGCACCCTCGTCTTCACCGACACCCTGTCCCAGGCCTTCCGCAACCAGTCGGCCAAGAGCTACGACGACGTCGCGGTCGCCGTCGAGATGTACCCGAACCCCGAGGAGGCCCGGAAGACCCCCGGCCTCTCCCAGCAGGTCGTCGACAAGGTCGCGAAGCTCGACGGGGTCGCCTCCGTCTCCCCGCGCGTCGACGGCTTCGCCGGTGTGCCGGACAAGGACGGCCAGCTGATCGGTGCCGGCTGGGCCAACAAGGGCGCCAACTTCTCCCCCGGCAAGGACGGCAAGGACCGCGCGTACACCTTCGTCACGGGCAACGGCCCGACGCAGGACACGCAGATCGCGCTCGACAAGGACACCGCCGACAAGGGTGGTTACCAGGTCGGCGACACCGTCCGCGTCGCCACCAACGGCCCGGTGAAGGAGTACGAGCTCGCCGGTGTCTTCACCACCGAGGACGGCGCCGTCAACGCGGGCGGCAGCCTGGTCCTGTTCGACGCGCCCGTCGCGCAGAAGCTCTACCTGAAGCCCGGTTACTTCCAGAACCTGACCGTCACCGCCGCCCCCGGCGCCGACGCCGGCAAGCTCCTCGACGAGGTCCTGACGGTCGTCCCGAAGGCCGCCACCGCGCAGACCGGCACGGCCCTCGCCGACCAGCAGGCCAAGGACATCGAGGCCGGCATGGGCGCGCTCAACCAGATCCTCCTGGGCTTCGCCGGCATCGCGCTCTTCGTCGGGATCTTCCTGATCTCCAACACCTTCACCATGCTGGTCGCCCAGCGCACCAAGGAACTGGCCCTGATGCGCGCGGTCGGTGCCTCGCGCAAGCAGATCACCCGCTCCGTCCTCGCCGAGGCCGGGCTGGTGGGACTCGTCGCCTCCGCCGTCGGCTACGTCCTCGGCATCGGCCTCGCGGTCGGACTCCGCTCGGCCATGAGCGCCTTCGAGCTGAAGGTCCCGGACGGTGACCTGGTCCTCGGCGCCACCCCGGCCCTGGCCGCGTTCGGCGTCGGCGTCCTGATCACGATGCTCGCCGCCTGGCTGCCCGGCCGCCGCGCCGCGAAGATCCCGCCGGTCGCCGCGATGAGCAGCGTCCACGCCACCGCGAGCACCAAGTCGCTGGTCGTCCGGAACTCCATCGGTGCCGCGCTCACCGCGATCGGTGTCGTCCTGATCGTGCTCGGCGCCGGCCAGGGCGGCGACGACGGCCGCATGCTCATCGCGGGCGGCGCCTTCCTCACCCTCATCGGTGTGATCGTCCTGATCCCGTTCCTGTCCCGGCCCGTGATCGCCGTGATCCGCCCGCTCTTCGTGAACGTCTTCGGCGTCTCCGGCAAGCTCGCCGGCCTGAACGCGGTCCGCAACCCGCGCCGCACCGGCGCCACCGCCTCCGCCCTCGCCATCGGTCTGACCCTCGTCACCGGTCTCTCGGTGCTCGGCGCCACGGTCGGTACGGCCCTGGACAAGGCGACGACCGACCAGATCAAGGCCGACTACATGGTCACCATGGCCAGCGGCAACAGCCTCAGCAAAGAGGCGCTCACCGCCCTGGAGAAGGCCCCCGGCGTCACGGCGGTCTCCCCGCAGCAGGCGGGCGCCCTGGAGATCAAGGGCGACTACGTCTCGGCCTCCGGCGTCACCCCCGGCGACATCGAGAAGGTCCTCAAGCTCGACGTCGTGAACGGCTCGATGGCCTCGCTCACCGAGGGCAGGATCGCCGTCGACGAGAAGACCGCCACGAAGCGCGGCCTGAAGGTCGGCGACACCGTCCCCGTCGAGTACCTCGACAAGCAGAAGGGCGAGCTGACCGTCGGCGCCGTCTACGAGGCCAGCGACTTCGTCTCGCCGGTCCTCATCGACCACAAGCTGATCGACGCGCACGAGGAGCAGTCGGAGATCCGCCAGATCTTCGTCTCGACGGACGGCGGCGCGAGCGCGGCCCACGAGCGCGCCCTGTCGAAGGCCATGGGTGACAACCCGGCGATCACCGTCATGGACCACAAGGAGATCCGTGACTCCTTCGGCGGCCCGATCAACATCATGCTGAACATCATGTACGGCCTGCTCGGCATGGCCCTGATCATCGCCGTCCTCGGTGTGGTCAACACCCTCGCGATGTCCGTCTTCGAGCGCCAGCAGGAGATCGGCATGCTGCGGGCGATCGGTCTCGACCGGCGCCGGGTGAAGCGGATGGTCCGTCTGGAGGCCGTCGTCATCTCGGTGTTCGGAGCGGTCGTCGGCATCGGCCTCGGCTCGTTCCTCGGCTGGGCGATCGGCGAGACCTTCAAGAGCAGCCTGCCGGGCTACGCCCTGGTCCTGCCCTGGGACCGGATCGGGCTCTTCCTGGTCCTGGCCGCCCTGGTCGGCGTCCTCGCCTCCCTGTGGCCGGCCCGGAGCGCGGCGAAGCTGAACATGCTCTCCGCGATCAAGGCCGAGTAGTCCCCGTACGACAGGAAGGGCCGGTCTCCCGCACGGGAGACCGGCCCTTCGCGTGCGTCCGTCAGACCTTCTCGTTCCAGACGCGCGGCCGCAGCGCCGTGCCGCTCGCGCCCGACACCGGGGTCTTCACGGCGAGGAACTGGTTCACGCCGATCCGGTTGCGTTCGAAGGAGACCGCCGAGGCCGCCATGTAGAGCCGCCAGATCCGGGCCCGGCCGGGCGAGGTGAGCCGGACCGCCCGGTCCCAGTCCGCCTCCAGGTTGGCCACCCAGCGGCGCAGCGTCAGCGCGTAGTGCTCGCGGATCGCCTCCACGTCCCGGACCTCGAAGCCGGCGTCCTCCAGGGTCGTCAGGGTGCGGCCCATGGGGGCGAGTTCGCCGTCGGGGAAGACGTACGCGTCGATGAACGCGTCGACCTCGTAGGCCTCCTCGTCGGGTTCGGGGCGCCGGGAGATCTGGTGGTTCAGGAGCCGCCCGCCGGGCTTGAGGAGGGCGTACAGGTCGTCGGCGTACTCCCGGTACTGCGCGGCGCCGACGTGCTCGGCCATGCCGATCGAGGAGATCGCGTCGTACGGGCCGTCGGTGACGTCGCGGTAGTCCTGGACGCGGATCTCGATCAGGTCGGTGAGGCCCTCGTCGGCGATCCGCTTGCGGGCGTAGGCGGCCTGTTCGCGGGAGAGGGTGATGCCGACGACCCTGGCGCCGTACTCGCGGGCCGCGTGGAGGGCCATGGAGCCCCAGCCGCAGCCCACGTCGAGGAGCCGGTCGCCCTCCTTGAGGTTCAGCTTGCGGGCGATGAGGTCCAGCTTGTCGCGCTGGGCGTCCTCGAGGGTGCCCTCCTCGGTCCAGTACGCGCACGAATAGACCATCGAGGGGCCGAGGACCAGCTCGTAGAAGTCGTTGCCCACGTCGTAGTGGTGACTGATCGCCTGCTTGTCACGGCGCTTGGTGTGCCGGCTGCCGTGACGGCCGCGCATCTCCTCGACCGGGGGCTTCGGCGGCGGCAGGGGCCCGGCGAGCCTCAGCAGGGATCGGGCGGCGGCGCGGAGCCTGGGATCGCGTACGGAGTCGAGCAGGCCCCTGGTCTCCTCGCCGCGCTCCCACAGGAGGCCCGAGAGGCGGTCCAGGAGCGCGTAGAGGTCGCCCTCGACGTCGATCTCGCCGGCCACCCAGGCGCGGGCCAGGCCCAGTTCGCCGGGTTTCCAGATCATCCTCCGCAGGGCCCGGCGGTCGCGGACGATCAGGACGGGGCCGCCCGCGGGGCCGGCCTCACTGCCGTCCCAGGCTCGCAGACGGACCGGGAGCGGTCCTCCGAGGAGTTCCTCGGCGAGAGTCGTCAGCCGCGACGCGGCGTCGGCCATGGTGCACACCTCCGTGATCTCGTGCCCCAGAAATGCTCGTCACCAAGGGAACACCGTCCGTAGGCGTCGCAGTCCCGCCGCCGCGCAACAAGTCGGCAAAACACGCGAAGGGCCGTCCGCACCACGGATGGCGGACGGCCCTTTTACGGCCTTGCGTGTACTGCTGGTACTGCTTGGTACTGCGGGTGGTGCGGGCGGTGCTTAGGAGGCCTTGGCCTTCTCCTGCGCCGGGGCGGCCGGCGCCGGGGCGGGCTTGGCCGCCTCGTAGAACTCCTCGCGCGGCGTCTCCATGGCACCGAGCGACACGACCTCGCGCTTGAGGAACATGCCCAGGGTCCAGTCGGCGAAGACGCGGATCTTGCGGTTGAAGGTCGGCATCGCCATGCCGTGGTAGCCACGGTGCATGTACCAGGCGAGACGGCCCTTGAGCTTGATCTTCACCTTGCCCATGACGATCATCGCGACGCCCTTGTGCAGGCCGAGGCCGGCCACCGCGCCCTTGTTGGCGTGGCTGTACTCCTTCTGCGGGAAGCCGCGCATGCCGGCCACCACGTTGTCGCCGAGGACCTTGGCCTGGCGCAGGGCGTGCTGGGCGTTCGGCGGGCACCAGGCGCGCTCGCGCGGGACGCCGGCCTTGATCGCGGCCATGTCCGGAACCTGGGCGTTGTCGCCCGCGGCCCAGACGTAGTCCATGCCGTTGACCTGGAGCTTCTCGTTGCAGTCCACGTGGCCGCGGGGGCCGAGCGGCAGACCGAAGCGGGCGAGCGCCGGGTTCGGCTTCACACCGGCGGTCCAGACGATCGTGTTGGAGTCGACCTCGAGGCCGTTCTTCAGCACGACGTGACCGTCGACGCAGGAGTCCATGGAGGTCTCGAGGTAGATCTCGATCCCGCGGGACTCCAGGTGCTCCTTGCCGTACTGGCCGAGCTTGGGGCCGACCTCGGGAAGGATCTTGTCGGCCGCGTCGACCAGGACGAAGCGCATGTCCTCGCGCGACACGTTCTGGTAGTACTTCGCGGCGTCGCGGGCCATGTCCTCGACCTCGCCGATCGTCTCGGCGCCGGCGAAGCCACCGCCGACGAAGACGAAGGTCAGCGCCTTGCGGCGGACCTCCTCGTCGGTGGTCGAGTCGGCCTTGTCGAGCTGCTCGAGGACGTGGTTGCGCAGGCCGATGGCCTCCTCGATGCCCTTCATGCCGATGCCCTGCTCGGCGAGGCCGGGGATCGGGAAGGTGCGCGAGACCGCGCCCATCGAGATGACCAGGTAGTCGAACGGCAGCTCGTACGCCTCGCCGACGAGCGGCGCGATCGTGGCGACCTTGCGGTCCTGGTCGATGGTGGTGACCCGGCCGGTGAGCACCTCGGCTCCGCGGACGACGCGTCGCAGCGGGACGACGACGTGACGCGGAGAGATGCTGCCGGCGGCGGCTTCGGGGAGGAAGGGCTGGTAGGTCATGTACGACCGCGGGTCGACGACCGTGACGGTCGCTTCCGCGTAGCGCATCTTCTTGAGGATGCGCCGAGCTGCGTACAGGCCTACGTACCCGCCGCCTACTACGAGGATCCTGGGACGCTCCGTGGTGCTCATGGGATCGAGTATCCCCCCCTCCTCAGGGGGGTGCTCGTGCGCCCCTTCACAAGCTCTCTGGACACCTCTGCTACACTCCGCCGCCCACGTGATCCACGTCATGGTCCTGCAAAGGAACCGGGGTGCACTGGTGAACGTTGTTCACCCCCCGTGAACTGGCCTGGAGAGCGGCCGTTAACGCTGAACCGGACTCCCGCTTCACACGATGGAAACATCGAGCGAATCGGCCTCCGCGCCTGCGAAAGGGCCCCGAGGCGCCCCTCGGAGGGCCTCATGACCTTCCTCGGGCACCATCGGGGCCCTTTTCCTTGTGAAGAACTTCACGAACCTTTTCCGACGGGGTGTCGCCGGAGGGCTCGATAGCCGCCCGCTATGCCACGGATAGGGCGATCCCATCGAGAATGTCGTGCTCGCTGACGACGACCTCGCGGGCCCCGACGCGCTCCACGATCTCCCGCAGGACGAGGGCGCCGGCGATGATCACGTCGACCCGGCCGGGGTGGATGACGGGGATCGCGGCCCGCTCGGCGTGGGTGGAGGCGAGGAGCCGCTCGGTCACCTCGGCGACCTGCTCGGCGGAGATCCGGGAGTGGTGGACCTTCTCGGAGTCGTACTCCGGGAGCCCGAGGGCGATCGCGGCGACCGTGGTGACCGAGCCGGCGAGCCCGACGAGGGTCTCGGCCGCGTCGATCGGGACGGTCTCGGCGGCCAGGTCGAGCGCGGTACGGACGTCGGCGCGGATCGCGGCGACCTCCTCGGCGGTCGGCGGGTCGTGGCGGACGTGCCGCTCGGTGAGCCGGACGCAGCCGATGTCGACGGAGCGGGCGGCCTCGACGTGCCGGTTGCCGACCACGAACTCGGTGGAGCCGCCGCCGATGTCCACGACCAGGCGCCGGTCGTCCCCGTGCAGCTCGCCGGTGGCGCCGGTGAAGGAGAACTCGGCCTCCTGGTCGCCGGTGATGACCTCGGGCTCGACGCCCAGGATCTCCACGACCCCGTTCACGAAGTCCTGGCGGTTCTCGGCGTCGCGGGAGGCGGAGGTGGCGACGAAGCGGAGCTTCTCGGCGCCGAGCTCCTTGATGACCTCGGCGTACTCGCGGCAGGCCGCGAAGGTCCGCTCCAGGGCCTCGGGGGCGAGCCGGCCGGTCTTGTCGACGCCCTGGCCGAGCCGGACGATCGTCATCCGCCGGTCCAGCTCGATCAGGTCACCCGTCGACCCCGCGCCGGAGGCGCTGTCGGACACAGCGACGTCGGCGACGAGGAGGCGGATGGAGTTCGTACCGCAGTCGATTCCGGCGACCCGGGTCACTTGTCCTCGCCCTCCTTCTTCTCCGCGCACGGGTTCACGCACGGGCCCTTCGCCCACCACTCCGGCAGCATCGCGAGCGCCTCGTCGCCGAAGGGGTTCACGCCCGGGCCCGCGGCCAGCGAGTGGCCGACGAGGACGTGCAGGCACTTGACCCGGTCCGGCATGCCGCCGGCGCTCGGGAAGCCCTCCAGGACCTCGATGGCGTCACGGCGGGCGATGTAGTCCTCGTGCGCGGCCCGGTAGGCGGCGGCGAGCTCCGGGTCGGTGGCGAGCCGGGCCTGCATCTCCTTCATGACCCCGTTGGCCTCCAGGGTGCCGATGGCCGAGGCCGCCCGGGGGCAGGTCAGGTAGTACGTGGTCGGGAACGGCGTGCCGTCGGGGAGCCGGGGCGCGGTCTCGACGACGTCCGGGTTGCCGCACGGGCAGCGGTGCGCGATGGCGCGCAGGCCGCGGGGCGGGCGGCCGAGCTGGAGCTCGAAGGCGGCGATGTCCTGCTCGGTGGGCTCGGTGCGTTCGGTCTGCGGAGGGGGCGTTTCCATGTCTGCCTTGCTCGTCAGGTCGTTACGGGCGGTCGGCGTGGTCGACGCCGTCCCAGAGGTTGTCGTACCAGGGGCGGTCGGCCGCCCCCTGGTCGGCGCGGGGCCGTTGCTCCGCGTCGGGGTCGTTCACGGTGAAGCCGGTCTCGCCGGGGAGCAGGTAGTGCAGGTGCTCGCGGGCGAGGCGGCGGACGTAGGCCGGGTCCTGGAGGCGGGCCTTCTCGTCCTTCAGTTCCTCGACCCGCCGGGCGGCCTCGGCGGCCCTGCGCTCCTGCTCGGCGATCTCGCCCTGCTGGGAGACGTAGCTCCGCATCGGGTAGGCGAGGGCCACGACGAGGGAGCAGACCACGAGGGCGAGGAAGGCCGCACGGCCGGTGAGCCGGGAGCGGCGGGCCTGGCGGCGGGTCTGGGAGCGGTAGACACGGGCGGCGGTCTGCTCGCCGAGCAGTCTGATCCGGGTCGCGGTCGAGAACCGGTCCCGGTCCTTCGCGGCCATGTCGTGTCGCCTCCCCTGTTCAAACGTGCGTCCCCGCACACGGTACGGGACCGAGTACGGGGACGGACGGAAGCTGCCTTACGGGGCCGGTGTCAGCCCTTGAAGCGCGGGAAGGCGCTGCGGCCGGCGTAGACCGCGGCGTCGTCGAGGATCTCCTCGATGCGCAGGAGCTGGTTGTACTTGGCGACGCGGTCCGAGCGGGCCGGGGCGCCGGTCTTGATCTGACCGCAGTTCACGGCGACGGCGAGGTCGGCGATGGTGACGTCCTCGGTCTCGCCGGAGCGGTGGGACATCATGCACTTGAAGCCGTTGCGCTGGGCGAGTTCGACGGCGTCCAGGGTCTCGGTCAGCGAGCCGATCTGGTTGACCTTGACCAGGAGGGCGTTCGCGGTGCCCTCCTCGATGCCACGGGCCAGGCGCTCCGGGTTGGTGACGAAGAGGTCGTCGCCGACGATCTGGACCTTGGCGCCCAGCTTGTCGGTGAGGACCTTCCAGCCGGCCCAGTCGTCCTCGAACAGCGGGTCCTCGATGGAGACCATCGGGTACGCGGAGACGAGCTCCTCGTAGTACTCGGTCATCTCGGCGGCCGAGCGGGACTTGCCCTCGAACTCGTACGTGCCGTCCTTGTAGAACTCGGACGCGGCGACGTCGAGCGCGAGCGCGACATCGGAGCCCGGGGTGTAGCCGGCCTCCTTGATGGCCTCGACGATGAGGTCGAGGGCGGCGCGGTTCGACTCCAGGTTCGGGGCGAAGCCGCCCTCGTCGCCGAGGCCGGTGGAGAGGCCCTTGCGCTTCAGCACGCCCTTGAGCGTGTGGTAGATCTCGGCACCCCAGCGGAGGGCCTCGGAGAAGGACTCCGCGCCGATCGGGGCGATCATGAACTCCTGGATGTCCACGTTGGAGTCGGCGTGCGACCCACCGTTGAGGATGTTCATCATCGGAACGGGCAGCAGGTGCGCGTTCGGGCCGCCCAGGTAGCGGAAGAGAGGCAGGTCGCTGGCCTCGGAGGCGGCGTGCGCGACGGCGAGGGAGACGCCGAGGATGGCGTTGGCGCCGAGCGAGCCCTTGTTCTCGGTGGCGTCCAGGTCGAACATGGCCTGGTCGATCAGGCGCTGCTCGGTGGCGTCGTAGCCGACGAGCTCCGGGCCGATCTGCTCGATGACGGCGAGGACGGCCTTCTCGACACCCTTGCCCTGGTAGCGGTTGGGGTCACCGTCGCGAAGCTCGATGGCCTCGAACGCACCGGTGGAGGCGCCGGACGGAACAGCAGCACGACCGGTGCTGCCGTCGTCGAGGCCGACCTCGACCTCGACCGTGGGGTTGCCTCGGGAGTCCAGGATTTCCCGGGCTACGACGACGTCGATGGACGGCACGAGCATCTCCTTCTGGGATGTGACGCTGGATGTGACGCAAGGTCGTGCAGGGTCGCGTGGCCTTGCGACAAGAGCCTAACCGGCTCGGGGGCTCCGGCCCGCCGTGCGCCCGCCCCCTGGGACGAAAAAGGACCCAAGGGCACGCATCCCGGGACGAAGGACCCCAGATCTACTGGACGGTAACCGTGGAGTGCTCCCGGAAAAGGGGAAACCCCGGTCCGGCGCGCACGGGGGAAGGGGCACGCCGGACCGGGGTGGTCACCGCGGGAGGGTCGTCGGGGCCGCGTGAGCCGCCGGACTCACGCGAGCCGCCGGGCTCACTTCAGGTGGAGCTGCTGACCCGGGTAGATGAGGTCGGCGTTCTCGACGACGCCCTTGTTCAGCTCGAAGAGCTTGGCCCAGCCGCCCTTGACGCCGTGCGCCTGGGCGATCTTGCTGAGGGTGTCGCCGGCGACGACCTTGTACTCGCCGTCACCCTTCTTGACCTTCTTGCCGGTCGGGGTGGTGACGGTCTTGGGGGCCTTGCGCTGCTCGCTGCGGGTGGTCGGCTGCTCGGCGCGACGCTCCTGCTGCTTCGGGGCGGCCTGCTGCGGGGCGGCCTGCTGGGGCGCGCTCTGCTGCGGGGCGGTCTCGGCGGCGCCGCCGTCGTAGGAGGCGCTGGAGAGGCCGACGCCGCAGCTCGGCCAGGCACCCTTGCCCTGGCCCGCGAGGACCTTCTCGGCGATGGTGATCTGCTGGGCCTTCGAGGCCAGGTCGGCGCGCGGGGCGTAGGCGGTGCCACCGAAGGCGGCCCAGGTGGAGTTGGTGAACTGCAGGCCGCCGTAGAAGCCGTTGCCGGTGTTGATGGACCAGTTGCCGCCGGACTCGCACTGGGCGACGGTGTCCCACTCGGCGGTGGTGGCGGCCGAGGCGGTGCCCGCGGTCAGCAGCGGGGCGGCGACGGCGACACCGGTGACGCCGACGAGCGCGGCGACCTGGGTGGCCTTGGAGGGACGACGGTGTTTGCCCTTGGCGGAAAACAGCATGGGGATTCTCCTCACCGACGCCTGTGAGGTGAGCTGTCGGGTTCGGGCCGGAAAGTTGCCCGGCCGCGTGTCCTTGCACGCGGCTTCACCCCAAGCCGATCGTCGGCCGTCTGTCTCAACGGCCGGGACCGGCACTTACCTTGGGTCCCCCACTCCTGCCTTCGGCGCTTGCGCGACGACTGTTCCCATCGGCCGACGGCAGGATTCGGCGTTTCGGTCGACGGGGCCCGCGGTGGCGAGCGGTGACGACCGTAGACACAGACCCACCGGAAGTTCAAAGAGGCTCATTGCGGAAAAATCGCCCCTACTTGCCCTCCGGTGGGCGGTGTTTGCGCAGGTGAGAGGTGACAGAAGCAAAGTTTGCGGACGTGACACGCCAGTTGGGACGAAGAGACCCATGTCTCACTTGCCCAGAACCGGACATAAGCCCGCGAACTAGCCCGCCGTCGCCGTCGAACCGGCCGTCAGGTCGAGGCTCTGACCAGGCAGGATGAGGTTCGGATCGGTGCCCACCGTGTGCTTGTTGGCGTCGTAGAGGGCGGTCCAGCCTCCGGGGAGTTCGTTCTCCTCCGCAATTCCGGACAGGCTGTCACCCGGCTGCACGGTGTACTCGCCCGAAGTGCCCTGACTGTCCGTTGCGCCCGAATTCTTCGCTTCGTCAGTCACCGGCGTGGCGTCGACCTCCTCCCCGGACTTGTCCACACCCGAAGCGTGTCGACCGGTTTCGGACGAGCCGCCCGTTGTGTCGGATTCCTCCGGGGCGGCCTCGCCCCGGTGCTTACCGGTGCCGGGCATGGCCGACGGCACGTCACCCTTCGGCGTCTCGGACGAATCCGGCGTACCGGGCGTAACGGACGCGTCGGGGGTGACCGGGGTCGCGGGAGTGGTGGGCGTCGCCGGGGTGGCGGGCGTGGCGGAGGTCGCCGGGGCGGTCGGCGTGGCGGGCGTCGCCGGGGTGGCGGGCGTCGCGGACGCGGCGGACCGGCCCGCGGCCGAGCCTTCGTTCCCCGTGGTGCGGTTGGACTCGGGGAGGGGGCCCGTGGGGGTGGTCGGGACGGCGGCCGGGCCGGGGTTCACGCCGGTGGCCTTGCCGTCGTTCTTCAGGCCGGCGATCGGCGCGCAGGTGGCCCACTCGTCGCTGCCCTTGGCGAGCGCCTTCTCGGCCATCGCGATCTGCTGGGCACGGCTGGCCAGGTCGGGGCTGGGCGCGTACGTGAGGCCGCCGTTCCGCTCCCAGCTGTCCTGGGTGAACTGGAGGCCGCCGTACATGCCGTTGCCGAAGTTGGCGCTCCACTGGCCGCCGGACTCGCACTCGGCGACCCGGTCCCAGGTGGCGGCGTCGGCGGCGGAGGCGGATCCGGTGGCGAGCAACGGCAGCGCCATGGCGGATCCGGTCACGCCCGCGGCGACGACGAGGGCGGGGGCCTGACGGGGGCGACGGTGTCGTCCGTTCCCGGAGCGCATAGGAACGCCTTTCACGTGACGGCTGAGACTGCCGGGAAACGTAGCGGCATTCGAACGCCCGTCACAAGTCGATCGCCCCCCGATCACGTAAAGATCACATTCCTGATGGTCCGTCAGTAGCCAAGAGCGGTACGGAAGGGGAGAACTCCACCGGAAGCGTGCGCAATCCACGCATGATGAGCCCGCCGCGCCACCGGAGTTCGGACGGATCCGCGGCAAGTCGCAGGTCCGGCAGGCGAGTCAGCAGGGTCGCGAGCGCGGTCTGCCCTTCGAGGCGGGCGAGCGGCGCGCCGAGGCAGTAGTGGATGCCGTGCCCGTATCCGAGGTGCTGGTTGTCGCGCCGGGCGAGGTCGAGGGTGTCCGGCCCGTCGAACCGCTCCGGGTCCCGGTCGGCGGCGGCGAGCACCACGAGCACCGGGTCGCCCGCCGGGATCCGCTGCCCGCCGATGGTCAGCTCCCGCGTCGCGTACCGCCAGGTCGCCATCTCCACGGGCCCGTCGTACCGCAGCAGCTCCTCGACGCCGGTCTCCAGGAGCCCCGTCTCCCCGGCGGCGAGCGAGGCCTGGAGCCGGGCACGCTGCTCGGGATGCCGGAGAAGCGCGTAAAGTCCGTTTCCGACCAGATTGACGGTCGTCTCGAAGCCGGCGAAGAGAAGGATGAACGCCATCGCGGCGGCCTCGTTCTCGGTGAGGTGCTCGCCGTGGTCGGAGGCCTTGATGAGCCCCGAGATCAGGTCGTCCCCCGGCACTTCGCGCTTGCGGTGGATCAGCTCGGCGAGATAGCCGCGCATCTTCTTCACCGACCGGGCGACCCCGCCGCGCGGCCCTCCGCCGTGCCGGATCATCATCCCGGCCCAGTCCCGGAAGTCGTCCTGGTCCTCCGCGGGCACGCCCAGGAGGTCGCAGATCGCGTAGATGGGGAGCGGGAAGGCGAACTCGTGGATGAGGTCGGCGCTCCCCCGCTCCACGAAGGAGTCGATGAGCCGGTCCGTCAGCTCCTGCACGCGCGGCGCGAACTCGGCGACCCGGCGCGGGGTGAAGGCCTTCGACACGAGCCGCCGCAGCCGGGTGTGGTCCGGCGGGTCGATGTTGAGCAGATGCGTCATCAGCTCGGCCTTGCGCTCGCCCGGGATGCCCGTCTTCCCCTTCGCGTGCGGCGACTCGTCGTGGTGCGCGGGGTTCTTGGAGAGCCGCTGGTCGGCGAGGGCCTGCCGGGCGTCCGCGTACCGCGTCACGAGCCAGGCCTCGACCCCGCTGGGCAGCGTCGTCCGGTGCACGGGGGCGTGCTCCCGCAGCCAGGCGTAGGCGGGATACGGATCGCTCGCGAACTCCCAGGTGAACAGCTCGGGCGCGGGGGTGGGGCCGGGGGTCGTACTCACGGCACGACCGTACAGGGCGGGCCCGGGCGGCACGTTCGTGGAGAACCTGTGATCAAGCGGTACAGGCTGTGCCTTAGATTCTTGTCAGTGGATCCTCAACTGCTCAGAAGTACGTTCGCGGTCGTCGAGAGACGTGCCGAGCAAGCCGTCACGTTCTTCTACTCGCACCTCTTCTGGCACAACCCCGGCGTGCGCGAGCTCTTCCCCGAGGACATGCTCCCCCAGCGGGACCGGCTCTTCGCCGCGCTCACGCATGTGGTGACCCACCTGGAGGACCCCGGCCTCGCGACGTACCTGGGGCAGCTGGGCCGCGACCACCGCAAGTTCCTCGCCTCCCCCGCGCTGTACGCCGCCGTCGGGCAGAGTCTGCTCGCCGCGTTCGCGCACGCCGCCGGCGCCGTCTGGACCATCGAGGCGGAGAAGGCGTGGTCCGAGGCGTACGGCCTCGTCGCCGACCTGATGCTCGCGGGCGCCGACACGGCCGCCGGGGCCGGGGAGCCCGCCTGGTGGGACGCGGACGTCGTCCGGCACGAGCGGTACGGCGACGACCTGGCCGTCCTCACCCTCCGCCCCCGGCAGCCGCTGCCGTTCCGCCCCGGCCAGTACGTCAGTGTCAGCTCGCTGCGGGTCCCGCGCGTCTGGCGCACCTACTCCCTCGCCGACGCGCCCCGCCCCGACGGCACCGTGGAGCTGCACGTCAGCCGGGTCGCGGGGGGCGCGATGAGCACGGCGCTCGTGGAGGAGACGGGCCCGGGCGAGGTGCTGCGGCTCAGCGCCCCCGGCGGCGGGCTGACCGCGCGGACACCGACGGGCGGACTCCGTACCTATATATGCGGGGGTACGGGCTGGGCCCCGGTGCGGGCGCTGCTCGCGGAGGCCGCCGGGACCGAGCCGGAGCTCGAAGGCCGGCTGTTCGTGGTGGCCCGCGCCAAGGAGTACCTGTACGGGCGCGAGGACGCCGAGCTCCTGAGGGCGCGCCTCCCCAAGCTCAGCGTCACCTACATCACGGCCGCGCCCCGGCAGCGCAGGGACCAGGCGACCGAGCGGTTGCTCCAGGCCCTGCGGGCCTGCGTCCACTGGGCCGCGCACGACGTCTACCTCGCCGGGCCGCCGGCCTTCGTCACGGAGGTCCGCGAGGTCCTGGAGGAGCTGGGCACCGACCCGGCGCGGATCCACCACGACACCCTGCCGTCCGTGGGCCGCTTCGCCACCCGCCCGAACACCGCCGCCGAACGCCTCCTGGGCCCGCCGGCCCCGCTCTGGCACAACCCGGAGGCGCGTGCGCCGCGGGAGGGGTAAGTCGTAGGCCATGCGGCAGAGGGCACGCGTGTCCGGTCCGGCCGGGCCGTCGGCACGGGCCACGCTCGGGCCATGACACCCCCTCGGATGCGCGCGGCCGTGGTCACCGCCCTGGCCGCCGCGGTACTGGCGGTCACCGGCACCGCCCCGGCCCAGGCCCAGCCCCGGCCCCTGACGAAGGCCGCGGTCCCTCCCGCGGACCACAACTGCATCAGTCCCGACGGGACCAACCTCAACACCTTCCTCGGGATCAGCGAGCGGATCATCGGCCCGCCGGCCTGCCGCGAGGCGTTCGTCGGCGAGCGCTGGGTCCGGTCCATCCCGTCCTGGGGCACGGCGCCCGACGGCGACGGCGCCCACTACCCGCGGGACTACACGCCCACGCTCTTCGACCCGATGGACGACTTCGTCTCGAAGTTCCAGGGGATCCGGGTCGTGAGCGACCTCGGCACGGCCCGGGAGCAGAGCCGGACCTTCGGTCCCGAGGTGATCCGCCGGATCGCGCCCTTCAAGGGGAATCCGTTCGCCTTCTTCGCCTCCGACCCGCTCCCCTCGCTCACCGCCGGGGACCACACGTCGACGGTCTACATGCGGCTGAGCGCGCGACACTGCGACGGCCTCGGCCCCCGCCCGGCCGTGAACTGCCTGCCCGCGGGCGAGTTCGTGTACTCGGGTCCGACGCCGATCCGGTTCTTCCTCCGGCCCGCGTGAGGCCACGGGCCGGGCGTACGGCGTGACGCGGTGAGCCGGGCGTACCGCCTGACACGGTGGGCCGGGGCGTCAGCTCCGGTCCGCGTCCCCGCCCCGGGCGCGCCACACGGCGAACCGCACCAGCGACACGGCGCTCGCCAGCGCGATCAGCGCGGAGACAATCCGCATCCACACCGGGGTTCCGCCGCTCGCCGCCTCCCACCCGGAGAAGAGGAACAGGAGGGCCGTCACGCCCGGCGCTTCGGCGGCGCTCGGCCTCCGCCGACGCGGTGCCCGGCTCACAGACCCTCTGCCGCGCGGATCGCGTCCCGGTACGTGCGGGCCGCCGCGCGCAGGGCCGCCTCCGGGTCCACCCCGGAGGCCTCCGCGCGGGCCGCGAGGGCGAGGAGTTCGTAGCCGATGCCCTCGCCCGCCGGGAGCTTCACGTCGAGGTCGGACGCCCGGGCCCGGCCCGCGAGCTTCGCGGCGAGCGCGAGGCCCGGCTGGCCGAGCGGCACCCCGTCGGTGACGGACTCCCGCTGCTTCTCGATCGCCTTGGTGCGCAGCCAGTGCGCGTGGACGTCCTCGGGGGTCTCGGCGGTCGCGTCCCCGAAGACGTGCGGGTGCCGGTGGATCAGCTTCTCGACGAGCGTCCCGGCGACGTCGTCCACGGAGAACGGCTCCTCCGGGTCCTCCTCGGCGATCCGCGCGTGGAAGACGACCTGGAGCAGGACGTCCCCGAGCTCCTCGCGCAGCTCTTGCCGGTCGCCCTCCTCGATCGCCTCGACGAGTTCGTACGCCTCCTCGATGGCGTACTTGGCGAGCCCCTGGTGGGTCTGGCGCGAGGTCCAGGGGCACTCGCGGCGGATGCGGTCCATGATCTGCACGAGGTCGAGGAGGCGGGCGCCGGGCAGGTCGTACGAGCCGGGCAGCAGCTCCAGGTCGGGCATGGAGACGCGGCCGGAGCCGGCGAGCCGGGCGAGGCCGTCGGTCAGCGCCCTGTCCCCCTCGCCGGAGGGCAGCAGCAGGACCGTGCGGCCCCCGGCGCAGGCCTCGACGAGCTCCTGGGCGGTGGGCCGGGCGTGCTCGACGGCGACGCCGGCCTCCCGCAGGTAGGGCAGCTGGGGGTGGTCCTCATCGGGGCAGAGCACCCGGTCGGCGGCACCCAGCGCCTGCCAGGCGGGCCAGGACAGCAGTCCGGGGGCCACGCGGTGGCTGGCGGTGAGCAGAACGATGCGGCCGGGGCTCTCAGAAGTCACCCCTCGAACCTACCCCGGGTCACGCTCCGGACGGGACGGCCGCCGGGTCCTGGCTGATCTGGCGGAGCCAGGGCGCCGTGGTGTCGGAGAGCCGGACCTGGGTGTCGTCCCAGCGGCCGTAGCGCGGGTTCACGTCGACGGCGAGGTCCTTGGAGGCGGCGGAGAAGACCTCCGTCAGCTTCTTCTGGCCCGCGGCGTCGTTGGTGGCGCCCAGCTTCGTCGCGATCTTGTTCATGAGGACGTTGCGGCGGACGAAGGCGTCGATCTGGTCGGGCGCCACTCCCTGCTCCTGGAGGAGGACGGCCGCGAGCTGGTCCTCGCCACCGGCCTGGCGGACGAAGGAGGCCCGGGTCTGCTGGAGTTCGGCGCGGGTGGCGGTGACGCCCTGGTCCCGGGCGACCTTGTCGACGACCCGGTCGAAGATCATGACGTTGAGTTTGCGGCGGCCGAGGTCGCCGGTGGCCGCGACCAGCTGGGCGGACTGCGGCGAGGCCGCCTGCGCGGCCCGCACGTCCGCGACCTGGGCCTGGACGCTGGAGACCTCGATCCGTTCGCCGCCGACGACGGCCGCCGCTCCTGGGTGGGCGTCACTGCCGCAGGCGGTGAGCAGCGGGGCCGCGGCGAGCAGGGCGGCGGACACGGTGAGCGCAGTGCGGCGGTGCAAAGGAGCCTCCCGGGCTGGTCGTGCGTCAGTTGAACGACCTTGCGGTGATCGATGGTAGGGAGTCGCCGGGGCCGGAGCCACTACTTCGGAGCGACTGTTTCCCACAACGACTCACCCGTCACCCGGGTGTCGGCCGCCTGCGAACCTCCGCTCGTCTCCTTGAACAGGTAGTGCGGCCGCCGCTTCACCTCGTAGTAGATGCGTCCGACGTACTCGCCGATCAGTCCGGCCATCACCATCTGCACGCCGGCGAGCGCGGTGACGGCGACGAGGAGGGTGACGTAGCCGGGGGTGTCGACGCCGTTGACGAGGGCGTCGCCGACGATCCAGGCCGCGTAGCCGAGGGCGACGACGGTGAGGAGAAGGCCGAGGTGGACGGCGGCCCGCAGCGGCTTGTTGTTGAAGGAGAGGAGCCCGTCGAGGCCGTAGTTGAGGAGCTTGCCGAAGGACCACTTGGAGCGGCCCTGCTCACGGACGGCGTTCTCGTAGGAGAAGGTCGTGGTGCGGAAGCCGACCCAGGAGAAGAGGCCCTTGGAGAAGCGGTTGTACTCGCCGAGGCCGAGGACGGCGTCGACGGTGCGCCGCGACAGGAGCCGGAAGTCGCCGACGCCGTCGACGAGCTCGACGTCGACGAGCCGGTTGATCGCCCAGTAGTAGAGGCGGGCGGTGAGGGTACGGGTGACCCGGTCGCCCTCGCGGGTGCGGCGGGCGACGACCTGGTCGTACCCCTCGGCGTACAGGGCGACCATGCGGTGCACGAGCTCCGGCGGGTGCTGGAGGTCGGCGTCCATGATGACGACGGCGTCGCCGGCGGCGTGCCGGAGCCCGGCGAGCATCGCGGCCTCCTTGCCGAAGTTGCGGCTGAAGGAGAGGTAGCGGACCCGGTCCGGGTCACGCCCGGCGAGCTCCCGGAGGAGCGGGAGGGTCCCGTCCCGGCTTCCGTCGTCCACGTAGACGAGCTCGAACTCTCCGTCGAGACGGGCGAGTTCGGCGGTCACACGGTCGTGGAAGCGGGCGAGGACGTCCTCCTCGTTGAAGCACGGGACGACGATCGAGAGCAGCACACGGACCACGACAACGGAGCCCGGTGTCCCGGCCGGTCCGGGTGGATGGCGAGCAGGCGACCATCACGTGAACTGGCCCGCCGGACCCGTCGTTTCCCGCTCCTTCGCTGTCATATTCGATCCGCCATGCCGAAAACCAAGCACTCCTGTCTGCTCGCCGCCGTGCTGTCCGCCGTCGCCGTCTGCGGCGGGGACGCGGTCGCCCGGGTCTTCCCCTTCGGGCCGCGCCACCGGGCCGTCAACGACCTCGCCAACCAGTTCGTGCCGTTCCACGCGCACCTGTGGGACCTGCTGCGGGGCCGGGCGGACGGCGGGCTGCTGCTCGACTGGCAGGGCGGCCTGGGCACGAGCTTCCTGCCCGACTACGGCACCTATCTGTCGAGCCCCTTCGCCCCGCTGGTCGCGCTCTTCCCGCGCGGCGACATCGAGTACGCGGTGTACGGGATCACCGTCCTGAAGACGGCGCTCGCGGCGGCCGCGATGACGTTCCTGCTGCGGCGGACCGGCCCGGGCGGCGTGTGGTGGTGGGCGTCGGTCCTGGGCGCCTCGTACGCGCTGTGCGGCTGGTCGCTCGCGGAGGGCACGTACAACCCGATGTGGCTGGACGGCCTGATCGCCTTCCCGCTGCTCTGCCTGGTGGGCGAGTGGGCACGGGAGGGCCGGCGGCCGCTCCTGGGCCCGCTGGTCGTGGCGGTCTGCTGGCTCGCGAACTTCTACACCGCGTACATGGCGACCCTGGGCGCCGCCCTGGTGCTCCTGGTCCGCCTGGCGCTCACCGACTCCTTCCGGTGGCGGACGCTGCTCAGGGCGGCCGTGACGACGGCCCTCGGGATCGGCCTCGCGGCCCCGGTCCTCGTCCCGGTCTTCCTCGGCTCCCGGCACGCCTACCCGGGCGTGGTCCGGGACTTCGCGCCGGCGGCCGGTACGGACGTGCTTGCCCGGCTGCTCCCGGTGACGTACAGCTTCGCGACCCCGGCGGCCTTCGTCTGCACGGCGGTGCCGCTGCTCGCGGGGGCGCTGCTCTTCCGCCGGGACGCGCCGGGCCGGGAGCGGTGGCTGTGGGGCGGCCTGTGCGCGGCGGTGGCGCTGTCGATGCAGTGGACGCCGACGCACCTGCTCTGGCATGTCTTCGCCACCCCGAACGGCAGCCCCTACCGCCAGACCTTCGTCCTCTCCGGCGTCCTCGTGCTCGCCGCCTGGACGGGCCTCGCGCACGGCCTCCCGGACCGCAGGTCGCTCCTCGGCGGGGCGGCGGTCGTCCTGGCCCTCACGGCCGGGGCCCTGCCGAGCGACCTCCTCACCCCGTGGGCGCTGCTCCTCGCGGGCGCGGGCCTCGCGGCGGTGGCGGGCGCGCTGCTGCTCCCCCGCCGGGGCCGGTACGGACTCCTCGCCGCGCTCCTGGTCACGGCGACGCTCCTCGGGCAGGCGGCGGCGACGACGGCGTACGCGGACCGGGAGCGGCTCGCCCGGCTCGACGACTACCCGCCGTGGGGCGCGGAGCACGAGCGGCGGGCGGCGGCGCTCGCGGCGGCCGACGGCTGGCCCGCGTACCGCACGGACTCCGGCCTTCCCCGGGTCGCGGGCAACGATCCGCTGCTCCTGGGCGGCCAGGGCGCCGCGTACTACAGCAGCCACACCCCGGCGGTCCTGACCGAGACCCTGGCCGCGCTGGGCGGCGGCTGGACCTCGCGCGGCCGGAACCTGCTGAGCCTGGACAACCCGGTGACGGACGCGATGTTCGGGGTGGGCGCGCGCTGGCGGGACGGCGAGGTCGTCCGTACGGACGCGTACCTGCCGCTGGTGACGGTACGGCCCCCGGGCCCGCCCCCGGTCTACGGCCCGTCGCCCTTCCGCAACCAGGAACTCCTCCTCGGCGCCCGGGTGTACGAGTCCCCGCACGCGGGCGCGTGCCCGGTCGGTACGGAGGTCTTCCTCTGGTCCCCGAACGCGACGGGCACGGCACGCCTGGGCGACCACGAGACCCACCTCCTGGGCGGCCGGCCGAAACGCAGCGCGGCCCTGACGTCCCTGGGCGTGCAGCGGACACCCGGCCTGAAGCCGGTCCTGCCGGGTCGCGGCGAACTCGGCTGCCTGAACCACGACCGCCTGGACGCGGCGGTGGCGGCCCTCCGCGCGCGTGCGGCGACCTCGATCGAGGTCACGGCCTCCGGCATACGGGCCGCCCTCCCGCCCGGCTCCACGGGCGCGACGGTCGTGGCGACCCCGCACATCGCGGGCTGGCACTGCGAGGACGCCGAGCCCACCTCGTACGGAGGCCTCCTGGCCGTCCCGGCCCGGGACGGCCGACTCTCCTGCGCGTTCCGGCCCCCGGGACTTCGGGCGGGTCTGGCGATGGGGGCGGTGGCGGCGCTGCTGCTCGCGGGCGTGGTCGTGGCGCGTGTCAGGAGCGGGCGATCGCCTCGTCGACAGCCGCGCCCGTCGCGGGGATGACGAGCGCCGCCTCCCGGAGGCCCGGTGGAAGATGGTGCCGCTGGTCCTCGTGGAAGAGGAGCGCGGCGCCGCCCACGGGAAGGACGACGGCCCCGAGCGCCTCCGCGAGCCGGGCGACGACGTCGAGCATGGCGCCACTTGAGACGTGCATCGCCGTCAGGGAGGTCGGTCCGTCGGCGCCTCCGCCGCGTACGAAGAACTCCGCCGTCCCTCCGTCCTCCGCGCGCAGGACGACCTCACCGAGCTCCGGCGCCCCCGCCACCACGTACGGCTCGACCTCCCGGCGGAACCGCTCGACGTCCAGCTCCGCGAGTTCGCCGGCCACGAACCGGAAGAGGAACGTCTCCGCGCTCACGCCCCCTCGATCCCGAAGAACTCCTCGCATCCCTTCACGCCGTCCACGGTCACCGGCAGGTGGTCCTGGGCGGCCCAGTCCTCCCGGGAGAGGCGGAAGCGGAGGGATTCGACGACCTCGCCGTGGAGGACGTCGCGGGTGATGCCGTCGGGGCGGTAGCCGAGCTTGCGGGAGACGGTCGCCGAGGAGTGGTTGTCGGTGAAGGACAGCGACGTCGCCGAGACCGTGCCGAGCTCCGCGAACGCCAGGTGCAGCATGGCGACCCGCATCTCGGTGCCGAGGCCCTTGCCCTGGTGATCGAGGCCGAGCCACGAGCCGGAGACGATCTCGCGCCGGACGCCGAAGTCCACGGCCCGCACGTCCTGGATGCCGATGGGGCGCCCCTCGTGGAAGGCGACGAGGTTCAGTGCCCAGTCCCGCGGGGTCCACCGCCCGAGGCGGCTCCAGTGCAGCTGGATCACGTGCCGGGCCCGCTCGGCGGGCGGCAGGTCGGTCCACGGTGTCAGGAACGGCCGGGCGCCCGGGGCGTGCACGCCGCGCGCGGCGACGTCGGCCACCTCGGCGAGCTCCTCCTCGGAGGGGAGCCTCAGCTCCAGGCGGGGGGAACGGACACGGAGGGCCAGGAGCGGCCAGTGGTCGGTGAGCACGGGGCGAGTCTGCACAGCCGACCCGCCCGGCCGCACCTCGTTTACGGGGCGGTCCGCAGCTCCCAGCGGACCTCGCCGTCCTGCCGCTCGTCCGTCGGCGCGAGGCCCGCCGCGCGGGCCACGGCCGCCGAGGCCGTGTGGTCGGGGTGGACGTGGGCGACGACGGTACGGACGCCGCGGTCGACGAGCAGTCCGACGAGCGCCTCGGCCGCCTCGCGGGCGATCCCCCGCCCCTGCCACCCGGTCCCGATCACCCACGCGACCTCGGCGGTCCGCCCGCCCCCGGTGACCGTGGCCTGCACGGTCCCGGCGAGCCGGTCCTGGGCGCGGAGCCGCACCACCCAGTTGCACCAGACGACGGCCGGGTCCGGCGATCCGGCGACCAGCCGCTCGTACCGGGCCCGCAGTTCGGGCTCGGTCAGCGGGGTGCCGCCGATGAAGGTGTGCAGGGCGGGGTCGGCGAGGACCCCGGCCATCTCGCCGGCGTGCGCGACGGCGAGCGGGACGAGGTCGAGCCGTCCCGTACGTACGGTCGTCACGAGGTCTGTCCGTGCTGTGTTCACGCGTCGAAGTCCCAGATCGCCTGTCCGTTGTCGTTGCCGCTCATCGTGGTCCCTCCCCGTCCTCTCGAAGCCTGCCGGACGGCTCCGAGCCTAGGAACGCGGGCGCCCGTCCCGCTGTGCGTCAGGCGCGGGCCTCCTTGACGCTCAGCGCACGGAACTCGGTGGGGCTCAGTCCGTACGCCGCCCGGAAGGCGCGGCTGAAGACCGCCGGGCCGCTGAACCCCCACCGCGCGGCGACGGCCTGCACGGGACGCCCGAGGAGTTCGGGGCGGGCGAGGTCGGCACGGCACCGTTCGAGGCGGCGGCGCCGGATGCGGGCGTGGACGGTCTCCCCGTCGCCGTGCGCCTGGAACAGCTGGTGGAGGGTCCGTACGGAGACGTGGTGGGCGGCGGCGACCGCGGCCGGGGTGAGGTCGGGGTCGCCGAGGTGGGTGTCGACGAAGGTGCGGATCCGCTGGAGCAGCGCCCGTGCCCGGGCCTCGGCGGGGAGCTGTTCCTCGGCGTCGAGGTTCTGGGCGAGGCAGGCGGCGACGAGGTCGACGACGACGGAGCCGAGGCGTGGCAGGTCCTCGGGCGCGCACTGTCCGGCGTGGCCCTCCAGGGAGCCGAGGAAGGAGGCGAGGACCGCGCCGAGCCCGTGGCCGCCGGGGATGCGGCTGGCGAGCAGCCGGTCGATCCGCCGGGACCGCAAGGGCAGGACGTCACGCGGGAGTTGGAGCATCAGCAGGTGCACGGGCCCCGCGTCGGTGGGCATGGCCGCGTCGGAGGGCCGCGAGGTGTCCCAGAAGACGAGGTCGCCGGCGCCGACGCTGCAGTCGTTGCGCTGCTGGGACAGGACGGTGGCGCCCCGCCGCATCAGGCCCAGCTGGTACTGCTCCGGGTCGCCGCGCCGGATCAGCGCGGGCGTACGGCGGGAGCGCAGGGGCGAGAAGGCGAACCGCGCGACGCGGACGGTCTCCAGGTCGAGGACGGCCGCCTCGGCCTGGAAGTCGGCGGGCCGCTCGACGCTGAGCGCGGTGGGCATCACCTCCCGCGTGACCAGGTCGGCGAACCAGTCGAAACGTTCCCGCGCGGGCAACTCCCCTGCCGAGACCACGGACCACATCGCACGCTCCCCCGTCGATCTTCCTGTCGGCGGCCAGAATGCAGCGGCGGGAACGCGTTTGTCGCCGGGTTCCGCGATCGGCGTGGCGCGCCCGGGGACCCGCGGTGCGACGCTCCTCCGTCAGACGGTCACGGGGCCCCGAGGAAGCCGGGGTCGACGCCGTCGAGCTGCAGGGCCGTCTCGCGGCCGAGGCCGAGGAGCTGCTCCAGGGGGACGACCGCGCGGCTGGTCCCGGCCAGGTCCTGGTGCGCCTCGGCGGACCAGAGGGGCGGGTAGAGGCTGAGCCCCTCCCCGCCGGTCAGGCTCGGCACCTCGTCCCGCCAGCCGGGCCAGCGCAGCCCCTCGTAGAACTCCTCGACACCCCCGGCGAGCACCCACGACAGCCAGGCGCCGTACCCGGCGCCGATGGCGTCCCAGCGCAGCGAATCGGGCGCGAAGTAGACCATCTCGCCGGGGCTACCCGGGAGTCCGGTCTCCTCCTCCGTGCCGCCCTGGATCGCGAAGGCCCCGCCGAGCACGTCGTGTGCGACGACGAGCCCGGCGGCGGGGCGCCAGTCGGGGTCGGGCTCGGCGGGGTAGCCGTTGAGCCGGGCGAGGCCGGGCAGGCGCCGGTCGTTGTGGGCGGCGGGGCTTCCGTACACCCGCAGCCAGCCGTCGTCGACGAGCACGCCGCCGGTGTGGAAGAG
The DNA here is from genome assembly GCF_056435185.1 of Streptomyces sp. NPDC044003. Classification (NCBI taxonomy): domain Bacteria; kingdom Bacillati; phylum Actinomycetota; class Actinomycetes; order Kitasatosporales; family Streptomycetaceae; genus Streptomyces; species Streptomyces sp. NPDC044003. The sequence continues at coordinate 188,635 of NZ_JBWKFA010000010.1, read as the reverse complement.
GAACGCCCCCAGGTACGAGCGGACGGTGACCTGCGTCTGGAGGAGGGTGGCCGCCGCCTGTCCGGGGTCGGGGTCCAGCACCTCGACGGGCACCTTCGCGGCCCGCAGCTCCTCTTCGAGCAGCGGCCACGCCGGCTCGTCGACCCGGGTCAGCTCGTTCAGTCCACGCAGTTCTCGCACCCGGGCATCGTCGCATGCGGCTCTCCGTCGAGCGGCGGACGTTGATCGGCGGCACACTCGGGGGTATCTTGCATTACATGGTTCCTGGCGAAGCAAGATCCGAGGCGGCCGGAAAGGTCGCCAGTCAGCTGCGCAAGGGCGTACTGGAGTACTGCGTCCTCGCCCTGCTGCGCGACGGCCCGCGCTACGGCGTCGAGATCCTCGACGAACTGGCCGCGGTCAGCGTCATGACCACCAGCCAGGGCACGATCTACCCCCTGCTGTCCCGGCTTCGCCGCGACGGACTCGTCGACACCGAGCTGCGCGAGTCGGCCACCGGCCCCGCCCGCCGCTACTACACCCTCACCGCGCCGGGCAGGACCGCGCTCACCGAGTTCGCCGAGAGCTGGCCGCGCTTCCGCGACGGCGTCGACCACTTCCTGACCGCATCCCACGGAGGCTCCGCATGACCGGCACCGAACACCCCCTCGTGACCGACTACCTGGCCACGATCGAGCGGGATGCGTCCTTCCTGCCCGCGGGGCGCCGCGAGGAACTCCTCGCCGACCTGCGCGAACACCTCGCGGTCGCCGTCGGGGACGAGGAGGACCCGGAGGCCGTCCGCGCGGCCCTCGAACGGCTCGGCAGCCCCTCCGCGATCGTGGCCGCGGCCCGCGCGGAGGAGCCGGAGGCGCCGGCCGCCCCGGAGGCCCCGGAGGCCCCGAAGACCAAGACCCCGACGCGGAACGTCGTCACCGCGGTCCTGATCGGCATCACGGGACTCTCCGGCCTCGGCGGCTCCCTGCCCGCCGTGGCCGCCCTGATCGTGGGCCTGGTCCTGCTGTGGACGTCCGACGCGTGGGACCGGGCCACCAAGGTCCTGACGACCGCCCTGACCCTCGCGACCCCGGTCGTCGTCGCGCTCGGCGCCGTCCTCCTGGCCGCCCGCTTCGGCCCGACGGAGCTGCTGGTCGTCCTCGCCGTGGGCATCACGCTGCCGGCCGTGGCCGCCGTGCGCCTGCTCCGCACCCGGCCCAAGGCGGCCTGACCAGGCCCGGAGCGCGAGGGACCACCCCCCTCGCCCGACCAAGATCATCATGGGTACAGAATGACCCGTATGCCCATAGCAAACACACCGAAGACGGCCACGATCGACGACGCTCGCATGGTCGGCCACACCCTGGCCTCCGCCTTCGGCGACGACCCGATGATGCAGTGGTTCTTCCCCGACGCCGCCACCCGCGAGACGGGCCTCGTCCGCTACTTCACGACCCTCTTCACCCGGCAGTACGGCCTCCACGGCGTCTGCGAGCGGACCGACGCGGCCGCCGCCTTCTGGGTGTCTCCCGAGGGCGCGGACAAGGCCGTCCCCGACGCGGAGACCATCGGGCAGCTCGTGGAGATCCTCGGCGACCGCGCCCCGGTCTTCCAGCAGGCCGTCATGGCGGCCGCCGAGCACGGGCCGACCGAACCCCACTGGTACCTCGCCGTCATCGGCGCCGGCCCCGCCGCCCGCGGCCTGGGCCACGGCTCGGCCCTGCTCCGCTCCGGCCTCGCCAAGGCCGACGCGGACGGCCTGCCGGTCTACCTGGAGTCCTCCAAGCCGGACAACCTGCCGGTGTACGAGCACTTCGGCTTCGTCGTACGCGACGAGTTCGAACTGCCGGGCGGCGGCCCGACCCTGTGGGCCATGAAGCGGGACCCCCGCGGCTGAGGGTGGTCCGGAGTCACCAGCGCTGCGCGGGGCCGGTGACCTGTCGGCCGATCCGTTCGGCGAGCCACTTCGCATGGCGTTCCGCGTAGGGCATGCGGCCGTCGCGCATGTCGGTGGCACGAACATGGACGAGGACCAGGTGCGTGTCGGCGGGGACGGTGAGTTCGCGCGAGCCGTTGTTGAGGACGAGCGTGACCTCGGCGTGCGTGGCCTCCTCGCCGTACACCCCGTCCTCCGGCGCCGCCGGCCAGACCAGGTGCTCCCAGCGGAGCTCGGCCGGGGCGGCGCCGGCCGCGCTCACGAAGCGGTCCTCGACGCTACCGAGGGGCTGTTCGTTGATCGCGAAGGCGAGCGGGAGGTACGGCTCCGCGCCGGTCAGGTCGTCGGGTAGTTCGTGGGCGCGGAGCGGGTGCGTCAGGTCCGGGAGGCCCGGCGGCGGCTCGGCGGGCGCGCCCCTGTCGTCCCAGCAGATGACCCACGCGTCCGGCAGTTCGCCACGCAGCCGCTTGAGCTCGTCCAGGGTGTGCGCCTCGGCCTCCACGCTCACCTCGCACCCCGGCTGCAGGCCGACGGCCACCATCTCCCGGGCCACGCGCAGGGCTTCGGAGCGTCGGAGCTGCGGAAGATCGGATACGCGACGTCATTGGACATGCCCCGACACTGCCACGCCCCGGGCCGCCCGCTCCTCCCCTCTTTGCGGCCTCCCTTCAGGGATGGTCCTCGCGTGGGCGGCGTTCGTCGGCGGGGTCACGTGCGCTGCGCGGGGCCGATGATCCCGTGGCCGATCCGTTCGGCGAGCCACTTCGCGTGGTGGTCAGAGTCGGGCATGCGGCCGTCGATCACGACGCTGCGGACGTGGACGAGTACCAGGTGGGTGTCGGCGGGGACATCGAGTACGCGCGAGTCGTTGTTGAGGACGAGCGTGACCTCGGCGTGCGTGCCCTCGCCGTAGATGTCGTCCTCCGGCGCCGCCGGCCAGAGCAGACCCTCCCAGCGGAGCAGGGCCGGGGAGGGCCCGGCGGCGTCGACGAAGTGGTCCTCGACGGTGCCGACCGGCTGCTCCTGGACCTCGAATTCGAGCGGGAGGTACGGGTCCGCACCGGTCAGGTCGGCGGGTAGTTCGTGGGCGCGGAGCGAGTGGGTCAGGTCCGGGAGGCCGGGCGGCGGCTCGGCGGGCGCGTGCCTGCTGTCCCAGCAGGTGACCCACGCGTCCGGCAGCCGGTCGCGCAGCCGCTTGAGCTCGTCCAGGGTGTGCGCCTCGGCCTCGACCGTCACACAGCTGAACGGCTGGAGGCCGACGGCGGCCATCTCCCGGGCCACGCGCAGGGCTTCGGCGCGGTCGGAGCTGCGGAATATCGGATACGCGACGTCGACGGACATGCCCCGACACTGCCACGCCCCGGGCGACCCGGTCGCCCCGTTTTCCGGCGGCGGCTCAGCGCCTGAACCTTCGGACCAGCACGAGGTCGCCCGCTGTACTGAGTACATCGAGCCGCCCCCCATGACCGGGCATCCTGAACGAGCCGCAGCCCGTCACAGCAGTCGGGCGGCCGGCGATTCGTGTACATCTGCATGCGCACTAAGCCGCGTCGGCGACGAGCCCGGCCCTCGCCGCCGCCTCGTCCGCGTCCGCGTCCGCCTCGCAGTCGGGGCACCGGCCTGGTTCCCAGGCGCGGAAGGCGACCTCCTCGCAGGTGACGCAGGTCTGGATGGGCGGCGGGCCCTGGGCGGGGATCACTCTGGGGAGCGGGGGCGGCAGCAGAGTGTTCAGGCGGTGGGAGAGCAGGCCCGCCGGGTGCTTGAGGGTGTCCGGGAGGGCGGCGAGGAGCGTGCGGCGGATGGCGTCGGGGGTGGCGCCCCGGGCGAACCAGGCGTCGACGGCCGGGGCCAGGTGCCGGATGTCCCGTGCGGAGAGCAGGAAGCGGGCGTCGTGGCGGCGGAGTTCGAGCAGCAGCTCGGTGGCCGGGTTCGCGGGAATGGCGGGGGTCTCGTCCCGTACCGGCTCCGGCGTCGGGTCCGCTTCCGGGCCTGCTTCCGGGTCCGGGTCCGGCTCGGGGTCGGGGTCGGGGTCCACATCCGGCTCCGGAGGCTCGACCGCGCCCGGATTGTTGTACGAGACCGTACGGGTCACGATCCGGCCGCTGGGGAGGCGCTCGCGGGTTCGGGACAGGCAGCCGTGGGCCTCCAGTTCGCGGAGGGCGGCGGCGATGCGGATCTCGCCCTCGGGGAAGCGCCCGGCGAGGGTCTTGATGCCGATGCACGTACCGGCGGACAGCGACTGGATGTGGGCGGCGAGGCCGATCGCGGTGAGCGAGAGGTGCTCGTGCTGCGCGAGGTGGTTGCCGACGACGGTGTAGCGCGTCGTGTGGGTGACGTTGGCGTGGATGACGCCCGCGACGGGAAAGGGCGCGCTAAGGTTCTGGACATCCATGGGGAAGGTTCCGCTTCCTCGTGGCCAGGCCCCCGTCGTGGATTGCGAGTCCCGTCGGGGGCCGAGCATTTTCAGTTCGGGTCGCCGCGAGCATATGCCAAGCAACCACCCTGAAATCCACCCGAGTTGGCACAGTCCCCTCGTGTGGGTGACCCCCTCGCGCGACGCGCGCCCTCAGCTGTGACCACCTAGAACAGGTGGGGTGGGGTGGGGTACTTGCCCTCGGTACTTAAGGGACGTCGGCGCCGGCCGGTTCGTGGAACCGGGCGACCCGGTGCGGGGGTTGCCCATGGCAACAACCTGCGACACCCCAGCCCACGCACGCCCTGACGCGCCGACTTAACTCCCCCCAGCGGCAGAGGGGCTCGCGAGCGAGCTGCGGCAGGCCTGGTTCAAGGGCCCTCAGTCACGCCCCGCCTGGGCGGCCAGTCCGGCGACGACGACGTCGAGGCCGAAGTCGAAGCGTTCGTCGGCGTCGCCGGTCATCAGCGTGCCGGCAAGGGCCACGAGGTGCGGAAACCGTTCGGGAGGGAGCGAGGCGAAGTAGGCCTCCATCTGATCGCGCTCCGCGCCCTCGCCCTCGTCCTCGCCCTCACCTTCGCCTTCGCCCGAGGAACGGGAGTGCCCCTGGGCATGGCTTTCCTCGAGGATGCAGGCCGAGACGTAGTTGCCGATCACGTCGGCCCCGTAGGCCGCAGCGCGGTCGGACAGGCCGCCGGCCCGGAGGATGCCGAGCAGCCCTTCCAGGACCATGATCGCGCTGGGCCCGACCGGGATCTGGCCGAGTGCGATGCGGGCCATGTCGCGGTGGGCGAGCATCGCCCGCCGGGACTCCCGGCAGAACTCCTTGATCTGCTCCTGCCAGCGCTCGGGATCGGGCGCGGCCGGCAGCACCTCGCCCGACACCCGGTCGAAGAGGAGGGCGAGCAGCTCTTCCTTGTTCGCCACGTGTGCGTAGAGGGAGGCGGCGCCGGTGCCCAGTTCCTGGGCGACCCGTCGCATGCTCAGCGCGTCGAGCCCCTCCTTGTCCACGAGGGCCAGCGCCGCGTCCACGATCGCCTCGCGGCTGAGCGGCTGCCGTACCTGCACCTTCTTGGCGGGTCGGGCCCAGGGCAGGGGGGGCAGGTCCGCGGGATCGCGGGGTGCCTGTTCGGCCTTCGTCATTCTTCGCCGCCTCCTTCGTCTCGAACATCGTACTTGACGCGAACGCTGTTCGTCACTAAAACAGTGTTCGCGAACGAACGCCGTTCGTCGCGAGAACGTCGTTTCTGCGATCGCGTCCCGTCCGCCCAACCGAAGGGATCCGCCATGACCACCGTCCTCAGCCGGCCCGAACCGGCCGCCGAAGGCCCTGCCTCCACCTCGGCCCTGCGCCGCTGGCTGATCCTTTTCGTCGTCCTGTCGGCTGACTTCATGGATCTGCTCGACGGCTCGATCGTCAATGTGGCGATGCCGTCCATCCGCGACGATCTGGGCGGTGACTACGCGTCCTTCCAGTGGATCTCCGCGGGCTACATGCTGTCCTTCGCGGTGCTGCTGATCAGCGGCGGGCGCCTCGGCGACGTCTTCGGACGCAAGCGGATGTTCCTCGCCGGTGTCGCCGGGTTCACCCTGTTGTCACTGGTGTGCGGACTGGCCACCTCGACCGAGATGCTGATCGCGGGCCGGGTGCTACAGGGGGCCTGCGCGGCGGTGATGGTGCCGCAGGTCCTCGGCATCATCCGGTCCGCCTTCCCGGCCAAGGAGACCGCCGCCGCGTTCGCGGCCGTCGGCCCCTTCATGGGACTCGCCGCGGCGAGCGGGCCGGTGCTGGGCGGCGTACTGATCAACGCCGACCTGTTCGGTCTCGGCTGGCGCACGATCTTCCTCGTCAACATCCCTCTCGGACTGCTCGCCCTGGGCGCCGCCGCCAAGCTGCTCCCCGAATCGCGTTCCGCCCAGGCCTCCCGCCTGGACTGGACCGGCATGGCGCTGGTGTCAACCGCCGTGCTGCTGCTCGTCTACCCGCTGGTGCAGGGCCGTGAGCAGGGCTGGCCGACCTGGATGTTCGGGATGATGCTCGCTTCCGTGTCGGCCTTCGGGCTCTTCGCCTGGCAGCAGTACCGCAAGCAGGCCGCGAACGGCTCGCCGCTCATCGTCACGAGCCTGCTGCACAAGCGGCCCTTCGTGGCCGGTATCGCCGTCGCCGTGCTGTTCTACTGCGCCATGGCCGGGTACTTCCTCATCTTCACGCTCTACATGCAGATCGGGCTCGGCTACTCGGCCATCCGTACCGGCCTGACCACCGTGCCCTGGGCCGTCGGCATCGTCGTCGGCGCGGGCATCGGCGGAGGCTTCCTCTCCGGGAAGATCGGCCGCAAGGTCATCCACATCGGTCTCGTCATCAAGTCCGTCGGTGTGCTGGGCATCCTGTGGGTCATCAGCCACTACGGAACCGACGTCACCTCGCTCCAGATCAGCCTCCCGATCTGGGTCTGCGGCGTGGGCATGGGCTTCGTCGTCGCCCCGCTGTTCGACATCATCCTGGCCGGTGTGGACGACGCGGAGGTCGGTTCCGCCTCCGGTCTGCTGAGCGCCACCCAGCAGCTGGGCAGTGCCATCGGCGTGGCCATCCTGGGCAGCGTCTTCTTCGGCCTCCTCGGCGGTGCGTCGGGACCCGCGGCGGACTCGGTCACCCCCGCCCTGCGCCACGAACTGACCGCAGCCCACGTGGCCGGCGCCGACCAGGACCGCCTCATCGGGGACTTCCGCTCCTGCCTGCACGACAGCACCACCTCGGAGGACGAGAAGGCCACGCCCGCCGGCTGCGGCGATCTGGAGAACACCGCGCGCCAGGTCGTCACCTCGGGCGAGGCCGGGCAGCAGGTGGGCAAGGCGATCGGCGAGTCGGTGTCGACCACCGGCAAGAAGGCGTTCACCCACTCGATCCAGTGGGTCGCCTGGATCACGGTCGGCCTCTTCGGCGCCACGTTCCTGCTGGCCTTCCTGCTTCCGCTGCGGGCCAGGGACGAGGACGAGGTACTGGAGCTGGTCGCGACAGGCAGCTGGAGCTAGAACCCGGTACGCCGAAGCGGCCTCCGCCCAGCAGGGCGGAGGCCGCTTCGTACCGTCTCGAACGATGCTCAGTCGAGGCAGAACTCGTTGCCCTCGATGTCCTGCATGTTGATGCAGGACTCGTTCTCCCCGTCGGCGTACAGCGTCTTCAGGTGCGTCGCGCCCAGCCCGACCAGGCGCTCGCACTCGGCCTCCAGCGTGGCGAGGCGCTCGTCACCCACGAGTCCGGTGCCGGCCCGCACGTCGAGGTGCACCCGGTTCTTGACGACCTTGCCCTCGGGAACGCGCTGGAAGAGCACGCGCGGGCCCTTGCCCGTGGGGTCGGTGCACGCGAAGTAGCGGTCCTGCTCCTCGATCGGCACCGAACGGCGGTACTCCTCCCAGGTGTCGAACCCCTCCGGGGCCGGCGGCAGGACGTACCCCAGGACCTCGCACCAGAAGGTGGCGAGGCGCACGGGCTCCGCGCAGTCGAACGTGACCTGGAATTCCTTGATCGATGCCATCCGGTCACCGTAGCAAGGGGCTCCTCGGCGGCTCATTCCCTTTTCGGGAACGCCCGTCAGGACGTCAGGACCACCAGGCGCTGGGTCGCGCGGGTCATCGCGACGTAGCGGTCGACCGCGCCCTCGACGCCCTCGCCGAAGGAGTCCGGGTCGACCAGGATCACCAGGTCGAACTCCAGGCCCTTCGACAGCGAGGGGGTGAGCGAGCGGACGCGGGGGCGCTCGCGGAAGGCGGGCGCGCCGATGACGCAGGCGACGCCCTCCGCGTTCTCGTCGAGCCAGCCGCCGAGGATCTCCTCCAGGTCCGCGACCGGGCCGCGGGTGACCGGGATGCCGTTGCTGCGGATGGACGTCGGCACGTTGGCGTCCGGGAGCGCGGCGCGGATGACCGGCTCGGCCTCCGCCATGACCTCTTCCGGCGTGCGGTAGTTGACGCTCAGGGACGTCATCTCGATACGGTCGAAGCCGGCCCGCTCCAGGCGCTCCCGCCACGGCTCGGTGAAGCCGTTCCGGGCCTGGGCGCGGTCGCCGACGATCGTGAAGCTCTTCGAGGGGCAGCGGAGGAGCAGCATCTGCCATTCCGCGTCGGTGAGCTCCTGCGCCTCGTCGACCACGATGTGCGCGAACGGGCCGTCCAGCGGCTCCAGTTCGGCCGTGGGCAGGGCACTCTCGTCGATCAGGCTGTCCTGGAGGTCCTTGCCGCGCAGCATCGTGACCGCGCCCTCGCCGTCCGCGTCGGCCGCGACGATGCTGTCGATGACCCCGGCCATCCGCTCGCGTTCGGCGGCGACCGTGGCCTTGCGCCGGAGCTTGAGCCGGGCGGTCTCCGGGTCGCCGAGCCGCTGCCGGGCCGCGTCCAGGATCGGCAGGTCCGACACCGTCCACGCCTGGGCGTCCGCCCGCCGCAGCCGCTTCACCTCGTCGGGGGTCAGCCAGGGCGCGCACATCCGCAGGTACGCGGGGACCGTCCACAGGTCGCCGACGAGGTCGGCCGCCTCCAGCATCGGCCACGCGCTGTGGAGGGCCCCGGTCAGCTCCCGGTCCTGGCGCAGCGACTTCCGGAACTGCTCCTCGGGGACCTCCTCGCCGTCGTACTTGTCGAAGAGGATCGAGACCAGGTGCTCCCAGATCTGCTCGCGCGCCTCGTTGTGCGGGGTGCCGGGCTCCGCCGCGTCGAAGGCCTCCGCCCAGTCGGCGGCGGTCAGCGGGATGTCCGACCAGTGCGTGGAGACGGTCATGCCCTCGGTGGGCGGCTCCTCGTAGAACGCCACGGCCTTCTCGATCGCCCGCACCATGTCCGCGGAGGACTTCAGGCGGGCCACCTCGGGGTCGGTCTCCGCCGGCGCCTTCGCGCCCTCGGCGACCAGATCGCGCACGGTGCAGGTCCGTACGCCCTCCTCGCCGAGGCTGGGCAGCACGTCGGCGACGTAGTTCAGGTAGGGCTGGTGCGGGCCGACGAACAGCACGCCGCCCCGGCGGTGGCCGAGCCGCGGGTCGGAGTAGAGCAGGTGCGCGGTGCGGTGCAGGGCGACGACCGTCTTTCCCGTACCGGGGCCGCCGTCGACGACGAGGGCGCCGCGCGAGCCCGCGCGGATGATGGCGTCCTGGTCGGACTGGATCGTCGCGAGCACGTCCCGCATCCGGGGCGAGCGGTTGCCGCCGAGGCTGGCGATGAACGCGGACTGGTCGTCGAGCGCGGCATGCCCTTCGAGGCCCTCGGCGGTGAAGACCTCGTCCCAGTAGTCGGTGATCCGGCCGCCGGTCCAGCGGTAGCGCCGGCGGCTCGCCAGGCCCATGGGGGTGGCGTGCGTCGCCGCGAAGAAAGGTTCCGCCGCGGGGGAGCGCCAGTCGATGAGCAGCCGGCGGCCGGTGCTGTCGGTGAGGCCGAGGCGGCCGATGTACACGGGCTCGGGCTCGTCCGTGCCGACCACGCGCCCCAGGCACAGGTCCAGGCCGAAGCGGCGCAGTGTCCGCAGGCGGCCGCTCAGCCGGTGGATCTCCGCGTCCCGGTCCATCGCCTCCCGGCCGACGCCGCCGGGCGCCTTCCGCTCGGCGTCGAGCCGCTCGGACAGCTCGGCGATCGTCTCGTCGAGGCAGCGGGCGATGGCCGCGAAGTGCTGCTCGTCGGCGGCGATGAGCGCCGGGTCGGCCTTGGGAGAGAGGTTGCCGGAGAGGTCGAACACACCGGCAATGAGGGACGTCATGTAGTGAATCGCTCGCTTTCGCATCTGCTGGCTTTCGAGGAGCGATTCTGTGCCACGACGGGGGCCTTGCCGCAAGCCCCCCTGTGCGCTATACGTTGAAAGTGCGAGAGGTGCGTACTCCCTCTCACTCTCCCTCCCTCTCCTGGCAGTGCCTGATCGCCTTGTCGCAGGATCAGATGTCGCCTTGGACGAGAGCGTGCAGGTGCTCGTCGTGCCATCCGTCGGCATGCAGCAGCGCGCTGCGCATGGTGCCTTCGAGCGAGTATCCGGCCTTGTCGGCCACACGGCAGGATGCCGGGTTGGCCACCGAGTGGCACAGGCGCAGGCGATGCAGGCCGAGATCGTCAAGGGCCCACTCGCCGAGGCGCTTCGCGGCCTCGACCGCCGATCACCTCCGGGTCGGTCTTCTCGTGCCCGGTGGATGGGCCGGCCGCCGCCGCTCCTCCCACTCCCGCGCCTTCCGCGGTCTCCGCCTGTATCTGGTGTGCACGCCGACGGGCATGCCGAAAGATTTCCGACGCCAGCCGCAACCTCGGGCGGTGCCGCACGTCTGGTGGGTTGAAGGCGCCCTTCAGCTGATGTTCCAGACCGTGTTTCCGACACTTCCTCGGGAGAGCCCCATGTACAGCCACGCCAAGCGGAACTACCGTCCCCGTCCCCGGATCCTGGGCGTCGTCACCGGTGCCGCGCTGCTCCTCGGCGGCGGCTTCGCCGCGCAGGCCGTCGCCGACTCGGGCCCGAAGCCGGCGGTCGTCGCCCCGGAGTCCGCCCCCGTCGCCCCGAAGCCGGAGGCCGCGCCCAAGCCGGTGGCCCAGCCTGTCGCGCCCAAGGTCGTGACCGCACCGAAGTCCGCGCCCAAGCCGGTTCCCGCCCCGGTCCCCTCCACCGCCGGCGACGCGCCCCGCGTGATCGCGCCCGGTAGGTAGCAGCGCCGGGCGAGCGGGCGGGTCCGCTTCTCCGGGTCCGCCCGCTCGCCCGCTCGCCCTCCCGCCCCTCCTCCCTCCCCCAACGGATCGAGGCCCATGCCGTACGCCCTCACACTGCCCCTGGCGCCGCCCTGGTGGTCCCGGCTGCTCGCGCGGGTGTCCCGTGCGGCCCGGGACGAGCGGGTGCCGGTACGGGAACGTCATCTGCGCGTCGTCGGGGCTCCGTACGGCGACAGGTCCACGCCCACCCTCACCGAGCTCTACCTCGCGCGGCGGCTCGACATGGTGCGGCTCGCGCTCTTCCTGGTGGACGACCTCCCGACCGCCGAGGACGTGGTGCAGGACGCGTTCGCCGCCGTGTGCCGTGCCTACGGCACCTCCCTCCACGGGCTCCAGGACCCCGGGGCGTACCTGCACACCGCCGTCGTCAACGCGGCCCGCTCCGTGCTGCGCCGGCGCCGTACCGCGCGCGCGTACACCCCGCCCCACCCGGGCGTGGGCGCTCCCGTCGACGAGGGGCTGCTGCTCGCCGAGGAGCACCGGCAGGTGCTCGACGCGCTGGCGGAGCTGACGCGGCGGCAGCGCGAGGTGCTGGTGCTGCGCTACTGGTCGGAGCTGACCGAGGCGCAGATCGCGCAGACGCTCGGCCTCTCGCGCGGCACGGTGAAGTCCACCGCGAGCCGCGCCCTCGATGCCCTGGAGAAGAAGTTGGAGGCGGGTCGATGAGATCCCCTGCCGAGGAACGACTGCGCGCCGCGTTCGCCGCCCGCGCCGCCCTCGTCACCCATCGCGACCTGCGCCGCGACGCTCCTCCGCAGGGGCGCCGCCGGGGCACCCGCCGGGTCCGGGCGCTCACCTTCGCGGCACTCGGGGCGGCGGCCGCCGTGTGCGTCCTCGTTCTGCTCCCGGACGGGCCCGTGCCCCCCGCCCCGGTGCTGCCCGCCCGTACCCCGGCGCACACCCTGGTGCCGCCGGTGCCCACGCCGGCCCCGGTCGCCCCGTCTGTCGCGGTGCCCAGGCCGGTGGAGTCGCCGTGACACGGAGAAGGGCCGGAACCTGTCGGTTCCGGCCCTTCTCGGAAGTGCGGCGCGCGCGATTACTTCGCGACGACCTCGTCCAGGCAGAGGACGAACTTGTCCGAGCCCAGCTGCTGGGCGAGCGCCGAGAGCTCCTCGCCGCACTTGTTCAGGTCGAAGGTGTTGTCGACGACCTTGACGACCTTGAACAGGTCGGCCTTCCCGGAGGAGCAGTCGACGGTGTCGACCTTCGGGTCGTTGTCGGGGCCGGTGACGGTGACGCACTCGCCGGCCTCGGCGTGCACCGGGGCGTCGCCCGTGAGGTGCGGGAGGCCGAGCTTCACCGCGACGGCGACGACGATCGCGACGACGATGCCGCCGACCTTCTTCAGGAGGGCGCCACCCTTCTTGGCGGGGGCGGCGGGCTGCTGCTCGGGGGTGAGGGGAGCGGAAGGCGTCGTCATGGGAAATTCCTTGAGGGCCGCGGACATGATCAGACGCGAACGTTACATGTGCCAAAACGGTCAAAAAGGATCATGAAGATCCACTACGTGATCAGTTGCCGAGTCGTGACCCTGCCACCCCGTCAGGGCCGCTGCCCCAGCTGCCGCTGATGGTCCAGCGCCCGCCGCAACTCCACCGGAAGCGGGTGATACGGCCCGTACGCACGCTCCGCGTCGAACAGCAGCCGCTGGAGCTCCTCCTGACCCGCCGCGTACTCGCCCGCCGCCAGGAGCAGCAGCCCGATCCGCTGCCGGATGTCGAAGGCCCGAGCCAGATCCCGCTCGTAGTACGGCAGGACCGCGCGGAACTCCGCGAGCGCGGCGGCCGTCTCCCCCAGCTGCTCCAGGCACAGCGCCGCGTCGTAACGGAACTGCAGGAACTGCGGATCCGCCGGGCCCGCCTCGGCCCCGCGGTCCTCCGCGAGCCGGCGCAGCTCCGGCAGCGCGCGCCGGTACTGGCCGTCGTCCATCAGCGTCGACGCGTACTGCTTGCGCAGGATCCGGACGACCGGCGACCCCTCGCCGTGCTCGGCCGCCGCGGCCGGCAGGATCCCGCCGAGCATGTCCACGGCCTGGGTGAGCGAGCCCTCCCCGAGCAGCCGCTTCACCTCGTCGACGGCCGCGGCCACGTCGGGACGCGCGGGCGGCGCCCCGCTCGCGTACACCCGGGGATCGGTACGGGGATCGGTACGGGGATCTGCCGGCGCGGACGGCGGCGCCACAGGGACCGGCGGCATCGGGACCGGCGGGACGGGGACCGGCGGCAGGGGCACGACCCGGTCCGTCGCCCGGTCCGGCCAGGGCGCGTGCGGGCGCAGGAACGGCCGGGTCGGGTCCATCGGCCCCGCCGGGGCACCGCGCGCCGGGAGCAGCGGCAGCAGGTGCTCGTACACCTCGTGCGCGCCGGACGGACGTGCCTGCGGGTCCTTGGCGAGCAGCCGCAGGACCAGCGCTTCGAGCGCCTCGGGGACCTCGGGGCGCAGCTGCCGGAGCGGCGCGGGCGGCTCGTGCAGGTGGCGGTGCAGCACGCCGAGCGCGGTGGAGCCGGCGAACGGCACGTTCCCGCTGAGGAGTTCGTGGAGCAGGACACCCAGCGCGTACAGGTCGGTGGACGGGCCGACGGCGCCGCCCATGGCCTGCTCCGGCGCCATGTACGCCGGGCTGCCGATGGGCGAACCGGTCTGCGTGAGCCGGGTGGTGTCCGTGTCCAGGACGGAGGCGACGCCCAGGTCGAGGACGGTCAGCGCCCCGTCCGGGCGGATCATCACGTTCCGCGGCTTGAGGTCGCGGTGCACGATCGGCACCGCGTGCACGGCGGCGAGCACCGCGCAGAGCTGCGCGGCGACGCTGACCGCCCACTCCCAGGGGTACGGGTCGTGCTCGGCGAGGTGGTCGGCGAGGTCCGCGCCCTCCACGTACTGCATGACGAGGTACAGGTCGTCGCCGTCGCTGCCCGCGTCGTGCACGGTCACCAGGCCGGGGTGGTCGACCTGCGCGGTCACCCGGCACTCCCGCACGAAGCGGCGGCGCAGCTCCTCGGCTGCGGTGGCGGGGCCGGTCATGGTGGCGGGCCGGAGCAGCTTCACCGCGACCCGGCGGTCGAGCCGTCCGTCGTACGCCGTCCAGACCTGGCCCATCCCGCCCTGGCCGATGACGGTGGCGAGCTCGTAACGCCCGCCGATGACCCGCCCGTTCATCTGCCGCCCGCGCCTTCCCCGCCGTTCCCGGTGTCCTTCCTGAGCAGGTCGCTGAGCTCGTCGAGCTCGGCGCGGACCTGGTCGATGCGGGGCGCGGGCGCGGCGGGCGGCGCGACGACGGGGCGGGTGTACGGATTCGGGTTCGACAGCGCGCTCGGGACCGTGACGGCGGTGGCGTGGCCGTGGTCCGGCGGGCGGAACGCGGGAGCCGCACCGGGCCGGTCGAGCCGGCGGATCTCCGTCACCAGGTAGTACGTGATCGAGCCCGCCACCAGAAGCACCATGACCCCGACGCCGATGAAGGACTCGGCGGTGGTCGGCTCCTGGTCGCCGGTGACCCCCGCGTACGTGAAGAGGCCGCCCGCCACCAGGAACGTCAGGCCGAACAGCGTCCAGTCCAGCGCCCGGCGGGTGACGCTCGCCAGGTGCAGCATCGGCGCCCAGGCCAGCAGGCCGCAGCTCAGCAGCGCGAGGGCGGAGAAGAGGACGAGCAACGCGATCCGGCCGCCGGAGACGGGGCTCTTCGGCGGCTGCGGAACCTGCGGGGCCTGCGGGGGGCCGTACATCCTGCTGCTCCTGCTCGAACGGATCGGGTGCGGAGACGAGCGTATACACCCCCGCGGACAACGGTTCCGGGATACCCGGAACCGTTGTCGAACAGATCAGAAGCGACTGCCACCCAGGGGGCCCTACGGAGCCACCGTGCCGTCCGCCAGACCGTCGTACAGGCCCTGGACCAGCTGGTCGCCGAGGCGGGCCGCGAGCCGCAGCGACTCCTCGAACTCGGCGAGCGCCCGGAACCGCTCCCCGAACCTGCGCTGTTCGGCCAGGGGCAGGCGCGGCAGCTGGAGGCGCCGCACATCGAGCCGGGTCGCGGTGGAGGCGTAGCTGCTGGCCTGCCGGGTGTTGGCGGTGGCCCGGAGGAAACCGGCCAGGAACCAGGGGTCGAGGGCTGCCGGATCGGGGCGCAGCAGCTGGAGGTTGCGGCCGAGCGCGGCGCCCTCGGCGGAGGCGTCGACGACCCGGACGGCCGCGCCGCCGCCGAGGACCGGGACGACGACGTCCCCGGCGGCGAGGAGGACCGGCTCCTCGGGCGGGCCGTCGGGCAGCGTCCCGGAGGGCGGCTGGGCGGCGAGGACGTCGTGGTCGGTGAGGACGGCGACCGGGGCGGAGGCGGGGGCCGTGCCCACGCCGCCCGCGCGCAGGGCGAGGGCTCCGGCGCGGGCGAGTTCGCCGACGGTGGTCGTGGGCCGGCCGGACCCGGTGCCGGAGCCCGGCTCGGTCACGGGCGGCGGGGTCAGTTCACGGGTCCGGTGCAGCGTCTCGGTCAGCCGCTCGCGCACCCCGGCCAGCTGCACGGCGCCCTCGGCGGCGGCGGGCGGCGGGAGGTGGCGGGCCGGGGCGAGGTCGACGTCGTCGTCGAGGAGCTCGATGACCGGCACGGAACGGCTCGCGCCCGGGGTCACGGGCAGGGTCCCGTCCCGGTCGAAGGGCGTCCAGGCGTCCAGTACGGCGGAGTGGACGGCCGGCCAGTCGAGCCGGTCGCGGCCCTCCCGGCCCGGCCCCGCCTGCTCGGACGCGGCGTCGACGAGGAGCAGTTCGGCGGCGGGGCGCTCGCCCTGGACGGGCCGGCGCAGCACCCACAGGTGGAGCGCGATGCCGTACGGCGGGGCGGCACCGGCCGGCAGGGCGACGACCGCGCGCAGGGCGCCCCGGCGGAGCAGATCGGCCCGGATGCGGCGGCCGGAGCGGCGGGAGGCGGCGGCGGGCGGCATCAGGAGAACTGCGGTGCCGCCGGGGCGGAGGCGGGCCAGGGCGTGCTGGACCCAGGCGAGCTCGGACTCCGTGCGGGCCGGGAAGCCGTACTCCCAGCGCGGGTCGTAGGCCAGCTCGTCGTGGCCCCAGTTCCGCTCGTTGAACGGCGGGTGGCAGAGGACCGCGTCCGCCGCGAGCGTCGGGAAGGCGTCGGCGCGGAGGCTGTCGCCGGACCGGACGCGGATGTCGGCGTCGCTGGCGAGCGCCAGGCGCAGGGCGGTGAGCGCGGCGAGGTCGTGGTCGGCGTCCTGGCCGCAGACGGCGCCGGGGCGCTCGACCGCGCTCAGCAGGCCGCCGGTCCCGGAGGCGGGGTCGAGGACGGTGAGCGGGGCGCCGTCGCGGCCCGTCTTCGGGGGTGCGGCGAGCGCCGCCATGAGGGCGGCGGGGCCGGGCGGAGTGAGGGTGTACTGCCGGGGGTTGGCGTCGAGGTGACGGCCGAGCAGGAACTCGAAGGCCCCGCGGACGCCGGTCCCGGCCGCGAGCTCGGCGGCCCCGCGCAGGAGCGGGACGGAGGCGGCGAGCGCGGAGCTGTTGGGGGTGAGGACGGCCCGCTCGGGGCCGAGGCGCTCGGTGAGCGTCTCCTCCAGGGCGACGGGCAGCACCTCCGCGAGCCGCTCGTCGGAGAGCTCGGCGAGCGCGGGCCAGGCCGCGGACCTGTCCCGTACGAGGAGGAGGGCGCAGCCCGCGTGGACGAGGGCGGTGACGGCGCCGGCCGGGTGGCCCGCGACCTGCTGCCAGACGCGCTCCTTGAGCGGGACCTCGGCCAGCTTGCCCTGGGCGCGGAGCCACCGCTCGACGTCCGCGAGGGCGAAGGACGGGCTGGTCTCCGTGCCGCCGACGGGCTTGGGGAAGTCGGGGTGGCGGCGGCGCCAGTTGCTGACGGCGGCCCGGCCGACCCCGGCGAGCCGGGCGATCCCGGCGGCGGTCACCTCGGCGGCGGGCGTCTCCGTTGTGGGCGTCTCTGCGGCGGGCGTCTCCGCGGCGGGCGTCTCTGCGGCACCGGATTCCGTGCCGCTCGTGTGCTCCGCACCCGCCTCTGCTGCGTTCTCCGGCACGTGACCCAACTCCCCTGGCTCGCCCCTGTGGCTGTGACACCAATCCTAGCGACGAACGCGCGCCGCACCACTTCACAGTGTGAGTCGACCCGTTTTCCGTGAACCGTGTTGACTCGGTTCACAAGCTCTGCTGTGATTGACCCATCGCACCAGACATCGCCTTCGTCCGGGAGGACACACCCATGTCGTACGACACCCAGGTCCCGCCCACCGCCCCGCGGGTCATGCGCAACGGCCTCGGTACCGCGGCCCTGATCCTCGGCATCATCGGCACGATCTCGGGATTCATCCCGCTGTTCTTCTGGCTGGCCGGCATCCTCGGCCTGATCGCGCTGATCCTGGGTCTCGTCGGCAAGGGCCGCGTGAAGCGCGGCGAGGCGAACAACAAGGGAGTGGCGCTCACCGGCGTGATCCTGGGCCTCGCGTCCCTGATCCTCTCGGTCGTCGGCCTGGTCATCGTGATCAGCGCCGCCAGCGACCTGGCCGACGAGCTCGACAAGTCCATCAAGGACACCGCCCCGAAGGACCCGGCGAGCTCCGCCCCGGCGAGCAAGGCTCCGGCGGGCGACGCCGGCAAGGCCGACAAGAACAAGGGCCAGGGCCTGGAAGACGGCGACAGCTCGGTCTACGACGACGACCTCACGGTCACGGTCTCGGACCCGAAGCCGTACTCCCCCGGCGAGTACGCGTCGGGCCACACCAAGGGCAACAAGGCCTACCAGGTCACCGTCGTCATCGAGAACAAGGGCAAGGAGAAGTTCGACACCACCCTCGTCGACCTGAGCGCCACCGCCGGCAAGAACGGCGTCGCGGCCGAGAAGATCTACGACGACAAGGTCGGCGCGGGATTCGAAGGCACGATCATGCCCGGCAAGAAGGCCACGGTCACCTTCGCTTTCGACGCCCCGAAGGACGCCAAGAACCTGACGGTCGAGGTGAACCCGGGCTGGGACTACGACGCCTCGCAGTGGGAGCTGAAGATCGGCTGACCCTGGCCGGACACACACCACGCACCACAAGGACCGGGGCCCTTCGGGGCCCCACCCCCCGTACACCCCCTCTCGGAGACACCACCATGCTTGCCGCCCCCCGCCGAACCGCCCTCGTCGCCGTCCTGAGCGCCGCCTTCGCCCTGGGTGCCACCGCCTGCGGCCCGCTCGCGGACGACGCGAAGCCGGCCGGGCCCTTCGGGGAGCTGACCGGGTCGCAGATCGTCGACAAGGCCTTCGCGGCGACGAGGACCGCGAAGTCCCTGACCGTGGACGTCGACGAGCAGGGACCCGTCGAGCCGCTCAAGGCCTATCTGTCCCTCGACACCCGGGGACGGTGCACCGGCACGCTCACGATCGGCGCGACCGGCACGGTCGAGGTGATCAAGCCGGGCGACAAGAACGCGTACCTGCGCTTCGACGAGGCCTTCCTGCGCCAGCAGGTCAAGGAGGACGGCCCGGAGGCGCAGGACGCCATGGTCAAGGACCTCAAGGGCCGCTGGCTGAAAGGGCCCGTCTCCGACCCCGACAACAAGGGCATGCTCGGGCTCTGCGACCTGAAGGAGCTCCTCAGCGGGTTCGAGCCGGGCGCGAGCGAGATCGTGAAGGGCGCGGAGACCACCGTCGGCGGCCAGAAGGCGCTGGCTCTGACGGAGCCGGGCGACGACGGCGAGACCAACACGGTCTACGTGGCCACGCAGGGCACTCCGTACGTCCTGAAGATCGTCACGAAGGGCGGCGAGGAGCCGGGGACGATCACCTTCTCCCACTACGGCAGGCCGGTCGAGGCGAAGGCCCCGGCGGCGAAGGACGTCGTCGAGACCGACTGACCGATACGCGGGAGGGGGCCGTCACCGGGTGACGGCCCCCTCGCACGTGAGTCAGGCGATGCGGTGGCGCACCCACACATTCGGCTCCACGTACACCGCGTACCCGCGCGCGGCCTCGCAGTGGACCGGCACCAGGGCGCCCTTGACCTCGACCGGGCCGTCCGTGTCGAAGGGGAGGCCCGTCCACTCCCGCCACTGCTCGACGGAGCCGGAGACCGTCATCGACGCCGGGGCCACCGCCTCGATCACGCCGCCCGCGCGCACATGGACGCGGAGCCACGGGTCGTGCGGCAGGCCGTCGGCCTCACGCGTACGGAAGGCGTACTCGTGGATGGAGGCCCCGGGCTCCAGGTGCTTGCCGTTGGGGCGGACCGGGGCGACCAGCTCGGCGAAGCCGCGCTTGCCGACGTTCTCCCGCATGGCGGCGAGCATCGTGTGCGAGATGCCCTTGCCGAGGTGGCCGAGGTCGACGGTGATCTCGATCGCGCTCACCGTGTCGGCCTCCCGGCCGTGGCGCAGGTCGGAGAAGGCCCAGTTGAGGACCTCGTCCCAGCCGCGGGCGGGCAGCTCGCGGCGGCCCTCGGCGTCCAGCCGGAAGGGCACGCTGAAGCCACGGGCGACGACCGCGCCCGCGGTGTCGGTGGCGACGAGCACGAACTCCGGGAACTCCCGGACGATCCGGCCCATGTTGGCCCAGCCGACCGGGTCGTACATCATGAACTCGGGCCAGAGGTCCTTCATGGACCACATCGCCCCTTCGAGCTCGGGTCGTTCGGCGAGGGTCGATATGTTCAGGTCCATAGGGCCAGGTTAAAGATCGTTCACGGAGCGCCCAACCGTTTTTCCTACGGCAGCCTCTCCTGCGGGCAGCCGCCGAGGACCCGCTTCATCGCGTCCCGCTCCCCCGCCGTCACCCACACCCCGTACTTCTTCTTCACCGCGACCTGCCGGGCCACGTACGTGCAGCGGTAGGCGCGGTTCGGGGGCAGCCAGGTCGCGGCGTCGCCGTCGGACTTGCGGCGGTTGGTCGCCGCGTCGACCGCGAGGAGGTTGAGCGGGTCGTTGGCGAAGCGGCGCCGGGTCTCGCCGTCCCACTTCTGCGCACCCTTCTGCCAGGCGTCGGAGAGCGCGACGACGTGGTCGATGTCGACCTTGGAGCGGCCGCGGACGTAGCGGACGGTGGTGCCGGTGTACGGGTCGTCGGTGAGGGTGCCGGAGGCGACCTTGCAGTGGCCGTCCGTGAAGCGGACGCCCGTCAGGTCGCGCTTGAGTATGTCGTCGCGGGTGCCGCAGCCGTTGCCGTCGACGTCCACCCAGGCGCGGCCGAACTTCTCCCGCTCGTAACCGGTCTTCGGGGCGCGCCCCTTGACGGTGAGGGTGTCCACGGCGGCGAGCGCCGTCCCGCGCGCGGTGGGCCGTCCGGCGGCGCCGCCGGACGGCTCGCCCCCTCCGCCCGGTGAACAGGCGCCGGCCGTGAGCGCGGCGGTGGCGGCGAGGGCCGCGGGCAGGGTCATTCGACGTGTCAGCACCCTGGGATCCTAGGCCGGGGAGTGCGGGACCCTTCGGATCTTTGGTCCCGAATCGGACGGCCCGAAGGCCCGGGAGGCGAGGTCGCGTCAGATCTTGCCGATACCGAGGGTGTTCTCGGAGGGCAGCAGGCCGGAGCCGATGATCGTGAGCCAGGGCCCGCCCAGGAGCTCGGCGAGCCGGGCGGTGGACTCCGGGCCGAGGGTCTCCCAGGGGCCGGCGGCCAGTTCGTCCGTGCGGCGCTCGACCTCGCCGCGCAGGGCGCGGCCGGTCTCGGTGGCCGTCCCCTCCGGGTCGAGGAGACCTCGGGCGGTGAGGCGCTCGCGGGCGGCGGCCCATGCGGCGGCACTCCACCCCCGGCTCTCGAAGACGGGCTCCGGGGCGGCTCCGACGGCGGCGAAGGAGACGAGCGACTCGGCCGGGTCGAGGCCGGCGGCGACCAGGGCGGCGATGTGGCCGTCCCCCCGGTGCTCGCGCAGGATGGTCGCCGCCTGCCAGAGGACGAGGTGCGGGGCGTCGGGCCAGGGCAGCTCGGCGTGGGCGGCGGCGAGCGGGCGGCCTTCGAGGCCGGCGGACTCGGCGGCGCGGCGGGCGAGCCCGGCCGCCTCGGCGAGGGCAGGGCTGTCGAGCGTCTCCCGGCCGAGGAGGGTCCGGTAGATGCGGTCGACGGCGCGGAGCCGGGCGGCGAGCACGTCGGCGGGGGTGGCGACCGTCCAGGCGGCGGGGACGTGCCGGGCGACCTTCTCGGGGCTGAAGCCGTAGAAGGCGGAGGCGACGCGGACCGGTCCGACGGGGCCGAGGGCGGCGGCGCGCCAGGCGAAGTAGGAGGGCCAGCGGTCGGCGGTCTCGTAGCCGAGGGCGGCGGCCTCCTCGAAGGCCTCGGGGGCGTAGTAGAGCACGGAGTGCAGGGGTTCGAGCAGGTGCCACATCTGACGTACGCGAGCGGTGTCCACGGTGTCCTCCCGGCCTCAGCCACATCTTGTCGGTGACTAGATTGCACGCCGAAGCCGAAACTTGTCAATGACTAGATGGCGGCTAGGCTGCTGCCATGACCACGAGCCGGAGCAACTACCACCACGGCGACCTGCGGCAGGCCGTCCTCGCCGCCGCCCTCGACGTGATCGCCGCCGAGGGCCCCGGGGCGCTCAGCCTGCGCGACCTCGCCCGCCGCGCGGGCGTCTCGCACGCCGCCCCCGCCCACCACTTCAAGGACCGCACGGGCCTGCTCACCGCGATCGCCACCGAGGGGTACGAGCTCCTCGCCGAAGCCCTTGCGGGCACCCCGGCCCTCGTCGACCGCGGCGCCCGCTACGTGGGCTTCGCCGTCGGCCACCCGGCCCACTTCCAGGTCATGTTCCGGCCCGAACTCCTCCGCGCCGACGACCCGGACCTCCTCGCCGCCAAGGAGCGCGCCTCCGCCGAACTCCGCGCGGGCGTCGCCGACCTGCGGGGCGCCTCCGACCCCCGTACCGCCGGCATCGCCGCCTGGTCACTGGCCCACGGCTTCGCGACGCTGCTCCTCAGCCACAACGTCGACGAGGCGATGGGCGACCGGACCCCCGAGGCGTACTTCCGGGAGCTCACCGCCCAACTCCCGCACCAGGGACGGGAATAGCCCGCGGGGGCGGGCCCTTGAAGCAGTACACGAAGATCACGAAGCCCCTGCGTCACACCGCCCTCACCCTGGCCACCACCGCCGTCCTCGCCCTGACCCCGCCGCCGTCGCCACCGCCACCGCGCCCGGCCACCACGCCCCCGCGTGGCGCGGCGCCTGGGCCGCCTCCCCGCAGGCGCCGACCGCCCCCTTCGCCCCCAACTGGTCCCCGCAGGGCTTCGCCGACCAGACCGTCCGCCAGGTCGTACGGGTCACCGCCGGCGGCACCAGGGCCCGCGTCGAGCTGACCAACCGCTACGGCACCAGCCCGCTCCGGATCACCGGCGCCACCGTCGCCCGCACCGCCGAGGGCGGTGCGGTGCAGCCCGGTTCGGTGCGCCCGCTCGCCTTCGGCGGCGGCCGGACCTCCGTCACGATCCCCGCCGGCGGCACCCTCCTCAGCGACGGCGTGCCCTTCCACACCGCCGCCCTGGAGTCTGTCACCGTCACCCTGTACCTGGCGGACCCGACCGGCCCCGCCACCTTCCACCACTTCTCCTCGGCCACCAGCTACCGCGCCACCGGCGACCACCGCGCCGACGCCTCCGGCACGGCCTTCACCGAGACCAGCAGCTCCTGGTACTACCTCTCCGGCGTCGAGGTCAGCGGCGGCCGCGACACCGCCCGCCGCGACGGCATCGTCGCCTTCGGCGACTCCATCACCGACGGCGTCGGTTCGACGGCGGGCGCCGACAACCGCTACCCCGACGAGCTCGCCGAGCGCCTCGCCGCCTCCGGCCGGTCCCGCGCCGTCCTCAACCACGGCATCGGCGGCAACCAGGTCACCGACGACACCACGTGGGCGGGCGAGAAGGCCGTCGCACGCTTCGAGAAGGACGTACTGAACGAGAAGGGCGTCAGCACGGTCGTCCTCCTCGAAGGCATCAACGACTTCGGCGGCAGCGGCCCGGCGTTCCCCGGCGGCCCGACCCCCGAGGTCTCCGTGAACCGGCTCATCGAGGGCCACCGCGCCCTCATCCGGCAGGCCCACGCCCACGGCCTGAAGGTCGTCGGCGCCACCCTCACCCCGATCAAGGGCTCCTTCTACTTCACCGAGGCCAACGAGGCCAAGCGGGAGGCCTTCAACACCTGGGTCCGCACCTCCGGCGCGTACGACGCCGTCGTCGACTTCGACCGCGCCGTCGCCGACCCGGCCGACCCGGACCGCATCCTCCCCGCGTACGACTCGGGCGACCACCTCCACCCGGGCGACGCGGGCTACCGGGCGATGGCCGAGGCGCTGGACCTCGACGAGCTGTAGTCCTCCGTGGTGCGGCGCCCCCGCGAGAGGGGCGCCGCCACGACCTCAGCCTCCGAGGATCGTCGTCAGGAACTCGCCCGTCCACGCGAGGAGTTCACGGCCCACCACCGGCTTCCCGCCGATCTTCCCGGTCGTCGGGCGCGGCACCAGGATCTGGTGGACGGCCGGCTTGATGACCGTCTTCGGGTGGAGACGCTTCAGCCGCAGCTCCTGCGACTCGCGCAGTTCCACCGGCGCGAAGCGGATGTTGGAGCCCTGGAGGACGATCTCGCCGACCCCGCACGCGCGCGCGAGCATCCGCAGGCCCGCGACCAGGAGCAGGTTCTCGACCGGCTCGGGCAGCTTGCCGTAGCGGTCGGTGAGCTCCTCGCGTACGGCCCTGATGTCCTCCTCCGAGTTCGCCGAGGCGATCGAGCGGTAGGCCTGGAGCCGCAGCCGCTCGCCCGGCGCGTAGTCGTGCGGCATGTGGGCGTCGACCGGAAGCTCGATCTTCACCTCCAGCGGCGCCTCCTCCTCGACGCCGCCCTCCATCTGCGCCCGGTAGTCGGCGACGGCCTCGCCGACCATCCGTACGTACAGGTCGAAGCCGACGCCCGCGATGTGACCGGACTGCTCGCCGCCGAGCAGGTTGCCCGCGCCGCGGATCTCCAGGTCCTTCATCGCCACGTACATGCCGGCGCCCATCTCGGTGTGCTGGGCGATCGTCGCGAGCCGCTCGTGCGCGGTCTCCGTGAGCGGCTTCTCCGGCGGGTACAGGAAGTACGCGTAGCCCCGCTCGCGGCCTCGTCCGACACGGCCGCGCAGCTGGTGGAGCTGCGACAACCCGAAGTTGTCGCCGCGCTCGACGATCAGGGTGTTGGCGTTGGAGATGTCGATGCCGGACTCGACGATCGTCGTCGACACGAGCACGTCGAACTTCTTCTCCCAGAAGTCGACGACGACCTGCTCCAGGGCCTGCTCGGACATCTGGCCGTGCGCGGTCGCGATCCGCGCCTCGGGCACGATCTCGCGGAGGCGTGCGGCCGCCCGGTCGATGGAGTCGACCCGGTTGTGGATGTAGAAGACCTGGCCCTCGCGCAGGAGTTCGCGCCGGATCGCGGCGCCGATCTGCTTCTCCTCGTACGGGCCGACGAAGGTGAGGACCGGGTGCCGCTCCTCCGGCGGGGTGGTGATCGTCGACATCTCGCGGATGCCGGTGACCGCCATCTCCAGGGTGCGCGGGATCGGGGTGGCGGACATCGTCAGGACGTCGACGTTCGCCCGGAGCTTCTTCAGCTGCTCCTTGTGCTCGACGCCGAAGCGCTGCTCCTCGTCGACGACGACCAGGCCCAGGTCCTTGAACTTGGTCTCGGAGGAGAAGAGGCGGTGGGTGCCGATGACGATGTCGACCGAGCCCTCCCGCAGCCCCTCCATGGTCGCCTTCGACTCGGTCTCCGTCTGGAACCGGGACAGCGCCCGCACCTTCACCGGGAACTGCGAGTACCGCTCGCTGAACGTGCCGAAGTGCTGCTGCACGAGCAGCGTCGTCGGGACGAGGACCGCGACCTGCTTGCCGTCCTGGACGGCCTTGAAGGCCGCCCGTACCGCGATCTCCGTCTTGCCGTAGCCGACGTCGCCGCAGATCAGACGGTCCATGGGGACCGTCTTCTCCATGTCCTCCTTCACCTCGGCGATGGTGGACAGCTGGTCGGGCGTCTCCGCGTACGGGAAGGCGTCCTCCAGCTCCCGCTGCCACGGGGTGTCCGGGCCGAAGGCGTGGCCGGGGGCCGCCATGCGGGCGCTGTACAGCTTGATCAGGTCGGCGGCGATCTCCTTGACCGCCTTCTTCGCGCGCTGCTTCGTCTTCGTCCAGTCCGCGCCGCCGAGCCGGTGCAGGGTCGGCGCCTCGCCGCCCACGTACTTGGTGACCTGCTCCAGCTGGTCGGTCGGGATGTACAGGCGGTCGCCGGGCTGGCCGCGCTTCGCGGGCGCGTACTCGACGAGGAGGTACTCGCGGGTCGCGCCCTGCACGGCCCGCTGGACCATCTCGATGTACCGGCCGACGCCGTGCTGCTCGTGCACGATGTAGTCGCCGACCTCCAGGGTCAGCGGGTCGATCGTCTTGCGGCGCTTGGCCGGCATCCGCTGGCCGTCCTTGCCGGCCGCCTTCTGGCCGGACAGGTCGGTCTCGGTGAGCACGGCCAGCTTGAGCGCCGGGTCGACGAAGCCGTAGTCGATGGAGCCCGTCGACACGTGCACGACCGACGGCGAGATCTCGGCGAGGTCCGCGTCGAGGCGGGCGGCGATGCCCTCGCCGCCGAGGACCTCGACCGTGCGGGACGCGGGGCCGTGGGCCTCCGTCACGTACACCGTGCGCCAGCCGTCGGCCAGCCAGCCCTTGGTGTCGGCGAGGGCCCGGGCGGTGTCGCCGCGGTACGACTCGGGGGCGTGCATGCCGAGGGTCAGCGTGTCGCCGTCGGCCTCGCCCGCGTCCGCCGCGAACGGCGACACCGACCACCAGGCCACGCCGAGCTCGCTCGCCCGGTCCCGTACGTCCGCGATCCCCCACAGGGAGGCCGCGCCGACGTCGATCGGGGCCTCGCCGCCGCCGGCGGTGGCGGCCCAGGAGGCCTGCAGGAACTCCTGGCTGGTGGCCACGAGATCGGCGGCCCGGGTCCGCACCCGCTCGGGGTCGCAGACGACGGCCATGGACCCCTTGGGCAGCACGTCGAGCAGCAGCTCCATGTCGTCGACGAGGACCGGCGCGAGGGACTCCATGCCCTCGACCGCGATCCCCTCGGCGATCCTGCCGAGCAGCTCGCCGAGCTCGGGGTGCTCCTCGGCGAGGGCGGCGGCCCGCTCGCGCACCTCGTCCGTCAGCAGCAGCTCGCGGCAGGGCGGCGCCCAGAGGCCGTGCTCGGCGACTTCGAGGGAGCGCTGGTCGGCGACCTTGAAGTACCGGATCTCCTCGACGTCGTCGCCCCAGAACTCGATCCGGAGCGGATGCTCCTCGGTCGGCGGGAAGACGTCCAGGATGCCGCCGCGCACGGCGAACTCGCCGCGCTTCTCGACGAGCTCGACGCGGGAGTACGCGGCGGCCGCCAGGCCCTCCACGACCTCGTTCAGATCCGCCGTCTGCCCGCTCCTGAGCGCCACCGGCTCCAGGTCGCCCAGGCCCTTGACCTGCGGCTGGAGTACGGAGCGGATGGGCGCGACGACGACGGAGACGGGCCCGGCGGCGGGGTCGTCGTCACGGGGGTGCGCGAGCCGCCGGAGCACGGCGAGGCGGCGGCCGACGGTGTCGGAGCGGGGCGAGAGCCGCTCGTGCGGCAGGGTCTCCCAGGAGGGGTACTCGACGACCGTGTCCGGGTCGAGGAGGGACCGCAGCGCGGCGGCGAGGTCCTCCGCCTCCCGGCCGGTCGCGGTCACCGCGAGCACCGGCCGCCCCGAGTCCCGGGCGAGCGCGGCCACGGCGAACGGCCGCGCGGCCGCCGGCCCGACCAGGTCCACGTGCGGACGGTTCCCGTCGGCGGCGGCCTTCACCGCCTCGGCGAGGGCGGCGTCTTTGACGACTACATCAAGCAGGCCGTGCAGACCGTGCAGGCTCATGGAGCTTCTTCCATCCCGGGTTCGTCCGACGGGGGCGGGCAACGCGAACAGCCCGACACGTCGAACGGGCCGGGTGGTCCCGGGCGCGTACGGCCCGGTGCGCCCCCAGCCTACGACGTGGCACTGTCACTCGCCCCGAGGAACGGGGCCACTCGGGAGACCGGGAGAGCTGGCTCCGGGTGAGCCCGTCGCACTACGCTTGATGCCCACACTCGTTCCACCCCGCACACACCCAGCTGTGAGCCCTCCCCACTGTGAGAGGCCGCTATGGAAGCAGCCCGGCAGTACAACGTCCACGAGGCGCAGACCCACTTCTCCAAGATCCTGGAAACGGTCGCCGGCGGCGAGGAGGTGATCATCAGCAAGTCCGGCGAACCGGTCGCGAAGGTGATCCCGCTCGGGGGAAGGGTCCGGCGCACCGCCCGGTCCTCCCTCACCGCGCCCGTCGTCCTCCACGACGACTTCGACGACCCGCCCGAGGGCTTCGACGAGGCCTTCGGGGCCGACGACTGAATCCCGTCCCCACCGCCCGGTGAACAGCCGTGCGGCCCCGGTGGACCTGGCAGAGTCCACCGGGGCCGCACTCCCCCGTTCCGTCCCGCGCCGCTGCTACTCGCTCGCGATCGCGTTCAGGACGTTCATCCGGCCCGCCCGGAACGCCGGGACCAGGGCCGCGAAGAGGCCGACGAAGGCCGAGCCGACGAAGACCGTCACGATCGTCGGCCAGGGGATCTCCAGGACCCCGAGGCCTTCCAGCGCGAGGAGCTTCTGCGCGGCCGTGCCCCAGCCCATGCCCAGGCCGAGGCCGAGGAGGGCGCCGAAGAGGGCGATGACCACCGACTCCAGGCGGATCATGCGGCGCAGCTGCCGGCGGGAGAGGCCGATGGCCCGCATGAGGCCGATCTCGCGGGTCCGCTCGACCACCGAGAGGGCGAGGGTGTTCACGACGCCCAGGACCGCGACGATGATCGCCAGGGCGAGGAGCCCGTACACGATGTTCAGCAGCTGCCCGACCTGCTTCTGCAGCTCCTCCTTGTAGTCGGCCTGGTTGCTCACCTTGTACTGCGGGTACGGCGCGAGGGCGTCCTTGAGGGCCTGGTAGGCCTGGGTCTCCTGGCCGTCCTTGGCGCTGGCCAGGACGAGCAGGCTGTTCGGGACCCGCTCGGCGGGCAGGTGGCGGGTGACGGTG
The DNA here is from genome assembly GCF_056435185.1 of Streptomyces sp. NPDC044003. NCBI lineage: Bacteria > Bacillati > Actinomycetota > Actinomycetes > Kitasatosporales > Streptomycetaceae > Streptomyces > Streptomyces sp. NPDC044003. The sequence continues at coordinate 160,520 of NZ_JBWKFA010000010.1, read as the reverse complement.
GAGACGTCGGTGTACATCGCCCCCTTGTCGACCTGGCCGGTGTCCGCCGTGATCGCCGCGACCTTCAGCTCGACCGTGTCGCCGCCCTTGAAGGCGACGGTCAGGACGTCGCCGACCTTGACGCCGTGTTCGGTGGCGTAGTCGCTGCCGACGGACATCGCGTCCTTGCCGTACGCGGCGGTGAGGGTGCCGGCGGTGACCTCGCGGCGCAGGTCCTTCACGTACGACGGGTCGGTGGCGGCCAGGTCGGCCGTGGAGACCTTGCCGCGCGGGTCGGTGACCTTGGCGTCGACCCACTTGTACTCGGTGACGTGGTCCAGGCCGGCGGCCTTCTCCACGGCGGCCTGCGCCTGCGGCACGATCGGCTGCCCGGTGCCGGACTGCACGATGAAGTCGGCGCCGACGGAGCGGTCCAGTTCCTCGGTGGCCGAGGCGACCATCGAGGAGCCGACCACCGACAGGCCGGCGACGAGCGCGAGGCCGATCATCAGGGCGGCGGCGGTGGCGCCGGTGCGGCGCGGGTTGCGGAGCGCGTTCCGCTCGGCCATCCGGCCGACGGGGCCGAAGATCCGCAGGACGACGACGCCGAGGGCGCGGACGACCCCGCCGGCGAGGAGCGGGCCGACGACGACGAAGCCGAGGAGGGAGAGGACGACGCCGAGGCCGAGCCAGAGGGAGCCGGGTCCGGCCTCGTCGGCGCGGGTCGCGACCACCAGGGCGGCGGCTCCGGCGGCGGTGAGGGCGAGCCCGATGCCGCCCCGTACCCGGCCGGCCTTGCCGTCGGCGGGGGTACCCGCGTCGCGGAGGGCGGCCATCGGGGAGACCTTCCCGGCCCGGCGGGCGGGGATGTACGCGGCGAGGACGGTGACGACGATGCCGAGGGCGAGGCCGACGGCGGGGGTCGTCCAGGCGACGGTGAGGTCGCGGGTGGAGAGCTCCATGCCCATCGAGGACATGAGCTTCATGAGCCCGACGGCGAGGCCGACGCCCGCGGCGACACCGGCGACCGAGCCGACGAGGCCGAGGAGGAGCGCCTCGACGAGGACGGAGCGGTTCACCTGCTTGCGGCTGGAGCCGATGGCCCGCATGAGGCCGATCTCGCGGGTCCGCTGGGCGACCAGCATGGAGAAGGTGTTGACGATGAGGAAGATGCCGACGAGGAAGGCGATCCCGGCGAAGCCGAGCATCGCGTACTTCATGACGTCGAGGAAGCCGGCCATGCTCGCGCGGCCCGCGTCGGCGACCTCGGCGGCGGTCTGCAGCTTGTAGTTCCTGGCGTCGGCGCCGAGGGCTGCGACCACGTTCGCCTTGAGGGCGTCGTCGGAGACCCCGGCCTTCGCGTCGGCGGTGACCTGGGTGAACAGCCCTTCCTTGCCGAGGAGTTCACGCTGCGCGGTGGCGGTGTCGAAGTAGACGACGGTGGCGCCCGGGTTGGTGACCTTGAACTCGACGGTGCCGACGATCTTCGCGGTGAAGTCGCCGGTGACGGCGATGGTCCGCAGCTCGTCGCCGAGCTTCAGGCCGTGCTTCTCGGCGGTGGCGCCGTCGACGACGACCTCGGTGGGGCCGCGCGGCTCGTGGCCGGACGCGATCTCCACCGAACGCAGCTCGTTGGGCGTCCAGTTGACGGCGATCGTCGGGGCGCCGCCGGTCGGTCCGACGTTCTTGTTCTTCGCGTCGACGACGGTGATGCTCGTCGACGCGACCGAGCCCTGCGCGTCCTTGACGCCCTCGACCTTCCTGACCCGCTCGACGAGCGAGGCGGGGAGGGACTCGGGGCGGCCGCTCTGCGGGGTCTCGTCGTTGCCGCCCGCGGCCTTCGGGCTGACGGTGACGTCGGACGCGGTCGACGCGAAGAGCTTGTCGAACGTCGTGTTCATGGTGTCGGTGAAGACGAGCGTCCCACTGACGAAGGCGACGGAGAGCAGGACGGCGACGGCCGAGAGCGCCATCCGGCCCTTGTGCGCGAAGAAGTTGCGCAGCGAGGTCTTGAGGACGGTCATGACGTCCGCCCGCGCGCGTCGAAGTCCTTCATGCGGTCGAGTACGGCGTCGGCGGTGGGCCGCTCCATCTCGTCCACGATCCGCCCGTCGGCGAGGTAGAGCACCCGGTCCGCGTAGGAGGCGGCGACGGGGTCGTGGGTGACCATGACGATGGTCTGGCCCAGCTCGTCCACGGACGCGCGGAGGAAGCCGAGGACCTCGGCGCCGGCCCGCGAGTCGAGGTTTCCGGTCGGCTCGTCGCCGAAGATGATCTCGGGCCGGGCGGCGAGCGCGCGGGCCACGGCGACGCGCTGCTGCTGACCGCCGGAGAGCTGGTTCGGCCGGTGCTTGAGGCGCTCGGAGAGCCCGACGGTGTCGACGACCCGCCGCAGCCACTCGGCGTCCGGCTTCCGCCCGGCGATGTCCATCGGCAGCGTGATGTTCTCGATGGCGTTCAGGGTGGGCAGCAGGTTGAACGCCTGGAAGATGAAGCCGATCCGGTCCCGGCGCAGCTGGGTGAGCTTCTTGTCCTTGAGGCCGGTGATCTCCGTCTCGTCGAGGAAGATCTGCCCGCTGGTGACGGTGTCGAGCCCGGCCAGGCAGTGCATCAGGGTCGACTTGCCGGAGCCCGAGGGCCCCATGATCGCGGTGAACCGGCCGCGGGCGATGTCCACGTCGACGGAGTCCAGCGCGACGACCCGGGTCTCCCCCGAGCCGTACGCCTTCACGACCTGACGCGCCCGCGCGGCGACGGCCGTTCCCTCTCCCGTACCCCCGTGCCGGGGGATGGTCAGAGCCGAAGTCACGGTTTTCTCCTTGGAGCGGTGGGTGGGTTTGTAAGTTCAAGTTAAGAAGCCGGAACGGCACTTCACCTCCTCCGCCGGTACGAACGACCCCTGGACCGCATGGGGGAGGAGCCCCTAGGGGTTTCTCCACCCGTGGTGGGAGACCGGCCCCCCGAAGGGGGTGCGACCGGTACCGACGACTATCCGGCGCCGCCTGTGCAGTGAGACCCTGTGCGCGGACATTTAGGTGTACGAAGAAAGGAAGGGTGTGCGGTGACGGAACCGTCGACGACCCGGGCCGGAGCCGGCCCCGCCCCGGCGACCGCCCCCACCGCCGGGCCCCGCGGTCCCGTGGTCATCGCGCTCATGCTCGCCATGGGGCTCGCCGCCCTCGACGGCACGATCGTGTCCACCGCCGTCCCCCAGATCGTCGGCGACCTCGGCGGCCTCTCCGTCTTCTCCTGGCTCTTCTCCGGCTACCTGCTCGCCGTCACCGTCACCCTGCCCGTGTACGGCAAGCTCAGCGACACCTTCGGCCGCAAGCCCGTCCTCATCGCCGGAACCGTCCTCTTCCTCATCGGCTCCGTGCTCTGCGCCGCCGCCTGGAACATGGCCTCCCTGATCGCCTTCCGCATCGTCCAGGGCCTCGGCGGCGGCGCCCTCCAGGGCACCGTCCAGACCATCGCCGCCGACCTGTACCCCCTGAAGGAACGCCCGAAGATCCAGGCGAAGCTGTCCTCCGTCTGGGCCGCCTCCTCCATCGCAGGACCGGCCGTGGGCGGACTCCTCGCCGGCTACGCCGACTGGCGCTGGATCTTCCTGATCAACCTGCCGGTCGGGGTCGTGGCGCTCTGGCTGATCGCCCGCCACCTGCGGGAACCCGCCCGCACCGCACCCCGCGCGCGCGTGCGGATCGACTGGGCCGGAGCCCTCGCGATCTTCGCCACCGGAGCCGTCCTCGTCACCGCGCTCGTCCAGGGCGGCGTCGCCTGGCCCTGGCTCTCCGCCCCGTCCCTCGGCCTCCTCGGCGCAGCCGCCGCCCTCGCCGCCCTGGCCGTCGTCATCGAGCGGCGCGCGGCCGAACCGATCATCCCCGGCTGGGTCTGGCGCCGCCGCACGATCGCCGCCGTCAACCTCTCCCTCGGCGCGCTCGGCCTGCTGATGGTCGCCCCGACGGTCTTCCTGCCCACGTACGCCCAGTCGGTCCTCGGCCTCGGCCCGATAGCCGCCGGCTTCGTCCTCTCCTCGTGGACCCTGAGCTGGCCCATCACGGCCGCGCTCTCCAACCGGGTCTACACCCGCATCGGCTTCCGCCTCACCGCGATCCTCGGCATCTCGGGCGCGCTGCTGCTCCTGCTCGCCTTCCCGTTCCTGCCGTACCCCGGCGAGGCCTGGCAGCCCGCACTGCTGATGCTGCTCCTCGGCGGCACCCTGGGCCTCTTCCAACTGCCCCTGATCGTCGGCGTGCAGTCGACCGTCCCGTACGAGGAACGCGGCACCACCACCGCCTCCGTCCTCTTCTGCCGCCAGGTCGGCCAGAGCGTCGGCGCCGCACTGTTCGGCGCCGTCGCGAACGGCGTCCTCGCCGCCCGCCTCGGCGCCGACACGGACCTCGACTCCCTGGCCCGCTCCCTCGACACCACCGACGACATCCGGCGGGCGGTCGACGCGGCGGTGGACTGGGTCTACCTGGGCGCGGCGGCAGCGGCAGCCCTCGCCCTGCTGGCCCTCCTCACGCTGGCCCCCCGCCGCTTCCCGGTCCTGAAGGAGGAGGACCAGGGGGTGTCCCGTCGAGGCCCGGCCGACTGAGTACGCGCCCGCCCGGAGATGAGCACGCCCGCCCATGCCCGGGCGGCACCCCGGACCCGACGATGGGGTCACCTCGTCCGAAGGAGCCGGCCTTGACCCCCGACACGTACGCGACGCTCTACGGCCCCGCCCGCCCGGCACCACCGCCCCGCCGCGGGACCGGCCTCGCCGTGGTGGCCGGCGTGCTGTGGGCGATCGCCCTCCTGCTGCTCGGGTGTCTGGGCTTCCTGGCCATGTGGGCGGAGGCGGACGCGGGGCCGACCGACGGGATCCCGCTCCTCTGGGTGCCGATCTGCCTCGCCGTCGCGGCCGTACCGATCGCCCTGCTCTGCACGCCCGCCGTCTGCCGCCTGTCCGTCCCGGCCCGCGCGCTCGTCTCCGGCCTCGCGACCTGCTCGCTCGCGCTCGGCCTCGTGGTCCGGGCGGTCTAGACCGATGCCGCAGCGCTGCGGATGACGTCGAGCACGACCTCGGGCTTGGAGAGCATCACGACGTGGGCGGCGTCGGTCTCGACGGTGGTGGCCCCCATGCGGTCGGCCGCGAAGCGCTGGTGCGCGGGCACGACCGCGTGGTCCTGCGTCGCGAGCACGTACCAGCTGGGCTTGGTCTTCCACGCCGGGTCGTCGGTCGTGGCTCCCAGTACCTGCGCGTTGGCGGAGATCTGGGTCGCCCACACCAGCTGCTGGTCCGCCTCGGACAGGTCCCCGCAGAAGTCGGAGATGCCGTCGCGGGCGATCCAGATCCGCCCGTCCTCCTCCTCGAGGTGCGCGAAGAGGGGCGGCGGGTCGAATCTGCCGATCAGGTCCTGCGGGGTCTCACCGGCGTCCGGGGCCAGCGCGGCGATGTAGACGAGCCCGGCGACCCGCTCGTCGTTCCCGGCCGCGGTGATGACGAACCCGCCCCAGGAGTGCCCGACGAGGATCGCGGGCGCGCTGACCCGCGCGAGCGCACGCCGCACGGCGTCGACGTCTCCCTCCAGGGAGTCCAGCGGGTTCTGTGCCGACACGACCTCATGCCCCTCCCGCTGGAGGACGGGGATCAGCTTGCTGTAGCAGGAGCCGTCGGCCCACAGACCGTGGGCGAACACGACACTCGGCTTGCTCGGGGACATCGACGCTCATCTCCAGTCAAAGAGCCCATCCACCCCCCTCGCCTCCCGAGTCCACACCACAATCACCGGCCACACACCCTGGGCGCCCCGAACGGGTAACCCTCCGCGAGTCACCGCCGTGCCCTGACGCAGGTGGCGTGGCGAGAGGTCAGGACCCCGGTCGCGTAGCCGTGGGCGGCCAGGGCCGACGCCGTTCTGGAAGCGGCCTCCCGCGCCCTGTCGGCGTCTTCACCGCTGTACCCGAAGAACAGATGGAGGGGGCCGCCGGGGACGAGCGCGCGCTCCAGGACGGCGAGCTCCGTGGCCGGGGATCGCGTCCAGAACACGTTGACGTTGAAGGCGAACGCCTGGGTGAAGCTCCGCCGCTCGTCCAGGTCCGCGAGCGCCAGGGTGCGGACCTCCGCCCGGCCGGCGGCGATGTGCTCGGCGAGCCGGTGGCGCGCGAGTGCCGTGGCCTTCTCGGACCGGTCGATCGCCACGATCTTCCCGGCCGTCAGACGCGCGCACACCAGGGCGGCCGCCACGCCGCTCCCGCAGCCGACCTCCAGGACGCTTTCGTCCGGCCGGACGTCGAGGACGTCCATCGCCCAGAGGAAACGCGGCGGGATGGTGCTCACGTCCGCACCCTGGGTGTATGGATCACGAGCGTTGTTGACACATACGGCTAGTGCTCGTGGGCGGCGGACAGGGACGCGTGGAGGGCGACGGCGTCCCCGAGTGCATGCCGCAGTTCGTGCAGCTGCTGTGGCGTGAGCGGGCCGTCGCCCACCGGCTGGAGCGTGTCGTACTGCGGCGGGGTGACGATGGTGGGGTGCTGGTAGTCCTTCACCACGCGCTCGCTCTCCGGCCGCACCCAGGGGCGTGTCCTCCCCGAGCCGTCCCAGGGCTGGAGTCTGCGCACGTACCACAGCTGCTCGCCGGGGTCGTCCCCGTACACGGTGGTGGGGTCGAGCCGGGTGGCGGGGTCTTGGTACTGCCACATGGCGAAGAGGCGGTCCACGTTCGAGTGGAGCAGGAAGACGAACGGGTCGCGGAAGGATTTGTGGGGATCGCCGATCGTGCCGCCGATGTAGTTGTGAGCGAAGTTGTGGCAGCTCTCGAGCCGGATCCGCATGCTGAGGTAGTTCGACGAGCGGATGATCGAGCGGTCCGAGAAGGGAAACTCCGGCGGGCCGTCCGGGACCTCGCGCGTGAGGCTGCGCGGCGGGTCGAAGGGATTGCCGTGTGCGACGTCCGAGACGCTCTCGCCGCGGAAGGGATCCGCCTGCGGGTCGTAGATCTCGTTCAGCCACGGGTCTCCCGCATCACCTGATTTCGACCCCATGAACCGGGGGGTGAAGAGCGGGGCGGGATCCGTGGTCCAGTCCCAGTAGTGCAACGACAGCGCTGGATTGACCTCCCGGAGCAGCTGTTCGAAGCGGTTGCAGAGCTCGCGGTGCCACGGCAGGAACTCCGGACCCCCGTGGACGTGCGTCGCCTGGTGGATCTCGTCCTGCTTGAACCATTTACTGACGCCGCCGGGCGGGAACTCGTCCCGGGATCCCGGATAGAAGCTCTTGTTCAGGTCCTTGATCGCCTGGACCATCGCGTCCCGTTCGTCGTCGTCGACTTCAGCGACGTTGCGGCGGATGCCGTCACCTCGGATCACGGGATCAACTTCCTTTCCGGCGCATCAACGTTCAACGCTCAATGGTTGAAGCGATTTCTTCGGTCTGGGGGCTTAACTGCCTTTCCAGTGAGGCATGAACGGCCCTGGTGCGCACATGGATCAAGTGGTGCGGGGATCACCGGTGGGCGGGATCGCAGCGGGCTGGTAGCCGGCAGTCGGCCGTGACACCGCCCGGGGAGGTGAGGTCCCCGGCGTCCTCTGGCCGCAGGCCTCCGGCGCCGATCAGGCACCCCGACCCCCGCCACCGCCCTCACGGCGGCCGCCGCCGCGATCAGCTACGCAGCCCACAACGCGCAGGCCCCCACAACGGTTTGGGTAGCGCTACTCAGGCGCCGAGGGCCGCCTCGCCGCACGATGGAACCGCCGTCGACATACGGAACCGATCCGCGCAGGAGGAATCAATCATGCGAGACAGCCGCTTCCGCACACTCGTCCGGCTCACGTTCGCCAACCCCGCCTCGCTGGTCTACCTCGGCCTGGTGGCCGTGGCGGCGCTCCCCGTGGTGTTCGCCCCAGTGATCACAGACGACAGCTTCGCGTCCGTCTGGCTCCTCCTGATCACTGCGCCGACCAGCATGATCTTGCTCCTCCCCGACTTCGCCAACGGCGACTCGGCCCTGGCGACCGGGTACTTCTTCGCGGCGCCGGCCCTCTCCGCGCTGCTCCACTCCTTCCTCCTCGGCCTCGCATACCGGGGACTCCGGGGAAACCCGACGCGGCAGGCCCGCCCCACCACGTGAGCCCTGCCCGTCCGGCTCGGACGGGCAGGGCTCTCGCACGTACAAGCGGCGGTTGTACTACTCCGCCGAGGCGAGCCCGACGAACCCGGCCCACGCGTCGCGCGAGACCCGGAGGGCCGGACGGGCCACGTCCTTGGAGTCCCGGACGTGCACGGTTCCCGCGCCGGTCGCGACCTCGATGCACTGGCCGCCTTCGGTTCCGCTGTAGCTGCTCTTGAACCAGGCCAGGGATTCCGTGTTGTTCATAGCTCTCCCAGCAACTTCTCGATGAACTCCAGCGACTCTCGCGGGGTGAGAGCCTGCGACCGGATGATCCCATAGCGGGCAGCAGCGAGAACGGTCTGCTCCGGGTCCGTGGCCAACGAGCTCGTATTCTGCGCCTCGACGTACAGGAACTTCTTCGCGTCCTTGCGCGTGACGACCGTGAACGGGCCGTTCACGCCCGCGTTGTCCTCGCAGTCGGTCGGCATGACCTGGAGCTCGACGTTCCGCCGCTGGCCGATCAGGAGCAGGTGCTCCAACTGTCCGCGAAGGACACCCTTCCCGCCGTACCGGTGCCGCAGCACCGACTCGTCCATGACGAAGCTCAGCAGAGGAGCGGGACGTCGGTCGAAGATGTCCTGCCGCGCCAGTCGGGCCGTCACCCGCTGCTCGATCGTCTCCTCGTCCAGCGGCGGGCGCCGCATGGCCAGGAGCGCTCTCATGTACTCCTCGGTCTGGAGCAGGCCGTTGACCATCATCGTGTCGTACACCAACAGCTCTATGGCCTGCTTCTCCAGCTGCGCCATCCCCTGGAAGAACGCCGGGTACTGCGCCCGCTCCAGCTGGTCCTTCCAGACCTTCAGCAGCCCGCCCGCGTCCAGCACCTCATCCGCCCGGTCGATCGCCCTCGGCGGCGGGATCCTCCTGCCCTGCTCGAACGAGGCGATCGTGGACGCCGAGTAGCCCAGCCGCTTGCCCAGCTCCTCCCGCTCCATCTTCGCCCGCAGCCGCAGCGTCTTCAGGCTCTGTCCGAACGCCACCACCACGCCCTGCCCGGACTTGTCCGCCGCGGCGGGCTCCGGGACCGTCCCCGGCTGCTCTTCCGTCATCGCGCCCTGCCCCTCGTACCGGCACCGACACCCCACGTACAACACCGCCGCGTCAGTGCGTCACCACTGGTCACGCTACGCCACCAAGAGGAGCTTGGTGGGCATGACGAGCAACAACGACAGCCCCACCGGCACCACCCAACTCTCGGGCGTCTCCCCTTACTTGGGCAGCAGGGTCTTCACCCTCCGTTTCACGTCGACCGCCCGGGGCGCGCGGCTCGCGCGCCGGCTTGTCGGCGTACGGATGGACGAGTGGGGGATCCCGTACGGGACCGGGGCGCACGACACCGTCGTCCTGGTCGCCGCCGAGCTGGCGGCGAACGCGGTACGGCACGGGCATGTGCCGGGGCGGGACTTCCACCTGCTCCTCCGGGTCATGGACGGGCCCCCGCCCGTCGCCCGGATCGAGGTCAGCGACACCCGCGCCGAACGCGTACCGCCCCGGCCCGGACAGCTCACCGGCCCCGGTCCGGAACTGGCGGACGGGGGCCGGGGGCTGCTGCTCGTCGACGGGCTCGCCGAGCGCTGGGGCTGGTGCCCGAGGCTCGGCGCGCCGGGGAAGACGGTGTGGGCGGAGTGCGCCCTCACTTGAAGGGGCGGGCTAGAAGGCGGTGTTGTACGACGAGTCCTGCGTCAGGGACACGGATACGCCCCGCTTGAAGGGAGCCGACCAGTCGCCCGTGCCCGCGTAGAAGGTCTCGTCGCCGTTCGAGGCGACCAGGTCGGCGCGGCCGTCCCCGTTGGCGTCGCCGACGGCGGTGAGGCCGGTGAAGGAACCCCACCCGGCGCCCACCTTCGTGCGGGCGGCGAAGGTGCCGTCGCCCTTGCCGAGGTAGAGCCAGAGCACACCGGCCTTGTCGCGGGCGAGGAGGTCACCGGCCGGGCCGCCGGCGAGGTTGCCGGTGGCGCTGAGCTGGTTGTAGACGCCCCAGCCGAAGCCGATCTTCTTGCGGAGTGCGAAGGGGGCGGTGGTCGAGCCCGTGCCCTTGTAGAGGTACAGGTCGCCCGCCTTGTCGGTGGCGATCAGGTCCGCCCGGCCGTCACCGGTCAGATCGCTGCCGCCCGCGAGCTGGTCGTACACCTGCCAGCCGGCACCGATCTTCGTACGGCCGGTGAGCGGCTTGTACCGGTCGCCGGTGCCCTGGTAGAGCCAGAGGACGCCGTCCTTGTCGCGGGCCACGGCATCGGGCGCGGTGGTGCCCGCGATGTTCCCGACGGTTTCCAGCCGGTCGTAGATCCCCCAGCCGCTGCCGACGCGCGTGGCGCCAGCGTCCGTCAGGGAGCCGCCGGGCGCGGTGGGCAGGGTGCCGAAGCGCCACAGCACATTGTCGGTGCCCCGGACGAGGAGGTCGGCCGTGCCGTCGTCGTCGAAGTCGTGCGGGGCGGCGGGGCGGGTCACGGTGAACCGGCCGGTGGAGACGAGCTCGGGGCCGATGCCCTCGTCCGGGCGGGCGGTGAGCTTCCACTCGTACTCGCCGTTGCGGGCGGGGCTCCCCCAGTCCGCGTTCTCCAGGTCCTTGCCGTCCCAGTGCCAGGTGAGGTGGCGCGGCATGCCGGCACCGATGCTGGGATACCAGTTGTAGGAGACCGTCTTTCCGCTGCGTACGTGGGTCAGGGTCAGCCAGACCCGGCTGTCGGCCCGGGACAGGTCCCAGCCGAAGTCGACCCCGCGCGCGACCTGGTCGCCGGTGAGCGTCGTGGGGGCGGTGGAGCCGGTGACTGTGACGACGGTCGACTGCCCCGTGGACGCGACGAGTTCGACCTCCGGCCGGCCGCCGTCGACGCGCGGCGAGATCCGGTAGAGGCCCTCCCCCCGCTCAGGGGTGCCACCGCGCACCAGGAGCGAGCCGCTGGGACCGGCGACAGCGGACGAGTAGGCCGTGAGGAGCTGGACCTTCTCACCCGTCTCGACGGACTCGGCGGTGAAGGGCCGCGTCTGGAGCGCGGACGCGCCGTTCGGGTTGCCGGTGGCATCGATGTGGACCTGCTGGCCCTGCGTGATCCAGCCGCCGACGAGCTGGAGCGGGTCGTACGAGGAACCACTCGCCTTGATCAGCTTCCGCTCGGACGTGCCGCGCCGGTGCACACCGAACCACTCTGTGGTCCCGTCGTCCTCCCGCCACACCGCGTACGTGTCGGAGATCGCGTTCTGCCACCCGGGCTGGTGCCCGGCATCCATGGCCTGTGAGAACACCGCGGTCGCTGTGGTGAGGTCGACGACCACCTTGGCCCACGGTCCGTCGGCACGGTCCCAGCAGTCGAAGACCGCGGCCCCGGCGGCGTAGCCGCCTTCGACGCTGGGGACGCAGTCTTCGGGCAGACCGGTGATCGGGCGCTCGGTCAGCTTGCCACCCTCCAAGCCGAAGAGGCGCGTCTGGAAGTTGTCCTCCCCGGTCGGCACGAGGACGGCGAGGGTGGAACCGAAGACCCCACCGAGGCTGTATCCGGTGCCGAGCTCGTCGAGGTTCACGACTACTGGAGATGCGGCCGCCGACGCGGGCGTCGACATGTCGTGGAGCTTCAGGACACGACTTTCCGACAGGTAGTACCGGTCGCCGGTGACGACGAGGTCCGAGGATGCGCCGGCCGAGACGACCCCGGGCAGCACGACCGACGAGCCGTCCGCGTACCAGGTCCAGCGGAACTCCGGAGTGGTGCCGCGGGCCTTCGAGAGGAAGCCGCTCGGGCCCGCGCCGACGACGTCCGCGTTGCGCGGGAACGGCACGGTGGTGGCCTGCTGGTCCTCTTGAACGGCCTCCGGCACGGCCGCCGTGGCCGGGAGTGCGGTCAGCGTGCCGCCCGTGGCGGCGAGGGCAATGGTGACGGCGGCGGCCGCGAGTCTGCGGCCGCGCGTGCGTGCATGGTTCATGTACGGGTTCCCCTCCCTGAGGGGACGACGTTAGCCGCCCCTCAGGTCACACCTCCAGCTGCCCCCGCACCACCACCAGCGCCGATCCCGGCCGGGGCCGACGGACGTCGTCAGACGCTCCAGATCTCCTTCATCGTCTCCACTTCGCCCTTGGCGTTCAGGGTGACGTCATAGACGTTGTTGTAGCAGCCGAAGGGGGCCTCCACCTTGGGGTAGTCCTCGGTGGGAGCCCCGATCTCCTGGGCCAGGCAGCGGTCGATGTGCAGCGCCAGCTGCTCGTGGTCGACCTGCTTCGACTGGCCGGAGCCGAGGGACAGGTACGCCTTGACGTTCTCGGGAAGGACGTAGTGCTTGCTCGGGTCGTCCTGCTCGGCGCCGTAGATCCAGTCGTTCGGCGTGCAGTGCGGCTTGGCCTCCGCGGCCTCGAAGCTGCCGGAGTCACGCATCAGCTGGACCTTCAGCTTCTTGATCCCCTCGGGCAGGACCGGCGGCTTGCCGCAGTCCCCGCCCTTCCCGTCGCCGTCGACGTCGTCGGCCGGGGCACCGCTGCCGGCCTCGCCGGGGTCCGTCGTCCCGGACGCCGTGGCCGACGGCGCCGCGCTGCTGCCGGAACCTCCGGTCACGCCTGTGGCGGTGGGGTCTTCCGGACCGCAGGCGGCGACGCCGCCCAGGGTGGCGAGAAGGGCAATCGCGCTGAGAACACGGCGAGTTGAGGTCATTCTTCCATTCCCCCGAATGAGAGAGCCTTGTGACGTGATCATGATTGATCGACGGAGCTTTCTACCCCGCCGAGTTGACGGAAGACCAATCGGCGCGGCCGACGCCCTCCGGTCACACCTCCCGCCGTCCCCGTAGCGCCGGCAGCAGGGGCACCACCGCCAGCAGTTCGCCCGCGGCTCCGGTCCACAGCGCCGTACGCACCCCCGCGTACTCCCCCACCAGCCCGCCCACCAGTGCGCCCAGCGGCATGCAGCCCCAGACCACGAAGCGGAAGGTCGCCGTCACACGGCCGAGGAGGGGGGCCGGGGTGAGGCGCTGACGGAGGGCCACCGAGTTGATCTTGAAGGTCATGAAGGCGGTCCAGCCGAGCCCCTGGAGCACGCACGCCACCGCGTACCGCCCGTCCGCCTGGAAGAACGGCAGCGCGAGCAGCCACAGCACCCCGCTGACCACCACGGAGGCGCACATCGCGCGCCCCTCGCCGAGGCGCGCCGCGATCCGGGTCGTGAGGAGGCTGCCGAGCAAGCCGCCGAGCGCCTCCGCCGTGAACACCAGCCCGCACAGGAACGGCGACAGGCCCAGGTCACCCGCAAGGAGGACCAGGAGCATGGACGCGCCGATCGTGCCGCACAGGTTGGAGATCGCGGCCGTCAGCGTCAACGCCCGCAGCAACCGGTCCCGGAACACGAACCTCAGGCCCTCGGCGATCTCGTCCCGCAGTCGGGCCCCGGGCGCCCGCACCGGCCTGGGATCCGGGCGGCGGATCCGGGACAGGAGCAGCGCGGAGGCGAGGAAGCTGGCCGCGGCGGCTCCTCGGGCGCAGCAGGGCCGGACTGCTCGGCCGTACGAGCACCCCGACGACCACCACCGGCCTCGCCCTGCAGACCGGCCTGAGCGCCGGCGCGGTCTCGCAGCACCTCGCCGTGCTGCGGGACGCGGGCCTGGTGACCTCGCACCGGTACCGGCGCGAGGTGTACTACCGGGCGAGCGAGCTCGGCGAGGCGCTGCTCGGCCGCACCTCCTAGACGGGCGGGCGCGGGATCGTCAGGCAGAAGGGGTGCCCCGCCGGGTCCAGGACCACCCGCCACAGCTCCGGGCGGGGCTGGACGTCCGGGACGGTCGCACCGAGGGCGACCAGCCGGGCCGTGGCCTCCTCCAGGTCGTCGACGTCGAAGTCGAGGTGCAGCTGCTGGGGAACCTCCTGGCCGGGCCAGGACGGCGGGCGGTAGCCGTCGACGCGCTGGAAGCCGAGGAACATGCCGTCCGCGGCGCGCAGTCCCGCGAACTCGTCGTCGGACCGGTCGGCGAGCGGGATGCCCGTGGCGCGGTGGTAGAACGCGGCCAGGGCCATGGGGTCGGCGCAGTCGAGCGTGATCGCCGTCAGTTTCATGAGCATGGGCGGGAGCCTAGGCGGGTGGATCGGGCGTGTAGACGCTGAGGTTGATGACGGCACCCGGGGCCGTGAGCGGTTCCGCGAGGCAGGTCGTGAGGACGCCGGGGCCGTGGAGGGCGTGGCGGACGGGGAGGGCGGCGCCGTCGGCGTACGAGAGGGGGACGGGGTCGCACGCCCGGTAGAGCGGGCCGGTCACCGGGTCGGCGAGGACGTCCCGTTCGAGCCGGCCGAGCACGGAATCCACCGGGCGCCGCACCACCGCCTGCTTGAAGTGGGTCAGCATCTCCGGCACCCAGCGGGTCTCCCAGTCGACCAGGGTCTCGGTCCGGGCCTCGGCGTCGAGCAGCAGGTACCGCATGATGTTGCGCGGGGCACGTCCCGGCGGGAAGAGACGGACGAACTCCTCGTTGTGAGCGACGATGTCGAACGCGGCGTCGCTGATGTACGCCACCGCGTCGCCGACCCTCTCGATCAGCTGCCCCCACATCCCCGCGACGGACATCCCCGTACTGCCGTGCAGGGTGCCTGGCGGCTCCTCCTTGCGGGTCAGCCACCACAGCAACGTCCACTCCTGCTCGCTCAACTCCAGAATCTTCGCAACCGAAGCGAGCAAATCCGCGCACGGGCGGTCCAGTTGACCGTTCTCGAAGCGGTTGTACGTACCCCGGGCACGCATGAGCAGCTCATCCATCTGCTCCTGGCTGAGCCCAGCCGCGCGCCGGCCGGGACCGGCGGGTCTTCGGACGAACCCCCTGGTCAGCGGGTCGATCGCCGCCCGTCTCGCCTGGAGGACCCGCTTCAGGGCGGCTCGTTCACTGATGTCGATGCGCATGGGTGGGACGTACCTCGTCGCTCGGGCCGCGGGGCGGCGTACGAAACTCGCCGGACGATCGTCCTTAATATCTGCAATTTCTTTGCGTGGAAAGAGAGTTCTCGGACGGACAGACTCTTCACGTCACGCAAGAACGCACTGTGCACACCCTGACCAGGAGGTATCAGTGAACGTGAAGCGCAAGCTGGCGACGATCGCGCTCGCCGGGGGACTGGCCCTGACGGGCATGGCGGCGACGGCGCCGTCCGCGGCGGCGAACGAGGGCAACTGCCCGAATGGCCGAGCGTGCTTCCACGAGAACATCGGCTACTACGACCGCGACGTCGAGACCGGCACCACGAAGACCTGCATCGACCTGCGCAAGTACGGCGAGACCAAGTTCGCGGTCGGTATCGGCTCCTACGTGAACTACCTGCCGGTGAAGGTCGACGTCTACCACCGGAACGGCTACTACGGAGCGCTGGTGTACGACGGAACGATCCGGCCCGGCGGCTTCAGCTCCAACAGCTCCAACGGGGGCTGGTGGGGCGAGTACGGAACGATCTGCACGGGCGGCGCCACCCCGTAACCCCGCCGACGACTAGGAAGGGTCGGCGTCGGACTCCGGCGCCGGCCCCTCCGGCTCCTCCGGCCCCTCCGGGTCGTCCGGGCCGTCCGGGTCGTCCGGGCCGTCCGGGCCGTCCGGGCCGTCCGGCTCTGGGGCAGTCGGACGGCCCGTCAGCGCCGCCAGGGAGTTGCGGATGTGCTCCATGTGGGAGTGGATCTCGTCCCGCGCCTCCCCGTGCTCCCGCACCACCCGCTCCGTCTCGCGCTCGACCCGCTCCGCCTTCATCCTGGCCTCGGCGAGCAGTTCCTCCGCGCGGGCCTCGGCGTCCTCCTGGCCGTGCCGGGCCTGCTCCTCCGTCTCGGCCAGGGACCGCTGCGTCTCCGCGAGCCCCGCCTCCGCCGCCGCGACGAGCTCCTCGTGGCGGGCGTCCAGGGCCGCCGCCCCCGCCTCGGCCGTGCGCTCCGCCTCGTCCCGTACGGTCCGCTGCTCGTCCGACTGCTCCGCGAGCAGCGCCGCCGCCCGGCGCTCCGTCTCCTCGAAGGTCTCCCGCGCCGCGTCCCGGGCCCCCGCCGCGTCCCGGCGGGCGATCACCGCCATCTCCTCGGACCGCGCGCGGGCCTCCTCAAGGGCCGCCCGGGCCGCCGCGTCCGCCGCCGTCCTGACGCCCTCCGCGTACGCCGCGGCGGCCTCCGCCGCCTCCCGCGCCGCCTGCTCGGCGGCCTCCGCGAGGGCCTGGGCCTCGGCCTCGGCGCCCCGGACGAGCCGCTCGTCCTCCTGCTCGGCCAGCTCCAGGATCTTCTGCGCGGCCTCGCCGAGGGGCTCGTACCGATGCGGGACGAGCTGCGAGACGGCCAGGCGGAGCCCGGCGGCCTCCCTCTCCATCTCCTTCGCGAGGACCGTGAGCCGCGCCGCCCGCTCCCAGGCGGCATCGCGGTCGTCGGAGAGCGCGGCGAGGTGGCGGTCGACCTGCTCGGGGCGGTAACCGCGCCCCCGTCCGACGGCGAAACTCATCCCTGGCGCCCCTTCCTTTGGTCTCGAACAACCAGGATGCGCCATCAGAACGGACAAAAGGCGCCCAACGTGCATACACGTCGAGCGCCTTTCATCACATTCGGTTCAGCTACGCCTACAGAAGTCCGTCCCACATCTGTTCGAGCAGCACCGACCACCAGTTCTCCGGCGACGACAGCGCCGCCGGGTCCAGCATCGCCAACTGCGCCTGGAAATCGACCGTCCAGCGGCCCGCCTGCTCCGGGTTCAGCCCGAACCGCAGCCGCCACATCCGGCCGAGAAGCGCCATCGACCGGGTGAACTCCGGCAGCCCCGTGTTCACGAACTGCGGCGCCACCGACTGCCCGCCCGGACCGGCCTCCACCGGCACCGCGACGATGTGCGCGGTCCCGTACTGGACACAGATCGCCCGGCCGAAGTCCGAACCGAGCACCAGATACGAACTCGCGTCCGGCGCCGCCTGGACCTGCCGCTGCGCCGCCAGCTCCGCGAGCGTCGGCACCACCGGGATCGCCGGCTGCGCCCAGAAGAACGGACCGAAGTCCGCCGGAAGACCCGCCCACACCAGCGTCCGCGCGACCGTCTCCGGCACACCCTGCCGGGACACCGCCCGCTGGTCGAACCGGAGCACGCCCGGACCGAACGCCCCCGCCAGCTCCTGCGCGATCCCCTCCGGGGGGATCGGCGGCGCCGGCTGCACCTGCGGCAGCGGCGCCCGCATCGGAGCCGGACGCGCCGGACCGTCCGCGACCTGGTGCAACTCGCCCTGATGGGTCAGGAGTTGCCGCATGCCCTGCTGCCGGCCCGCGTGATCACGGCCGTACGGGGCGATGCTCGTGATCCGCGCCTGCGGCCACGTCTCCCGGATCATCCGCGCGCAGTAACCGCCCGGCAGCTCACAGGACTCCAGCTCCGTGTGGAGTTCGAGCACCTGCTGCGGCGGCACGTTCATCGCCCGCAGCTCGTGCAGGATCTGCCACTCCGGATGCGGGGTGCCCGGCGCCGAACGCCGGATGATCTGCGCCTCGGAACCGTCCGGCGCCCGGTACCGCAGCACCGCCTGATAGCCGGGTCCGACCGTCGGCTGACCGGTCGGCTGCGGATAGCCGTACGCCGGGGGTACGGGACCACCCGGAGACACGGGACCGGGCGGCACCGGACCCGGAGGTACGGGACCGGGCGCGGGCGGCGGCGTGTGCCCGCCGACCGGCGGCGCCGGAGCCGGCGGAGGCGGAGTCCCCGGACCACCCGGTCCACCCGGACCGGGGTGCGCCAGCATCGTCGCGGCATGCGCGATCCCGCCGGCGGGCGTCCCCCCGGGCACACCCGGCGGCGGCGGGGGCGGCGGCGGAGCGCCGGGACCACCCTGGTTCGGATGCGCCAGCATCGTCGCCGCGTGGTGCACCGGCTGCGGCGGCGTCACGGGACCCGGCGCGGCCGGCGGAGGCGGCGGACCGGGCGGCCCCGGCTGCGCCGGCGGCGTGAGCCCCTCGGGGCCGAGCTGCGACACCAGCTGGGTGGGGATGTACGCGTTGGAGCCCGACGAGCCACCCGGCACACCCGGGGCACCCGGCGGCGGAGGCGGCGTCGGACCACGCCCGGCCTTCGGCGGCAGCGCGGCCTTGCTCGTCGCGGCGTCCGCGATGTCCCCGGCAGCCGGCGCCGAGGGCGCGGGCGGCGGAGGAGGCGTCGGCGCACCCGGGCCCGCCTGCGCGGGAGCAGGAGCGGGCGCCGGAGCCGGCGAAGGCTGGGGCGCGGGCGGGGTCGGCGGGGCCGGGGGCACCGCACCCGGGGCCGGCGCGGCCGGGTCCAGGCGCGGAGCGATCGCGGTCGGGGGCAGCGCACTGCCCCCCTTCATCAGCGCGGTCGGCGCGTCCGCGCCCACCGACGGCGGCGGCGTGTCCTCGTCGTCCGTCCCCGACAGCGGCGGCGCGAAGACGGTCGCGGGCAGCGGCACCGCCCCGTCCGCACCCCCGGAACTCGCGTTCGCATCCGCCCACGGACTGCTGGGCGCGGGCGCGGGCACGGGCGCAGGAGCGGGCACGGGCGCGGGGGCAGGCGCGGGGGCGGGCACGGGCGCGGGAGCCGCGGGCTTCGCCGGAACGCCGTCCATCGCCGTGGGCTCGTACGCCTCGGAGCTCGGAGCGCGCTCGGCGGCCGGCACCGGAGCCGTAGCGGCCTCCGCAGAAGAAGAGGAAGCCTCCGAAAGAGACGACGAGACCGACGAAGCAGAGGACGCAGAGGAAGCAGACGAAGCCACCGAAGCCGAAGGCCCCGACTCCCCCGCCCCCACCGCGTCCGACGCGTCGTCCACCGAGACCGACGCACTCGCGCTCTCCTGCGAGGCGTGCGACTCCTCCCGAGGAAGCCCGATCTTGTCCGCCGCGTCCTGCAGCCACTCCGGCGGACTCAGCAGGAACGACGTCTGGTTCAGATCGATCCGCGCCGCCGGCACCGCCGCCTGCGCCGGAACCTCGTCCGTCGCCCCGTACTCCTCCTCGTACCGCCGGATCACCTCACCCACCGGCAGCCCAGGCCACAGCGTCGCCTCACCACTGTCCCGCGCGATCACCAGCCGCTGACGCCCGCCGTCCGACGTCGGACCGCCCTCGCGGTCCTCCGCCCACACCACGAACCCCAGCTCGAACTCCCGCACCCGCACCTCACGGTGCTGATACGACGGCAGGTCGCCGTTGATC
This sequence comes from Streptomyces sp. NPDC044003, assembly GCF_056435185.1. Lineage (NCBI taxonomy): Bacteria > Bacillati > Actinomycetota > Actinomycetes > Kitasatosporales > Streptomycetaceae > Streptomyces > Streptomyces sp. NPDC044003. The sequence continues at coordinate 141,262 of NZ_JBWKFA010000010.1, read as the reverse complement.
CATTCCTCGGCGCGCTCCTGCGCCTGCGCGAACGTCACCACAGCCAGCTCACTCCCCCACCGGGACCACGGGCACGGCGCGCGCGAAGCCGCCGTCCACCATCAGGTTCGCCACCGTCTCCAGCTCCGGCGGATTGCCCGCCAGACGCCCGAGGAACGCGTCGAAGTCCGCGCCGCAGGGCAGCAACAGCCGCTCCACCCGCTCATTCACCGTCCAGCCGGCCGCCACCTCGCCGGAGTCCCGCGCATCGTCGTACGCGCAGAACCACACCGAACCGACCGCCGCACCCCGCACCTTCAGCGCGATCAGACCACCCTGGACGAAAGCCACGCCCAGATAGTCCTTCGTCAGATGGTCACGCAGACACTTGTTGACATAGACGAGGTCATTGATCCCCGCCTCCTCCCGCACCGTGAAGAACGGCTGGTCGACCAGAAGCCCCAGCTCCGCGTCGAGCGCCGCCCCCACCGGGGCACACCCGCCCGCCGCCTTCAGGAACGTGCGGTACGCCCCCGGCAGCCGATAGCCGAGATCCTCCTCGACACCCTGAAGCTGCTGCTCCGACACCGACACCAGACCCTTCGGCAGCCCGAAGTGCACCGGCCGGGTCTCCTGCAGCGGACGCGTCCCCCGCTTCGCCTGGTCCACGGCCGCCGTCGCCACCCCGCCGTGATGGCGCAGCAGCGCCTTCACCTCGACCGGGACCAGCTCCATCCGCCGCGACCGCGCCACGTGATGCCAGGTCCAGCCGTGCGGCGTCGCCACCGCCGGAATCGTGTCCCACAGCTCATGGCCCGTCGCCGCCATCGCCGCGTTCGCCGACACATAGTCCGTCAGCCGCAGCTCGTCGACACCGAAACCCTCCGGCGGATCGGCGATCTCCGCCGCCGCGCGCGCGTACGGCGAGAAATCCGGGTGACCGAACTCGTCCACCCGTACCCCTCTGGGGTGACGGGAGGCACGCACCGGATCCGGAAAATGCACGACCTGCCCGGCGTAGGCCGCGTTCGGTGGCGCGGTGTCCTGCCCGAGCCGACCTGTCGTCATGGCGGTTGCCCCCTGCATGGCGTCACTGACTGCTGCTACCGGCTGCATCGCACAGCCTGATTCCGCACAGCCTATGCGCTGCCACAAGAGGCCGAACCGGACCCGATCCGCCGACGACCGACCGTGACCAACTGTCACGACCCCATGACAGCCGCACCATGATTCCGACACACCGAAGAGCCGTTTCGGCGCCCCAGCTTCCCCATATGGCTCCCTATTTGGCAGGCTGTCCACGCAACTCGGGGGATTGCAGGAGGGGAAGACGAGCACCATGCACGCAGCAACAACGCCCACACAGGGTGACCCACGCCTCAACTGGAGCAGCAGCGCCGAGGCCACGCGCGCACCCTTACTGCGTCACCGTCGCGACGGAATCCTCCCCACCGTAGGAGCCGCACTCTCCGTCCGCGGCGAAACCCTCACGTGCACCGCGGGCCGCGGCGACCGGCCCCCCGTCCTGCACGCCCTCGTCCAGGACTTCCTGGACACCCTCACCAGCAGCCAGCGGGAACGCTTCACCGGACGATGTCCCGAAGCGATCCTCCTCTCCCGGCACCTCACCGCCGCCGAGAACGGCCGCTCCAAACGCGCCCAGCGCAAACCACTCACCCACAGCGAGGCCCGCCGCTCCCTCAAGCAGGCCAAACTCACCGCCCGACGCATCCGGGAGGACGGCGACCCGCTCCACGGCAGCTACGCCGCACCCTGCCGCTCCTGCACGGCGATGCTCGCCCACTTCGGCGTCCGCGCCGTCGACCCCACCACGCCTGTCGAGAACGGCTGACCGCACCCACATGCCCGACCACCTCAGCACCACGCGCTTCCCGGTCAACGTCGACGCCGCCCTCCGCGAGGCCGGCTGGCAGCCCGGCCGCTGGGACATCAAGCTCGCCGAAGAATGGGCCGACACCCTGCGCGCCCACATCTCCCCCGCCGGCCACCGGCACAGCGTCTTCCCCGCCGCCGTCGAGGCCTGGGCCGAATTCGGCGGGCTGCGGATCACCGCACCCGGCCACGGCCGGCAGATAGCACCCGCCGCCGTCCGCTTCGACCCGCTCGCCGGACTCCACCTCTCCCGCACCCTCGCCGACCTCGGCCGCGCCCTCGACACCGAGCTCGCGCCCCTCGGCGAGGAGGGCGAACACCAGGCCGTCCTGGCGATGGACGCCGAGGGCCGGGTCTACAGCCTCGACCACGCGGGCGACTGGTACCTGGGCCGGGACATCGACGCGGCGCTGTCGACCCTGATCACAGGGGCGCAGCCGACACGACTGACGGCGGGGTAGGGCCCTACGCGGCGTCGTCCTGCGCCGCGCCCGTCGGCAGCACCGCCGACACCTTGAACCCGCCCGCGTCCGTCGCCCCCGACACGAACACACCCCCCAGCCGCAGCACCCGCTCCCGCATGCCGACCAGACCGTTCCCGCCGCTCGGCAGCCCCACATCGGCCACCCCGGCATCCGAGGGACCGTTCTCCACCTGCATCGCGACCTCCGCGTCCCGGTGCGCCAGACGCACCACGACCTTCGCACCCGCCGCGTGCTTGTGGACGTTCGTCAGCGCCTCCTGCACCACCCGGTACGCCGTCCGCTCCACCTCGGGGCCGTACGGACGCGCCTCACCCAGCACCAGCAGCTCCACGGCCGCCCCCGCGAGCCGCGACTGCTCGCACAAGGCCTCAAGGGCATCCAGACACGGCCCGTCCTCGGCGGCGGCCTCCGCCGCGGCGGCAGCGGCCCGCCCCACGGCGGCCAGGGGCACGGCGGCCGGCGCGGCGGGAACCCCCTCCTCCCGGAGCACCCCCAACATCTCCCGCAGCTCGGACAGAGCCTGCCGCCCCATGTCACCGACCAGCGCCGCGTTCCGCACGGCCTTCTGCGGATCCTTCAACGCGACCGCCTGCAGCGCCGCCGCGTGCACCACCATCAGCGACACCCGGTGCGCCACCACGTCGTGCATCTCCCGGGCGATCCGCGTCCGCTCCTCCCGCCGCGCCCACTGCGCCCGCTGCTCGGCCCGGTCCGCGAGCAGCGACAGCTCCTGCTCCAGCGAGTCGGCCCGCTCACGCAGGCTCTCCATGAGGCGACGGCGCGCCCCTATGTAGAGGCCGAAGAGCACCGGCGGCGCGTTGAGCCCGAGCGTCATGAAGAGCGCGACGCTCGGCACGTACCAGCCGCTCGGGTCGATGGTCGGCGCCCCCTGGTCGACCTGGGCGACGTCCTGCCGCATCCCCACGAAGGTCACGACGAAGACGGCGAGCGTCGACATCCCCGCGAGAGCGGCGGTGATCCGCCGGGGCACCTCGGAGGCGGCGAGCGAGTACAGCCCGACGATCCCCATGAGGAAGCCCATCTCTGCGGGCGCGACGGCGATCGACACGAGGACGACGACGATGGGCCAGCGGCGGCGGACGACCAGCACGGAGCCGACCAGCAGGCCGAACAGCACGCCCACGGGCACGGGCAGCGAGGCCTTGTCGGCGAAGCCGACGCCCTCGACGGCACACTCCAGCGCGGACACCAGCGCCAGCCCCACATCGAGCACGGCGCTGCGCCGTCTCCCCCACCACCACCAAGTCCCGACGCCCTCGGCGTCCCGGTCTGCCCCCGTTGTGGTCATACCCACCACCCTACGGGCGGGGCCCGCCGTCAACGAGATGGACACCAGTCCCTCGAACTATTGAATCGCCCGCATTTTCGATCCGGACGTCCGCATTCCGGACGATGGTGTTCGTATGACAGCCGAAACGAGCCGGTACGCCGACTTCGAAAGCCTCCGGACCCAGGCCGTCGCCCTCCGCCGCGAGGGCTTCAGCCTCCGCCAGATCCGCGACCGCCTGAAGGTCTACAACAACGACCTCCTCCACCGCCTGGTGAAGGGCGAGCCACCGCCGGCATGGACGAAACGCCCGAACGCGAAGGACGACCTCCGCGACCGCGCCCGCGAGCTGCGCCTCCAGGGCATGACCTACGACCAGATCCAGGTGGAGCTGGGCTGCTCGAAGAGCTCGATCTCGCTGTGGGTCCGCGACCTGCCGAAGGTCGACCACCGGACGCCCGCCGAGCAGGGCAGGGAAGCCGCCCTGAAGCGATGGGCACACGAGGGACCCATCCGCGAGGCTGCGCGCACCGCGACCATCCGCGAAGCGCAGGCCGCGGTCGGGGCCCTCAGCGAAAGGGAGCTGTTCCTGACCGGCGTCGCGTTGTACTGGGCGGAGGGCTCCAAGAGCAAGCCCTATCGTCGCGACGAGACCGTCGCCTTCATCAACAGCGACCCCGGCGTCATCGCCGTCTACCTCGCCTGGCTCGATCTCCTTCGGATCCCGCGCGAGCAGCTCGGCTTCCGGGTGATGATCCACGAATCCGCCGACGTGGCCGGCGCCGAGGCGTACTGGGCGGACCTCGCCGGAGTACCCGTCGAGCGACTGCAGAAGACCACACTCAAGAAGCACAACCCCAGGACCGTGCGGAAGAACACCGGGGCCGAATACCGGGGATGCCTGATCATCCGGGTGGCCGCAGGCTCCCGCCTATACCGTCGCATCGAAGGGTCTTGGTACGGCATAGTGGAGGCCGCCGGCTCGACGGACTAGCCAAATGTCCGTTTCGCGGCATATACCATCCCCTGTGGTGTAATCGGCAGCACTGGGACCTTTGGAGTCCTATGTCCGGGTTCGAGTCCTGGCAGGGGAGCAAGCTCGGTTCGGGTCCTGACCGTCCAGGTCAGGACCCGCACTCATGTCCGCCCCCGCGCCCCCCGGTATCCTTCGTGGGTCCACCACCCAAAGCCGAAGGGCATTCCCGTGAGCGCCAACCGCCCGGCAGCCGTCGTCGTCCTCGCAGCGGGTGAGGGCACCCGCATGAAGTCGAAGACCCCCAAGGTCCTGCACGAGATCGCCGGGCGTTCGCTCGTCGGGCATGTCGTGTCCGCCGCCCGGGAGTTGGAGCCCGAGCACCTCGTCGTGGTCGTCGGGCACGCCCGGGAGCAGGTGAAGGGGCACCTGGAGCAGCACTACGCCGGGACCCGGACCGCCGTTCAGGAGGAGCAGAACGGGACCGGGCACGCCGTCCGGATGGCTCTGGAGGAGCTGGGCGCGGCGCCCGAGGGCACCGTTGTCGTCGTCTGCGGCGACACTCCGCTGCTGTCCGGGGAGACGCTGAAGGCGCTGGCCGACACGCACGCCGCCGACGGCAACGCCGTGACCGTGCTGACCGCCGAGGTCCCGGACTCCACCGGGTACGGCCGGATCGTGCGGGACGCCGACGGGGCCGTCACCGAGATCGTCGAGCACAAGGACGCCTCCGCGGCGCAGCTCGCCATCCGGGAGATCAACTCGGGCGTCTTCGCCTTCGACGGGAAGCTGCTGGCCGAGGCCCTCGGTCAGGTCCGTACGGACAACAGCCAGGGTGAGGAGTACCTCACCGACGTGCTGTCGATCCTGCGTGAGGCCGGTCACCGGGTCGGCGCGTCCGTGGCCGGCGATCACCGCGAGATCCTGGGGATCAACAACCGGGTGCAGCTCTCCGAGGCCCGTGCCCTGCTGAACCGGCGGCTCCTGGAGCAGGCCATGATGGCCGGTGTCACGGTCGTGGACCCGGCGTCCGTGTTCGTGGACGTCACCGTGACCTTCGAGGCCGACGCGGTGATCCTGCCGGGTACGCAGCTGCTCGGGGCCACCCACATCGCCGAGGACGCCGTGGTCGGCCCGAACACGCGTCTGACGGACGTCACCGTGGGCAAGGGTGCCCGGGTGGACAACACCGTCGCGTTCTCCGCCGTCGTCGGCGAGAGCGCGTCCGTGGGTCCGTTCGCGTACCTCCGTCCGGGGACGAACCTCGGCAAGAAGTCCAAGGCCGGTACGTACGTCGAGATGAAGAACGCGACGATCGGCGAGGGTACGAAGGTCCCCCATCTGTCGTACGTGGGTGACGCGACGATCGGCGAGTACACGAACATCGGCGCGGCGAGCGTCTTCGTGAACTACGACGGCGAGGCGAAGCACCACACCACGATCGGCTCTCACTGCCGTACGGGTTCGGACAACATGTTTGTGGCTCCCATCACCATCGGGGACGGGGCGTACACCGCCGCGGGGTCCGTGATCACGAAGGACGTACCGGCCGGTTCGCTCGCCGTGGCCCGGGGCCAGCAGCGGAATATCGAGGGTTGGGTGGCCCGGAAGCGGCCCGGCAGTGCTGCCGCGCAGGCCGCTCAGGTCGCCTCTGAGGAGTCCGCCGGCGAAAGCTGACCGGAAACGGGTACGTCGAACTCGGCGTACCGTGATACGTGCACACAAATTCGGCTGGTTCGCACGCGCGCACGGGAGTGCGAGGGTCGCGGCCAGAGAACACGTCTGAGGAGACAGTGCTGTGACCGGGATCAAGACGACCGGCGAGAAGAAGCTGATGCTCTTCTCCGGCCGCGCCCACCCCGAGCTGGCCGAGGAGGTCGCGCACCAGCTGGGTGTCGGTCTCGTTCCGACCAAGGCGTTCGACTTCGCCAACGGTGAGATCTACGTCCGCTTCCAGGAGTCGGCCCGCGGCGCGGACTGCTTCCTGATCCAGAGCCACACGGCTCCGATCAACAAGTGGATCATGGAGCAGCTGATCATGATCGATGCTCTGAAGCGGGCTTCCGCCCGGAGCATCACCGTGATCATCCCGTCGTACGGCTATGCCCGTCAGGACAAGAAGCACCGCGGCCGTGAGCCGATCTCGGCGCGTCTGGTGGCGGACCTGCTGAAGACGGCGGGTGCGGACCGCATCCTGACCGTGGACCTGCACACGGACCAGATCCAGGGCTTCTTCGACGGTCCGGTGGACCACCTGTCGGCCCTGCCGGTCCTGGCGGACTACGTGGGTGCGAAGGTCGACCGCGAGAAGCTGACGATCGTGTCGCCGGACGCGGGCCGCGTGCGGGTCGCCGACCGCTGGTGCGACCGTCTGGACGCGCCGCTGGCGATCGTGCACAAGCGTCGCGACAAGGACGTCGCCAACCAGGTCACCGTGCACGAGGTCGTCGGTGACGTGAAGGGCCGCGTCTGTGTCCTGGTGGACGACATGGTCGACACGGGTGGCACGATCTGCGCCGCCGCGGACGCGCTGTTCGCGCACGGTGCGGAGGACGTCATCGTGACGGCGACGCACGGCATCCTGTCGGGTCCGGCGGCGGACCGGCTGAAGAACTCCAAGGTCAGCGAGTTCGTGTTCACGGACACGCTGCCGGTGCCGGGCGCTCTCGAGCTGGACAAGATCACGGTGCTGTCGATCGCGCCGACGATCGCGCGTGCGGTGCGTGAGGTGTTCGAGGACGGTTCGGTGACGAGCCTCTTCGAGGAGCACTGAGTCGCTGTAGGCAGCTGAGGAGGGCCGCTTTCCCCGCTCGGGGGAGGCGGCCCTTCCGCGTTCCCCCGGGGTGATCCATTTGGGCGGGCCTCGGGTGGCGGGTAGACTGCCGTAGTTGCTCGGCGAGGGAGGCCGTACCCGTAGAGGGTCACGGCGGTCCGTTATCGACGCGCTCTTCGTAGCAGGCCATCGCCAGTCGTGGCCGGGTGACCACCTTTTTCGTCACCTTCTACGAGGAGTGCAACATGTCCGAGGTCAAGCTCGCCGCTTCCGTCCGCTCGGAGTTCGGCAAGGGTGCCGCCCGCGCCATCCGCCGTGACGCCAAGGTTCCCGCCGTCGTCTACGGCCACGGCTCGGACCCGATCCACGTCACCCTCCCGGCCCACGAGCTCGGTCTCGCGCTGCGTACGCCGAACGTCCTGCTCTCCCTGGACATCGACGGCACCAACGAGCTGGCGATCCCGAAGGCCGTCCAGCGTGACGCCATCAAGGGCTTCCTGGTCCACGTCGACCTGCTCCTCGTGAAGCGCGGCGAGAAGGTCACCGTCGAGGTTCCGGTCCAGGCCGAGGGTGAGCTCGCCGCCGGTGGCAACCTGCTGGAGCACGTCCTCTCCACCCTCTCCGTCGAGGCCGAGGCCACCCACCTCCCCGAGGCCGTCACGGTCTCCGTGGAGGGCCTGGAGGCCGGTGCCTCCGTCGTCGCCGGTGCCATCACCCTTCCGGCCGGCGTGACCCTGGTCACCGAGGCCGACGCCGTCGTCCTGCAGGTCCTGGCCGCGCAGGCCGAGGAGCCGGCCGCCGAGGGCGAGGCCGCCGAGGGCGCCGAGGCCTGAGCCGTAGGCTCTGCCTGACGTGACGGGGTGATGGGCCGTACGGGCCCGTCACCCCGTTTCTCTTGTACGGATACGCGGATACGAGGAGAGCTGCGCACATGACGGACGACGCGAACGCGCCCTGGCTGATCGTCGGTCTCGGCAACCCGGGGCCCGAGTACGCGGCCAACCGCCACAACATCGGTTTCATGGTCGTGGACCTGCTCGCGGACCGGATCCGGGGTTCGTTCAAGCGGGCGCAGAAGGCGCAGGCGCAGGTCGTCGAGGGCCGGATGGGTCCTCCGGGGCCGGAGAACCGTCGGGTGATCCTGGCGAAGCCGATGTCGTACATGAACCTCTCGGGCGGTCCGGTGACGGCGCTGCGCGATTTCTACAAGGTGCCGACGGCGCACGTGGTGGCGATCCATGACGAGCTGGACATCGACTACGGGGTGCTGCGGCTGAAACTGGGCGGCGGCGACAACGGGCACAACGGTCTGAAGTCGATGACGAAGGCGATGGGCGCGGAGTACCACCGGGTGCGGTGCGGGATCGGGCGTCCGCCGGGCCGGATGCAGGTCGCGGACTTCGTTCTGAAGGACTTCTCGTCGACGGAGCGCAAGGACCTGGACTGGTTCGTGGACCGGGCGGCGGACTCGGTGGAGTGTCTGGTGGCGGAGGGTCTGGAGCGGGCCCAGTCGGCGTACAACTCCTAGGTCCTGGCGACGGTCCTGGTGGTGGCCTCGGTGGTGGCCCCGGCGATCGGGACGTACGACTGTACGATCGCGGGTCATGACGCACGTCCGTACCGCAGCCATGGCCCTGGTCTCCCTGCTCCTCGTCGTCGCGGGCGCCTGGGCCTCGTGGAACTCCGCCCAGCACGTCCTGCTCGCGAAGGGCCGTGAGCACGGGACGCTGACGGTGACCGCCTGCACCGACGAGACGTGCAGCGGGCGTTACGCCCCGGAGGATCCTTCGTCGACGCGTCGGACGCTGACGATCGCGCGTTCGGTGGCGGCGGAGAAGGGCGCGACGATCCCGGTGGTGGTGAAGCCGGGTACGGACGAGGGTGTGCGGACGGGCTGGGGCGGCGGGTTGCACGCGTGGCTGCCGTTGGGCGGGGCGCTGTTGCTGGCGGCACCGTTGGTGGGTGGCGGGATGCGGCTGACGCGGACGGCGTGGTCGCTGGCGGGGGTTGGCGGGGCGGTTCTGGTGGCGGCGTTCTTCGCACTCTGACCCGTTTAAACCCAATTCCTGGGCCAATCGTTATGGACTGCTGGCTTAAAGGCGACTTAAGCCGACGGATAGGCTGCCCCAGCCACCTCCCACGGCATCCTCATCCCACAGATGGACGACTGCACATGCGACGCTCCTTCATTCCCGCAGCCGCTCTTGTCGCGGCCATGGCGGGTTCTCTGTCCCTGGCCCCCGCCGCCTTCGCGTCGGACGGCTCCCACACGTACCCGCTGCACCAGCCGACGCCGATCGTCGCCTCGGACGCGCCGCACGACGGTGACTGCCCGACGATCCCGGCCGACAAGGACGGCTGGCACTTCGTCATCCCCGGCAGCACCGTGAACTTCACCAAGCTGACGGTGACCTTCGAGCCGGGCGGCGAGCAGGTCATCACGACCTTCGGTCCGCCGTCCGACAAGCACGCGTACGTGGCCTCCGAGCCGGGCGCGAAGCTGGTCTCGGCCGAGGCCGAGGTCGACGGCGTGATCAAGCAGGGCTGGTTCAACCTGTCCCACACCTGCGTGGCCGAGTCCGGCACCACCGGTGGTTCGACGACCGGCGAGCAGACCACCGGTGGTTCGACCACCGGTGGTTCGACCACCGGTGAGCAGACCACGGGCGGTTCCACCACGGGCGAGCAGACCACCGGTGGTTCGACCACGGGCGGTTCCACCACGGGCGAGACCACCACGACCGGTGGCTCCACCACGGGTGAGACCACCGCCACCGGCGGCTCCACCACGGGCGAGACCTCGGCCACCGGCGGTTCGACGACCGGCGAGCAGGCCAACGGTGGCTCCACCACCGGTGGCGAGGTCAAGGACGAGAGCGGCAACCTCGCCGAGACGGGCTCCAGCGCCCCGGTCGGCATCCTCGCCGCCGCCGCTCTGGCCCTCGCGGCCGTCGGCGCGGTCCTGGTGACCCGTCGTCGCAAGGCCGCGCAGAACTAAGGCCCTGCGGCAGCGACTTGCGCCGTCACGGCAGAGCCCCCGCCGGTTTCCCCGGCGGGGGCTCTGTCGTACGCGGTGAAGGACCGTCAGCCGGTGTTGCGGAGACCGGCCGCCACGCCGTTCACCGTGAGGAGCAGGGCCCGTGCGAGCAGCGGGTCCGGGTCCTCGCCGCGCTCGGCGTCCGCGCGCTGGCGGGCGAGGAGGGCGACCTGGAGGTAGGAGATCGGGTCCAGGTAGGCGTCGCGGATGGCGAAGGTCTGCTGGAGGACCGGGTTGGAGTCGAGGAGCTTCTCGCCGCCGGTGACCTTGAGGACCTCGGCGACGGTCAGCGCGTGCTCGGCCTCGATGGTGTCGAAGATGTGCTTGAGGTCGTCGGGGACGAGGGTGTCGACGTAGTGGCGGGCGATCCGCAGGTCCGTCTTGGCCAGCGTCATCTCGACGTTGGAGAGGAAGTTGCGGAAGAAGCCCCAGCGTTCGTACATCTCGCCGAGGACGGCGTCGAGGCCGGCCTCGCGCAGGGCCTTGAGGCCGGAGCCGACGCCGTACCAGCCGGGGACGATCTGGCGGGACTGGGTCCAGCCGAACACCCAGGGGATGGCGCGGAGTCCGTCGAGGGAGACGCCGGAGCCGGGGCGGCGAGCGGGCCGTGAGCCCAGGTGCAGGTCGGCGAGCTGGTCGACGGGGGTGGAGGCGAGGAAGTACGTCGGCAGGCCGGGGTCCTCGACGAGCTTGCGGTACGCGGTGTGGGCGGCTTCCGAGACGGTGTCCATGGCCGCGTCCCAGCGGGCGAGGGCGTCGTCGGACTGGCGCGGCGCGGTGTGCAGGGCGGAGGCCTGCAGGGTGGCGGCGACGGTCAGTTCGAGGTTCTCGCGGGCGAGGGAGGGGATCAGGTACTTGTCGGAGATGACCTCGCCCTGCTCGGTCACCTTGATCTCGCCCTCCAGGGTGCCCCAGGGCTGGGCGAGGATCGCGTCGTGCGAGGGGCCGCCGCCGCGGCCGACGGTGCCGCCGCGGCCGTGGAAGAGCCGCAGCCGGACGCCGTAGCGGTGGGCGACGTCGCGGAGCCTCCGCTGGGCGCGGTGGATCTCCCACTGGGAGGTGGTGATGCCGCCGAACTTGGAGGAGTCGGAGTAGCCGAGCATGACCTCCTGGACGTCGCCGCGGAGCGAGACGAGGCGCCGGTAGGAGGGGTCGGCGAGCATGTCGTCGAGGATGACGTCGGCGGCCTTGAGCTCGTCGGTGGTCTCCAGGAGCGGCACGATGCCGATCTTGGCCCAGCCGGCGTGGAGGTCGATCAGGCCGGCCTCGCGGGCGAGGACGGCGGCGGCGAAGACGTCGTCGGCGCCCTGGCACATCGAGATGATGTACGACTCGATGACCTCCGGGCCGAAGCGCTCGAAGGACTCCTTGATGGTGTGGAAGACGCCGAGGGTCTTCTCGCCGGCGGCGTCCAGCGGGGCCGGGGTCGGGGCGAGCGGGCGGCGCGAGCGCAGCTCCTTGGCGAGCAGCTTCTGCCGGTAGTCGCGGGGCATGTCCGCGTACCGCCAGGACTCCTCGCCGAGGCGGTCGAAGAGCTGGCCGAGGGCGTGGTGGTGGGCCTCGGCGTGCTCGCGGACGTCCATGGTGGCGAGCTGGAGGCCGAAGGCGGAGAGGGTGCGGATGACCCGGTCCATGCGGCCGTCGGCGAAGAGCGCGCCGCGGTGCTCGCGCAGCGAGGTCTGGATGAGGGTGAGGTCGCGGATGAGTTCGGCGGTGCCGAGGTAGTCGCGGCCGTCCTGGTGCGGGGTGCCGTGGGCGAGGCGCTCGCGGGTGTTGACGAGCTTCTGCCGGATACAGGTGGCCTTGAGGCGGTACGGCTCCTCGGCGTTGAGGCGCTTGTAGCGGGGGCTGATCTCCGGGAGGAGTTCCAGGTCGCGCTGGAGGGAGTCCAGGAGTTCCTGGGTGGCTCCGGTGTAGCGGATGGAGTTGGAGAGCAGTCCGCGGAGGAAGTCGACGAGTTCGAGGGCGTCGGTGATGCCGTGCTCGTGCTGGAGGATCAGGACGTCCCAGGTCACCTGCGGGGTGACGTTGGGGTTGCCGTCGCGGTCGCCGCCGATCCAGGTGCCGAAGGTGAGGGGGCGGGTGCCGGCCGGCAGTTCGACGCCGACGCGCTCCAGTTCGGCGGCGAGGTCCTCCAGGACGTCGCCGACGGCGTTGGCGTGCAGCTCGTCGAGGTAGTAGATGGCGTTGCGGGCCTCGTCGGCGGGCTCGGGGCGGACCACCCGGAGCTCGTCGGTCTGCCAGATGAGGTCGATGTTCTCGGCGAGCCGCAGGTCGGTGCGGCGCCGCTCGGACTGGCTGACCGGGGTCTCCAGGAGGGCGGCGATGCGGCGCAGCTTGTTGAGGACGGAGCGGCGGGCGGCTTCGGTGGGGTGCGCGGTGAAGACGGGCCGTACGTTGAGGTTCTTGACGGTCTCGCGGACGTGCTCGGGGTCGCCGTCCTTGAGCATGTCGGCGGTGCGGGCGAGGAGGCCGCCCTCGGCGGCGCGCTTCTCGCGCATCTCGCGGCCGCGGTGGACCTGCTCGGTGACGTTCGCGAGGTGGAAGTAGGTGGAGAAGGCGCGCACGAGCTTGGCGGCCGTCTCGAGTTCGACGCCGCGGAGCAGCTCGGCGGCGGCCTCGCCGTCCTCGCGGGTGAGGCGGCGGACCTTCTCGACGAGGTCGAGGAGCTCGTGGCCTTCCTGGCGCACGAGGGTCTCGCCGAGGAGGTCGCCCAGTCGGCGGATGTCGGCGCGCAGCTCGGTGCTGGCGGTGGAGGTCTGGTCGGCACTGCTCACAGGTGCGGCTCCTTGCAGTGTTTGAGCACGTCTGGAGGGGTTCTGGAGGCTTGCGGACCGCGCTGTCCGACGCCCCCAGGATAGGTGTCCACATGGTGGGCGGCAGGCAGGGCCCGCCTTTCGGACGCGAAGGGCGGGCCCTGCCCCTCTTGTGCCCTCTTGCCGCGCGCCACGGCGCTGCCATACTTACGACGCCGTAGGTTACGGAGGCGTAGCCACGGCTTCGTGCTTCGACGCGTTTCCCCTTTTTTCACTCACCCCCAGGGACACCCATGACCATGAGCCCCGAGATGACGTCGGCGACCGAGGCGCCGGACGACACCGCGGCCCTGCCCTCCGCCACGCTGGGCGGGGACAGCAAGCGTTCGGTCGAACAGATCACCCTGATGCTGTTCATCACGGTGCCGTTCCTGGCGCTGCTGGCGGCGGTGCCGCTGGCCTGGGGCTGGGGGGTGAGCTGGCTGGATCTGGGGCTGATGGTGGCGATGTACTACATCGGCTGTCACGGGATCACGATCGGTTTCCACCGGTACTTCACGCACGGTTCCTTCAAGGCGAAGCGGCCGCTGCGGATCGCGCTCGCGATCATGGGTTCGCTCGCCGTGGAGGGCCCGCTGGTCCGCTGGGTGGCGGACCACCGCAAGCACCACAAGTTCTCGGACGCGGAGGGCGACCCGCACTCGCCGTGGCGGTTCGGCGAGACGGTGCCGGCGCTGATGAAGGGCCTGTGGTGGGCGCACATCGGCTGGATGTTCGACGAGGAGCAGACGCCGCAGCACAAGTACGCCCCCGATCTGATCAAGGACCCGGCGATCCGGGCGATCTCGCGCCAGTTCGTGCTGTGGACGATCGTGTCGCTGGCGATCCCGCCGCTGGTGGGCGGTCTGGTGACGATGTCGTGGTGGGGCGCGTTCACGGCGTTCTTCTGGGGCTCGCTGGTGCGGGTGGCGCTGCTGCACCACGTGACCTGGTCGATCAACTCGATCTGTCACGCGGTCGGCAAGCGTCCGTTCAAGTCGCGTGACCGCTCGGGCAACGTGTGGTGGCTGGCGGTGCTGTCCTGCGGCGAGTCCTGGCACAACCTGCACCACGCGGACCCGACCTCGGCCCGGCACGGGGTGCTGCGCGGCCAGCTCGACTCCAGCGCCCGCCTGATCCGCTGGTTCGAGCAGCTGGGCTGGGCGAGCGATGTCCGCTGGCCGGCGAAGTCCCGCATCGAAGCCCGCCGCCAGAGCGCGTCCGCAGACGCGGCATGATGGAAGACGTGGCGATCGAGGGCAGGACCGGCGGTACCGGCAGCAGCGGCGGAGAGACGAAGCCCCGGCGGGGGCGCCGGGTGCGGATGACGGGCGCGGAGCGCCGGGAGCAGCTGCTCGACATCGGTCGCGCCCTCTTCGCGGAGAAGGGCTTCGAGGGCACGTCCGTGGAGGAGATCGCGGCGAAGGCCGGGGTCTCCAAGCCGGTGGTGTACGAGCACTTCGGCGGCAAGGAGGGGCTGTACGCGGTCGTCGTCGACCGGGAGATGCGGCAGCTCCTGGACGGGGTGACGGGGGCGCTGACGGCGGGGCATCCGCGGGAGCTCCTGGAGCAGGCGGCGTTCGCGCTGCTCGACTACATCGAGAAGTACACGGACGGGTTCCGGATCCTCGTGCGGGATTCGCCGGTGGCGCAGTCGACCGGCACGTTCGCGTCGCTGATCAGTGACATCGCCACGCAGGTGGAGGACATCCTGGGTCTGGAGTTCAAGGCCCGGGGCTTCGACCCGAAGCTGGCGCCGCTGTACGCGCAGGCGCTGGTGGGCATGGTGGCGCTGACGGGCCAGTGGTGGCTGGACGTCCGCAAGCCGGGGAAGGCCGAGGTCGCGGCGCATCTGGTGAACCTGGCGTGGCACGGTCTGGACGGCATGGAGCAGAAGCCGCGGCTGATAGGGCACCGCAAGAACTGAGGCCGGTGGCCGGGTGTCGCAAGGGCGGGGTCCGGCAATCAGGCGGGGCGCCGGCTGCCGGGGATATTCGTTGATCGGCTGTCGTACCGGGGCGGTACGCTCCTCTCACCTCCGGGAGGGTGTCCGCCCTTCGTGCGCGTCTGCCGCCTGCGACGGCGTCGCGGACCCCTGGACCCGGCCGTTGTCTCTGCGATCCCTGGGGGGGATCTCTTTGCGTTCCGCATTCTCCGGGCGTGCTCGTCGTGTCACCACCTGCACCGCGCTCGCCCTCTCCGCCGGCATGCTGCTGGCGTCTCCCGCCGTGGCCGACACCGCGTCCCGGCCGCCGCGTCCCGTCGTGGAGCAGCCGCAGCGCGCCGACACGACGACGCCGAAGCTGGACATGTCGCAGCCGGCCGTCGGGACGGGCACCGCCCGTGCCGCCGAGGCGACGGCCGTCGTGCCGGCCCGTTTCGACGTGGACGGTGACGGCAGGACCGATCTGATCCACCGCAAGCAGGACGGCCGGACGTACATCGCGCCGACCGGCGCGGGTGCGGCCACCCAGTTCGAGGCCGCCGACTCGCTCCTCAACCAGAACCTCGACCTCGTTCCGCTCGGGGACCAGGACGGCACGGGCAAGCCCGAGGTGCTCGCCCTCTCCCGTTACGGCGTGCTCCGGCTGTACGCGGAGGCCACCACGACCTCCGGCTCGCTCACCTGGTCGGGCAACGGCTGGAACATCTACAACAAGGTGTTCTCGCCCGGTGACGTCGACGGTGACGGCAGGGCCGACGTGCTGGCCCGCCAGTACAACGGCGATCTGTACTACTACCGGGCGACCGGCGTGCCGACGGCGCCCTTCGCCGCCCGTGCGAAGGTCGGCTACGGCTGGGGCGGCTACGACCAGCTCGTGGGCATCGGCGACAACGACGGCGACGGCCGCGGTGATGTCGTGGCCCGCGCCACGGACGGCCGGCTCTACTTCTACGGCAGCACCGGCGACCCGGCGGCGCCGTTCAAGCCGCGCCAGGACATCGGCAGGGGCTGGAACGCGTACAACCAGATCGTCGCCCCCGACGACCGCGACGGTGACGGCAGGGCCGATCTGCTCGCCCGGGACCAGAGCGGTGCGCTCTGGGCCTACAGCGGTCTCGGCAACGGCGCGTACTCGACGCCGGTGAAGCTCTCCGGCAGCTGGCTCAGCGTGGACCAGTTCGCCGGGGCGGGCAACATCCCCAGCGCCGGCAGGAGCGGGCTCCTCGGCCGCGACAAGGCAGGGACGCTCTTCTGGTACGGCGACCAGAACAACGGCACGCTCACCGCACGCGCGCAGTGGGGATCCAGCGGCGGCTGGGCCGGCGCGAACCTCTCCTACGTCTCCGCCCTGGACGAGGGCGCGTTCGCCGACCTCCTGGAGATCTACCAGGGCCACCTCTACAACGCCGACCGTGACCTCGGCGGCGGCTGGCAGATCTACAACCTGCTCGTCGGCCCGGGCGACCTGAGCGGCGACGGCAAGGGCGACCTGCTGGCGCGTGACGCCTCCGGTGTCATGTGGCTGTACCCGGGCAACGGCCAGGGCACGGGTGTCGCCCCGCGGATCCGGATCGGTTCCGGCTGGGGGGCGTACAACCGGACCTTCGGCGCGGGTGACTTCTCCGGCGACGGGCGCGCGGACCTCGTGGTCCGCGACGGCTCCGGCAACCTCTGGCTGTACAAGGGCACCGGCTCGGCGACCGCTCCGTTCGCCGCGCGCGTGAAGATCGGCACGGGCTGGGGCATCTACACCAAGCTGGTGGCGCCGGGCGACGTGAGCGGCGACGGCAAGGCCGACCTGCTCGCGGTGGACGCGGCGGGAGACCTGTACCGGTACCTCGGTACGGGCACCGGCGCCGCCCTCACGCCCCGGGTCAAGATCGGCTACGGCTACCAGACCTACTCCATCATGTACTGACGGCGCCTCGGGCGCCCCGCACCGGACTCCGGTGCGGGGTCGCCCCGGCTCCGTGAGTAGACTCCCGTTCGACCCTCCGAGGGGCGCTCCGGCCCGCGAACGAGGTCGTCTCCGTGTGGCCCCACCGGCCCGCGCCGACGCCGTTCCGCGCTGTGCCAGCCCCCTCTCCGGTTCTCTCACACCTCTGATCCCTGGGGGGGATCCCATGTCCTTCCGTTCCTCCACGCGCGCGCGTCGGCTCGCCGCCTGCACCGCGCTCGTCCTCTCCGCCGGCATGCTCCTCGCGGGCCCGGCGTCCGCCGGCACCCCGTCGCCGGTCCCGGTCGCCGAGAAGCCGGCGGCCGACTTCACCCCGCCGTCGCTGACGCGCCCGGCGAGCGGCGCGGTCCGTGCCGGTACCGCGGAGGCCTCCGCGGTCGGCGCCTCTCCGCTGCTGTCGGACTTCGACGGTGACGGCGGCGGCGACCTGATCTACCGCACCTGGGGCGGCGACCTCTACACGGCCACGACCTCCGGCGAGGGCGGCCTGTTCAACGGGGAAACGTCGGAGCCCGTGAAGGACGTCATCCCGATCGGCAACCAGGACGCGGACCCGAGCGGCCCGGAGGTCCTGACGCTCTCGCAGCAGGGCCAGCTCCGCCTCTACACGGACGCCACCCCGTACAACGCGTCGTACGCCTGGACGGGCAACGGCTGGGGCATCTACAACAAGGTCGTCGCGCCCGGCGACGTGAACGACGACGGCCGCGCGGACCTGGTGGCCCGCGACAAGGACGGCGTCCTGTGGCTGTACTACGCCACCGGGAACCGCACCGCGCCGTTCTCGGCGCGGGTGAAGATCGGCGCCGGCTGGAACATCTACGACCAGCTCTTCGGCATCGGCGACAACAACGGCGACGGCTGGGCGGACCTCCTCGGCCGTGACACGGCCGGCAACCTGTGGCTGTACGCCGGTACGGGCGACAAGGCCAACCCGTTCGCCGCCCGGAAGCAGATCGGCGTCGGCTGGGGCATCTACAACGCGATCTTCCCCGTCGGCGACGACAACGGCGACGGCAACGGCGAGCTGCTCGCCCGCGACATGAACGGCACGTTCTGGTACTACACCGGCAAGGGCGACGGCACCCTCGCCCCGCGCGAGCAGTCCAGCGACGTGGGCGGCTGGGCCGGGATCCCGCAGTTCGGCGGGTCGGGCGGCCAGTCGGTCCTGGGCAAGGAAGGCGTCCTGGCCCGGGACAACTCCGGCACGATGTGGTGGTACGGCGCCCGGACCACCGGCCTGCTCGCCTCCCGTTCCCAGTTCGGCGACCCGGGCGACTGGGCGGGTCTGAACTTCACGCACCTGTCCTCGATGAACGCGGACGGTTCCTCCGACATCGCGGTCGTCTACCAGGGCCACCTCTGGATCGAGGCCTCGGACCTCGGCAGCGGCTGGGGCGTCTTCAACGCGCTCGTCGGCCCCGGTGACCTGACCGGCGACGGCAAGGGCGACCTGCTTGCCCGCGACGGCTCCGGCTACCTGTACCTCTACCAGGGCAACGGCCAGGGCACGGCCGTCGGCTCCCGGGTGAAGATCGGGGCCGGCTGGGGCGGGTACAACAAGCTCGTCGGCGCCGGCGACTACACCGGCGACGGCCGCGCCGACCTCATCGCCCGCACCTCCGGCGGCGACCTGTACCTGTACGCCGGCACCGGCGTCGCCGCGACGCCGTTCAAGGCGCGGGTGAAGATCGGCTACGGCTGGAACACGTACTCCAAGGTGGTCGCCCCCGGCGACCTCAACGCCGACGGGAAGGCCGACCTGATCGGCATCACCTCCGGCGGCGACGTGTACCGCTACCTGAACACCACCCCGGGCAAGTTCGCCCCGCGGGCCAAGATCGGCTACGGCTACGGGATCTACAACAGCATGTCCTGACACCACGGGATCCCACGGACGCCCCGCACCGGCCTTCCGGTGCGGGGCGTCCGCGCGTAGGGCCTGTCTGACGATTCGCGTCGGATCAGGCCGGGTCGTTCGGTGCGTGCGATCGGCGTGCGGCCGGGACGCCCTCGTAGCGGAGCTACTTGGGCGTTTCGGCCGTGCGGCGAGCGTGCGTGCCGGGCGGGCCGGACCCGACGGGAATCGTCAGACAGGCCCTGGCACGATGGCGTTCACGACTTCTTGCGGGCGACGGCGAAGATGCGGCGGAACGGGAAGACCGTGCCGTGCGGGCCGGGCGGGTAGGCCTCGCGGAGCAGCGCGCGGTACTGGGCGAGGAAGGCGTCGACGGCCTCCTGGTCGTCGCCCAGGGTGGTGAGGACGGGCCGCAGCGCGGTGCCCTTGACCCAGTCGAGGACGGGGTCCTCGCCCTGGAGCAGCTGGCAGTACGTGGTCTCCCAGACGTCCGTCTCGCAGCCGAGGTCGGTGAGGCGGGCGAGGTAGTCGGCGGTGTCGAGGATGTGGACGTAGCGGCGGCCCTGGTCGCTCAGGCGGGACCGCCACTCGGGGGTCTCGCAGAGCCGGCCGAGCAGGGCGTGGCTGGGCGAGGTGAAGTTGCCGGGGACCTGGAAGGCCAGGGTGCCGCCGGGATGGAGTCCGTCGATCCAGGCGGCGAAGGACTCGGGATGGTTGGGCACCCATTGGAGGGCGGCGTTGGAGACGATCAGGTCGTAGGGCTCGCCGGGGGTCCAGTGGGCGGCGTCGGCGGGCCGGAAGTCGAGCCAGCCGCCGCCCCGGGTGGTGCCGGACCAGTCCTTCTCGGCGCGCTCCAGCATCTCGGGGGAGAGGTCGAAGCCGGTGATGTGCGCGTCGGTCCACCGGTCGGCGAGGAGGACCGTCACGTTGCCGGGTCCGCAGCCGAGGTCGGCGATGCGGGCGGGCCGGTCCTGGGCCGGCAACTGCGGTATTCGGGCGAGCAGATCGAGGAACGGTCGGGTGCGGTGGCCGGAGTGACGGAGGTACTGCTGCGGATCCCAGGTCGGTGCGGCAGAGTCGACGGAATGCATGTTCGAAGCCCCCTTGCTGGCACGAGTTGCCGAAGCGGAACGAGTTCCGGCGGGGTCCCTTCCCCATAGTCCAGGGAAATATATCTTGATCTCAAGATACTCGATGTCGAGAAACTCGAATACAAGAGACTTTATGTCAACAGACCCTCTACACTGATCGTCATGGAGGACGAGGTCGACCGACTGGTCGCAGCATGGCGCCGTGAGCGCCCCGACCTCGACGTGGAACCGCTCGAGGTGCTCAGCCGTGTCTCGCGGCTCGCCCGCCACCTCGACCGCGCCCGTCGGCTCGCCTTCTCCGAGCACCAGCTGGAGCCCTGGGAGTTCGACGTCCTCACCTCGCTGCGCCGCGCCGGAGCTCCGTACCAGCTCTCCCCCGGCCAGCTCCTCACCCAGACCCTGGTCACCTCGGGCACCATGACCAACCGCATCGACCGGCTCACCAAGAAGGGCCTCGTCGAGCGGCTCCCCGACCCCAGCGACCGGCGCGGAGTCCTGGTCCGGCTCACCCCCGAGGGCCGCGACCGCGCCGACGAGGCGCTCGCCGGACTCCTCGCGCAGGAGCGCGCCATCCTGGCCCAGCTCTCCGGCGCCCAGCGCGGCGAACTGGCCGGACTGCTACGCCGGCTGACCGCCCCGTTCGACAACATCCCCGGGTAGCACCGGCTCCGCGGGGCCCACGCCCGCCCGGCGGGCCAGCGCCACCGCCGCGAGCGTCGAGTGCACACCCAGCTTCCCCAGCACGTTCTGCATGTGCGTACGGACGGTGTGCGGGGAGAGGAAGAGCCGCTCGGCGACCGCCTTGCGGCCCAGGCCCGCGACCATGCAGCGCAGCACCTCCCGCTCGCGCGGGGTCAGCGACTCCACGAGCCGCTCGCTGTCCGTCCGGTGCCTGCGGGCCTCCGTCAGCTCCCGCAGCACCCCGGTGAGCAGCGCCGGCGGCAGATGCGTCTCGTCCCGCAGCACACCCCGTACGACCGCGAGGAGCCGCTGCAGCGAGCAGTCCTTCGCGACCCAGCCGGAGGCCCCGGCCTGGAGCGCGAGCGCGGCCCGGCGCGGGTCGTCCTTCTCCGCGAGGACGACCGTACGGAGCGCGGGCTGCAGCCGTCGTACGCCCGTGACCAGCGAGATCCCGTCCACGGCGCCCTCCGCGTCCGCGGGCACCACGCGCGCCACCGCCGCCCCGGCGGGCCCCGCGCCCAGCTCGGCGTCCACGAGCAGCACGTCGAACCTGCGGCCCTCCGCCGCGCCGCGCTCCAGACAGCGCAGGGCCGCCGGGCCGCTGCCTGCGGCGGCGACGTCGACATCGGGCTCCGCCGCCAGGGCGGCGGCCAGCGATTCGGCGAAGATGCGGTGGTCGTCCACCACCAGGACGCGGATGCGTGCCACGGACACTCCCAAGTGTCGAGGAACGGACCGACGCGGGTACGGCGCCGGAGGCGGGTCCGCCGAAGGCACGGCCGCCGCCGTGCGTTGACTGTTACCCCGCTTCTGGCGCCGTACCCGACGGGTCTCGCCCCCTGAACAGCACCGGCCCCCACCGGCGCTGCCCCTCAGAGTAGGGGCGGGGCGCCGCGGTGGGGGCCGATTCGCGGAACTGTCCGAAGCCGTCCGGGTGTGTGCGGTGATTCAGAGGCGGCGCGCGCCCGCCGACGGGACGGCGGGGAAGATCCCCGGGGCCGCGTACCCGGCCTCGGCGAAGGCCTTCCCGACGGCGGCGGACACCGCCTCCGCCCGCTCGGTCTCCACGAGGACGACGGCGGAGCCGCCGAAGCCGCCGCCGGTCATCCGGGCGCCGAGCGCCCCGGCGGCGTTCGCCGCCTCGACGACGAGGTCCAGCTCGGGGCAGGAGACCCGCAGATCGTCCCGGAGGGAGGCATGGCCCTCGGTGAGCACCGGGCCGACGGCACGGGTGGCGCCGGCGTCGAGCAGCGCGATGGTCCGCTCCACCCGGGCGTTGTCGGAGACGACGTGCCGCACGTACCGCAGAATCGTCTCGTCGCTCAAACGCCCGAGCGCTTCGGGTAGATGCGCGGCGCTCACTTCGCGCAGGGTGCGCACGCCGAGCGCCCGCGCACCCGCTTCACACCCGGCGCGCCGCTCGGCGTACGCGCCGTCTCCGAGCGCGTGCTTCACGCGGGTGTCGACGACGAGCAGCCGGAGCCCCTCGTGCGCCAGGTCGAAGGGGACCTGACGGTACGAGAGGTCCCGGGTGTCCAGATGGAGCGCGTGGCCCTCCTCGGCGCAGGCGGAGGCCATCTGGTCCATGACGCCGCAGGGCACGCCGACGAAGGCGTTCTCGGCGCGCTGGGCGAGCCGGGCGAGCTCGGGTCGGGAGAGCCCCAGCTCGAACAGGTCGTTCAGGGCGAGCGCGGTGACGACCTCCAGGGCCGCCGAGGAGGAGAGACCGGCGCCGGTCGGCACGGTCGAGGTGAGGTGGACGTCGGCCCCGGCGACCGGGTGCCCGGCCTCCCGCAGCGCCCAGACGACCCCGGCGGGGTAGGCCGCCCAGCCGCCGCCGGAGAGCGGCTCCAGGGCGTCGACGTCCAGTTGGACGATCCCGCCGTCGATGTCGGCGGAGTGCAGGCGCAGGACGCCGTCGTCGCGGCGGGAGACGGCGGCGACGGTGGTGTGCGGCAGCGCGAGCGGCAGCACGAAGCCGTCGTTGAAGTCGGTGTACTCCCCGATGAGGTTGACCCGGCCGGGGGCGGCCCAGACACCGTCGGGCGCGGCGCCGTACAGCGCCTCGAAGTCGGCGGCGACGCTCACGGACGGACTCCTGCCTGCTGTCGGGCGAACGCCCAGGCGTCGGCGACGACATCGGCCAGGTCCGGGCGGGACGGCGTCCAGCCGAGCCGCTCGCGGGCGGCCTCGGCGGAGGCGACCAGGACGGCGGGGTCGCCGGGGCGGCGCGGGGCGGTGATCTCGGGGATCGGGTGGCCGGTGACCTTGCGTACGGTCTCGACGACCTCGCGGACGGAGAAGCCGTTGCCGTTGCCGAGGTTGCAGATCAGGTGCTCGCCGGCCGTCATCGCGTCGAGGGCCAGGAGGTGGGCCTCGGCGAGGTCGGCGACGTGGATGTAGTCGCGGACGCAGGTGCCGTCCGGGGTCGGGTAGTCCTCGCCGTACACGGAGATCGCCTCGCGCCGGCCCAGGGCGACCTGGAGGACGAGCGGGATCAGATGGGACTCGGGCTCGTGGCGCTCGCCGAGCGCTCCGTACGCCCCGGCGACGTTGAAGTAGCGCAGCGAGACGGCGGCCAGGCCGTGGGCGGCGCACTCCCCGCCGATCATGTGGTCGACGGCCAGCTTGCTCGCCCCGTACGGGCTGGTGGGGGCGGTCTGCGCGGTCTCGGTGATCGGCACGGTCTCCGGCTCGCCGTAGGTGGCGGCGGTGGAGGAGAAGACCAGCCTGCGGACGCCGGCGGCGCGCATCGCGGCGAGCAGGGCCATGGTGCCGCCGACGTTGTTCTCCCAGTACTTCTCGGGCCTGGCGACGGACTCGCCGACCTGGGAGAAGGCGGCGAAGTGCAGCACGCCGTCGTAGGAGCCGTCGAGCCACTCCGCGGCGTCCTGGATGCGGCCCTCGATGAACTCGGCGCCCTCGGGGACGGCTTCGGCGAAGCCGGTGGAGAGGTCGTCGAGGACGGTGACCCGGTGGCCCCGCTCCAGGAGGTGGGCGGCGACCACGCTGCCCACGTAGCCCGCCCCGCCCGTCACCAGATACTTCAGCGTCATGCGCCTGCCACCTCTCGGATGCGCCGGGCCGCGTCCTCCGGCCGTACGTCGTTCATGAACGCGCCCATGCCGGACTCGGTGCCCGCGAGGAACTTCAGCTTGCCAGAGGCCCGTCGGACGGTGAAAAGCTCCAGGTGCAGTCCGAGGTCCTCACGCCGCTCGTCCGTGAACGGCGCCTGGTGCCAGGCGGCGATGTAGGGCGTCGGCGGCTCGTCCGGGCCGAAGATCCGGTCGAAGCGCCTCAAGAGTTCCAGGTAGACCTGTGCGCACTCTGTGCGCTCCGCCGTGTCCAGGGCAAGCAGGTCGGGCACCCGGCGCTTGGGGTGGAGGTGGACCTCGTACGGCCAGTGGGCGGCGTACGGCACGAAGGCGATCCAGTGCTCGGTCTCCAGGACCACCCGCTCGCCGTCGGCCCGCTCGCGGGCGACGAGGTCGTCGAAGAGGTTCCGTCCGGTCGCCGCGCGGTGCTCGTCGGCGCGGCGGCGCATGGCGGCCGTGCGGGGCGTGACGTACGGGAAGGCGTAGATCTGGCCGTGCGCGTGGGGCAGGGTGACGCCGATCTCCGCGCCGCGGTTCTCGAAGCAGTAGACCTGCTCGACGCCGGGCAGGGCGGAGAGTTCGGCGGTCCGGTCGGTCCAGGCGTCGAGGACGAGTGCGGCGCGCTCCTCGGTGAGGTCGGCGAAGGAGTCGGTGTGGTCGTCGGTGAAGCAGACGACCTCGCAGCGGCCGACGCCGCCGGAGAGGGAGGGGAAGCGGTTCTCGAAGACCGCCACCTCGTAGCTCTCCTCGGGGATCTCGCTCTCCCGGCCGTCCTTGGCGGGGCAGAGCGGGCAGGCGTCGGCCGGCGGGAGGTAGGTGCGGGACTGCCGGTGCGAGGCGATGGCGACGGGGTCGCCGGTGAGCTCGTCGTACCGGATCTCGGAGCGGGAGACGACGGGGGTGAGCGGGCGGGGGTCGACCGCGGTGCGGACGGTGTCGTCGCGCGTGTCGTAGTAGATCAGCTCGCGCCCGTCGGCGAGCGTGGTGACGGTCTTCTTCACGGGGTGCCTCCGGCGGACCAAACAGAACCACGCACAAACAATCACATTCCAACATCGCCGTCAATGCCGAAGCCCGGCCCCTCACACGGAAGGGGCCGGGCGGACAAGCAACCTCAGTGCGGGCCGCGCTGCCCCGGCACCGCCCGGTCCAGCAGCCCCGTACGCGCAGCCAGCGCCGCCGCCTCCAGGCGCGAACCGACCCCCAGCTTCATCAGCACCCGCTGCACATGCGTCCGCGCCGTGCTCGGCGCGATCCCCATGCCCGCCGCGATCAGCCGGGTGTCCTCGCCCTCCGCGACCCGGACCAGCACCTCCACCTCCCGGTGGGTGAGCAGCCGCAGCAGCCGCTGCGCCTCGTCGTCCGGCTGCGCCGAAGGGTGCAGCAGCTCCGCGAACGCCCCCTGGAGCAGCTGCGGCGCCACCGCCGACTCCCCCGCCCGCGCCTTCATCAGGGCGCGCTCCACGCCCTCGATGCGCTCGTCGTGGCGCACGTACCCCGAGGCCCCGGCCGCGAACGCCGCCGCGATCCCGCGCGGCGACGGCACCGGGCCGAGCACCACCACGGCGATCTGCGGCCGCTCCTTCTTGATCCGTACGACCGGGTCGAAGGCCCCGGGCGCGTCCGGCGCCGCCGTGCCCAGGAGGCAGACCTCCGGCGCCCGGCTCACCACCAGCTCCGCGGCCCCCGCCACCGGCGCCGCCGCCGCGAGCACCCGGTGCCCGCGCAGCTTCAGCGCCGAGGCGAGCGCCTCCGCGAGCAGGCGGTGGTCGTCCACCACCACGAGGCGTACGCCCATCCCGGTCATCCCCCCTCCTCCTGGCCGGCCGGATGCCCCGGCGGCCTGACCCGGAAAGCTACACGCTCCCCCGCTCCGCGCGCCGACATGCGCGTGGGCCCCTCCGGATCACCGGAAGGGCCCACGGGCGGACGGCGGGTGGTCAGTGCCCGACGGAGAAGGAGACGATCAGGTACTCCTTGATGTCGTTGGCCGAGGAGTTCTCCCGCGGCTTGCTGACCAGGGTCTCCGAGATGAAGAACCGGCCGTTCCCGTAGACGAGTTCGGCACCGTTCAGGCTGAAGCTGCTCTCGGCGTTGTGGATCGACTTGTCCGCCGGGTTCTCCAGGAGCAGCGTCTCCTTCATCGTGCCGCCGTCGACGGAGACGATCCGGCCGCCCTGGTCGTAGGGCGGGGCCTTGTAGACGATGAGGTTGCCGCCGTCCATCCGCAGCGGGACGAAGGTGAACTTGTCGCCGGCGTCGGCCTTCTCGGGCACGGTGCGCCCGGTGGCCAGGTCGAAGGCGATGATCTCGTTGGTCTCGCTGCCGTACTCGCCGGTGCTGCCCTCGTGCTCCTCGGTCGGCACGTACAGCCGGCCGTTGCCGACGAGCGCCTGGGTGCAGGACTCGACCTCGGTGGCGCGGCAGCGGGCCGCGTACTGGTCCGCGTCCGCCGTGATCTTCGCCTTCAGCTTCCCGGTCTTCTCGTCGATGGAGAAGAAGTCCGAGATGCCGCTGCCGTCACCGGCGGTCTCGCCGACGTCGGCCGCGACGACCAGCGGCTTGGTGGAGACGACCGAGGCGTACTTCACGCCGGGCGGCATCTTGTACTGCGAGAGCGGGGCGCCCGTGGTCGGGTTGAGGTTCTGGATCAGCACGTTCGGGTTGTCGTACTGCCCGCACTTGCGGACCGCGACGAGGCCCTCGCCGCCGCCGTAGCCCATGTCGTAGCAGTTCTGGTCGTTGGCCTGCGGCTTCCAGCGCGGGTTGCCGTTGGCGAGGTCGAAGGCGGCGCCGCCGTCGGTGCCGCCGGCCGCGACGGTCGCCCCGCTGAGCGTGACCTCGGTGAACCGGGCCTTCTGGTCGCCGGCGGAGCCGCCGGTGACCGAGGTGGACCAGAGGAGCTTGCCGGTGTTCAGGTCGACCACGCCGACCTCGGTGCACGGCTGGTAGTAGCGCGGCCCCACCCGCTTGGTGGCCTCGAAGAGGATCGGCGCCTTGTTGTCGGCGGTGATGTGCCGCGAGGCGCCGCAGACCTGGCCGGTCAGCGGCAGCGTCCACAGGACGCTGCCCTTGTCCAGGTCGTAGCCCACGAGCGAGTTCACGCCGGGCTTCACGAACGCCTTGTCCGTGATCCAGGAGCCGGAGACGTCGGTGATGTCCGCGACCTTCGGCTGCGCGATCTGGAAGGACATCTTCGACTTGGTGTCGGCCGGCGGCTTCTCCTTGCCACCGCCGCCGAGGCCCTTGCCGCCGGTGTCGCCGCCGCCCGTGGCGGAGCCCTGCGAGGTGCCGCCCGAGCCCTTGGCCTCGTTGCCGCCGTCACCGCCGCCGGAGTTGGCGTACCAGATGCCGACGCCGATGATCAGGACGACGGCGACGGCCGCCGCGATGACGATCTGCAGCTGCGCCGACAGCTTCTTGCCGCCGGGTGCCGGCGGCGGGGTGGGCTGGGCGTAGCCGCCGTACTGCGGCTGCTGCGGCTGCGTCGGGTAGCCGTACGGGGGCTGGACCGGCTGCTGGCCCGGCTGCTGGTAACCGCCGTACTGCGGGGCCTGCTGGGGCTGCTGGGGCGCGGTGGGGTACCCGTACGGCTGCTGCGGGTAGCCGTAGCCGGGCTCCGGCTGCGGCGCCGGCTGCTGCGGGTAGCCGTAGCCGGGCTCCGGCTGCGGCGCCGGCTGCTGCGGGTAGCCGTAACCGGGCTCCGGCTGCGGCGCCGGCTGCTGCGGGTAGCCGTAACCGGGCTCCGGCTGCTGCGGCGTCGGGGCGCCGAAGCCGCCCTGCGGGTCCGGGGGTTGGTTCGGCGGCGGCGGGGGTGGCTGCGTCATCGGTCCGTGTACCTCACTTGCTGAAGGCCATCATCGTCTTGACCTGCATCTCGTCCTTGTCGTTGGACGCCGACACACGTCCGCTCGCCACCACGAAGGTGCCGCTGCCGTAGGCGAAGCTCGCGTCGTAGAAGTTGCTCTCGATCTCGGCGGTCGAGGCCGGGTGCTGGAGCAGGATCTTCGGCTCGCCGCCGGTCGGGGCGAGGGTGGCGACGGCGCCGCCCTTGTCGTACGACGGGTCCACGTACAGCAGGAGCTGGCCGCCGTCCATGCGCAGCGGCGTCATCGGCTGGTCGCCGGGGGCCTTGGAGCGCCACTTGGCCTTGCCGGTGTTCAGGTCGAAGGCGACGACCTCGTTGCCCTTGCCGTAGCCGGTCTCCGTGGCCATGTAGAAGGTGTTCGCGTCGGCGGCGACACCGGTGCAGCCCTGGAGGTTCTTGCCGAAGATGACGAAGCTGCCGCCGCACGAGGGCGCGAACTTGTCGTTGCCGCCCTGGATCTGCGAGCGCAGCTTGCCGTTGGCGTTCAGCGCGAAGATGGACCACTTCTTCTGGTCGCGCTGGGTGGCCGAGACGACCAGCGGGTCGACCGAGTAGACCTTGTCGACCTCCCAGTTCGCCTCCAGCTGGAAGGTGAACTTCGGCTTGCCGGTGTTGGGGTCGACCTCGCCGATCGCCTGGAGCTTCTTGGTGGTGCTGCCCGAGGGGCAGTCCATGGCGGCGATCAGCTTGCTGCCGCCCGCGTAGGCGAAGGGCTTGCAGCCGGTGTCGGCGCCCTTGAAGAGCTGGTGCCCGTCGGCCATCGAGAAGCCGTACGCGCTGCTGGAGCCGGCCGCGGTGACCGTGTTGCCGCTGATGGAAAGGGTGTTGTCGGAGAAGGCGAAGAGGCCGGTGGCCTTCGGGACGGCCTTCTTCCAGCCCGCCTTGCCGGTCTTGAGGTCGACCTTCTGGAGCTGGGTGCACTTGGCGCCGTCCTTGGCGCTCTCGGCGTAGCCGAAGACCATGGAGCCGTCGGCGGCGGGCTCCGGCGGGACCGCGCACAGCTCGAACGGCAGGTCGACGTGCCACTTGGGCTTGCCGTCGGTCAGGCCGTAGCCGTCGACGCCCTTGTACATCGCCTTGACGACGGTGTCGCCGACGATCCACGGGCCGAAGACGTCGGAGCCGTTGCGGGGCAGGTCGACGGTGTTCTTCAGCAGCCAGTTGACCTTCGCCTCGCCGGCCTGGCGGCCCGCGTTGAGGTCCTCCTCGCCGTTGCTGCCGTCGCCCGTGCCGTCGCCCTGGTCCACGGACTCGGTGGGCTTCGGGGCGCCGGAGGAGGTGGCCGTGGCGGTGGGCTGGGCGACCGGGTCCTTGTCGTCGTCCCCGCCGACGACGGCCCAGGTCGTGACCGCGGCGACCAGGACGGCCGCGGCGGCGATGCCGGCGACGACACCGGTCCTGCCCTTGAACGGGCCGCCGCCACCGGGGGCCTGGGGCGGGGTGGGGGCGCCCGGGTACATGGGCTGGTTGGGGTAGCCGCCGTAGGGGTTCGGCTGCTGACCGTACGGGCCGGGCTGGCCGGGCTGGCCGGGCTGGCCGGGCTGCGGGTATCCGTAGGGCTGCTGCGCGGGCTGCCCGTACGGACCGGGCTGGCCGTACGGACCGGCCTGCGGGGCCTGACCCGGCTGGCCGTACGGACCCGGCTGCGGCGCCTGGCCCGGCTGCTGCGGGTATCCGTAACCGGGCTGCGTCGCCGGCGGGGTCGGCGGTGCCTGCGGCGGGACCGGCGGAGCCTGCGGAGGCACGGGCGGCACGGCCGGGCCCTGGTTCGGGTCCTGGGGGGCTCCGAAGCCCCCCGGCGGCTGGTTGCTGGGCGGCTGGGTCATCAGCGGTTCCCCCTTGACGTGAACGGGTTTTCTTTCTACCACTCACGCGCTGACGCAAAAGCGACCGGTCCGCCCCTTGTACCCAAGGGAGGACCGGCCTGTAATGCCCTCGTTATGCGTCGCGGACGCGAACGACGCCTACGCGTCCTCGGCCAGCTCCAGCCAGCGCATCTCCAATTCCTCGCGCTCCCCCGCGAGTTCCCGGAGCTCCGCGTCGAGCTTCGCCACCTTCTCGAAATCGGTGGCGTTGTCGGCGATCTGCGTGTGCAGCTTCGCCTCCTTGTCGGAGAGCTTGTCGAGCTGACGCTCGACCTTCTGCAGCTCCTTCTTCGCGGCGCGGGCGTCCGCGGCGGAGACGCCGGGCTTCTGCTGCGCGGGCGCGGCTGCGGGCGCCGGGACCGACGCCTCGATCATCTTCTGACGCCGCTCCAGGTACTCGTCGATGCCGCGCGGCAGCATCCGCAGGGTCCTGTCGCCGAGCAGCGCGAACGTCCGGTCCGTGGTGCGCTCGATGAAGAACCGGTCGTGGGAGATGACGACCATGGAGCCCGGCCAGCCGTCGAGGAGGTCCTCCAGCTGGGTCAGGGTCTCGATGTCGAGGTCGTTGGTGGGCTCGTCGAGGAAGAGGACGTTCGGCTCGTCCATCAGGAGACGGAGCAGCTGGAGGCGGCGGCGCTCACCACCGGAGAGGTCGCCGACGGGCGTCCACTGCTTCTCCTTGGAGAAGCCGAACTGCTCGCACAGCTGACCGGCGGTCATCTCGCGGCCCTTGCCGAGGTCGACGCGGTCGCGGATCTGCTGCACGGCCTCCAGGACGCGCAGCGTGGCGGGGAGTTCGGTGACGTCCTGCGAGAGGTAGGCGAGCCGGACGGTCTTGCCGACGACGATCTTCCCGGCGGCGGGCTGCTGCTCGCCCTGGCTGACGGCCGCCTCCGCGAGCGCCCGCAGGAGTGAGGTCTTGCCCGCGCCGTTGACGCCGACGAGGCCGATGCGGTCGCCGGGGCCGAGCTGCCAGGTGAGGTGCTTGAGCAGCTCCTTGGGGCCGGCGGTGATGCTCACGTCCTCCAGGTCGAAGACCGTCTTGCCGAGGCGGGCGTTGGCGAACTTCATCAGCTCGGACGTGTCGCGCGGCGGCGGCACATCGGCGATCAGCTCGTTCGCGGCCTCGATGCGGTAGCGCGGCTTGGAGGTACGGGCGGGGGCGCCGCGCCGCAGCCAGGCCAGCTCCTTGCGCATCAGGTTCTGCCGCTTGACCTCCTCCGTGGCGGCGATCCGCTCCCGCTCGGCCCGGGCGAAGACGTAGTCGGAGTAGCCGCCCTCGTACTCGTGGACGTCACCGCGCTGCACGTCCCACATGCGGGTGCAGACCTGGTCGAGGAACCAGCGGTCGTGGGTGACGCAGACGAGCGCCGAGCGGCGCTCCTGGAGGTGCTTGGCGAGCCAGGCGATGCCCTCGACGTCGAGGTGGTTGGTGGGCTCGTCGAGGACGATCAGGTCCTGGTCCTCGATGAGCAGCTTGGCGAGCGCGATGCGCCGCCGCTCGCCGCCGGAGAGCGGGCCGATGATCGTGTCGAGGCCCTGCTCGAAGCCGGGCAGGTCGAGCCCGCCGAAGAGGCCGGTGAGCACGTCGCGGATCTTGGCGCTGCCCGCCCACTCGTGGTCGGCCATGACGCCGATGACCTCGTGCCGGATGGTGGCCTTCGGGTCGAGGGAGTCGTGCTGGGTGAGCACCCCGAGGCGGAGCCCGCCGCTGTGGGTGACGCGGCCGGTGTCGGCCTCCTCCAGCTTGGCGAGCATCCGGATGAGGGTGGTCTTGCCGTCGCCGTTGCGTCCGACGACCCCGATCCGGTCCCCTTCGGAGACGCCGAGCGAGACCCCGTCGAGCAGGGCACGGGTGCCGTACACCTTGCTGACGGCCTCGACATTGACCAGGTTGACGGCCACGTTCACTCCTGTACGGGGGATCGATCGACGTTCAAGGGTACGTCGCCGCACGGACCGCCCCGGGCGCCCGCCGCCACCCGGTGCGGGCGCCGCTCCCCCGCCGCGCCGCGCGCTGCCAACCGGCCCCATGGCGTCGGCCACGTGGGCGACCTCCCGGCCACGGCTGCCGTGCTCCCCGGCCGGCGAACCGCGAGCCTCTCCTCAGGTCACCCGCACCCCCACAGGAGAAGCCCATGTCGAGACGCCCGCGTCTGGCCGCCGTCGCCGTCGCCACCGCCGCCCTCACCGTGCTCGCCACAGGCCCCGCGTCGGCCGCCGATCCGACCGTGTCCGATCCCCGGATCGTCGCCCACTTCGACTTCGACGCCGGGGAGACCCCGGAGAACATCGCCCTCGAACCCGACGGCTCGGCGGTCATGACCTTCGCCTTCGCCCACAAGGTGGTGCGGGTCGGCAGGGACGGGTCCGGGCCGACGGACCTCGCGGTCCTCCCCACGGTGACCGACCCGCCGGGGGCCCTGGTCACGGGCCTCGCCCGCGCCCACGACGGCACCCTGTACGTCAACTACGTCACCGGCACCGACGAGGAGAACGGCATCTGGCGCATCCGCCCCGACGGCAGCGCGCCCCAGCGGGTCGTGAAGGTGCCCGTCGACGGCTTCCCGAACGGCCTCGCCCTCGACGAGAAGTGCGGCACCCTGTACACCGCCGACTCGGCACGCGGCGTCGTGTGGAGCGCGCCGGTGCCGAACGGGGACACGGAGGTGGAGGCGACGCTCTGGGCCACCGGAGCCAAGCTCCAGCCGTCCGAGGAGATCCCCTACGGCGCCAACGGCCTGAAGGTCCACGACGGTGCCGTCTGGGTGTCCAACTCCGCGCAGAGCACCCTGCTCCGCATCCCGTTCAAGAAGGACCGGACCGCGGGCCCGATCCAGACCAGGGCGACCGGAATCGGCGGGATCGACGACTTCGCCTTCACCGGGCACGGCGACACGGTCCTGGCCGCGCGGGTCACGGAGAACAAGCTCGAACTCGTCCGCCCCGACGGCACCCACAAGACCGTCCTCACCGGCACGGACGGCCTCGACAGCCCGACCTCGGTGGCGGTCCGCGCCAAGACCGTCTACGTCCCCAGCGCGGCCTACTTCGACACCACCGAGACCCCGGACCCGAACCTCCTCCTGGCCCGTATCTCCAGGAACAAGCTCTAGGTCCCGTCCGCCCCTAGCCCAGGACGACCGCGCCCGGCGCCGGTGACGTCGCCACGCGGGCCGTGCGGCAGGTGCCGGATGCGGTGAGGGCGGCGGCGACCGCGGCCGCCGTCTCCGCGTCCTTCACCAGGAACGCCGTCGTCGGGCCCGAGCCGGAGACCAGGGCCGCGAGCGCACCCGCCTCGGTGCCGGCCGTCAGGGTCGCGGCGAGCGAGGGGCGCAGGGAGAGCGCCGGTGCCTGGAGGTCGTTGGCGAGGGTGGTGGCGAGGGCGGTGGTGTCGCCGGTCGCCAGGGCCTCCAGGAGCGCCGCTGAGGCGGCGGGCTCGGGGACCTCGACGCCCTCGGCGAGACGGTCGAACTCGCCGTACACCGCCGGGGTGGAAAGCCCGCCGTCGGCGACGGCGAACACCCAGTGGAAGGTGCCCCCGACCGGCAGCTCCGTCAGCTTCTCGCCCCGCCCGGTGCCGAGCGCCGCCCCGCCGACCAGGCTGAACGGCACGTCCGAGCCGAGCTCGGCGCAGATCTCCAGGAGTACCTCGCGGGGCGTGTCAAGGCCCCAGAGCGCATCACAGGCGAGCAGCGCGCCCGCGCCGTCCGCGCTGCCGCCCGCCATGCCGCCGGCGACCGGGATGTCCTTCTTGATGTGCAGGTGCACGTCCGGGGAGACGCCGTGCCGGGCGGCGAGCAGCTCGGCGGCGCGCGCGGCGAGGTTGCTGCGGTCCAGCGGCACCTTGTCGGCGTCCGGGCCCTCGCAGGTGATCGTCAGCGCCTCGGCGGGGGTGGCGGTCACCTCGTCGTACAGGGAGACGGCGAGGAAGACGTTCGCCAGGTCGTGGAAGCCGTCGGGGCGGGCCGCGCCGACCGCGAGCTGCACATTGACCTTGGCGGGGACACGTACGGTCACGCTCACTGCTGCTTCGCCTCCGCGATCCGCGCGAACTCCTCCACCGTCAGCGACTCGCCCCGCGCCTGCGGCGAGATCCCGGCCTTCACCAGGGCCTCCTCGGCGGCGGCCGGCGAGCCCGCCCAGTTCGCGAGGGCCGCGCGCAGGGTCTTGCGGCGCTGTGCGAAGGCCGCGTCGACGACCGCGAAGACCTCCTGCCGGGTGGCGGTGGTCGCGAGCGGTTCGGTGCGGCGGACGAGGGAGACCAGGCCGGAGTCGACGTTCGGCGCGGGCCAGAAGACGTTGCGGCCGATGGCGCCGGCGCGCTTGACCTCGGCGTACCAGTTGGCCTTGACGGAGGGGACTCCGTACACCTTGTTCCCGGGCTTCGCGGCGAGCCGGTCGGCGACCTCGGCCTGGACCATGACGAGGGTCCGCTCGATGGTCGGGAACCGCTCCAGCATGTGGAGCAGGACGGGCACGGCCACGTTGTACGGCAGGTTCGCGACGAGCGCGGTCGGCGGCGGGCCCGGGAGCTCCTCGACGTGCATCGCGTCGGAGTGGACGAGCGCGAAGCGGTCCTTCTTCTGCGGCATGCGGGCGGCGATGGTGGCCGGGAGGGCGGCGGCGAGGATGTCGTCGATCTCGACGGCCGTCACGCGGTCCGCAGCCTCCAGGAGGGCCAGGGTGAGGGAGCCGAGTCCGGGCCCCACCTCCACGACCACGTCCTCGGGCCGCACCTCGGCCGTGCGGACGATCCGCCGGACGGTGTTGGCGTCGATGACGAAGTTCTGGCCCTTCTGCTTCGTGGGGCGCACGCCGAGGGCGGCGGCCAGCTCACGGATGTCGGCGGGGCCGAGGAGGGCGTCGGGGCTTTCGGGGCCGGTGGTGGTGCTCACCGGTACAGCGTACGGGGCCCGGGTGGGGCCGACCTACGGCTCACCGGTCCGGCCCCGCCCCGCCGGCCCGTGTGCTCACCGCTCCCGCCCCGCCGCAGCCAGCCCCGCGTCCTCACCGGTCCGGTCCCGCCTCGCCGACCCCGCGTACTCACCGGTCCGGCCCCACCCCGCCGACCCCGCGTGCTCACCGGTCCGGCCCCGCCCCGCCCGCCCGCGTGCTCAGCTGTACAGCCGCCGCCCGCAGTGGGGCCACGGGCTCGCCCCCCGCTGCACGTACAGCTTCTTCGCGCGGAAGGTCTGCTCGGCGGCGGACGCGTTCTGGGCGGTGCCGCTGCCGCCGAGGGCCTGCCAGGTGCCGGGGTCGAACTGGTAGAGCCCGCCGTACGTCCCCGAGGGGTCGACCGCGTTCGGGCGGCCGCCGGACTCGCAGGCGGCGAGCGCGCCCCAGTCCAGGCCGTCGGCGCCGGCGACGGAGGTGGGCAGCGGCCGGGTGCCGATCCGCACCTTGCGGCTGACGGGCTCGCGGACGATCTCCTCGCCGGTCCTGCGGGGCCGCTGACTGACGCCGTTGACCGTGCGCAGGCTGTACGTGACGCGGCGGACGCCCGGGACGCCCTGCCGTTCGACGACCTCGGTGCCGGCGAACAGCTCGGGGTCGCGGACCTGCTCGACGGCGTACGGGACGGACTCCTCCCGCACCTGCCGGGAGCCGGTGATCCGCAGCACGTTCACGGTCTGGCCGTCGCGGGGGAAGGAGCCGGCCGGGACGGAGGTGGTGTCCTGCCCGGAGAGCGTGATCCCGGCCTCGGCGAGGGCCTCCCGGACGGTGGCGGCGTTCGTACGGACTGTCCGCTCGCGCCCGTCGGCCAGGAAGGTGACGGCCCGCTCGGTGCGGACGTCGAGGGCGAGGCCCTGGCGGGAGATCGTGGCCCCGCGGGAGGCCGAGAGGTAGGCGCCCTCGGCGCGGACGCCGAGCTGGCGCAGCGCCCCCTCGACGGTCCCGGCGGTCGTCCAGACCTGGCGGCGCTGCCCGTCGAGGGTGAGGGCGACCGGCCGCCCGTACCGGACGACGATCTCGTCGCCGCTGGCCAGGGCCTCGCCGGGGGCGGGGGCGACGATGTCGTGCTCGCCGACGGCGACGCCCTCGTCGGCGAGGAGTTCCCGCACGTCGTCGGCGAAGGTGTGGAGGGTGCGGGGGGTGCCGTCGACGGTGAGCTCGACGGCCTTGTCGTCGGCGACGAAGGCGCTGGTGCCGCCGGCGAGGAAGGCGACGACGAGGGCCTGCGGGACGAGTTTCCGCAGGCCCTCGCCCGTACCGCCGGATGTCTTGCGGCGGCGGGCGGCCCGTCGGCCGCCGCCGCGGGAGCCCTGACCGGGGACGGCGGCGGGGGCGGGGGCGGGGGCGGGGGCGGGGGCGGGCACAACGCTTGGCACCACGAGGGGCGCCGCCTGCGTCGGCTGCTCGTGCACGGGCAGGGTCGCGGCCGCGCCCCGCCGCCCGGCTCGGTGACTGCCCTGGGAAGTACTCACGAGGCCGGGACCCTAGTCCCGGCCGCCGTCACTCTCCCGAACGACCCGACTACGACACGTAACCGTTATGGATCGGTAATGCGCGGTGGCCGGCTCGGCGGTCGGCTCAGTAGTCGAAGGCGCGGGCCGTGTTCACGGCGATCGCCTCGGCCAGCTCGTTCTCCCCGATCCCGCGGACCTCGGCCATGGCCCGGACGGTGACCGGGATCAGGTACGGGGCGTTCGGGCGGCCCCGGAAGGGCGCCGGGGTGAGGAAGGGGGCGTCGGTCTCGACGAGGACCAGCTCCAGGGGGGCGATCGCGAGCGCGTCCCGCAGCGGCTGGGCGTTCTTGAAGGTGACGTTGCCGGCGAAGGACATGTAGTAGCCCTTGGCGGCGCAGATCTCGGCCATGGCGGCGTCGCCGGAGTAGCAGTGGAAGACGGTCCGCTCGGGGGCGCCCTCCTCGTCCAGGACGCGCAGCACGTCGGCGTGGGCCTCCCGGTCGTGGATGACGAGCGCCTTGCCGTGCCGCTTGGCGATCTCGATGTGGGCGCGGAAGGAACGCTCCTGCGCGGCGATGCCCTCGGGTCCCGTACGGAAGAAGTCGAGGCCGGTCTCGCCGACGCCGCGGACGTACGGCAGGGCCGCGAGCCGGTCGATCTCGGTGAGGGCGTCGTCGAGGGCCGCGTCGCCGCCGCCCTGCCGGGCGCCCTGGCGGGACCAGCCGTCGGGGTCCCCGAGGACGATCCTGGGGGCCTCGTTGGGGTGCAGCGCGACGGCGGCGTGCACGTTCTCGTGGGCGGCGGCCGTCTCGGCGGCCCACTGCGAGCCCTTCACGTCGCAGCCGACCTGGACGACCGTGGTCACGCCGACGGCGGCGGCCTTGACGAGGGCCTCCTCGACGGTCCCGGACTGCAGGTCCATGTGGGTGTGCGAGTCCGCGACCTCCACGAGGAGGGGTTCGGGCAGCGGGGGCGGGGCGTCCTTGGCACTCATGGCCCCGATCGTACGAGGGCCATGAGTGCCGGCGCGCGGGGTCGGGCGTGGACTACTGGTGACGTCTGAAGGGGTGGAAGAGGTCCGACAGGTGCCAGTGATGCGGCACCGGCGGCTTCTCGGGGACGTCGTCCTCGGTCAGCTCCTGGCCGATGGGTCCGGCCGGTGAGACGGGCTTCGTCGCCCGCGCCCCCTGGTGGTGCTTCTCGGTCGCGGCGATCAGGTCGATGACCGACGACACCTGCCCCGCCCGCATGATGCGGACGACGTGCCCGCCGCAGTTCATGCAGGTGGGGCTGGACAGCGGGGACGGAACCCGCTCTCCAGCGGCCTTGTAGACGACGAATTCCTGGCCGGCGGCGTCGACGTGGTGCTCGATGTCGTACGCCTGCTCCCAGCCGTATCCACAGCGCATGCAGGCGAAGGCGTACGCCTCATGGGCGACGGATATGCCGGTGCCGGTGATCTCGCTCATGCCAGCTCCTCTCCACTGATCAGTGGACGCCTTTTCGGGCCGGAGCGCATCAGCGGGGGACGAACCATGGAAGGCTCTTTGGCGTTCCCTTGCCAAGCGCCCTAGGAAGAGTCCCGGCGCCGGGTTCGGCTTTGCTTTTTAGATTAGTCCTTTACCGATTCCGGGGCCCGACGCAGCCGCGTTCTTTGCCGCGACCACGGCATCGAACACCTCCCGCTTGGGAAGTCCCGCCTCCGCGGCGACGGCGGCGATCGCCTCCTTGCGGCGCTCCCCCGCCTCCTCGCGCACCCGCACCCTGCGCACCAGCTCCTCCGCGTCGAGCTCGGCGGGGCCGGTCTCCGGGGCACCCTCGACGACGACGGTGATCTCGCCGCGTACGCCCTCGGCGGCCCAGGCGGCCAGCTCGGCCAGCGGGCCGCGCTTGACCTCCTCGTACGTCTTGGTCAGCTCGCGGCAGACGGCGGCCCGGCGCTCGCCGCCGAAGACCTCGGCCATCGCGGCGAGGGTGTCGTCGAGCCGGTGCGGGGCCTCGAAGTAGACGAGGGTCCGCCGCTCGTCCGCGACCTCGCGGAGGCGGCCAAGGCGCTCGCCGGCCTTCCTCGGCAGGAAGCCCTCGAAGCAGAAGCGGTCCACGGGGAGACCGGAGAGGGCGAGCGCGGTGAGCACGGCGGACGGGCCGGGGACGGCCGTCACCTTGATGTCCTGCTCGACGGCGGCGGCGACCAGCCGGTAGCCGGGGTCCGAGACGGACGGCATGCCCGCGTCGGTCACGAGCAGCACCCGCGCCCCGCCGACCAGCGCCTCGACCAGTTCGGGCGTACGGGCGGACTCGTTGCCCTCGAAGTACGAGACGACCCGGCCCGTGGTGTGGATGCCGAGCGCCCGGGTGAGGCCGCGCAGCCTCCGGGTGTCCTCGGCGGCCACGATGTCCGCGCTCTCCAGTTCGGCGGCGAGGCGGGGCGGGGCGTCCGCGATGTCACCGATGGGGGTCCCTGCGAGTACCAGCGTTCCTGTCACACGGGACATCCTCCCAGCCCGGACAGGCGACTCGCACAGGCACAGTCCCTACGATGGCGCGGTGACCAGTACCGCACCCGAGGCCCTGGAGGGCCAGCACCCCATGGCGGCGCCCGTGGCAGAGCCCTCTTCCTGGCAGCAGAGGCTGCGGCGCTTCGGCTACACGCCGCCCGGCCCGGACGCCGCGCCGATCGGGCTGCGCGAGCGGCTCGTCCCCTCGTACACCCGGCCGTCCGAGCGGACGTGGTCGCTGCTCGGCATCGGCCCCGGCGGCGCCGACCGGCTGTGGCGGCTGATGGCCTGGGGCGGTCCGCTCCTGGTCACGGCGGTCGCGGGCCTGCTGCGGTTCTGGAACCTGGGCAAGCCGCACGCGGTGATATTCGACGAGACGTACTACGCCAAGGACTCCTGGGCCCTGATCAACCAGGGGTACGAGGGCGCCTGGCCGAAGGACATCGACAAGACGATCCTCACCGACCCCGGCTCGGTCCTGATCCCGACCGACCCGGGCTATGTCGTGCACCCGCCGATGGGCAAATGGGTGATCGGCGTCGGCGAGAAGCTCTTCGGCTTCGAGCCCTTCGGCTGGCGCTTCATGGTCGCGCTCCTCGGCACGCTGTCGGTGCTGATGCTGTGCCGGATCGGCCGCCGCCTGTTCCGCTCGACGTTCCTGGGCTGTCTGGCGGGCCTGCTGCTCGCCGTCGACGGACTGCACTTCGTGATGAGCCGCACCGCGCTGCTCGACCAGGTGCTGATGTTCTTCGTGCTGGCCGCCTTCGGCTGCCTGGTCCTGGACCGGGACCGGACGAGGAAGCGGCTCGCGGCCGCGCTCCCCGAGGACGAGGAGGGGGTCCTGCGGCCGGACGCGGAGATCGCGGAGACCCTGCGCCTGGGCTGGCGGCCGTGGCGGATCGCGGCCGGCGTGTCCCTCGGCCTCGCGGCGGCGACCAAGTGGAACGGCCTGTACGTGATGGTCGCCTTCGGTCTGCTGACGGTGCTGTGGGACGTGGGCGCCCGGCGCACCTCGGGCGCGGTCCGCCCGTACGCCGCCGTGATCAAGAAGGACCTGGTCCCGGCGTTCGTGTCGGTGGTGCCGGTGGCGATCGGGACGTACCTGGCGACGTGGACCGGCTGGCTGGTCACCGACAAGGGCTACTTCCGCCACTGGGCCGAGGACCACGACAAGGCGGTCGGCGGCGGCACCTGGGGCTGGCTCCCGGACTGGCTGCGCAGCCTCTGGCACTACGAGTCCGAGGTGTACACCTTCCACGTCGGCCTGACCTCGCCGCACACCTACCAGTCGAACCCCTGGTCGTGGATCGTCCTCGGCCGCCCCGTCTCGTACTTCTACGAGTCCCCGGCCCCCGGCACGGCCGGCTGCCCGGTCACGGCGAAGGAGAAGTGCGCCCAGGAGGTCCTGGCCCTCGGCACCCCGCTCCTCTGGTGGGCCGCCTACTTCGCGATCCTCTACGTCCTGTGGCGCTGGGCCTTCCGCCGCGACTGGCGCGCGGGCGCGATCGCCTGTGGCGTCGCGGCCGGCTGGCTCCCCTGGTTCCTCTACCAGGAACGCACCATCTTCCTTTTCTACGCGGTCGTCTTCGTGCCTTTCCTGTGCCTGGCGGTGACCATGATGCTGGGCGCGATCATCGGCCCCCGAGGCTCCTCGGAAAGACGCCGCACTTTCGGCGCGGTGGCGGCGGGCTGCCTGGTCCTGCTCATCGTCTGGAATTTCATCTACTTCTGGCCCATCTACACCGGGACCCCGATTCCGATGGACCAGTGGCGGGCGCGTATGTGGCTCGACACCTGGGTGTAGCGGGGGAATTGCACGAGGAGGGCGCGACCGGTGGTCGCGCCCTCCTTCGTCTGTGGCGGGAGTGACGGATATGGCGAAAGTTGCTCGACACATGCTCTCCGTGACTGCTTGACTCGTCGGTCCACCTGGGGAGGGGAGGCGCAGTCATGCGCAGTGGAGTCAAGGTCTCGATCGTCGGGGGCGTGTTCCTCGTCGTGGCGAGCGGGGTCGGGTACGGGGGGTACAACCTCTGGAACGGGATCACCGGCGGCGGCTCGGGCGTGGAGAGCCGTTCCGAGTCCGCGCCGAGAACGGGGCCCGTCACCCCCGACGAGGTCACGGCCACCGCGAAGGACTTCCTGGCCGCCTGGGCCGCCGGGGAGTCGGACCGGGCGGCCCAGCTGACGAACGATCCGGTCTCGGCGGGGACCGCGGTCGCGGGCTACCGGGAGGGGGCGAAGGTCTCGAAGGCCGTCATCACGCCGGGGGCGGCCGTCGGGGCGACGGTGCCGTTCACGGTACGGGCGACCGTCACGTACGAGGGCGTGTCCAAGGACTGGTCGTACGCCTCCGAACTGACCGTGCTGCGCGGGCAGACCACCGGCCGCCCGCTCGTGAAGTGGCAGCCGGCGGTGCTGCATCCGAAGCTGACCGCGGCCGGCACCCTGCGGACGGGCGTCGCGAAGACCGCCGAGGTGAAGGCCGTCGACCAGGACGGCGTGGAGCTGACGGCGGCGAAGTACCCCTCGCTCGGGCCGGTCCTGGCCGAACTCCGCAAGCGGTACGGGTCGAAGGTCGACGGCACCCCCGGTGTCGAGACCTGGATCGACTCGGGGAGCGAGGGCGTCGCCGACACCCCCCTCCTCGTCCTGCGGAAGGGGAAGCCCGGCACCCTGAGGACCACCATCGACGCGGACGTCCAGGCGGCGGCCGAGAAGGCCGTCAAGCAGTACGCCCGCGCCTCGGTCGCCGCGATCGAGCCGTCCACGGGGGCGATACGGGCGGTCGCCAACAGCCCGGCCACCGAGTTCAACACCGCGCTCCAGGGCCAGCAGGCCCCCGGCTCCACGATGAAGATCGTCACGGCGGCGATGATGATGGAGCACGGTCTGGCCACCCCCACCACCAAGGTCGAGTGTCCGCCCGACGTCGTGTCGCGGAGCAGGACCTTCCAGAACCTCGACCGGTTCAGCATCGCCGACGGCACCCTCACCGACGCGTTCAGCCGCTCCTGCAACACCGCCTTCATCAAGGCGATCACCAAGCTCAGCGACAAGAACGTCGCGGACACCGCCCTCGGCACGACCGCACGCCGCTGGTTCGGCATCGGCGAGGAGTGGAACATCGGGGTCGGGGCCTGGGACGGTTCCGTCCCCGAGTCGGCCGGGAGCGAGACGCCCGCCTCGTACATCGGCCAGGGCAAGATCACGATGAGCGCCCTGAACGTCGCCTCGCTCTCCGCGACCGCGAAGAACGGCCGGTTCCTCCAGCCGTACCTGGTGGCGCGGGACCTCGACGACCGCGAGTTCGCCAAGGCGGAGCCGCTCCCCGGCGAGGTCGCCACGGGGCTGCGCCGGATGATGAAGGCCGCGGCGACGACGTCGCAGGGCACCGCGACGAACGCGATGGCCGGGGTCCCCTCCCCGAAGGGCGCGAAGACCGGCTCCGCCGAGCTCGACGGCCAGTCCACCTCCAACAGCTGGTTCACCGGCTACTCCGGCGACCTCGCGGCGGCGGCCGTCGTCCAGGCCGGCGGCCACGGCGGCGACGCGGCGGGCCCGGTGGTGGCGCGGGTCCTGAAGGCGGGGTGACCGGGGGCGCGGACAGGCCCGGAACCCGGTCGCGTGCCCCGTACACGGACCGCTAGCGTGCGGGGCATGACGACACACGCCGATGCGCACCCCCAGTTCGCCGCCGCGCTCCGGGACTTGGGTCTCGACGTCGAGATCCGCCGTTTCCCGGACGAGACCCGCACCGCCCAGCAGGCCGCCGAGGCCATCGGCTGCGCGGTCGGCGAGATCGTGAAGTCGCTGATCTTCGCGGCCGACGGGGTGCCGGTCCTCGTCCTGATGGACGGCGCGTCGCGGGTGGACGTCGAGCGGGTACGTCAGGAGCTGGGCGCCGGGAAGGTGACCCGGGCGGACGCGAAGGTGGTCCGGGAGACGACGGGGTACGCGATCGGGGGCGTGCCGCCGTTCGGGCACCGCACCCGGACGCGGGTCCTCGCCGACCGCGGCATCCTCGACCACGCCGCGGTGTGGGCGGCGGCGGGCACCCCGTACACGGTCTTCGCGATGGACCCGAAGACGCTGGTCACGCTGGCCGGCGGCACACTCGTGGACGTCCGCGAGCCCGCCGAGTGACCCCGCTCGTCACGCTCGCGGTCCTCGTCGCGGCCGTCACGCACGCCGGCTGGAACGCGATCGCGCACCACATCAAGGACCAGCTCCTCTCCTTCACGCTGATCTCCGGCGGCGGGGCGCTGATCGGCATGGTCGTGGCCTGCTTCGTGCCGCTGCCGGCGGCGGGGGCGTGGCCGTACCTGATCGCGTCGGCGCTGCTGCACATCGGCTACTACGCCCTGCTGATGCGGTCGTTCACGCTCGGGGACTTCGGCCAGATGTACCCGATCGCGCGCGGTACGGCCCCGCTCGTCGTGACCGTCATCGCGGCGGTCTTCCTCCACGAGGTGCCGGGCGGCTGGCAGTTGCTCGGGGTGGCGGTGGCCTGCGCGGGCCTGACGGGCCTGGCGCTGTGGGGCATCCGGGGCAAGGACGCCCGCCCGCACTGGCCGGCGCTGCTCGCGGCGGGCGCGACGGGTCTGTCGATCGCCCTGTACACGGTCGTCGACGGCGTCGGCGTCCGCGCCTCCGGCACCCCGCTGGGCTACATCGGGTGGCTGATGATCCTGGAGGGCCTCGCGATCCCGGCGTACGCCCTGTGGGCCCGCCGCGGGGCCCTCCTCCCCCAGCTCCGCCCGTACGCGGCCCGGGGGCTGCTCGGTGCGGCCCTCTCGGTCGCGGCGTACGCACTCGTCCTCTGGGCCCAGACCAAGGCCCCGCTGGCCCCGATCGCCGCCCTCCGCGAGTCCTCCATCATCGTGGGCGCGGCCATCGGCGCCCTGTTCTTCAAGGAACGCTTCGGCGCCCCGAGGGTCGCGGCGGCGGGTCTGATGGTGGTGGGCATCGGGCTGATGCTGCACGCGGGGTGACGGGCCGTCCCCCGGGAGGCCTCAGCCGTCCGCCAGCACCTCCGCGAAGTGCGTGTTCACCGCCAGGAGGCCGCCGTCCACGCGGAGGGTCGTGCCGGTGATCCAGGAGGCGTCCGTGGAGGCCAGGAAGGCGACCGCCGCCGCCACGTCCTCCGGGGTGCCGACGCGGCCCAGGGGGTAGACGCGGGCGGCGAGGGCCGAGAGGTCGGTCTCCCGGCCCGCCCAGGCCGTCGTCGCGATCGTGCCCGGGTTGATCTGGTTGACCCGGACCCCGCGCGGCGCCGCGTCGCCCGCCAGCGTCCGGGTCAGCGACGCCAGGCCCGCCTTGGCCGCGCTGTACGCGTGGCCGCCGAAGTCCGCCTCCGCGTTGACCGAGCCG
The DNA here is from genome assembly GCF_056435185.1 of Streptomyces sp. NPDC044003. Classification (NCBI taxonomy): domain Bacteria; kingdom Bacillati; phylum Actinomycetota; class Actinomycetes; order Kitasatosporales; family Streptomycetaceae; genus Streptomyces; species Streptomyces sp. NPDC044003. The sequence goes on along the minus strand of NZ_JBWKFA010000010.1, from coordinate 97,398 downwards.
ATCGTCACGATCGCCCCGCGCCCGCCGGCCGCCGCGAGGTGCGGCAGCGCCGCCCGTGAGCAGCGGACGGCGCCCATCAGCGTGACGTCCAGCTGGCCGGTCCAGCCCTCGTCGGGTTCGTCCTCGAAGCGGTCCCGGTCGGCGGCGACGGGGGCCAGGGCGTTGTTCACGAGGACGTCCAGGCGGCCGAAGGTCGCCACCGCGTACGCGACGGCCTCGTCCACCGACGCCTGGTCGCCGACGTCGCAGCGCGCCGCCAACGCCCCGGGGAGTTCCTCCGCCGTCCGCCTCGCCGCCGCCTCGTCGATGTCCGTCACGAGGACCCGGGCGCCCTCCGCCGCGAGCCGCCGGGCGGTGGCCGCGCCGATGCCGCGCGCCGCGCCCGTGACCAGTACCGCGTACCCCTCGAAGCGTTTCGTGAGATCCATGGGCAGATCCCAGCATCCCGTGAAACCTTTTCGCAACACAGCGTTCATCGAATTCACGGACGAATACCCAGAGATGGCCAGAGAACGCGGACTCGCGGCCATTCGGCCAGGGCCGAAACTCTTTGACACCCGTCCGCCGCCGAGAGCACGATCCACCCCGACCATTTGCTTTTTGACCCAGGGGGAAACAATGGCTTCGCAGCAGCACGGGGGCGCCGCGACGGCGTCACCTTCGTCCTGATGGCGATGATCGGCCGCTCGAACGCCACCGGCGGCGAGAGCACCGTCTTCAACCTGGACAAGCAGCCGATGGAGAAGTTCTCCCTCACCGACGTCCTCGACGTGGCGCTCGTCAACGACGAGCGGGTCCACCACGGCGTCACGCCCATCGAGCAGATCGATCCCGCCGTCCCGGCCTCGCGCGACGTGCTCGTGATCACCTACCGTCACAAGCCGTAAGTGTCCGGTGCGCGGGGGGCGGCCACCACGGCGCCCCCCGCGCCCGTTTACCACCTGAGTGAGAAGACGGGAAAATGGGTCAGCTAATCGCCGTAGCGGTCATCACCATTCTGGCAGTCATCAGCCCCGGCGCGGACTTCGCGATGACCGTCCGGAACAGCTATTTGTACGGGCGGACCGCCGGCGTTCTCGCCGCCGTCGGTATTTCCCTGGGCGTTCTCGTGCACGTCGCCTACACCATGCTGGGCGTGGGACTTCTGGTGACCCGGACCCCGATGCTTTTCACGGCGATGAAACTGATCGGCGCCGCGTACCTGGTCTACATCGGGTACAAGACCTTCGTCACCAAGGCCCAGGTGGACATCGACCTGTCGAGCGACGCCGGCCTCTCGAAGGCGGGGGCGCTGCGCACCGGATTCCTGACGAACGCGCTCAACCCGAAGACCATGCTCTTCGTGCTGAGCACCTACACCCAGGTCGTCAGCGCCGACACCCCGCTCTTCCAGCAGATCGGCTACGGCCTCTTCATGTCGCTCGCGCACCTGGTCTGGTTCGCGCTCGCCGCGGTGCTCTTCTCCAACCAGTCCCTGCGCACCCGGCTGTTGCAGCGGCAGAGCGTCCTCAACAAGGTCATCGGGACCGTCCTCGTCGGCCTGGGCATGGTGCTCGCCCTCACACCGTCCATGGCCTGAGACGCGGTCGGGGAGAGACGGGGCCAGGAGGAGACGGGGCCGGGAGGAGACGCGGTCAGGAGGAGACCCGCTCCACCCGCGGCTCGGCGATCGTCCGGTAGTCCTCCGTGGCCAGGGCCAGCGAGCGGTCGAGGCGGGCGGCGTTGAAGAAGAACTCCGGGTGGACCAACAGGTCCGGGTCCACGATCAGTTCGAGGCGCTCGTCGAAGGCGAACGGCAGGATCGTGCCGCTCGGCGAGCCGGCGAGCTCCTCGGCGATCTCCGGGGAGGCGAAGGAGACGTACGTGCCGCCGTACAGCGCCTTCACGGCATTGAGGTCGATGCGCCGGTCGCCCGGTACGACGACCAGCGCGAAGCGCTTCTCCTTCTTGCCGATCTTCACCATGGCGATGATGCACTTGGCCGCCCGGTCGAGCGTGTGGCCGCGCAGCGCGCTGACCGCCTCGGTGGCGCCCTCGGGGGCGTGCTCGATCACCCGGTAGGCCGCGCCGCGCTCGTCGAGCAGGGCGAGCAGCTTCTCGTACGTGTCACCCGTGACGTCCGTGGTCATTCGGTTCCTCCCGCTTTCAACTGGTTTGGTTCTCCGGCGCGTTGACCCTACGCCTTTTGTCCATGTGCCGGAGCAGCGCGACACCCGCGCCGCGAGGAGAGCAGCCCGATGCTGCCGTACGTCTCCCAGAGCCGGCTGTCGGCTGTCCGGACCGTCCCGTATCCGGACCGCCGCAGCGGAATCTCGATCACCACGCACCCCCGTGCCCGCTCCACCGATCGGTGGAGCGGGCACACGGTATCGGCCAGCTGGCCGGGGAACGGCCCGGCGGTCGTTCACAATGTCAAGTCGCCGCCCGGGAGTTGACGAACTGCTCCGGTCAGCCCGTCACCGAGCGCACCGCGCGCACCAGGGCCTGGGCGCGCGGGTCGGCCGTGACCGTCTTGCGCATGCCGTTGGTGACGTACCCGAAGGCGATCCCGGCGTCCGCGTCGGCGAAGCCGAGGGAGCCGCCGCGGCCGGGGTGGCCGAAGGAGGAGGGGCCGAGGAGCGGGCAGGCCGGGCCGTGCAGCATGTGGCCGAGGCCGAAGCGCGTGCCGACGAGCAGCACCTTGTCCGCGCCCGCGGACTCCTCGGTGCGGGCGAGGGTCAGGGTGGCGGGGGCGAGGAGGCGCTCGGCGCCGTCGACGGGGCCCAGGGTGGCGGCGTAGAAACGGGCGAGGGCGCGGGCGGTGGCGACGCCCGCCGAGCCGGGCAGTTCGGCGGCCCGGTAGACGGGGTCGTTCTCGTCGGGCTTGGGGTCGATGACCCCGAAGGCGCGCCGGGTGAGGGAGGCGGGGTCCTGGTAGGCCTCGGTGACGGAGCGCTTGGGGCGGAGCTTGAGGGCGCCGCTGCCGGGCGGGTCGATCTCCTCGACGGGGCCGAGCCGGCCGACCCGGTGGGCCTCGGCCTCGGGCAGGCCTATCCACAGGTCGAGGCCGAGGGGGCCGGTGATCTCCTCGGCGACCCAGCGTCCGATGGTGCGGCCGGTGACCCGCTGGACGAGGCCGGAGAGCAGCCAGCTGAAGGTGTGGGCGTGGTAGCCGTGGGCGGTGCCGGGCTCCCAGACGGGGGCCTGGGCGGCGATCGCGGCCGTCGCCGTCGGGAGGTCGACCGCTTCGGCGAGGCTGAGGGGCCGGTCGAGGACGGGCACTCCGGCCCGGTGCGCGAGGAGCTGCCGTACGGTGACCCGGTCCTTGCCGTGGGCCTTGAACTCGGGCCAGTACGAGGCGACGGGGGCGTCCAGGTCGAGCAGGCCGCGCTGGTGCAGGAGCAGGGGGACGGCGGCGGAGACGCCCTTGGTGGCCGAGCGGACGACCTGGGCGGTGTCCGCCGTCCACGGGTCGGAGCCGTCGACATCCTTCATGCCCGCCCACAGGTCGACGACCTGCACGCCGTCCCGGTGGACGGCGACGGCCGCGCCGTGCTCGCCCCGCTGCTCGAAATTGCGCAGGAACGCGTCCCTGACCGGCTCCCAGCCCGCCGCCACCGTGCCCTGGACGTCCACCTGACCCACACTTCCTTTCGTACGACCGGCTCCCATGGTGCAACGCGAGGGGGAACGGTCGGATTCCGGGGTCGGGTGGACGTCGGGGGACGTCAGACGAGGTTGATCGTGAACGTCCTCACGCCATTCAGCAGCTCGGCGTGGACCGAGCCACGAGCCTTGTCGTACCTCCCGGTGCCGCCGGTGATCGCGTTGTCGAAGGAAGCGTCCGGGTCGAGGTAGTTGTAGAACATGCCCGCCACGACGAGCTGGCCGTCCGCGAGGGTGTAGGTCACGAGGCACTGCTCGGCTTCATCGTTGCCGCCCCGGGTGGTGGTGCAGGTGCCGTTGGTCTCGCCGACCTCGTTGCCGTCCAGGTCGGAGAGGATCGAGCGGACGACGACCCGATCGCCCTGCGAGACGACGCCGGGGGTGGTCGATACGGGGAAGCGGTGCACCTCCTGCACCACGCCCGTGAGGGTGATGACCCGGGCTTTGCCCGTGGTCTGGGCGGAACCGGTGTCCGTCGCGGCGCCGGCCGCGACAGAAGTGCAGGTGAGAAGGGTGACCAGCGTGGCCGCGCCGAGACAGGCGGCTCTGGTGGGGCGCATTATGCGACTCCTGAGGGTGATGTCCATGAAGGGGATCGAACGACGAACTGTCATCCGATTCCCTTCATAACCTCGGCTCCGCCGCCGCACGGAGCACCCCGGCACGACCCACCGGCATATCCAGCCGGTCGGACCAAGGTCAGGCCACGGAACTCGGGACGAAGCCGAACGGCAGCTCAAGGCGGTGCCGGGCCATCAGCTCCTCGTCCGAGAGGATCGCGGCGGTCGGGCCGTCCTCCGCGATCACGCCCTCGCTGAGGATCACCGAGCGGGGGCAGAGTTCCAGGGCGTACGGCAGGTCGTGGGTGACCATCAGGACGGTGACGTCGAGGGTGCGGAGGATGTCGGCGAGCTCGCGGCGCGAGGCGGGGTCCAGGTTGGAGGACGGCTCGTCGAGGACGAGGATCTCCGGCTCCATGGCGAGGACGGTCGCGACGGCGACCCGGCGGCGCTGCCCGAAGGACAGGTGGTGCGGGGGCCGGTCGGCGAACTCCGCCATCCCGACCCTCTCCAGTGCGCGCAGGACGACGGCTTCCAGCTCGGCGCCCCGGATCCCGGCCGCCGCAGGGCCGAAGGCCACGTCCTCGCGGACGGTCGGCATGAACAGCTGGTCGTCGGGGTCCTGGAAGACGATGCCGACCTTCCGCCGGATCTCGGCCATGTGCTTCTTGCCGACCGGGAGCCCGGCGACGGTGACGGTGCCCGCGCCGCCGGTGAGGATGCCGTTGAGGTGGAGGACGAGGGTGGTCTTGCCGGCGCCGTTGGGGCCGAGCAGGGCGACGCGCTCGCCGCGCCCGACGGTCAGGTCGACGCCGAAGAGGGCCTGGTGGCCGTCGGGGTACGCGTACGCGAGGCCGCGCACTTCCAGCGAGGCGGTCATAGGGTCCATCCCAGGAGGCAGATCAGGAGTGCGGTGAGCGGCAGCGCGGCGGCGTACGCCCACTGGGCGCGGGTGGCGGTCACCTCGTCGATGACCGGCATGGTGCCGCTGTAGCCGCGGCTGACCATGGCGAGGTGGACGCGTTCGCCGCGCTCGTACGAGCGGATGAAGAGCGCGCCCGCGGACTTGGCGAGGACGCCCCAGTGGCGGACGCCCTTCGCCTCGAAGCCGCGCGAGCGGCGGGCGACGGACATGCGGCGCATCTCGTCGGTGATGACGTCGCCGTACCGGATCATGAACGAGGCGATCTGGACGAGCAGCGGCGGCAGCTTGAGCCGCTGGAGTCCGAGGATCAGGGCCCGCAGTTCGGTGGTGGAGGCGAGGAGCACGGAGGCGGCGACGCCGAGGGTGCCCTTGGCGAGGACGTTCCAGGCGCCCCACAGGCCGGGGACGCTCAGGGAGACCCCGAGGACCTCCGTCTGCTCGCCGGGGACCACGAAGGGCATGAGCAGCGCGAAGGCGACGAACGGGATCTCGATGAGCAGCCGCTTGAGCAGGAAGCCGGCCGGGATCCGGGCCTGCGCGGCGACGGCCGCGAGGAGCGCGGCGTAGAGGGCGAAGGCCCAGACGGCCTCGCGGGGCGTCGAGACGACGACCACGACGAAGCCGAGGACGGCGGCGAGCTTGGTGTGCGGGGGCAGCTCGTGGACCGGCGAGTGCCCGTGCCGGTAGAGCTTGTGGGCGTGCCCCGCTCCCATGTCAGGCCTCCACGGCGGCGGCCTTGCGGCGGCGGACGACCCAGAAGGCGCCGGTGCCGGCGGCCAGGGTCGCGCCGACGCCGATGACACCGGCGAGGCCGCCGGAGAGGCGGGGGGCGTCGACGCCCTTGACGCCGTAGTCGGCGAGCGGGGAGTCCGCGGCGGCGTGCTCCTCGACGTTCTTGTCGATGCCCTGGTCGGCGGCGACCTTCTCCAGGCCGTCGGGGCTGGCGGAGGCGTAGAAGGAGACGAAGCCGGCGAGGACGAGGGCGGTGACCACGCCGCCGATCCACAGCTTCTTCGGGGAGCGGGCCGTGACCGGCGCCGAGGCGGGGACGGTGTCGACCAGTTCGCCGTCGACGCGGAGCTTGAGCGGCGCGGTCAGGCCGCGGGCGCCGTACACCAGGTCGGGGCGGACGGCGACGACGGCGCCGACGGTCAGCATGGTGATGACGGCCTCGCCGACGCCGATGAGGACGTGCACGCCGACCATGGCGGTGAGGACCTTGGAGACGGGGACGTCGGTGGTGCCGCCGATCGCGTAGATGAGCGTGAAGACGGCGGCCGCGGCCGGTACGGAGACGAGCGCGGCGGCGAAGGAGGCGAGGGTCACCGAGCGGCGGGTGCGCGGCAGGACGAGGACCAGGCCGCGGAAGAGGGCGTAGGCCACGACGACGGTGACGACGCCCATGACGGTGATGTTCACGCCGAGGGCGGTGAGGCCGCCGTCGGCGAAGAGGATGCCCTGCATGAGCAGGACGACGGCGATGCACAGGACGCCGGTCCAGGGCCCGACGAGGATCGCGGCGAGCGCTCCGCCGAGGAGGTGTCCGCTGGTCCCGGCGGCGACCGGGAAGTTCAGCATCTGGACGGCGAAGATGAAGGCCGCGACGAGGCCGGCGAGCGGGGCCGTCCTCTCGTCGAGTTCCTTACGGGCTCCGCGCAGGCCGACGGCGACGGCGCCGGCGGCGACGACACCGGCGGCGGCCGATACGGGGGCGTTGATGAATCCGTCAGGTACATGCACGTTCGGAATGATAAGGCGCTCCTGCAAAGAGCTTGCAAGAGCGCATCGGTCACAGGACGGCGGCGCTCGGATGCACGTGACCCCGCGCACACCTTCCGCCGCACACGCATGCGCCGCGCCGGTGACGGGAAGGCGTGGGACATTGGTAGAGAAGAGGACAAAGGTGAGGAGTCACCCATGGCCGCCGTAGACGATCGCGTAATCGACGACCATGCGAAGGGGCGGATCATCAGCGACGCCCCCCTCTCCCGCCCCGTCCCGGTGGCCCTCCGCTACGACCCCGGCTTCTCCCCCGCGACGGTCCGCTTCGTCTTCCCCGGCGCCGTCGAGTGGTCCTTCCCGCGCGCCCTCCTGGAGACGGGGATGCGCACGCCGACCCGCCGCGGCGACATCGGCGTCTGGCCCTGCGGCCGCGTCCAGACGGTCGTCGAGCTCCACCGGGACGACGGGGTGACGGTCGTACAGTTCGACACCACGGCGCTGCTCCGCTTCCTGAAGCACACGTACGCCGCCAGTACGTCGATGACGACACACTGACGGCGTACGGAACTCAGGCGCGAGGAGCTCAGACCTTCACGAGGTCCGGCTTCGCGGCGCCGGGCTCACCGGTGGACCCGGCGAGGCCCTCGCCCTCCACGTCCACGTTCGGCAGGACCCGGTCCAGCCACTTCGGCAGCCACCAGGCCTTGCGGCCGAGCAGCGCGAGGACGGCCGGGACGATCGCCATGCGGACCACGAAGGCGTCGAAGAGGACCGCCGCCGCGAGGCCGAAGCCGATCATCTTGACCATCTGGTCGTCCATGCCGATGAAGCCGGAGAAGACCGCGATCATGATGACCGCTGCGGCGGTGACCACCCGGGCGCTGTGCCGGAAGCCGGTCACGATCGCCTCGCCGGGACGCTCGCCGTGCACGTACGCCTCGCGCATCCGGGTGACGAGGAAGACCTCGTAGTCCATCGCCAGGCCGAAGACGACACCCACCATGAAGATCGGCATCATCGACATGATCGGGCCGGTCTGCTCGACCCCGAAGAGGCTGCCGAGCCAGCCCCACTGGAAGACCGCGACGACCGCGCCGAGGGCCGCGACCACCGAGAGCAGGAAGCCGAGGGCCGCCTTCAGCGGGACGAGGATCGAGCGGAAGACCAGGGTCAGGAGCACGAAGGCGAGGCCGACGACGAGCGCCAGGTACGGCACGAGCGCGTCGTTCATCTTCTGCGAGAAGTCGATGTTCATCGCGGTGGCGCCGGTGACGAGGACGTCGTCACCCGTGGCGTCGCGGATGTCGTGCACCAGGCCCTCGGTGGCGGTCGAGGACGGCCGGTCCTTCGGGACCACGGTGATCATCGCGGCGTCGCCGGCCTTGTTCGGGGTCGCCGGGGTGACCGCCGCCCAGCCGTCGAGGCCCTTGATCGTGGAGACCGTCCGGTCGGCGGTCGCCTTGTCGCCGTCCACGACGACGAGCAGCGGGCCGTTGAAGCCGGGGCCGAAGCCGTCGGACAGCGCGTCGTACGCCCGGCGCTCGGAGGTGGAGGTCGGCTTCACGCCGTCGTCCGGGAGGCCCATCTCCAGGGAGGCGGCGGGCACGGCGATCGCGCCGAGGCCGAGGACGCCGACGATCAGCACCATCAGCGGGCGGCGGATGACGAAGCGGGCCCAGCGGGTGCCGCCGTTGGGCTTGCCCTCGTCCTTCACGAGGCCCTTGCGCTGCTTGCGGCTGACGACCTTGTCGCCGGCGAAGCCGAGCAGGGCCGGGATGAGGGTGAGCGCGATGAGGACGGCGATCACGACCGTGCCGGCGGCGGCGAAGCCCATCTTCGTCAGCATCGGGATGTTGACGACGGCCAGGCCGACCAGGGCGATGACGACGGTGAGTCCGGCGAAGACGACGGCGGAGCCGGCGGTGCCGACCGCGCGCCCGGCGGCGTCCTCCTTCTCGCGGCCCTCGGCGAGCTCCGCACGGTAGCGGGAGACGATGAAGAGGGCGTAGTCGATGCCGACGGCGAGGCCGATCATCGACGCGAGCGTGGACGTGGTGGTGCCGAGGTCCAGGACGTTCGCGAGCGCGGTGATCGAGGAGACGCCGATGCCGACGCCGATGACGGCGGTGAGCAGCGGGAGCCCGGCCGCGACGAGCGAGCCGAAGGTGATGACGAGCACGATGCCCGCGAGGACGATGCCGATGGCCTCGCTCGCGCCCTGCTCGGGCATGGTCTGGAGCGCGTCGCCGCCGATCTCGACGGTCAGCCCCTTGCCCTGCGCGTGGTGCCCGGTGTCCTTGAGGGCCTCGCGCGTCTCGTCGGTCAGCTCCATGGCGTTGACCTTGTAGGAGACCGAGACGTAGGCGGTGGAGCCGTTCTGCGAGACGGCGTGCGCGGTGTACGGGTCGGTGACCTGGACGATCTGGTCCGAGCCGGACTTGAGCGCGGCGACGGTCTCCTCGACGACGGCCTTGTGCGCCGGGTCGGTCATCTTCTCGCCCTCGGGGGCCTTGAAGACGACGCGGGCGGTGGCCCCGTCGGCTCCGGCGCCCGGGAAGCGCTCTTCGAGCAGGTCGAAGGCGCGCTGGGCCTCGGTGCCGGGGATCGAGAAGGAGCTGGAGGTGGCGGTGGGCGCGGTGGCGGCACCGACGCCGGCGATCGCGAGGAGCGCCACCCAGAGGAGGGCGACGAGCCGTCGGCGCCGGAAGGCGGTGCGGCCCAATGTGTAGAGGAACGTGGCCACGGGGGCGTACTCCCAGTGTGGGGCGGGACAGGGCATGGGGAGCCGGCCCGACGGCGTGAGCGGTTCGTCGTCAGGTGGAGAAGGTGGAGCAGGGGTGGAGCGGGGTCAGGCGCCGAGTGAGGGGAGCACCACGGCGTCGAAGTAGGCGCTGAGGAAGGCGCGGTCGACCGGCCGATCGTCGATCAGCGGGCGGGCGATGAACGCACCGATCAGCATGTGCGGGACGAGCTTCAGCGCCGGGTTGTCGGCGGGGATCTCGCCCCTGCGGACCGCTCGGCGCAGCACCTCGTCGAGGCCGTTCATCTCGGGTTCGATGAGCAGCTCGCGCAGCGCCCGGTGCAGTTCGGGGTTGGTGTGGACGGCATGGGCGAGACCCCGCATCAGCGCGGCGTCCTTGTCCATCTGGCAGTCGTCGGTCCGGTCGAGCATCGCCTCGATGTCGCCGCGCAGCGAGCCGGTGTCGATCTCGTTGAGGTCGACGGGCTTGTTCGCGCGCAGCGCCCGGGCGACCAGCTCGGGCTTGCTCCCCCACTGGCGGTAGAGGGTGGCCTTGCTGGAGTGGGTGCGGGCGGCGACGGCGTCCATGGTGAGGGCGTCGTAGCCGACCTCGCGGAGGAGGTCGAGCACGGCCGCGTACAGCTCGGACTCCCGCTCGGGAGTGAGTCTGCTGCGTGCCATGGCCGGTCTCCGATCCGAACGAAACGGTTTCGTACACCAAGACGATATACCCATCCCCTCAGCGAAACGAAACCGTTTCGTACGTGTCCTGGGCCACACCCCACAGGACGCCCGCATACACGTACGAGTTGCCTCACCCCCTCCGCGCGGAAAGCATGAACAGGTGAGTGACGACGTCGCGTATCTCCGTTTTCCGCACCTCCACGACGACCTGCTGTGCTTCGCCGCCGAGGACGACCTGTGGCTCGCCCCGCTCGTCCCCGAGGGCCATCGCCCCGGCCGGGCCTGGCGCCTCACCGTCGACCGGACGCGGGTCGGACACCCGCGCTTCTCGCCGGACGGGCGGCACATCGCCTACACGAACTGGCGCAGCCTCGACCCCGAGATCCATCTCGTCCCCATCGACGGCGGCGCCGCCCGGCGCCTCACCTACTGGGGCTCCACCGACACCCGGGTCTGCGGCTGGACGCCCCCCGACAAGGACGGCCGCTCCGACATCCTCGCCGTCTCCTCGCACGGGCAGCCCTTCTCGTACTACTCCTGGGCCTACACCGTCCCCACCGACGGCTCCCCCGGCCTCCGCATGCCCTGGGGCCCCGTCTCCGACATAAGCGTCACCGACGACACGGCCGTCACCGGGCACGAGGGCGAGCGCCGCACACTCCTGCTCACCGGGAAGCCGCCGCACGAACCGGCCTCCTGGAAGCGCTACCTGGGCGGCGCCACCGGCCGCCTCTGGCTCCACGGGGAACGACTCCTCCCCGACCTCGGCGGCCACATCGACGCCCCCATGGCCGTCGGCGGGCGGATCGCCTTCCTCTCCGACCACGAGGGCATCGGCAACCTCTACTCCTGTCTGCCCGACGGCACCGACCTGCGCCGCCACACCGACCACGCCGACTTCTACGCCCGGCACGCCTCCAGCGACGGCCACCGGATCGTCTACCAGTGCGCCGGCGACCTGTGGATCGTCGACGCCCTCACCGCCGACTCCCGCCCCCGCCGGCTGGAGGTACGGCTCGGCGGCCAGCGCGTCGGCCGCCGCTGCTACCAGGTGCCGGCCGCCCACCACGTCGACGCGGTCTCCGTCGACGAGACCGGCCGGGCCTCCGCCGTCTCCGTACGCGGCAGCCTGTACTGGCTGACGCACCGCGACGGCCCCGCCCGCACCATCATCGACACCCCCGGCGTCCGGGTCCGGCTCCCCGAGATGCTCGGCAGCGGCGGCCAGGTCGCGTACGTCACCGACGCCGAGGGCGAGGACGCCGTCGAGGTCGCCTATCTGCCGCGCGCCAGCGGCGACCGGCCGCCCCGCAGGCTCGCCTCGGGCGACCTCGGCCGGGTCGAGGAAATGGTCTCCGACCCGGCCGGCGAGCGGCTCGCGATCGCCTCCCACGACGGCCGGCTCCTCCTCCTGACTGCGTCCGAAGATGCGGCTGCCGCCGCGGGCACAGAGGACTCCGACGGCGAGGTCACCGAACTGATCCGGTCCGTCAACGGGCCCGTCCGCGACCTCGCCTTCTCCCCCGACGGCGACTGGCTGACCTGGTCCCACCCCGGCATCGGCCGCTCCCTGCGCTCCATCAAGATGGCCCGGATCTCCGGCCCCGGCGCCCGCACCGTCGTCGACGTCACCAACGGCCGCTTCGAGGACGAGAACCCCGTCTTCACCCGGGACGGCCGCTACCTCGCCTTCCTCTCCTGGCGCGGCTTCGACCCGGTGTACGACGTGCACACCGGCGACCTGTCCTTCCCGCTCGGCTGCCGCCCCTACCTCGTCCCGCTCTCCTCCGCCACACCCTCCCCCTTCGCGCTGCTCCCCGACGGGCGCCCGGCGGCCGGCGGCCTCGACCCCACCGACGACGACACGGAGACCGGCGACGGCACGGTCACCGTCGAGATCGAGGGGCTCCCCGACCGGGTCACCCCCTTCCCGGTCGCCGCCTCCAAGTACTCGGCGCTGCACCCGGTCAGCGGCGGCGGCCTGGTCTGGCTGCGCTGGCCCATCTCCGGCGCGCTCGGCGAGACCTTCGCCAACCCGGCCGACACCTCGGGCAAGCCCACCCTGGAACACTTCTCCATCACCAAGGCACGCAAGAGCGAACTCGCCAAGGACCTCGACTGGTTCGCGGTCAGCGGCGACGGCACCCGGCTCGTCGTCGCCGACGACGGCGAACTGCGGGCCGTACCGGCCACCGAGTCCGGGGACGGCGACTCCACCGTCTATCTGGACCTGCGGCGCATCCTGCACGAGATCGACCCGGGCGCCGAGTGGCGACAGGCCTTCGACGAGGCCGGCCGGATCGTCCGCGCCTACTTCTGGGAACCGGACATGGGCGGGGTCGACTGGACGGCCGTCCTCGACCAGTACCGGCCGCTCGTCGAACGGGTCGCGTCCCCCGACGAGTTCGCCGACCTCCTCCGCGAGGTCATGGGCGAGCTCGGCACCTCGCACGCGTACGTCACACCCGCCCGCCGCAACGAGGGACCGCCGCACTACCAGCGGCCGATGGGCCTCCTCGGCGTCAACCTCGTGCCCCGGGAAGCCGGATGGACGGTCAAACGCATCCTCCCCGGCGAGTCCTCCGACTCCAAGGCCCGCTCCCCGCTCGCCGGCACCGGCATCCGCGAGGGCGCCGTCCTCACCCACGTCGACGGCCGGCCCGTGGACCCGGTCACCGGCCCGTACCCGCTGCTCTCCGGCACCGGCGGCACCACCGTCGAGCTCACCTTCACCCCCGCCGAGGGCGAGGGCCACGCCCGCCGCGTCGCCGTCGTCCCCCTCGTCGACGAACGGCCGCTGCGCTACCAGGACTGGGTCGCCAAACGCCGTGCGGTGGTCCGCGAGGTCAGCGGCGGCAAGTGCGGCTACCTCCACATCCCCGACCTGGGCGGCTCCGGCTGGGCCCAGTTCAACCGCGACCTGCGCATGGAGGTCTCCCGTCCGGCCCTCATCGTCGACGTACGCGGCAACGCCGGCGGCAACATCAGCGAACTCGTCATCGAGAAACTGACCCGCAAGATCCTCGGCTGGGACCTCACCCGCAACGCCCAGCCGGTCAGTTACGCCTCCAACGCCCCGCGCGGCCCCGTCGTCGCCCTCGCCGACGAGGCCACCTCCTCCGACGGCGACATGATCACCGCCGCGTTCAAGCTCCTCGGCCTCGGCCCGGTCGTCGGACAGCGCACCTGGGGCGGGGTCGTCGGCATGACCGGCCGCCACCGGCTCGGCGACGGCACCCAGATCACCGTGCCGATGAACGCGGCCTGGTTCCCCGAGTACGGCTGGTCCCTGGAGAACCACGGCGTCGAACCGGACCTCGCGATCCTCCGCACCCCCCTCGACTGGGCCGAGGGCCGGCACGCCCAGCTCGACGACGCGGTCCACGTCGCCCTCGCGCTCCTCACCGAGACCCCGGCGGCGAGCCCCCCGGCCTACGAGTCCCTCCCGGACCGCTCGCGCCCGAAACTGCCGCCGAGACCGTCCTAGACGGTCGTCAGGTCCAGTTCGTACGCGGTGCCCGGTTCGCCGTCGTCGAGCGTCACACCGCCGACGGCGCCGAACCCGGCCCGGGCGAGCACGGCGCTCGACGTGCCGTTGCCCAGCGCCACGAAGGCGGTCAGCCGGCTGAGCCCGTACTCCTCCACGGCCAGCCGGCAGACCTCCCGCACGCCCCGGGTGGCGAGCCCCCGCCCGGTCGCCTTCTCGGCGAGCCGGTAGCCGAGCTCGGCGCTGCCCGCGGCGGCGTCCACGCCGACGAGGTTGACCCGCCCGACGATCTCCCCGCCCTCGGCGACGAGCACATGGAAGTGGATCTCGCCCGCCTCCTGCGCCTCGATCAGCTCCCGGTGCCGGGCGTCGAACGCCGCGAAGTACGCGTCCCCCCGGTCGGGCACGCGCGCGGCGAAGAAGGCCCGGTTCTCCCGCTCGAAGGCGAGCAGGGCGGGTGCGTGGTCGGGGCGGAGACGCTCGAGTACGGCCATGGTGATCACCGTACGAAAATCAGCCACCCGGCACGTACAACTTTTCGGTCGGTCGCCTGTCTGACCGGGTGTGGCGCGCAGTGCGCCAATGCCTGGGAGGAAAACGACCGTGCCTCACGCCCGCTCGAACCACCGGCGCCTCGTCGCCGCCGTCACCACCGTTCTCGCCGTGACCCTCGGTGCGGGCGCACTGGCCGTGCCCGCGACGGCCGCCCCTTCGACTCCGGCGACCGTCACGGCGGACACCGCCGCGACCCCGTTCGCCTTCCCCAAGAACTCGCTCCTGGTCGACGCCGGGGTGAAGGGCTTCCTCACCCAGACCGTGGGCAGCACCACGAAGCGCTTCGCCTGGTACGGACAGGACACCGGGACCGGCTACGGCACCCGCACCTCCCTGCACTCGACGCGGACCGACGACTACCTGGTCCTCGTCGAGCACTACAAGGTCACGCTGCGGGACCTGACGACCATGTCGGTCCTCGAAGTCGCCCTCGACCCGCTGACCGGCTCCCCCGTGTACGTCGGCTCGGCCGCCGACGCCCTGTTCACCACCGTCGGCCCGGACCTGCGCAAGCACACCAAGGCGGGCGGCACCGTCCCCGTCGCCGGCCTGCCGACCGGGGCCACCTCGATCGCCGTCACGCCCGGCACCCCCGACGACGCCCTGGTCCAGTTCACCGTGGACGGCGTGAAGAAGTGGGGTCTGCTGAACCTCGCCACCGACACGATCGGCGGGATCCACGACCTCCCGGCGGGCGCCACCATCGGCGCCGTCTCCGCCACGCACGTCGCCTGGACCGTCGGCACCGGCACCAACGGCGAGGTGCCCGCGCTCTTCCTCCTGGACCGCGCCTCGGACACCGTCCAGGAGATCCCGGTCGTGGACGCGCCCGGCAGCCTCCGGGTCGACCTCGTCGGCGGCTGGGTGGTGTACGGCGACCCCGGCGCCTCCACCGCCGGCGCCCCGAGCCCGCTGTACGCCCTCACCGCGTACAACCCCGCCACCGAGGAGACGGTGAAGCTCCTCGACCACCTCACCTCGGCCGCCCCGGCCGGCGACGGCAGCCTGCACGTGCGGGGCGGCAGCCTGGCGCAGGGCGAGGGCATGTACAGGATCACGGCCGCCGGGAACGAGACCCCGGTCGTCACCCTGGAGGCGACCACCGGCGAGCCCACCGACCTCCGGATCACCGGCAACGACGTCCCCGCCCTGGTCGACCTCGACAAGAACAGCGGAAAGGCGAGGTTCACCTGGAACCTGTCCCGGCCGAACGCCGAGGTGAACCTGACCCTGCGGCACACCCGGACCGGGGAAGCCGAGATGTTCAACGACTACACGACGGACCGGCTGGCCACGGCCTTCGACTGGCAGGGCGAGTACAACGGCGCCTATACCTGGGAGCTCACCGCCCGCCCGCTCAACGGCATCGGCCCGACCGCGACCGCGACCGGCTCGTTCACGGTGACCCGCACGCCCAAGCCGCACGACTTCGACGACAACGGCGCACCCGACATCCTCCTCCGCGACGGCGCCGGCAACCTGTGGCGCGTGGACACCTCGTACGGCACCCGGCTCACGGCCGACCCCCGTCGGCTGATCGGCGGCGGCTGGCAGATCTACGACCGGATCGAGGCCACCGGGGACGTCGCGGGCTCGCCCGTCGGCGACCTCGTGGCCCGGGACAGGACGGGCGTCCTCTGGCTGTACCAGGGCAACGGGACCGGCGGCTTCGCCACCCGTACGAAGATCGGTGCCGGCTGGCAGATCTACAACCAGCTCGCCGGCGGCAGCGACCTCACCGGCGACGGCCGCGCCGACCTCGTCGCCACCGACAAGGCCGGCGACCTGTACCTCTACAAGGGCACGGGCAACGCCTCCGCCCCCTTCGCCGCCCGCAAGAAGATCGGCTTCGGCTGGGGCATCTACAACCAGCTGACGGCCGTCGGGAACATGGCGGGCGGCCCCGGCGGAGACCTCCTCGCCCGGGACGCGGCCGGTGTCCTCTGGCTGTACCTCGGCAAGGGGGACGGCACGTTCGCCTCCCGTACGAAGGTCGGCGCGGGCTGGAACGCGTACCAGCACCTCGTCGGCATCGGCGACGTCAACCGGGACAGCCGGGCCGACCTGGTCGCCTTCGGCTCGCAGGCCACGACCTTCTACCAGGGCACGGGTGACTGGGGTAACCCGATGTACGGCCCCCTGCCCACGACCCTGCCCCTCGGCGGCCCGTACAACAGCATCGCCTGACGCACGGAGGCGCACCCGGTCTCCCGGGTGCGCCTCCGTCAAGGACGGGCCGACGTCAGGCGTCGTAGTCCATGTCCATGCGGTCCTGGGCCTCCTGCTGGGCCCGGCGCGTCTCGTCCTCGGAGCGTTCACGGCCCTTGGAGGCACGCTCGGACGCCTCGTCCTTCGCCCCCTGCATCTTCTGCTTCGCCTGCTTCGCCTGCTGTGCCTTGTTCTGCATCTCGTCCTTGATGCCCATGCGGATTCACTCCTAGAAGGGTGTGAGGGGAACGGGGCGGGACTCCGCCCCTAGGGCCTCGATCAGACTGACATGTCAGGACATCGCACGCATGTCGATCGGTCACGGACGGCTACCGCGGGGAGGAGCCCTCCGCCCGCGCCTGCTCGTCCGCCGCACCGCCCGCGCCCACCAGGCCCCTGGAGACCGAGCTCAGGCGCGGCTCGAAGCGCCGCATCTCGCGCTGCCCGACCGTGGCGATCAGGCTCGGCAGGTAGCCGCGGACCGACTGCATCCCGCGCAGCCACCACTGCGCGTACACATGGGCCGAGCGCCGCTCGATGCCCGCCACGATCCGGTCCACCGCCGGGCCGAGGGGGTACGTGCGGTTCGAGGGCCACGGCAGCCGCTGCCGCAGCTCCTTCATCACGTCGTCCTGGTCCGCGCCCCGCACCATGTCGGTGTCGGTCCACGACAGATAGCCGACGCCGACCTTCACGCCCTTGTACGCGACCTCGGCGCGCAGGCTGTGCGCGAAGGCCTCGACGCCCGACTTGGAGGCGCAGTACGCCGTCATCATCGGGGCCGGGGTGATGGCCGCGAGCGAGGCGATCTGGAGGAAGTACCCCCGGGACTCCATGAGGACCGGCAGGAACGCCCGGCCCGTCACCGCGCCGCCGATCAGGTTGACCTCGATGACCCGCCGCCAGGCGTCCGGGTCGGAGTCGACGAACGGGCCGCCCGCCGCGACACCGGCGTTGGCGACGACGATGTCGACCTTCCCGAACCGCTCCTTCACCTCGGCCGCGACCCGGGCCATCGCCTCGTGGTCGGTGACGTCGGCGTGCCACCAGTCGGCCTCGGTGTGCAGCCGCCCGGCGACCTCCTTGAGCTGCTCCGGCTCCAGGCCGACCAGCGCGATCTTCGCGCCGCGCGCGGAGAGCTTGCGGGCGAGGAGCTCCCCGACACCGCGAGCCCCACCGGTGACGACCGCGACCTGCCCTTCCAGGCTCACCCTGCTCATGCCCCTGCCTCCTCGTTCTCCTTCACGCCCAGGTACGTGAGGGTCAGTTCACGGATCTGCGCGGTGACGGCCTCGGGGGCCTCCACCGGTGTCATGTGGCCCATGCCCGCCAGCTGGACGAGGCCCGTGCAGTGCGGCAGCGCCTCCGCCATCACATGGGAGTGGACGGGCGGGGTGAGCCGGTCGGCGGTGCCGACGAGCACGGCCACCGGCAGCCGCAGCTCGCGCAGGCCCGCTTCGAGGTCGAGGCCCGCCAGGACCTGCGACCAGCCGTGGCGGGCGCCGCGCGGGCAGGCGTGCACGATCCGGGCGCAGGCCTCGACCCGCTCCGGTGCCGAACCCGGTCCCATCGTCGCGTACTTCAGGATCTTCTTCGAGACGGCGTTGACCGGGCCGAGCGGTGCCTTCGCGCCGAGGACGGCCTTGGTCAGCCGGGTGCGAAGCCCGCCGGGCCGGAGCGGTACGACGGTGGCCTCGGCGGTCAGCCGGGAGGGGCCGGTGGAGCAGAGCAGGACGGCGGCGGCGTGCTGGCGGAAGCCGGGCCGCGCGGCGGCCGCCATGATCGTCATGCCGCCCATGGAGTGGCCGGCGAGGACGGCCCGCTCGCCGGGGCCGAGGGTGGCCGCGAGCACGGCCTCCAGGTCGTCGGCGAGCGCGGTGGTCGCATAGCCCCCCGATGCGGGGGCGGGCGACCGGCCGTGGCCGCGCTGGTCGTAGGCGATGACCCGGTGGTCGGCGGCGAGGGCCCGTATCTGCTCGGTCCAGAAGGCGATCGAGCAGGTCCAGCCGTGCGAGAGGACGACGGCGGGCGCGCCTTCGGGGCCGTACACCTCGACGTGGATCGGGGTGCCGTCGGCGGAGACGGCGGTCAGCGCGCGGGGGGCGGGAAGGCTCTGGAGCGTCACTTGGCGGTCTCCTTCTTCCGGGTGGTACGGGCGGGCTCGGGGGCCGGCTTGGGGGCGCGGATCACCTCGTACTCGGAGAGGTCGACCTGCCGGGTCTCGCGCCGGAACTCGGCCGTGGTGCCGGGCCACAGGGTGGTGTTGCGGCCACTGGCGTCGAGGTACCAGCTGTTGCAGCCGCCCGACTTCCACACGGTCCGCTCCATCCGGGTCTGGACCTTGCGGTTCCAGGCGCCGACGGCGGAGGGCCGGACGGCGAGGGCGGTGCGGCCTCCCAGCCCCGTGGGAGTGAGCAGAGCCAGCTGGCGGAGGTAGTCGGCCATGTAGTTCAGCTGGGACTCGATCATGAGGATCATGGAGGAGTTCCCGAGGCCGGTGTTCGGCCCGATGATCATCATGAGGTTGGGGAAGCCGCCGGCCGTGGCCCCGCGCAGCACCTGGACCCCGTCCTTCCAGGACTCGGCGAGCGTGTGCCCCTCGGCGCCGACGACGCGTTCGGCGATCGGGATGTCGGTGACGTGGAACCCGGTGCCGAAGACGATCGCGTCGACCTCGGTCTCGGTGCCGTCGGCGGCGACCACGGTCGAGCCGCGGACCTCGCGGAGGCCGGCGGCGACGACGTCCACATTGGGCTGGGCGAGCGCCGGGTAGTACGTGTTGGAGAGCAGGATCCGCTTGCAGCCGATGCGGTACGAGGGCGTCAGCTTGGCCCGCAGCTCCGGGTCCTTGATGGAGCGCGCGATGTTGGCCTTGGCGAGCTTTTCGACGAGGCCGAGTTCGTTCGGGTGCTTGGTGAAGGCGCCGACCTGGAGCTCGCGGATGCCCCAGAGGATGCCCCGGCGGAGGGTCGCGGTGGCCGGGAGCGTGCGGTGGAGCCAGCGCTCGGGGCCGCTGATGGCGCGGTCCATGCGGGGCATGACCCACGGGGGCGTGCGCTGGAAGAGGGTGAGCTTCCCGACCTCGCGCTGGATCTCGGGCACGATCTGGATGGCGGAGGCGCCGGTGCCGACCATGGCGACGCGCTTGCCGCGCAGGTCGTAGTCGTGGTCCCACTGCGCCGAGTGGAAGACCTTGCCGGGGAAGTCGGCGAGGCCCGGGATGTCGGGGATCTTCGGGTCGGAGAGCGGTCCGGCGGCGGAGACGAGGACCTCGGCGCTGAAGGTGCCGCCGCTGGTCTCGATCTCCCAGCGCAGCGTCTCCGCGTCCCAGCGCGCCTGGAGCATCTCGTGGTTGAGGCGCAGGTGCGGGCGGATCCCGAAGGTGTCGGTGACGTGCTCCAGGTAGGCGCGGATGTGGCGCTGTCCGGAGAAGGTCCGGGGCCAGTCGGGGTTGGGCGCGAAGGAGAAGGAGTAGAGGTGGGAGGGGACGTCGCAGGCGCAGCCGGGGTAGCTGTTGTCGCGCCAGGCGCCGCCCACGGAGTCGGCCCGCTCCAGGACGACGAAGTCGGTGATCCCTTCGCGGCGGAGCCGGACGGCGGCTCCGATGCCGCCGAATCCCGACCCGATCACCGCCACCCGTACGTGCTCGTGCTTCGCCATGCCGCCTCCCGTGCGCCCGGCCATGATTCCGCCAGCAATCACTGGCACAGTCGGGACTGTAGAGCAGCTCCATACCGAGCGGTAGGGGTACGACGAGGGAAAGTTACCGGCGGTACAACATAGGCTGGCGGGTGTGGCAGAAGGATCACGTCCCCAGACGGGCGCACAGGACGGCCCCCGCGAGGCGCCGAACGACGGCGCGCCCGCGCACCGCGAGTACCGCATGGAGGAACTGGCCTCCGCCGCCGGCATCACCGTGCGCACCCTGCGCTTCTACCGCGAGCGCGGCCTGATCCCGCCGCCCCGCCGCGAGGGCCGCATCGCCTGGTACGACGACAACCACCTGGCCCGGCTGCGCACCATCGCCGCCCTCCTGGAGCGCGGCCACACCCTCAACGGCATCGCCGACCTCACCACCGCCTTCGAGAGCGGCCGGAACGTCCGCGAGGTCCTCGCACTGCCCGCCCCCTCCGAGGAGGAGCCGGTCCGCCTCACCCCCGAGGAGCTCGCCGACCACTTCGCCGGCGAGGTCACCGCCGAGAACCTCGCCGCCGCGCTCGACCTCGGCTACCTCGTCACCGACGGCGAGGAGATCATCCACATCAGCCGCCGGCTGCTCGACGTCTCCGCCGCCCTCGTCCGCGAGGGCGTCCCGCTCGCCGAGGTCCTCAAGGCGGGCGCCCGCGTCCGCGAACACGCCGACGCCCTCGCCGAACTCTTCACCGAACTCCTGCGCACCCACGCGAAGGACGACGACCTGTGGCGGCTGCGCCCGCTCGCCAAGAGCGTGGTGGAGGCGGAGCTGTCGATGGCGCTCGACCGGCGGCTCAACCCCCAGGAACCGGCCTCATGATCGCCTGACAGGTTCTTCAAAAGTTCTTCATCACCCCCGTCCTACGGTCGCTCCACCTACCGAGGAACGGGAGAACCGATGAGGACGAACCGGGTGCTGCTGGCCGCCGCCGCGGCGGTCACGGTGTTCGCGCTGACCGGCTGCGGCGGTGGCGGAGGCGAAGGGGCCGGGAAGATCCCGACGGCCGGCGACGGCACCCCCTCCGCCGGTACGGGCAAGGGCAAGGCCGCGACCGGGAGCGGGAACAGCGGCGGCAAGGACGAGGTCGCCGCGTACGTCGAGTCCCAGCGGGCCTGGGTGAAGTGCCTGCGCGCCGGCGGCATCGACGCCCCCGACCCCGATGAGAACGGCCAGGTGGAGCTGCCCGACGGCCGCGCGATCAAGAACAGCCCGACCCTCCGCAAGACCCTGGAGACGTGCAGCAGGAACCAGATGGCCGTCCCCGAGGAGATCGAGCGCCGGACCGCGCCCAAGCTCACCCCCGAACAGATCAAGCTGCGCTTCAAGTTCGCCGAGTGCATGCAGAAGAACGGCGCGCCCGACTTCCCCGACCCCGAGCCCGACGGCAACAACTACGGCGACGTGCAGTGGAACCAGGACTCGGCCGGCGCCAAGCAGGCCGGGCGGATCTGCCGCCCGGTCATCGGCGAGCCCGCCGATGAGGACCTGGGCTCGGGCAAGGGCTGAGAGCGATGAGCGGAGCCGGTACCGAGACGGGCGCGAAGGCGGTGAACCCGGTGGAGCCGACGGATCCCGTGGATCCGGTGCAGGAGGGGACGGCTCCCCCGCGGAACCCGGGACGCCGCCGGCGGAACCGTACGATCCTCGTCGCGGCCGTCGCGGTGGTGGCGGCGGTCGCCGCCGCGGGCCGGCTGGGCCTCGGCGGCGGGGAGGAGAAACCCCCGTCCGCGCCCCCGCGCGCGGGCTCGACCGTCGCCGTCACCCGCACGAGCCTCGCCGAACGGACCTCGGTCGAGGGCACGTTGGGGTACGGGGCCGAGGTCCCGCTGCCGGTCAAGGCGACCGGCACCGTCACCTGGCTCCCCGAGCCCGGCGCGACGGCCGAACGCGGCGACACCCTGCTGCGGGTGGACGACCGGCCGGTGGTGCTCCTTTACGGCACGCTGCCGATGTACCGCGACCTGGGCATGACGCCCGGCACCCCGCCCCCGGACACCACGGGGACCACGGGGACCACGGGGACCACGACCCCTCCGGCGTCGGGGGGCGCCGGAGGCAAGACCGGAGGCACGGACGGCGGTACGACCGGCGGTACAGACGGCAGTACGGACGGCGGTACGGACGGCGGTACGGACGGCGGTACGGACGGCGGTACGACCGGCGGCAAGGGGAAGAACACCGACACGCCCCCGCCCTCCCCTCCCCCGCAGCCGATGCGCGGCATGGACGTCCTCCAGTTCGAGTCCAACCTCGCCGCGCTCGGCTACACCGGCTTCACCGTCGACGAGAGGTTCACCTCCGGCACCGAACGGGCCGTCAAGCGCTGGCAGAAGTCCCTCGACCTCCCGGAGACCGGCCGCGTGGGCCTCGGGGACCTCATCTACTCCACCGGCCGGGTCCGCCTCGGCCAGGCCGGCGTACGGCTCGGCGGCCCGGCCGGCGAGAACGCGCTCACCTACACCGGCACGAGCCGCAAGGTCGTCGTCAACGCCTCGGCGGCGGAGGCCTCCTGGGCCGTGCGCGGCACCGAGCTCACCGTCAAGCTGCCCGACGGGAACCCCGTGAAGGGCGAGGTGGCGTCCGTCGGCAGACAGGCGACCGCCCCCGGCGGCGACGGCGGGACCGGCGGAGGCGGCGCGCCGACCGTCCCGGTCACGATCACCCTCGCCGACCAGCGGGCCCTCGGCCGCCTGGAGAGCGGCCCCGTCACCGTCGAGTACGTGGGCCGGAAGCGCGAGAACGTGCTCGCCGTGCCGGTCGCCGCGCTGGTGGCACTGGCCGAGGGCGGGCACGGCCTGGAGACGACCGACGGCCGCTTCGTCACGGCGAGGACCGGGCTCTTCGCCGACGGCCTGGTCGAGGTGAGCGGCCCGGCCGTCCGCGAGGGCCTGAAGGTGAGGATCCCCCAGTGAGCGAGGCGGTCGTGGAGTTCGACGCGGTCTCGAAGACCTACCCGGGCGGCGTGGCGGCCGTCCGGGACGTGAGCCTGCGGATCCACCGGGGCGAACTCGTCGCGATCGTCGGCCCGTCGGGCTCGGGCAAGTCCAGCATGCTCCACCTCATGGGCAGCCTGGACGTGCCCACGGCCGGCCATGTCCTGGTCGACGGCCACGACGTGGCGGAGCTGACCGACCGGGAGGTGGCCGCGCTGCGGGCCACCCGGATCGGCTTCGTCTTCCAGCAGTTCCACCTGGCGGTCGGCGTCCCGGTCCTGGACGCGGTCGCCGACGGCCTGCTGTACGCCGGGATCCCGCTGCGCCGCCGCCGGGCGCGCGCGGCGGCGGCCCTGGCCCGGGTCGGGCTCGGCCACCGCGTCCACCACCTGCCGCACCAGCTCTCCGGCGGCGAGCGCCAACGGGTGGCCATGGCGCGGGCGGTGGTCGGCGGACCCGCGGTCCTGCTGGCCGACGAGCCGACGGGGAACCTGGACTCCGCGTCGGGGGCGGCCGTCCTGGCGCTCCTGCGGGAGCTGCACGCCTCGGGCACGACCGTCGTCGTCATCACCCACGACCGGGAGATCGCGGCCGCCCTCCCCCGCCGTATCGAGATGCGCGACGGCCGGGTGGTCGCGGACACCTCCACGGAACCCGCGATCGGAGCGCACGGATGATCCCCGCCCCCCGAGGCCGGCGCACCGGGCGGCGGAGCACCGTCCTGCGTCCGGCCCGGCTGCGCCCCGCCGACGTCGTCCGGCTCGGCGGCACCGGCCTGCGGACCCGCCCGCTGCGGGTGTTCCTCTCCGCGCTCGGCATCGCGATCGGCGTCGCCGCCATGATCGCGGTGGTCGGCATCTCCGGCTCGGGCCAGGCGGAGGTGGACCGCCGGCTCGACGCGCTCGGCACCAACCTCCTGCGGGTCGAGCCCGGCGTCACCGTGGGCGGCCGGGAGACGAAGCTCCCGGCTGAGGCCGTGCGCATGATCGACCGCATCCCGCCGGTCCGGGAGGTGGCCGCCACCGGCGCGATCGACGCGAAGGTCTACCGCAACGAGCGGATCGCGGTCGGTCGCACCGGCTCCCTCGCCGTCCTGGCGGCGGACGACGGCCTGCTCCCGGCGGTCGGCGGCCGGGTGCGCCGGGGCCGCTGGCTGGACGCGGCGACCGAGCGCTACCCGGCGGTCGTGCTCGGCGCGACGGCCGCCCAGCGGCTCGATGTGTACACGCCGGGGACCCGGCTGTGGATCGGCGGCCGCTGGTTCTCCCTGGTCGGCGTCCTCGACCCCGTACCGCTGGCTCCGGAGCTGGACGGCGCGGCGCTCGTCGGCGAGCCGGCGGCCCGGACGTACCTGCGGTTCGACGGCCATCCCTCGACGGTCTACGTCCGCACCGAGGACAGCGCCGTCGCGGCGGTACGGGCGGTGCTGCCGGCCACGGCGAACCCGGCGAAGCCCGCCGAGGTGCAGGTCTCACGGCCGTCGGACGCGCTCGCGGCCCGCGAGGCCACCGAGTCGACGCTGACCGGTCTGCTCCTCGGCCTCGGCGGCGTCGCGCTGCTCGTCGGCGGGGTCGGCGTCGGGAACACGATGGTGATCTCCGTCCTCGAACGCCGCCCGGAGATCGGGCTGCGCCGGGCGCTCGGCGCCACCCGGGGCCAGATCCGCACCCAGTTCGTCACGGAGTCCCTGCTCCTGTCGGTGATCGGCGGCCTCGGCGGGACCGTCCTCGGGACGGTGATCACCGCCGCGTACGCGGTGAGCCGGGGCTGGCCGACGGTCGTCCCGGTGTGGGCGACGGCGGCCGGGGTGGGGGCGACCCTGGTGATCGGGATGATCGCGGGGCTCTATCCGGCGGTACGGGCGAGCCGTCTGGCGCCGACGGTGGCCCTGTCCGGCACCTGACGCGCGCGGCCCGCCGGAAGCGGCCAACCCGGCCCGGGGACCGTCCCGGACCGGGTTGGCCGCTTCCCGCCGTTTCCCGCCGTTTGCCTCAGGGGACGGATTCCGGAATTCCGGCGGACCGGAAGCGAATTACCCGCTCCCCAGGTCCCCGTCACGCGCTCCGCGAGCCCGGCGACCGGAGGACGGAAGGCCCTCCGGGCGCCGCCCGCATTACTCCCGAAATACTGCGTCGTCCCCGCCGGATATCCACCACCGAAAAGAAGCCGACACCGTGTCCGCCCATTGAACGATTTCTCCCCGCCGGGCAATTCTTTCCCCGCACTCGAACGAACCCGCCCGTCCGGCGCACCGCCGGGCGGGAACGACCACGAGTTCAGGAGAGATCGATGCCTCTTCGGACGAAACTCGCCGCGGTGGCCCTCGGCGCCGTCGCGGCCACCGGCGGCCTGGTCCTGCCGGCCACGGCGGCCGTGGCCGCCCCGGAAGGTGCCGCCGCCTGCTACAACCCCGGCTGGTCCAACAGGGACGGCCGGGCCGGCGGCACCAACACCGACTACGTGAACATCCGCAGCGGCCCGACGACCGAGTGCGTCGCGCTCGGCCAGGCGCAGGCGAGCCACGGCCTCACCCTGCACTGCTGGGTGGCCGGCCAGGACGGCACGTGGTCGCACGTCCGCGACAACACCACCGGCATCTCGGGCTGGATCAAGGACAGCCTGCTGAACGGCTACGGGTCCAACGTCCCGTGCTGATCCCGCACCCCGCCGCCGGCCCCGCCCCGCGGGGCCGGCAGCACCACCGTGAACACGGACCCCACGCCCACCTCGGACGTCACCTCGACGGCGCCGTGGTGGTCCGCCACGATCTGCCGGGCGATCGAGAGTCCGAGCCCGCTGCCGCCGGTGGCCCGCCCGCGCGCCGCGTCCGCCCGCCAGAAGCGGTCGAAGAGGTATGGCAGATCGGCGGCCGGGATGCCGCTGCCGGTGTCCCTGACGGCGATCCGCACCCTCTCGTCCCGCTCGTCCAGTTCGAGCCGCACACGGCCACCGGGGGCCGTGTGCCGCACCGCGTTGCCGACGAGGTTCCCGAGGGCCTGGCGCAGCCGGTCCGGGTCCCCGTCCAGCCGTACGGTGGCGGGGCCGGGTCCCGTCACCTCCAGGGCGACCCCGGCCGCCGCGGCCCGGGCGCTGTGCGCGGTCCGGCAGGCCTCGACCAGCTCCCGCGCGTCCAGGGGCCTGCGGTGGTACGTGAGGGCGCCCGCCTCGGCGAGCGCGAGGTCCTGGAGGTCGTCCACGATCCGCTGCTGGAGCAGCACCTCCTCGTGGAGCGAGTCGAGCAGCTCGGCGTCGGCCTCCAGGACGCCGTCCCGGAGCGCCTCCAGATAGCCGCGCAGGTTGGCGAGGGGGGTGCGCAGCTCGTGGGCGATGTCGCCGACGAGCCGGCGCTGCCGCTCCTCGCTGTCCTGGAGGGAGCCGGCCATCCGGTTGAAGGACCGGCCGAGCTCCGCGATCTCGTCCTTGCCGGCGGCGGGCACCCTGCGCCCCAGGTCGCCCTCGCCGAGCCCCTGGGAGGCCGCCGTGAGGGCGCGTACGGGGCGCAGGACGGCCCGGCCGAGGAGCAGCGCGCTGGCGAGCACGGCGGCGGCCACTCCGGCGGCGACGAGCGCGGTGGGGCCGGCGGCGAGGGTCTGCCCGGCGTCGTCGACGGCGCCGAGCCGCACGGTCAGCGGCTGCGGGCCGACGGCGGCGGTGCGCTCGGTGAAGACCCGGCGCAGGCAGGCGAGGGCTTCGGTGTTCGCCGTGGCGCGGCAGGACTGGGCCGCGTCGATGTCGGCCCGGCTCGGGGCCCCCGAGCCGCGGTCGGCGCAGGGCGTGCCCGCCGGGGTGTTCCCGCCGCTCTGGTAGAGCGGCATGCCGAACTTGCCGCGCAGGACGGTGACCTGCTGTCCGAGCCGGGTCAGGCAGGCCGCGTAGGTGACGTTGGCGCCGTAGCTCGTGATCACGGAGGGCGTCACCTTGCGCATCGAGCCGGCCTCCCAGGCCGCGGGGAACTCCAGCTCGGGCCTCGGGTCGACGAGGAGCGCGGGCGCGGTGCTGCCGGGGCGCGGGTCGCGGCCGAGGAGGGTGTCGGAGTCGGCGATCTGGCCCTGCCGGTCGGTGCTGATCCGGATGCGCTGCCCGGTCTCCTCGGCGAGGGTGCGGACGGTGGCGGCGACGCCCTCCCAGGTGCCGTGGCCGGCGCCGTAGGCGCGCAGCCGCTCGGTGATGGCGGCGATGGACTGGCGGTCGGCGGCGGCGGACTCGCGGACCTGTCCGGTGAGCTGCCGCAGGGTCAGCCAGGCGGTGGCGCCGCTGGCGGCCACGGCGACGAGCAGGACGAGCGAGAAGACCCGCAGCCGGAAGCTCACGCGGTCGGCTCCCCGTCCGCGAGCCGGTATCCCCGCCCGTACACGGTCTCCAGATGCCGGGGCCGGGCCGGATCGGCCTCCATCTTCAGCCGGAGGTTGCGGACGTGGACGTCGACCGTGCGCTCCAGGACGTCGCTGTCGAAGCCGAAGACCCGCTCGATGATCTGCGCGCGGGTGAAGACCCGGCCCGGCTCGCGGGCCAGGACCTCCAGGAGGGAGAACTCCTTCGAGGTCAGGGCCACCGGCCGGCCGGCGACCCGGACCTCGAAGCGGGCGGTGTCGAGTTCGACCTCGCCGACCCGCAGCAGCTCGTCGCGGGCGGCCGCGCCGGTCGCCCGGGACCGCCGGAGCAGGGCGCGGACCCGGGCGGTGAGCTCTCGGGGGCTGTACGGCTTGGTGAGGTAGTCGTCGGCGCCGAGGTCGAGGCCGAGGAGCATGTCCTCCTCGGTGCTGCGGGCGGTGAGCAGCAGGATCGGGACGTCGGATCCCTCGGAGCGCAGAATGCGGCACACGTCGAGCCCGTCGACGAAAGGCAGCATCACGTCGAGGACGACGAGATCAGGCCGGACGGAACGCACCCGTTCCAATGCGGAACGCCCGTCGGCGACCACCTGGACGGTATTCCCCTCCCGCTCCAGATAGATCCGAATCAGCCGTGACTGCTTTTCGTCGTCCTCGGCGATGAGAATGCGCGCGCTCAACGATGCCCCCACCCGGTCCCGTCAATGGCACAGCACCGTACCGCGTACTAGACCTCGTAAACGGCGGTCACGGGCGCGTGATCGCTCCACCGCTCCTCGTGGACTAGTGAGCAATTTGATAGTCGACCCACAGTACAGCCGACATGAAGATACAGTTAGCTCCGAAAGGGGGGCAATCCGTATGATTAATACGAATAATGACTGCTCGGGGTTACGGGCACTCATCGCGGTCCGACTGAGCGTCAGGTCCGACGAATCGACATCACCCAAGCGCCAGCGGGAAGCCGGTCTGGCGGAGGCCAGACGCCTGGGGGCCGAGGTCGTCGGCTACGCGGAGGATCTGGACGTCTCCGCCACCAGGACGACTCCGTTCGAACGGCCGGAACTGGGCGAGTGGCTGGCCAGATCCGACGACTTCGACGTCATCATCTGGTGGCGGCTCGACCGCGCCGTCCGCTCCATGGGAGACATGGCCGAGCTGACGCGCTGGGCGAAGCGCCACGGCAAGCGCCTGGTCTTCGCGGAGGGCCCGGGAGGCAGCTCCCTCGAACTGGACATGACCTCGATCATGTCCGAATTGATCATCATGCTGCTGGCCTTCGCCGCTCAGATGGAGAGCCAGGCCATCAAGGAGCGCGTCACGAGTGCCAATGCGGCGCTGCGGGCCATGGGGCGGTACTCCGGAGGGATCCCTCCGTACGGATACATGCCCGTGCAGCGTCCAGCAGGCGAGGGGTGGACCTTATCCCAGGACTCGCAGCGCGTCGAAGCCATCGAGACGATGATCCGGATGCTGCTGGACGGCGGCGCCCCGAACGCCATCGCGTTCCATCTGAACAGCGAGGGCATCCTGACGCCTCGCGACTGGAACGACGTTCGGCAGGGGCGGACCCCGAAGGGGCGCAAGTGGGTCGGCCAGACCGTCAAGCGTGTACTTCTGTCCCCGTCACTCCTCGGCCACCAGACCTACGCGGGGTCCGTCGTCCGGGACCGCAACGGCCTGCCGGTGAGCATTACCGCCGACCCGATCCTGACACGGGACCGGTTCGAGGAGATCACGGCTGCCCTCGGTGAGCGCCCCAAGGGGGCAGCCGGGACCCGAAAGGACTCGGGCGCGCTCCTGCTCGGCGTCCTGCACTGCGCCTCCTGCAAGGGCCGCATGTACCGGGTCCCCGCACACAGCTACTCGGTGTACGTATGCCGGGCCCGCACCAAGGGACTCCCCTGCGAGGCTCCGGCAGCCATCAAGACCGACTGGGTGGAGGATTACGCGGAACGGGAGTTCCTGAAGGAGTGGGGAGGCTTCCCCGTGCTGGAGCAGGTGACGTACCCCGGCTACGACCCCCGCCCCGAACTGGAGGAGATCACCACCGAACTCCGTGAGCTGTACGCCGTTCGCGAATCCAGGCGATCACGTGTGGGCCTCGCCATCTGGCAGGAGCAGGTGGACGCTCTGGAGGGCCGCGCCGAGGTCCTCGAAGCGACTCCGGTACAGAAGGAACGCACGGAGCTGGTTCCCACAGGAAAGACCTACGCCGACTACTGGAGGATCGCCGACGCCCGGGAACGGCGCTTCATGCTGCTCGACACCGGAACCCGCCTGGAGTGCGCGAAGGGCCAGCGAGGGGGACGCCCGGCGGACATGAAACGCCGTGCACTGGAACGTCTGTCGATCGACTTCCCTCGGTCGAGAGAACGGCAGCGGCGGACGGCCTGAGCACCACTCGCGACTCCCACACAGCGGCGGAGTGATGACGGAGTGAGTTCATCGGGTCGTTTGGGTTCAGGCACGGATTCCGTGAAGGTGACCAAGAGTCGGTTACGGTCTGTGGTCGGCCGGAGTCTTGCTCGGAGGCTGTGCTGGGCGGATCTCTGTGCGCGAGAATGCTCGGCATGACGACTTGAAGAGCACCGGCCGGGCGACAACATTGGCGAAAGGTCGGGAGCTGGGACACGTTTCCCGACGGCGATCGACGCCTCTGCGCGGTCTGCGGAACGCCGGTCTGTTCGTACCAGTACCGCTTCCATCCGCCCGAGTCCTCGATGTTCGAGCGGTGCATAGGACTCGTCTGGTGTTCCACTTGCCGGATCTACTCCGGCAACATGGTGTACGTCCCGCGGAAGCGAGTCCTGGTCGACCTCCTCGCGTCTCTTCCTCCTGAGCAGCGAGAACGGCTTCTACGTTTGGAGACGCGACTGATCGAGTTCCTGGACCGCCAGGCCCGAGGCGCCAGAGGTTAGGGTCGGCGGCTGGCCGCGATCAGAAGGAGCCGCTTGCGCAGTAGCGGAAGTTTTGCTCTGCCGAACATGCTGCGCTTGAGGGCTTTCAGGTCGTTGACGCGGCCTTCGACGGGGCCGGAGGACCACTCGGTACTCATGCCGAAGACGACGGCGTCGAGGTCGGTGATCAGCCCGGCGGCGAAGGAGGCCAGGCCGCACTCTTCGTCGGCGCAGACATCGGCGATCCATCCGCGCAGCCGTTCTCCTTCACGGTTGGTCATGACGGTCGCGAACGTCCGGACGTGGGTGGTGGCGGCTGTGAGCTCGGGCGAGCGGGCCAGCAACGTCTTGAGCCGCAGTTGGTCGTCGTTGCGTAGATGGTTGGGGTGGCTCATGATCCAGCGGGTGGCTTCGCGGGGCGAGGGCGGCCGGGCCATCGGCGGACGGTTGGCTGCGGGTCGGCGTCCGGGACGCAGCGGATGGACATAGTCGCGGAGGGTGCTGTAGGCGCAGCGGGCCCAGAGTTCTTGCAGCTCGCGGTGGAGGCTCGACAGGTTCGTGCAGCCCTCGGCGATCCGTTGCTCCAGGTAAGGCCGGTAGCGGTCGAGTTTGCTGGTCCGGTCTTGCCATTGGCCGTGCAGCATCGCCTCCGGGCTGGCGGCGCGAGCGTACTTCCGCACCGTGTTGCGGCCCAGCCCGAGCCGGCGGGCGACTTCGCGCAGGCTCAGGCCCTGCTCGACCTGGGCCCGGACCGCGGCGTGGGTGTCGCGGAGCCGGTCGAGGAACTTCCCCGCTGGGTAGGGCTCGGATGGCTCCTGGCCGACGGAAGTCGGCACAGGCCCGGGTTCGGGTTCGGGTTCGGGCGAAGGTTCCGGTTCGACGAGGTCGCGGAGGAGAACGCGGTGGTGGGAGACCAGGCGTTCGACGGCTTCGCCGAGGTTGTGCCACACATGCCATTTATCTGCGCAGTGCTGGGCCTGCGGGGCGCCGGTGCGAGCACCCTCGGCGAAGAACGCCGCGCGGTCGCGGCAGACAATCTCGACGCCGGGGTGCTCGCGCAGCCATGCGGCCAAGGTCTCGGCCTCGCGGTCGGGCAGCAGGTCCAGGGGCTGGTGGGTCTCGCAGTCGATCAGGATCGTGCCGTACCGGCGGCCCTTTCTGGTCGCGAACTCGTCCACTCCCAGCACCCGCGGCACCGCCCAGACCGGCTCCGGCAGCGCCATCACCACGCGCAACACGGTCATCCGGCTGACCATGCTGCCCAGCACCAGCCCCAGCCGGGCCACCGCGCGAGCAGCCAGAACGACACCAAGAGCACCGATGATCCGCTGCAGGACGGGCGTTCGCCGACCATAACGGCTGGTCAGCCCCTCGACCTGCTCGGCGAAGGTCACCCTCGCGCAGGCGCTGTTGTCGCAGAACAGCCGGCGCACCGACAACTCGATGAGTACCGGCTGGGTGCCGACTGGAGCATCGGCGATCCTGCGTCCGTAGCGGCTGTGCACCCGCATCGACGATGCCCCGCACCCCGAACAGGCGGCCGTTGTCCCGTCCTTCGTGCTCGCCGCGATCCGCAGCACGCCGCTCTCCACCACCACGCGTTCCACCAGCACCGTCACCAGGTGCGGGAACACCAACTCCAGCAAGGTCTCACACGACCGAAGGATGATGCCCAGAATGACGGAGCGTCACCGGCGCATGGAAGCACGATCCACTTCACGGAATCCGTGCCTGAACCCATTCACCCCGATAAAAACATGACGGAGTGACGGTTCTCCCTACCTTTTTGATTGCGCATAGAAAAGTAAGAGAAAAACAGATCAGGGGGTTTCTGTGGGGAGCTATCCCATGCCCCAGAGGTTGGCCATCCATGCCGGGTAGGGTCACGGCACCATGGAGCATCTGCGCGAGAGTCTGGACCGCGACATCCTGGAGCAACGGATCACCTCTGCGCTCATGCCGATCCGTGAAGCATTGGACTGCACGCTTCATGAAGCGATCGACATCTTCGCGCGGCGATACGAGGAGCTTCGTCGTGATCGTCCGGACGACTTCACTCTGAGGCGGGAGGACTACGGCCAGGGCTTCTACTCCTGATGAACCGCTGGCCGGTGCACGTAGTCGGCTGGGCAGTGACGCCACCGCAACCGGTAGCCCTACCCCAGGTACGGGGCGGCGCGGTGCTCCAGGAAGTGCCTGAGTCGTAGCCGCTGCGTGTGGTGCATGGGAAGCGAGTCGAGTTCTTCGGGCGCCACGAAGCGGAGTTCCGTGCTCTCGTCCGAGATGGCCAGGGCGCCGCCGACGGCTCGGGCGGTGAAGCAGACGTTGAACTGTCGGCGTACCTCTCCGTCGCTGTACGCGATGACGTGGCGGGGGTCGGTGTACGTGCCGACGAGTCCCGTGATCTCGACGTCCAGACCGGTCTCCTCCTTGACCTCTCGCACGGCCGTGCCGGGCAGGGAATCGTCCATGTCCATGGCTCCGCCCGGCAGCGCCCACAAGTCGTTGTCCCGGCGCCGCTGGAGAAGAACGCGCCCGTCCCCGTCGGTCACGACGGCGGAAGCTGCCACGACAAGGCTGTTCGGCCGGGGGGCGTTCGGATCGTCGTAGTACTCGGTTCGGGCCACGACGCTCAGCCTTCCACGGGGCGGGCCGTTTCCCATACGGCGTCGAAGCTCCCCGCGTAGGTGTCGAACATGCCCCCGTCGCCGTGGTGCCGGAGGTGCCACACGGGCGCGCCGTAGGCGTTGACGCCCCACACGTGAGCGTTGACCAGCATCTGATCGTCGGCGCGGTACAGGCTGTTGTAGAGGGTCGTTCCGTGGGTGCGCAGCTCGATGCCCGGTACGTCCGCGAGGGGCTGGTAGTGCAGGAGCGCGAGTCGGCAGCGGGATTCGATGCCGTGGCCGAATCTCTCTTCCCGTCCGCGCTGCTGGACGTTGGGGTCGTCGGCGTCACCCACCACGATGCGGACTGCGCATCCGTCGTCGGCCCGTTCGCGCAGGAGGTCGTTGAGGCGGGGGTACGCCTCGTGCAGGAAGACGGCCGCGTACACCAGCACGTCGATTCGCTGCCGTGCCTGAGAGAAGAGATCGACGAAGACCGACACGGGAAGATCCGCCCGTTGTCCGTACAAGGCGACGAGTTCGGGGCTCACGGCGCGTGCGGCACGCGCCTGCCGGAGTGCCGGCCACAGGGCATGCACGTCTTCTCCGAGCGCTTCCGCTGCCGCCAGTGCAGTTGCCCGGCGCGGAGTACGACCGAGGTTGACCCACCGTTCCACGGACTTGGGGTCGACGCCCGTGACATCGGCCAGAGCAGCGTGCGTCCAACCGCCAGCCTCCATGACGGCTCGAAGTCGCTCGTTCTGCATACTTTCGCCCCCTCGACTCCCGGACATCCCGAGGGACGTTCTACACGCGATGGGACGTCCCGAAGTGGGAAACGTACGAGGTTCCCCCGTCCTGATGACCGGCGCGACGATCGCGCCATGAGTGAGCCCACGCGCTACAGCACCCCACCGATCGAACTGCCGCTGGGCCTGGAGCGGGAACCGGACCCCGCCGAGGGGTGTGCGGGTTGCGCTGAGCTCGCCGCAGTGCGGGGCCGTGCTCGCGTCGTGGGCGACTGGTCGACCATCAGCGACTGCAACATCTTCATGCGGCGCCACCCCGAGGGGCACTGATGGTCACCTCGGCGGACATCGGGCAGCGTGTGGAAGACCGCGCGGGACGGGTCGGCATCCTGCGGGACGTGATCCTGGACTACGAGGACCCCGCCCGGCTCCCGAGCGAGCGCCAGAAGCGCCCTACGGCGTTCTTACGCCCCGAGAGCGGGGGCCGTGAGTGGCTGGTCCCGCCAGAAAGCGTGAACCGCGCTTAGCGCCCCCATGCGGCCCCGTCCGGCGGCGAGCAAGACAGCCGGGCGGGGCTTTTCCGCTGGCGGTGCCTACACGTCGAACACGGCGGTCACGGGCGCGTGATCACTCCACCGCTCCGCATGGCTCGCCGCCCGCTCCACGTACGCCTTCATGCAGCGCTCGGCCAAGCGAGGCGAACTGACGATCAGGTCAATCCGCCAGCCGCTGTCGTTGTCGAAGGCGCGCCCGCGGTAGGACCACCAGGAGTAGGGCCCCTCCTGCTCGGGGTGGAGCTGCCGGACGACGTCGACGTACCCCCCGTCCCCCTCCTCGAGAACCCGGCCGAGCCACTCCCGCTCCTCGGGCAGGAAGCCGGCGTTCTTCTTGTTGGCCTTCCAGTTCTTGAGGTCGGCCTCGCGGTGGGCGATGTTCCAGTCGCCGCAGACGACGACCTCGCGCCCGTCGGCGGCGGCGCGGGTCCTGAGCTCCTTGAGGTACGGCAGGAACTCGCCCATGAACCGGTACTTCTCGTCCTGGCGCTCGGTGCCGACCTCGCCGGAGGGCAGGTAGAGGCTGGCGACGGTCACACCGGGCAGGTCGGCCTCGACGTACCGGCCGCTGGAGTCGAACTCGGCGGACCCGAAGCCGATCCGTACGGCGTCGGGCTCGCGCCGCGTGTAGAGCGACACACCGGCACGGCCCTTGGCGGCGGCGGGGGCGTGGACGGTGAACCAGCCCTCGGGGCTCCGCACCTCCTCGGGCAGCTGCGCCTCCTCGGCGCGGACCTCCTGGAGGCAGACGGCATCGGCGGAGGTGCCGGCCAGCCACTCGACGAAGCCCTTCTTGGCGGCGGCACGGAGACCATTGACATTCACGGACGTCACAGTGAGCATCCCGGGAGAATACCGACACCCAGTGGCCGCATACATGTACGATCCACCGCATGAACATCCAGCCCACGCCCTATGACCACCCCGACGCCGTCAAACTCGACGACGCCGTCCAGGCGGAGTACGCCGTCCGCTACGGCGACGAGGGCGATGTCACACCGCTGGACGCCGGGATGTTCGTCCCGCCCCACGGCCTCTACCTCCTCGCGTACGACCCCGAGGGCCGGCCGGTCGCCACGGGCGGCTGGCGCACCCAGGACGCGAACGACGAGGGCTACGCGGACGGCGACGCCGAGCTGAAGCGCATGTACGTGATACCCGAGGCCCGCGGCCTCGGCCTGGCCCGCCGCATCCTCGCGGCCCTGGAATCCGACGCCCGCGCCGCCGGCCGCACCCGCATGGTCCTGGAGACCGGCACCGAGCAGCCGGAGGCCATCGCCCTCTACACCTCCAGCGGCTACGAGCCCTGCGCCAAGTTCGGCCACTACCGCCACCACGAACTGAGCCGCTGCTTCGCGAAGCCGCTGGTCTGACACCCCCGCTGACCCGCGCTCAGGAGGCGCGGGTCGGCACCCCGGTACCGGGAAAGCGAAAATCCCGCCCGATCTTGCGATCGGACGGGATTCCCGTGTCTGTGGACCTGTGGGGATTTGAACCCCAGACCCCCTCGATGCGAACGAGGTGCGCTACCAGACTGCGCCACAGGCCCTTGCGACGTGTGAAACATTAGCATCCCGATCGGGAAGAACAAAAATCGCTTCCCTCGCAGGTCAGCCGGGGGCCGTCGCGGGCCCCCGGCCGGGGGTCATTCGTTGGCCGCCCGGGGGCGGTCGTCGTCCGCGTACTGGTCGAAGAGCGGGGTGCGGCCGTGGTCGCGGCCGCGGCGGGGCGGGGTGGTGCGCTGGCGGGGCGCCGGGGACGGCGTGGGGGCCGGGTCGGCCACCGTGGAAGAGCGGGCCGCGCTCCAGGTCTCCGGGTCCGTGATGTCGATGCCGCTCGTGGCGCGCGGGGCCACCGGGGCGGTGACGTACGTGGGGAGCGGCACCGGGACCGGGTCCCAGCTGTCGCCGCGGGCCGGGCCGCGCTCGCGCTGCTGGTCCACCCACTCCGCGTGGTCGGTCTGCTCGACCAGGGCGCGCCGGTCCGCCTCCTGCGGGGAGACCGCCGGGACCGCGGGGGCCGTGTCGGCCTCCGGCTCCGGGGTCGGGGCCGGGCGCCGGCTCTCGCGCAGCCGGGCGGCGGCCGCTTCGGCGCGGCGCCGGTCCATCACGTACACGAAGCGGCGTCGTTCCTGGATCCGCAGGTGGACGATGTACGCGCTGAGGAGCAGCGCGGGGACCGCCGGGGCCCAGAGGAAGGCGACGCCGCCGACGGCCGCGACGACCGCGCCGAGGGTGAAGCCGGCGAAGAGGAGCGTCGTGGTCCGGCGGCGCCGGGCGAGGACCTTGCCGCGGCGGGCGCGCTCGGCGGCGGCTCCCTGGGCGGGCCGGGCCGGCGCGGGCGCCGGTTCCGGCTCGGGTTCCGGGAGTTCCAGGCGCGCTTCCGTCCTGGCCGCGGGCGCGGAGAAGGCCCGGACGTCGACCGAGCTCAGATGCTCGGTCTCCGCGTCCGGGTCCACGTCGGGCGTCGGTCCCTCCGCCGCAAGGTCCCGTTCCTTGAGCTCCTTGGCGTACCGGCGCTCCATGCCCGCCCGTCCGGAAAGCAGCCGGATGGCGGTGCTGAAGCGTTCCGTCGGACGGGCTTCGTTCAGCTCGTCCTGCCTGCGGAGCCACATCGGCACCAAGTAGGCGGCCCAGGCCCCGACGATGACTGCGTAGATGAGGCCGCTGCTGCTCACGCCTCACACGGTAGAGGGGTTCTGTAACACGCATCGGCCAATTGGCCCGGTGTGTCGCACGATCTGGCTGATATCACTGAACTTTTTTGTGATTGTTCCGATCGATTGACCGCCAACTGGCGATTAAATTCGAACACTTATTGCATTCTCGCGTGATGCCAGCGGCGCAGCAGCCCCTCCGGCACCTCCTCCGCCGTCAGCGCGAACACCAGATGGTCCCGCCACGCGCCGTCGATGTGGAGATAGCGGGGCCGGAGACCCTCCTCGCGGAAGCCGAGCTTCTCCACCACCCGGCGCGACGGCCCGTTCTCCGGGCGGATGCACACCTCCATGCGGTGCAGCCCCACCGCGCGGAAGCAGTGGTCGACGGCGAGCGCGACCGCCGTCGGCATCACCCCGCGCCCGGCCACCTCGCTGTCCACCCAGTACCCCACGTGCCCCGAGCACATCGAGCCCCAGGTGATCCCGGCGACCGTCAACTGGCCGACGAGCCGGCCCCGGTACTCGATCACGAACGGCAGCATCCGGCCGGCGTTCGCCTCCGACCGCAGATGGCGGACCATCTGACGGTACGTCGGCCGGTGCGCGACCGGGCCGCCCGGAGGCGCCGGCGGAACCGTCGCCTCCCAGGGCCGCAGCCACTCGCGGTTGCGCCGGTTCACCTCGCGCCAGGCCGCCTGGTCGCGCATCCTTATCGGTCGGAGCAGTACGTCGCCGTCGACGAGCACCACCGGCCAGGACGGGATCACGACGCTCTCGGGTGGTCGCCGCCGCGGATCTGGTCGACGGCGTGGCGCAGCAGCGGCTCCAGGACGGCGAGCCCGTCGCGCACCCCGCCCGGGGACCCCGGCAGGTTCACGATCAGCGTGGCGCCCGCGACCCCGGCCAGACCGCGCGAGAGCGCCGCCGTCGGGACCTTCTCGCGCCCGTACGCGCGGATCGCCTCGGGGATGCCCGGGATCTCCCGCTCCAGGACCCGGCGGGTCACCTCGGGCGTCTCGTCGGTGGGCGAGACGCCCGTACCGCCGGTCGTGACGATCACGTCGTACCCGGCGGCGACCCCGGCACGCAGGGCCGCCTCCACCGGCGCCCCGTCCGGCACGACCTGCGGGCCGTCCACGGCGAAACGCATCCGGGTCAGGCCCTCGGCGATCAGCGGACCGCCCTTGTCCTCGTACACCCCGGCCGAAGCCCGGTTGGAGGCGGTGACGACGAGCGCGCGGTAGGCCGCGGCCGGGACCTCCTCGGGCCCGGCGGACGGCTCCCGCTCCTCGTGCTCGTGGACGCCCGCCACCCGGCCCGCGCGCGTCACTTCTCGTCCCTCGTCCAGTGGCCCGACTTGCCGCCCGTCTTCTCCTCCACCCGTACGTCGGAGATGACCGCGCCCTTGTCGACCGCCTTCACCATGTCGACGACGGTCAGGGCGGCCACCGAGACCGCCGTGAGGGCCTCCATCTCGACGCCCGTGCGGTCCGTGGTCTTCACCGTCGCCAGGATCTCCACCGCGTCGTCCGTGACCGCCAGGTCCAGGGTGACGCCCGAGACGGCCAGCGGGTGGCAGAGCGGGATGAGGTCCGGGGTCTTCTTGGCGCCCATGATCCCGGCGATGCGGGCGGTGGCCAGCGCGTCGCCCTTCGGGACGCCCTCGCCACGCAGCAGCTCGATCACGCGCGGCGAGACCAGGACCCGCCCGCTGGCGCGGGCGGTGCGGGACGTGACGTCCTTCGCCGATACGTCGACCATGCGGGCCGCGCCCGCCTCGTCGATGTGGGTGAGACCTTGCTGCGTGCTCATGGCCGTGACACTCCCGGTCGCTGTGTGGGACTGCACCGTACCCCCACCCTGGCCCCCTCAGCCGAGGAGGACCACTTCCAGCTCGGCGCCCGGCTCCACGCTCTCCGTCTCCTCCGGGACCACGAGCAGGCAGTCCGCGTGCGCGAGGGCCGCGATCAGGTGGGAACCGGCACCGCCCACGGGTGTGACGGTGCCCGCCTCCCGGTCGTACGTGCCGCGCAGGAACTGGCGGCGGCCGGCCGGCGACGACAGGGCCTTGTCGGCGGCGAGGACCGCCCGCACCGTGGGCCGGTGCAGGTCCTCGACGCCCATGAGGGCGCGGATCGCGGGGCGCACGAACAACTCGAAGGAGACGTACGAGGAGACCGGGTTCCCCGGCAGGGCGAGCAGCGGGATCTGCTCGGCGCCGACCGCGCCGAAGCCCTGCGGCTTGCCCGGCTGCATGGCCAGCTTGCGGAAGTCGACCTGTCCGTCGGCGGTCAGCGCCTCCTTCACCACGTCGTAGGCGCCGACGCTCACCCCGCCGGTGGTCACGATCAGGTCGGCCCGGATGAGCTGGTCCTCGATGGTGGCGCGCAGCGACTCGGCGTCGTCGGCGACGGCCCCCACCCGGTAGGCCAGGGCGCCGGCGTCCCGCGCGGCGGCGGCGAGCGCGAAGCTGTTGGAGTCGTGGATCTGGCCCTCGCCCAGCGGCTCGCCGGGCTGGACGAGCTCGCTGCCGGTGGAGAGGACGACCACGCGGGGGCGGGGGCGGACCTTCACGCTGCCCCGGCCGATCGCGGCGAGCAGGCCGATCTGCGGCGGCCCGAGGACCGTGCCCGCCGCGAGGGCGAGCTCCCCGGCCCGGACGTCGCTGCCCGCCCTGCGGACATGCGCGCCGGCCTCGGCGGACCGGTGGACCCGGACCTCGCCGCCCGCGCCCTCGGGGGCGGTACTCGCGGCGGTCATGCCGGTGGCCGCGCCCCCGCCCGTACCGCCGTCGGTCCACTCGACGGGGACGACGGCCTCGGCGCCGGGCGGCAGCGGGGCGCCGGTCATGATCCGGGCGGCCTGGCCGGGGCCGACCTCGGGCAGGCCGCCGGCGCCCGCGGCGACGTCGCCGATGACGGTGAGGACGGCGGGGAACTCCTCGGTGGCCCCGGTGACATCGGCGACCCGGACCGCGTACCCGTCCATGGAGCTGTTGTCGAAGGGGGGCAGCGCGGCCGGCACCGTCACGTCCTCGACGAGGACGCAGCCCTGGGCGTCGAGGAGTTGCAGCTCGATCGGTTCGAGCGGGGAGACCGTCGCGAGGATGTCGGCGAGGTGCTCGTCCACCGACCACAGGCCGCGGGCCGGGCCCGCGCAGGGGTCCGCCGCGCCGCCCTCATGGTCATGGTCGTGTGCCGCGCTGCTGCTCAAGGTGCTACATCTCCTCGCTGACATATCTCCGGAGCCAGGCCCGGAAGTCCGGTCCCAGATCTTCACGTTCGCACGCGAGTCTGACAATGGCACGCAGATAGTCCCCGCGGTCGCCGGTGTCATAGCGGCGCCCCTTGAACACGACGCCGTGCACCGGGCCGCCGATCTTCTCGTCCCAGGCGAGTTTCTGCAGGGCGTCGGTCAGCTGGATCTCGCCGCCGCGGCCCGGTTCGGTCTCCCGCAGGGTGTCGAAGACGGCCGGATCCAGGACGTAACGGCCGATGATCGCGTAGTTGCTGGGCGCCTCGCCCGGATCCGGCTTCTCGACCAGGTCCGTCACCTTGACGACGTCCGAGTCGCCGGTGGGCTCCACCGCCGCGCAGCCGTAGAGGTGGATCTGGGAGGGCTCGACCTCCATCAGGGCGATGACGCTGCCGCCCTCCCGCTCCTGCACCTCCACCATCCGCGCGAGCAGCGGGTCGCGCGGGTCGATCAGGTCGTCGCCGAGGAGCACCGCGAAGGGCTGGTCGCCGACGTGCGGGGCGGCGCAGAGCACGGCGTGGCCGAGGCCGCGCGGGGCGCCCTGGCGGACGTAGTGCATGGTGGCGAGGTCGCTGGACTCCTGGACCTTGGAGAGGCGCTCCTCGTCGCCCTTCCGGATCAGAGCTTCCTCCAGCTCGTAGTTCCGGTCGAAATGGTCCTCCAGGGGCCGCTTGTTCCGGCCGGTGATCATCAGAACGTCCGAGAGCCCGGCCGCGACGGCCTCCTCGACGACGTACTGGATGGCCGGCTTGTCGACGACCGGCAGCATCTCCTTGGGGGTCGCCTTGGTCGCCGGCAGGAAGCGGGTGCCGAGACCGGCGGCGGGGATGACAGCCTTGCTGATCCGACCGAGCCTGGGGAACGACTGATTCATGCGGTGCACCTTAGCCGTTCGGAATGAGAGGAAGATGTGGCTTCGGTTAACTTCCTTCACATAAAGACAGTTACAAGAATTTCGTACATATACATGAGGCTGCCATGACACCTGAGATGTCCGAAAAGACCCTGCTGCGCAGCCGACTTCTGGCCGCCCGCGCCGCGCTGACCCCGGATTCCCTCACGGACACGGCCGAATCCCTCGCCCGGCAGGGAATGGAACTGGCCGAACTCGCCGGGGCGGCCACCGTCGCCGCCTATGTGTCGGTCGGCCGCGAACCGGGCACGCGCGCCCTGCTCGACGCCCTCCACGCGCGCGGGGTGCAGGTCCTGCTCCCCGTCCTGCTGCCCGACAACGACCTGGACTGGGCGGCGTACGAGGGACCGGAGGCGCTCGCGAAGGCCGGCCGCGGCCTGCTCGAACCGACCGGGCCCCGGCTCGGCCCCGAGGCGGTGTGCGCCGCCGACACCGTCCTGCTGCCGGGCCTCGCGGTCGACGGGCGCGGGATGCGGCTCGGGCGGGGCGGCGGCTCGTACGACCGGGTCCTCGCCCGGCTCGCACGCGCGGGCGTGGATCCGGCCCTGGTGGTGCTCCTCTACGCGGACGAGGTGGTCGCCCGGGTCCCGGAGGAACCGCACGACCACCCCGTGCACGCGGTGGTGACCCCGGAGGGGGTCACCCGCTTCAGGGCTTCAGCGTGAGCGTGTCCTTCGCCGCCGCGTCGACCGCCGCCTTGCCGTAGGCCCAGTCGTACAGCTCGCCCTTCGCCCAGGTGTCCGTCTGGTCGGTGTAGTTCGAGTGGAAGGCGTGCCCGGAGGCGCCGGTCAGGTTGACCCACCGGGACTTGTCCCAGTCGCCGACGTTCACGACCATCCGCATCGACGGCACCCAGATGACCTCGTAGCCGCCGGCGGCGTTCCAGCCGGTGGCGTCGACGGCCGCCTCGCCGCCGCCCAGGTTCCACGGGCCGCGGTTGAGGAGCTGCTGCACGACGCCGGGGCCCGCGGTGCCGAGGGTCTGGTTCTTCAGGGTCAGCTGGTGCAGCCGGCCCCAGCTCCAGGTGGAGACGTCCTTGCCGAGCTTGGCGGTCAGCTCCCAGCGGGCGTCCTTCATGGCGCGGGCGAGCAGCTGGTCACGGGTGTCGGTGGCCGGGTCCAGGCGGTCGGCGGGGGTCTTCCACCACTCGCTCTTCTCCTGCTTGAGGAGCGGGCGGACCACCTCGTACCAGCGGTCGCCGCCGTCCGGCTGCGCCGAGTCGGGGTCGCGCTGGCCGCACTCGCGGACGAGCTTGTTCTGCTCGTCGACCGGGCCGGTGGCGTCGGCCGGGCGGACGCTGATGCAGTCGCCCTCGGCGCGCACCTCCTTGGGCAGCTTGTTCCCGAAGGCGAGCTTGAGGACGTTGCGCCAGACCGCGTTGAAGTAGGCGGCGGCGGCCGAGTCGGGCTCCTGGGTGTAGTCCCAGCCTTCGAGGAGCTTCTGCGCCTCGCGGACGTACGGGTCGGAGATGTCGATCTTCAGCAGCAGCGGGTTGAGCAGGGTCGCGATCTCGCTGCGGTTGTCGGTCTGCATGGTCCGCATGTCGTCCGGCGAGATCTTGCCGCCGTCCTTGATCTTCGACTCGATGAGGTCGTTGATCCGCTGGCTGCGCGAGCCGTAGCCCCAGTCCTTGGTGAGCAGGTCGGGGTAGGTCTTCTGGTCGATCACGGCCTGGTTGGCGGTGACGATGTAGCCGCGCTCAGGGTTGTACTCGTAGGGCAGCTTCTCGAAGGGGATGTAGCCCTTCCATCGGTACGAGGAGTCCCAGCCGGGTGCGGGCAGGGTGCCGTCGCCCTTGGTCCGCTGCGGGATCCTGCCCGGGGACTGGTAGCCGATGTGGCCCTCGGTGTCGGCGTAGATCAGGTTCTGGGACGGCACCTCGAAGTACTTGGCGGCCGCCCGGAAGGTGGTGAAGTCCTTGGCGCGGTCGAGGGCGAAGATCGCGTCCATCGAGTGGCCGGGCTGGAGCGCGGTCCACTGGAGGGAGACGCCGTAGCCGGTGCCGCGGTCGGGAGCGGAGTTGCCGACGGGGGCCTTCTGGCCGACCTTCTCCAGTTCGGAGGCGCGGTCGGAGACGAGCGGGCCGCGGTCGGTGGAGCGGACGGTGATCCTGCGGTCCTCGCCGCCGGCGACCTTGATGATCTCCTCGCGGCTCTTGTAGGCCTTGACCTTGCCGTCGACGAGGTAGCCGTCGGGGCCGATCTTCTCCAGGTAGAGGTCGGTCACGTCGGCGCCGAGGTTGGTGAGGCCCCAGGCGATCTTGTCGTTGTGGCCGATGATCACGCCGGGCATGCCGGAGAAGGTGTAGCCGGCGACGTCGTAGCGGCAGGTGGCCGAGACCGAGCGGCAGTGCAGGCCCATCTGGTACCAGAGGGACGGCAGCTGGGGCGCGAGGTGCGGGTCGTTGGCGAGCAGCGGCCTGCCGGAGGTCGTGTACTTCCCGGCGACGACCCAGGAGTTCGAGCCGATGCCGTTGCCGTTCGGGCCGAGCAGGGCGGGGACGGTGTCGAGGACCTCGGAGAGCGCGCCGAGCTGGGAGGAGACGCCGCCGGAGGAGGAGCCGCCGGGGCCGGTGCCCGGGGTGTCCCCGGTGCTCGTCCCGTCGCCCTCGGTCGCGTCGGCCTTCGGGTCGAACTTCCCGGTGGACTCGTCGACCGCGCCCTTGTCCAGGATCGGCTGGTGGAGCGCGTACGGGTACTCCGGGTACAGCTCCTTGATCTGCTTGGCGCTCAGCCGGCTCGTCATCAGCGAGCGGTCGATCTCGTCCTGCATGTTGCCGCGCAGGTCCCAGGCCATCGCCTTGAGCCAGGCCACCGAGTCGACCGGGGTCCACGGCTCGATCGTGTAGTCGTTGGTGAGGCCGAGCGCCGCGTACTCGACGGAGATGTCCTTCGGGGCGCGGTCCTTGAGGTAGGCGTTGACGCCCTCCGCGTAGGCCTGGAGGTACTTCTTCGTCTCCGGCGACAGGACCGTGTCGTACTCCTGCTGCGCGACCCGCCGCCAGCCGAGGGTGCGCAGGAAGGCGTCGGTGTCGACCTGGCTCTCGCCGAACATCTCGGAGAGCCGGCCCGCGGTCACGTGCCGGCGGACGTCCATCTCGTAGAACCGGTCCTGCGCCTGGACGTAGCCCTGGGCACGGAAGAGG
This sequence comes from Streptomyces sp. NPDC044003, assembly GCF_056435185.1. Classification (NCBI taxonomy): domain Bacteria; kingdom Bacillati; phylum Actinomycetota; class Actinomycetes; order Kitasatosporales; family Streptomycetaceae; genus Streptomyces; species Streptomyces sp. NPDC044003. Next base: position 53,133 of record NZ_JBWKFA010000010.1, on the reverse strand, counting down.
TCCGTCTCGTTGTCGGCGTAGATCTGCGGGACGCCGTTCGCGTCCCGCTTCACCTCGACGTCGGCGGAGAGCTTGTCGAGGCGGATCTCGCCGGTCGTCTGCGGGAACGAGGCCCGGACGGTGCTGACACCCCAGTAGCCGCCGAAGCCGATGCCCGCGACCAGTGCGAGGACCAGGACGACGAGGATCAGGCGGGCGCGCCGCCCTTTCTTCTTGGCGGTCTTCTTGTCGGGGGGCGCGGTCGTGTTGGAGGGCATCGCTGTCCTTCGAGGGGCAGGGTGGTCCTGGAGTACGGGAGCAACCTTAGGCGCAGCGTCCGGACGGCCCGGACGCGGTGTCAGGAAGAGAACCGTACTGATGAGCGAGGAGAAGCAAAGAGGGCGTCAAGAAAGCGTTAAAGATTAGGTAAGGTAACGAAGTACCTTGCCGCTGGAGGAACGATCCAGCCGCGCGTGAGGGGAAGGAACGGCCACTGACTGTCCACCAGCTCAACGAACTTCTGCTCGTCTGCTCCCTCGTCCTGCTCGTGGCCGTCGCGGCCGTACGGATCTCCTCCCGCAGCGGGCTCCCCAGCCTCCTGCTCTACCTGGGCATCGGCGTCGCCATCGGCCAGGACGGCATCGGCAACGTCGCCTTCGACAACGCGGAACTCACGCAGGTCATCGGCTACGCGGCCCTCGTCGTGATCCTCGCCGAGGGCGGTCTCGGCACGAAGTGGAAGGAGATCAAGCCGGCGCTGCCCGCCGCGGTCGTCCTCTCCACCGTCGGCGTCGCCGTCAGCGTCGGCATCACCGCCGCCGGCGCCCACTACCTCGTCGGCCTCGACTGGCGGCAGGCCCTGATCATCGGCGCCGTCGTCTCCTCCACCGACGCCGCCGCGGTCTTCTCGGTCCTGCGCAAGGTGCCCCTCCCCTCACGGGTCACCGGCGTCCTGGAGGCCGAGTCCGGCTTCAACGACGCCCCCGTCGTCATCCTCGTCGTCGCCTTCTCCACCGTCGGACCGGTCGACCACTGGTACCTGCTCATCGCCGAGATCGCCCTCGAACTCGCCATCGGCGTCGCCGTCGGCCTCGCCGTCGGCTTCGTCGGCGCCTACGGCCTGAAGCACATCGCCCTGCCCGCCTCCGGCCTGTACCCGATCGCCGTCATGGCCATCGCCGTCGTCGCGTACGCCGCCGGCGCCATGGCCCACGGCTCCGGCTTCCTCGCCGTCTACCTGGCCTCGATGGTCCTCGGCAACGCCAAGCTCCCCCACGCGCCCGCGAACCGCGGCTTCGCCGAAGGACTCGGCTGGATCGCCCAGATCGGCATGTTCGTCCTGCTCGGCCTGCTCGTCACCCCGCACGAGCTCGGCCACGACTTCTGGCCCGCCGTCGTCATCGGCCTCGTCCTGACCGTCGTCGCGCGGCCCATGGAGGTCCTGGTCAGCCTGCTGCCCTTCCGGATCCCCTGGCAGGAGCAGGCCCTGATGTCCTGGGCCGGCCTGCGCGGAGCCGTCCCCATCATCCTCGCCACCATCCCGCTGGTGTCGAAGATCGAGGGCAGCGAGCGGATCTTCAACATCGTCTTCGTCCTCGTCGTCGTCTACACCCTCGTCCAGGGCCCGACGCTGCCCTGGCTGGCCAAGGCCCTCAAGCTGGGCGACTCCGCCGAGGCCGCCGACCTCGGCGTCGAGTCCGCACCCCTGGAACGCCTCCGCGGACACCTGCTCTCCGTCACCGTCCCCGAGAGCTCCCGGATGCACGGCGTCGAGGTCGCCGAGCTGCGCCTCCCGGCCGGAGCCGCCGTCACCCTCGTCGTACGGGACGACGCCAGCTTCGTCCCCGGCCCCGCGACCGTCCTGCGGCACGGCGACGAACTCCTCGTCGTCGCCACCGACCCGGTGCGGGACGCCACCGAGCGGCGGCTGCGGGCCGTCGGACAGGGCGGCAAGCTCGCCGGCTGGCTCGGGACCGGGGGCGCCACGGCGGCCTCGGAACCCACGGCCACGAGCCGCTTCCACCTGCCGGGCAGCGGGCACCACAAGAAAACTCCCGGTTAATCCCAGGCATTAATTCAGGTGCGGGAGCGTTTTCCCAGGCGGGAAGACGCTCTTCCCTGTACCATGAAGGCACACCTGATCGAACCAACTCTGCCTGACGCAGAGCTGGCGCGACCGTATGGCGGCCGTGGCGCCCCTCCGCAGTGGGGCCGACCCGGTATCTACCGCAGTAACGCGCATGAGGACAGCTCTCGGCGACACCCGCACCACCGTGCAGGGAGCGCGCTACCAGGCGGCAGAAAGGCAAGGACCGTGGCGTCCACGGTCATCACGGACAAGCGGCCCGGCTACGGGCAGCTCCTGCGCACACCCGGTGCACTGTCCTTCCTGCTCCCCGGCTTCGCCGCCCGGCAGCCCTTCGCGATGCTGACCATCGGCATCGTCCTGCTCGTCCAGCACACCACCGGCTCCTTCGGCAGCGCCGGCGCCGTCGCCGCCGTCACCGGCGTCTCCATGGCGCTCTTCGCCCCGCAGAGCGGCAAGCTCGCCGACCGCTTCGGCCAGCGCGCCGTCCTGATCCCCGGCGTCCTCGTCCACACCGCCGCCGTCTCCCTGCTCGTCGCGCTCGCCCTGGCCGGCGCCCCGCTCTGGGCGCTGTTCCTGGCCGCCGTCCCCGCCGGCGCCTCCGTGCCCCAGGTCGGCCCGATGGTCCGCGCCCGCTGGGCCGCCAAGCTCGACGGCACCCCGCTGATGCCGACGGCCGCCGCCTTCGAATCCGTCACCGACGAGTTCACCTTCGTCGTCGGCCCCGTCCTCGCCACCGCCCTGTGCACCGGCGTCCACCCGGCCGCGGGCCTGATCGCCGAGGCCGCCCTCACCCTCGTCGGCGGCCTGTTCTTCGCCGCCCAACGCGCCACCCAGCCCGCGTACGGCCTGACCGCCGCCGCCGGACACCACGGCGGCGAGCCCCACCGCTCCGCCCTGTCGATCCCCGGCGTCCGCGTCCTCATCGTCGCCTTCCTCGGCATCGGCTCCGTCTTCGGCGGCATGCAGGTCTCCCTCACCGCCTTCACCGAGGAGATCGGCAACCCCGGCGCCAACGGCCTGCTGTACGGGATCTTCGCCGCCGGCAACATGCTCGCGGGCATCGCCATGGGCGCCGTCGCCTGGAAGACCGGCCCCCGCCGCCGCCTGATCCTGGGCTACGCCGGCCTCACCGTCGCCGCCTCCCTGCTGTGGACCGCCCACTCGGTGCTGCTCCTCGGCGCCCTGGGCCTCGTCGTCGGCCTGTGCATCGCCCCCGCCCTGATCACCGGCTACACCATCGTCGAGACCCTCATCCCGGCCTCGGCCCGTACCGAGGCCTTCACCTGGCTCACCGGCGCCGTCGCGCTCGGCCAGGCCGCGGCCGTCACCGTCGCCGGCCGCCTCGCCGACGCCCACGGCGCGAGCACCGGATTCCTGGTGCCCATGGCCGGTACCGCCCTCGCCCTCGCCACGCTGCTCGCCCTCCGCTCGCGGCTGAAGCCGCGCGAGGCGAGCCGGGTCGCCGCACGTGGTATCGGTCACCGCGTGCCCGTGGCGGTGGACTGAGCCCACGGAATACGTCACTATGGATCGTCGTTAGCACTCGATGAGTGTGAGTGCCAGGAGGAAGTCAAGTGCCGACCTACCAGTACCAGTGCACCGAGTGCGGCGAAGGCCTCGAGGCGGTGCAGAAGTTCACCGATGACGCCCTGACCGTGTGCCCCAGCTGCCAGGGACGCCTGAAGAAGGTGTTCTCGGCCGTCGGCATCGTCTTCAAGGGCTCCGGCTTCTACCGGAACGACAGCCGCGGCTCGTCGTCCAGCAGCTCGCCGGCCTCGTCGAAGTCCTCGACCACGTCGTCGTCCTCTTCTTCGTCGTCCTCTTCGTCGTCCTCGGACGCGAAGCCGGCCGCGTCGACCGCTTCCTCCTCCTCGACGTCCTCGTCGAGCACCGGAAGCTCGGCCGCCTAGCTCTTCCCTGTTTTTCGGCCGAGGGCCCCGTCGCCGCACGCGACGGGGCCCTCGGTGTTTCCGCACACCCTGCGTAGGGTGACCGGCATGGCCAACCATGACGTGTACGCGGACATCGGCGTGATCGGCGGCTCCGGCTTCTACTCGTTCCTCGAGGACGTCACCGAGGTGTCCGTCGACACCCCGTACGGCAGCCCCAGCGACTCCCTCTTCCTCGGCTCCCTCGCCGGCCGGCAGGTCGCCTTCCTCCCCCGGCACGGCCGCGGCCACACCCTCCCGCCGCACCGCATCAACTACCGCGCCAACCTCTGGGCCCTGCGCTCCGTCGGCGTACGGCAGGTCCTCGGGCCCTGCGCCGTCGGCGGACTGCGCGAGGAGTACGGCCCCGGCACGCTCGTCGTACCCGACCAGCTCGTCGACCGCACCAAGAGCCGGGCACAGACCTACTTCGACGGGGAGCGGCGGGCCGACGGGGCCCTCCCCCACGTCGTCCACGTGACCTTCGCCGACCCCTACTGCCCGGACGCGCGAAGGGTCGCGGTCAAGGCCGCCCGGGGACGCGGCTGGGAACCCGTCGACGGCGGCACCATGGTCGTCGTCGAGGGCCCCCGCTTCTCCACCCGCGCCGAGTCCCGCTGGCACGCCGCCGCCGGCTGGTCGGTCGTCGGCATGACCGGCCACCCCGAGGCCGTCCTCGCCCGCGAGCTGGGCCTCTGCTACGCCTCGCTCGCGCTCGTCACCGACCTGGACGCGGGCGCCGAGACCGGCGAGGGCGTCTCGCACACCGAGGTGCTGCGGGTGTTCGGCGAGAACGTGGGCCGGCTGCGGGAGGTCCTCTTCGACGCGGTGGCAGCACTGCCGTCGACGGTCGACCGGGACTGCCTGTGCACGCATGCGCACGACGGCTGGGACCTGGGGATCGAGCTGCCATAGGCCCCTGGGGGCGCTGCGGTAGGCCCCGGGGGTGCTGCCGTAGGTCCCCGGGGGCGCTTCCGCAAACCACCCCTGGGGGCGCTGCCTTAAACCACCCCTGGGGGTGGGGGAGTTGTCCACAGGTACGGAGTGATCCCCAGGCCGGAGCGGGGTCGTGGCGCAGCCGGGACAGTGGGCCGCATGACGACGAACCTCTCTTCCTCCGTCCCCGCACCCTGTACGGTGCCGCCCTTCGAACCGCTACGGGTGCGGGGCGCCCGGCACCGGCTGCGCAGGGCCCTGCGGCGGGGGCGACGCCTGCCGGCGCTGCTCCTGGCCCTGACCGCGGGCGCGCTGGCCCTCGCGCACACGAGCGCCCCGGCCGCACCCCCTCCCCCGGCGCCCGCCCGCGCGCGACCGCCCGCCGCCGTACCCCTGGTCTCCGCACCGGTACGGATCGCCGACGCCGCGACCGTACGGCTGCTGCGGCCCGGCGACCGGGTCGACGTCATCGCCGCGCCCAACTCGCCGCTGGGCGGGGAGGCTGAGGCCCGGGTGGTCGCGACGGGCGCCCGAGTGGCCGACGTTCCACGGCCGGGCGAGACTCGATCGGACGGAGGGGCGCTCGTCGTCCTGTCCGTACCCCGGTCGACGGCGGCGGCGCTGGCAGGTGCCGGTGTCACGTCCCAACTGGCGGTGACGGTGTGCTGATTCGCACTGACTCGCTGTCAAGTCACCGTCCCGTGTGTACGGATTGGACGCCTCTGCGCCGTTCACGGCCTAATGGCTCCGCACACAGCAGTACACGCGACGAAAGGCACCTCGGTGGCCGAGAAGAAGGAAAGTCTGCTGGGAGGCTTCAAGGCCTTCCTGATGCGGGGCAACGTGATCGACCTGGCGGTGGCGGTCGTCATCGGTGCCGCGTTCACGAACATCGTGAACTCGGTGGTCAAGGGCATCATCAACCCGGTCGTCGGCGCCTTCGGCACGAAGGACCTGGAGGGCTACGCGTCCTGCCTCAAGGACCCCTGCACGGTGGTCAACGGCGAGATGCAGGGCATCCAGATCCAGTGGGGCCTGGTCCTCAGCGCGGTGCTGAGCTTCGTGATCACCGCGGCCGTCGTCTACTTCCTCATGGTCCTGCCGATGGCGAAGATCCTCGCCAAGCGCGCCGCGCAGGAGAAGGCGAAGGAAGGCGTCGAGGAGGTCCTGGAGGTCAGCGAGCTGGAGGTGCTCAAGGAGATCCGCGACCACCTGGTCTCCCAGCGCGGCCCGTCCGTGAACAACTCGCACCCGGGCTCCGGGGTCGCGGGCGGTGGCAGCGCCGGGGCGCACTCCACCTCCTGACCGGCGCGGTAGGCCGGCTTCAGAGGTGGTGCGGCGGCTTCTCGTCGAGGAAGCGCGCGAGGTCGGCGGCGCTGTCGCCGCCGGCCGGAGGCCGCTCGCCCCACCCGCGGTCCGTGTCGTCCGCGGATTGCTGGTCCAGCGGATCGTCGAAGACGAGTACCGGCTTCTTCGGAGTGTTCTCGGGGCTGGACTTCATGCCGGGCTGCTTCGCGTCTCGCGGTCCGTGGGCGGGGGCGGTGCTCATCTCTCCAGACTACGCCCGCTCACCCGCCCCGGACCCCGCTGATCAGCGGTCTTTCGGGTCGATCAGCCAGAGGCCGAGGACCACCAGGAACGACAGGACGAGGAAGCCCGCGCCCCACCAGGCGGTGCCGGTGTCTCCCGTCATCCACTCGTCCACGACGATCGTCAGGCCCCACAGCTGGCCGATGATGACGGTCAGCGCCAGCGCGAGGCGGGCCGAGAGCTTCGAGGAGCGTTCCGGCTCCTGCTCCGTTCCCGCCCCGGGCCCCGGCCCGGTGTGCCGGATCCGGGGATCCCCGTACCCACTGGTGGGCCGGATCTGGGGGTACCGCTCGTGCACGGGCCGATTGAGCCGGGGCTGAGCGCTGCCCGGGGTGTAGGCGGGGCGAGGGGGGAGGGGGGCGGAGGGGGAGGGGGAGGGCCCCCCTGGGCTCTCCGGGTCCTTCGGGAACGGCATGTCGGTCATCCGCGCTCGCTCCTCTCGGGCCCGCGCCGCGTCTCGGAGGCCGCGCTCTCGCGCGTCTCCGCGTTCGCGCCCAGTCGGTCGCAGAGGGGGCTGCCCACGCCGCGCTGGCGGCAGTAGCCCTCCTGGAGGCTCTCGCCGGAGCGGGCGGTGCCGATGGCCCAGACGCTGCCGTCGACCTGCTCGATCAGGATCACCTTCGGCAGGCCGCGCGGGGGCGGTCCTGCGGTGACCTCTCCCGTACGGGCGTCGAAGATGCCCTCGTGGCAGGGGCAGTACAGCTCGCCCTCGCTCCCCCGTTCCTTGCGCCACAGGACGGCGCAGGCGAGGTGGGTGCAGACGGCGGAGTATCCGGCGAGGGTGCCGTCGTCCATGCGGACGGCGATCGCCCGGTCCTCGTCGCCGGGGTAGCGGAAGGCGAGCGACTCGCCGGGTTCGATCCGGTCGGCGATCTTCTTGATCTCGGGGAGGCCGTCGGGGTCGCCGTGCCGGTGCAGGATGCCGGAGGCGACGCCGATGCCGCCGACGGCGAGGCCGCCGGAGACGGTGGCGACGATCCGCAGGTAGTCGCGGCGGGTGGTCAGGGAGTCGGCGGCGATCCGGTCGTGGAGCGCTTCCTGGGCCGCGTCGGCGCGGGTGTCCGGCGCGGGCGGCTGGGGGTCGGTGACGCTCAACGGACGCCCTCCCGTCGCCCGCCGCCACCCTTGTTCGAGTTCGCTGCGCTCACATCCCTTCCGTTGATCTCGACGACGGGGAGGCCGCCGGGCACCGGCCACTGGACCTTGTCGGCGGGGACGACCATCGCGACTCCGGTGGTGACGGTGGTGCTGCCGAAGGTGAAGGAGTCGGCGACCTGGACGCCGGGGCGTTCGGCGCGGAGCTCGTCGAGGGTTCCGTAGAAGAGGGCGCCGGTGGGGCAGACGGTGGCGCACATCGGGGCGAGGCCGTAGGCGGTGCGGTCGTAGCAGAGGTTGCACTTCATCTGGAGCTTCGCCTGGAGGTCGATCTTGGGGACGCCGAACGGGCAGGCGTTGACGCAGTTGGCGCAGCCGATGCAGCGGGTGGTGTCGGCCTGCTGCACGACGCCGTCGGCGGTGACGAGGATCGCGTCGGCGGGGCAGACCTCGGCGCAGGGGGCGACGGGGTCCTCGCAGTGCATGCAGACGGTGGGGAGGGAGGCGACGGAGTGGCCCTCGTCGGGGTAGTCGAGGTGGATCATCGACTTGCCGCGGTGCGAGTCGCATTCGCGGCAGGCGGAGACGCAGGCCTGGCAGCCGATGCAGCGGCCCGGGTCGATGAAGATCGTGCGGCCCATCATGTGCGGGTCAGCTCCTCTCCGAGGTGCCGCGGCCCTGGGGTGCGGTGGGGGGCAGCGGGTCGGTGCGGGAGACCTGGGTCTCGGGGTAGGCCTGGTGTCCGGGGGCGGTGGGCGGGGCGGGGACCTCGTCGATGTGGTCGGCGGCCTCGATGCGGGCGGCGCACACCTTGTACTCGGGGATCTTGGAGCGCGGGTCGAGGGCGTCGATGGTGAGGGCGTTCGCCGCGGTGGGGACGGGCCAGTGGTAGGGGACGAAGACGGTGTCGGGGCGGATGGCCTCGGTGACGAGCGCGGGGAAGACCTCGCTGCCGCGGCGGGTGACGACGCGGACGGGGTCGCCGTTGCGGAAGCCGTGCGAGGGGTGGACCTCGACCCAGGGGCGGGGGGTCTGTTCGACGAGGGCGCCCAGGCGGCGGGTCTGGTTGCCGGAGAGGAAGTGGGCGACGGTGCGGCCGGTGGTGAGGGAGAGGGGGTATTCCTCGCTGTACGGGTCCATGGGCGGGTGCCATTCGACGACCTGCAGGTGGATCTTGCCGTCGGGGTGGTAGGTGCGGCCGTCCTCGAAGAGGCGGGGGGTGCCGGGGTGATCGGTGCTCGGGCAGGGCCAGGCGATGCCGCCGGTCTCCTCCAGGCGCTCGTACGTGATGCCGTAGTAGTCGTTGACCGTCCCGGCGGAGGCGGTGCGGAGCTCCTCGAAGACGGAGCGGGAGTCGGGGAAGGCGAACTTGTCGCCGGCGCCGAGCCGCTTGGCGAGTTCGCAGATGACCCAGGTGTCGGTGCGGACGCCGGCCGGGGGTTCCTGGGCCTTGTTGTGTTTGACGACCCGGGCCTCGGCGTTGGCCATGACGCCCTCGTCCTCGGCCCACACGGTGACGGGGAAGATCACGTGGGCGTTGGCGGCGGTCTCGGAGAGGAAGAAGTCGAACTGGGCGTGGAATTCGAGGGTGTCGTAGCCGTCCTTGACGGTGGCGTAGTTCGGGAGGGAGACGAAGGGGTTGTTGCAGATGCCGACGAGGCCGCGGATCTCCTGGCGCTGCATCTGCCAGACCATCTCCATCATGGAGGTGCCGGCGGGTGGGAGTTCGGCCTCGTCGATGCCCCAGATCTCGCAGATCTGGCGGCGGTGCTCGGGGTTGGTGATGGAGCGGCCGCCGGGGAGGAGGTCGGACTTCTGGCCGTGTTCGCGGCCGCCCTGGCCGTTGCCCTGGCCGGTGATGGTGCCGTAGCCGGCGCCGGGCTTGCCGATGTTCCCGGTGGCGACGCAGAGGTTGATGATCGAGAGGCAGTTCTCGACGCCCTGGGAGTGGTGCTCGACGCCGCGGGCGTGCCAGGCCATGGCGTTGCCGGCGTCGGCGAACATGCGGGCGACCTGGACGATCTGTTCCTCGGGGACGCCGCAGATCTCGGCGGACCGGGCGGGCGGGTAGTCGGCGGCGGTCCGTCTGACCTCGTCCCAGCCGGTGGTGTGGGCGGCGAGGTAGGCCTCGTCGGTGAGGCCTTCGGCGACGACGACGTGCAGGACGGCGTTGAAGAAGGCGGAGTCGGTGCCGGGTTTGAGGGCGACGTGGACGTCGGCGGTGCGGGCGATCGCGGTCTCGCGGGGGTCGACGACGACGAGGGTGGCGCCCCGGTCGCGGGCTCCCCACAGGTACTGGGTCATGACGGGGAAGCATTCGCCGACGTTGGAGCCGGCGATGAGGAGGCAGTCGGTGAGGAGGATGTCGGAGAAGGGGTTGCCGGCGCGGTCGATGCCGAAGGCGAGCTTGTTGGCTCCGGCGGCGGAGACCATGCAGAGGCGGCCGTTGTAGTCGACGTGCTTGGACTTGAGGGCGACGCGGGCGAACTTGCCGACGAGGTAGGTCTTCTCGGAGAAGAGGCTGGCGCCGCCGAGGAGCCCGAAGGAGTCGTTGCCGTGCTCGCCCTGGATGCGGCGGATCTCGGCGACGGTGTGGTCGAGGGCCTCCTCCCAGCTGACCTCCCGGAACTCCTCGTCGCGGTTGCGGCGCATGAGGGGGGCGGTGAGCCGGTCGGGGTGGTTGACCTGCTGGTAGGCGTTGATGCCCTTGGGGCAGAGCCGCATGCGGTTGATGTCGTGGTTGCGGGGTTCGACGCCGAAGACCTTGCCGTGGCGGTCGACGCGGAGGTACATGCCGCACTGGACGCCGCAGAAGCAGCAGTGGGTGGGGACGAGGGTCTCGCCGTTCTGGTCGGCGTGCCAGCGGTCGGCGGGGATGCCTCCGGCGTCGCGGAAGTTGCGGGTGCCGGGCGGGGCGAGGGAGGGGTCGAGCGGCAGCGCGCGGGAAGGGTCGGTCGCGGTCACTTACTTGAAGCCCTTCTTCACGTGGTCGAGGTAGGCGGTGCCGCGCAGGACGCGCTTGCAGCGGGGGCAGTACTCGGCCCACTCGTCGAAGCCGAGGTCGAGGTCGCGCATGGTGCCCTGGAGGTTCTCGACGTACGGGGCGGTGTCGATGGGCTCGTGGCAGCGGCGGCAGGTGAGGATCTCGTCCTCGTCCTTGCGGCGGGCGGTGTACTTGAACAGCTGCATGCCGACGGCGGCGGGCCGCTGGACGATGTGGAAGAACTTCCCGAAGGGGATGTAGATGAGGGTGAAGACGACGGACACCATGTGGAGGATCGCGAGGAACTCGTAGCCGCCGCCGTGCAGGAAGATCGACGAGAAGGTCAGCAGCAGGCCGGTCACCGAGATGACGATCAGGGCGATCAGCGGGACCAGGTCGTAGGCGAAGCGCTGGCCGGTGATGGCGCCCCGGTCCTTCATGCGGCGCCACAGGAAGTAGGAGGTGCCGGCGATGACGAGGACGGCGGCGATGTCGAGGCCGTGGAACATGAGCCAGCCGACGGCGTTGAGCGCGTCGAAGCCGATGATCTTGAAGCCCCAGATCCGCATCTCGTAGCCGGGGCCCGAGCCGGTGGAGGAGGTGAAGGTGAACCAGCCCCAGGTGAGGGGGAAGGTGATGGCGGCGGCGAGCAGACAGCCCCAGAAGATGAGCTGGTGGGCGGCCCAGCGGGCGTGCGAGCGGGCGCCGAGGAACTTCTGGAAGCCGAGGTAGGTGGCGATCATCCTGGGCAGGGCGGTGGGCGCCGTGCGGAAGTTCGCGGCGGAGAAGAAGGAGCGCCAGCCCTGGCGGAAGAGGCGGCGGGCGCCGGGTGCGGAGATCCAGACCGTGTAGCGGTAGGCGACGCCGAAGGCGAGGAAGACGGTGGCCACGGCGTAGGGCAGGAGTGCCGAGTCGAAGTCGCGGAGCAGGCGGCTGCCGAAGACGATCGCGAGGATCAGCAGGACGGAGACGGCGGTGCCGGCGAGGACGGCGCGGCGGCGCACGGCGGCGGGGGTCTGGGGTGCGGGGCCGTGGGCTGCCGGGAGGCCGGCCGCGGGGCCCGGGGCGGGGCCGGATTCGGGGGTCGGCTCGGCTGTCTTCGGTGGCTCGGTCACGCGGCCACGGTAAAGCCGTATGACCTATTTAGTCCTGTTTTGCCTGCTGCGGGGGTGACGCGTCGTTCAGACGGCGCGCAGCGGGGCGGGGCCTTTCTTCGAGGGAGCCGGTCTAGCTGGGCGCCTCGGCACCCCTGCGGGCGTAGAACCACCAGGTCACGACCGTGCAGCTGAGGTAGAAGGCGACGAATCCCCACATCGCGCTGGTCACGGCCACCGAGCCGAAGAGGGCCGGGATGAAGAAGAAACCGTAGGCGGCGATGGCCGAGGTGAAGCCGGTGACCGCGCCGGACTCCCTTTCCGCCTGCTTCAGGGCCGCGGCGTATTCCGGGGTGCCTTCGGTGAGGCCCTTGAGGTGGGTGCCGCGGAAGATGACCGGGATCTGGCGGAAGGTGGAGCCGTTGCCGATTCCGGAGAAGAAGAACGCGGCGAGGAAGCAGAGGAAGAAGCCGTGGAAGGAGCCGCCGTCACCGCCCGAGGGCAGGAAGGCGATCACTCCGACGATCGAGACGGCCATGCCGACGAAGGACAGGATCGTGACCCGGGCACCGCCCCACTTGTCCGCGATCCAGCCGCCGCCCCAGCGGGCCAGGGCGCCGACGGCGGGGCCCATCCAGGCGTACGTGGCGACCGAGTAGTCCGGGAACGTGGTCTTGATCAGCATCGGCAGGGCGGCGGCGAAGCCGATGAAGGAGCCGAAGGTGCCGACGTACAGCCAGGTCATCAGCCAGTTGTGCTTGCGCCTGAAGATGATCTTCTGCTGACGGAAGGGGGTCGACGCCACCTTCAGGTCGTTCTGGCCGAACCAGGCGACCGCGGCGAGGACGAGCAGCACCGGGACCCAGAGGAACGCGGCGTTCTGCAGGTGGACGGGGGTGCCGTCGGCCTTGTGCTGGGCGGAGCCGATCGCGATGGTCGACCAGGTGATGACGATCGGGGTCAGGAGCTGGACGACGGAGACGCCGAGGTTGCCGAGACCGCCGTTGATGCCGGTCGCGCTGCCCTTCCTCGCCTTCGGGAAGAAGAAGCCGATGTTCGCGAGGGAGGAGGCGAAGTTCGCGCCGCCGATGCCGCACAGGGCGGCGATGGCGACCATCACGGCGTACGGGGTCGTCGGGTCCTGGATGGCGATGCCGAGCCAGATCAGCGGCACGACGAGGACGGCCGTCGACAGCGCGGTGAAACGGCGCTGGCCGATCATCGGGCCGAGGAAGGTGTAGAAGATCCGGGCCGTGCCGCCGGTCAGGCCGGGGATGGCCGTCAGCCAGAACAGCTGCGAGGTCGAGAAGCCGAAGCCGACGTCCTTCAGGTTGGTCGCGGTGACCGACCACACCTGCCACACGACGAAGGCCACGAGCAGCGCCGGCACCGCGATCCACAGGTTCCGGGTGGCGACCTTCCTGCCGATGGACTTCCAGAAGAGCTCGTTCTCCGGCTCCCAGTCGGTGATCGGCCGGCCGGGACGGTACTGCTCCGTGTCGTACGAGGCGGATGACCGCCCGCCCGTTCTGCTGTCCTGGACTACGGAACTCATGGCGCTTCCCTGATGTTTCGGGACCGTGCTTCCTTGCCCTTCCAGGCTGCGCCGCCGCATCAGGGCGAGGTGAGTGCCGATGGTCGCCGGACGGGCGGGCCTTGGTCCCCTCAGCGGGAGGCCGGAGGAACCGGCAGCAGGCCGCTCCACCCGCGCCCTGGCCGCCGTACCGGACGCCCGGGCCGTCACGGAGCCCCTCGCCGACCGTCCCCGCGTCGCGGAGCTCGTGGCCGCGCGGTACGAGGAAAGGCGTGGCTTGCGAGCGGGCCCGCCGCCCGCTCTGCTGTGCTGGGGCGCATGACACAACCGTTCCTGCCCCTCACCGCCCGCTCCCGCGAGGAGTCGCACCGGGTCGCCACGTCCCTGGAGCTCTTCTTCGACCTGTGCTTCGTCGTGGCCGTCGCCCAGGCCGGCGCCGAACTCGTCCACGCGATCGCCGAGGGCCACGCGGGCCAGGGCATCCTCAACTACGCGATGGTCTTCTTCGCCATCTGGTGGGCCTGGATGAACTTCTCCTGGTTCGCCTCCGCGTACGACAACGACGACGTCCTCTACCGGGTCATCACCCTCGTCCAGATCGCCGGTGTGCTCGTGCTCGCCGCCGGCGTCTCGCGCGCCTTCGAGGAGCACGACTTCCTCGTCGTCTACCTCGGCTACCTCGTGATGCGCCTCGCGATGGCCTCGCAGTGGCTGCGCGCCGCCCACCACGCCACCGACCCGGCCGAGCGGACGATGTGCCGCCGGTACGCGGGCGGGGTCATCGCCGTCCAGGTCGGCTGGCTCGCGCTGGTCCTGGCGCCCGAGCCGGCCCGCCCGTGGGTCTTCCTGGTGATGGTGTTCGCCGAGCTGGCGGTTCCGCTGTACGCGGAGAAGGCCGTGGTCAGCGCCTGGCATCCGCACCACATCGCCGAACGGTACGGCCTGTTCACCATCATCGTGCTCGGTGAGACCGTCGCCGCCGCGACCGTCGCCGTGAAGACGGGCATCGCCGAGAACGACGCCCTCGGCGAGGTGCTCCCGATCGCCGCGGGCGGTCTGCTGCTGGTCTTCGCCGCCTGGTGGATCTACTTCGTCGTGCCCGCCCACGACCGGCTGACCTCCAGCCGCCAGGCCTTCCTGTGGGGCTACGGCCACTACGTGATCTTCGCGTCGGCGGCCGCCGTCGGCGCGGGTCTGGAGATCGCCGTGGAGCAGGCCGTGGGCGAGGCCCACATCTCCACGCTCGCCGCCTCCGCCGCCGTGACGATCCCGTCGGCCGTGTTCCTGCTGTCGGTGTGGCTGCTGCACGCCCGCTACTTCAAGGTCGGCATCGCCCAGCAAATGGTCCTTCCGGTCTCGTCGTTCCTGATCCTGATGTGCACGTTCGCGGGCCACTGGGCGGTGCTCGCGGCCGGGCTCGTCGCGGCGGCGACGGTGGCCGTCGGGGTCACCCTGACCGCCCGCAACCCCATCACGCGCACGCGGGCGACGGCCTGAGAGGCCCGGGAGGCTGGAGGATCCACCGTCCGCCGGGACACAATCCCCTCATGATCTTCCGCCTGCTCGGGCCGCTCACGATGGCCGACGCCACGGGCGTCCCGATCCCCGCCGTCGGCGGCCCCAAGGTCCGCGCCCTGCTCGTCCGGCTCCTCCTCGACGCGGGCAGGACCGTCCCGGTGGAGCGGCTCGTCGACGGGCTGTACGGGGACGAGCCCCCGGCCGGCGCCCAGGGCGCGCTCCAGGCCCAGGTCTCGCGGCTGCGCCGGGCCCTCCCGACGGGCGTGGCGGTGGAGTTCTCACCCGCCGGGTACCGGCTGGCCGTCGGGGATCCCGCGACGGACGTGGACGTCCTGCGGTTCGAGGCGCTGGCCCGGGAGGGTGCGCGGGCGGGCGCGGCGGGCGACCCCGGCCGCGCGGCCGGGCTGCTGCGGGAGGCCCTCGGACTCTGGCGGGGGCCGGCGCTGGCGGACGTACGGGACGCGCCGTTCGCGGCGGGCCAGGCGGCCCGGCTGGACGCGCTGCGGCTGGACGCGGTGGAGGAGTGGGCGGCCGCCGAGCTGACCGTCGGTGGTGACTCGGCCGTCCTCGTACGGGAGTTGGAGTGGTCGACCCGGGAGCAGCCGCTGCGGGAACGGTTGCGGGGCCTGCAGATGCGGGCGCTCGGCGCGGCGGGCCGGCAGGCGGAGGCGCTCGCCGTGTACGAGGAGGTGCGGGCGGCCCTGGCCGAGGAGCTGGGGGCCGATCCGTCGCCGGAACTGTCCGCCGTACATCTGGAATTGCTGCGGGGCGGGGGGTCGCCCTCGCCGTCGGCGTGGGCGTCGGCATCGGCATCGGCATCGCCCTCGCCCTCGCCGTCGCCGTCGCCGTCGCCGGAGTGGAAGTCCCCTCCGCTCCCCACGCCGCTGACGGACTTCGTGGGCCGCGGGCGGGAACGGGAGCGCCTGACCGGCCTGATGGCGGCCGCGCGGCTCGTGACCCTGGTGGGCCCGGGCGGCGCGGGCAAGACGCGCCTGGCCCTGGAAGTGGGAGCGGGGCTGCCGGGGGAAGTGCGGTTCGTGGACCTGGGGGTGGTGGGGGGCAGGGGCGACGCTGACGGTTCGTCCGGCGAGGTCGCGGAAGCGTTCGCCGCCGCGCTCGCGGTGCGGGGTGCGGCGCGGCTCGAAGCGGCCCTCGCCGGGCGGCCGGTGGTGCTGATCGTGGACAACTGCGAGCACGTCGTCGTGGAGACGGCCGTGCTCGTACGGCGTCTGCTGGCCGCCTGTCCGGATCTGCGGGTCCTGACGACGAGCCGTGAGGCCCTCGGGATCACCGGGGAGTCCCTGCTGCCGCTCGGCGCGCTGGCTCCCGAGGCGGCGGAGGAGCTGTTCGTACGGCGGGCCGCGGCGGTCAGGCCGGGATTCACGGGGCACGCGCGCGTGGCGGAGCTCTGCGCGGGCCTCGACGGGCTGCCGCTCGCCGTCGAGCTGGCGGCGGCCCGGCTGCGGACGCTGTCCGTGGAGGAGCTGGCGGACGGGCTCGGCGAGCGGTTCGAGCTGCTGTCGCGCGGGGACCGCACCGCGCCGGAGCGGCACCGCACGCTGCGGGCCGTGGTGGAGTGGAGCTGGTCGCTCCTCGAACCCGGCGAACGGGAACTGGCGGCGCGGCTCTCGGTGTTCCGGGGCGGGGCGACGGCGGAGGCGGTGAGCCGGGTGTGCGGGGCGGGCGCGGGAGCGCTGGCGTCGCTCGTGGAGAAGTCGCTGGTGGAGGTACGGGACGACGGCCGGTACCGGATGCTGGAGACGATCCGGGCGTACGCCGCCGAACGGCTCACGGCCGGGGACCCGGCGCCGGCCGCGCACCACGCGTACTACCGGGAGCTCGCCGAGGCCGCCGATCCCGAACTGCGCGGCCCCGCCCAGCTGGAGTGGCTGGCGCGGCTCGACGCGGAGGACGCGAACCTGCGGGCGGCGCTGCGGCGGGGCACGCCGGAGGAGGGGCTGCGGCTCGTGGCGGCGCTCAGCCCGTACTGGTGGCTGCGCGGGCTGCGGGGCAGGGTGGCGGCGCCGGTCGCGGAGCTCCTGGACCGGGTGGAGCCGACGGCGGAACGGGGCGAGGAGTACGCGCTGTGCGTCCTCGCGGCGGGCCTCCGGGAGGGCGAACACGTCGACCGGGCCCGGGGGTTCCTCGCCGCGGGTACGGCTCCGCTGCGGCAGCCGTACACGGCGTTCCTCTGGTCGACGTCCGTGGGCCCGGTGGAGGGCCTGCGGCTCGGCGAGGACGCCTGGTCCCGGTCGCTGGGGCTCGTGGGCCGCGCCCTGCTGACGGCGGCGCCGGCCGAGGCGGAGACGCTCCTGACGGAGGCGCTTGCGGGGTTCCGGGCGCTCGGGGAGCGGTGGGGGACGGCGACGGCGCTTGAGGGTCTCGCGGGTCTCTCGGCCGAGCCGTTGCCCCTGCTCGGGGAGGCCCTGGCGCTCTTCGAGGAACTGGGAGTCGCCGAGGACGTCGTGGACCTGCTCCGGCGACGGGCGGCCGTCCACGAGGCGGCGGGTGACCGGGAGGCGGCGGCGTCCGACCGCGCCCGCGCGGAGGAGACGGCCCGCCGGGCGGGGCTGGCACCCGGGGCGCGCGCATGACCGACCGCGCCTTCGTGATCGTCTCGGGCCTGCCCGCGAGCGGGAAGAGCACCCTGGCCCGCGGGCTCGCCGCCGGGCTCGGCCTGCCGGTCGTCGACAAGGACGTGATCCTGGAGTCGCTGTACGACTCCCTGGGCGTCGGCGACCAGGCGTGGCGGCACCGGCTGAGCCGGGCCGCCGACGACGTCCTGTACGCGCTGGCCGCCGACGCCGGGCGGGCCGTCCTCGTGAACTGGTGGCACCGCGACGCGGCCCCGGGCCGCCTCCGCGCGCTGGGCGCCCGTCTCGTCGAGGTGCACTGCGCCTGCGACCCGGCGCTCGCCGCCGAGCGGTTCCGGGCCCGGCGGCGCCACCCGGGCCATCTGGACCAGGACCTCTCCCCCGCGGAGCTCGCCGAACGAGTCGCCGCGTGGTCGTCCCGGCCGGGTCCGCTCGGGCTCGGCGGACACACGGTGGTCGTCGACACGAGCGGGCCTGTCGCGGGGGACGCGCTCACGGCGCTGGTGACGAAGACGGCGACGCTCCTCTAGGCCAGCCACCCGCCCGTGTGGGCATGCGTCCCGCTGGGGCGGGACGGGTGGGCACACGGGACGGCGCGTTTGGCCGCGCCCCCGCCTTCCGTGCCTGGACCCGCACCCCAGCGGCGGCGCACAAGTCGGTGCGGGTCAGGGCGCGGAAGCCTCTGGCGCCGGCAGGGCGCGGGTCCGTTGTGCCCACCCGTTCCGCCCCTTGCGGAACGCCTGCCCACAACGGGGGCGGGTGGGCACCGCCCCGGCGGAACGGCCGCCCACAACGGGGGAACGCAGGCCCACCAACGGGGCCGTCAGGGCCTGTCAGTCGGTTGTCAGTGGTTCGTCAGCGCGCCGCGCGAATGTTCTTCCCGTGCCCCGGGGAGACGCCCCCGGGCCCCACCCGAGGAGACCACCATGGAGCAGCCCACCACCACCCGCACCGCCCTCGTCACCGGCTCCTCCCGGGGCATCGGGCGGGGCATCGCCCGGCGGCTCGCCCGTGACGGGATGGTCGTCGCCGTGCACTACGGGCAGGACGCCGCCGCCGCGCAGGAGACCGTGGACCTGATCGTCCGGGACGGCGGGCGGGCCTTCTCCGTCGGGGCCGACCTGACCACGCACGACGGGGTGCTCGCGCTGGTCGAGGGCGTGCGGGCCGGGCTCGCCGCCCACACCGGGGAGGCGGCGCTCGACGTCCTGGTCAACAACGCCGCCGCGACGACCTCGGGCGGGCACCTCGCGGACGAGACCCCGGAGGAGTTCGACCACGTCTTCGCGGTCAACGTGCGGGCCCCGTACTTCCTCGTGCAGGGTCTGCTGCCGGTGCTCCGGGACGGCGGCCGGATCATCAACATCGGGTCCGCCGTCACCCGGATCGCCCTCGCCGACGAGCTGGCGTACGCGATGACGAAGGGGGCCATGGAGACCTTCACCCGCACCCTCGCCAACGTGGTCGGGGAGCGCCGGATCACCGTCAACACCGTCGCCCCCGGCCCGACGCAGACCGGCGGCCTGACCGCCGCGATGGCGGCGATGCCGCAGCTGGAGCAGATGCTGATCGGCGGTCAGGCGCTGCCGTGGGTCGGGCAGCCGGAGGACATCGCCGACCCGGTGGCCTTCCTGGCCTCGGAGGACGGCCGCTGGATCACCGGCACCGTGATCGACGCCTCGGGCGGCACCTACCTCGGCCCGAAGCGTTGACCCGAGCGGCGAGCCAAGGGCCGTGGTAGGGAGGGGACATGACACTCCCCGAGGAGAGCGGCCGTCAGGACTCGATCACCGACGTGGACGGGCTGCGCGTCGGCCACGCGCGCGTGGCCGGGCCCGGCGCGCTGAGCGGCACCACGGTCGTCCTGGCCCCGGAGGGCGGGGTCGTCGCCGCCGTGGACGTACGGGGCGGAGGGCCGGGCACGCGGGAGACGGACGCCCTGGACCCGCGGAACGTGGTCCAGCGGATCGACGCGGTCGTCCTGACCGGCGGCAGCGCGTACGGCCTGGACTCCGCCTCCGGGGTGATGGCCTGGCTGGAGGAGCGGAACCGGGGCGTGCGCGTGGGCCCCGACCCGTCCCATGTCGTGCCGGTGGTGCCCGCCGCGTGCGTCTTCGACCTGGGCCGGGGCGGCGACTTCACGGCCCGCCCGGACGCGGGGACGGGCCGGGCGGCGGTGGAGGCGGCCGCCGCGAGCGGGGACCACGCGCGCGTGGAGACGGGCGCGGTCGGCGCGGGCACCGGGGCCGTGGTCGGCGGCCTGCGGGGCGGGGTGGGGACGGCGAGCACCGTCCTGGAGTCGGGGATCACGGTCGGCGCGCTCGTGGTGGTGAACGCGGTGGGCTCGGCCGTCGACCCGACGAACGGCGTCCCGTACGGCGTCTACTACGGCGCGGGCCGGCTCGCCTTCCCGGACACCTCGGTCCACAAGGCGGCCCGGCGGCGCCTCGCGGAGGCGCGCGAGGCGTCCACCCGGCCCCCGCTGAACACGACGCTCGCCGTCGTCGCGACGGACGCGGTGCTCACCCGGGCCCAGGCGCTGAAGGTCGCCGGCACCGCGCACGACGGCATCGCGCGCGGGGTGCGCCCGGTGCACCTGATGAACGACGGGGACACGGTCTTCGCCCTCGCCACCGGGGCCCGGGAACTGCCGGAGGAGCCCGGCCCGCTCGCCCTGAACGAGATCCTGGCGGCGGGCGCGGACCTGGTGACCCGGGCCATCGTCCGGGCCCTCCTCGCCGCCCCGGGCGGTCTGCGCGGCCCGGGCGGCGACTTCCCCTCGTACCGCGAGCTGTACGGGGCGGAGGCGGACGCGTACTCCCGGTAAGCCCAAGGGAGTTGAAAGAACGGGGCGGGAACTTCCCAGGCGGGCCCTTCGTTTTCCCGAACCCCGGACACGATGTCAGACCCAGGGACTACGTTAAGCAAGCACCAAGTGACATGCGGCGACGGCCTGGAGACCCTCTTGAACGATCCGCAGGATCCTCACGATCCGTACGAGACGACCGAGACGCACCTTGAGCGGCTCCTCGGCCGGGCCCTCAACTCCTTCGACCTGCCCGACTCCACCGTCGAGCGCCTCGGCACGGCGCTCGCCCACTCCAGCGCGCTGCACTCCTCGCACCACAGCGCGTCGCTGCACCGCACGACCCACCGCCACACCTATCTGCTCGCCGACGGCAGCGCGCTCAGCCTCTGGGAGCTCGCGCACAACGCCGGCCGGGACGGCGCCGAGCAGCACGAGCTGTACGCGGAGGAGTCGGAGGCGCGGCTCGCCGCATCCCGCCTCCCGACCGGGCCGCTGCCGGGCTGGACGGCGGAGCACTCCGACGGCCGCGTCCTCGACGAGGACGACGACCTGGAGCTGCTGAGCGCCCTGCTCGCCCGCCCGATACCCGCCCAGCCCCGGATGTACGTGCCGGACAACTCCGCCGACCACGCGCGCCGCGTCCTGCGCCGCGCGGAGAACGCGGACCGGCCGGGCGAGCGCACGGCCCGCCGTCTCCGGCTGGCCTTCGCGCACCACATCACCCAGGCCTTCGGCCGCCACTGCCCGGTGGAGGGCGGCCGGGACACCGGCTTCACCCTCTACGAGCACCAGTTCCTGCTGCTCGACGGCAGCGAGGTCAGCCTCTGGGAGGTCGAGCACACGGCGACGCCGGACGGCCGACACATGTGCGAGGTGTACGAGGACGAGCACGCGGCCCGCGGGGCGATGGAGTCCCGCTCCCGGGTCCGCTGACGCACCGCCGTCGCCCCGCCCCGTCCCTTCAGGGGGCGGGGACGGCGGCGGTGCCGGTGAGGCGCTCGACGGCGAACGCCCGGTTGGCGCGGGTCTGTTCGCGGTAGCTCTCCGGCAGGTCCGGCAGCGCGAGCAGCCGGTCGCAGGCGGCGAGCGAGGCGGCGTGGTCGCCCACCCAGTACGCGGTGATCGAGTACTCGAAGAGCAGCCCCCACCGGTACACCCAGGGCTGCGTGAACAGCAGGTCGTCCGGCATCTCCCGGTCCACGACGGCGGACACGATCGCGTGGGCGGCCTGGTGGCGCCGCTGCTTCCGCAGCCGCGCCACCAGCTCGTAGCAGGCCTCCAGGCGTTCCGGCCGCGACTCCCACGCCCGCGTGAGGGCGTCCATCCCGGCCGGCCAGTCCCCGGCGTCGGCCCGGAGGACCCCCGACTGGAGCAGCGAGAAGTACACCTCCTCGACCCAGCCCCCCATGGCCGCGCGCCGTTCGTAGAGGGCGACGGCCTCGTCGGAGCGGCCCATGTCCCGCAGGGTCTGCGCGAGGTAGAAGACCGTGCGGTGGTTCGTCGGGTCCCGGTCGAGCTCGGCGCTCAGGAGCCGGGCGTCGCGCTCGAACTTGTCGTGGCGCGAACCGCCGTCGGCGTGGTCCTCGATGACGAGCGCGTCCAGGTTCTCCTGGACGTGGTCCCGGTCGGCCGTCAGGTACTCGTGGGTGACGCCCTCGTACCGCCACGGCAGATCGCCTCTGACCAGGCGTTTGATGCGGTACTCGACGTTCCCCCGGTGGCGGATCATGTACGCGTCGGCGAGCGGCCCGCCGGCGGCGGGCAGCGGCGCCTCCTGCCGCAGGACGTGGTCGGCGTCGAGGAGCAGCAGATAGTCGGCCCGGCCGCGGGCGTGCGCGATGTTCAGGCTGCGGTTGTGGCCGAAGTTCACCCACGGCTCCTCCCGCAGCTCTCCGGGGACGCCGTCGAGGGCCTTGCGGATCAGGTCCTGGGTGCCGTCCGTGGAACCGGTGTCGGAGATGACCCAGGTGTCCACCAGGCCGCGGACGGAGGCGAGGCAGCGCTCGATCACCGCGGCCTCGTTCTTGACGATCATGCACAAGCAGATGGACGGACGCACGGCAACACCACTTCCGGTGCGGGCGGGGAGGCGCTCGGGGGCCGATGGGGTGGGCGACCCTATGGGCCGCCTCCCCGGCCGCGGCGTCGGCGCGCCGACGGGCCGTCCGAAGTTCGCCGTCGCGTACGCATCCAATCGGCTGTCCGTGCTAGGCCATGGCGCTGAGAGCGCCGAAAAACGGTCAAGCCTTTGCATGCGCGATCCGATGATCCGATCAGGGGAGCGCGCACTCGCTCCCCTCCCTCGACCTCACTCGCACCGGCCGCGGAGCCGGTGGAGGAAGGAGCATGCATGCGTCCTGATACCAGGACCAGGACCCCGCTCGGCCCGCTGCCCCGACGGCGCGGATGGCTCTGCAGCGGCGCCGTCGCCTCCGTCGCCCTCGTCCTCACGGGCTTCGCCTCGCCGGCCTCGGCCGCGTGGGGAACCCCCGGTACGGAGCAGGCGGGGCCTCCGCCCGGCGACCACTGCAAGGACCGGCCCCCGCACCACGAGGACGGCCCGCCGCCGTGGGAGGAGGACGGCCCTCCGTCGGAGCACGAGGACGGCCCGCCGCCCTGGGAGAACGGTGACCTCGCGGCCTACCTGGACCACCAGATCCAGCCGCTGATGGAGGGCCACGACCCCCGCGCGCTGACCGCGGCCGCGCTGAGAGGAGGAGGCGGGGGCGACGACGACTGCCACGCGGGCCCGCCGGGCCCACCCGGGCCGACGGGCCCCGCGGGCCCGACCGGACCTACCGGTCCTACGGGTGCGACGGGCGCCACCGGAGCCACGGGCGCGACAGGTGCGACGGGTGCGACCGGAGCCACCGGCGCGACGGGTGCGACGGGTGCGACCGGAGCCACAGGCGCCACGGGAGCCACCGGCGCGACCGGGCCCACCGGGCCCTGCTCCGACATCGACACGTACAGCCCCTCGAACGAGGAGGACTTCCAGGCGGTGCTCACCGGCGAGACGGCGTACGCCGGTAAGGCATCCGTGCCGGGCGGGACGATCGCCTGGCAGGACCTCACCAACCTGACCGCGACCCCGACCGATCCCGCGAACGGCTCCGTGGCGGACGGGAACGCCTTCCCCGGCAACGCGTGCGGGATCGCCATCGAGGCCCAGGGCAACGACGCGTTCGTCAAGATCGTCAGGACGAACGGCGAGGTGTGGCAGACCCACGGCAACATCAACGGCCAGGTGTTCGAGTGGGAGGAAGGCTGGTACAAGCAGACGACGCCCACCCCGGCGGTCCTGCGCGCCGGCAAGTTCACGCGCGCCCTGCCCCCCGGCACAGCGCGCAACCTCGTCCCGGGCCTGAAGCGCCCCTGACCGACGGGTGACGCGGCTGAGGGGCGGTGCGCTCGCGGTGCGCACCGCCCCTCTCGGACGGCCCCCTCCTGTCCGGGGGGCCGGGCTCAGGCCGCCACGGTCACCTTCGCCTCGACGGCCGGCGCGGGTTCGGCCTCGGGAGCGGGCTTCCGGGTGCTCTTGAGGAGGATCACCAGCCCGGCGCTGACGGCCGTTCCGGCCGCGATCGCGAGCAGGTAGAGGAACGGGTTGCCGATCAGCGGGATCACGAACACGCCGCCGTGCGGGGCCCGCAGGGTGCACTCGAAGGCCATCGAGAGGGCGCCGGTGACCGCGCCGCCCGCCATCGCCGCCGGGATGACCCGCAGCGGGTCGGCGGCCGCGAAGGGGATCGCGCCCTCGGTGATGAACGAGGCCCCGAGGACCCAGGCGGCCTTGCCGTTCTCGCGTTCGGTCCGGGTGAAGAGCCGGCCCCGTACGGTCGTGGCGAGGGCCATCGCGAGCGGCGGCACCATGCCCGCCGCCATCACGGCGGCCATGACCTTGAGGGAGCCCTCGTTGGGGTTGGCGAGGCCGCCGACGGCGAAGGCGTACGCGACCTTGTTGACCGGGCCGCCGAGGTCGAAGCACATCATCAGGCCGAGGATGACGCCGAGGATCACCGCGTTGGCGCCGGAGAGGCCGGACAGCCAGTCGGTCAGCGCCTTCTGGAGCGAGGCGATCGGCTTGCCCACCACCAGGAACATCAGGAAGCCGACGACGATCGAGGACAACAGCGGGATCACGACCACCGGCATGATGCCTCTGAGGACGGCGGGGATCCGCACCCGCTGGATGGCGAGGACCGTGCCGCCCGCGATCAGACCGGCGGCGAGACCGCCGAGGAAGCCCGCGTTGACGGTGAGCGCGATCGCGCCGCCGACGAAGCCGGGGACGAGGCCGGGGCGGTCGGCCATCCCGTACGAGATGTACCCGGCGAGGACCGGTACGAGGAAGCCGAACGCGAGTCCGCCGATCTGGAACATCAGCGCGGCCCAGCTGTCGACCTGGCCCCAGTCGAAGTGCTGGGTGACGGAGGGGGCCTTGTTGATGTCCCAGCCGCCGAGGGCGAAGCCGAGGGCGATGAGGAGACCGCCGGCGGCGACGAACGGGACCATGTAACTGACGCCGGACATCAGCCACTTGCGGAGCTTGGTGCCGTAGCCCTCGTCCGGCCCGCCCGCTCTCTCGACGGGCGTGGGCTTCGCGGTGGAGACCTCGCCGCGTGCGGCCTTGTCCCGGACTTCGGCGATGAGTTCGGCGGCGCGGTTGATGCCGGCCTTGACGCCGACGTCGACGGTCGGCTTCCCGGCGAACCGTTCCTTCTCCCGTACCGGCACGTCGTGCGCGAAGATCACGCCGTCGGCGGCCGCGACGACCGCCGGGTCGAGCCGGGTGAACCCGGCCGAGCCCTGCGTCTCGACGGCGACCTCGACACCCGTGGCCTCGCCCGCCTTCTCCAGCGCCTCGGCCGCCATGTAGGTGTGGGCGATGCCGGTGGGGCAGGAGGTGACGGCGACGATCCGGAAGGGCGTCTCGGCGACCGGAGCCTCCGGAACAGCCTCCGCCGAGGAGACGCCCTCCGACGAGGCGCTCTCCGACGAGGCGCCCTCCCGCGAGGCGCCCTCCGAAGAGACCTCCGCCGAAGGAGCCTCCACCGAGGAGACCTCCGCCGAAGGCGCCTCCTCCGGCGGCGCCTCCTCCCCCGCGATCAGCGCCGCCGCCCCCGCCGGGGACGTCGAGGAGCGCAGCGCGTCCGTGAACGCGGCGTCCATCAGGTGGCGCGCCAGGGAGGACAGGATCGTCAGATGAGCGTCGTCCGCGCCCGCCGGGGCGGCGATCAGGAAGATCAGGTCCGCCGGGCCGTCCGGGGCACCGAAGTCGACGCCGGCGGCGGAGCGTCCGAAGGCGAGCGTGGGTTCGGTGACGTGGGCGCTGCGGCAGTGCGGGATGCCGATGCCGCCGTCCAGGCCGGTCGGCATCTGGGCCTCGCGGGCCGCGACGTCCGCGAGGAAGCCGTCGAGGTCGGTCACCCGGCCGCGTGCGACCATGCGCTCCGCGAGCGAACGGGCCGCCGCTTCCTTGCTGTCGGCGGACAGGTCGAGGTCGACCAGGTCCGCGGTGATCATCCTGCTCATCGCGGGCTCCCATGCTCGCTGAGTACTCGGTCGAGGGGTACGTCGGCGGTCACCGTGACCGCCGACGGGTCCAGGTCGCCCGGGGTGGGCATCTCGCTGCCGGGCAGCTGGACGGCGGCCGCCCCGTGGGCGACGGCGGCCGCGAGGGCCTCGGGGCCTTCGCCGCCGGCCGCGAGGAAGCCGGCGAGGGAGGCGTCGCCCGCGCCGACGTTGGAGCGGACGGCGGCGACGGCTGCGTGGCCGTACCAGACGCCGTCCGCCGAGACGAGGAGCTGGCCGTCGGCGCCGAGGCTGGCGAGAACGGCGCCCGCGCCCAGGTCCCGCAGTTCCTCGGCCGCCTTGACCGCGTCGCCGACGGTGGCGAGCGGGCGGCCGACGGCCTCGGCGAGTTCGTCGGCGTTCGGCTTGACGACGTCGGGGCGGGCGGTGAGCGCCGCGAGCAGGGACGGGCCCGAGGTGTCCAGGGCGATCCGGGCCCCGGCGCCGTGGGCACGGGTGACGAGCCGGGCGTACCACTCGGGGGCGAGGCCGCGCGGGAGGCTGCCGCAGCAGGCGATCCAGTCGGCGGCGGGCGAGTGGGCGCCGACGGCGGAGAGCAGGGTCTCGGCCTCCTCGCCGCTCAGTTCCGGGCCCGGCGCGTTGATCTTCGTCAGGGTGCCGTCCGGTTCCGCGAGGGCGATGTTGGAGCGGGTGTGGCCGGTGACGGGGACGGGGGCGACCTCGATGCCCTGGCCCGCGAGGAGCTGGGCGACGAGGGCGCCGGGGGCGCCGCCGAGGGGGACGACGGCGACGGTGCGGTGTCCGGCGGCGGCGACGGCCCGGGAGACGTTGACGCCCTTGCCGCCGGGGTCGACGCGTTCGGCTGCGGCGCGCAGCACCTCGCCGCGCTCCAGGCCGGGGACCTCGTACGTCCGGTCCAGGGAGGGGTTGGGGGTGACGGTGAGGATCATGCGCGTACGACTTCCGTTCCGGTGGCCTCGATGGCCGCGGCGTCCTCGGGGCTGAGCCCGCTGTCGGTGACGATCAGGTCGACGTCGGTCAGGTCGCCGAAGCGGGCGAAGTGCTCCTGGCCGTGCTTGGCGGAGTCGGCGAGGAGCACGACCCGGCGGGCGGCGGCGACGACGGCCCGCTTGACGGCGGCCTCGGCGAGGTCGGGGGTGGTGAGTCCGTGCTCGGCGGAGAAGCCGTTGGCGCCGAGGAAGGCGACGTCGGCGCGGATCTCCCCGTACGCCCTGAGGGCCCAGGCGTCGACGGCGGCGCGGGTGCGGTGGCGTACGCGGCCGCCGACGAGGTGCAGGTCGATGCCGGGGTGGTCGGCGAGCCGTGCGGCGACGGGGAGGGCGTGGGTGACGACGGTCAGCGTGCTGTCGAGCGGGAACTCGGCGGCGAGGCGGGCGAGCGTCGAGCCGGCGTCGAGGACGACGCTTCCCTCCGTGGGGAGCTCGGCGAGGGCGGCGCGGACGATGCGGTCCTTCTCGTCGGCGGCGGTGGACTCGCGCTCGGCGAGGTCGGGCTCGAAGTCGAGCCGTCCGGCGGGGATGGCGCCGCCGTGGACCCGGCGGACGAGTCCGGCCCGGTCGAGGGCCTTGAGGTCGCGCCGTACGGTCTCGGCGGTGACCTGGAACTCCTCGGCGAGGGAGAGGACGTCGACGCGTCCGCTCTCGCGGGCGATCCGGAGGATCTCTTGCTGGCGCTCGGGTGCGTACATACCTGTCTACGTCCGTTCATGCCCGAACCTGTGGTTTCAGTGTCAGGCTACGCCCGCTTTTCCGCGAAGTAAACGAATCCGGGCATTCAAGCGGGCAGGAACGGACATCGGTCCTGCCCGGGTACGACGAAGGGCCCTGCCCCGGGACGCATCCCGGGACCAGGGCCCTGCCGTCGGAGGGTCAGTGCGCGAGCACCGGCTCCTTCTCGGCCGTCACCGCCTCGCCGGCGTCGTCACCGCCGCCCTCCAGGTGCTGCTTCGGCTTCGCCGGCAGCGCGAACATCACCAGGAAGATCACGGCGAGCACGCCCGCCGCCCAGCCCAGCGCGTTCTGGAAGGCGTCCGTGAACGCCGCCCCGACCTCGGCCGGAGCCTTCGCGAGCCGCGCGTCGTCGATCTGCCCGAAGAAGACCACCGACACCAGGCCGAGTCCGAGCGCGTTGCCCATCTGCCCGGTCGTGTTGATCAGACCCGAGGCCGAACCCGCGTGCTCCTTCGGCACCTCGGAGAGCACCGCGTCCGTCAGCGGCGCCACGATCAGGCCCATGCCCAGACCCATGACCATCAGCGGCGGAATCATCTGCCAGGACTCGATCCCGGTCCCGTACCGCCCCGCCACGAAGAAGTAGAGAAGCACGCCCGCGACCATCGTCAGCGCGCCCGCCTGGAGCACCTTCCGGCCGAAGCGCGGCACCAGCTTCTGCACGGACATGCCCGCGGCCACCGAGACCGAGATCGAGAACGGCACCCCGGTCAGGCCCGCCTTCAGCGGGGTCCAGCCGAGCCCGACCTGCATGTACAGCGTCCAGACCAGGAAGAAGATGCCGAGCACGACACCGAAGGTCAGCTGCACCGCGATACCGGCCGCGAAGCTCTTCACCTTGAACAGCGACAGCTCGACGAGCGGCGAACCGTCCTTCTTCGTCTTGTACTTCTCGTACGCGACCAGGGCCGCGAAGACGACGAGGCTGCCGGCCATCATCAGGTGGCCCCACAGCGGCCAGTCCAGCTCACGGCCGCGCGTCAGCGGGTAGATCAGCATCAGCAGCGCGGCCGTCACCAGGACCACGCCGACCAGGTCGAGCTTGAGCGCCTTCGGCGCCTTCGACTCGGAGATGAACTTCCGGCCCAGGATCAGGGCCGCGACGCCGACCGGCAGGTTGATCAGGAAGATCGGACGCCACTCCAGGTCCGCGATGTTCCACTGGGTGAGCAGCGCGCCGAGCAGCGGGCCCGAGACCGCGCCGAGGCCGATGATCGCGCCGAACATCCCGAAGACCTTGCCGCGCTCGTGCGCCGGGAAGGTGGCGTGCACGATCGACAGCACCTGCGGCACCATCAGCGCGGCCGTCGCGCCCTGCAGCAGCCGGGAGGCGACCAGCATCTCCTGGTTGGCCGCGAAGCCGCAGAGCGCCGAGGCGAGGGTGAAGCCGGCGGTGCCGAGGAGGAACAGGCGCTTGCGGCCGTAGATGTCGCCGAGCCGCCCGCCGGTGATGAGACCGGCGGCGAACGCGAGGGCGTACCCGGCGGTGATCCACTGGATCACCGCGGGCGAGGCGCCGAGGTCCTTCTCGATGCTGGGGATCGCGATGTTGACGATCGTGGCGTCGACCAGGTCCATGAAGGCGGCGGTCATGACGATGGCGAGGGCGATCCAGCGCCGCTTGTCGCTTGCCGCTGCTGCTTCCGTGGCGGCGTCGTGTGAACTCATACGAAGAAGATAGAAGTCATGTAGGTCAGGTCATGTCCTAGATGACCGGCATCCTGGAAACCATGACGGACACCCCGGCACGACTCCTGAATCTGCTCTCGCTCCTCCAGACCCCGCGCGAGTGGCCCGGAAGCGAGCTCGCCGAACGGCTCTCGGTCTCCCCGCGCACCATCCGCCGTGACATCGACCGGCTCCGCGACCTCGGCTACCCCGTCGAGGCGACCATGGGCGCGGTGGGCGGCTACCGCCTCGTCGCCGGTACGGCCATGCCGCCGCTGCTCCTCGACGACGAGGAGGCCGTCGCGATCGCCGTCGGCCTGCGCGCCGGGGCCGGGCACGCCATCGAGGGCGTCGAGGAGGCGTCCGTACGGGCCCTGGCCAAGCTGGAGCAGGTGCTGCCCGCGCGGCTCCGGCACCGGGTCTCCATCCTCCAGAACGCGACGATCCCGCTGACCCGCGGCGACGGCGCCACCGTCACGCCCGCCACCCTGACGGCGCTCGCGGGCGCGGTGACCGGGCACGAGCGGCTGCGCTTCGGCTACCGGGCCGGGGACGGGACGGAGACGAAACGGCTGGTGGAGCCGTACCGGCTGGTGTCGACGGGGCGGCGCTGGTACCTCGTCGCGTACGACCTGGGGCGGGAGGACTGGCGTACGTTCCGGGTCGACCGGGTGACCGACCCGCTCGCGACCGGGGCCCGCTTCACGCCGCGCGAGCTGCCGACGGGCGACGCGGCGACGTACATGGCGCGCTCGATGACGCGGGCGCAGGGCGAGGTCGACCTCGACGTGTCGTTCGCGGCGCCGGCCGAGTTCGTCGTGGCCCGCCTCCCGTCCCACCTCGTCCCGGTCGCCGAGGGCCCGGACCGCTGCCGGCTCCGCGCCCGCGTCGCGGACTCGGTGGAATGGCTGGCCCTACGGCTCGCCCTGATGGACATCGACTTCACGGTCCACGGCCCGGAGCCTTTGATCACGTACATGCGGGACCTGTCGGGCCGCCTGGCGTCGGCGACGTCACGCTGACGCCGTCGCGGGCAACCGTTCCGCCGGGGCGGTGCCCACCCCGTTGTGGGCAATCATTCCGCTGGGGCGGTGCCCACCCGCCCGGACGGCGCCCACCCCGTTGTGGGCAATCGTTCCGCTGGGGCGGTGCCCACCCGCCCGGACGGCGCCCACCCCGTTGTGGGCAATCGTTCCGCTGGGGCGGAACGGGTGGGCACAACGGACGGCGCCCCCGGCCGGGCCTAGGCTTCCGCGCCCCGACCCGCACCTGCTGTGCGGCGCACGCGTGGTGCGGGTCCAGGCTCGGAACGCGGAGGCGCCGCGGAAGGGCGCCGTCCCGTGTGCCCACCCGTCCCGCCCTGCGGGACGATTGCCCACACGGCGGGTAGGCGCGGGCCTACAACGGTTCGCCGGCCGCTCTAGGCCACCGCGTCGAACCCCGTATCGTGCGCCATCTTCTTCAGCTCCAGCAGCGCGTGCTTCTCGATCTGCCGGATCCGCTCGCGCGTCAGCCCGTGCTCCTTGCCGACCTCCGTCAGCGTCCGCTCGCGGCCGTCCTCGATCCCGTACCGCATGCGGATGATCGACGCGGTCCGGTGGTCGAGCTGGCCGATGAGGTCGTCCAGCTCCTCGCTGCGCAGCAGGGTCAGGACCGACTGCTCGGGCGAGATCGCCGAGGTGTCCTCAAGCAGGTCGCCGAACTGGGTCTCGCCCTCGTCGTCCACCGACATGTTCAGCGAGACCGGGTCCCGCGCCCAGTCCAGGACGTCCGTGACGCGCTCGGGCGTCGAGCCGAGCTCGGTCGCGATCTCGGCGGGCTCGGGCTCCCGCCCGTTCTCCCGGTTGAACTCGCGCTGCACCCGCCGGATCCGGCCGAGCTCCTCCACCAGGTGGACGGGGAGCCGGATGGTCCGGGACTGGTCGGCGATGGACCGGGTGATGGCCTGGCGGATCCACCACGTGGCGTACGTGGAGAACTTGAAGCCCTTCGCGTAGTCGAACTTCTCGACCGCGCGCACCAGGCCCGCGTTCCCCTCCTGGATCAGGTCGAGCAGCGGCAGCCCGCTGCGCGGATAGCGCCGGGCGACGGCCACCACGAGCCGGAGGTTGGACTTGATGAAGAGGTCCTTGGCACGCTCGCCCTCGGCGACCAGCGCTTCGAGCTCCTCACGGGTCGCCCCGCCCCCGTCGCTCTCCACCTCTCCGTCGAGGATCTGCTGGGCGTACACGCCCGCCTCGATCGTCTGGGAGAGCTCGACCTCCTTGGCGGCGTCGAGCAGGGGCGTGCGCGCGATCTCGTCGAGGTACATGCCGACCAGGTCGCGGTCGGCGATCTCCCCGCCCACGGCGCGAACGCTGCTTGCCCGTGCGGCCCCGCTCTGGGCGGAGGTCTGACGACGGGCGACGGCACGGGTTGCCATGCGTGCTCCCTTGCTGAGTAGGTCGCGACACCCTTGCGGGTGCCCTGCATCCGACGGAAACAACGACTGGAATCAGGACAGAATTCCCACCCGGCACATGGATTTTCGCGATCATGCAGTATCCTGCGCGGCCGCCGCCCCCACGGGCATACCGCGGGCACCCATGGAGGTGCAGGTCAGACCGGGCACGGAGGGTGAAACGGCGCCCCTCGCGGGAGCACCCGACCACGCTGTCGGTGAGACCGCGATCACATGCGGCGCCACCCCTTCAGACGCCACCGCACGACCCACGGTTGCCTCCACCGCCCCTCGCTCCCAAGCGCCCCTCCATCGCCCCCTCACCCCCAGCACCCCTCCACCGCCCCCTCGCTCCCCCTAAGCACCCCTCCACGGCCCGCTCACTCCCCCCAAGCACCCCTCCACCGCCCCCCTACTCCCCCAAGCCCCCTCCGCCCTGCGGCCTAGGTCCCCAGCCCGTTCCGCCGCGCCGCTCCCCCGGCCTAGCGTCGCCCCCATGACCGACACCACCGGCACCCTCGACGAGGCACTCGAACGGCTCCACACCACGGGGCCCGAGCGCGACGGCTGGCTCACCAACCACGCCCCCATGGCCGTCGAGGCCCTGGTCCGTCATGGCCAGGCTCCGGCCGTCCACCGCTGGCTCGACCACTACGCGCCCAAGCTGGAGGAGGCGCCCGCCCCGCACACCCCGGTCACCCTCGGCACCTGGCGGGAGGCGCTCGGCGATCCGGCCCGGATCACCGACTGGACCCGTTTCTTCTCCCGCGAGCTGGCGGACCGGCCCTGGCGGTCGGTCCTCGCCGAGTGGTGGCCCCGGCTGCTGCCCGGCATCGCGGGCGGGGCGACGCATCCGGTGATCCGCACCGGGCACGCCGTACGGACCCTGCTCACGACGGAGGAGACGGCGCCGCGCCGCGCCGAGCTGGCGCACGCCCTCGGCTACTGGGCGGCCCGCCACCAGCCGCTCCCGCCGCTCACCCCACTGGCCGTGGCACCGACGGCGGCGGCCGCGCTGGACGCCGTACCGCCCGTCCCGGAGCAGGACGGCGGGATCCGCGCCCGGCTCGCGCAGCTGACGGCGTTCCCGGTGTGGGGCGGGGGTGCGGACCCGGACACGGCGAAGGAGCTGCTCACCGAGCTGGTGACGGCGGCGACGCACCGGTACGCCTCCCACGGTCACGGCGAGCCGATCATGCTGGTGCACGCGGCGACCGCGCCGAACGCGGTCCTGCGGGCCCTTCCCGCGCTCCCCCGCGAGCTGTGGGTGCCGAGCGTGGCGGCGGCCTGGGCGGCGACGGCCGCGGTGACGGCGGCCTACACGCCGCGCGAGGCCGCCCCGTACGCCGGGACCGGGCTGAGCGCCGAGGAGATCTTCGAGCGGGCGGCCACGCACGGCGACGACCACACGATCAAGTTCACGGACACGGCGCTCGACGTGGGCGACCCGCTCGCCCTCGCCGCCGCCGTCCGCTCGATCGACCTCAATCCGCCCGTCCTCTGAGGGCTCGGCCGAACCGGACCGACGAGCTCAGCCGATCCGGACCGACGAGCTCAGCCGATCCGGTCCGACGAGCTCAGCCGAACTGGACCGACCGCTTGGCGAGCCCCATCCAGAAGCCGTCGATCACCGACCGCTCCGCGTCGAGGTCGCCGGCGGCGTCCGCCGCGCCCATGGTGACGAAGAGCGGGGCGAAGTGCTCGGTACGGGGGTGGGCGAGGCGGCCCGCGGGCGACTTGTGCTCGAAGTCCAGGAGGGCGTCGACGTCGTGCGCGGCGAGCGCCTCGCTGCCCCAGGCGTCGAACTCGGCGGACCAGCCGGGGACGCCGGGGCCGGTGTGCCGGAGGGCGGCGAGGTTGTGGGTGAAGAAGCCGCTGCCGACGATCAGGACGCCCTCGTCGCGCAGCGGGGCGAGCCTGCGCCCGATGTCCATGAGCCGGCGCGGGTCGAGGGTGGGCATGGAGATCTGGAGGACGGGGATGTCGGCACCGGGGAACATCTCGACGAGCGGTACGTACGCGCCGTGGTCGAGGCCCCGGTCGGGGATGTCCTGCACGGGGGTGCCGGGGGCGCGGAGCAGCTTGCGGACGGCCTCGGCGAGCTGCGGGGCGCCGGGGGCGGCGTACTGGACGCGGTAGTAGTGCTCGGGGAAGCCCCAGAAGTCGTAGACGAGGGGGACGGTCTCGGTGGCGCCGAGCGCGAGCGGGGCCTCCTCCCAGTGGGCGGAGACCATGAGGATCGCCTTGGGGCGCGGGAGGCCGGCGGACCAGGCGGCGAGCTGGCCGGGCCAGACGGGGTCGTCGGCGAGGGGCGGGGCGCCGTGGGACAGGTAGAGGGCGGGCATCCGTTCCTGCGTGGCGTCCATGACGACCTCCATTCTTGAAACTTCAAGCGTTCCGCTTCAGCGTAGACCCAGTTTGTTCAACTTTCAAGAATGAGTCGTACGATGGGGACCATGGGAGACATGACCGAACCCCGCTGGCTGACCGACGAGGAGCAGCACGTCTGGCGCGCCTACCTGCACGCCACCACGCTCCTCGAAGACCACCTCGACCGCCAGTTGCAGCGCGACGCCGGGATGCCGCACGTCTACTACGGGCTCCTCGTCCAGCTCTCCCAGGCCCCGCGCAGCCGGCTGCGGATGACCGAACTGGCCCGGAGCGCCAAGATCACCCGCTCCCGGCTCTCCCACGCGATCGCCCGCCTGGAGAAGAACGGCTGGGTACGGCGCGAGGACTGCCCCTCCGACAAGCGCGGCCAGTTCGCCCAGCTGACGGACGAGGGGATGGAGGTCCTCCGGCAGAACGCGCCCGGGCATGTGGCGGCCGTCCGCCAGGCCATGTTCGACCGGCTCTCCCCCGAGCAGGTGGAGCAGCTCGGCGCGATCATGCGCGTGATGGCCGAGGGCCTCGAACCCACGGACGCGAACGCGGACCTGCCCTGGCTCCGCTGAGCAGCGGAACCAGCCCGTACCTGCCGGGCTGAGCACGGAACCAACGCAGACCTGCCCTGACTCCGCCGAGCAGCGGAACCAGGGCAGGCCGGTCGCAGATCCAGATCCAGATCCAGATCCAGGATCAGTGGGCGACGACGGGCACCTTCACCTCGTCCTCGGCACCCGCACCGGACCCGGCGACCACGCCGGTCTCCGGCTTCCCGGTGTTGATGAGGACCGCGGCGATCGTGGCCGCGAGGACCAGGATGCCGACCGCCCACCAGATGGCCGCCGCGTACCCCTCGACCATGCCCTGGAGCTGGAGCAGCTTCTGCGCGGCCGGGGTGGTCGCGCCGGCGGCGTGGTCGGCCAGGTAGGCGGTGGTCGCCGAGGCGGCGATCGTGTTCAGCAGGGCCGTACCGATGGCACCGCCGACCTGCTGCGAGGTGTTGACCATCGCGGAGGCCACACCGGCGTCCCGCGGGTCCACGCCGATCGTCGCGAGCGACATGGCCGGCATGAACGCCGTACCCATGCCCAGGCCGAGGAGCAGCTGCGCGGGCAGGATCAGCCCGGCGTACGAGGTGCCGATCTCCAGCTGGGTGAGGAGCAGCATGCCGATGCCGGCGGTCAGGAAGCCCGGGGCCATCAGGAACCGCGGCGGGACGCGGGTCATCAGGCGCGTACCGATCTGGGTCGAGCCCGTGATCATGCCCGCGATCATCGGCAGGAACGCGAAGCCCGTCTTGACCGGCGAGTACCCCTTCACGACCTGGAGGTAGTACGTCAGGAAGAGGAACAGGCCGAACATCGCGATGACGGCGAGACCCAGCGACAGGTAGACGCCGCCGCGGTTGCGGTTGGTCACGACGCGCAGCGGCAGCAGCGGGGACTTGACCAGGTACTCGGTGACGACGAACGCGATGAGCAGCACACCGGCGCCGACGAACAGGCCGATCGTGCCGGCGTCGCTCCAGCCCGCGGACTCGGCGCGGGTGAAGCCGTAGACGAGCGAGACCAGACCGAGGGTGGAGAGGATCACGCCGGGGATGTCGAGCGGCGAGCGGTTGCGGCCGCCCTCGGGCTCACGGACGACGAGGTACGCGCCGACGGCGGCGACGATGGCGAACGGGATGTTGACGAAGAAGGTCCAGCGCCAGTTCAGGTACTGGGTCAGGAAGCCGCCGAGGATCAGGCCCACGGCGCCGCCGCCACCGGCGATCGCACCGTAGATGCCGAAGGCCTTCGCGCGCTCCTTGGCGTCGGTGAAGGTCACGGCGAGCAGCGAGAGCGCGGCGGGCGCGAGGAGCGCGCCGAAGGCGCCCTGGAGCGCGCGGGCACCGAGCATCATCGCCTCGCCGGTCGCGGCCCCGCCGAGGGCGGAGGCGGCGGCGAAGCCGATGAGGCCGGTGATGAAGGTCCGCTTGCGGCCCCACAGGTCGGCGATGCGGCCGCCGAAGAGGAGGAGTCCGCCGAAGGCGAGGGCGTAGGCGGTGATGACCCACTGCCGGTTGCCGTCCGAGATCCCGAGGTCCTGCTGGGCGGAGGGCAGGGCGATGTTCACGATGGTCGCGTCGAGCACGACCATCAGCTGGGCGAGGGCGATGAAGATCAGGGCTTTCCAGCGGCCGGGGTCGGCCTGGATCGCGGGCTTCTCGGGGATTTTCGGCATGGGGGTAGCCACCTCTTGGCGCGTACTGGTGAAAAAGGGCGGAAGTCGTAAGGGGTGCGGGTTACGTCAGTTCAGGGGCCCTGGGCGGGGGCTCACGACGCGGAGCACGCGTCGCGCCTCAGGTCCTCCAGGGTCGCGGCCTTGCCCGGCAGCTCGGAGCGGGCGGGCGCCTCCAGGCCGTCGAGGAAGAGCTGCAGATGGCGGTGGACGAACTGGTCGAAGGCCCCGCAGGCGGAGCCGGGCAGCGGACGGGTCAGCTGGGAGATGGCCACCATCAGGTCTCCGACGCCCACGTCGGCGCGGAGCCGGCCGGCCCGCTGCGCCCGGTCGACGAGACCCTGGACGGCCTCCTCCAGGCGCTCGCGTTCGGCCATCAGGTCGGGGTGGTCCTCGTCGAAGGCGCCGTCGAGCATGGGGCACAGGGCTCCGATGCGCTCGTCGGCGGCGGCGTGGGTGAAGCGGCGGAGCGCGACGAAGGGATCGCTCTCGCCCTCGGCGCCCTGCCCGTCGGGACTCCCGACACCCTGCGGGTCGAGGCCCTCGGCGGGACTCCGGACGCCCTGCGGGTCGTGGCCCGCGGCGAGACCCTCGGCGCCCTGCGGGTCGCGGCCCTCCGCTCCCTGCTCGGCGAGCTCGGTGACGCGGGCCATGATCGACAGGACGACCTCGCGGACGAGGTCGGCGCGCTCGGGGAAGTTCCGGTAGAGCGTGGCGTTCCCGACGCCGGCCCGGCGCGCGATCTCGTCGTAGGGCACCTGGGACCCGAACTCGACGAACATCTCACGGGCCGCTGCCACGATCCGCTCACGGTTGCGCAGGGCGTCCGCGCGCGGGCGGGGTACGCGGCGGGCGGGCGCGGTGTCGGCGGTGCTGGTCACGCCGGCCTCCTCACTCACTCAGAACACTCACTACTCACTCAGAACACTCACTCGGACGGGGTATCCGGGGAGGGACTCCCCACTTCGTTGAACACAGGCATAAACGGGGACTGGGTCCCCGGTTATTTCCCACCCTCAATGTGACCTGCGCCACAACCCGGCGATCCCCCGGAATACCCACGATCGGGCCACCCGACGCGCGCACCCGGACCGGTCGACACAGGCTGATCGCACAGCGCGGACCCGCGGTAGGGGTCGCGGCGCCGACCTGCCCCCACCGGAGAGGCGACGCATGGAGCACCCCCGAGAGCACCCCCGCCGACGGATACGCAGGCCCGTCGCCCTGGCGGCGACCACGGCACTCTCCCTCGCCCTGCTCCTCTCGGCGAGCACCACCCTCCCCGGGCCCGCCCCGGCCTCGGCGGGCCCGGTGGCCGCCGCGCCGAGCGGCGCCCAGCTGGGACCGTGCCGCATCGCCACCACGATGGGCGTGCAGATGTCGGAGGGGCTGCCCACGGCCCCGGGATACGTACGCTCCACGGGCCGCGTCAGGGCCCTCAACCTGATGATCGACTTCTCGGACGCCCCTGGGGACGGCGCGGCGATGGGCCGCTTCCGCGAGTTCTTCCCGCAGACCGCGGAATGGTTCCGCACCAGCTCGTACGGGCGCCTCCAGTACGAGCCCGAGGCCCCGATACCCGACTGGCTGCGGATGCCCCGCCCCTTCTCCTCGTACGGGATCGAGCGCGGCTCACCGTACGAACCGGGCTACCGCGCCCTCGTCGAGGACATCGTGAAGGCGGCCGACGTGCGCGTGGACTTCAGCGCGTACGACCTGGTCAACATCCTCGTCACCCCGAACGCCGGGCCCTCCGCGCTCGACACCGTCCTGTCCGTGACGTTCTCCGGCAACGACGACGCCCCGTACGCCGACGGCGTGCCGCTCGCCAACACGTCCTTCGTCTACAGCCGCCAGGACGACGGCTCCGGCAGCTTCGCCGAGACCGGCTACCGCGTCCTGCCGCACGAGAACGGCCACGTCTTCGGGCTGCCCGACCTCTACACCTCGGACGGCGGCGGCACCGTCGGACACTGGGACATCATGTCCGAGGACTGGGGCGCCAACAACGACCTGCTCGGCTGGCACAAGTGGAAACTGGGCTGGCTCGACAACGACCAGGTCAGCTGCGCCGCCACCCCCGGCAGCGGCGACTACAGCCTCACACCGCTCGCGGTCCCCGGCGGCCCCAAGCTCGCGTTCGTCCCGCTCTCCGGCACCTCCGGATACGCGGTCGAGGTCCGCAGCAAGGACGGCAACGACGAGGCCGTCTGCGAGAGCGGCGTCCTGGTCTACCGGGTGGAGTCGGACGTGGACACGGGCCACGGCCCGGTGACGGTGTCCGACAGCGACCGGGCCAGCGGCGGCTGCACCCGCCGGGCCAACGTACACGCGGAACTGTCGGACGCCCCGTACGGCCCGGGAGAGACGTTCACGGACCGGGCGAACGGCATACGGATCACGGTCCTGGACGAGGACGAGGCGGGAACGTACCGGGTGCGCATCACCCGTCGCTGACGAGGTCCCTGAGCTGCCCCTTGAGAAGCTTCCCGGTCGGATTCCGCGGCAGCTCCTCCTCGCGTACGAGAACCCGGGCGGGCACCTTGAAGGCGGCGAGGCGCAGGCCGACGTGTGCGCGCAGCGCCTCGCCGTCGAACTCGGCCCCGTCCCGCAACCGCACGACGGCCACGACCTCTTCACCGAGCAGAGGATGCGGAACACCGAACACGGCGGCGTCGACGACATCGGGATGCCGGTGGAGTGCGGCCTCGACCTCGACGCAGTACACGTTCTCGCCGCCGCGGATCACCATGTCGGTGAGCCGGTCGACGATGCTGACGCGCCCGTCGCCGTCGAGGCGGGCGAGATCCCCGGTCCGGAACCACCCGTCGTCGCCGAAGGCGGCCCGGGTGGCCTCCGCATTCCCCCAGTACCCCCGGACCAGGGACTGCCCACGCAGCCACAGCTCCCCCACCCCGTCGGCATCGGGCCGGTCGATCCGCACTTCGGTGACGGGCGAGGGCCGCCCGACGCTCCCGGGATGGGCCCGGTACTCGGCCCCCACGTTCGACAGCACCCCGCCGCAGGTCTCGGTCAGCCCGTACCCGTTCCGGGGCTCGATCCGCTCGCCGTACGCCTCGGTGATCCCTCCGACGATCCCGGGCGGGGCAGCGGCACCTCCGGTACTGAGCAGAGTGAGACTGTCCAACGGATCACCGGTACTTCGCGCAAGATCGAGCAGCTGAAGCGCGGTGGTGGGAACCCCGGCGTAATGGGTGACGCGATGCTCGCGAATGAGCTCGAGGGCATGCCCCGCATCCCACTTCCGCATCATCACGAGGGTCCCGCCGGCGGCCATGACGGCGTAGAAGGACGTGAACGCGGCGACGTGGAAGAACGGGAACGTGGTCAGGGACACGATCGCCGGCCCGACCCCGGGCACGTCACCGCGGGCGAGGGCAGCGGCGGCGGCGAAGTACCGCGGATTCATGGCGGCCCCGACCTGCGCGAGGTGGGTGGCGACGGCGCCCTTGGGGCGCCCGGTGGTCCCGGACGTATAGATGATGGTGGAGTCGTGCTCGGGAAGAACGTCGACGGGTGGCGGCCCAAGAAAGGGATCGGCATCGGCAACGTAGGAAACAAACCCCTCGCCGTCCCCCTCGGCATCCCCCCGAAAAACAACCCCGGGCACCCCATTCCGCAAGGCCCAGGCCCGAACCCGCCCGACCCGCTCCCCGTCGACGAGCAGCACACCGGGAGAGCAGTCGTCGA
Source organism: Streptomyces sp. NPDC044003 (assembly GCF_056435185.1). Classification (NCBI taxonomy): domain Bacteria; kingdom Bacillati; phylum Actinomycetota; class Actinomycetes; order Kitasatosporales; family Streptomycetaceae; genus Streptomyces; species Streptomyces sp. NPDC044003. Next base: position 13,274 of record NZ_JBWKFA010000010.1, on the reverse strand, counting down.
GCGCGTAGGCGAACTCGTCCTCGGTCCACCAGGCGTTGAGCGGCACAGCGACAAGCCCGGCGAGCTGCGCGGCCCAGAAGGCGACATGCCACTCGGGCAGATTCCGCATGGCGACAACGGCCCGGTCACCGGGCCGAAGCCCGTACTCCCCGACAAGCCGCCGCGCGAGCCCACAGGCGGCGTCGAAGAACTCCCGATAGGTCATCGAGACACCGTCGGCCACAAGAAACACCCGGTCCCCGAACGCCCAGGTCACCTCGACGAACTCCCGCAGAGTCCGCGGCCCCCCGACGTACACCCCACCCTCGACGGCGAAAGGCGCCCCGGACCCACAGAGCCGCTCGACCCCACCAGCCACCACAAGACCTCCTGAGCGCATACCCACCCACCGGGCGCGGGTGACCGGTCCGGTCAACGAAGCGCATCGTATGTGCTGCCCAACACCCCAGAGCCGCCCCCAGAGGGAAGCCCCCCGGCACGATCCGCGCCGGGAGGCGACCCCGACGAGGCCCATCCGCTACCCTGTCCCTGGCCATGCCTTCGTAGCTCAGGGGATAGAGCACCGCTCTCCTAAAGCGGGTGTCGCAGGTTCGAATCCTGCCGGGGGCACAAGCCGAAGGGCCAGCTCACAGGGGTTTTCCCCCGGAGCTGGCCCTTTCGCATGATCGCGTCCGTGCCACCTACGTGCCAGAAGGCGGCGGATCTCCCTCCCCACGGGCCCGGCGGATCATCTCCCCGAGCTTCCCCGCGATGTGCTGATCACGGTCACTCGTCATGTGCTGATAGATCAGCGCGGCCCGGGTCGTGCTGTGCCCCATCCGCGTCATCAGCTCCCGCGTACTGGCCCCGGCACTGGAAGCCAGGGTGTTCCCGGTGTGGCGGAGGTCGTGGAAGTGCACGTCCCCGGAGACGCCGGCCTCTGCGCGTGCGGTCGTCCAGTCGTCGCGGAAGTTGCTCCGCCGAAGCAGCCCGCCACGGGGTCCTTGGAAGAGGTGGCCGTCCTGCCCGACGGCGGCGAAGTGCTCCAGGTGGTGAGCCAGCTCGGGGACGAGTTCGGCGGGGAAGGCGACCGGCCGGACGCCGGCGGCGGACTTCGGTGCCTTGTCGGCGAGCTTCCCGTTCTGGAGCTCGGACTGGGCCCGGCGGACCAGGACCACGCAGCGGCTCAGGTCGAGGTCCCGGCATCGGAGCGAGGCCAGCTCACCGAAGCGGAGCGTGGTGAAGGCCGCGAGGAGGACGAGCGCCCGGTAGCGGGGCTGGATGGCGTCGGCCATGGCGTACACCTCAGCGACGGTGAGGACGGGGCGCTCCGGCACGTCGTAGTGGTCGGCGCCCTTGATGCGGCACGGGTTGCGGCGGATCAGCTCGTCGTCCACCGCCGTGTTCAGGATCGCCCGCAGGAGCTGGTACGCCTTGACCACGGTGGGCTCACCCACGCCTGATTCGAGCAGGGCAGTACGCCAGGCGCGGACGCGAGGCGTGGTGATCGCGGCCAGAGTGCCGGCGCCGAACGTCGGCTTGATGTGCAGCCGGAGCACACCCTCGTTCCGCTCCCGGGAACGGTCCGCCAACTTGCGGTGCTTCAACCAGTCATCGGCGAACGGACCGAACGCGACCTTGCCCGCGTCCGGTGCCTGGTAGGTGCCCCGGATGATCTCCGCCTCGATGGTGGTCAGCCACACGTCGGCGTCAGTTTTGGTGGCGAAGGTCTGCGGCGCGGACTTCGTCTCGCCTGACAGCGGATCGCGGTAACGGGCCTGCCAACGACCCGAAGCGAGCTGCCGCACCGTCCCGAACCGGCGGCGCCGGCCTGTGCGATTCGCCATCAGGCCACCTTCCCGAAGCGCCGAACGACGGGCTCCACGGTGTGGGTCGCGATGTACGCCTCCACAGCGGGCTCCGGGATGCGGACGTGCCGACCGACCTTGACGAAGGTGATGCGCCGCTCCTCGATCAGTCGGCGCGGGAACCGGACAGAGGTGCCGAGGAGTTCGGCGACCTGGGCGACGGTGAGCAGACGTACGGACATGGTCACCATTCCTGTTCGGGGGACGCTTCGAGCTGGGCGCGGAGTTCGCGTGCGTGTTCGCGGTTGTGCTGGATGTCGCGGCGGATGCTGGCGGCGAGCCAGGACTCGCCGGGGGTGTGGCCGTGGCCGGCGTAGGCCCAGTGCGCGACCGTGAGGACCGTGGCCTCCGGGTGGTCGTCGGGGCCGGGAAGGCCGAGGGCGGCGCGTTGCTGGTGGGCGCGGTAGTCGGCGCGGACCTGGCGTAAGGCGCCGAGGGTGGTGGAGTAGGCGCGGGATTTGGTGGAGAAGTGGCCGCGGAAGCCGAGCATGTGGGCCCAGGCGCGGAGGCGCCGGTCGGGGTAGGCGGCGTCGAGGTCCATGCAGGCTTCCATCAGGCGCCGGGGGTGGTCGGGGACGTCGAGGAGGATCAGGGCTTCCTTGTTGCCGACCGGGTGGTCGACGGTGCCGGTGGTCTCGGCGGCCTTGGTGGCGTACTTCGCGACGTAGGCGGCGACGGCCTGTTCGGTCAGCTCCTCGCCGTCTCCGAAGGCGCCGATGGGCTGGACGTCGAGCTGGGTCCCCCAGGTGAATGTCAGGTCCTGGGCGACGCCGTGATCGGGGGCGGCGGGGACGACGACCCGGACGCGGGCGGCGGCTGCGTGGATGGCGTCGGTGAGGAGGTCGAGGGTGGCCCAGGCCGGGGGCGGGGTGTCAGGGCCCTTGGGTCCGTCGAAGCGGATGACGGCGTGGAAGTGGACGGCGCCGCGCTTTTGGTACTCGGCGACCTTGCCGAAGGAGACGCGGGACTGTTCGCGGGCGGCTTTCTGGGTGAGGCCGGCGCGGGCGGCGATCTCGCGGCGGAGGTAGATCGTGAAGTAGCGCCACAGCTCGGAGGCGTGGTTGTTCCACAGCACCGCCCCGGCGTAGTCGTACGAGGCCGGGTCGAGCGGGGTGCCCAGCTCCGGGTCGTCCTCGGCGTGGCAAATCCCACAGCGGCAGGAGCGCGTGCCGGGCCGGTTGTGGACCGGGCCGAACGACGGGGCGGTGAGCGTGGCGAAGACCCGAGGGTGATCGCGGATGGTATCGGGGGTGCCCTTGTCGCCGATGAGTCCGGCGCGGATGAGGTGGTAGGTGTCCCCGGCGTAGGTCCAGGCGCAGGAGGGGCAGCGGGAGGCCCGCCGGTTGCCGCAGGCGACACGGAGGACGCCGTCGGGTTCGGCGTCGGTGTTGTAGGCGTGGAGGACGGTCTTGGTGGCGGGGTCGAGGAGTTTGGTGCCGCCGGACAGGCGGATGGGGGCGGTGCAGCCGCCGGTGCGGCGGAGTTGTTCGGTGAGGCGGTCGAAGCCGGGGGACCCGGCCAGCCGGAGCAGGTCGCTCAGGGTGGCCGGGTCCAGGCCCGCCGCGGTGGCGGTGTCGGTCACGACAGGGTCACCTCTGCGGCGTCGCCGGTGAGGGCGTCGAGGGCTACGGCGGCCTGCATCGCGGCGGCGGCGAGGGTGCGCAGGGCATCGGCCGAGCCGGGGGAGGCCAGCAGGCTGATCTCGCAGGCGGGGCCCTCGATGCCGAGGCTGACGAAGGGACGGGCGGGGTCGGGGTGGGGGGTGACGCGGACGCGGGTGTCCGGCTTGAGGTGGCCGGTGACGTGGAGACCGTTCATGTCGGTCACCGCCCGGCCGGGGCGAGGGCGGCGCGGATGGCACGGGTGCCGGTGCCCTGGCAGGCCGGGCAGGTGGCGGCGAGGGTGCGGCGCTGGCCGTCCGGGGCGGTGGTGCCGGTGGTGATGTGGACGACGGGGAAGCCGTCGCAGTGGGAGCAGGCGCGCGGGGGCGGGGTCTGGGGCATCATGAGGTTTCCCTTTCGGGTCCGGTGGATCTGGAGGGTGTTCAGGCGCCCGGGGCGGCGGAAGTTTGGCGACCGAGGCCGTCCCGGGGGCCGCTCAGTGTGTGTTGCGCCTGCCGTGGCCCTTGGCCGCGTACATCGACGCGTCGGCGGCCGAGAGGGCGTCGGTGAGAGTGGGGACCGGCAGTTCTGCCCGGTAGCAGTGGCCGACCGAGGCGGAGACGGTCAGGACGTGGCCGTGGTGCTCGACGGGCTGGTCGAGGGCGGTCCAGAGGTCGAAGAGGCTGACCGTGGCGAGGTCGGTGACGATGGCGGCGAACTCGTCACCGCCGAGGCGGGCGGCGATCCCGTGACGCCCGCACCAGGCGGTGAGCCTGTCGGCGGTGGCGGTGAGGACCGCGTCTCCGGCGGCGTGGCCGTGGGTGTCGTTGATGGACTTGAAGTCGTCGAGGTCGACCAGGAGCACGAGCGCGTTCGGGTGCTTGGCGATCAGGTGGTCGGCGCGGGTGGTCCATCCGGCGCGGGTGTGCAGGCCGGTCACCGGGTCGCGGCGGGCGGTGGCCAGGCGACGCAGGAGTAGTCCGCCGTGCAGGGCCCAGCCGAGGGCCGGTAGCCCGGCGGCGGCGAGCGTGTACGTGTCCACGGGGGTCACCGACCCTTCTGCATGTCACGGACCAGCAGCCGCAGCACAACCGCCACGACCGCGATCGAGGCGCCGGTGATGGCGACCGCGAGAAGCATCGAGACCAGGACGGCGCCGACGACCAGGACGACCGCGCCACCGCCGGCGGCGAGGGCGACCGCACTGCCCGGGGTGAGCTGGATCGCGGTGCGGGCCGGGACGACCGGGGCGGGGACCGAGGCCGGGGCGGGGATGTGATCGGTGGTCGGCTCGATGTCGGCCACGGGGGTGGGCTTGAGGAGGGGGATGGTGTGGCCGGTCGGGAGCGGGTTGACCGGGACGTGCGGTCGGAGCATGACGGGGTCTCCCTACTTGGCGATCGGGTCGATGAGCGGGGCGAAGAGGCTGTCGGCGAGGAGGTAGCCGCCGAGGAGGATCACGGCGACGAGCCACCAGGGCGGGCGGATGAGCTTGATGCCGAGGCCGCCGACGACGATCAGTGCGAGCCAGAGCGGGACGTCCATGACGCGGAACTCCTCTGTGGTCAGCGGGGGTTGCAGCGGTGGGTGCGGGCGGCGAGTTCGGCGGCGGCGCGGGTGTGGTAGTCGGCGGAGAAGTCGCAGCCGGGGGCCGTGCACACGGCGGTGTGCTTGGTGCGGCCCCGGCCGTCGTGGTGGTCGCCGACCTGCACCGGGCCGATACGGAGCACGCGGTGGAAGCGGTTCGGTCGCATCTCTTGATCTCCTTTCGTGTCAGACGAGCTGGAGGGCGATGGAGTCGGCGAGGGCCGGGGGCATGCCGTGGCGGGTGCGGAGGGTTTCCGCGTCGATCGGCCGGCCGGTCTGGGCCCGGTGGGCGTCGGCGATCTTCTGGGCGTGAGCCATCAGCGCGGGCGGCACCGCCACGGCAGGCACCACAGCCGGAGCGGGTTCGGGGTGTTCTTCCTGCGGGGCAGAATCCGGCGCGATCGCGACCGATTCGGTTTCGGCCGGCGGGAGTTCGGGAGCCGATTCGGGGGCGCGTTCCACGGTCACCTCGGCGACCGGCTCCGGCACGGTTACGGGTTGGGGTTGCGGGATGTGGGTGGGTTCGGGGGCGGGGTGGGGTGCGTGGGCGAGGAGGGTGCCGCCGAGGAAGGCAAGGGCGGGCCATCCGGCGACGAGGATCCGCAGCCAGTCGGGGACGTCGTTCATGTCGAGGAGTCCGGCGGTGGCGACGTTGGCGCCCAGCGAGGCGATCAGGGCGATGGCGAACCACAGCCATGCGTCGCGGTTGGCGGTGTTGGTGCGCATCCGGCGCCAGGCGGCGACCAGGAGCAGGTCGACGGAGATCGGGTAGGCCCACGCCTTCCATCCGTCCTGCCCGGCCGCGGCCGCGAGGTCGTGCAGGTGGGCGAAGGACAGGGCACCGGCGATGACGGCCTGGATCAGGACGGCGTCGAGACGGAGGGTTCGAAGCACGGTTCACCTCCTTTCGGGCATGGGTCGGTAGGGACCTGGCGTGAGACGGTCACGCCGACCGAGGGGGTGGGGGTGTTAGGCGGTGGCCGGGTTCGGCTTCACGAGCGGGGCCGTGTCCGGCTCCTCGACGCTCACCGGCACGGCGGGGCGGTGAGCCGCGAGGGCGGGCAGGTGCGGGGTGAGGTGGGCGTGGGCGGCGCAGATCGCGGCCGCTTCGGCGGCGGTGAGAATCGGGGTGCGGATGCGGGACCAGCCACCGGAGGTGTCACCGGCCACCGCGACACCGGGCCGGTCCGGCGGGATCGCCAGCACCGTGACCACGGCGTCCGGGGCGATGTCGCCGACGCCCATCTCGGCCGTCTGCTTGTCATTGACGCGGTGGACGGTCCGGCCGGTGAGCTGAGCGCGCAGGGCGGTGGCGCCCTTGCCGAGGTCGGAGCCGAAGCGCTGCCCGCAGACTTCGAGGAAGATGCCGGCGGCGCGGGCGAGCTGGCCGAGGCGGATCAGCTGGGTGACCATCCGGTCCCGGCGTTCCTCGTCCTTCTTCGTCGCGGTCAGGAAGAGCTCCGCGACCTCGTCCACCAGGACCACCACCGGCGCCGGACGGACATCCTCGGGCAGGGCCCAGATGTCGGCGACACCGTGATCACTGAGGAGGTCGAAGCGGTCCTCCATCTCCCCCACCAGGGCGTCCAGGAGGCCATCGGCTTCCTCCGGGGTGGTGGCGAGGGCGGACAGGCGGGGCGCGTAGCCGCGGTGCTCGACCCCGCGCTTGCAGTCGATGCCGACCAGGGCCACCGGGAGGCGGGCGAGTCCGGCGATCAGGTTGCGCTGGTACATCGACTTGCCGGTCTGGTTCGCACCGAGCGTCAGCGCGTGCGGGACCTTGAGGTAGTCCCGGACGAACGCGGTCCCGTCCTCCCGCAGCGCCACCGGCACCGTCATCAGTCCCGTAGGACGCCGGCGCGGCATCCGCACCCGGTTCAGGACGTCGTAGCCGGTCATACGCAGTTCCACGAACCCGGGCTTGGTGACGGTGACGTTGACGGAGTGGACGCCCCAGGCGTGCCGCAGCCGCTCCGAGGCGGCCATCACGTCGGCGGGCTCCAGACCGGCCGGAAGACGGAGGGTGACCCGGAGTCCGGTCGAGGTGCCCCTCACCCGGCGGATCCTCGGGGGTACGGGCTGGACGTCGGGGCGGCGGGCGATGCTGCGGACCATGAACGCCCGCAGGCGGGACGGCTGCACCGTCAGCCCGCACACGTCCATCGTCGCGTGGTACGTCATCGCGAACCGCACCCGCGTGACCGGCAGACCCACCAGCGACCAGAACACCCGAGGCGCACGGACCTTCGCGAAACCGAGGCCACCGGCGGTCCCGGCGAGCGGGAGGCCGACCTCCCATAAGGTCGAAACGTCGGTCATTATCAGGCGCCCATCGAGGTGACCGCGACGGCGCGGAACGAGATGCCGTGCCGGGTCTGGCCGTTGAACGTGTTCTCCCAGTCCCGGGCCTTGAGCCCGATCACCGAAACCATCGTGCCCGGCGCGAGCCCGTCGGGGAGACCGGTCTCCGGCACGGTCACCTGGTAGAGGTTGCCCTCCCCCTCGTCCGAGATCAGCAGACCCACCGTGGACAGCCCGGCACCGGTCTCCCGGTCCATGGACCGCTCACCGGTCTGCTTGCTCACGAGCTTCGGCGTGGGAGCGGTCGCGACGAACACGACGGCGGTAGAAAGGTCGATCTTGAAGGACGGCATCAGAACTCCCTACGTTGTGGGGCAGCCCAAAGAGAACTGCCAGCCCCGCTGTCCTAGGACTGCGAGCGACTGAGTAGATAGTGGCCCGCAGTCCTAGGACTGTCAACAGTCCTAGGACTGTGTTTGACTGGTTCTCGTTGAGAGGGGTTCGAGATGGCGCCCAAGTGGCGGGAGCTGGCAGACAAGCTGGCCGAGCAGATCAGGAGTGGTGAGTACCAGCCCGGCGAGCAGTTGCCGCAGATCAGGCAGCTCGTGGAGGAGGGTGCGGGCTCCAAGGTCACCGTTCACGCGGCGTACAAGGCCCTCGAAGCGGAAGGTCTGGTCACCTCGACTCGCGGCCATGGAACCGTCGTTCGGCAGCAGGTGCCACTCAAGCGTCTCGGCATCGCGCGGTACGACAAGGCGAAGTGGCGAGACGGCGACGAAGTCGCGTTCATCGCCGACCGGGTCGCGTCAGGCCGGACGTACCGCCGCAACGAGCAGACCCAGACCGTCAGCCTTGTCGAAGCCCCTGCCGCAGTGGCCGCAGCCCACGGCCTGGAGACGGGAGCCCCGGTCTACGCACGGGCTCGACTGGTCAAGGAAGGCGAACAGCCGACGCACACCCTGACCAGCTACTACCGCCCCGAACACGTCGAGGGCACGCGCTTGGTCGACCCCACCCCCGGTCCGGCCGGCCGAGGCGGCGGGTACCGCGTCCTGTACGACGCCGGTTACGAAATCGACCACATGAAGGAAGCGCTCTTCGCCCGCACCCCCACTGCGGACGAGGTGAAGCTCCTCCAGCTTCCGCCCGGCGAACCCGTCGTAGAGCTCCACAGAACGACGTACACGGCCGCCGGCACGGTGGTGGAGTTCGCCATCGGCATTCACGCCGCCTCCCGCTTCGCCTGGGAGTACGACTTCAAGGTGCCGGACTCGGCAGCGGACAGGGACGACGCGCAGTGATCTCCACCCAGGACTGGGCCGACACGGAGCTTCTGTGGGACTACCAGCAGATGCACCACACACTCCGGCCCTGCTCGGTCGCCATCGGACTTGGGAGCCACGACCTGGGCGTGGCCGACGCCACCGTCGATCTGTACAAGCGGGGCATGGCCCCACTCCTCGTCTTCACCGGGGCGACCAGCCCGACGACGCGCGAACGGATGCCCCGCGGCGAGGCCGTGCACTACCAGGAGCGAGCGATCGAACTGGGCGTCCCCGCCTCGGCGGTGATGGTCGAGCCGCGAGCCCGGAACACGGGCGAGAACATCCTCTTCTCCCGCGAACTCCTCACCGAGGCCGGCATCGACGTCTCCTCCCTCCTCCTGGTCAGCAAGCCCTACGAGGAACGGCGGGCGTACGCCACGGCGCGCAAGTTGTGGCCGGAGGTCGAGGTCGTCAGCGCATCGGGGCCCATGTCACTCCGGGACTACATCGACTCCATCGGAGACGCCCGACTGGTCATCGACATGCTCGTCGGAGCCCAGCAGCGATTGCTGATCTACCCGGAGCAGGGATTCATGATCAGCCAGCAGACCCCCGCCGACGTGCGCGATGCGTACGACCGCCTGTCCCAGAACGGGTACGCCAGCCGCCTGCTCCGAGATGACGAAGGCAAGCTCCGCGAGCCCACCACCTGAAGGGCCCGCCCCGGGGCAGCTGTTACAGATTTCTCTACCTCATCAAGGCACCCGCCGCGCACGGCGCGGCGCGCGCGGCCCGTCGCCCGGGCCTGCGCTCCTGTCTGCGCCCCGCTCCAGCCCGGGCGCCGTCCGCACGCCTGACGGCTCGGGTTGATGGGTGACGAACCACGATGCGGCCGAGGCGGTACGCGAGTGCGGCTTAGGACGATGCCTCCGGCGGGGGCGCTCAGGCTCCGGGATGGAGGGGCTCGTGGGCGGGTGCCGGCCGGTGGGGTGTGGCGGTGGGGACTCCCATCCCGTCTGCCGTCGACCCAGGCAGAGCCGAGCAGACACGGCACCGGGCGTCCAGGTCGTTCGTACAGTGGCGCGCTCCACCTGGACGCCCGGCACCGCGCCTGCTCCACGGTGTGTGGGTCGACGGCAGACGGGATGGGAGTTGGGGCGAGCTGTGGGCAGGGGCAGTGGCCGGCAATCAGCTCAACCCGTTCCACCCTCCCGGCTGCAAAAGGTGACCTCAGCTGCGGAGACCATGTCTCTCGCGTCATCGGCATCCAGCCCGAAGTGCTCCACGACATTGCGTGCTGCCAAGGCGGGATCCGGGGCCGTCTTGTACTGGGCGCACACCTCAAGTGCTGCGGATAGTGCGTCCTTTTCGGTCGACCCAGCGGACCACTTCAGGTCACGAACAGCTGCCAGGTAACCGTTCTGTTCTGTCGAGTATGCGTGTCCTGTCTCTTCCGGGATGGGGCCGGGCGGCTCGGACTGTTCGCCATCCGAGCACCCTGCCAATACGGCGATGGTGAGTACTGCAACCGACAGGGTGACGCCTATGCGCATGGTGATCCCAGAAGCGTGGACGAGGAGAGCGGCATTCCGCGTCAGGAAGACTGTCAGCTCGCCCGGAAGGTTGTAGGACGTTTCCGTGAAGTAGCCTGATCCGGCCCACGGGCCGTGGGAAGCGTGCGCGCGGTCGGCGCTGGCAGGTCACCTCCTGGCCATCGACGAAGCCCGACCGTCGGTTAGGTCCCGGACGAGTCTCCGGGCCGCCCCCAGACAGGCCGGGGATGCAACCATTCCCTTCAGAGCTGGAACCCCCGGAAGCCGACCGCGCGCTTGAGACCCTAGAGGCCGGCACTGACAACAGCTCTGTCCCGTGATTGGCCGCTGCACGCTGAGTGTCTAACTGCGTGACAACGCCGACGAACAGCGGCGGACGGGCGCGAACGTCTGCGGACCATCCGCGCAGGTGAGAGGCAGGCCAGGCCGAGGCAGGACCCGACCCCGAGTTGCTTCGGGACGAAGAGGTCCACGTGCTACATCCGTGCCAGGTAGAGCGGTGAAGCACGGACAGCGGCGTCCGCCGAGAAGGGGCATACGGCTCGACTCGACGTCCGTTTGCACAGGTCATTGCGAAGGCCGGTGATTCCCAAGCTCATGTCAATCGCGCAGCGTCCTTGCTGTCAGAGGTGCGCTGTACGGTGCGCGCTATGGCTGAGAGACCTACAACGAGCTGGCGCGAGGGCATAGCCCGTGAGGCGGAGCAATTGGCTGCCGGCACGCTGGATCCTGGCTGCGCTTGCATGGCCACCTTGTACCCGGATGAGCTCCTGGTAGCGACCGATTCTGTCCTCGACTCCTTCGATGCTGAGGTAGCCGGGCTGGATGGCGCAGAGGATGTCCAGGTCTTCGCTGCGGTGAAGCGTGTCGTCTTGGCCCTGAACGCCGTGGACGACATCCACTGCGGCTACGAGACGGATGAACGCGAGGCCTTGTGTGAGTACATCGACACGGCTCTGACCGAGCACGGCGTCGATGTGGCGGCTCTGACCGCCCGGCACGGGCTCGGGCGATATGAGCTCACGGATCAGTGGCGCGATTGGTAGGTGCTCCCATCAACGGCTTCACCGTCGTGCCACATCCGTGCCAGATAGGGCGGGGAACCACGGGGAGCGAGGGGTGTTGTCGGGCTCTGGGGTGTCGGTCAGCTCCCGCAGCGTCTATGCAGGTCAGGCACGGCTCCGCCCTCCCGCTCTCCTAAAGCGGGTGTCGCAGGTTCGAATCCTGCCGGGGGCACAAGGACGAAGGGCGCCTGCCGGGTTGGGTGGGTGCCCTTCGGCGTGTGTGGAGGTCGGCGGATGGCTAAGAGCGGGGCTCCGCGGCGGCGGCAGGGGGAGCTTGAGGCGCAGGTGCTGGTCGTTCTGCGGGAGGCGGGCGGGGCTCGTACCGCGGGGTGGGTGCAGGAGCGGCTCGGGGGCGGGCTCGCCTATACGACCGTCATCACGATCCTCACCCGCCTGCACGCCAAGGGCGCCGTCCGCCGGGAGCGGGTCGGTCGGTCCTTCGAGTGGACCGCCGTCGCCGACGAGGCCGGACTCGCCGCCCTGCGGATGCGCAAGGTGCTGGACGGTGAGACCGACCGGGAGGCCGTGCTCGCCAGCTTCGTGACGGGGCTGTCCGCCCATGACGAGCGCCTGTTGCGGGAGCTGCTGGGCCAGGAGGCCGGCGAGGCGGAGGACTGAGCGCGTGGGGGTCTTCGTCTTCCTGCCGCTCGTCCTGCCGCTGACCGCGTGGCCCGTCGCACGGCTCGCCGCGCATCGTCTCCATCCTCGGGTGGCGACCTGGCTGCTCAGCGTTCTGTCCGGCGTGCTCGGCCTGTGCAGCACCCTGTGCCTCGGGCTGCTCGTGGTCGTGGGCACCGCTCAGCTGCCCGGCAATCCCCTTCCGGACGGCTGGTCCGATCCCGAAGTCCGCGCGGCCCTCCCCTACGACGAGATCGCCGGTCCGCTCGCCATTCCCGTGCTCGCCCTCGTGCTCGTCTCCTGCGCCGAGGTGGCTCGGCGGCATCGTCGGGTCCGCCGGCGCGCCTCGCGGGCCCTCGCCGGGCTGCCCGCCACCTCGGTCGTCGTGCTCCCCGACGCGAGTCCCTACGCCTACGCCCTTCCCGGGCGGAAGGACCGCGTCGTCGTCACCACCGCCCTGCTCGCCGCGCTCTCCGCACCCGAGCGCCGCGCCCTCTTCGCCCACGAGCGTGCCCACCTCGACTCCCGGCACCACCGGTTCCTGCTGGCCGTGCAGCTCGCCGCGCGGGCCAACCCGTTCCTGCGGCCCCTCCGTACGGCCGTCGCCTACACCACCGAGCGGTGGGCCGACGAGGACGCCGCCGCCCGGATCGGCAGCCGCCGCACCGTGGCCCGCGCCGTCGGCAAGGCCTCGCTCGTCTCCCGGCGCACCGCGCTCGCCGGCTTCGCCTCCGCCGGGCCCGTGCCGCGCCGCGTGGCCGCGCTCCTCGCCCCCGCTCCCGCCGCCCGCCGCTGGCCGTCCCTCTTCACCCTCGCGGGCCTCGCCACCTGGGGCGCCGCCGTCGGCACCGCCGTCTCCGCGCTCTCCTCGGCGAACTCGGCCGTGACGCTGTTTCTCGTCCTCAGGGCCGCGCCCCCTCTCTGACACGGCCCGCCGGTCCTATCCTGGCCTTCACCTGTCAGGGGGAATTGGGGGGAACGGTGGACTGGTTCTGGTGGGTTCTCATTCTGTTCTGGACCGGTGGCTTCGCCTGGGCCGCCGACAACATCCGTACCGCGCTGCGTCATCGGCACGAGCGGAAGATGGAGCTTCTGGAGGCCGCCAAGCAGGAGCGGCTCGCGCTTGAGGCCGCGCACAAGACGCCCGAGCCCGTGTGCGGGTGCACGCACCACCTCGCCAAGCACGACAAGCAGGGCCGGTGCCACGAGCGGGTCGAGGTGCCCACGGCCTGGGACGAGCACAAGAAGCCGGTCCGTTACGAGGCCGGTGTCTGCAACTGCCAGCAGTACGTGGGGCCGCAGCCCTTGTCCCAGGTGTACGCGGACGAGCTGACGGATCTGGCCTAGTAGTGCTTTGTTAGGTGGTGTCGTAGGGCTGCCATGGGACGGTCTGTCGGCAGGTGGGGCAGGTGCCGGTCCAGGTGGCGATGAGGTGCTG
>NZ_JBWKFA010000009.1:0-363619 GCF_056435185.1 Streptomyces sp. NPDC044003 | reverse complement strand
GCGTCCGGGAGTCGGCCCTTGCCGTTGAGCGCGTCGGAGACAGTCGTGATGGAGACCCCGGCGGCGGCGGCCACGTCCCGGATGCCTGCCCGGCCAGAACGGTGATCAGCATGGTTCATAGAGCGTCGAAGGATAGAGGCAAGATCCACCCGCCCAGATCTCCACGCCGTCACCACACACGGAGTTGACGGCCCGTCCGCGGCGGTTCCGCTCATGTCACACGGGCGGCCGCCTGTCGGGCAGGGCGTGCGCGAGGAGGAACTCGGTCGCTCCGGCGATGGCCTCGGCGTACGTGCCGTGGACGGGGTCCGATTCCACGCTCCGCTGGTCTGCGGCCGTGGCGGTGTACCACCAGGCGTCGGCGTCGACATCGTGGTGCACGACGGCGACGCCACCCGCGTAGTGGAGCGGGATGGACTCCTTGGCAGACTTCCGCACGACGGCATGGGGCCATTTGAGGCGGGCCGACTGACGCTTGATACCGCCCCAGGCGGAACCGAGTTGGGCGTAGTTCGCCCCGCTGCGGCCGGCGACGGTGGCGGCGCTCTCCGCCAGCCGGTCGACGGACAGTTTGGCTTCGTACAGAGCCCTCAGAAGTGCCAGCTGCACATCGGGCGCCGCCATGAGCACGGGGTCGAAGGGCTTGTCGGCGGCGCCGTAGGCCAGCGCGCGGGTCGAGATCCGTTCAGCCAGGGCGCGCACCGCGTCGAGGACCCTGTCGTCCATCGTGCACGCGTCGTCCGGGGTGGGCTCGTTCCAAGGAGGCTCCACCAGATTCGAGAAGGCGCTCCAGAAGTTCTCGTCGCTCTTGTCGGGAGTCGGGATCCCGTCCACATCGGTCATGCGACAAGCCTAGCTGTCGACAGCACTTCGCGACAGGAATATTTGTCGAGCGTCGCGAATGGACCGCCAGGGCCCGTCCCGCGCTGACCGGCGACCGCCTGTCGGTCGAGGCCTACGGCGTCCGCAACGTGGCCAGGGCGGTGTGGAGGAGGAAGGTTTCGGCGCGGTCCCAGGGCCAGCCGTTCTCGGCGACCAGCGTGCGCCAGCCGCTCGGGCCGAACCAGAACCACAGGAGGTCCGCGGTCTCCTCCTCCGGACAGGCGGGTGCTGCCACGGTGTGCAGGTGCCGTGCGGTGGTACGGAGAGCGGCGCGGTAGTCGGCGGTGGCGCGCTCCCACAGGGCCTCGCCGTCCTCGTGCGACGGCAGCGCCTTGTGGATCGCCTCGTGCACGGTGAACAGACCTTCGTTGCCCATCCGGGTGCCGTGGGCCAGTGCCTTGAGTACGGACTCCAGGTCCCGCTCGGCGAGTACCGCACGCATCGTCCGCTCGTCGCCGGAGGCTCGTACGGCCGTGTCGACGATCTCGTTGAGGATGTCCCCCTTGCTGCCGGCGCTCGCGAAGACGGCCTTCGAGGAGACGCCCGCCTCGGCCGCGATGTCCGCGACGGTCACGCGCCCATAGCCGCGTTCGGCGAACAGCCTGGTCGCCGACTGGAGGATCTGCGCACGCGTCTGGGCTGCGGCTTCCTCACGCCGGGGTGAGACGTACTTGCGCTTGGTCGGCATGGGGTCAGCCTAACCGTGGAAACGGTCGACCTATTCAATAGGTGGCGTGTAACCTGAATATCGGTCAGGGCGGCCACCCGCCCCGTGCGCGAGAGGAACCGAACCCATGGGAATGTCACCCGAGGACGCGGCCCGCGGACTCTTCACCGTCCTGGCGACCGGTGACGCGGCGCTCGCCGCGGACGTCGTCCACCAGGACTTCACCAACCGCGAGGCGGTCGTCTCCCCTGCCGCCTGCTCACTGCCCGGGCCCGCAGGCGCACTTGCCTCGGGCGCGTGGCTGCGCTCCGCCTTCACCGACCTGAGCTTCCCCGTCACCGACCTCGTCCGCGAGGGCGATCAGGTGTGGATACGGCTGCACATGAGGGGCCGGCACACCGGCCCCTTCGTCCACTACCGCGACGGCGCCCTTCTCCAGGCGATCCCGCCCACCGGGGCCGAGATCGACTCCGAGCAGGTCCATGTCCTGCACCTGCAGGACGGCAAGGTCGTCCGCCACGAGGCGGTCCGCGACGACCTCTCCCTGCTCGGGCAGCTCGGCATCTTTCCTCCCGGCCCCACCGTCCGGCTCATCGACGACTGGCACGCGGACGGACGCGCCGCCCGGGCCGCCGCCGTCGTCGCCGAGGCCGCCGAACGAGCGGCGGCCACCGCCCGCGGGCACACACGCGGCCGAGGCTGATCTTCGGCATCGCCAGATCGCTGTTGGGCGCACACCCTCACCGATGCGGATCCCACCATGCCCACAAGCCGGTCCGTCGCCGGGACTAGGACCTGCGCCCCATGCGCACCGTGAACCTGCTCGCTAGTGTCGGCGCCCATGCAAGCGACGAAGATCGTTCGCCGTACCACGGCGGAGCGCAGGCGGGACACCCTGGAACGGCTCGGCTCGGAGCGCGACATCTGGGTGTCCACGGCCCATCCCGACCACGGCCCGCATCAGGTCCCGCTGTGGTTCTGGTGGGACGGGCAGGCGGTCTGGATGTGTACCGGCGCGGACTCCGCGACCGTGCGCAATCTGAGCGAGGAACCGCGCGTACGGCTGGCGCTGCCGGATGCCTTCGACGTGGTGCTGCTGCAAGGGGAGGCGCAGTGCTACCCCGCCCGGGAAGTACCCAAAGCCGCCGCAGACGCGTTCGCAGGCAAGTTCGGCTGGGATCCGCGTACGGAAAAGACCCCCTTCGTGTACCTGCGCGTGGCGCCGCAGACCCTTCGCGCCTGGCGCGGCGTGCCGGAACAGCGTGGCAGGGTCGTGATGCGCGACGGGGTGTGGCTGGGGTAGTACGGACCCTGGGCGTCGTGTGCAGGGGCGTGCCGAGGACCGAGGCGAAGCGGACGGTCAGCCCGTGCTCGTCTCGCGGCGCGACGCATCCGGGATCATCTCCCCTTCCGCTCCCACGGGTTCACGCCCCGCGCCCACAAGCGCTTCTGTTCGGCCTCGGTCAGAAAGAGCGCCGAGCCTCTCCCCCACAGGGTGACGTCACCGAGTGGGCACTCGTCGAACTCCCCGCGCAGCACGCGTACGAGGAAGGCGACCATGCCGCAGTCGAAGCGCCGCCACAGGTCGTCGTCCCGGTTGCGTACCAGGACCGGCCATGCGGCGGGGTCGCCGTCCGACGTGTCCCAGCACAGCAGGTCCGAGCTCATGGTGACCCCCCAGGTGATCAGTACGGGGTCCGTCCCCTCCAGCTCGGGGGACTTCTTCTCCCGCGCCCAGGCCGCCTCCGCGTTGACCGTCTCCAGGAGCATGCCCCCGTACGGGGACGCCGGTTCGGCGTCCTTGTACTCGGGCTCCTGGATCACCAGGCAGCCCTCGATGGACCCCGCGCCGTACGTCTCGACGAACTGCCGGTAGTCGGCCGGGAACTCCCGCCCCCACGACGCACTCATCCGGTCCCAGTCGAGCGGCGTACCGCCCGCGGCCGGCGGCGGCACGAGGTGCCGGAGCGCCTCCCCTTCGGCTTCCTGGCTCACTCTCTCTTCTCCCTCGCGCCGATCTTCCGGGACCCCGCCTTACGTCAACAGCGTTGACGCCCTGGGTCGGCGGCTGTTCGATGCTCCCATGACCGACCTCACCAGCGATCTCGCCTACATGCCTGCCACGGAAGCCCTCAGCCGCTTCCGCGACCGCTCCCTGTCACCCGTCGAGTTGATGACCGCCGTCATCGCACGCGCCGAAACCGTCGAGCCCCGGGTCAACGCCCTCGCCGAGCAGACCTTCGAGCAGGCGCTCGCCGCCGCGCGCGAGGCCGAGTCCCGGTACGCGGGCAAGGGGGAGGCGCCCCGTGCGCTGGAGGGGCTGCCGGTCGCGACGAAGGAGGAGCAGCCGATCGCGGGCCGCAGCAGCACGGACGGTTCACTGGCCTTCCGTGACGAGAGAGCCGACGCGACGCACCCCGTCGTCGAGCGCGTCCAGGCCGCGGGCGGCATCGTGCACGCCCGGACCACCACCCCGGAGTTCAGCTGCGCTGCCTTCACGCAGTCGCGGCTGTGGGGTGTGACGCGCAACCCCTGGAACCTGGAGTTCAGTCCGGGTGGTTCGTCGGGCGGCTCCGGCGCCGCGCTCGCGGCCGGCGAGACGACGCTCGCGACCGGTTCCGACATCGGGGGCTCCATCCGCATCCCCGCCTCGTTCACGGGCACGGTCGGATACAAGCCGCCGTACGGGCGCGTACCGGCGATGGCACCGTTCAATCTGGACACGTACTGCCACGACGGCCCGATGGCGCGGACCGTCGGCGACTGCGCCCTCCTGCAGAACGTCATCGCAGGGCCTCACCCGCTCGACGCGGTCTCCCTGCGCCCCAAGTTCACGCTGCCCGAACACTTCGAGGGCATCGCGGGCCTGAGGGTCGCGCTGTCCGTCGGCCTCGGGGACTGGCCAGTGGATCCCGAGGTCGAGGCCAACACGCGCGCAGTGGCGGAGGCCCTGCGCGCGGCCGGAGCCGTCGTGGAGGAGGTGGAGGTCCCGATCACGCGGGCGGACGTGATGGAGGCGGCGATGATCCACTTCGGCTCCATCTTCGGCCCGTACGTCACGTCGGTCGCCGCGGAGCACGGCGATCTGCTCACCTCGTACGCTCTCGACTTCGCCGAGCGGACCGCCGAGGCCGTCCGCGAGCCCGGCAGCATCATGCGCGGTCTGGAGCTGGAGGCCGCGGTACAGACGACGCTCGGCACCCTGCTCGACCGCTATGACGTGCTGCTGTGCCCGACGACGGCCATTCCGGCGCTGAGGGCGGACGACGACTACCTCTCGACCAAGGTGGTGATCAACGGTGTCGAGCTGGACTCCTATCTGGAGGCCGCGATGACCACGGTGTTCAACATCGCCAGTCGCTGCCCGGTGTTGAGCGTGCCGTCCGGATACGCGTCGACCGGCGTGCCGACGGGAGTCCAGGTCGTCGGACGCACCTACGACGATGCCGCCGTGTTCCGCGTCGCCTCCGCGATCGAGGCAGTACGCCCGTGGAACAGCCGCCGCCCGGCCCTCTGAGGACCCGAGGGCCCGCTACCGGCCGCGTCGTTCGAGGAGGCGGCCGGAGGGCTCGGCGAGGGTGCCGTGGTCGGCGATCCGCTCTCCACGCAGCCAGGTGGAGGTGACGACGCCGTGCAGGGTCTTGCCCGCGTAGGCGGTGATCCGGTTGCGGTGCTCCAGGCCGGCCGGGTCGACGGTGAAGGTGGCGTCCGGGGCGAGGACCGCGAAGTCGGCGTCACGGCCGGCCTCGATGGCGCCCTTCCGGGACAGTCCGGCGAGCCGGGCCGGGCCCTCGGACATCCAGCGCACCACGTCCTCCAGCGAGTGGCCGCGGCGCCGGGCCTCGGTCCAGATCGCCGGCAGACCGAGCTGCAGGGAGGAGATGCCGCCCCAGGCCGAGGCGAAGTCCGGGGTCTTCAGGTCGGCGGTGGACGGCGAGTGGTCGGAGACGATGCAGTCGATGGTGCCGTCCGCGAGCCCCTGCCACAGCGCGTCCTGGTTCGACGCCTCACGGATCGGCGGGCAGCACTTGAACTCGGTCGCCCCGTCCGGGATCTCCTCCGCGGTGAGCGTGAGGAAGTGCGGACAGGACTCCACGGTGATCTTCACCCCCTCGGCCTTCGCGGCGGCCAGCGCCGGCAGCGCGTCCGAGGAGGACAGGTGCAGCACGTGGACGCGGGCGCCCAGCCGGCGGGCCTGGTTGATCAGGTTCTCGATCGCCGTGTTCTCCGCGTCCCGGGGACGCGAGGCCAGGAAGTCGGCGTACGCGCCGCCCGAGCGCTGCGGCGCCGCGGCCAGGTGGTGCGGGTCCTCGGCGTGCACGATCATCAGGCCGTCGAAACCCGCGATCTCGGCCAGCGAGGTCGCCAGCCGCTCCTGATCGAGCTCCGGGAACTCCTCCACCCCGGAGGGCGACAGGAAGCACTTGAAGCCGAAGACGCCGGCGTCGTGCAGCGGCCGCAGGTCCTTGACGTTGTCGGGCAGGGCGCCGCCCCAGAAGCCGACGTCGATGTGGGCCTTGCCGCGGGCCACCTCCTGCTTGACCCGCAGGTGGTCCACCGTGGTGGTCGGGGGCAGCGAGTTGAGCGGCATGTCGAGCAGGGTCGTGATGCCGCCCGCGGCGGCCGCGCGGGTGGCGGTCCAGAAGCCCTCCCACTCGGTGCGGCCCGGGTCGTTCACGTGCACGTGGGTGTCGACCAGACCGGGCAGGACCACGCCGTCGCCGACGTCCTCAAGCCGGGCACCGGCGGGCACCTCGGCGTCGTACGGCAGCACGGCCGCGATCGTCCCACCGGAGACGGCGATCGACGCCGGGCGCGTCCCCTCGGGGGTGATGACGCGCGTCGAGCGCAGGACCAGCTCTATGCCGGACCGCTCTGCGCCGGACAGCTCCGTCTCGGACGGCTCTACACCGGACAGCTCCGTCTCGGACCGCTCTACGTCGGACAACGGATGTCCTCCTCTTCTGTTTGCTTGCTTCCCGGACCGGGCGGATGAGTGCTAGGCCGTGCGCGGAGGCCAGTTGACGATCCTCTTGGGACGCGGCGTCGCGTAAGTGCGTACCTTCGAGGTGGACAGACCGAGCCGCACCAGGGACTCGGCGAGGGTCACCGCCGCGCTCACTCCGTCGACGACGGGCACGCCGGTGCGCTCGACGACCCGCTCGGCGAGGCCGGCCATGCCCCCGCAGCCCAGGCAGATCACCTCGGCCCGGTCGTCCTCCACCGCTCGGGCGGCCTGTTCGACGATCGCCTCGACGGTCGTCTTCTCGTCCTCCTCCAGCGCCAGGACGGGGAGCCCGCTGGCCCGTACGGACGCGCAGCGCGCGCTCAGTCCGGCGACGTGGAGCCGCTCCTCGATCAGCGGGACCGTCCGGTCGAGGGTGGTGACGACGGAGTAACTGCGGCCGAGGAACTGGGCGGTGGCGGCGGCCGCCTCGGTGATGTCGACGACCGGCACGTCGAGCAGCTCCTGCAGGCCTTCGCGGCCGTGCTCGCCGTACCCGGCCTGGATGACCGCGTCGAAGGGCTCCGGATAGGCGCGGACGGCCTCCATCACGGCGATCGCGGCGAGGTAGCTCTCGTAGTTGCCCTCGACCGACTCGGCTCCGAACTCCGGGGTGAGCGCGACGATCTCGGTGCCGGGCGCGGCCACGGCGGCCGCCTGTCTGCCGATCGCGTCGGTGATGGACTGCGTGGTGTTCACGTTGACGACGAGGATGCGCATGGGCCGCCTTCCGCTCGTTCTGTTCGTTCGGCTCGGTGGGTCATTCGGCGGCGACGGCGATGGACTCGCCGTCCACGTCCCGGATCGGTGCCTTGCGGTCCGCGACGATCGCGTACAGCCCCGCGCCGAGGATGGCGCCCACGAACCAGGAGAATCCGGCGACGGCGTGGAAGAAGGGCGCCAGGGCGACGACCACGGCGGCGGCGGCGCTGGGGACGAATGCGGCGACGGCGCGCGGGTTGAAGCCGCGGCGGTAGTGGTACTCGCCCTGCGGGTTCTCGGTGTAGAGGTCGGGCACGTTGACCCGGGACCTGCGCAGCAGCCAGTAGTCGGCCATGATCACGCCGAAGAGCGGTCCGAGCAGGGCGCCGAGTCCGCCGAGGAAGTAGTTGACGGCGATCGGGCTGTTGTAGAGGTTCCAGGGCAGGATCACCAGGCCGATGACCGCGCTGACGACACCTGCCCGCCGGAAGTCGAGCGTGCGCGGGAAGAGGTCGATGAGGGCGTAGATCGGCGCGACGAAGTTGGCCAGCAGGTTCACGGCGACGGTCAGGGCGATCAGGGCGAGGGAGGCCGCCGCCAGGAGCGCCATGTTCGGGATGGTCCGGACGATGTCCGTGGGGCTGGTGATGATGCGGCCGTCGAGCTTGAACTGCGCTCCGCTGAGGACCACGACGATGCCGGCGAAGAACAGCATGTTCAGCGGGATGCCGATCACGTTGCCGCGCACGATCGAGGCGCGGCTCTTGGCGGACCGGGTGAAGTCGCAGAAGTTCAGGACGAAGGTCCCGTAGACGACCACCCAGAGGGCGGCGGCCTGGAGGATCTGCAGCCACATCTCGCCGCCGATGAGCGGTGCGTCGATGGAGAGGGCGATCGAGGCGTCGGCGCGGACGAACATCCAGACGGCGAGGGCGCACATGGTGAGGAGCGTGGTCGGTGCGGCGAAGGCCATGTAGCGCCGGATCATCTGCATGCCGTAACTGACGATGACGAGCTGCACGGCCCAGAGGGCCAGGAAGGTGATCCAGCCGAGGGTCGACTGGCCGAGCAGCGCGTTCTCGTCGAGCGAGGCCAGTCCGGGGAACATCGCGACGAGCAGGGCGCTCAGCACGGTGGAGGCCAGATAGGTCTGGATGCCGAACCAGGCGATGGCGACGATGCCACGGACGGCCGCCGGTATCTTCGCGCCCTTGATGCCGAAGGCGATGCGGCTCATCACCGGGAAGGGCACACCGGTCTTGTGGCCCATGAAGCCGGAGAGCGTCAGGAGCAGGAACAGCAGCACGGAGGCGAGCGCGAAGGCCGCGAGGATGCCCCAGATGTTGAGCCCGAGGGCGAAGAGCCCGATCGCGAAAGCGTAGTTCCCGAGGCTGTGCACGTCGTTGGCCCAGAGGGTGAAGACGTTGTACGCGCCCCAGCGGCGGCCTTCCTTCTTCGTCGGGGCCAGGTCGTAGGTGTACAGAACGGAGCCGGTTGCTCCGTCGGTCGCCGTCTCGGGCGGCCGGGCATCCACAGAAGTCATCGAAGGGCCCTCACGTGTGCTCTGGAGGTCGCGGCAGGACCCTGGGGACGACGCGGCTTCGGGGCATGACGAAGCGCGACGGAGGGCCTGGCGACCGGTGGAGGTCTGAGGCGGAGTCTTTAGATGTTTCCACAAAGTGGAAGTGGTTTTCCGCTTGACAGAACGTAGTTTTCACCAAGAGCAGCGTCAAGGGTTCGGCGAGAATGACTTCCCTCTACACGCGTCCACCTCACAAGAGCCCGAATCACCCGAGATTGGGCACATACGCGACGGGCCCGGGCCTCGGAAGCGAGACCCGGGCCCGTCGTTCGTTCAGCGGTTGGGCTCCTGCATCGTGACGCAGTGGGCGCCACCGCCGCCGTTGCCGTAGAGGTTGTCCAGGTTCAGCTGGACGACAGGCCGGCCGTAGGCGGCGGCGATGGCCGACTTGGCGGCCGCGTCCTTGGCCGTGTCGCCGAACTGCGTGGTGATGATCGCCTGGTTGGTCACCGTCCAGTTCATGTAGGAACTGAGGAAGTCGGCCTGCTTGCCCACCTGGATACGGGGCAGGGTGTCGGGTCCTTCGATGGTGAGGACCTGGAGCCTGCGGCCCCTGGCGTCGGTCGCGTTGACCAGGGTGTCGCGGATGGCCTGGGCGTTGGCGGTCCAGACGTCGGGGCGCACGGCGCCGGCCAGCTGCACCATGACCACGCCGGGCCGGATGTAGCGGGCGGTTCCATCGATGTGGCCGTCGGTGACGTCCTGCCCGGTGACCCCGGGCAGCCAGATCATCTTGGACGCGCCGAAGCGGGACAGCAGCTCCGCCTCGATCTGGCTGCGGGACTTGCCGGGGTTGCGGTTGCTGTTCAGCCAGCAGCTCTCGGTGGCCATCACGGTGCCGTCGCCGTCGTACTCGATTCCGCCGCCCTCGCCGACCACGGACGCGTTCGCGAACGAGACGCCGGCGTAGGCCGCGACCTTCGGCGCGACCGTCCGGTCCTTGGAGTAGGCGGAGGCGGGGAGGCCGTAGAAGGTCGTGGCGTTCTCGCCCCAGGCGTTGAAGTTCAGGCCGAAGGCGTCGAGGCCGCCGGCCCCGTCCACGCGGAACAGCGGGCCGGTGTCCCGCATCCAGCAGTCCGAGACGGGGATGGAGCTGATGACCGTGACGGTGGAGCCGCAGGCGGTCCTGGCCTGCGAGGCGGCCGAGGAGCCGTCCGCGCACATGATGACCGGCTCGTACTTGGCGACTTCCTTGGCGAGCTTGGCGATGTCGCTCTGGATCTTGGACAGCAGGTTGCCCCAGATCGTGTAGCTGGACGGCCAGGCCATCCAGGTGCGCTTGTGCGACTCGTCCTCACCGGGGACCCGCCAGGACGCGGCCATGGCGGGCTGCATGCCGCCGAGGACGGGTCCGACCGCCAGGGCGGCCGCGGCCGCTCCGGTGCGGGCAAGGAGGTTTCTGCGGCTGATGCCGGGGCGTTCGCCGTCGTGCTCTGTCTTCACGTGGTGCTCCTTCTCTCAAAGGTTCGGTACGTGCAGGCGTTGCTCGGGGGGTTGCTCAGTGGAGTGGGTCCAGCAGCCCCTCCTCCCGGACCATCCGGCGTTCGGTGGCCAGATCGAGGCTTCGGGCGAAGGCCCAGTAGAGGCCTCCGGCCACGGGCAGGCCGACGAGGAGCGAGTAGTCGACGCCGCCGAGGCGCTCCGCGACGGGCCCGACGAAGAGGCCGGTGATGACCATGAACGGGGCCATGCAGGCGAGGCCGATCGCATAGGCGAGGTTTCCGCGCCAGCCCCAACGGCCGTAGATCCCGTGCGGGTTGAAGATCTCCTTGACGACGTACTGGCCGCGCCGGACGAAGAAGAAGTCGACCAGGTTGATGGCGGTCCACGGGATGAAGAGGTAGGTGAGGACCACCACCACGTTGGCGAAGAACCAGTTGAACTGATCGATGCCGACGAGGGTGGAGACCGTCCCGACGGCGGCCAGCATGATCCCGATCGTGGCGACCCGGATGGTCCGGGTCGGCTTGACCGGCCGGAACGAGTCGACGATCGAGATCATCGTGAGACTGCCGCCGTACTGGTTGATCGCCATGACGGAGAGCAGCCCGACCAGCAGGACGACGACCGCGACCGTGCCGAACCCGCCGAACAGCCGGTCGGCCGACAGCTTCAGCGCGGTGACCGGGTCCGTGCCCTCGGGGGCGCCGGCCGAGACCACGGCACCGAGGACGAAGACCCAGATCCCCGAGACCGCGCTGGGCAGGTAGGTCCACCAGAAGGTGCTGCGCACGGGGACGTCGGGTCTGAGGTAGCGCGAGTAGTCCGAGACGTACGGTGCCCAGCCCAGCTGGAAGCCGGCGACGAAGACGAACACGAGCATGAACGGCGCGAGTTCGAACGGGCCCGCGGTCCAGGCATCGTCGGGCAGTCCTCCGCCGAACAGGGCGGACGCGGTGACGGCCGCGGTGATCACGACGAAGGGCCAGGTGAGCCACTTGTTGAGCTTGTGGATCCAGTCGTACCCGAAGAGCGCGATCACGGTCGCCACCGCGGCGGCGAGGAGGTAGCCGAGGGTGTTGGGTATCCCGGTGAGCAGGTTCATGGCCTGGCCGGACAGCAGGGCGTCCGAGGTGTTGAAGGCCACGTAGTTGACCAGGGCGAACACCCACACGGTGAGGGCCGCGCCCAGATAGCCGAACTGGGGCCGGGACTGCACGAGTTGGGGCAGACCCAGCTGGGGACCCTGGGCCGAGTGGAACGCCATGAAGAACGTGCCGAAGAGGGAGCCGAGCACGGTGGCGATCACCGTCCACACGAGGGAGGCCCCCATGGACAGCGTCACGACGCCGGTGGCGAGGCCCGTGAGATTGAGGCTGCCGACGAACCAGATGGCCCCGACGCTCGACGGTTTGCCGTGCCGTTCCGAGAGGGGCACCCAGTCGATCGAGTGCTGTTCGATGCCCGCGTGCGGTGCGGAATCACGCGTGGGCGAGTCAACTGGCCCCATGTGGGCTCCTGTTCAGGGATGCGTTCATGAAGCCGTACAGCGCTGCGTGACCCGCCCGCGCTGTACGGTGCGCTCACCCTAGGGACTGACTCAAATTTCAGTCAATGGCCGAGACCTAGGTCTCTGACGAAAATTTCAGTCATGCGCCGTGTGGTCTCACGCGACGGGCTGCTGCTGGGTGACGCAGTGGATGCCCCCGCCGCCCGTGCCGAGGCGGTCGATGTTCAGCTGCTCGATGGAGCGGTCGGGGTAGAGGCGTTGCAGGGTCGCCCGGGCCGCCTCGTCCGCCCTCCGGTCGCCGAACTGGGCCGAGACGACGGCGTCGTTGCAGAGGTAGAAGTTGGCGTACGAGGCGAGGAAGTCCCGGCCGGTGGAGCGGATCTTGTTGTAGTCGGGGCCCTGGAGGCGCATCACGTCCATGGCCCGGCCCGCGGCGGTGGTCGCGGCGGACAGGGTGCTGTACTGCCGGCGGGCGTCGCGGGCGAAGGCGTCGTTGTCGGCGGCGACGGGCGTCTGGACGAGGGCCTCGCCGGGTGCGAGGAAGCGGGAGGTCGCGTCGACGTGGTCGTCGGTGATGTCCTGGCCGCGGACACCGTCGAACCAGATGACCTTGGACGCGCCGTACGCCTCGCACATCGCCCTCTCCAGCTGGCGCTCCGACATCCCCGGGTTGCGGTTGCGGTTCACCAGGCTGCTGCGGGTCGCCATCAGGGTGCCGGCGCCGTCCTGTTCGATGGCGCCGCCCTCGCCGACCAGATCGGCGTAGGTGAACGGCACGCCCACGTGGGCGGCGATCCGCTCGGCGACGAGGGCGTCCCTGGCGTGGGTCTGCTTGTCGCCCCAGCCGTTGAAGTTGAGGCCCACGGTGTCGAGGCCGCCGTAGCCGTCGGTGCGGAAGACCGGTCCGGTGTCCCGCATCCAGCAGTCGTCGACGGGGATGGAGCTGATGACGGTGACCGTGGAGCCGCACATCGAGCGGGCCTTGGCGGCGCTCCCGGAGTTGGCGCACATGACAACGGGCTCGTACTTCGCGATCGTACGGGCGATCAGGGCGATGTCCGCCTGCACCCCGCTGAGCTTGCCGGGCCAGATCGCCGTGCTGTCCGGCCAGGCCATCCACGTACGGGTGTGCCGGACGTCCTCGACGGGCACCCGGAAGGTACCCGCGGCGGCGGTGGCCCGGTCGGGGAGGGCGGTCGTCGCGAGGGCGGCGCCCGCGGCGGTCAGTCCGGTCGCCGCGAGGAACCGGCGCCTGTTGAGGCCGGGGCCCACGTGCCGGGCGACAGCGTGTTCGTTCATGGTTGACCTCCTGTGTCAACGACGGTGGGGGCGCGAGGCGCTCAGAGCGCCCGGCGGGCCTCGGCGATCGCCTCGGGGTCCCAGCCGGGGCGGGGTACGGACTCCAACAGCAGCCGTGTGTAGGGGTGTCGGGGTGCGGCGAGCACCTCGGCCGTGGGGCCCGCCTCGACGACACGGCCCTGGCGCATGACGATGACGTCGTCGGTGACGCACCGGACCACGCCGAGGTCGTGGGTGATGAACAGATAGCCGATCCGGGTCTCCTCGCGGATGTCGGCGAGCAGGTTGAGGATCTGCGCCTGTACGGAGACGTCGAGCGCGGCGACGGCCTCGTCGAGGACGAGGACGGCCGGTTCGACGGCGAGGGCGCGGGCGATGGCGACGCGTTGGCGCTGGCCGCCGGAGAGCTGCCGGGGCCGCGCGTCGGCGGCGCGGGTGCCGAGGCCGACCTGGTCGAGGAGCTCCCGGACGCGCCGGTCGTGGTCGGTGCCGGGGAAGTGCAGGCGCAGGGTCTCGCGCAGGACCTGTTCGACGCTGGTGCGCGGGTCGAGGGAGAGGTACGGGTCCTGGAAGACCATCTGGACCTCGCGCGCCCGGGCCAGGCGCCGGGCCCGGCCGCGCTGTCGTGCGCCGCGGGCCTCTCCTCGTACGAGGACGTCGCCGGCGTCGGCCTGTTCCAGACCGACGACGATCCGGGCGGTGGTGGTCTTGCCGGAGCCTGATGCGCCGACGATGCCCAGGGATCCGCCCTCGGGGAGGGCGAAGGAGACGTCGTCGACGGCGCGGACGCTCCCGAAGGTGCGGTGGAGGCCGACGGCCTCCAGGACGTTCTCAGGCATCGACGGGGCTCCCTTCGAGACGGTCGCTGTGGTGACAGGCGGCCTGGTGGTGCGGCAGTCCGGGCGTGGGCCGCGGCTCGGGGGCCTGCTGGTCGCAGATCTCGGTGGCGAGGTGGCAGCGGGCGGCGAACGGGCAGCCGCGCAGCTCCTGCCGGAGGTCCGGGGGCTGGCCGTCGATCGCGTCGAGCCTGCCTCGGGGGGCCTCCAGGCGGGGCGTGGAGGCGAGCAGGGCCGAGGTGTACGGGTGCCGGGGCCGGGCGAAGAGGGCTTCGGCGGGGCCGCTCTCCACGATCCGGCCGGCGTACATGACGTACACCCGGTCGCTGATGGCGGCGGCGAGGTCGAGGTCGTGGGTGACGAAGAGCAGGCCGGTGCCGAAGCGTTCGCGGAGTCGGGCCAGGAGGGCGATGACCTCGGCCTGGGTGGTGACGTCGAGCGCCGTGGTGGGCTCGTCGGCGAGCACGAGGGCCGGGTCGCCCATCAGGGCGGCCGCGATCATGACGCGTTGCAGCATGCCGCCGGAGACCTGACCGGGGTACTTGCGCAGAGCCGAGTCGTCGAGACCGACCGCCCGCAGAAGCTCACCGGCGCGTGCGGTGGCGTCCGCCCGGCTCATGCTCCCGGTCAGGGTCACGCTCTCGGTGAGGAAGTCACCGATGCGGCGCAGGGGGTTGAGGGCGGCACGCGGGTCCTGGAAGATCATGGACACCGTGCCGCTGCGCAGAGCGCGCAGCTGGTCGGCGTTCATGGTGAGGACGTCCTCACCGCGCACCCGGACGGCGCCTTCGACGACGGCGCCGGGTGGCAGCAGGTTCAGGGCGCTGCGCGACGTGAGGGTCTTCCCGGACCCGGACTCGCCGACGAGGGCGACGGTCTCGCCCGTGGCGACGTGGAGGTCGACGCCGTCGAGGACGGGGCGGGCCGTGCCGGGCAGGGTGATGCGGAGCCCTTGGACGTCGAGGGTGTACGTAGCGGTCATCGGTCTCTCCTGGCGACGCGGTCGGCCCAGCGCTCTCCGACGACGTTGAAGGCGACGACGGTGAGCACGATGAACGCGCAGGGCAGGATCGCGGACAGCGGGTAGCCGTGCTGGATGGCGGTCTGGCCGTCGAAGACCATGCGGCCCCAGTCGGGGGTGAGCGCGGGGACGCCCAGGCCGAGGAAGGACAGGCCGGCGAGGTCCATCAGTGCGTAGCCGAAGTTGATGGTGGACTGGGCGAGGACGACGGGGGCGATGTTGGGCAGGATGTGGCGCAGGCTGATCTGGAGGGCCGAGTGCCCCTGGACCTGGTAGGCGCTGACGTAGGGGCGTTTGCGTTCGGCCAGGACGAGGGAGCGGGTGAGCCGGCTGACGTACGGCAGGTAGGCGAGGGAGAGGGCGATGACAGGGGCGAGCAGTCCTTCGCCGTAGATCGAGATGATCAGGATGGCGAGGAGCATGCCGGGGAACGCGAAGACCAGTTCGGTGCTGCGTGACAGGACGGAGTCGAGCCAGCCGCCCCGCCAGCCCGCGGCCATGCCGACCGCGACTCCGGCGAGGGTGGAGAAGACCACGACCCCGAGGGGTCCGAGGAGTGAGGTGCGGGCGCCGAGGAGCAGCCGGGAGAGGGTGTCGCGTCCGGCGGCGTCGACGCCGAGCAGGTGCTCGGGGGACGGTCCAGCCAGTGCGTTGCCGAGGTCGACGGCGTTGGGGTCGTACGGCACGAGCCAGGGCGCGAGCAGCGCGGCGACCGTGACGAGGGCGACGAGGCCGAGGCAGACCAGGTGGAGCGGGGACCGGGCGGTGCGGATCTTCGCCAATCCGGGCCGGCGGGTCAGGACGGCGGTCATACGGAGGAGCTCCTCGATCCGAGGGTGATCCGCGGGTCGACCAGCGGCAGCAGCAGGTCGACGACCAGGTTCACGGTCATGAAGAGAGCGACGATGATCAAGGAGATGGCCTGGACGGTCGGGAAGTCCTTGGTCGTGGTGGACAGTTCGAGGAGCTGACCGACGCCGCCGATGCTGAACGCGGTCTCCACGAGGATCGTGCAGACCAGGAGGGTGGAGACGATCAGTCCGCCGGTGGTGAGGACGGTGCCCAGCGAGTTGCGGAACACATGGCGGCGGATGACCTGGCTCTCGGGGACGCCCCGGCTGCGGGCGACCGTGACGTGCTCGCTGTCGAGGGCCTCGACCATGGCGGAGCGGGTGACGCGGGCGAGCATGCCGATCAGATAGAGCGCGAGGGCGATCGCCGGGAGGGTGAGGTGCCAGACCTGGTCGAGGAAGCCCTCGCCGGAACCGCTGCTGGGGAACCAGCCGAGGTTGACGGCGAAGAGTCCCTGGAGCAGGACGGCCGCGACGAAGGAGGGGGTGCCGACGGCGAACGTGGTCCCGACGAGGACGGCCGCGTCGGTGCCGCCGCCCCGTACGGCGGAGACCCATCCCAGGACCAGGCCGATCACGACGACCACGGCCAGGGCCATCACGACGAGCAGCAGCGTGGTGGGGAGGCGGTCGGCCAGGAGCCGGGAGACGTCGGTGCGGTAGGTGATGGACCGCCCGAAGTCCCCGTGGACGATGTCGCCGAGCCAGTGGAGGTAGCGGACGAGGAAGGGGTCGTTCAGGTGGTACTGGGCGTTGATCGCGGCGAGGGCCTCGGGTGAGGCGGAGCGGCCGGAGAGCAGGAAGCTCGCCGGGTTGCCCGGCGCCAGGTACATGGCGCCGAAGACCACGAACGACGCACCGAGCAGGGTGGCGGCCATCTCCGCCACCCGGCGTACGGCGAATCTCAGGAAGTTCACGGCGTGGCCCCCGCGGCCGGTGCGCCGACGTCCGCGGCCCACGGGTAGTACATGTACGCGATGGTGGTGGGGGCGCCGGTGATCCTCTTGTTGAGGAAGACCGCGGTGGGCCACTCCGCGACGGGGATCCACGGCAGCTGTTCGGCGGCCCGCTGCTGCAGCTCGGCCTCGATCTTCATGCGCTGGTCCGGCTCGTAGACGGCGGTGGCCTGGTCGACGAGGGCGTCGTACCCCTTGTCGGTGTAGTCGGCGAAGTTCATGTAGGCGCCGGTCTTGAAGTTCTGCAGCAGGTCCAGCGGGTCGGTGATCGAGTCGTAGTAGGTGAGCGGGAACATGTCGATGCCCTCGCGCGCCTCGGGGTCGGTGAAGAGCGCCGTGAAGGCGTTGGGGGCGATCGTCTTGAGGTTGATCTTCAGACCGATCTGGCTGCCCGCGGCCTGGATCGCGGTGGCGAGGAGGGAGACGTCCTGGCCGATGGAGCTGGTGGCGACGGTCAGGGTCTTGCCGGTGGCGCCGGCCTCCTTGATCAGCGCCTTGGCCTTCTCGATGTCCTGGGCGGCGGGCGGCAGCGCGCCGAAGGCGGCCTGCCGGGTCTGCTCCGAGGCGTCGGCCCAGGCCGCCCGGGTGGTGAGCGAGCTGGTGACGGTGCCGACGCCGCCGAGTCCGGCCTTGACGAACCCGGAGCGGTCGAGGGCCAGGGAGAGCGCCTTGCGTACCCGGAGGTCGCCGAGCGGGCCGTGCATGTTGGTGATGTTGACGTTGACCGTGCTCAGGCCCTCGCCGAAGTAGAGGGTGCCGAGGCCGCTGTCGCGCAGCCGGCCGTAGCTCTCGGTGGGGATCAGATAGCCGCCGTCGACCTCGCCGCTGAGCATGGCGTTCGTACGGGCGGAGGGGTCGGTCAGGACCCGGAAGACGGCCTTCTTCGCCTTGGCCTTCGTACCCCAGTAGCCGTCGAAGCGCTCCAGCTCGATCGACTGGCCCTTGCTCCACGTGCCGAGCTTGAACGGGCCGGTGCAGGCGAGGTCTCCGGTGGTGCCGTAGTCCTTGCCCGCCGCCTCGACGCCGGCCCTGGAGGCGACGACGCCCGCGGCGGTCGCCATGTACTGGGGGAACTGGGAGTCCGACTTCCTGAGCTTGACGGTGACCTGGAGCGGGCCGGTCTTCGTGATGGAGGCGACGTTCTGGAAGGTCTGCGCCCAGGCGGCGGCGTTCTTCGGGTCCCGCTGCCGGCCGAGGCTGTAGACCACGTCGTCGGCGGTCATCGTCCTGCCGTCGTGGAAGCGGACGCCCGCGCGCAGGTCGTAGACCCAGGTGATGGGGTCCGGGTTCGAGGCCTTACGCGCCAGGCCGGGCTCCAGGGTGAGCCCGGGTGTCCAGCGCATCAGGCTCTCGCACACGTTGGACAGGATCGTGTTCTGCGGATAGTCGAACGCGACCGTGTAGTCGAGGGTGGGCGGCTCGGCGTAGACGGCCCAGGTGAACGAGTCGATCTCGCCCCGGGCCGGAGGCGTGGCGGCGGAGAGCTTGATCTCGGAGCCGCCGGTACCGGTGTCCTTCGGGGGGCCGGCGCAGGCCGCGAGGGCCGCGAGGGAGGTCAGGGCGGCCGTCGCCACGGCGATCCGGCCGCGCCTGCCGCAGGGACGTCTGCTGCCGGAGGGCAGGGATGGGGTCATCGTCGCGCTCTCATTCCGTGATGTCCGTGTCTCCACGGTTTCCGTGCGGGGTGCGGGGCCGGAGGGCCGCACGTGCGGCCCTCCGGGAGGGGGTCCGTCCGCGGTTCAGGCGGTGACGGGGACGGCGGGGATCTGCTGCGTGATGCAGTGGACCCCGCCGCCGCCGTACGCGATCGCGGGCGCCCGCACCCCGACGACCTTGCGGCCCGGGTACGCGGCGGCGATGACCGCGAGCGCGTCGTCGTCCTGGGGCACGCCGGCCACCGGAACGACGACGCCGCCGTTGGCCACGTAGTAGTTCAGGTACGACACCTCGACCTCGCCGCCGGCGACGTCGGCGAACGCGGTCTGCGGGACGTCGACGATCTCGAACGGCCGCCCCTGGGCGTCGGTCGTGGCCTCGAGCACCGCGCGGTTGGCACGCATCCGGGCGTAGTCGGGGTGCGCGGGGTCGTCGGGCAGGGAGACGACGACCTTTCCGGGAGCGGCGAAGGCGCAGACGCCGTCGACGTGCCCGTCGGTCTCCGTGTCCAGCAGACCGCCGTACGGAAGCCAGACAACCTTGTCCACGCCGAGCTGGGACTTCAGTTCCGTCTCGATCTCGTCCCGGTTCATGCCGGGGTTCCGGTTGGGGTGGAGCAGGCACTGCTCGGTCGTGATCAGGGTTCCTTCGCCGTCGACGGTGATCGCCCCGCCCTCCAGGATCATCTCGGAGGGAATGCGCTCGATGCCCAGGTGCTCCAGGAGGAGGCCGCTGATCCGGTCGTCGGAGTCGTACGGGCTGTGCTTGCGGCCCCAGGCGTTGAAGCGGAAGTCCACTCCGGCGCGGTTGCCGTCGGCGTCGAGCACGAAGAGCGGGGCGGAGTCCCGGAACCAGGAGTCGTCCTGGGCCAGCTCCACCACGGTGATCTCGTGGCCGCACCTCGTGCGGGCCTCCTCGCCGTGGCCGGGCGGCGCGACCATGGTCACGGGCTCGAAGGCGGCGATGGCGCGGGCGACGTTCGCGTACTCCTCCTTGACGTCGTCCAGCACGCTCCCCCACAGGTCCTGCCGGACGGGCCAGGCCATCAGGCACCCTTCGTGCGCGGACCACTCGGCAGGCATACGGAATGCAGTCATCACGGGTCTCTCTTCGTTTCGCCAGAAGTACCCGTCGGCGGTGGCCGGCTCTGCCTGGCGGAGGCGCGGGACGGGTACGCGGTGTGAACAGCATCCTCCTCTCGACTGAAAATTCAGTCAAGAGAAGAGACACAGTTTTGAAAGATCGGTCAGCGGGCGGGGATCAGAGGAAGTACAGCCTGCTCAGCGAGACCTGCTGCGCCGGCTCGGAGCGCATCGGATCGCCGTCGAGGGTCACGAGCCCGCTGCGCGGGTCGACGTCCACCTGTCCGAGCCGGGCGTTGTGCAGCATGTCTGCCGGACCGATGCCGCGGGTGTCCCGTACGGCCACTCGGCGGCGGCGGGTCGGCATGGCGTCGGCGCCGAGGTCGGCTGCGGCGCGGCTGACGAACGCGACGGAGAGCTCGGCCGGAGCGGCACCATGGGCGCCGAACAGCGGGCCCAGGACCAGGGGTTCACAGGTGTCGGTGGCGGCGTTGGGATCGCCCGTGACGCCGTAGGCCGGGAACCCGGACTTGAGGACCATCTGCGGTTTGGCCCCGAAGAACGGGGGCCGCCAGAGCACGATGTCGGCGAGTTTGCCGATCTCGATGGAGCCGATCTCGTGGGCGAGGCCGTGGGCGATCGCCGGGTTGACGGTGAGCTTGGCGATGTAGCGGAGGACGCGCGCGTTGTCGTCGTGCGCGCCGTCGCCTTCCATCGGGCCCAGCTCGGCCTTCATCTTCCCGGCCATCGCGAACGTACGCCGGATGGTCTCCCCCGCACGGCCCATGCCCTGGGCGTCGGAGGAGGTGATCCCGATCGCGCCGAGGTCGTGCAGGACGTCCTCCGCGCCCATGGTCCCGGCCCGGATCCGGTCGCGCGCCATGGCCGCGTCCCCCGGGAGGTCCGTCTTGAGGGCGTGGACGGAGACGATCATCCCGTAGTGCTCGGCGATGGCGTCCCGCCCGAAGGGCAGGGTGGGGTTGGTGGAGGAGCCGATGACGTTCGGCACGCCCGCCATCTTCAGGACGTTGGGGACGTGCCCGCCGCCGCAGCCCTCGATGTGGAAGGCATGGATCGTCCGGCCTTCCAGGACACGGAGGGTGTCCTCGACCGACAGGCACTCGTTCAGGCCGTCGCTGTGGAGGGCGACTTGCACGTCGTGCTCCTCGGCCACCCGCAGGGCGGTGTCCAGGGCGCGTGTGTGGGCGCCCATGTCCTCGTGGACCTTGAAGCCACAGGCTCCACCCTCGGCGAGCGCCTCCACCAGGGGCGCCTCGTCGGAGGCCGAACCACGGGCGAGGAAGCCGATGTTGACCGGCCATGCGTCGAAGGCGTCGAACCCCAGCTTCAGCGCCCACGGGGAGTTCACGCCGACGCCCCAGCTCGGCCCGATCTCCTGGCCGATGATCGTGGTGACGCCGGAGGCGAGAGACGCCTCCATGATCCGCGGGGAGAGCAGATGGACATGGGTGTCGATCGCACCGGCGGTGGCGATGAGACCTTCGCCCGGGATCATCGTGGTCCCGGTGCCGACGACCACGTCGACGCCGTCGAGGGTGTCGGGGTTGCCGGCCCGCCCGATGGCGTGGATCCGGCCCTCGCGGATGCCGATGGACACCTTGCGGATGCCGAGCACCGCGTCGATGACCAGGACGTTGGTGATCACGACGTCGCACGTGTCCCGGACGGCCGCGGCCTTGAGGTGCATGCCGTCACGGGCGGTCTTGCCGAACCCGGCGAGGAACTCGTCGCCGTACGCCTGCGCGTCCGACTCCACCCGTACGACGAGCCCGGAGTCGCCGAGCCGGACCCGGTCCCCCGCACGGGACCCGTGCACGGTGGCGTACTCGTACGGATCGATGTGCCGGCTGCTGCCGGGCGCGCAGTGGTCGCTGTGTCTGGTGGGCCTGCTCATCGCTCCGCCCCTTCCGCTCCGAGGTAGCCGCAGGCGGCGGCGCGCTTCAGGGCCTCGGCCTTCGTGCCGGGCGCGTCGAGCGGCCCGTCGACCAGGCCCGCGAAACCGATGGCGATCCGGTCGCCGCCCATCGGGACGAGTCCGACCTCGACGACGGCGCCGGGGTCGAACCGGGTGGACGACCCGGCCGGGGCGGCGAGCCGCATGCCGTAGGCGGCGGCGCGGTCGAAGTCGAGGCGCGGGTTGACCTCGAAGAAGTGGAAGTGGGAGGTGACGCTCACCGGGACCGCCGCCGCGTTGCGCACCTGCAGGGTGATCACCGGCTCCGGCTCGGGCAGGGTGTCCGTGTGGGGCAGGACGGCCCCGGGGGCTCGGTCGTCGTGTTCCACGTCGCCGAAGGGAGCGCTGATGACGGCCAGCCGGGTGCCGTCGTCGAACACCGCCTCGACCTGGATCTCCGTCACGATGTCGGTGACGCCGGGGAGCACGTCGTCCGGGCCGAGGACTCCGCGGCCGCGGTCGAGGGCCTCGGCGAGGTGGAGGCCGTCGCGTGCGGCCTCGCAGACCGTGTCGGCGATCAGTGCGGTCGCTTCCGGCACGTTGAGCCGCAGCCCGCGCTCCAGGCGGGTCCGGGCGAGCTGGGCGGCGGTGAAGAGCAGCAGCCGATCCCGTTCGGCGGGAGTCAGAGGCATGTCGCCCCCTGACGGAAGGGTCTGGTCGGACGCAAGGTGTCCCTGTCCTTTCCACGGAGTGTCAGAGGTGGGTACAGGACGCCCACTGTCGCATTGACTGAAATATCAGTCAAGGTTGTGGGCAGCATCGGGCCAAGCGCGTAGTCGTGGGCGGTGAGGGTGCCTCAGGGGCAGACCGGCGGCATCAGATCGCTCTCGCTGACGGTGTACGTCAGCAGGGGGTAGACGAAGTCCGTTTCGCTGTTCTCACGGCGTCGCAGTTGATAGAACGCGCGCCTCTGCTCGTCGTCGGCCGACATGAGCCGCTCCCCCTGCGGGAGGAATGCATGTCCGTCGCGAAACCGGACGAAGGTCTTCGACGTTCGAAAGGTGAGGCCCAACCATTGATTGTCGTCCGCCGGCGCAGGTGCATCCAGGACGATTTTGTGCCTCAGTCGCCGATTCGAGTCGACAGAGAACGCGACGACGCCGTGGTGGACGAGAGGGATCTCGAACGTCTCGCCACCGGACTCCTTTGATTCGAAGACGAGCTTCCTCGGCGGGATCGCTTCGGGATGCCGGTAGCAGGAGAAGACGGCGATGAACGAGCCGTCGGCCAGATCGAGGGCCTGGTCGGAATGGCTGCCCATCTTCGTGTAGGCGTTGGTGTAGCTCTCGATGAGAGCGTTGTTGAAGCCGACCGAGAGCGCCGCACGCTCTTGGATCTGTTGCGCCAGCCGCTCGTGCACCGCCCGGAAGGGCTGCACCGGACTGCTGTACTGCGTGGTGGTCCGTACGAGAGGCACACCACCCGCCTCGTCGATCCCGGCAAGGACGGCGCCTCGCCGGCCTTTGCCCACGTCTTCCAGACGCACCGATGCGGACAGCTCCGCGAAGAGATCCTCATCGCCCGGCAGGGCGAACGAGAGGATCTCATCCGAGATCGTGGACTCGGGGCGCAACGTAGTCTCCCGTGTTCATGCTGAAGAGAAATCGGTCGCCGTACTCGATGAAGGACGAGGTCCTGTTCTCCTCGGCGTACAGCCTGCGCAGCTCGTCCATGCCGGCCGCTGTGGGTGGCCCCAGCTTCACGAGATCTCCGGCCCTTTTGAGGAACGTGTGGCCGTTCTTGTGAACGGCTTCGGCGCTCGAACAGCGCACCACGTATCCCAGGCGGGTCGGCAGCGACTCGGCGTCCAGCGACGAGGGCCGGATTTCGTGTGTGTACAGGCGGTTGGTGGACAGCGGCATGAGGAACACGGAGCCGGGGTGGAGGGTCACGGTGAACTGCGACGGGAGCGCGACCCCGTCGTGTTCTTCGATCGGCTCCTTGAGACGGAAGTGGAGCCTGGTCAGCGCGCTGGTACCCCGCACACCGTAGTCGACGGGGTCGTCCGCCAGGGGCTGCAGCTCGTCGAGCCGGTCGTAGAAGGTGCAGAAGGCCATGATGCCGTTGACGGGCATGTCCTTGGTCTTGTCGGCATGGGCCGAGATCCTGGCCTTGGACTGCTTGCGCTCGGCCGTGGCAAGGGTGTTGTGGTAGATCTGCGCGAGGACGTGATTGAGCGGTGCCGGGTTCCGGAAGACGGCGGAGGCCTCGCGGTTCAGGGCCTCGACGATCTGCGTGTCGGTCGGCTGGAAGCTCTCGGTGGGCCCCGAGAGATTCGTGGAGCACCGGAGCAGGCGGAAATGCAGTTCGTCACCGTTTCGCGTGACGGGGGTCAGATAGATTCCGCTGCGATGGGCGGTTCCGGGCTTGGTGGACTCCGTCAGGGACTGGAACGCGTGCTCCGCACAGATCCGTCCGAAGTGATCGGTGCCGAGTCCGAAAAAGCGGCGGTAGTACACACCGACGCCGTGCACGCGGAGGGGAACGCGTCCGAGGTCGACGAACGTCCAGGGTTCGTCGACGTCCTCGTGGTCACCGTGCGACAGCTCCCGGATCACGAACACCCGGGCAGCCGCACGCAGTTGACGGCTGCTGATCCCGGATATGTCGCCACACAGGTAGACGGTCTTCTGTGCCAGGTCGGGCGAACCGGAAGCAAGGTCCTCCGGCGTGATCACGGACCCGAAGAAGTTCTTGATCGAGTCGTCGTCCCGCAAGGTCGTAGGCGCGACCAGGACGTTGCTCGCATCCTCGATGCGGGCTTCCGTCGCGGGCCGGCCGTGCCGCCCGGGCTCAGCACGCAGGGGCCGCGTCACGGGCGGCCCAGCCGTTCGATCTCGGCGTCGATGGCTTCGCCCATCAAAGTCCGGGCGTGGGCGATCTGGAGCGTTCCGCTGAGCCAGCGCATGCTCAGGCCCTCCAGGAGGGTGGTGAGCCGCTCGGCCGAGGCCGTGAGGGCGACCGCCGGGGCCATCGGCCTGACGTGGCCGAGCAGGGCCGCCACCTCCTGGACCCAGACCAGGGTGGCCCGTGCCAGGTCCTCGCGCAGGAGATCGTCGAAGACGGCGCTCGCCCGCAACTCGCCCCAGGCGCTGCTGTTCTCCCTGACTTCGGTCGCGTCCTGGAGTTCGAGGAGGAGCGTCTGGTCGAGTTCCTCGCGCGGGCTGAGCGGTTCGGCGTCCGGATCGCGATGGGTCGTGTAGCGCTCGGCGCGGTCGTTGATGAACTCCAGCGTCTTGCTCAGGATCCCGGCGCGGTCCTTGAAGTGGTAGTAGATCAGCGCGGTGGACACCCCCGCCTCGGCCGCGAGTTCCTCCACGCGCAGGCCGCGGACCCCGCGCCGGGCGATCACCCGGGCGGCGGCTTCCAGGATCTGAGTACTGCGAGACGCCATGGCCCGAACCTTACCGGGCACCTCCCCCGCCGGGAATCACGATGTCGATCACTGCCCGGGATCGGCCGTCGCCGGAAGCCGGCCGGCGCCGCATCTCTCTCCTGAACACCGACCGGCGCTGCATGCCACTCTCCTGAAAGATGACCGGCGCCGCATGTCGCTCTCCTGAAAGACGACCGGCGCCGCATGTCACTCTCCTGAAAAGGCCGGTCGCCGCCGGAGGGCGACGACCGGCGCGTCACGCGGTGCCGCCCGGTCAGACGACCGGGGGCGGGACGGGCTGCGACTGGGTGGCGCAGTGGATGCCGCCACCGCCGCCCGCGATGGCGTCGATGTTCAACTGGACGATGTTCCGGCCGGGGTACGCGGCCTGGAGGATCGCGTAGGCCACACCGTCGGCATAGCCGTCGCCGAACTGCGGGACGAGGACGGCGCCGTTCGCCGTGTAGTAGTTGGTGTAGCTGGACAGGAAGCTGCTGCCCCTGCCGCGGATCTGATAGCGGTCGGGCCCGGGGAGCTCGGTGATGGTCAGGCGGCGCCCCTGTGCGTCGGTCGCGCCGAGCAGGATCTGCTTGGTCTCGTTGTAGACGGCCACCCACTTGGGGTCGGTGTGGGGGCCGGGCTGGTCCAGGATGACGTGTCCCGGTGCGACGAAGCGGGCCAGGCAGTCGATGTGGCAGTCGGTGATGTCCTGGCCGGCGAGTCCCGGCACCCAGATCACCTTGTCGATGCCGAGCGCCGACTTCATCGTCTGCTCGACCTGGTCCTGGCTCATGCCCGGGTTGCGGTTGCTGTTGACGAGCGAGCTGACGGTGGCGAGCAGGGTGCCCTGGCCGTCGGTCTCCAGCGAACCGCCTTCCCCGACGAAGCCGGCCTGGACGCGCGGAACGCCGTACTGGCCGAGGAGGGTCGCGGCCGCGGCGGCGTCGTTCGCGTACGGCTGCGCGTACGACGTGCCGGTCTTGCCCCAGCCGTTGAAGTTCGTGTCCACGCCCGCGACGGCGCCGGGGGCGACCACGAAGGTGGGGCCGAAGTCCCGGATCCAGAGGTCGTCATCGGGTATCTCGACGACGTCGATGCCGTAGTAGGCACCGGCTCCGCACAGGTACCGCGCGTCGGCCGCCTGGCTGGGCCGGGCGAGCACCACGACGGGCTCGTAGCGGGAGATCGCGTCGGCCACGCGCGCGATGTCATTGCGGACGGCGCCGAGCTGGGTGGACCAGACCGACGACAGCGCGGGCCAGGCCATGAAGGTCCGTACGTGGCGGTCGTGCTCCGCGGGCATACGCAGCGTGGCGCCGGAGGGGCTGGTGGCGGCCCGGGCAACGGTGGGCAGCGCCGACCCGAGGGCCGCGAGGGGCAGAGCCGCAGCGCCGAGCTGGAGCAGTCGGCGTCGGGACGTCGTGGGCGTGTCCATGGAACTCCTACCTGGAGGGAGGGGGCGGATGTTCCCCCGCATGGTGTCGCAGACTGAAAATTCAGTCAATGATCTCGAAGTCATGACTAAAGATTCAGTCAGTATGTGACACTGATGGTTCAGACCACTCAGACCGTTCAGACCACTCACGAGGGGGAACACGTGGCGAGGGACCGCCGAAGGGCCATCTTGGAAGGTGCCGCGCGCGTCATCGCGCG
Source organism: Streptomyces sp. NPDC044003 (assembly GCF_056435185.1). NCBI lineage: Bacteria > Bacillati > Actinomycetota > Actinomycetes > Kitasatosporales > Streptomycetaceae > Streptomyces > Streptomyces sp. NPDC044003. The sequence goes on along the minus strand of NZ_JBWKFA010000009.1, from coordinate 337,126 downwards.
GCGCGGGGTCCGCGGACTGCGCATGGAGGAGCTCGCGACGGAAGCCGGGGTGTCGACCGCGCTGATCTACTACCACTTCAAGGACCGCGCCGGCGTTCTGCGCCACACCCTCGAGTTCATCAGCGACCGGGCCGATCGCTACACGTCCGAAGGGGACGGCGGAGCCGGACCGCGCGACGCCCGGGAGGAGCTGACGCAGACCCTCCTCCTGGAGTTCCAGGACGTTCCCGAAGTACGGGAGAACAGCACCGCATGGGGCGAACTGCGCGCCACCGCGGTCTTCGAGCCCGGACTGCGGGGAGATCTGGCCAGAGCCACGCTGGCCTGGATCCACGATGTCGCGGACCTCCTGAGCGGCGTCCGGCCGTCGGCTCCCGCACCGGCCCTGACGGCTTCCGCGGAACGGCTCACCGGCCTCCTGGAGGGGCTCAGCACGCGCTGGCTCAGCGGTGCGCTGCCCCTGACCCATGCCCGCGAACTGGTGAGGGAAGCGGTCTCCCTCGAGATCGAGCGACTGAGTCACTGACGCAACGGGCTCCCGTCACACCGTCCGGGTTCAACCGGCATGTCGGTCCATGGCCGAGGGGGCGAGCGGGCGGCGGCGCGCGCCACAGGAAATGGGCGGAAGATCACCGTCCCGCCGCGCATCCTCGGAGCCCTTTCGACCGTCTTGTAGGCGCCGGGTCCGTGAACGGCACCGTCCCAGGACCCGGACGACATCGATTCCTACCAAGGGCAGAAGACTTTGCTGACTCCCACTCTCGGCCTGCGCAGCGCCGTGACCGTCTCACTGACGGCCTCGGCCGTCCTGGCCGGCGGCCTCTTCGCCGGCCAGGCGCAGGCCGCGCCGTCCGTCCCGTCGATCACCGCCCCGGGCGGCTTCGTCATGAACAACGGAACGGGTGCGACGCTGTACGGGAAGGCCGCGGACACCCGCCGGTCGACCGGCTCCACCACGAAGATCATGACCGCGAAGGTGGTGCTGGCCCAGCCGAACCTCAACCTCGACGCCAAGGTCACGGTCCAGAAGGCCTACAGCGACTACATCGTCTCCAAGAACGCCTCCTCGGCCCGGCTCATCGTCGGGGACAAGGTGACCGTCCGGCAGCTTCTCTACGGCCTCATGCTGCCGTCGGGATGTGATGCCGCCTACGCGCTGGCCGACAAGTTCGGCACGGGCTCCACGCGGGACGCCCGCGTCAAGTCGTTCATCGGGAAGATGAACGACGAGGCGCGGAGGCTCGGTCTGCGGAACACCCACTTCGACTCGTTCGACGGGATAGGGGGTGGGCAGAACTACTCGACGCCGCGCGATCTGACGAAGATCGCCAGCAGCGCGATGAAGAACTCCACGTTCCGCACCGTCGTCAAGACGAAGTCCACGACGCAGAAGGTGACCACGAAGAGCGGTGGTTACCGGTACATGTCGTGGACCAACACGAACAAGCTCCTGAGCACGTACAGCGGCGCGATCGGCGTGAAGACCGGTTCGGGTCCGCAGGCCAAGTACTGCCTCGTCTTCGCGGCCACTCGCGGCAACAAGACGGTCATCGGCACGGTGCTCGCCTCGCCGTCCGAGGCGAACCGGGCGGCCGACGTGAAGAAGCTGCTGGACTACGGCTTCGCCAGGTAAGGCTCACCGACGGGTCCGGCCCGCCGTCAGCCGCCTCCCGTTCGGCGGGAGGCGGTGCGGGCCGGCCCGTGGTCGGACGTACCGCTCAAGGGGACGCACCCTCGTGATGAGTCAACGCCCCTGACGGCGAGCCGCGTCGAACGTGACCAGCACCCGCACCACGCGCCACACGGCGGCGAGTCCGGCCAGCACCGTCCCCACCGTCACCAGTGCTCTCCCCGCCGGTTCGGAGACGCCGACGAGCAGGGCCGGCACCAGGAGCACGCCGAACACGAGGGCGGCCAGGGCAGCGGCCGTCACCAGGGCGAAGCCGATCTCCACTGTCATCGCGTCCTTCTCCCACCGCGACTCCCGCCCCATGTCCTCCATGCTGCGAGTCTCACACAGTTCGCCGCAGGTGACGCCGCGTCCGCCCTCGTTCAGCGTTCAGCGTTCAGCGTTCAGCGGGACGGCGTGGCCGAGGAACGGACGCCGAACCACTGCTCCGCGCCGTACTCCTCGAACCGTTCGACCTCGGTGAACCCGAGCTTCGCCGCCAGGCGCATCGCGCGCTCGTTGGCGGTCTGGGTGGAGAGCACCACCGGTTCGCCGGGAAGCGCGGCGGCGAGCCAGTCGAGAGCCGCCTCGCACGCCTCGGCGGCGTACCCGTGCCCCCACGCCTGCGGCAGGAACATGTAGCCGAGTTCGTGCTCGCCGGCTTCCTCACGGACGTGCCCCGGACGCTCCGCGTCGCGCCGGTCAAGCGTGATCATGCCGATCATCGCCCCGTCGAGATCGATCACGAAACAGCCCGGGCGTCGGCCGGGCACCTCGGGCATCGCGCGGTCGAGCTCCTCGCGCGGCCGCGCGCCACCGACGTAGGTGGCCACCTCCGGCGAGGCGAACAGGTCGATGAACGCCGCGCGGTCCCGGGCCTCGGACCCGCGGAGCACGAGCCTTTCGGTCCGTATCGGGGCAGGCGGCCAGGTGTCAGGTCCGAGTTCAGTCATGGCGGGCAACCTATCCCACGCCCGGGCGAGGGATCCGTAAGAAATCGCCGTCTACTGAACCGGGGTTCAGCGGCGAAACCACGGCGTGATCCACTTGCCCGGCACCGCAGGGAGCGGTGCGTGAGGAGCGTGAAGCAATGTCCGACACCGCCGCCGTCGTGGTCCGCCCGGTCCAGGAAGGCGACTTCGACCAGTGGCGTGCCCTCTACCGGGGGTACGCCGACTTCTACCGGGTCGAGCAGACCGAGGAGGCCGCGCGGCTCGTCTGGTCCTGGATCCACGACCCCGGTCACGAGGTGGAGGGCCTGGTGGCCGAGGCCGCCGACGGCCGGCTCCTCGGGCTCGCCCACTTCCGGCCCTTCGCGCGCCCGCTGTCCGCCACCGTCGGCGGCTGGCTCGACGACCTCTTCGTGGACCCGGCGAGCCGCGGCTCCGGTGTGGCGGACCTGCTGCTCGGCGCTCTGCGCGGGATCGGGGCCGAGCGCGGCTGGAGCGTCGTCCGCTGGATCACGGCCGACGACAACCACCGCGCGCGCTCCAAGTACGACCAGGTGGCCACGCGCACGATGTGGATCACGTACGACATGGCCCCCGAGGCCTGACGGGCCGTCCGGCGCCGCGCGCGCCTGCCGGAAACCTGCACAACGTGTGCGTGTGGAGGGGCGGGGCCTTCACCTTTCCCCGACAGCGCGGGGTTCGGGGCCGCCCGGACGACACCCTTCTGTCCGTTTAGGTTCCCTGCGCGAGGCGGGTCGGCCGAATCTGTTACTCGGATCCGAGGAGAACGTGTCGGCATTCGGTGAAATTGAATGCACGGCCGCTTCCCGGGGTGCAGAAGAACCCCCGCCGCAGCGTCAACCGAATTTCTCCGGTCAGTCGTTCACGTGATTTGATCAATCTCGCTGCGGCCGCAGAAGACGGATTCCCCCCCATGAACGAAGGGTGCGCATCATGCGTCACGACCTTGAGACCGTTGAGATCTCCGACGCCGACCTCGACGCCGTTTCCGGCGGTCTCGTCACCGTCTCCGGCGGCCTCGCCGGCGCCCTGACCAACGACGTCACCAACGTGCTCGGCACCGTCGGCTCCCTGCAGACGGTCCAGGGCGTCGAGGGCCTCGTCTCCGGCGTTCCCGGCCTGGCCGCCGGCATCACCGGTGTCTCGGTGAACACCGCGGGCATCACCGGCATCGCCGGTATCTGAGCCCCACCACGGCCGTGAACCCCGGAACCATGCCGGTTCCGGGGTTCACGGACACCCCCGAGCCCGACCGCGGAAAACCCGACCGCGGGAATTGCGAGAGAATGCAGCAGAAGGAATAGTCCGTGCAGTTCCGCCGCAATGCGCTTTCCAAGCTGCAATCCCCCGAAGAACTCGACGTGCCCGTGCGTTTCGCGCGCCCGCAGGGCCGTCTCGTCCTCGCCGTCACCGTCGTCGTCATGGCGGCCGCGTGCGTCTGGGCCCTCACCGGCACGGTGACGTCCAAGGTGAACGCTCCCGGTCTCCTCACCCACGCCGAGGGCACCTATCTGCTGCAGAGTCCCGTCGCCGGCCAGGTCACGGAGGTCCTCGTCGACGAGGGCCGGTCCGTCGCGCCCGGCGCGCCCCTGCTGACCGTCCGTACGGACCGGGGCGACCGGCCCGTGCGCGCCGTCGCCGGCGGTCGCGTCACCACTCTGCACGCCAGGCTCGGTTCGGTCGTCACCGCCGGCGCCGATGTGGCGACGGTCGAGCGTGTGACCGACCCGGACGCCCCTCTGGTGGCCGTCCTGTACCTGCCGGGCGACACCGCCGCCACGATCCGCGTCGGCGCCTCGGTCGACCTCGGCGTCCAGTCCGCCCCGCGCGAGCGGTTCGGCGTGCTCCGGGGCCGGGTGACCGCCGTCGGCAGCACCCCCCAGACGCAGGCGCGGCTGGTGTCCTTCCTCGGCGACGCCGGTCTCGCCGCGCGGTTCTCCCGCCAGGGCGATCCGGTCGCTGTGCTGGTGGCCCTGGACCGCTCCCCCGCCACCGCCTCCGGATACGTCTGGTCCTCCACGGACGGGCCCCCGCACGCCCCCGCGTCCGGCACGCCGGTGACCGGCGCCGTCCATCTCGCCGCGCAGCGGCCCGTCGACTGGCTGCTGCCGTGAGCGCGGCACGAGGAACCACCCCGGCAGGGGCCCGGTCCCGCGGCAGGGCCCGGACGACGGCTCGCAGGCTCCCACCCGCCGCCGTGCCCGAACCCCGTACCCCCGCCGGCCGTCCCCGGCGCCGTACACCCTCCGCCAAGGGCCGACGGCCCCGGGCCGTCCGCACCCCCACCGTGCTCCAGATGGAGGCGGTCGAGTGCGGCGCCGCCGCCCTCGCGATGGTGCTCGGGCACCACGGCCGGTTCGTCCCGCTGGAAGAGCTCCGCATCGCCTGCGGCGTCTCCCGCGACGGGTCCCGGGCCGGGAACCTCCTCAAGGCGGCCCGTGGTTACGGACTGCAGGCCAAGGGCATGCAGATGGACCTGGCCGCGCTCGCCGAGGTGCGCGCCCCGGCCGTCCTGTTCTGGGAGTTCAACCACTACGTCGTCTACGAGGGCACCGGCCGCCGTCTCGGCCGGCCCGGCGTGTACATCAACGACCCCGGCAGCGGCCGCCGGTTCGTCCCCATGGACCAGTTCGACACCAGCTTCACCGGCATCGTGCTCACCTTCGAACCGGGCCCCGGCTTCCGCCGCGGCGGGAGCAGGCCGGGTGTCCTCGCCGCGCTGCCCGCCCGGCTGCGCGGCACCTCCGGCACCATGGCCGCCGCGGTGGTCGCCAGCCTCCTTCTGGTGGCCGTCGGCGCGTGGGTGCCGGCCCTGAGCCGTACGTACATCGACATGTTCCTCATCGGGAACCAGACGTCCCTGCTCGGCGTGGTCTTCGCGGCGATGGCGACCGCCCTCGTGCTCACCGCGACGCTCACCGGCCTCCAGCAGGCCAATCTGCTGCGGGGGCGCGTCATCGCCTCCACGCTGGGCAGCGCCCGTTTCCTGCGGCATCTGCTGCGACTGCCGCTCGCGTTCTACGCCCAGCGCAACCCCGCCGACCTCGTCCAACGTCTGCAGTCCAACGACGCCGTCGCCGAGACCCTGGCCCGCGACCTCGCCGCAGCGGCGGTCGACGCCGTCGTCGTCCTGCTCTACGCGGTACTGCTCTGGACGTACGACCCGCAACTCACGGTCGTCGGCGTGCTGATCGCCCTGCTGAACGTCGTCGCCCTGCGTGTCGTCATCCACGTGCGGGCCACCGGTACGCAGAAGCTGCGCGCCGAGAGCGCCCGGCTGACCAACACCGCGTACAGCGGACTGCAGCTCATCGAGACGATGAAGGCCACGGGCGGCGAGGACGGCTTCTTCCGCCGCTGGGCCGGGCAGCACGCCACCACCCTCGACGTGCAGCAGCGGCTCGGTGTGCCGAGCGCCTGGCTGGCGGTCGTCGCGCCCACGCTCGCCGCGCTCAACAGCGCGCTGATCCTCACGATCGGCGGTCTGCGGGCCGTGGAGGGGCATCTCACCGTCGGGCTGCTCGTCGCCTTCCAGGCCCTCGTGACCGGTTTCACCGCACCGATCACCCGGCTCAACGGAGTGGCGGGCCGCATCCAGGACTTCGCGGCCGACGTCGCCCGGCTCCGGGACGTCGAGGACTTCCCCGTCGACCCGGTCCACACCCGGCGCGCCCCGCACGCCCCCACCCGGCGGCTCACCGGCCACGTCGAACTGGACGGCGTCACCTTCGGCTACAGCCCCCTCGACGCCCCGCTGCTCAAGGACTTCTCGCTCACCGTCGGCCCCGGGCAGCAGGTCGCCCTGGTCGGCGGCTCCGGCAGTGGCAAGTCCACCGTCTCGCGGCTGATGTCCGGCCTCTACACCCCCTGGGAGGGCGCGATCCGCATCGACGGGATGCGTCTGGAGGACATCCCGCGCAGCGCCCTCGCCGCGTCCGTGTCCTTCGTCGACCAGGACGTCTTCCTCTTCGAGGGGACCGTCCGCGACAACGTGGCGCTCTGGGACCCCTCCGTCACGGACGAGGCCGTCGTCAGCGCCCTCCAGGACGCCGCCGTGTACGAGGAGGTCGCCCGCCGCCCCGGCGGCATCCGCAGCCGCGTCGAGCAGGACGGCCGCAACTTCTCCGGCGGCCAGCGCCAGCGCCTGGAGATCGCCCGCGCGCTGGTGCGCCGCCCCAGCGTCCTGATCCTCGACGAGGTGACCAGCGCCCTCGACGCGGCCACCGAAGAGATCGTCATCGACAACCTGCGGCGGCGCGGCTGCGCCTGCGTGGTCATCGCCCACCGGCTGAGCACCGTGCGCGACAGCGACGAGATCGTCGTGCTCGACCGGGGATCGGTCGTGGAGCGCGGACGCCACGAACAGCTCGTCGCGGCGCGGGGCGCGTACGCCGGCCTGGTCAAGGAGCACTGACGTGACCTTCCCCCACCCGCCCGCCGACCTCGCCGGCGCACGGCACGGCGGCGTCCCGGACCCGGTCGTCGCCGCCCTGGGCGCTCTGGGCGACGCGGTCGACTGCGCCGGGCTGCGCAGTGTCGCCCTCGAAGGCCCGCACGTCCTCTGGCTCGTCGTCGACGGCGCGATGGATCTCTTCGCCGTCGACGCCGCACGGCTCGGGCCCTGGCACTCCCTGGGCCGCGTCGAGACGGGCACGCTGCTGCTCGGCCCGGTCGACGGCCCCGCGCACACCCTGATCGGCCGCCCTGTGCAGGGCTGTGTGCTGCGCCGCATCGAGCTGCGCGAACTGCCGTACGGGGCCGGGCAGGCGTACGGGGAGCAGCGGTACGGGGAGCAGGGGTTCGGCGGCCGGTGGTACGAGGGCCAGTGGTACGCGGACGGCTGGTACGAGAACCAGGGCGCGTACGGCATGCCGGCCGAGGTCCCGCCCAGCCCCCTGGAGCACGCCTTCGCGCTCGGCATCGGGCGCGGTCTCCGGGTCCTGTACCAGGCGGCCCTGGACGACGCCTCCGGCGCGGCCGACGGCGACGTCCTCTGGATGCGGGTCAGCCCCGGCAGCATCGCGTACGGAGCGGCGTACGAGAGCCAACAGAGTCACGGCCACGGGTCCGGCACGCTCCTGATCGACCCCGCGACCTGGCAGGGCATGGTGGACCAGCAGTACCGACTGCTGTACGCCCTGGACGACTGGATCGAGCAGCTGGAGCGCGACCACGAGGACCGCGCGGCCGCGGGGATCGAGGCGGGAAAGGCGGCACGCACGCGCGCGGACCGCACCCTGCTCGCCTCCATCGGCCGCTCCGGCGGCACCTCCCCGGCGGATCGTACGGGCGACGACGCGACCTATGCCGTGTGCCGGGCCGTGGCCGACGAGGCGCGCATCGCCCTCGCGGAACCGGCCGCCGTCGACGCGGAGACCGGACGCCACGACCCCGTCGAACGCATCGCGCTCGCCTCCCGGATCCGGACCCGTGGCGTGCGGCTCGGCGAGCGCTGGTGGCGCGAGGACTGCGGCCCGCTCGTGGGCCACCGCGCGGCGGACGGAACACCGGTCGCCCTGCTGTGGCGGCGCGGCCGTTACGTGGCCTTCGACCCGGCCACCGGTGAGCGGGAGCGCGTCGGCCGGGCCTCCGCCGAGGGGTTCGCGCCGCGGGCCGTCATGTTCTACCGGCCGCTGCCCGACCGGCCGCTCGGGGTGCTGCGCCTGCTCCGGTTCAGTGTCCGCGGCACCCGGGCGGAGCTCCGCGACCTGCTTCTCGGTGGGCTCGTCGCGGTCGCGCTGGGCGCCCTCGTTCCCGTCGCCACGGGCAAGGTGCTCGGCGCGTACGTGCCGGCGGGCGAGACCGGACTCATCGTCCAGGCCGGCGCCGCGATCATCGCGACCAGCGTCGTGTCGGCCGCCTTCATGCTGCTCCAGAACACCGCGATCCTCCGCATGGAGGGCCGTATCGAGGCCACGCTCCAACCGGCCGTCTGGGACCGCCTGCTGCGCCTGCCGACGACGTTCTTCACGGGCCGCTCGACCGGTGAACTGGCCGGTGCCGCCATGGGCATCAGCGCCATCCGGCGGGTCCTGTCCGGCATCGGCCCGGTGGTCGTCCAGGCCGGCACGGTGGGCACGGTGAACCTGGTGCTGCTCCTGGTCTACAGCGTGCCCCTGGCCCTCGTCGCGCTCGCCCTGCTGCTCGCCACGGCCGCCGTCTTCCTGGGTCTCGGCCTCTGGCAGCTGCGCTATCAGCGACAGCTGATCCGGCTCGGCCACAAGCTCGACAACCAGGCCTTCCAGACCTTGCGCGGTCTGCCGAAGCTGCGCGTGGCGGCGGCCGAGAGCTTCGCGTACGCCGCCTGGGCCGGTCAGTTCGCCCGCACCCGCGAGCTGCACCGGCGCGTCGGGCGGATCAAGAACGTCCTCGCGGTCCTCGGGGCGGTGTGTCTGCCGCTGTGCACGCTCGTGATGTTCGCGCTCCTGGCCGGTCCGGCCCGCGGCAGCCTGACCGCGAGCGAGTTCCTCACCTTCAGCACCGCCGTCACCATGATGCTGTCCTCCGTCACGCAGCTGACCGGCGCGCTTCTCTCGGCCGCTGCCGTACAGCCCATGTTCGAACAGATCAGGCCGGTGTTCCGGGAGACGCCCGAGGTGCGCGGCTCCAGCGCCGCGCCGGGCGAACTGACCGGCGCGATCGAGGCCGAGAACCTCTCCTACCGCTACACCGAGGACGGCCCGCTGGTCCTCGACGGGGTCGGTCTCCGGGTGCGGCCGGGCGAGTTCCTCGCGATCGTCGGGGCCAGCGGCTGCGGCAAGTCCACGCTCCTGCGGCTGCTCATCGGCTTCGACCGGCCGGCCTCCGGGACCGTGCGGTACGACGGGCAGGACCTCGCGGCCCTCGACCAGGCGGCCGTGCGGCGCCAGTGCGGCGTCGTCCTCCAGAACGCCCAGCCGTTCTCCGGCTCCGTCCTCGACTGCATCCGCGGCGCGGGGTCGTACCCGCTGGAGGACGCGTGGGCCGCCGCCGCGATGGCGGGCCTGGCCGAGGACATCAAGGCCATGCCCATGGGCATGCACACGATGCTGACCGACGGCGGAGGCACCGTCTCGGGCGGGCAGCGCCAGCGGCTGATGATCGCCCAGGCGCTCATCCGCAGGCCCCGCATCCTGTTCTTCGACGAGGCGACCAGCGCCCTGGACAACGAGGCACAACGGACCGTCATCGAATCGACGCGCGCGCTGAACGCGACCCGTGTGGTGATCGCCCACCGCCTGTCCACGATCATGGACGCGGACCGGGTGATCACCATGGCGGACGGACGCATCGTCCAGGAAGGGACGCCCGCCGAGCTCCTCGCCGACACGAGCGGGCTCTTCCACGAGCTGGTCCGGCGCCAACTGGGCTGAAACCGGATCGGCCGTCGGGGCGTGTACACCTAGGACAGTGATCATCGTGGAAGGAGACACCTTGCACACCGAAGGACCCCGCCCGTCCCGCCGTACCGCACTCACCCTGGGCGCCGGAGCGGCACTCACGGCCGCACTCGCCCTGAGTGGCGGAACCGCGCAGGCCTTACCGGAACCGGGCGGCATCGTCGCGCGGCTCAGGCGCCTGGAGCAGGAGCACACCGCACGGCTCGGCGTGTTCGCCCGTGACATGCGCACGGGCAGGACCGTGGCCCACCGGGGACACGAACGCTTCCCGATGGCCTCCGTGTTCAAGACGCTCGCCGCCGCTGCCGTCCTGCGCGACCTCGACCACGACGGCGAGTTCCTCGCCCGGCGCGTCCACTACACCCAGGCGTACGTCGAGAGGTCGGGCATCTCGCCGGTCGCGGGCCTTGCCGTGAACGTCGCGGGCGGCATGACGATCGCCGAGCTCTGCGACGCCACCATCCGCTTCAGCGACAACACCGCCGGCAACCTGCTCCTCAAGGAGCTGGGCGGCCCCACCGCCGTCACCCGCTTCTGCCGCTCGATCGGGGACCGCGTCACCCGGCTGGACCGGTGGGAGCCCGAGCTGAACTCGGCGGAGCCCTGGCGGGTCACCGACACCACCACCCCGCACGCCATCGGCCTCTCGTACGCCCGTCTCGTACTCGGCGACGCGCTGGAACCCCACGACCGCGAGCGGCTCACCGACTGGCTGCTCCGCAACACCACCAGCACCGAGAAGTTCCGCCGCGGCCTGCCCGCCGACTGGCTCCTCGCCGACAAGACGGGCTCCCCGCGCTACGGCGGGGCCAACGACGTGGGCATCGCCTGGCGGCCGGACGGCACGCCGATCGTGCTCGCCGTCCTCACCACCCAGCCCGAGGCGGACGCCCCGACCGACAACCCGCTGGTGGCCAGGACCGCCGCTCTGCTGGCCGAGGAGTTCGGCACAGGGGCGGATGCGGATCACCGTGTCTGATTCGTTCAAGAGGAAGACGACGCCGGGCCACTAACGTCGATGCCATGACCATCACGGGCAAGGAATCACGTCACCTCAGCATCTGGATCGACCGCACCGCCGCCGATGTCTACGCCTACGCGTCGGACCCGGCCAACCTGCCCGCGTGGGCGCACGGCCTGGGGGAATCCGTCGAGAAGATCGGGGATGCGTGGGTGGCGGACTCCGCCCCTCTGGGGCGCGTGGTGGTCGCCTTCGCGCCGCGCAACGAGCTGGGTGTGCTCGACCACGACGTCACGCTGCCCTCCGGGGAGACCGTCCACAACCCGGTCCGTGTGATCGCCGACGGCCCCCGAAGCGAGGTGGTGTTCACGCTCCGCCGTCAGCCGGGGACGGGCGACGCCGACTTCGAGCGTGACGCCGCCACGGTCACGGCGGACCTGGCCCGGCTGAAGGAGGTCCTCGAGTCCGCTTGAGTGCCGACGCGGAGCGCCGCCGTCGCGTGGGTCAGCGCAGGCGGCGCGCGTCGACCTCCTGGTCGAGGCTCCAGGTGCGGCCGCCGTCGGCCGAGCGTTCGTTGCGCCAGTGGAAGGTGTCGGCGGTGATGTCGGCGAAGGTCCAGCGGACGAGGTCGCCGCCGGCGGCGCGTTCCATGACGATCTCGTCGTCGATCCGGCGGGCGTACATGTGCACCTGGTCGCCGTGGGCGGTGCCGTGGAAGGTGAACCGCCACAGTTGGAGGCGGGGATCCCAGATGCGTACGCACAGACCGCACTCCTCGTCCGGGGCGGGCCCTTGGGCGGGGAGTTCCTCGCGTCCGGGCCGGCGCCAGACGTCCAGGACCGCCCGGCCCTCCAGTGCGTAGCCGAACTCCCATGCGCCGCTGACGCTGTGGGCCGGGGAGCCGTCGGCGGGGTAGTACGTGATCCTGGTCGTCCAAGACCCGGCCAGGCGTCCGAACTGCTCCATCTCGGTGGGGTACAGCGTGCTGGGGCCGTCGGCGAGCAGCGTTCTCATGCGGGCGCCTCCGCGGACGTGAGCGGGCGCAGGGCGTGGGCGAGGCAGTCGACGATGGGGGCGGCGTACGCGCCGTCGGGGTCGAGTTCCGGGTCGTAGATGGCCACGTCGAGCCCTGTCACGCGGCCGGTGGCGGCCAGGGTGGAGACGAGCTCGGCGAGCTGGGGGAAGTCCAGGCCCGGGCGGCCCGGGGAGTCCACGGCGGGCAGGACGCGTGCGTCGAGCACGTCGAGGTCGATGTGGAGCCAGACGCGGTCGAGCTCACGTCGCTCCAGGTGGCGGAGGACCCGTTCGCCCAGTTCGGCGATGCCGATCCGCCGGATCTCCTGGGCGGTGAAGCGGGTGACCGGGGGTGCCTCCTCGCCCTCCTCACGGTCGCCGATCTGGACCACGTCCTCGTCGGCAACCAGCGGCCGGCCCACCACCGGCCAGTGGGTGAGCAGCAGTTCCCCCCGGCCGGTGGCCAGGGCCAGGTCCATTCCGGCCGCCGAACCGAGGGCCGTACCGGCGTCGTGGTTGCCGGGGTGCCGGAAGTCGCTGTGCCCGTCGAGGTGGACCAGGCCGCAGCGTCCGTGGCGCCGGGCCCCGAGCAGGCAGCCGAGCAGGATGCTGCAGTCGCCGCCGAGGACGACCAGGAGCCGGGAGGCGGCGAGCGCGAGGTGGACCGCTTCGCCGAGGCGCAGGGTGTGCTCGCGGAGGGTCACGCCGTTGCGGATGCGGGTCGCGGGCTGCGCGTCGAAGGCGTAGGGCGGGCGGTCGAGCTCCACCAGCCGGTCGGGTTTCAGGCGTGCTGCGAGACCCGCCGACAGCAGGGCCTGCGGGGCGCGCCAGGTTCCTGGCTCGTGGCCCGGCGCGGGCGGTCGCAGGCCGAGGTTCCAGGGGGCCGTGATGAGCTCGACGGCAGCAGTCACGGGCGTCTCCTCACATGCGGGCATCCACGAGGGAATCCAACCGGATAACATCAGTACACTGGTTGGATCGACGGAGGCAAGCGTACGAAAGGCGGTCGCGTGACGGGCAGCATCCGGCCTCACACCTTCAGGGCCCGGGATCTGGTCGGCGGGCACCTCGTCGTCGACCTGGTGAACACGGTCACGGCGCGCGACGCCGAGCCCGTCGACTGGCTCGACGGCTACCCGCGCCTGCTGGAGTGGGCCGCGCTCACCGGGCACTTCTCCCCCGCCGACCTCACCGCCCTGCGGGAGTCGGCCGACGCCGAGCCGGGCCCGGCCGAGTCGGCGCTGGCCCGGATCCGCGAGCTGCGCGAGGCCCTGCACGAGCTGCTCGCGGCGCTGATCCACCAGGACGCCCCGGCACCGGCGGAGGCCGTCGCCCGGGTGGAGAAGGACTGGAAGGACGCGGTCGTCCATGCCCGTCTCACGCTGGACGGGACGACACCGCGGCTGCAGGTCGACGTCGGGTCCTCGGGGCTCGAGTACCTCCGCCACGAGCTCGCCCTGCGGGCCTTCGACCTGCTCCGGGCGCTGCCGCTGGAACGCGCCCGCGTCTGCCCCGGCCGGCGGTGCGGCTGGCTGTTCCTGGACAGCTCCCGGGGCGGCCGGCGCCGCTGGTGCTCCATGGCCACCTGCGGCAACTCCGCCAAGGGCCGGACCCACTACCAGCGGAATCGAGCCGCCGCGCCCCAGGGGTGACCGGGTGACGCGGGCGGCTCGGCTACCGGCCGGGGGTCCGGGGCGCGGCCACTCCGCTGAGGTGTTCGGCGTACTCGTCCAGGGCCGCCCCGGCCTGGTCGTCGTCGCGGTCGATCAGCCAGTTCAGGGTCAGTCCGTCCATGACGCTCAGACCGTAGCGGGCCAGGGCCGGGAGCGGCACGGTCCAGCGGAAGCCCGCGAGGTCGGCGATGGCTTCCAGGTGGTCGCTGTAGACCTTGAGGTAGTGCTGGTACTGGCGGCGGGCGACGTCGGCCAGACCGGGCTGGCGCAGGGCGTACTGGGTGAGCTCGTAGGTGACCATGTGCTCGGCGGGCCGCTCGCGGACCTGGTCCCAGTAGGCGTGCAGCGTGCGGAAGATGATGTCGCGCGTCGAGCCTTCCGCCGGCGACGCGGTGGCGGGGGTGACGCTCCTCAGGGTGATGCGTTCGATCACGCTGTGCAGGAGCTCCTCCTTGGAGCGGAAGCAGTAGTGGAAGGCTCCGAGGGGAAGTCCCGCCTCGCTGACGACGGCGCGGGTGGTGGTCTTGGCGACGCCGTCGCGGATCATCACGCGGATGGCCGCCTCGACCAGCTGCTCACGGCGCTCGTCGGCTGAGCGGCGGGTCATGGCGTCTCCATCGACGGGGTGGGGCGGTGAACCGGATCAACGTATCCCAGCGGCTCCGCCGGCCGGTGATCAGGGCGGCCCGGCGAGCGGCCGGTCACAGGAAGGCCCGGCCCTCGCCCCGGTAGGTCGGTACGACGTCGACGATGCGGTCGCCGTCGACGAGGTGGAGCTCGTTGACGCGTTCACACAGCTCGCCGGCCTTGGCGTGGCGGAACCAGACGCGGTCGCCCATCCGCAGGCCGGCCGCCCCGTCGCCGGTGAGGGGCGTCTGGACTTCGCCCGCGCCTTCCCGGGCGATGAGTCGCAGGCCGGTCGGCCACACGGGCACGGGCAGCCGGTCGGTGCCGGGGGCGCCGGAGGCGATCCAGCCGCCGCCGAGGACGGTGGCGTGGTGCGGGCCGGGACGGCGTACGACGGGAAGGACGAAGTGGGCGGCGGGGTGCGGCCGGAAGCTGCGGTAGTGGTCGAAGAGGGTCGGTGCGTAGAGGCCGGAGCCGGCACCGAGTTCCGTGACGGCCGGTTCGGCGGAGGTGTTCTCCAGGCTTCCGGTGCCTCCGCCGTTGACGAACTCCAGGGCTGTCACGGACTGTACGGCCCGGATGGCGGCGGCGCGTCGTTCGCGCAGTTCGCGGGTGGAGAGCTTCTGCATGAACCGGACGGCGGTACGGCTGACCCGGGAGCCGGGCTGGTTGTCGCCGATGCCGGCGATCTGCCCTTCGTACGACATGACGCCGACGAGCCGGAGACGCGGCCGGGCGGCGACGGCCAGGGCCAGGTCCCGGGCCTGGTGCGGTGCGTGCAGGGGCGAGCGGCGCATGCCGAGGTGGAGGCGTCCGCCGGCCAGGCGCAGCGAGGCGTCGAGGTCGAGGCAGACGCGGACCGTGGGGCCGGTCGGACCGATGGCGTCGGCCACGAGGTCCAGGTGCTCCATGGAGTCGATCATGAGGGTGACGCGGGCGGCGAGCCGCTCGTCCGCTCCCAGGCGCCCGAGTGCGTCCGTGTCGACGGAGGGGTAGCCGACGAGGACGTCGTCGTGGTCCTCGGCGAGCCAGAGCGCCTCGGGGAGCGTGAAGGCGAGGATGCCGCTGAACCCGGGGAGGCGGAGGGTGTCGCCGATGAGGGCGCGGCAGCGGAGGGACTTGCTGGCGAGCCGGATCGGCTTGCCGCCGGCGCGCCGGGTCATCTGCGTGGCGTTGGCGCGCAGGGCCCCGAGGTCGACGACGGCGAACGGCGGCTGGAGGGCGGCCGTCGCCTCCTGGAGGCTCGGAAGCCCGGCAAGGCTCGGGAAGCCCGAGGGGCCCGGGGAACCGGCCGGTGACGGTGGGCTCCCGAGTCGGTGCGGAGCGGGCGTCGTCCGTGTGACATGCGGCTGTTGTGCCATGACCCTGTGGCCTTTCTCCAGACCTGCTCGGCCCCGCAACCGTCCCTTGGACAACCGTCCAAGTCAAGCGTCCTCGACCCTTGACTTGGACGGTTGTCCAAGTCCACTCTGCCGGGAACCGCCGCCCGGACCGGGCCGCGGCCGCTGTCGATCCACCCGAGAGGACTCCGGTCATGACCAGCGTGTGGCGCAACTGGGCGGGAAACGAGCAGGCGCGTCCCGTGCGCGTTCTGCATCCGGCGGACGCCACCGAGGTGGCCGACGCCGTACGGAGCGCGGCCGCGGACGGCCACCGGGTGAAGGCGATCGGCGCAGGCCATTCCTTCAGCCCGGTCGCCGTCGCCCCGGGCGTCCAGCTGCGCCTGGACCGCATGGCGGGCCTGCGGTCGGTGGACCGGGAGACCGGCCTCGTCACGGTCGACGCCGGCATGCCGCTGTGGCGGCTGAACCCGCTGCTCGCCGAGCACGGCCTGGCCATGGAGATCCTCGGCGACATCGACCGCCAGACCGTGTCCGGGGCCATCTCGACCGGCACGCACGGCTCCGGAACCCGCTTCGGAGGCATCGCCACCCAGGTGCGCGCGCTCGAACTCGTTCTCGCGGACGGGTCGCTGGTCACCTGCTCGCCCGACGAGCGGCCGGAGCTCTTCGCCGCCGCCCGGGTCGGACTCGGCGCGCTCGGTGTCATCACCGCGGTGACCCTGCGCTGTGTGCCACTGTTCGCCCTGCATGCGCACGACGCCGCGATGCCCGTCGCCGAGACCCTCGACCGGATCCACGAACTCGCCGACACCAACGACCACTTCGAGTTCTTCTGGTTCCCGCACAGCACGACGACCCTCACCCGCCGCTTCCGGCGGCAGCCGGCCGACGCCCCGCTGAAGCCCCTCGGCGCCCTCGCGCGCCGCCTGGACGAGACCGTCAGCGGTCTCGGCTTCGAGGGACTCAACCGGCTCGGCACCCGTTACCCCGGGCTCGTTCCCCCGATCACCCGGTTCGCGGCCCGGGCGATGTCCACCCGCGAGTGGTCGGACCTGTCGTACCGGATCTTCGCCTCACCGCGTGACGTGCGCTTCCACGAGGGAGAGTTCGCCATCCCCCGCGAGCACGCCGTCGACGCCCTGCGGGAGATCAAGCAGTGCATCGACACGCACGACGCGAAGGTGTCGTTCCCGCTGGAGGTCCGCTTCGCCGCCCCCGACGACATCTGGCTCTCCACCGCGTACGGCCGCGACAGCTGCTACATCGCCTTCCACCAGTACCACCGCATGCCCTACGCCCCGTACTTCGAGGCGTGCGAGTCGATCCTCGGCGCGTACGGGGGACGCCCGCACTGGGGCAAGATGCACGGCCTCGACGCGGAGCGCCTGCGCCCGCGGTACGCACACTTCGACGACTTCACGGCCCTGCGCGACACGCTCGACCCCACCGGCGTCTTCGCCAACCCCTACCTCGACCGAGTCCTCGGCGTAGGACCCGAGGCGAAGCCGGTCTAGTCGGCGACACCGAGGCACATACCTCCCTGCGGTCATGGATACCCGGGGGGGTATTTGACTTTGCTGCGGCACCTTGCTTACGGTCGAGCATGTAAATACCCAGGGGGGTATCTACCTGGCAAGGGATCCCCCCGATGCGTGAAGGGGCTGCCGTGTTCTTCGCCCAGTACTACCTCGACTGTCTCTCCCAGGCGTCGTACATGATCGCCGACGAGCGCACCGGGCAGGCGGTCGTCGTCGACCCCCGCCGGGACGTCTCGGAATACCTCGCCGACGCCGCCGCCCACGGATTCACGGTGGTCGGCGTGATCAACACCCACTTCCACGCCGACTTCGTCGCCGGCCATCTGGAGATGGCGGACGAGACCGGCGCCTGGATCGGCTACGGCCGGCACGCCGAGACCGAATACCCGATCCGCAAGCTCGCCGAGGGCGAGCGGATCTCCCTCGGCGACGTCACGCTGGAGATCCTGGAGACACCCGGCCACACGCCGGAGTCGATCAGCGTGCTCGTGCACGAGCGGGCCGAGGACGAGGTGCCGCACAGCGTCCTGACCGGCGACGCGCTGTTCATCGGCGATGTCGGCCGGCCCGACCTGCTCGCCTCGGTGGGCGTCACCGCCGAGGAGCTCGGCGCGATGCTCCACGACAGCGTGCAGAACAAGCTCATGGGGCTGCCGGACGAGGTGCGGGTCTTCCCCGCGCACGGCGCCGGCTCGGCCTGCGGCAAGAACCTGTCGACGGAGAAGCAGTCGACGATCGGCGAGCAGCGGGCCACCAACTACGCCTGCGCCCCGATGAGCCGCGAGGAGTTCGTCGCCCTGGTCACCGCCGGCCAGTCGGCCGCGCCGGGCTACTTCGCGTACGACGCCGAGCTCAACCGCAGGGACCGGGCCCGCTACGACGCCTCGGCCCCCCGTCCGCTGACCCTCGCCGAGTTCACCGAGCTGCGGGCCGGTGACGCGATCGTGGTGGACGCCCGCGACCCGCAGGAGTTCGCGGCGGGGCACCTGCGCGGCGCGGTGAACGTGCCCGCCGACGGCCGCTTCGCCGAGCAGGCGGGCACCGTTCTCCACCCGGCCGCCGAGCTGGTCGTCATGGCGCCGCAGAACCGGGAGGAGGAGGTCGTCACCCGCCTCGCCCGGATCGGTTTCGACCGGGTCGCCGGCTATCTGCGCAACCCCGAGGACGCCCTGGAGGCACTGGCCGGCGAGGTCTCCCCCGCGAGCCGGATCACCGCCGCGCACCTGCGCACCGCCCTCGCGGGCGAGCGGCCGCCGGTCGTCGTGGACGTGCGCACCTGCGGCGAGCGCGAGGCGAACGGCTTCGTCGAGTCCGCCCTGCACATCCCGCTCAGCGAACTTCCCTACCGTGCACACGAGTTGCCCGCCGACCGGCCCCTGGTCGTGCACTGCGCCGGCGGTCACCGTTCCTCCATCGCCGCGAGCCTGCTGCGGCAGCGCGGCTTCCAGGACGTCTCCGACATCCTGGGCGGCTACGCCGCCTGGGCGCTGACGGAGTCGTCGGCGGCCGAGCCCATCGACGCCTGAGCCCATCGACGCCTGAACCCATCGACGCCTGAACCCATCGGCGTCTGAACCCATCGACGCCTGAACCCCTCGGCGCCAGAGCCCATCGGCGTCTGAGCCCATCGGCGCCTGCGTCCCCGAAGAGCCCTGGGCCCCTCGCACCCTTTTACATACCCCCCTCGGTATATCCGACCGACTCGAAGTGGATTTCCATGAGCGCCACCTCCGCGCCCACCCCCTCCCTCGCTCCCGCCGCCCTGCACCGACTCGTCCAGGAAGGGCGCGCCCCGCGCCTGCTCGACGTGCGCACGCCGGGTGAGTTCCGTACGGCGCACATTCCCGGCTCGTACAACGTGCCGCTCGACACCCTCCGTGAGCACCGCACCGAGCTCCTGACCCACCTCGACGAGGACGTCGTCCTCGTCTGCCGCTCCGGACAGCGCGCCACGCAGGCCGAGAAGGCCCTCGCCGAGGCCGGCCTGCCGAACCTCCGCGTCCTGGAGGGCGGCATCGTCGCCTGGGAGACCGCCGGCGCGCCGGTCAACCGTGGGCCCGAGCGGTGGGACATGGAGCGCCAGGTCCGGCTCGTGGCCGGCTCGACCGTCCTGATCACCGGACTCGTCGGAGTGTTCGTTCCGGGCGCGCACCTGATCGGCACCGCGATCGGAGCCGGCCTGACCTACGCGGCCCTCAGCAACTCCTGCGCCATGGGCGTGCTGCTCTCCAAGCTGCCGTACAACCGTGGGCCGCGCCCCGACATCCGCACGGTGATCGCGGAGCTGCGGAGCTCTTCGTGACCGCCCTGGTCGTCGCCGCCTCCCTGCTCGTCGGCGTCAGCCTCGGCGCCCTGGGGGGCGGCGGCTCGATCCTGACGGTGCCGATCCTGGTCTATCTGGCCGGGCTCGACACCAAGGAGGCGATCGCCACCTCCCTGTTCGTGGTCGGCGTCACCAGCCTCGCCGCGCTGGTCCCCCACGCGCGCGCCCACCGGGTCCGATGGCGGACCGGGCTGCTCTTCGGCGGGTTCAGCATGGCCGGTGCGTACGGCGGCGGGCGGCTCGCCGAGTACATCCCGGGCACGGCCCTGCTCGTCGCCTTCGCCCTGATGATGCTGGCCACGGCGGTCGCGATGCTCCGCAGGCCCCGGGGCGGCCGGGAGACGCGGCGGAGCCCCGGCGATCTCCCTCCGCGGCACATCGCGGTGGAGGGTCTGGCCGTCGGTGCCGTGACGGGCCTGGTCGGCTCGGGGGGCGGATTCCTCGTCGTCCCGGCGCTCGCCCTCATCGCCGGGCTGCCGATGGGCATCGCGGTCGGCACCTCGCTCCTCGTCATCGCGATGAACTCCTTCGCGGGGCTCGCGGGGCACCTCGCGGGCGTCGGGATCGACTGGGGTCTGGCCCTGACCGTGACCGCGGCGGCCGTGGTCGGCAGTGTCGTGGGCGGACGGCTCGCGGGGCGCATCCCGCAGGACGCACTGCGCACGGCGTTCGGCTGGTTCGTCGTCGTGATGGGCGTCTTCGTCCTCGCGCGGCAGCTGGACACGGCCGTGTGGACCCACCCGGCCACCTGGGCGGTCCTCGGGACCGCACTGGCCGGCGCGGTCGCCGTCCGGCTGTGGCGGACCTCGGCCGCCAGGAGCGCGCCCTGAGTTCCCGTACCCGACCTCCCACCCGACCGCTTATCGGCCCGATGAGCGGTCGGGCCCGATAATCGGTCAGCCCGATAATCGGTGGAGGCGGGGACACGCCCTCGCGCACAATGCCCGCGATGATCTCCACTGCCGACCAGCTGCTCGCCGCCCTCGAACCCCTGCCGCACGCCGCCCGGCTCCGGTTCACCGCCGTCACCGCTCACCGGCTCGCCTCCCGGGGCGGACTACGTCCTCTGCTCACCGCCCTGGACGCGCGGGGCGCGTACGAGCGTCGTCTCGCCGCGCTCGCGGCCCTGGCCGCCGGAGATTCGGAGCATCTGGCCGCCCGGCTCGGTGATCCCGACCCCGTGGTCCGTCGGTACGCGCTGCGCGGGGCGCGGCGGCTGCCCGTCGCGGACGCCGCTGTCGAAGCCGCGTACGACGACGCGCCCGCCGTGGTCCGCGCCGACCTCGCACGGCTGCTGCGTGACGGGCGCCGTTCCGAGCTCGCCGAACGGCTGGTGCTCCGGGTCCGCTCGGAGTACGGCGACCGGGACGCGGCCCGTCTGCTGCCGGGGTGCTCGACGGGGTTCACCGCGCGGCTGCTGCCCGAACTCGCCGGGACGCTCGCGTTCGAGGACTGGAGCACGCTGGCCGTCCGCCATCCCGTCGCCGTCCTCGACCATGCGGAACGCGAACTCGCCGGGTCCCCCGAACGGTTGCGCACGCTCTGGTGGAGGCGACATGCCACCGGGATCGCCGCCGCCCTGCCCGCCGCACCGGAGCGGGTGCTCGGCCTGCTTGAGCGGTACGGCCCCGACGACCTGCCCGATCCGGTGCACGACCGGCTCGGCGAGCTCGTCGCGGTCGACGCCGAGCGCGTCGCGCGCTGGTTCGCCGATCCGGGCCGCACGGCCGGGCGATGGGAACGGACACCCGGCCGTGCGGTCATGCGGCAACTGGTGGCGGCGGATCCGCCGTCCTTGCCCGGTCTCGGGGCCCGGTCGTTCAGCCGGGAGGCCTTCGGCGTTCTGCTGCGGTCCGTGCCGCCGGCGCGCCGGCCCGGTTTCGTGGACGCCGTCCTCGACGCCGGGGATCCGCGCAGGAAGCTGCACGCCCACCCAGGGGTGCTCGCCCTGCTGCCGGCCGCCGAGCGGCACACCCGGGTCCGAGCCGCGCTCGAGAAAGCCCGCGCCGAGCGCCACTTGCGCTGGGACGCCTGGGGCCTGCTCGCCCTGCTCCCGGCCGCCGAGGCCCGTCCACAACTCCTTGCGGCACTGCGTACCGATGACGCCGACGAGCGCGGGGTGCTCTGGCACCAGCTGGTCGTCAACGCCGGTCACACCAGTGATCCTGGACAGGTGGCGGAAGTGCTCGCGCTGGCCGCCGGCCGGCTCACCCACGAGCGCGACCCCGTACGCGAGGAGGCCCTGTCCGCCGTCGCCGAACTGTCGGCACCGCTTCTCGTGGCAGCCCTCGGGGCCGGGGCTCTCGCCGGGGGCCGCACCGGGTCCGAATCCCTGGAGCGGCTGTGCCTGGATGCGCTGGGCGCCCGGGACTGCTCGCCCAGGACCCGGGACACGATCCGGACGCTGGCGGTGACCCTGCTCTCCGCCGCCGCGAACGCGCCTGCCGACGCCCCCGCTTCCGCTGCCGCGCGCAGTGCGGTCCTCCTCGTGGAAGCGCTGACCGCTCACACCGGGACGCTGGAACTCGGTCGGCTGGGCCCCGTGGTGCGGGGCGGCGGAGCCGGGGTCCTGCTCGGCGTCCTCGGGCCGTGGCTGGACGGCGCCGTCGCCCGTGGCGACGTCATGCCCCTGCTGGCGCTCGTCGGATCCGCCGGACGGCGTGCGCATCGCATCCCGGAACTCCAGGACCGTCTCGAACAGGCCCTGCGCACCTGCCCGGACGGGGTGTTCGGCGAGGTCGCCGCGGCCTGGCTGGCCGACCCGGCGACCCGGGGCGACCGCGCGGCCGCGCTGCTGGCGCGGGAACCGTCCGCGGCCTTCGTGCCCCAGGTGCTCGCCGTACTCGCCTCGGAACGCACCGACCTGCTGGACCGCGCCCTGCCCGAGACACCGCTCCCGGGCGGGCGGTTCCCCGCGGCCGGCGGTCCCCGGCCGCTGCCTCCCTTCCGTTACGCCGACCGGTGGCTGCCCCGGCAGCAGGAGGCCGCGGTCCGGCTGGCCGCGTCCGTCGTCGCCGATGACGGCCGGGGTCTGGACGAACGTGCCGCGCTGCTCCGTACGGTGGCCCCGGTGCCGGCCTACGGGAGGGCCCTGCTCCAGCGGTACACCGCCCCGATGCCGACCGTGGCCGCGCACGAGAACATGGCGGCGTCCGCGACCACCCCTGTCGAGCCTTCTCTGAGGGCGGCGGCCCTGGACGCGGCCGCCCACACCGACGACCCGGCCGCGGCCCTCGGCGCCCTGCTCGACCATGCGGGCGACGACCAGGCCGCGGCCGCCTGGTCCGCCGCCGCCCGCGCCGCCGCACACTCCCGGCCCAGCCAGGTCACCGCCCTGCTCCGTGACGTACTGACCCGGGAGAACGGGGTGAAGGTCACCGTCAGGAAGGCGGCCGCCCGGCTCGCCGCCCGCCATCTGCCCCCGGCCGCCGCCACAGCGCTCCTGTCCACCGTGGCCCGCACCCCGGGCATCCATCCGGACGTGCACGCCACCGTCGTCGGCCTGACCCCGACGCTGCTGCCGGCCGAGGAGATGTGGGCCCTGCTGGAAGCGGCGGCCGCCGACGGGCCCGACGCCGCCCGGCGCACGCTCCTGGGCCTGGACCCGGCGGACCTGGCCCCGGCCCACCGGTCGCGGTACGGGGAACTCGTCGCCCGACTGGTCCACGTACCCGAGCAACAGGTGGCGGAGAGGGCCTTGCTCGGTCTCCGCGACTGGGCGCAGTACACACCGGCGGCCGGCGCGACCCTCGTCCACGTCTACACGGACCTCGCCTCGCCGCTGACCACCGATCGGGCGGGCTACTGGCTGACGGAGCTCGCCCGGTCCGGACTCCCCCACCCGGTCGGCGGCGCGGAGCCCGGCAGCCTTCTGCACGACGTCGTGGACCGGCTTCTTGCGCTCGTCGCGGCCGGGGAGCCGGAGGGAGGAGGCCGCGACGGGGATCTGCCGGCCCGCCGTCGTCTGCACTCCCTCGTCGGCTCGTCGATCCACGACCACCGGATGTGCACGGCCCTGGCGCGGCAGCTGGCGGCCGAGCCGGCCGTCGCCGCCACCCGCACCGCCGTCCTCGTACGGGCGATCGACCTGGAGGCGCCCGAGCCCGACCTGCTGCTCCCGCTGCGTGAGCTGGCCGCCGCGATCGAGGAACGCCCCGTTCTCGCGGCCCGGGTGGCCGAGGATCTGGAGAAGGCACACCGGTACGGCACTCCGCCCGCCGACCCCGGCGCCGCGCTGAACGCGGTGCGGGTCCTGGGTGACGGCGGCGGGCTCGTGGAAGGCCTCCTCGCCGCCGCCCTCGCCTCGGCCCTCGGCACCCGCCTGGGATGGCCGGAGCCCTGCCGTGCGGCCGTCATGACGCTGCGGCGGCACCCGGACCGGGAGGTCCGGGAGACGGCGTACGCCACGGTCCTGGACGGACGCTGAACGGCGGCCGTCGAGCGCGGGGAACCGGGCTCCACAACCGCCGTCCGGGCGGGCCGCTCCCGACTACAGGCTGAGCGCGTCCTCGGCGTTGTCCATCCAGGCGGTGACGGAGTTGCTCTCGGAGACGTTGAAGCCGGGCGTCGAGGCCTTGAGCGGCACCTGCGTCAGGTCGGACTCCGTGTCCATGGTCATCGCGATGGACGAGACCGTCTTGCTCTTGGCGTCCTTCAGACCGCCCATGAGCCCCGCGTAGGCGGACTCGCCGGGGTCGAGCCGGATGGCGTCCTCGATGCCCGGGGCGGTGCCGCGCTGCGTCGCCTGCCCGTCCAGGTCACCGAAGGTCACGATGGGGTGGCCGAGCACCCGACACGGCTTCCCGCTCTTGTTGGTGACCTTCAGCAGGTAGCTGCTGGTCGTGGGCTCCGCCAGGTTCGCGGCGAACGTCACGTCGTAGGTGCTGCAGGGAAAGACGCCGTAGTCCGGATCCGTGGACGGCGAGGCCGGCTTGCCCGGCGTGGACGGCTTGGCGGGCGTCGACGGCTTGCCCGACGTCGAGGGCTTGGCGGGCGTGGACGGCTTGCCCGGCGCGGACGGGGACGTGGAGGCGGGGGGAGTCGTGGCCGGCACATCGGCGCCGCCCGCGGCACCGTCCTCGGACGGCCCGCAGGCGGTCAGGGCCAGCGCGGACACGGCGACGAGGACGAAGGCGGCTCTGCGAACGGAACTCATGGCGGTACTCCCCCCGATGACAGCGCGCGAACTGCGCTGAGGTGGTTCCCAGCTTCGCGCAGCTGCTTCACGGTTCTGTGACGATGCCTTACCGGAATCACCACGGTTCGCCCCAGAGGTCCCGGAGTCCGGCGGGCCGAAAAACCATTCGATCAGGGATACCCACTCGGCCTAGGGCCGGCGACGTGGCAACGAAACTGAACCGGATCATCCACGGCATGGACGACGGCTTCTACGTGACCGTCTCCTGACGCGCCCACGGTCTGGGGAAGATCATGTCCGCGTCTTTCCCGTTCCTGAGCCCCGGGCCCGGGGCTCAGGCTGTCGGCCAGAACTGCACCAGGTAGGTCTCGATGCCCTCGGCGACGCCTTCCTCCTCGACGGCCTTGGCCGCCTCCGCTCTCCCGGCACTGCAGAGGCGGACGTTCCATTCGGTGCCGGGGGTGCCGAGTTCGATCTCCTGAGCGATCGGCCCGCACGTCACCCCCCACCTGCAGATTCCCGGTCCGGCAGCGCACCGTGGTCTCGGCCTGCTCGTCCCAGGCCCGCGTGTCGTCGACGGGAGGCTCCGCGTCCCACACCTGCGCGGTCATGACCGCGGTATGGGTATGCGCCGCGCTCTCGACATCCATCCGTCCCGGCCGGGCGTGCACGAACCCCTCCATCACCCGGGCCGCGGGGTATGGGTCGGGCACCACGGACAGATCGGCGTCCTGCAGACACAGCCCGTAGAAGTCGACCTCCGGTTCGAGAAACTGCTCCCCCACAAGCGTGGCCTGGCCCACCGTCCGCCTCCCGAGCTCGTCCGTACCGCCGACCCCAGCACCTTCAGGCTGCCGACCCAGAATGCCCCGCCACCACCGCCGCAGCCTCCAGACCACACCGTCCACAGCGACGGTCGATCGGGATCCATGAGAGCGGACATCCCGGCCGTGTCCGGGGACAACGCGGCTTGTCCAACGGCTGACCTGGGCTTTCGCGGCGCTGGACAGCGGACATTCGGGCCCTCGGCCGAACGTGGTCTCCACGTCAGTCACTTCAACGAAGGAGGCCGAAAGCGATGAAGTCGCTCTTCCACCGACGGCAGGACCCGTCACAACGGCGATGTGGGAGCATCCGCATGGTGTGCCTGTCCTTGGCGGTGGCCCTGGGGCTTGGCGGGCTCACCTGGGTTGGCCTCTCCAACCTCGGCGCGGGCAGCACGACTGGGCGGGGTATCGGCCGACGCCGTGGCCGCAGTGGGCAAGTCCGCCACCCCGGACCGGGTGGGCAGGCTGGTGTCTGCGGGCAGGTCGGCGTTCGCCCTCACAGGGGACGGTTCAGCCGTCGACGAGACTGAGCCTTTTCCAACATGGTTGGGATCGCTGGGGCTGGCGTGGCATAACGACGAAGCTCCTGGTAGACGGGTTGTCGACCAAGATCAACCTTCGCTGCCAGGAACTTCGCTTGCTTGTGTGCCCGTCCGGACTGGACCTGTCCACTTCCGCACTGCGGCTGCTGCGGCGGGAGCTGACCGCTCGACGGCGACGGATCGGCACCCGCTGGCGTCGACTCACTTGCGGCCGACAGGCGTTGATGACCCTGGCCCACCTGCGCTGCGGTCACACCTTCGCCCAACTCGTGGCCGGCTTCGGCGTCGGCCTGGCCACCGCCCACCGCTACGTCACCGAGGCCGTGGACGTCCTGGCCGTCCTCGCCCCACCCTCCAGCAGGCTATGACGGTTGCCACACGCAAGGCGTTCGTGATCCTGGACGGAACCCTGCCGCCCATCGACCGCATCGCGGCCGACCGCCCCTTCTACTCCGGCAAGCACCGTAAGCACGGCATGAACGTCCAAGTCCTCACCGACCCGTTCGGGAAGCTCATCCGGGCTTCGCCGGCTCTGGTGGGCGCGGTCCACGACATCAGGGAAGCCCGCTCCCACGGCCTGCTCAACGCCTTCAACACCGGCGGCATCCGGTGCTGGACCGACAAGGCGTACCAGGGCTCCGGCCCCGCTGTCCGCGCCCCCTTCCGCGGCCGCTGGAACAAGCTCTCCGCCGGGAAGAAGGCTGTCAACCGCGCCCACGCGAAGATCCGCGCACTCGGCGAACAGGCCATGGCCACCCTCAAGTCCTGGCGCCTGCTGCGGAAGCTCCGCTGCAGCACCACCCGCATCACCGACCTCGTCAAGGCTGTCCTCACCCTAGAGCTGACCGCCTCAACCTGAGGCGTAAGCCTCACTGCCTCCTATACTCCTGGCGTGTTGGATACGTCGAACCACATTCACGTTTCTTCCGTGCTCAATCGGCAGTCGATCGCACAGCATGGCCTGGATTGGGCCCGGATGAGCGCCGCACCGGGAATCGCCGGCAGCCGCCGACCTGAGGTGGAGGGGATCTTCCTCTGTCGGGGCGAGGAGGAAGCAGAGTTCTTCCTTCAGATCAACAACACCCGTGGGCCGGTTGATCTCTGGTCCGTGGACGGCATCGATGAGGGGTTGCTCCTCGACAACGGCAACGGATTCGTCTACCTGCCCGGCCGCATACCAGCCGCGCGAGTCCGCCTTGTGCGATCAGACGTTCCTCCGCAACGCGGTTTTTGACTTCGCGCGGCGGTACGGCTGGGGGCCGTCCCACGCGGAATCTGGCTGCGAGCTCGGCGAAGGCGTGGTTGCAGGTCAGGTGGGCCAGGGGCGTCAGCGCCTGGCGGCTATAGGTCAGCCGCCGCCGGGTGCCGATCGTCGGACACCGCCACGCAGCGCTCACGCAGTCCGACGACGGCAGCGGCGAGGTGGGTGGGGGCGGAGTTGGGAGCGTAGCCCTGCCCGTTCTGCTGGCCCTCGCGCAGCATCCACGCCACGAAGGCGACCAGTGCACCGCGGGAATCCTCCAGTTCGGGCAGCCGGGAGGCGGCGCAGAACCGCGGCCAGACCCGCCAGCTCTTGTCGTAGGTGGGGACGGAGTTGTCGGGAGGGTGATCTCGACGGCGACGGCGTCGGCCAGGTCCTCGGCCTCGGCAAGACGGCGGGCCGCGTCGACACCGCGCCGCTCGGCCCACCGCTCAAAAAGGGCCTGGCACTCGTCGGTGGCCGGGGGCGTCGGCGTGACGACGGTCTTCGGCAAGGCCACCTCGCCCGGGGGCGCCGTCTCGAAGGTGGTCGTCACGACTCTTCCACGGGGACGACGCGACCTCCGTCAGGTGCCGGCCCAGCTGGTGCACCTGGCGGATTCGGCTCGTGATCCGCCTCCTTCTCTGGTGCTTCGGGTGATCTCTGCTGCGGTCACTGCCGTTCGTCCGGGAATCCGTAGTCCGCCGGGCCCTCGTAGGGCAGCTCGAACTCCGGCTCGGGATCGGTCTCCCACACGTCCCCGCACGGGCGGCACAGCGGCGCGGGACCTTCGACCGAGACGTCGATTGGCTTGCCGCACCCGTCGCAGGGCGCAATCTCCTTGGCGATGTGGGAGCAGGCGAAGCAGAAGTAGACGGCTCGGGCTCGCTGCGGACACGGACGTCGGTGCCGAGGGTTCCCTCATCGCACCAGTGGCAGATGAAGTTGTACGAGGATCCGTCCTGGCCGTTCGCCAGGAGCCAGTGTGTGGGCAGGTCTCCGAGCTCGAAGAAGCTGGAACAGAAGCGGCAGGTGGCGAAGTCGCCGTCGCCGGCCGGCGGCACCGGAGGAGCCTCGTCCAGGGCCAGCGTCACCTTCTCGCAGACGAGGCACTCGATGGTGGTGCTCTCGACGCCCTCCTCGCGCAGTTCGTCGGCGGCCGGTTCATCCGCTTCTCGACGTAGGAGTTGATGCTGCCCAGCCCCTCGCGCAGATCCCTCAGACTGCGCTTGGTCTCCTTCTGGTCCGCAGGTTCGAGGTAGGGCTGCAGTTCGATGTCGATGAACCGGATGAGGAAGTCGAGCACCTCACCGGCGCAGGCCTCGACCGCGCGGGCGTTGTCGGTGAATCCGAAGTGCTGGAGTTTGTTGCGGTCCGCGGTCAGCTTCGTGAGCGCCTTCTCCTCCTTCTCTGAGATCTCGACGCCGACGATGTTCCGCAGCCGGGTGATGGCCGTGTCGGGCGAGACGCTGGCGAGGGTGGCCTCGTCGAGGGCCTTGCGGGTGGCGTGGCCGGGGTTGGTGAAGACGAGGGTCCAGTGCTCGGCGAGCAGGGCGGGCCTTGAAGAGGACCTCGACCGCGGCCTGGAGGTGAAGGACGGCGTGCTTCACCCTCCGGGGCCCCACCTCGGAGTCAGTTCGTCGAGATGCTCGACGACGCTGGTGAGGTAGTCGAGTCCGTTACGGACCTGCGGGAAGTCGAGCTGCGGCGGGGCCGAGCGACGCGGCCGGGGCACGGCCAGGTCCCTCCGCTGTCCCGGGGCGCCCCAGACCAGCGTCGCGGCCGCGCGCACCAGTTCGCCCCGCTGTGCGGAGGCGGCCTGGGATCAGCGTCGCAGCATCTCCGTGAAACCCTGACGCCAGGAGGCGTAGCGCGGGGTCCAGCCGAGCTCCTTCTTCGCCTTCGCGTTCGAGGCGCCGCGGATCTCCGTCGAGGCCACGGCGATGAATTCGCCGGCCAGCAGGCGGCCCACCCAGCGCGGGACATCCATGGGCGCCTTGGCCCCGGCGGCCCGGGCCAGCTCCGGAAGCCACTCGGCCAGCCGCGCCGGCTCGTCGTCCACGATGTTGTAGATGCCCGGCGCACCGGCTTCGACGGCGGCCACCGCGGATCCGGCCGCGTCCGCGACATGGGTGAACGACCAGACCCCGCCGCCTCCGCCGATCACCGGGAACTGTCGCTTGCGTACAAGTTCCAGTTGCTCGCCGTTCGGCTCGATCGAGGTGCCGGGGCCGTAGAAGCCGCCGTATCTCAGCACAATGCCGTCGATGCCGGGGGTGGAGGTCACTGCCTGCTCCAGATGCCGGATCGCGGCGAGGGTCCGCTCGCTGCCTGGGGCCGGGTGCGTGTCGATCGGGTCCTCCTCCGTCTTCACGGGGCCTCCGGTGCGGGCGTACAGCACCTGCATGGCGCTCTGCGCGATGAACCGCCGCACCCCGAACTCGGCTGCCGCGGCCAGCAGGTTGTCGGTGCCCTGTGTGCGCAGGAGGTTGGTGACCGCGAAGTCCCGGTCGACCTTGCGCAGCTTCAGGTTTCCGGCCAACGCGGTCGCCTGGTGGATGATCACGTCGGGCCGGGCCTGCCGCACCGCGTCGCGTACGGCGGTGGCGTCCAGCAGGTCCAGGACGATCGGCTCCGCACCGGCCTCGCGCAGCCGGGCGGTCTTGGCTTCGGTGGTGGTGGCAGCGACGACTGCGTGGCCCGCGTCGACGAGCTGGGGAACGAGCTGGCCTCCGACCGCGCCGGTGGCACCGGTGACGAGAATCTTCATGCTGGACTCCTTCGGGACAGGCGAATCACGAGGGGTGCCCGTGGCGCGCACCGGGCAGTGCGAAGCGGATCACGGCGCCGGGAGCCGGCAGGGCGGTCATACGGCGGGCTCCAGGGAGGCGGTGGCGCCCTTGGAGACGAACGTGGTCATGTTCATGCGCTTGCTGTAGCGGTACGTCATCAGCGGGCTACCGCTGACCAGCTCCTTGTACATCACGGCGGCGCGACCGGTGAGGCGCCAGCGGGCCGGGGTGAAGTCGGCCCTGGTGAACTGGATGACCGCGTCGCGCCGGCCGAGGCTGAGCGGCTGGTGGAAGTAGCCGAAGCGGAACGGCTTGACGGTCTTGCCGTGTACCAGCCGGGCGATGGTGTCGGCGGTGTACTGGGCGGTCGGCAGCCCGCTCTGGCAGGAGCCGTGGAGCTGTCCCCAGGTCATGCGGACGGAGGCGGCGTCGCCGACGGCGTGGATCTCCGGGTGGGAAACCGACCGCAGCGTGGCGTCGGTGAGGATCAGTCCGCGGCCATCGGTGGCGATCTTCGAGTCTGCGGCGAGCGGCGACACCCTGACGCCGGTGGTCCACAAGCAGGCGTCGGAGCGGATCGCGCGGCCGTCGGCCAGCTGGACGGCATCGGGCAGCACCCGGGCGACACGGACGCCGGACGTCACGGTGATACCGAGGTGGTCCAGCGCGCGGTGCAGGTACGCGCGGGCCTTGTCGCCCATCATCGCGCCGGGCTCCTCTGCGCTGATCAGGGTGACGTTCAGGCCGGGGTGGGCCTCCGCGAGCTCGGTGGCCGCCTCGATGCCGGTCAGGCCGCCGCCGCAGACGGTGACCGTGCCGCCGGCCCGTGCGAGCTCGGCGGCCCGCGCGGCGAAGCGGCCGGCGATCTCCGGGCTGTTGAGGGTGAGCGCGTGGGTGTCGGCGCCGGGGACGTTGCCGGTGTCGGTCCAGCTGCCCAGCGCGTAGACGAGGGTGTCGTATCCGAGGGAGAGGCTGCCGTCGACGGTGACGTGCCGGGCTTCGGGATCGATGGCGGTGGCGGTGCCCTGGACGAACGTGACGCCCGTACCGGCGAGCAGGTCGGGGATCCGGTGTGCGGCCAGCTTCTGCCCGGCGGCGATCTGGTGCATCCGCAGCCGCTCCACGAACCGGCTCGAGGGGTTGACCAGTGTGATCTTCACGCCGGTCCGGCGGGTGCGGTGGGCCAGTCGGATGGCGGTGAACATGCCCGTGTAGCCGGCACCGAGAACGACGATGCGGTGGTTCGAGTTCATCTTGTGCGCTCCGTTGAGTCGTCGCGATTTCGGGGACATCCACGGGACAAGCAAAGGTGCGGTGACGTGACAGTCTCGAATGTGACCTGCATCACATAGTGCGAGTTCTGCGGTGACCTCTCTGGTCGGGCCTATGCGCCACGGAGCCGCCAGGCCCTTCACCTCCGACGCCAAAGAGCCGGGCTCCGACCATGCCGTCGGAGCCCGGCTCTCACGCGCCGCCCAGGACTGCCCGTCATCCAGATGCGGCTCCGGGGCGGCGCGAGAGCGTTCCGCCGAAGATGATCAGCCCCACGCCGACGGCGACGGTGGTCCCGCTGGTCTTCATCTGCCGCCGCCCGCGATTCTCGACCGCTCGGGCCTCCGCATACGTGTGCTCGACCCCGCCTTCGTCCGCACACACCACGCCGGGTTTGGTCCTGCCCGGAACGCATGGCTCGCCGAACAACGCTGCGCCGCAGGAGCTGATGAACCACAGGCTGCCGACAGCGACCAGGCCGCAGAACTTGAGGAAACCGGACGTCGCATTCACTCCTGTCTGGCTCCCGCTCGGACCCGGTGCGGCACGGGCCGCCGCCGGGACGATGACCCTGCGGGTGCGCACAGGACGGCCTGCACGAGCCCAGCAGGGTCACGGAGCGACGCCTCAGGAGGTGCGGTCGTCGTCCAGGCCGGCGAGCTTGTCCGGGTTGACCTGCAGGCGCAGGTTCTGCATCCGCCTGTCGACCAGGTCGAAGGAGAGCGCACCGACCGGGGTGTCGCCGACGGAGGCGAGGATGCCGAGTTCGCCGTTGATCTCGATGGCGCTCAGGGTGATGCCCTGGGAGTCCGGCTTGGCAAGCACACCGAGCAGCCAGCGGCCCACGGCCGAGGTGCCGTGCAGCGGGCGGCGCGAGGCGGTGACCTTGCCGCCGCCGTCGGACCAGGCGGTGACATCCGGGGCCAGCAGTTCCATCATCGCGTTCAGGTCCCCGCCGGCGCAGGCGGCCAGGAAGCGCTCGGTGATCTGGTCGCGCTGGGCGCGGTCGGTGTCGAAGCGAGGCCTTCGGGCCTGTACGTGGGAGCGCGCCCGGTGCGCGATCTGGCGGATCGTAGGTTCGGGGCGTTCCAGCACCTCGGCGAGTTCGGCGTGGGAGTAGCCGAAGACTTCGCGCAGCACGAAGACGGCGCGCTCGATCGGGCTGAGACTCTCCATCACCACGAGCATTGCCATCGAGACGGTCTCGGCCATGTCGGTCTTCTCCGCGATGTCAGGGCCGGTCAGTACCGGTTCGGGCAGCCACGGTCCGACGTAGGACTCACGGGTGGCCCGGGCAGAGGTGAGCCGGTTCAGCGACAGGTTGGTGACGGTGCGCACCAGGTACGCCTTCGGCTGCTGAACGGAGGCGTGGTCGACGCTCGACCAGCTGAGCCAGGCGTCCTGCAGGATGTCCTCGGCATCGGCGACACTGCCCAGCATCCGGTAGGCGGTGGCGAACAGCAGCCGCCGGTGCTCGAAGAACGGGTCCTGGACGGGCGGGGAATCGATCATCTGCTCAGGCTGCCGGAACGGCGAGCCGCCGGGCAAGCGCCCGCACCCCGGCCACGCCACCAGGGTGGCTGGGCTGCCAGCCGAGCTCGCGTTTCGCCTTCGCGTTGGACAGACGGAGGTTGGTCGCCATGATGCTGTGCGCCAGAGGGGCCGGCCTGAGCAGCCACAGCGGGACGGCCATCGGCCGTGGCGTGCCGAACGCGGCGGCCACCGCCCGCACGTGCTCCCCGAAGCCGACCGGGGTGTCGTCGGCGACGTTGTACGCCTCTCCCGCCCGGCCCTTCTCCAGCGCGAGGACGACGGCGCGGGCGGCGTCCTCCACGTCCACCCAGGACAGCGCCCGCCCCTGATCGGCAACAGCCGGCACCTTCCGCCTTCGCAGCATCGGCACCAGGTGGACGTCGGTGGTGCCGGGGCCGTAGAACAGGCCATACCGCAGGCTGATGCCGTCGATGCCGTCGGTGGTGAAGGCCAGCTCCTCCTTGTTGCGCACCGCCCCGACATGCCGCTCGAGCCAGCGATCGTGCTGGCGCGGGCCGAAGGCCGTTCCGTGCTCGGTCACCAGGGCATCGCCGTGGTCTCCGTAGCCGTAGCCGAACATCATCGACTCCACCACGAACCGTCCGGCCCCGGTCTCCCGGGCGGCGTCCAGCAGATGGGCGGTGCCCTCGATGCGCAGCGCGTTGGTCGCGGCCAAATCCTGGTGTCGCATCATGGACTTCCCGGTCAGCGCGGTGGCCGCGTGCACCACGGCATCGAAGGCCAGCCCGTCGACCGCCCGCAGCACCGCCTGCCTGTCCAGCAGGTCGGCACGGACCGAACTGCCCGCTCCCCGGCCCAGAGTGGCCACCTCATGCCCGGCCGCTGCCATCTCGCGAAGGACCCGCCGCCCCAGGACCCCGCTCGCACCCGCCAGCAGAACTCTCATGCCCGCGCTCCCTCCGTCTCGTTCGGTCTGGGTGACGCTCATGGGACAGACGGGCGGCACCAAACGTGACACCACCCGGCGTGCGCTGGATCACAGCCGCCCAGTGTCGAGCCTGAGCCTTCCGAAACGCCCCTCAAAAGGTGTTGCGGAAGTTGGAGCGAGTGCGTGCCACGTCACAGGGTTGGTTGACGTGTCACAGAGGGGCGGGGTGCATCGTCTGGTGGGCGTACGCCGCCACTGCGGCATCCACTGTTGAAGGAACGGAAGTCCGCCCATGAGCAAAGTCTGGTTCGTTACCGGCTCCGCCCGCGGCCTGGGCCGCGCCTTCGTCGAGGCGGCCCTGGGTCGCGGCGACCGGGTCGCCGCCACCGCCCGTGACGCCGCACGCCTCGACGCCCTGGTCGCCGCCTACGGAGCCGCGGTGCTCCCGCTGGAGCTGAACGTAACCGACAGATCCGCCGTCCACGAGGCCGTACGTACGGCCGTGGACCGGTTCGGCCGGCTCGACGTCGTCGTGAACAACGCGGGCTACGGCCTGTTCGGCGCTGTCGAGGAGCTGGGCGAGCGCGAGCTGCGGGACCAGTTGGAGACCAATCTGCTCGGCCCCGTGTGGGTCGTCCAGGCCGCTCTGCCGCAGCTGCGGGCCCAGGGCGGCGGGCACATCGTCCAGATCTCCTCGGTCGGCGGCGTCGTCGCGATGCCGATGGGCGGTGGCTACCACGCCTCCAAGTGGGCCCTGGAAGGGCTGAGCGAGTCCCTCGCCCAGGAGGTCGCCGCCTTCGGGATCAAGGTGACGATCGTCGAGCCCGGTTCGTACGCCACCGACGCGATCGCCACGGCCGTACAGTCCGAGGCCGACCCGCTGTACGAAGGGCTGCGCGCGGGCTTCGCGGAGGCCGTGAAGAACCTCGATGAAGGCTCCCCGGCTGCCGCAGGCCGGGCGCTCCTTGAGGTCGTCAACGCCGAGAACCTGCCCCTGCGGGTCTTCTTCGGCCGACAGGGCAACGAACTGCTCCCGCAGGTGTACGCGGCCCGCCTGGACGGCTGGGCGGCCTGGCAGGGTCTCGCGGTGGCGGCCCATGGAACCGGTGCGGACAGGCCCTCGTGAGGGCCTGCCGGACCAGGCCGTCTTTGCACTTCACCTGGATGGGTAGGCCGCAGAATGGAGGGTATTGAGAATTGTGGTCGCAGTGAGTGATCTGGTTCTGCAGACTCTGGGCTGTGGATCGTTTGATGGAGATTGCGCATCGGTTGACCGACGTCGGCGGAGTGGTTGGCGTGTGTCTGGGCGGCAGCCGAGCGAGGGGAACGCATCGCCCTGACTCTGATTTCGATTTGGGTCTGTACTACCGGACGCCGCTGGACACTGCCGCCTTGCGCCGCCTCGCGTTCGAGCTGACTGGCGTCGAGGTCGAGGTGACGGAACCGGGCGGCTGGGGGCCGTGGGTGGACGGTGGGGCATGGCTGACCGTCGACGGCTGCCGCGTCGACTGGATCTACCGCGATCTGGGCCGTGTTAACCGGATCTGGGAAGAATGCCGGGCTGGGCGCTTCGAGGTGGGCATTCAGGCCGGTCACCCGCTTGGGGTTTACTCCCACGCCTATGTGGGCGAGGTGGCAGTTGGGCGTGTTCTCGTTGATCCCGGTGGCGAACTGCGGGCTCTGCAGCAGGAGACTCGCCGTTATCCGGAGCAGTTGCGTGACGCGCTGATCGCCAACGCGCGGTGGGAGGCTCCCTTCAGCCTGGCCAACGCCCGCAAGGGAGCGGCTCGCGGCGAAGCGTTCTACGTGGCCGGCTGCCTCTTTCGCGCGGTGGGGCTTCTCGTGCAGGGCCTGCATGCTCACGCAGGTTGCTGGGTGTTGAACGAGAAGGGCGCCGTTCAGGCTGCGGGACGACTCCCGGCTGCTCCCGCCGACTTCTCCGAGCGGGCTCACGGGTTGTTTGCCATGCTTGGCACGGCCCCAGACGTACTGTCCGCTGCGCTCGATGCCGCTGACGGGCTGGCTGCCGAGGTATGCGGGCGGCTCACGTCCTGAGGGAAGCCACGGTGATGTGGTCGACGTGCTGGCCGCCGGCGAGGACGACAGGCTGGGGCGGCGCCCGCGAGGTCTGTGCCTTCGCCATCACGTGCACGTCTTCCTCGTCTTCAGGGCGGCCTGGTGGCGCCGGGTGGGCAGCTCGCCAGCGGAGACGCGGTGTCCGACGTCGACAGCTGCTCGGGCCGGCCGTGACCGAGAAGCCCATTCGGCGGGCGGGTTCACTGATGGGAGGTCGGACGCCTCGGGGTCGACATGAGAGCCGTCCTCCTGTGGCGGAGGCCCTCGTCGAAGGCCGCCAGTGCCGCGCGGGCAGCAGGGTAGACGTCTGCCGGGAAGCATCGGTCGGACGACAGCGTCGCCTGGAGCAGAGGCGCTGCGGCGACGGCCGGGGCGCCGATTTGGGCGATGCACCGGACTGCCTCGCGACAAGGCCCGTCGGCATCACCCGACCCGAGAGGGTCCAGCGCCGCCAGCAGTACGGGGACGGCGGCGTCCGTGTCACCGGTGATCCGCCACCAGGCATGGGCGGCCCGCACGCGGGTCCACGGGCCGGAGGACTCCAGCAACGGCCGGAGCGCGCTCGCACAGCGCATCGCCTGCGGCCCCAGCTCTGCCAGGCGGCCGAGGTCGGCATAGCCCAGGCCCCGGGATGCCTCGTCCTCCAGGAAGGCCATGAAGACCTTCGATTCACCAGTGATCCGCCAATGAGCCCACGCCGCGTGCTGCGTGCCGTGCCATCGTCGTGGGCGGTCCGAAGGCAGCCGACCGCCGTCGTGGCGTGGTGGCTGCGTCACGCCGTGGACGAAGCCGCAGAGTGTGTCCGCCGCGGGCGCCGCAGCCGGGCCGACAGCGCCGAGAACGTCGCAGGCCCATCGGACGTTGCGGGTGGCGAGCGTCGACAAAAGTTCGGGAACCGCCTCGCTCGCGGCGGGGCCCCACGCGGCTAGTGCTCTCAAGACCGAACGCAGTGCCTCCTGGCCGGCAGAGTCGACGAGCATGCGACGGATGTCCGGGAGCAACTCGTCGGCGCGTCCCACCAGCGGTTGGAGAACCTGCCCGAGTGACGTCACCTGGAAGAACGGGAGTCGGCTGCCGGACGCCAGCCACCGGTGTACCGGATCCAGGACTCCCGGATGGCCGAGCCGGGCAAGGGCCAGTGCCGCCGGCCCGGCGACCCGGTCGTAGGAATCGTCGGCGGCCGCGATCAGCGCGGGAACAGCCGACGTGATGTCCTGCGTGGAATCCGACGACACGACGTCTGCCAGCGCCAGTGCCGCATCGCCTCTGGCCTCCGCACCACCGAACTCCAGGCATCGCACCAGGCCGGCCACCAGCTCCGGCCGGGGCGTACGCCATCGCCGCAGAATCTCCGAGGCGATCGAGACCGCACCGTTGACCAGTGCGGGACGCTCGGAGTCGAACCCGCGCATGGCAAGCGCGACCCCACGCTCCACGTGCCCATACGCGTCCAGCCATAGTCCGTTCGGATCCACACCCTCGGCTTCGAGCAACCTGCGTGCCCAAAAGCCGTGCCCCGGCCCAGTCCTCAGCGTCATGGCTCGCACGCTACAACCGCGGAACTCCACCAGATCACCATGGGGGCGCATCGCATCCCACCCGAGCCATCGCAGCCAAGTACCCGGCCTCGGCGACCGGCTGGGCCTGGCCACAGCCGTGGCACCCTGCGAAGATCGCCCGCCCATGGACTATGCCCTGCACCACGTACAGGCCCCAGGACTGGCTCGCGTACCGGGCCATACGCCTGGAGATGCTCCGCGACACCCCGCTCGCCTACCTTGAACCGTCGACGACGCGCTCGGTCACCCCGACTCGGAGTGGCGGTTCCGCACGACCCGGGCCGCGAGCCCCTGCAACGCCGGCGTCGCAGCCGTCGATCCCAAAGGGTCGTGGATCGGAGTCATGAACGGATTCCTCCCCTCGCCCGACACCGCCAAGCTCGTCGGCGTCTGGCTGCACCCTGACCACCGGGGCCCGACCGGCGGCGTGGCGGCGCTCATGCTGGACGAGATCGTGCGTTGGGCGCGCGAGGAGACCACGGCCGAACGCCTTGTCCTCCTCGTCCACGAGGACAACCACCGCGCCATCGCGTTCTACCGCCGCAGCGGCTTCGTCCCGACGGGCTACGAGGAGCCGTACCCGCTGAAGGACAGCCAGCGGGAAGTGGAGATGGTGGTTCCGCTGCGCTGCTGAGGCACCCTCCAAAAGCCGGAAGGCGCGAGAGCCGGTTGCCGACGGTCTGTGCGGTCGACCCACGTGGTCCGGGTCACAGTCGTGGCTGTCACGCTTCGGGCCGTTCGAGCGTCTCGTGGATGTCATCAGGGCCGCACCCGGGAGCCCGGCCCGGCGGCCTCGAACACCCGCAAGCGCACCCGGATTCCTTCAGGAGGAGCAATGAGGCAGCGGACGGAGCCGCTCGTGGCGATCACAGTCATCCTGGCGGCCGTGACGATGCTGGTCGCCGGAATCTGGGCCCGGGTGGCGCCGGCAAGCTTTGCGAGGGCTACCGACTGGCCCTTCCACGAGCACTTCCTCCATGACGCGGGGGTGTTCCAGATAGGCATAGGGCTGATGATGTTGTGCGCCCTGTGGTGGCGGGACGCGGTCGCCGTCGCCCTGGCCGGCTTCGTGTTCACGAACACCTTCCATGCCGTCAACCACGCGCTCGACCTCCCCCTGGGCGGCAGGGTGAGCGACCCCTGGGCACTGGGTTTCCTGTCGTTGCTCGCAACGGCCGGGCTGGCGGCACGACTGCGAGGCCGGCGGCAGACCGCCAGCGGTTCGGACAGGTCGTAGGTGGGTGGCCCAGAGGCATGCCGACAGGGCGCAGGTCTTCCATCCACCCCGCTTCACCGAGGCACAGGATGTCAGGGGGCCGCTCTGCGATTGCGGAATGCCCAGCTACGGGAGAGACGGGCTGCAGCCGCGAGCGCTGTGCGCGCCAGGCGCCGGAGTTGGGAGGGGCCCCGCAGTGTCCGCATCACGCACAAAGCGAAGAAGAACTGCCCCATGATGGCGATGGGCAGGAGTGGCAGGAAGAAGACCAGGTACCAGAGAGGGAGGAGCAGGAGCAGACTCAGTGGGCCCCGGAACGCCATACCGTTGCGCTTGCTGACCAGCCCGTAGATGACGCTGATCAGGAGGGACGGGATCCCGATCGTGATGAAGAGGTTCTGGAAATCATAGGCAGTGAGCCTGAAGTCCGGGGACATCGACTCCGACACGGCCGCCCAGGTGATCGCGAAGGTGATGGTGTATCGGACCACCAGGTCGACGAGCCGCAGTCCGATAACTCCCAGGTTCCGCCACGGTGTGTCCGGATCCACGGCCTGCTCCCTTGATGGCATGCGTGATGTAGGCAGTACGCCGGATCGGCGCCCGCGTATGCCAGCCTGCCAGCATCATTGAACGCGTTCAATAATGAATGCGGGATGCAGCAACACTCCCTCCGCGCCCAGCTCCCCTCACCAACCCGGGGGTCGCACCGCCTGACCGAATGGCGACCCCCACAGCTCGCATCGACCCACTCGCGCCTGATGCATCACCAGAAACTGCAGCGGCGTCCGCGATTGCCGGCGGCATCACTGCGACAGCCACGGCGCAGGTGACGCCCGTTCACTGGGTGATGGGCGACGGCTCCACCGTCACCTGCGATGGCGATTCTTGAAAACGGCCGGGGTCGCTCCCCGCCTCACTTGGTCGGCCCCTTCGGCTTCGGCGAAACCGTGCCGGCCAGGCCCGAACGGCCCCGGTCCGGCGAGGGCGCGAGTCCCGACGGCCCCTGGGCAATCCTTCGACCGGGACGCACCCGAGCTCGGTGACCCGGCCCGCGCGCGCCCCGGCCGTGGGGCGGGCTAGAGCGTGTTGAAGAAGGCTGTGATCTGGCGGGTCAGAGTGGGATTGCGGCCTGTCTGATCACACGGCGAGGGCGAGGTTGTGCATGTGAGCGACGGCTTGGACCGCGTGATGGAGGCCGCTACCGCGCTGTCGGCAGTCGCGAAGGATCTCGTAGTGCTTCATGCGGGCGAAGGCGTGCTCGACACGGGCCCCCAGCTCCTGGAGCAGCTCGACCCCGGCGGGCGCGGCCCGGCGGCCGGGCAGCTCGCCGCCGCCCTCGCCCGCCGCCTGCCCGCCCCGTAACCGTCCTGGTATGGCGTGGGCCGGGGCGCCGGCGGTTCAGCTGGGCTTGACGGCGAGGCCCTCGCGGGAGATGACGACCTCGCCGGTCACGACCCCGGGGACGGTGGCGGTCAGGTGGCGGCGCTGA
Source organism: Streptomyces sp. NPDC044003 (assembly GCF_056435185.1). NCBI lineage: Bacteria > Bacillati > Actinomycetota > Actinomycetes > Kitasatosporales > Streptomycetaceae > Streptomyces > Streptomyces sp. NPDC044003. Next base: position 297,053 of record NZ_JBWKFA010000009.1, on the reverse strand, counting down.
ACGGACTCCCGGATATACGCCTCGGGATCGCCCTCACCGTCCAGGAGATGAGCGAGCGCCAGCAGCAGGTCGCGGCTCCTCGACCTCCGCCTCGATCCGCAGCACGATGTCCTGGTCGTCGAACCAGGGGCTCTCCTGCTGGGTGCGGCGCAGACACCGGTCCCGACGGCGGGCGCCCTCGACGGTGATGCGGCGGCGCAGGATCTCGTCGACAACCGCGTCCGCGGCGCCCTGGGGAGCGGCGAAGCTGTTTGTCGTGGTGGTCATGACCGTATCAACGAGCGTTGGAGCCCAGGGCGGTGTTCATGAGCCGATGCCCTGGAAGCCGGGGCCGAGACCGCGCCTTCGGGGCCGGGTGCGGCGCTTGATACGCGGGGCCGGTATCGCCCCCCGGCCCGGCTGCCGCCGGGCCGGACTCGACGGGCACGCCCAGGTGCCGACGGGCTGTGGCCGTTGCAGTCCTCACTGCGGCCAGTGCTTTCCCCATCCCCGGGGTGATCTGGGCGGGTGCAGCGGCCAGGGTGTCGATCGCGATCAAGGCGTCGCCGGCGGAAATTCCGCGGCACACGACATCAGTAGCTGTCGTAGCTGGGCCTGCCGTTCGGCCGGTAGACGCCGACGACGGTGCCGCCCTTCGTCGTCGAGACGCTGACCGGCTCCAGCGCCGTGGGGATCGCGCCGTCGGCGAACAGCCGCTTGCCGGTGCCGATGATCACCGGGTGGATGGTCAGCCGGTACTCGTCGACGAGGTCGTGCTGCATGAGGGTCTGGGCGAGGTCGCCGCTGCCGACAACGTTGATGTTGCCGCCGTCGGACGCCTTCAGCGTACGTACGGCATCGACGGTGTCGCCCTCCAGCAGCGTGGAGTTCTGCCACTGGACGGACGTCAGGGTCCGAGACGCCACGTATTTGTGCATGCTGTTCATCCGCTCGGTGAACGGGTTGTCAGGATCGGCGGTCGGCCAGTACGACGCGAAGATCTCGTACGTCTTGCGGCCGAGTAGCATCGCGTCGGAGCGCTCATACCAACCGGCAACGGCCGCGCCGACCTCGTCGTCGTCCACCGGTTTCTGCCAGCCGCCGTGCTTGAAGCCGCTTTCCGCGTCCTCGTCCGGGCCGCCCGGCGCCTGCATGACGCCGTCGAGCGTCAGGAACGTGCAAATGATGATCTTGCGCATGGTGTGCTCCCTTTTGTTGACGGGTAGACCACACAACCGCCGGAAACTCATCGGCGCCACTTCCGTGGCACAGTCCTACGGTGTCTCACCGCGATGGCGGATACGACATCCATCCGACCTCGGGCATTGCACTGCTTTATCCAGCCTGACGTAGCACGGGAGCGGCGGCCGGCGTCGGCCGTCCGGCGCGTTCGGCGCGGGCCCGCAGGATCGCGGCGATGCGGGTGGCTTCGGCGGCCTGGCGCTGCTGGGCGCGGACGTCCTCGAACGACGTCGGCGCCTCGTCTTCCTGGTCGTCCTCGACATCGGGGAAACGGTGGCGGCGAGGTCGCGGCGGACCTGTTCCTGGCGTCCGACAGCGGCAGCGAGGGCGGGGTCCTGCTGGAACGGCGTCCACACCTCATGGTGGGCAGCGAGTGCAAGCCGAAAGCCCTCGGAGGCGGTCTCGCGGGTCTTCACCGGACCGGCGGGCTCGGGCGCCGTCCCGACGGTGGGCACGGAGGCCGCGGTGGTGGGAGGATCCCGGGCTGGCGGACCCGGATCGTGTGCACGGCCGCCGCGCCGACCCGCTGGGTGGCAGTCTCGATGATCCGGGGCGTCATCAAGCGGAGCTCAGTGGCGTAGGCGGGCGCGTCGGGCAGCAGGTCGAGCTGCTCGGTCTCGGAGTCGAAAGTCACGGCGGTGGCGTGGGCGGCGAGCTTGGGAGCGACAGCACCGGCGATGTCGAGCCAGCGGTCCAGTGGCATCACAGCGCCGCGGTTGACGGCTGTGGGGCAACCGTATTGCTGTGGCTCACAGATCCTCCGGCGGCCCGCCCTCTGCCCGGACCGCCCCACGCCGTTTCCACCAGAACGGACCCACTCGCGGGAGCCGGGAGACCGGCCATCCGGCAGGGATATACCCGACCGGCCTCCATATCCGCGGTCTACGCGAGGCAGCGCTCAGTTCTCGCCCTTCTGCAGAACTTCGGCGTGGGGCCGCCCTGGCGAGGAGACGCTGGGCCGGGCATACGGAAGGGGGAGGCTGATGGGCTACACCGCTGTGCACCCCATCTGGGGCCGGCTGGACGCGTCGCTCGACGATCTCGGATGCGGCCGTGCCTGAGCGGACGTTCACCGCGCCAAGGGGCTACGGCTTGCGTGTCCTGAATGCGGCGGTCGGGTCTTCGCCCGGGCGTCTCAGCACAGGGTCCGGCACTTCTACCACCAGGTCCGGCCGCTGGACTGTGAGCTCGCGAACGAGTCACCGGAGCACCATCTGCTGAAGCTGGAGCCGGCCATGGCAGCCCGGGCGGCAGGATGGCGAGCAGAGCTGGAAGTAAGCAGCGAGTCCCGGAACTGGCGGGCCGACGTGATGGTGTTCGACGAGAGCGGTCGCCCCTTCATGGCGTTGGAGGCGCAGTTGTCGCCCATGACGCCGGACGAGGCTCGGATGCGCACCGACCGCTATGCCCAGGATGGTGTGGCGGTGTGCTGGGTCGCTCTGCAGGACCGGCCGTGGGAGCGCTCGGTGCCCTCGCTGAGGGTCCGCTTCCCCAGCCAGCGGGGTGAGAGCTGGACGGCATTGCATGGGATGGTCCGCTACGCATGGGAACCGTGCACGCTGAAGAAGGAGGGGAAGTGGGTGCACATCACCTGCCCACTCGGTGCAGCGATCGAGTGGATTCTGAACGGGCGCGTGCACACCCACACCACGGCAAACGGGACGGTGTGGTGGACGGCCCCCGCATACGAGCAGCCGGCCTTAGCACGCGCCAGGATGGAAGCCGATGCGGAAGCCTCCAGGCGCGCGACTGCCGCTGAGCGTGACCGGCAAGAGAAGGAAAGACACCGCCAGGCCGCCGAGCAGTGGGCGTTGCAGCACCAGGCGGAGCTACTGGAACAGCAGGCAGAGCTGCAGCGGCTGGCGGGCTTCTTCGAGTACGCAGGTCTGGACGCTACGGTCTGGGAGACCTTCACACAGATGGTCCGCTCCGCCTCAGGCCAGGCCATCACGTACGGCGATCAGAGCCCGGCACACGGCAACGGTCTACTCGTCTACGCCCGGCCGAGATGGGCAAGCGAGAAGTTCAAGCTCGCCGGGGTGGTCTGCCCGCATCCAGCAGCTCTCAGCAGGTGGCCGGCGGACCTGACCATCCTGGTGCCGAATCAGACCTGGCTCGCCCATATCCGGACCCGCGCCCGCTCGCAGCTGAAGGTTGCGGTGCTGAACCCGCTTACTGGACGCAGCACCTTCATACACGTTTCTCCAGCCCAGAGGTTGCCCTAACGAGCTCGTGCACGGTAAGCGGTGGGACCTCGAGGGCTTCGGTGGCACCGGTGCTCACCTCTGTCGTCGATGACCCAGGTCCGCGGTCTGCTGGTGGGAGAGCAGGCCGACGACCGCCTGGATCATGTCGCTCATGTGCTCGCGGCGGCCGTGATGGCGGGCGAGGGCTCGCCAGTTCTTGAGGTGGGCGATGTCGTGCTCGACCCGGATGCGGCGGGAGGAGTGGGGCTTGCGCCGGCGCTCGTGCATTTCCTCGTACCAGTCCGGGGCGTTCTTCTTGAACTTGCGGTGCGGTGGCGTCACCACGCGTCCGCCGGTCTGAGCACCGAGGCCCTTGTAGCCGGCGTCGGCGAGGATCTCCACCGCTGGACCGTCCGCCAGGAGCCTGACCAGCCCTTCGTTAGCCGTTGACCCTGTGATGGAGGGCTGTCTCGCCAGTCGCTTCGCCAAGCTGCCGTGCCATCTCTTCGACGATCAGGTCGGCGGCTTCCAGCGAAGCAGCGCCCTCGACGTATACGGCCCACGTACCCGCGAGCTCCCATGAGACCGAGATCAGAGCTGTTCCTGTACGGAAGGAGTGATCACCCTCCGCCTCAGCCGACCCGCAGACCAGTGAGCGAGGCTGGAAGAGCGTCGCGTAGTCGACCCCAGGCAGCGCGGGCCAGTCGTTCCCCCTGGCGGTGCTGATCGTGTACTCCGCCTCGACGGGACCGTGCAGACGCTCTTGGCCGGTGGGCTCGGCGGCGTCCCGCGCGAAGTCGTAGGGCATCGGCTCGTTCCCGTCCACTACCCACGGCGCCGGGTACCTGGCGTGACACCCCGTGCACCGGGCAACGAACGTACCGATCTCCGGGTTCGTCATGATGCTGTAGTGCGACGAGGGCAGCGCGCGCATTATGTAACCGTTTGCGATCGTCTCTAGGGTCGGCCATTCGGGGGAGCACTCACACGGTCCGGACTTCGCGAACGTCTCGTCGCCAGGAGCCTCGTGGGTGTTCCTGAGCGTCAGGAAGAGCCTTTTAAGCGACCGCATGAGGCCTCCTTTCGTGACAACCCGACGCGTTGATCACGCAGGCCCCATGAGTGGGACAGGCTACCCCCGAGACAGGCCGAGCGGCTCTTGGCCAAGGGGGTACCCGCAACATCGTCAGCAGGCGGAAGAGGCTCCGCCTGGTCGATCACGAGCGCCCGAGGACGGACAAGCTCCCAAACGCCATGCGATCGCCCGGACAGGTCCTAGCCCAACCTGAAGCGAATCACGCGATTCTCGAACGTTTCTGAACCAGATCATCGCAGTGGAGAAGGGCGTCAAGTCCCGGGCGCATCAGGACCTGACGGCGGCGCACCACGGTCTGCAGAAGCCCGCGTTGCTCGCCGGCATCTCCCGTACCTACCAGCCGAAGTGGCGTACTTGCCGTTCCTGGAGAAGCAGCTGACCGACATCAACACCTTCGTCCGCAAGCTTCCGGTGCTCGACGCCGCCGAGTCGTGGACGCAGGACCCGTCGACCGACGCCTGGAAGACCGAGGTCGTGCGCACGGTCCGTACGAAGAAGGTGCCGCGCAACCACGTCAAGGCGGAGGCGACGGACAAGCACCCGGCGCAGGTCGAGGTGTACTACGAGGACGTGCCGGTCGGTTACTGGACCACGGTGAAGTTCTCGGGCGCGCTGCCGGCCCGCCGGGTCAACGAGCTGCTCGAGCGGGTGGAGAAGCTCCAGCAGGCGGTGAAGTTCGCCCCTGAGGAGGCGAACAGCGCCGAGGTCACCGACCAGCGGGTCGGCGACGCCGTCTTCGGCTACCTCTTCGGGTAGTCGGGACACCACAGACTCCCCGGCCACAGAACACGGCCGGGGTGCGCGAGGAGCGCAAAGCTGAAGCTGAGCCTTGTCGTGACATCCGCGGTTCCAGTGGAGGTTCGAGTCCTCCTCCCGGCACTTCCTGCCGGGATGGCCCAAGCAGGCAGAGGCAGACCGCGGTCAATCTCAGGCTATTGCTCCAGACTCGGCATCCGTCGCTCATCGCCGGATCGACCGGGCCCGGGCCCTGGTGCGTCGAAATGCCAGTTCGAATCTGGTCCGCCGAGCTCGATCGGCGGTGCTCCAAAGGCAGGACGCGACGCAATGACGAATGACCCGGGTCCTCAAGCGTGCCGGCGTGTGATGTGAGCGGCATCCACAGGGTCCGGGGGCAGGCTACGCCCCCGGACCCGCTCCTTTTTCCCGTGCGTGTCAGCTGGCCTGGGCGGTCGGCATGAGGGTGACCTGCTGAAGGTTGGCCCGCGCCGGGAGGCTCGCGACGAAGCCGACGGTCTGCGCGACGTCCTCGGGCGTGAGCCACTCCATGGTCTCCTTGGAGCCCTCCAGCCATGCGAGGGCGCCCTCGTCGGTGACATGGTTCTGCAGCTCGGTGCCGACGATGCCCGGCTCGATCGCCGAGACCCGGACGTTCCTCGCGCCCAGCTCGGCCCGCAGGTGCCGGGAGAGGTGGGTGACGTACGCCTTCGTCGCGGAGTAGACGGCGAAGTTCGGGAAGATGTTCTGCGCCGCGATCGACGAGGTGTTGATGAGATCCGCGACGCCGCGCTCTCCGGCCGCCTCCACCAGCTGCGGGGTGAACGCTCCGATGACGTTCATCAGGCCGGTGATGTTGAGGTCGATCTGCTGCTGCCACTGCTCGGTGGCCAGCTCCTCGACGGGGGCCGGCAGCATCACGCCCGCGTTGTTGAACAGCAGGTCGGCGCCGCCGTATTCGGATGCCACTCGTTCCGCGGCCGCCCGCACGGCCGCCGTGTCGGTCACGTCGGCGGGCAGAGCCAGGGCCTGGCCGCCGTCCTTCTCGATCCGGGCGACCAGTTCCGCCAGGCGGTCCGCTCGCCGTGCCAGGACGACGACCCGGGCGCCGAGCGCGGCGAGGTGCTCGGCCGTCGCCTCGCCGATGCCGCTGGAGGCGCCGGTGACCACGGCGACGCGGCCGGAGAGGGGACGAGCGAACGTGTGCGGGGTGCGCGTGGTCATGGGACACACCTTTCGAGGTGGGTGAGGTGAAGGGGGTCGGGACCGCGGCTTCTCGCCGTCGGCCTCCCGAACAAGAACACCACCCCGAGGCGCCCCCTGGGACGCCGGAAAGTGCCCTGACCGGGCAGGTATCGCCAAGGCAGGTACCGGCAGTACCACCCGGCACCGGGGTGTGACCCGCTCGCGCCGGTCACACTGGGGGCATGGATGACCGTGGTCGCGAACTCGCCGATTTCCTGCGCACCCGCCGTTCCCGGGTGACCCCCGACCGGGCCGGACTGCCCGAGGACGGCCGGGTACGCCGCGTGCCCGGCCTGCGCCGCGACGAGGTGGCCCGGCTCGCCGGAGTCAGTACGGAGTACTACACACGCCTCGAACAGGGCCGGGCCCAGAACCCCTCCCCCGAAGTCGTCGAAGCCCTCGCCGGCGCCCTGTGCCTCGACCCGTCCGAGCGGGAGCACCTCGCCGACCTCCTGGCCCGGCCCGCATCGGCCCGCCGTGCCCCGGCCGGGCCCCAGCGGGTGCGCCCCGGCCTGTATCTGATGCTGCAGACGCTGGACCACGTGCCGGCGTTCATCGTGGGCCGGCGCACCGACGTCCTGGCCTCCAACCGGCTCGCCCGCGAAGTCCTCACCGACTTCGACGCCTTGCCCGCGCCCCACCGCAACCTCGCCCGCTACTACCTCCTCGCCCCCGAGGCCCGCGAGCGTGTCGGCGACTGGGAGCGTATCGCCGCCGAGACCGTCGCCATGCTCCGCCTCGAAGCCGGCCGCAACTCCCACGACCGTCGGCTCGCCGACCTCATCGGTGAACTCACCGTGAAGTCACCGGAGTTCACCAGATGGTGGAACGACCACCGGGTGCTGCGCCGCACCCACGGCGCCAAGCACTACCACCACCCGGACGCCGGTGAGCTCCACTTCTCCTACGAGTCCTTCCAGGTCCCCGGTGACGCCGAACAGACCCTGTGCGTCTACAACGTCGAACCGGGCTCCGCCACCGCCCAGGCCCTCAGGGGGCTCTCAGGTCTCGCCGTCGGTGCGGGTGAGCTGGTGGAGTCGTAGGGCCAGGTGGGTCTCCAGGGCCCGGGACGGGGTGTTCCAGTCGGGGCCGAGGAGTTGGGCGACACGGTCGAGGCGCTGGACGACCGTGTTGACGTGGACGTGGAGGGCGTCCTTGGCGCGGGAGAGGCTGGCGCCCTGGTCGTAGTAGGCGCGGAGGGTGCGCAGCAGGTCGGTGCCGCGTTCGGTGTCGTACGCGAGGACGGGGCCGAGGACCCGCTCGACGTAGGCGCCGACGTCGGTGCGGTCGCCCAGCAGGACGCCGATGAAGCCCAGGTCGGCGATGTCGGCGCCTTCTCCGGAGCGGTCGAGGGCGTGGAGCGCGGTGACGCAGCGCCGGGCTTCGGCGTGGAGGGCCGCGAGGTGTTCGGGTCCGTGTCCGGGGCCCGCGGCGCCGGCGGTGACGGGTGTTCCGAGGATGCGGGTGAGGTCTGCCGAGAGGCTGCGGGCGAGTGTGCCCGGCCGGTCGGTCGGGGCCAGCAGGACGACGTGGCCGTGCCGGGTGCCGGCCAGGCCGCCGAGCCCGCGGGCCTTGCGGGCGGCCTCGGCGGCGAGCCGGGGGCGCAGGGCCGGTTCGCTGTCGAGGACGGCGACGGCGTGGGGCCGGGCCAGGTCGACGCCGAGGCGGCGGGCCCGCAGGGTGAGGCTTCCGCCGTCCCAGCGTGCCGAGGCGGCGGGGTCGGCGAGGAGGTCGTCGAGGAGCTCGCCTCGCACCCGGTCCTCGGTCTCGGCGACGGACCGGCGCATGAGGAGCAGCATCGCGGTGACCAGCGCGGCGCGTTCGTAGAGGCGCCGGTCCGCCTCGGAGAGGTCGGCCCGTCCCGTCAGGACGATGCTCCCGAGTGATTCGGTGCCGGCCAGGACGGCGCAGGTCCAGACGCCGTCGGCGTGGATCGCGCGGCCGTCGGTACGTGAGGACGCCAGGGTGTCGGCGGAGGGAGTGACCGGTCCGGTGCCGGAGCGGGCCAGTTCGCTGCCGTCGGTGTCGTGGACGGCCACTCCCCCGCCGAGCAGCGCCGCGATCTCGGCCGCCACGTCGTCGATGCCCGCGCCGCGCAGGACCAGTCGGGTGAGGCGGTCGTGGGCGTCGGACGCGTGGTGCAGTGCCTCGCCGTGGGCGCGGGCCGTGGCGTTGGCGGCTTCGAGCCGGGCGAGGGCGCTGCGCGTCTCCTCCAGGAGGCGGGCGCTGTCGATGGCGACGGCGGCGTGGTCGGCGAGCGAGCCGAGGAGGGCGATGGCGTCGGGGGTGAACTCGCGCGGTGTGCGGTCCGCGGCGAAGAGGACGCCGATGATCTCCTCCCCGAGGCGCAGGGGGACTCCGAGGATCCCGCGCAGTCCTTCCTCGGCGACGCCGTCGTCGATGGTCCCGGTGTGGCGGTAGCGGCGGTCGGTGCGGTAGTCCGTGCTGGCGTAGGGGCGGGCGGTCTGGGCGACGAGGCCACCCAGTCCCTCTCCCATGCCCAGGCGGAGTTGCTGGAAGGCGGCGGAGACGGATCCGTCGGTGACGCGCATGAACGTGTCGTGGGCGAGGGGGTCGTTGAGGGTGAGGTAGGCGACGTCGGAGCCGAGCAGGGTTCTGGCGCGCCGGACGATGGCGCGGAGCACGGAGTCGAGGTCCCGCAGGGCGGCCAGGTCGCCCGCGGTGTCGAAGAGTGCCACGAGCTCCGTCTCCCGACGGCGGTACTGGTCGAGTACGCGCCGCACGGTCAGGGCGGTCTCGGTGGTCTCCTCGATGCGCACGATGTCCGGCGCGGCGACACCGGCCGCGCGTGAGCGGGCGGGCTGGGCGGCGAGTTCCTCGGCGGGGGCGTCGGCGGCGAGGAGGTCGAGGAGGCGCCGGGCAGCCGTCTCCGCGGGCGCGGTTGCCTCCGCCTGTGCGGACGTCCGGCTGTCGGCGGTCATGGGGGCCTCCTCGCGGCGGTGTGCTGTCTTCGGGTGGGGTGGGGCGGCGAGGGGGCGCGCCGGGCGCCGCGGGTGCTGTGCGGGATTTTTCGGACACCCCCTGGGGCCCGGTCCGCCGCGTTCGCCGTCCTGGCGGCGGACCGGGCTGCTCATTGAGCGCGGCGGTGCTACGCGCGGTCGCCAGCGGGGACCGCGGGGGCGGCGGCCGGCTCCTCCTCCCGCGTGCTGCTCAGGTCGCGGCCCCGGGTCTCCCGGGTGACCGCCACTGTGATGGTGGTGATCACGGCGGCGAGACAGAGGTAGAGGCTGACGGGGGTGGAGGAGTCGTAGTCCTTGAGGAGTTCCACGGCGATGATCGGGGCGAGCGCCCCGGCGACGATCGAGGCGAGCTGGGAGCCCATGGAGGCGCCGGAGTAGCGGACCTTGGTGTCGAACATCTCGGAGATGAATGCCGCCTGCGGCCCGTACATCGCGCCGTGCAGGAGCAGTCCTGCGGTGACGGCCAGGGCGATCACGGGGAAGGACTTGGAGTCGAGGAGACCGAAGAAGGCGAACGCCCACACCGCCATGCCCACGGAGCCGATCAGTGTGACCGGCCGGCGCCCGACGCGGTCGGACAGCGCGCCCCACAGCGGGATGGTGACGAAGTGGACGGCGGAGCCGATGAGGACGGCGTTCAGGGCGGTGCTCTTGGGCAGCTCCAGGTGGACGGTGACGTACACGAGGAGGAAGGAGGTCAGGATGTAGTACGAGATGTTCTCGCCGAACCGGGTGCCGATGGCCGACAGCACCTCGCGCCAGCTGTGCCGGAACACCTCGACGACGGGGGCCTTCTCCTTCACGCCCTGCGCCGCGGCGGCCTCCGCCTTGGCCTGGGCGGCGAGGAAGACCGGGGACTCGGAGACCGAGACGCGGATCCACAGGCCGATCATCACGAGGACACCGGACAGCAGGAAGGGGATGCGCCAGCCCCAGGACTGGAAGGCCTCCTCCGACTGGAACGCGGCGAGGAGTGCGAGGACGCCGGTGGCGAGGAGGTTGCCGCCGGGGGCGCCTGCCTGCGGCCAGGAGGCCCAGAAGCCGCGGTGCTTGTCGCCGCCGTGCTCGGAGACGATCAGGACGGCCCCGCCCCATTCGCCGCCCAGCGCGAAGCCCTGGACGAGGCGCAGCACGGTCAGCAGGACCGGTGCTCCGGCGCCGAGGGTCTCGTACGTGGGCAGCAGGCCCATCGCGAAGGTCGCGCCGCCCATCATGAGGAGGCTGACCACCAGGAGCTTCTTGCGGCCGATCTTGTCGCCGAAGTGGCCGAAGACGATGCCGCCGAGCGGTCGGGCGGCGAAGCCGATGGCGTAGGTGATGAACGCGATCAGGGTGCCCACCAGCGGGTCGGCGCTGGGGAAGAACAGCGTGTTGAAGACCAGGGCGGCGGCCGACCCGTACAGGAAGAAGTCGTACCACTCGATGGTCGTGCCGATCAGGCTCGCGGCGACGATGCGGCCGATGCCGCCTCTCGGTGTGGTGGTGTCAGACATGGGTTCACCGGGTTTTCGCAAGGGGGGACGGGACGGGATGGTGCGGGTGGCGCGTGAAGGGGCCGCTCCGGGGCGGTTGTTCAGCCGGCGGTCCAGCCGCCGTCGAGCGGCAGGGAGGTTCCGGTGAGGTAGCCGGAGTGGGGGCCGCAGAGCCACAGGACGGCGGCGGCCACCTCCTCCGACTCCAGGAGGCGTTTGACGGGCGAGCGGGCCAGCATGACGTTCGAGAGGACATCGCCCTCGCTGATGCCGTGGGCGGCGGCCTGGTCGCGTACCTGGCCCTCGACGAGGGGAGTACGGACGTAGCCGGGGTTGACGCAGTTGCTGGTGACTCCGTGCGGGGCGCCTTCGATCGCGGCGACCTTGCTCAGCCCCTCCAGGGCGTGCTTGGCGGCGACGTAGGCGGATTTGTAAGCGCTGGCGCGCAGCCCGTGGACGCTGGAGATGTTGACGATCCGGCCCCAGCCCTGCCCGTACATGTGCGGCAGCGTCCTGCGCATGAGCAGGAACGGGGCGGTGACCATCACTTTCTGGATGAGTTCGAAGCGCTCCGGGGGGAAGTCCGTGAGCGGGGCGATGTGCTGGAGGCCGGCGTTGTTGACGAGGATGTCGACCTCGGCCGGCAGGAGGTCGACGGCGGCGGCGTCCGCGAGATCGGCCACGTGGGCGTGACCGCCGGCGATCTCCGCGACCGCCTTGGCGGCCCCGGCGTCCCGGTCGACGACGTGGACGGTGGCCCCTGCCTGTGCCAGGGCGAGCACACAGGCCCGGCCGATGCCGCTGCCGCCGCCCGTCACCAGGGCCGTGCGACCGCTCAGGTCGAGCGCCGCGGCGGGCGGCGGCAGCGGAACCGGAGGGGGAAATGTGTTCGTCATGGCCGGAAACAGTAGGGAGGGCCTCGGGCCCGTCCCATGTCAGCGGCCCCTACAAACCACTGGCGAGGAGTGGTGGTTTCCGCCATAGCGGGAAGCGGAACCGCAGAGGACCGGTACCCGGGTGGCCGCGAGGACGGCCATGGATCGCGATCACACAGGGCCCCGGCCAAGCCTGGGTGTCCCGCCCATGTCTGCGCCGGCGCGGGCGCCCCCATGATGCACGCCACACCGATCGCCCGGCCTCACACGCCATCGGTCGGTGCTCCCCACGTTCACCACCACAGGAGGCAGTCGTCATGGGACAGCCGCACCCTCCGTTCCGCTTCGCGAAGAGCCGCCGCCTCGTCGGAGGCATCCGTCGCTGGGTCACCGCCGCCGCGGGGGCCCTGGCCCTGACCGGTGGCCTGGTCGCCGTGGGCCCGCAGGCGTCCGCCGCGGGCCTGACCCAGGTCACCGGTTTCGGTTCCAACCCGGGCAATCTGTCCATGTACGCCTACGCCCCCGACGCGCTGCCGGCCGGCGCGCCGCTCGTGGTCGCCCTGCACGGCTGCACGCAGAGCGCGAGCGACTACTACGCGCACTCCGGCTGGCCGACGTTCGCCGACCGCTACGGCTTCGCGCTGGTCCTCCCGCAGACGAGCAGCGCCAACAACTCCAATTCCTGCTTCAACTGGTTCGAGCCGGGTGACAGTGCGCGCGGTCAGGGCGAGGCACTGTCGATCAAGCAGATGGTCGACAAGGCCGTCGCCCAGTACGGCAGTGACACCCGGCGGGTGTACATCACCGGTCTGTCGGCGGGCGCCGGCATGACGGCGAACATGCTCGCCGCCTACCCCGACGTCTTCGCGGGCGGCTCCATCGACTCAGGACTGCCCGCGTCCTGCGCGAACAGCGTGTCCTCGGCGTACACCTGCATGTACAGCCCGCCGGACAAGAGCCCCGCCCAGTGGGGTGCCCTCGTGCGCTCGGCCGCTCCCGCGGGCACGACCTCGTGGCCCCGGGTGGCGATCTGGCAGGGCACCGCCGACACCACCGTCAAGCCGGCGAACGCCACCGAGCTGCGCGACCAGTGGACGGACGTGTGGGGCATCGGCCAGACGCCCTCCCGGACCACGAGCCTCAGCGGGGGCACCACAATGAGCGAGTACGACGACACCTCCGGCAGGCCCGCCGTCCAGGTCTACTCCCTCTCCGGAATGAACCACGGGCTCGCGGTCGACCCGGGCAGCGGCCCGGAGCAGTGCGGCACCACCGGCACGTACTACCTCGACACCATCTGCTCCAGCTACCACACCGCCCGCTTCTGGGGCCTCGACGGCGACGCCGGGCAGGAACCCGGCCCCGGATCCCTGCCCGCCCCCACCGCACTCGCAATCACCTCGGTCACCGACACCACCGTGTCCCTGAGCTGGACCGCGGTGGCCGGCGCGAGCTCGTACGAGGTCTACCGCGCCGGCACGAAGGTGGGCACCGCCTCCTCGACCGCCTACACCGACACCGGTCTCACCACCGGCACGTCGTACGGCTACACCGTCGCGGCCGTCGACGCCTCGGGCGCGAAGGGCGCGGTCTCGGCGGCCGTGACCGCGACCACGACCGGCTATACGCCCACCTGCCACACGGCCAGCAACTACGACCACGTGGCCGCCGGACGCGCCTCTCAGAGCGGCGGCTACACCTACGCCGCCGGCTCGGGTCAGGCCATGGGGCTGTGGAACACCTTCACCACCCACACCCTCAAGCAGACCGCGCCCGGCTACTACGTCGTGGCGGATTCCGGCTGCTCGGCCTGAGCCTCGCCCACCCCGCGGGAGGTGGTCACCACCACCTCCCCCGGGGTTGATGTGTGGACGGAAGCCATGGTCCCGTCTCTGCGGCCTGCCTAGGCTCGCTGCCCGTCGGTTGTACTGGCACCGGCTCTGACCAGCACGGTCGGCCCGGCTGCCCGAGGGAAAGGGACCTGTATGGGTCTGGACAAGACAGTCGCGAGCGCCGCGGAGGCGGTGGCCGACCTCTCCGACGGCGCCTCGCTCGCGGTGGGCGGCTTCGGGCTGTGCGGCATACCCGGCACACTCATCGACGCCCTGTGGCAGCGCCAGGTGCGCGACCTCAGGATCGTGTCGAACAACTGCGGCGTCGACGACTGGGGCCTCGGCCTCCTGCTCGCCGCCGGGCAGATCTCCCGCATGACGAGCTCCTACGTCGGCGAGAACAAGGAGTTCGCCCGCCAGTACCTGAGCGGAGAGCTGGAGGTCGAGCTCGTCCCCCAGGGCACACTCGCGGAGCGGCTGCGGGCCGGCGGCGCCGGCATCCCCGCCTTCTACACCCCCGCCGGCACCGGCACCCAGGTCGGCGAGGGCGGACTGCCCTGGCGCTATGCCGCCGACGGCACGGTCGCGGTGGCCTCGCCGGCCAAGGAGACCCGGGACTTCGACGGGCGTCCACACCTGCTCGAACACGGCATCACCACCGACTTCGCGCTGGTCCGCGCGACCATCGGCGACCGCCACGGCAACCTCGTCTTCCGCTCCTCCGCCCGCAACTTCAACCCGCTGGCCGCCATGGCCGGACGGATCACCATCGCCGAGGTCGACCACCTCGTCGAACCGGGCGAACTCGACCCCGACGAGGTCCACCTCCCCGGCATCTTCGTCCAGCGCGTCGTCCGGGTCACCCCCGGCGACCCCGCCGCCGAACGGCGCATCGAGCGCCGCACCGTCCGACAGGAAGGCGACGCCTGATGGCCCTCACCCGCGAGCAGATGGCGGCCCGCGCCGCCCGGGAACTGACCGACGGTTCGTACGTCAACCTCGGCATCGGACTCCCCACCCTCGTCCCCAACCACCTGCCGCCCGGCATCGAGGTCGTGCTCCAGTCCGAGAACGGCATCCTCGGGGTGGGCCCCTACCCGACCGAGGACGAACTCGACGCCGACCTCGTCAACGCGGGCAAGGAGACGGTCACCACGCTGCCCGGAGCCTCGTTCTTCGACTCGGCCCTGTCCTTCGGCATGATCCGCGGCGGCCACATCGACGCCGCGATCCTCGGCGCCATGCAGGTCTCCTCCGCCGGCGACCTCGCCAACTGGATGATCCCCGGAAAGATGGTCAAGGGCATGGGCGGGGCCATGGACCTCGTCCACGGCGCCGGACGGGTCATCGTCCTCATGGAACACACCGCCAAGGACGGCACCCCCAAGCTCGTCGACACCTGCACCCTGCCGCTGACCGGCCGGGCCGTCGTCCAGCGCGTCATCACCGACCTCGCCGTCCTCGACATCACCCCCGACGGCTTCGCCCTCGTCGAAACCGCGCCCGGCGTCACCGTCGAGGAGGTCCGGGCGGCGACGGACGCGGACCTGAAGGTGCCGGCCGGCATCGGAGCCGTACGGGCGTCGTGAGGCCGGTGGGCGCCGCATTCGTGCGCCGCTCACTGCGCCGGGCGCGCCTCTTGGCGTGGCTACCACGTCGCGCGCTCGCTGAAAGAAGTGAATCCAGGTGGCCGCGTGTTGGTCTGTTTATGTCATCGGGCACCTTCCCGTCAGCGGTTCTCACCGTTGAGAGGGACACGCAATGACGAGCCACGCTACCGAAGTCGAGCTGGAAGACCTCCTCCGCCGAGCGCTGCACGCCACGGGTACGGGTGCGCGCTGGGCGGTCGAGGCGGACGAGATGTGGTGCCGGGTCGCGCCCGTGGCCGGGACGCGGCGTGCGCAGGGGTGGAAGCTGCACCTCTCGGCCACGGCCGCCTCCGCGCCCGCGGTCCTCACCAGGGCCCTGGGCGTGCTGCTGCGGGAGCGGTCGGGGTTCAAGTTCGCCCGGTCCCTTGAGCAGGTCAGTGCCCTCAACTCCCGTGCGACGCCGCGGGGGAACTCGGGCAAGTTCATCACCGTCTACCCGCGTTCGGACGCGGAGGCGGCCGCGGTCGCCCAGGAGCTGCACGGCGCCACGGCGGGCCTTGCCGGCCCGCGGATCCTGTCCGACCAGCCGTACGCCGTGCGCAGCCTGGTGCACTACCGCTACGGGGCGTTCGTCGGGCGGCGACGTCTTTCGGACGACGGTCTGCTGGTGTGGTTCATCGAGGACCCCGACGGCAACCCCGTGGAGGACAAGCGCACCGGCCACTACTCCGCACCGCCCTGGGCCGAGTGTCCGTTCCCCACCGTGGTGCCGGTGACGCCGAGCGGTGGGGATGCGAAGAACCGGCCGGTGGTGCTCGGTGGCCGCTTCGCGGTCCGGGAGGCGATCCGGCAGACGAACAAGGGCGGCGTGTACCGGGGCAGCGATGCCCGTACGGGCGCCGGCGTGGTGATCAAGGAGGCCCGGCCGCACGTGGAGGGCGATGCCTCCGGCGCCGACGTACGGGACTGGCTGCGCGCCGAGGCCAGGACGCTGGAGAAGCTGACGGGCACGGGGCTCGCGCCGGAGGCCGTGGCGCTGTTCGAGCACGGCGGGCATCTGTTCCTGGCCCAGGACGAGGTGCCGGGCGTGACGCTGCACACCTGGGTGGCCGAGCACTTCCGCGACATGGGAGGCGAGCGCTACCGCGCCGACGCGCTCGCGCAGGTCGCACGCCTGGTGGACCTGGTGGCGGAGGCACACGCCCGCGGCCTGGTCCTGCGGGACTTCACCCCGGGCAATGTCATGGTCCGCCCGGACGGCGAACTGCGCCTCATCGACCTGGAGCTCGCCGTCCTGGAGGACGAGACCGCGCTGCCGACCCGCGTGGGGACGCCCGGGTTCAGCGCGCCCGAGCGCCTGGCCGACGCGCCCGTCTCCCCGACGGCCGACTACTACAGTCTCGGTGCCACGGTCTGCTTCGTCCTGGCCGGGAAGGTTCCGAACCTCCTGCCCGAGGAGCCCGGCGGCCGGCCTGCCGAGGAGCGGCTCGCCGCCTGGCTGAAGGCCTGCACCGGCCCGCTCCGACTCCCGTACGGCGTTGCGGAGATGATCCTCGGGCTGATGCGCGACGATCCCGCCGAGCGATGGGATCCGGCAACGGCCGGCGAGGCCCTGGGGACGGCGGGCCCGGCGGCACGAGGCATTGTCGTGCGGTCGGCACACGAAGACGTGACGCCCGATGCCGGGGCGCACGAAGACATGACGCACGATGCTGTGGCGCACCACGACGTGGCGCACGATGCCGTGGTGGCCTGGCTCGTGAACCACCTCGTCGACTCGATGACTCCCGCGGACGACCGGCGCCTGTGGCCCGTGTCGACCATGGCCGGGGAGAGCGACCCCTGCACCGTGCAGCAGGGCGCCGCCGGCGTCCTGGCCGTACTGACGCGCTGCTTCGAACTCACCGGCGACCCGCGCCTGCCCGGCCTGCTCTCCACCGCAGGCCACTGGATCGCGGACCGCACCGACCTCCGCTCCCCGCGCCCCGGCCTGCACTTCGGCGGCCGTGGCACGGCCTGGGCGCTGTACGACGCCGGGCGCGCCGTCGACGACCGTCGGCTCACCGACCACGCCGTGGCACTGGCCCTGGCACCGCAACAGGTGACGCCCCATCACGACATCACCCACGGCACCGCGGGCAGCGGTCTCGCCGCCCTCCACCTGTGGCAGCGCACCGGGGACACGCGCTTCGCCGAACTGGCCGTCGACGCGGCCGACCGGCTGACCGCCGCCGTCACGCGTGAGCCCGCGGGAGTCGGCTGGGCCGTGCCCGGGGAGGCCGATTCCCCGGAGGGCGGCAAACGCTACCTCGGCTTCGCGCACGGAACGGCCGGCATCGGCTGCTTCCTGCTCGCCGCCGCGGACGTCTCCCGGCATCCCGATCACCGGGCGCTGGCCGTGGAGATCGGCGAGGACCTCCTGGCCGCCGCCGTACGCACCGGGGAGGCGGCCCAGTGGCCCGCCCAGGCCGGTGACGTACCCACGGCCCCGTACTGGTGCCACGGCGCGGCGGGCATCGGGACCTTCCTCGTCCGACTGTGGCAGGCCACCGGCGACGACAGGTTCGGCGAGCTCGCCCGCCGCAGCACCCACGCCGTCACGGAACGCGCCTCCCGCGCCGCACTCACACAGTGCCACGGTCTCGCGGGCAACGGCGACTTCCTCCTCGACATGGCGGACGCCACGCGAGAGCCCGTCTACCAGGACATGGCCGAGGATCTGGCCGGCCTCCTCCTGGCCGAAAGAGCCCACCGCCGGGAACAGGTGGTGTTCCCCAACGAGTACGGGGACGTCTCGACCAGCTGGAGCGACGGGTCCGCCGGGATCCTCGCCTTCCTCCTGCGGGTCCGTCGCACGAGCCCCCGGCACTGGATGGTCGAGCAGTCGGGTTGAGCACCCTGGAGAGCCTGCCGTATCGGCCACAGGCCTCTCTGCGTGTCCCCCTGCCTCGCCCCCTGTGTTCCCTCCTCCCCACAGACTCCCGGCGCCGGCTCGACCGGACGCCGGGTCGAGCGGCAGAGCAGTGCTGCCGCCACCCCACAGAAAGAAGGAACATCCCATGGAGAACCAGGACCTCGAACTGCTGGCCCGTCTGCACGCCCTTCCGGAGACCGACCCCGTCGGCGTCGACGGAGCGCCCTTCGCCGCGACGTGTGAGTGCGTCGGCCTGCTGACCCTCCTCAACACGGTCTGCATCGGCGTCAGCTGCGCGTAGGACAGCCGACACCATCCGGCCGGCGGCTGTCCCGGGCAGCCGCCGGCCGGAGCACCGAGGGGAAGAGCGGCACGCACCAGTGGCCGCCGATGCGGCGAACGCGGAGACGAGGACCAGACCCCATGCAGCGACACGCCGGTGATGACGAGCTCGCCCCGGCGGCCCTCAGGACGGCCGCGCCCGCGAGCCCGCACGCCCCACACCACCCGCCCGGGCCCGCGTACGCCATCAGCACGCGCGGTCTGGTCAAGAGCTACCCGGGACCGGAGGGCACGCCCACCCACGCCGTACGCGGCCTGGACCTGGACGTGGCACAGGGCGAGACGTTCGCCTTCCTCGGCCCGAACGGCGCGGGGAAGTCCACCACCATCGCCATGCTGTGCGCCCTCGCCCGCCCCACCTCCGGTCACGCCACGGTGGCCGGTGCCGACGTCCTGACCCAGCCCCACGAGGTACGACGCCGGGTCGGCATGCTCTTCCAGCACAGCGCCCTGGACCCGGACCTGACGGCCGAACAGAACCTCCACATCCACGCCCGCCTCTACGGTCTGTCCCGGCGCCACGCCCGCGGACGCACCACCGACGTGCTCGAGACCGCGGATCTCGCCGACCGGCGCCGCTCCCCCGTACGCACCCTGTCCGGTGGCATGCGCCGACGCCTGGAGATCGCCCGCCAACTGCTGCACGCCCCCGGCGTGCTGTTCCTGGACGAGCCGACCACCGGCCTCGACCCGCACGCCCGGGCCCAGGTCTGGGAGCACCTGCGTGCCCTGCGGGAAAGGCACGGCAGCACGCTCTTCGTCACCACCCACTACCTGGAGGAGGCGGAGAACTGCGATCGCCTCGCCATCATCGACCGCGGCCGGCTGGTGGCCCAGGGCACGCCTGTCGCGCTCAAGTCCGCGATCGGGGACGACCGGGTCGTTCTGCGCACGGGCGACGACCCGGCGGCGCAGCATGTCGTACGCCGCATCGTGCCGCCCGACCGTGCCGTCACCATGGACGCGGACGGCATCTGCCTGCGGGTTCCGGGCGGCAGCGGCTGGATCCCCCGGCTGTGTGCGGCCCTGGAGGCCGGCGGTATCGCGGTGCACGCCGCTTCGGCGACCCCGCCCACGCTCGACGACGTCTTCTTCCACCACACCGGGCGCAGCCTGGACGCCGCACGACCCGTTCGGCCGGCCGCCACCCCCGTGGCCGAGGCCGTGGCGGAGACCGGCGGTGGCCGATGACCACCGTGGCCCGGAAGTCCTCGGAGATCCCCGCCGCCGAGCGGGCCACCCCGCGTCTGCGGCACGAACTGCGCGCGGTCCACGCCCTGGTCCACCGCGATCTGCTGCGGCTGGCCGGCCAGCGCACCCACACGGCGCTGATGCTGCTCCACCCCGTGCTCTATCTCTTCATCCTGGGAGGCGGGCTGGCCGCCCTCATCCCCCAGTCCTCCCTGGGGGTCGGCTACCAGACGTACCTCTTCCCCGGCATGCTGATGATGACGGTGCAGACGCCCGCCATCATGGTCGGGATCCGGCTGATCACCGACCGGCAGAGCGGCTATCTGCGTGAGCTCCTGATGGCGCCGGTGCGTCGCTCCACGCTGCTCCTGGGAAGCTGCGCCGGGGGCACGCTGACCGCCACCGCGCAGGGGGCCGTCCTGCTGAGCCTGGCGGGCGTGGCGGGCCTGCCGTACGACCCTCTCCTCCTGGTGCTGCTGCTCGCCGGCATGGTCCTGGCGTCCTTCACCATCACCGCCCTGGCGCTTGCGCTGGCCGTGGGCCTGCGCAGGGCCGAGACGTTCCACACGCTGCTCGGTCTGGTGATGATGCCGCTGCTGTTCCTCTCGGGCGGCTTCTTTCCCCTCACGGCTCTGCCCGGCTGGGTCCGCGCGCTGTCCGACGCCAACCCCCTCGCTTACGCGGTCGACCTCCTCCGCCGCACGATCGCCCTCCGGGTGCCGGACCAGGCGGCCGCGGCCGGCATCGAGTGGGCCGGCGGGCCACCACCCCTCCTCCTCGAAGCGGTCCTCCTCCTCGCGGGCGGCGTCCTCGCCCTGCTGTGGGCCGCGCACCGCTTCAACCGTCCCGAATGACCGGCGGCGCCGTCGGCTCTCCCCCGCCTCGGCGCCCGAGGTCGATTGTCAGTGGTGGATGAGACGGTAGAACCATCACGACGGAATGAGGGGGAACCTGTCTTGTCCGGAAAGCAGAACTACATCAACCACGTCGCCCTTGTGCTGGACGCCAGTTCGTCCATGTCGCATCTGAGCGGGAAGGTCGTGGAAGTCGCCGATCAGCAGATCGCCTATCTGGCCCGCCGGTCGAGGGAACTGGACCAGGAAACGCGTGTCACGGTGTACGTCTTCGCGGACAAGGTGGAGTGCGTCATCTACGACAAGGACGTGCTGCGCATGCCGTCGCTCAAGCAGATGTACCGGACCGGCGGAATGACGGCCCTTCTGGCTGCGGCGCTGAAATCCCAGCGGGAGCTGGCGCAGACGGCTCAGCTGTACGGCGACCACAGCTTCCTGACGTTCGTCCTGACGGACGGCCAGGAGAACGCCAGTCACCGCTGCCCCGGCACCCCCATCCGCAATGCGCGTCAACTGGTCGATGCCGTGGCCGAGATGATCCAGGGCCAGGAGGACAACTGGACCCTCGCCGTGCTCGTGCCCGACCAGATGGGCAAGCGCGAGGCGATGAACTGCGGTTTCCCGAAGGAGAACATCGCCATCTGGGATGCCACGAGCACCCAGGGTCTGGAGGAGGCCGGTCAGGTCATCCAGGAGGCCACCGAGAAGTTCATGGTGGGACGCACCAAGGGAATCCGTGGATCGCGGGCGGTGTTCTCCACGGACGCGGAGGCGGTCAACAAGGACACCATCAAGGCGGCCGGTCTCACCCCGGCGGATCCGTCGGCGTACGCGCTGATTCCGGTGGCGCGTGACGCGGGGATCCGGGAATGGGTCGTCGAATCCGGGCACACCTACCGCACGGGCTGTGCGTACTACCAGCTGAGCAAGCCGGAGAAGATTCAGGCGCGGAAGCAGATCGCGGTACTGGAGAAGAAGACGGACCGGGTGTACACGGGGCCCCAGGCCCGCTCTCTGCTCGGCCTTCCGGACGTGGAGACGCGCGTCAAGCCGGACCACAACGACGACTTCACCATCTTCGTGCAGAGCACCAGCGTGAATCGGAAGCTGGTCTCCCAGACGCGACTTCTCCTCATGGTCTGACGAATTGCCGTTCGGCGAAGACTCGCCATTCTGCGAAGACTCGTCATTCCGCGAAGACTCGCCATTCGGCGAGGGCTCGTCATTCGGCGTCGAGATGCGCTGCGATGCGTGAAATGGTCCGGGCGTTGTCCTCGAACAGATGGGCCTGCATGCCCGCCGCCCGGGCCGCCTTCACGTTGACCGCGACATCATCGATGAAGAGGCAGTGCTCCGGCCGCACGTCCAGACTGGTGCACGCCGCCTCGAAGGCGAGCGGGTCGGGCTTCTCGACGCCGATCTCGTGCGAGTAGACGATCCGCTCGACCAGTTGGTCGAAGTGATAGAGCGCCGTCTCCCGCTCACGGGCGCCGACGAAGCTGTTGCTCAGGATGCCCAGCCGGCAGCGCCCGCGCAGTTCTCGCACATAGTCGATCAGCTCGTTGTTCGGAGTCCCCAGGTACTCGGTCCAGAGATCGTCCATGAACTCCTCGACCTGGGGACCGTCGAGCAGCAGACGTGCCGCCACCTGCTCGTGCACATGGCGCTCGCTGATGCTCCCGACGCTGCCAGCCTGCCACACATCACGCATCCGCCGGTTCACGGTGCCGGGCGGCAGTGCCAGCCGGTCTTCCCACCGTTTCACCCATCCCGTCTCCGGCGTGAGCTCCAGCACGCCACCGATATCGAGAATCACGCAGGTCTCGGACATACGCACCCCCCTCTTCCTCCCGGCCCACTCTCTCCGCTCCCTCCAGGCCGTGGTCAAGCGATCTCCGCAGCCTGTGACACCCCTGTCGCAATCGCGGACCAGGTGGCGGTTCCGTACCCTGGCGGCATGCGCATGCGCCCCACTCTGAGCTGGATCCCCGACGAGGACCTGCCACCGGGTACGACGGACCTGGGGCCGGTCGCGGAGGCGCTGGGGACCGGCGGTGTGCTGGTGCTCAGCGGCGCGGGGATCTCCACGGAGTCCGGCATCCCCGACTACCGGGGCGAGGGCGGAAGCCTCAGCCGGCACACCCCGATGACCTACCAGGACTTCACCGGCAGTGCCCAGGCCCGGCGTCGGTACTGGGCGCGCAGTCACCTCGGCTGGCGCACCTTCGGGCGCGCCCGGCCCAATGCGGGGCACCGGGCCGTCGCCGCCTTCGCGCGGAGCGGCCTGCTCTCCGGGGTGATCACCCAGAACGTCGACGGCCTGCACCAGGCCGCCGGCAGCGGAGAGGTCGTGGAGCTCCACGGCAGCCTGGGCCGGGTCGTCTGCCTGTCCTGCGGCACGTACAGTCCGCGCCGCGAGCTCGCCCGGCGGCTGGAGGAGGCCAACGCGGGCTTCGAGCCGGTGGCGGCCGGCATCAATCCGGACGGTGACGCCGACCTCACCGACGCACAGGTCGCGGACTTCCGCGTGCTGCCCTGCGCGAACTGCGGCGGCATCCTCAAACCCGACGTGGTGTTCTTCGGCGAGGCCGTCCCGCCGCAGCGGGTCGAGCACTGCCGCAGGCTGGTCGGCGAGGCCGCGTCGCTGCTGGTCCTCGGCTCCTCACTCACGGTGATGTCCGGCCTGCGGTTCGTCCGCCAAGCGGCGCAGGCCGGGATCCCGGTACTGATCATCAACCGGGACCCGACCCGCGGCGACCGGCACGCCCTCGCCCGGATCGCGCTCCCCCTCGGGGCGGCCCTCACCACCCTCGCCGAGCGGCTGGGCGCGCCCGTCGGCGAGCAGGCCGGGCTCGACTGAAGCCCCGGTCGTGGCGGGGTGGCGCTGTCGGCTACCGGCGCTGGAGCCAGTACACGCACCACGTCACGGCCGCGGAGCCGGCGGCCGGTAGCCCGTGGCGCGCTACCTCGCCCAGGCCGAACTGACTGACGACGCCGCCCTGTTCACGCGCCTGGCCGGCGTCCGGCAGGGGTTCAGGAGCGCCTTGAGGCAGGAGCAGAACAAGCACGCGCAGAAGGTCTTCTCCTGCACGTTCTGGAGGAAGGGCCCCCACGGTTGACCCCCTCCGGACAGGGCTTAGCGTTGGCCCATGCTCACGCCGACGCCACGGGTCGAACTCCACCCGCTCACCCTCTCCGACCAGGACGAGTTCTGCGCGCTCGTGCGGGCCAGCGCCGAGCTGCACCATCCGTGGATGCAGCTGCCCGCGACCGGGGAGGACTTCCGGGCCTGGATGCACCGCTTCGACGACGGGAGCAACCTGGGCTTCCTGATCCGTGTCCGGGAGACCGGCGCGGTGGCCGGCACGGTCAACATCAACTCGATCATCCGGGGCCGCTACCAGGGGGCGTCCATCGGCTACGCGGCCTTCGCCCCGTCCGCGGGGTCCGGCTACATGACCGAAGGAATCGCCCTCGCCCTCCGGTACGCCTTCACCGACCTGCGGCTCCACCGGGTGGAGGCCTGCATCCAGCCGGCGAACAAGGCGTCCTTGGCCCTGGTGCAGCGGCTGGACTTCCGCTTCGAAGGGGTTTCGCCGGCCTACCTCTTCATCGACGGGGAGTGGCGGGACCACGAACGCTGGGCCGTCACCGCCCCCACCCCGTGGACCCCCGACCCGTCCCTTCCCGAGGTCTGACGGGACGTCCGGCCCGCGCGGACCAGTAGCCCGTCCTCAGGTACGGTCGGCCATGAAGGCCGTCAGGTCGCGCAGTACGCGCTCCGGGTCCTCCCAGTACGCGATGTGGCCCACGCCCTCGTAGACGAGGAGCCGGGAGTCGGGGATCGTGTCGAGGATCGTCTGCTGGTCCTCTCGGGTCAGGATGGGGTCCTGGTCGCCCCAGACGACCAGGGTGGGGACGAGGATGCCCGCCAGAGTGGCCCGCAGGTCGGTCTCCAGAAGGCCGCGCAGGGTCTCGCGCCAGACGTGGGCCGGGGCCTTGAGGGTTTCGTCGACCTGGGTCTGCAGGAAGCCGCGCCCCATGGGGGTTGCTGTCAGGCCGTCCAAGAGGCTCGCCGCGACCGCCGGGTCCACGGGATCCTTCACCCCCCTCACGGCTTCCCAGAATTCGGCCGCCTTCGGCTTGTCCGCGAGGGTGGCCGGGACGCCGAGCAGGACGAGGCCCGCCACGCGGTCCGGCCGACGGCCCGCGACGATCCGGGCGGCCACCCCACCGCTCGATCCGCCGACCAGGACCGCCCGCTCCAGACCCACGCGGTCCATGAACGCGACCAGGTCCTCGGCGAAGTCCTCCGGCAGGTAGCCCTCGGGCGGTTTGTCGGCGTCGCCGTGGCCACGCTGGGTGGGAGCGTACGCGTGCAGGCCGGCGGGCATGCGGCGCAGCAACGGCTCGAAGGTCCACCAGGAGTCCAGGTAGCCGTGCACCAGGACGAGCGGTACGCCCCCTGGCCGGCCGGCCTCCGCGTACGGAAGCGTCGGGCGCCCCTCCCCCAGTTCGGCGCTGTGCACGGCGACGGCGGCCATCGCGGCCCTCCTCACCTCTCCTTCCTCCAGCATAGGAAGGAGAGGTACGGGGGGACAGTCGGGGCATCTCGGGTCATGTCGGGGCATGTCGGACCGGGGCTCAGCGGGTGAGCGCGGTCTCCCGCTCCAGGTGCGCCAGCTTCTCCGGGTTGCGCACGGCGTACAGACCGGTGATCAGGCCCTCGTCGATCCGCATCGCCATGACCGTGTCGATCTCGCCGCCGATGCGGACGATCAGCGCCGGGTCGCCGTTGACCCGTGCCGGCTGGAGCGCCGTCGTGGCCGCGATCCGGCGCAGGACGCCCGCCACCCGCTCGGCCCCCACGACGGGCTCCAGCGCGGCCCGTACGACTCCGCCGCCGTCGGTCAGCAGGACGACGTCCGGCGCCAGGACGTCGAGCAGCCGCTGCAGGTCACCCGTCTCGACCGCCCGGCGGAACGCGTCGACCGTACGCCGGGTCTCCGCGGCGGAGGCGACCCCACGCGGACGGCGCGCGGCGACGTGGGCCCGTGCCCGGTGGGCGATCTGGCGGACCGCCGCCGGGGTCTTGTCGACGGCCTCGGCGATCTCCTCGTACGCCAGCTCGAAGACCTCGCGCAGGACGAACACGGCCCGCTCGGCCGGGCCCAGGGTCTCCAGGACGAGCAGCATCGCCATCGAGACGCTGTCGGCCAGCTCGGCGTCCTCCGCCACGTCCGGCGCGGTGAGCAGCAGCTCGGGCAGCCAGGGGCCGAGGTAGGACTCCTTGCGGCGGCCGAGGGTGCGCAGATGGGTCAGCGCCTGGCGCGTGGTGATCCGGACCAGGTACGCACGCCGGTCCCGTACGGTGCCGGGGTCGACGCGCGCCCACCGCAGCCAGGTGTCTCCTGCAGGACGTCCTCGGCGTCGGCGGCCGAGCCGAGCAGCTCGTAGGCGACGGTGAAGAGCAGATTGCGGTGGGCGACGAACGCCCCGGTGACATCGCGCATCGCGTCGTTCTTCGTCGGGTCGTTCATCTCCGGCTCCTGCCCGTTCGCTGTCCCGTGCGTCGTGCACGAGACGCCGGCCGCTGCCGTTCTGTGACACCCGGGGCCGGTGACCCACGCCACAGCACCGGGCCGTCACAGGGGCCGGGACGCCGGCGTCTTGTGTTCGCCCGATGGGGCGGCCATCAACACCACGAGTGAGGACGACGTCATGGAACCCCGTTTCAACCTCTTCGACAGCCCGACCGCCGCGAAGGTCGCCAAGCGCTTCTCCACCACCTCGCTGGCCCTGGAGGAGTCCACTCTGCCGAGGTCCCTGCGGGAGCTGGTGCAGCTGCGGGTGAGCCAGATCAACGGCTGCGGATTCTGCCTGGACGCCCACGCCAAGGAGGCCGCGGCCGAGGGTGAGTCCGCGGTCCGGCTCAGCCTGGTCGCCACCTGGCGCCACAGCACCGTGTTCACCGAGGCGGAGCGGGCCGCGCTGGCGCTCGCCGAGGAGGGCACCCGGCTCGGCGACCACGGCGTGTCCGACGAGACCTGGGCCGCGGTGCGCAAGCACTACGACGACGACCAGATCGGCGCCCTGGTCTGCCTGGTCTCGCTGATCAACGCGGCCACCCGGATGAACGTGATCGTGCACAACCCGGGCGGCTCGTACGAGCCCGGGATGTTCGCCCGTACGTCCGCCTGACCGGCGGGAAGGAGCGCGGGCCCGTCCCTTCCGGAGACGGGCCCGCGCTGCACGAAGGAGCAGTTCAGGCCCGGGTCGCAGCCCGGTCCCGGACATGGCGGCGCAGGCCGTCGAGTGACACGTCCGCCAGGCTGTCCGCGAACACCCGGCCGGGGCCGCGGGGCACCGGCAGCATGGAGGGGACCACGAGGACCGTGCAGCCGGCGGCGTCGGCCGAGGCCGCTCCGTCGGGCGAGTCCTCGACGGCCACGCACGCCGCCGTCGGGACGCCGAGCCGCTGGGCGGCCGTGCGGTACGGGTCGGGGTGCGGCTTGGTGCGGGCGGTGTCGTCGGCGGAGAGCGTGAGGGCGAAGGGGACGTGCGCGAGCGCGCCGCCGACGACCGAGTCGACCACCGAGCGGGGTGAAGCGCTGACCAGCGCGAACGGCATCCCCGCCTGTTCCAGTTCGGCGAGGAGCCGGTCCGCTCCGGGGCGCATCGGCGCGCCCTCGTCGACGCGCTGCTGGAAGGCGGTGGTCAGCGCCGTCACGACGCCGTGCGGGTCGGGCGCGGCGGTGGCTCGTACGAGGTGGGCGGCGGTGTCCTCGACGGCGCGTCCGACGACCTCGGGCGCGTCGGTGTCCGTGAGGCGGTGTCCGAGACGGGCGGCGACCTCCTCCGTCGCCTGCCACCAGAGGACCTCGGTGTCGACGAGGGTGCCGTCCATGTCGAAGAGGACGGCGGCCAGGTCGGTGGAGCTTCCGCTCACCGCTCCGTCCTCGGCACGACGAGGGCGGGGTGCGGGGCGAGGCCGACGGTGGCGCGGGTCCCCGGGGTCAGTTCGCCGGCGTCGCGCGACGGGAGGTCCGCCTTGACCGTCGTACCGCGGTGGTCGAGGTGGACCCGGGTGACGGAGCCGAAGAAGGAGGTGGAGACGACGACGGCCTCGCCGTCGGTGTCGGCGGTCACGGTGACGTTCTCGGGGCGGACGAGCACCTCGACGTCGCGGGTGTCGGGGACGTCTCCGTCGACGGGGAGCCTGCTGCCCGCGGCCTCCACGAGGCCGGAGTCGGTGAGGCGGCCCGGCAGGCGGTTCATGGTGCCGACGAACTCGGCGACGAAGGCGGTCGCCGGCCGGCGGTACAGCTCGGCGGGGGCCGCGCACTGCTCCAGCCTGCCCGCGCTGAGGACGGCGACGCGGTCCGCCATGGACAGCGCCTCCTCCTGGTCGTGGGTGACGAACACGGTGGTGATGCCGAGGGAGAGCTGGAGCCGGCGGATCTCCTCGCGCAGGCTGAGCCGGACCTTGGCGTCGAGGGCGGAGAGGGGTTCGTCCAGGAGCAGGACGCGGGGGCGCAGGGCGAGGGCCCGGGCGAGGGCCACGCGCTGCTGCTGTCCGCCGGACATCTGGTGCGGGTAGCGGTCGCCGTGTTCGGGCAGGCCGACGAGGTCGAGGAGTTCGGCCGCGCGGGCGTGGCGCTCGGCCGCCTTGGTCTTGCGGACGCGGAGGCCGAAGGCGACGTTGTCGCGGGCGGTGAGGTTGGGGAAGAGGCTGTACGACTGGAAGACCATGCCGGCGTCGCGGCGGTTGGCCGGGACGTGGGTGATGTCCTGCCCGTCCACGAGGACCTCGCCGGAGTCGGGGCGTTCGAAGCCGGCGAGGACGCGCAGGGCGGTGGTCTTGCCGCAGCCCGACGGGCCCAGGAGCGCGAGGAGTTCGCCGGGCTCGACGGTGAGGTCGAGGCCGTCGAGGGCGACGGTGGTGCCGAAGGCGCGGCGCAGGCCGCGGAATTCGACGCGGGCCCCGGTGGCGGCGGTGGACTCCGTCCGTTCCGCTGTGGCAGAGGTCATGGGTCAGGACTCCTTGCGGGAGGTGCGGGGGGCTCCGGGCGTGCCGGCCTGGGCGGTTCCGGCCCGGGACAGGACGAGGAGCAGCGCCCAGGTGATGAGGAGGCTCAGGAGGGAGACGGCCACCGACATGCGGGCCTGGGCGCCGGAGATGGAGACGATCCAGACGGCGAAGGGCCGGAAGCCGAGGATCGAGGCGATGGTGAACTCGCCGAGGACCAGGGCCAGGGTGAGGAAGGCGGCGCCGGCGAGCGAGGAGCGCAGGTTGGGCAGGATCACCCGGAGCATGACGTACGGCCAGGAGGCGCCGCAGTTGCGGGCGGCCTCGACGAGGGTGGGGACGTCGACGGCGCGCAGTCCAGCGTCGAGGGAGCGGTACACGAACGGCAGGGCCATGACGGTGTACGCGAGGACCAGGACGAAGGGGAAGTCCTCGTTCTGGACGGCGAGGAACGTCTGGTAGAGCGGGGTCCGTGACAGGTGGTCCGGGCCCCAGCGCAGTACGGTGCTGATGCCGGTGACGAGTGCGATCGGCGGCACGACGAGCGGCAGCATGCACATCACCTCGACGACCGGTCGCAGGCGTGGCGCGCCGAGCCGGACGGCCACCAGGGCGGGCACGGCGAGCAGCAGGGCGAGTGCGATGGTGGCGGCGGCGAGACCGAGGGAGAGCAGCAGGCTCTCGGTGAACCCGTCGGCGGAGAGCAGTGCGGTGTACGCCTCGAAGGAGACGCCCTGTCCTGGGGTGTGCACGGTGAAGACGAACGAGGCGATCAGCGGGACGAGGAAGTACGCGCCGCCGAGGCCGAGGACGAGGCCGCGCCACAGGCGGGGGCGGCGCCGGGTCCGTACGGGGGTGGTGGGCCGGGCCGCCGCCCGCGCCGCGGACTCCGGGGTGGTGTCCGGGGCGGTGGGGGTCATCGCAGCCATCGGGCGCTCCTGCGCTGGAGGGGGAGGTAGACCGCCATGACCAGGCCGGCGATCAGGATCATGTCGAGACCGAGGGCGAGGGCCACGTTCTCCTGGCCGACCAGGACGTTGCCGGAGAGGGCGTCCGCGATCTTCAGGGTGACCAGCGGGACGGAGCCGCCGACGAGGGCCGCGGCGGTGGCGTGGGCGGCGAAGGCGCTGCCGAAGAGCAGCACGAACCCGCCGAGCAGCGAGGGCGCGAGGACGGGGATGCCGACGTGGCGCCAGTACTGCCATCCGCCGGCGCCCGCGTTCTGCGCGGCCTCCCGCCACTGGGGGCGCAGGCCGTCGAGGGCGGGCAGGATCACCAGGACCATGAGGGGGATGAGGAAGTACAGGTAGACGACGGCGAGGCCGCCGAAGGAGTACAGGTTCCAGCCGAGGCTGGTCAGGTCGGCGAGCTGGGTGACCACGCCGGAGATGCCGACGGTCGCGATGAACGCGAACGCGAGGGGGACGCCGCCGAAGTTGGCGAGGACCCCGGAGGCGGTGAGGACGGCGCTGCGCAGGGCCTGGGACCGGGAGGTGACGACGGCCTGGGCGATGAGGACGCCGAGGACCGAGCCGATCAGGGCGGTGAGCGCGGAGAGTTGCAGGCTGCCGAGGAGGGAGCCGAGGTAGGGGCCCCGGAGCGAGCGGCTCAGGTGCTCGCCGGTGAGGGCGGTGGTGCCGGTGGCCGGATCGGTGCGGGTGACGGCGCCGTACAGGAGGGCGCCGAGGGGCAGTCCGAAGGCGAGGGCCGTGAAGGCGATCAGGGGGAGGGCGGCGAGCCAGGTACGGGGGCCGCGCCGCCGGCGGCGGCTGCCGCCGGCGGTTCCCGTGGTGGGGGTGGCTGAGGACATCAGGAGAGGGCCTTGTCCCACTTCTCGGCGAGGGTGGCCTTGGCCTTGTCGAGCTCGGCGGAGGCCGGGAAGGCGGGGGTGCCGTCGACCTTGGGGAGCTTGGCGACGAAGGTCTTGTCGGCGGTGCCGTCGGCGGTCATGGCCGGGAGCAGGACCGGGCGGGCGTAGCCCTTGAGCCAGAGGTTCTGGCCCTCGGTGCTGTAGAGGAACTCCATCCACAGGCGGGCGGCGGCGGGGTGCGGGGCGTCCTTGCTGACGGCCTGGGAGTAGAACTGCGCGTACACGCCGTCGGTGGGGACGGCGACCTGCCAGTCGACGCCCTTGCCCTTGAACTGGTCGGCGTAGCCGGCGTTGAGGTAGTCCCAGTCGATGCTGATGGGCGTCTCGCCCTTCTCGACGGTGGCCGGGGTGGACTCGACGGGGATGAAGTTGCCGCTCTTCTTCAGGGTGCCGAAGAAGTCGATGCCGGGCTGGATGTCGGCGAAGGAGCCCTTGCTGGCGAGGGCGGCCGCGTACACGCCGCCGAAGGCGGAGCCGGACTTGGTCGGGTTGCCGTTGAGGGCGACCTTGCCCTTGTACTCGGGCTTGAGGAGGTCGGCGAAGGTCTTCGGGCAGTTCGGGATCCGCTTGGCGTCGCAGCCGATGGAGACGTAGCCGCCGTAGTCGTTGTACCAGCGGCCGTCCGTGTCCTTCTGGGCGGCGGGGATCTTGTCCCAGGCCTCGACCTTGTACGGGGCGAACAGGCCCTCCTCGGCGCCGCTGCGGGCGAAGGCGATGCCCAGGTCGAGGACGTCGGGGGCGCGCTTCTGGCCCTTGCGGGACTTGACGGCGGCGATCTCGTCTGCGCTGGAGGCGTCCGGGTTCTCGCTCTCGACCTTGATGCCGTACTTCGTCTCGAACGCCTTGATCAGCTCGCCGTAGTTGGCCCAGTCCGGCGGCAGCGCGATGACGTGCAGCGCACCCTCCTGCTTCGCCGCCTTGACGAGGGCGTCCATGCCTCCGAAGTCCTTGGCCGACGCCGCCTTGGCCGACTTCGCGCCCTCGCCCGCGGCGCCGGCCGCGCCCTCGGGAGCGGCACCACAGGCGGTGACGGTGGTCAGGACGACGGCGCCGAGCAGGACTGCGGCGCCGCGGACGGGGGTTCTGCGCACGGGTTTCTCCCAGAAGCGAGTGGAGCGACTGAAGCGAGTGACGGAACTTGTCTGAACAAGCCGCCCCTAGTTCGCCCGCGCCTCCTGTCCGGAAAGTGAACGGGACATGGCGAAATCCAGACGCCTCCCGGAAGAGCCGGTTGTGGTGAACCACAGCTGGCCCGGGTGGACTTGAGGTGAACCGACAAGGCCTTTCCAGGTCAGTTCGCCGGGTTAGGGTGGCCGCCGGGACAGCACACCCCGTGACCGGGTGCGCACAGTCAAGGACGAGTGGGGGGCATTGTGACGGCGCTGTACGTGGAGATCGCGGAGGAACTCCGCCGCTCGATCCTCAACGGCGAGTACGCCGTCGGCGCCCGCCTGCCGTCCGAGAGCGACCTCGCCGACCGCTGGTCCGCGTCACGCGGCACGGTCCGCCAGGCCGTCGCCCTGCTCACCTCGGAAGGCATCATCGGCTCGCGCCAGGGCGCCCGCCGCATCGTGCTCCGCCGGGAGCGCCGGCACAGCTTCGCCGAGCTCCACAGCTTCGCCCAGTGGGCACGGACGATGGGCTACCGATCGGCGAGCCGCTTCCTCCACCGCGAGCGGCGCCCGGCCACCCCGGAGGAGGCGCGCCGGCTGGCCCTCCCGGACGGGGCCGGGGTCCTCGACGTCCTGCGCCTGCGCTGTCTGGACGACGAGCCGGTGATGCTGGAACGCACGGCGTACGCGGAGTGGGTCGCGCCCACCGTCGAGTCCCTGCCCGTCGACTGCGCCTCGATCATGGACAGCATGGCCGAGGACGCGGGGATCGTCGCCCACTACGGCGAGCACCTCATCGACGCGGTCCCCGCCGGGAGCGACGACGCCCGCCTGCTCCGTGTCCGCCGGGGCAGCCCGCTCCTGCGCCAGCGGCACCTCACGAGCAACCAGGACGGCCGCCCCATCGAGTGGACCGAGGACCGCTACCGCGCGGGGAGCGTCACGTTCAACGTGAGCAACTCGGTGGGCACGGCGCCGCTGGTCCGGGACCCCGGCTCGCTGCTGATGTGACGACAGATGCGTCACGAGGAATCTTCGGGGCGTTCAACCAGCATCCGGATGTGGCGATATGACGGCGCGTCACGACGGCTCGGCACGTACACTCGCCGGCATGGCATCCCGCATCAGTGAGCTGATCCTCGACTGCGCCGATCCCGAGCGGCTCGCCGTCTTCTGGAGCGAGGTCCTCGACTACGTCGAGGTCGGCCGCGAGGACGACGGCAGCATCGAGATCGGGCCGGCCGGCATCGGGTTCGGCGGCGCGCAGCCCACGCTCATCCTCAGCCCCAGCAGTGAGCCGCGGACCGGGAAGCTCCGTCTGCACATCGATGTCAACGCCACCGACCGCGACCAGGACGCCGAGCTGGAGCGGCTGCTCGCGCTCGGCGCCAAGCCCGTCGACGTCGGCCAGAGCGGCGCCGAGAACTGGCACGTCCTGGCCGATCCGGAAGGCAACGAGTTCTGTCTCCTGCACCAGAGGCTCAAGCCGCTCTGACCGCCCCGCGGCAGCGACCGACAGCACTCCCGTTCCCACTCCCACCCGGCCGGCGGACACGCGGCCTGGGCCGAAGCTCCGCCCGGAAAGTATGATCAAGCGATGTCCGACATGACTGAGACCACGCCCGGCTGGCTGACCACGGACGAACTGGACACCGCCAGGTCCCGGATGCCGATCCTGTACGTCGAGGCCGTCCCCGTGCGCGTGGACGACAGCGGCGAAGTCACCAGCATCGGGCTGCTTCTGCGGATCGGCTCCGAGGGAACGATCAGCCGCACCCTGGTGTCCGGCCGGGTGATGCACCACGAGCGGGTCCGTGACGCGCTGCTGCGTCACCTGGAGAAGGACCTCGGGCCCGTGGCCCTGCCCCGCGTCCCCGCGTCCCTGCAGCCCTTCACCGTCGCCGAGTACTTCCCCACCGCCGGCATCACGCCCTTCCACGACCCGCGCCAGCACGCCGTGTCCCTGGCGTACATCGTCCCGGTCGCCGGCGACTGCCGCCCGCGGCAGGACGCCCTCGACCTGGTGTGGTTCAGCCCGCAGGAAGCGGCCTCCCCGGCCGTGCAGAACGAGATGCCGGGCGGCCAGGGACACCTCCTCAAGCAGGCCCTCGCCCACGTCGGACACACCTACTGAACCCCGCTCCCCCGCAGGGCCGCCCCCGCGACACCGTTTGACCTTGACACGGTGACAAGGTCTTCACTGTGGCCGAGGAGGTGGTCCCATGACCATGGCGAACGAGGCCACGAACATGATGAGGGCTCTGCGGGGGCTCGGGAGCGACAGCCCGTCGGTGCGGCTGCGGGCCGCGCTCGCGGTGGGCACGGCGCCGGACCCGCGGTGCGTCGACGAGCTCGTCGGGCGCTGCGCGATCGAGCCGGATTTCCAGGTACGCGAAATGCTCACGTGGGCGCTCACCCGCCACGCGTCGGCGCTGACGCTCCCCCGGCTCCTCGGCGAGCTCCGCTCGGAGCTGTCCCAGGCGCGGAGCCAGGCCCTGCACACCCTGTCCAAGATCGGGGACCCGAGCGCCTGGCCGGCGATCACACGGGAGCTCATGACCGACCCGGACGACGAGGTGGCGCGGAGCGCCTGGCGGGCGGCGGTCGTGCTCGTGCCCGAGGGCGCCGAGTCCGAGCCGGCCGGAGTGCTCGCGACCCAGCTCGGGCGGGGTGGGCGCGAGACGCAGCTGAGCCTCAGCCGGGCGCTGATCGCGCTCGGCGAGGCGATGACGCCGGTCCTGCGCGCCGCGAAGTCGGACCCCCGCCCTCATGTACGTCAGCACGCGATCGCGACGGAGAAGCTGTCGCGCGACCCGGACGCCGGGTTCGACTTCGCGATCGAGGAGGCGCAGCGGATCGTGCTGCTCGGCCCGTCGGGCCAGGAGGAGTGACCGTCGGTGTTGATCGGTGATGTGGCGAAGCACTCCGGGGTCAGTGCCCGCATGCTCAGGCATTACGAGGCGCTCGGCCTGGTACGGCCGACGGGCCGTACGAGCGGCGGCTACCGGGAGTACTCGGAGGCGGACATCCGGCGCATCTTCCACATCGAGAGCCTGCGGTCCCTGGGGCTTTCGCTGCGCGAGGTCGGGCGCGCGCTCGACGAACCCGGCTTCGCGCCCTCGGAGCTCGTCGACGACCTGATCCGCCAGACGCGCGAGCGCATCGCGGCCGAGACGGAGCTGCTCACACGGCTGCGCCGGATCGGTTCCGCGGAGCCCGCGGGCTGGCAGGACGTCCTCCAGGTCGTCGCCCTGCTCCAGGCGCTGGGCTCGAAGAGCCCGGGGACGCGCCAGCGCGCCGCCCTGTCCTCGACGGAGGAGGCCCCGGTGCCGGTGGAAGCGCTGGTCGAGGCGGCGCTGAGCGAGGCGGACCCGGTCGTCGCGGGAGCCCTCCGCTGGGCCCTCGCCCGCTCGGGCGAGGGCGGGCTGCCGCTCCTCGCCCGCGGCCTCGGCTCACCGGTGGCCGAGGTCCGGAGGCGCGCCGTCCAGTCCGTCGCCGAGATCCCGGGCGACGAGGCGACCGGCCTGCTGCGGGAGTCCCTCGCGGACCCCGACGTCGGGGTGCGGAGGTACGCCGCCCTGGAGCTGGGGACACGCGGCGTGGCCGACGCGGTCCCCACGCTCGTCGACATGATCGCCGAGGAGGCGAACGACGTCGACGCGGCCGACGCGCTGGGCGGGCTCGCGCGCCGTCCCGCGCTCGCGGACCGGATCACCGGCCTGCTGGTCGAGCGCCTGGCCCACGGCGCGACGCAGGCGTCCGAGCGTCGGCGCCTTGCGCAGGCCCTCGCGGACATCCCGGGAGACGCCGCGTCGCGGGCGCTGACAGAGCTGTCCCAGGACGAGGACCGGGCGGTCGCGCTGACCGCGACGTACGTCCTGGGAAGGCGCGAGGCGCGCTGACGGACGCGGCCGGCCGGTTACGGGCTACCGGCTACCGGCTACGGCCACGGCCACGGCCACGGCCACGTCTACGGCTACGGCTACGGCTACGGCTACGGCTACGGCTACGGCCGGGTGTACCGGCGGATGCGGTAGCGCAGGCCGGTCGTGGAGTCCTGCCAGTCGGTGTCCTCCGCGACCTGCCAGTCGGCCTCGACGGTCGGGGCGTACGTGTCGCCGTCGATCGCGGTGTCCACCTCCGTCACCGAGAGTGTCCGGGCGTGGGGCAGGGCGGCGCGGTAGATCTCGCCACCTCCCATGACCCAGGCGACGGCCTCGTCGGCCGGCTCCGGCGACCCCGCTGCCAGGGCGAGGGCCGCTTCGATGGATCCGGCGCGCTCCGCGCCCTCGGCCGCCCACTGCGCGTCCCGGGTCACGACGATGTTCCGCCGGCCCACCAGGGGACGGAAACGGGCGGGCAGCGAGTCCCAGGTCTTGCGTCCCATGATCACGGGATGGCCCAGGGTGGTCGCCTTGAAGTGCGCCATGTCCTCGGGAAGCCGCCACGGGATCGTGTTGTCGGCGCCGATCACGCCGTCCGGGGTCTGCGCCCAGATGAGACCGATGTTCACACCCGTACTCGTCCTACTCGTCCTGCTCGTGCTGCTCATACGGCGACCGGAGCCTTGATCGCCGGGTGGTGCTGGTAGCCCACGATCTCGACGTCGGAGTACGCGTAGTCGAACAGCGAGTCGGCCTTGTGCAGCTTCAGCTCGGGGAACTCGTACGGCGTGCGGCCGAGCTGCTCGGTCACCTGCTCCACGTGGTTGTCGTAGATGTGGCAGTCGCCGCCGGTCCAGATGAAGTCGCCCGGCTCCAGGCCCGTCTGCTGCGCCACCATGTGGGTGAGCAGGGCGTAGCTGGCGATGTTGAACGGCACGCCGAGGAACAGGTCCGCGCTGCGCTGGTACAGCTGGCAGGAGAGCTTGCCGTCGGCGACGTAGAACTGGAAGAAGGCGTGGCAGGGGGCCAGCGCCATCCGGTCGAGTTCGGCGACGTTCCACGCGGACACGATCATGCGCCGGGAGTCCGGGTCGCTGCGCAGCGTGTCGAGGACCTGGCTGATCTGGTCGATGTGCCGGCCGTCGGGCGTGGGCCAGGAGCGCCACTGCACGCCGTAGACGGGCCCGAGCTCGCCCTTGTCGTCGGCCCACTCGTCCCAGATGGAGACGCCGTTCTCCTGGAGCCAGCCGACGTTCGAGTCGCCGCGGAGGAACCACAGCAGCTCGTACACGATGGACTTGAGGTGCACCTTCTTGGTGGTGACCAGCGGGAATCCCTGCGAGAGATCGTAGCGGAGCTGGTGCCCGAAGATGCTCCGGGTGCCTGTGCCCGTCCGGTCGGCCTTGGCCGTTCCCGAGGTGAGCACCGTCTTCAACAAGTCTTCGTACTGGGTATCCGCCACGGTCGCCGAGTCTACCGCCGGCCACGGGGCGATCTCGACGGCGGTCGGGCGCATCCCACCCATTACCCGCTGGTCACGGTGGTGCGGGCAGTCTCGTCGACGTGGAGGGTGAAGACGTCGGGGCGGGCGTAGTGGCCGGTGGTGTCGAGGTCGAAGCGGGCGCGCGCGAGCTCGTCGAGGTCGAGCTCGGCGGTCAGGATGCCCTCGCCGTCGCGCAGCGGCCCGGCGAGGACCTCGCCCAGCGGGGAGACGATGACCGAGCCGCCGCCGATCAGTACGGTGTCGGGCTCGTCGCCCTGGACGGGGTGGAGGTCGTCCGGCAGTCCGTCGCGGCGCAGGTACTGGCAGGCGGCGAGGACGAAGCAGCGGCCCTCCAGGGCGATGTGCCGCATGGTGGCCTGCCAGGCGTCGCGGTCGTCGACGGTCGGCGCGCACCACAGGTCGACGCCTTTGGCATACATCGTGGTGCGCAGGAGCGGCATGTAGTTCTCCCAGCAGATGGCCGCGCCGATGCGGCCGGTGCCCGTGTCGACGACGGGCAGGGTGGAACCGTCTCCCTGGCCCCACAGGAAGCGCTCGGCGGCGGTGGGCATGAGCTTGCGGTGAAGGCCGAGGTAGCCGTCGGGGCCGAAGAAGAGCGCGACGCAGTACAGGGTGCCGCCCTGGCGTTCGACCGCGCCGATCACGGCGTGGCAGCCGAGTTCCCGGGTGACGGCGGCGAGCGTCTCGGTCTCCGGGCCGGGGATCTCGACGGCGGCGGCGTGGTAGCGGCGGAAGAGGTCACGGCCCGCGGGGCTGCGGCTGCCGACCGTGATGCCGAAGTCCAGTCCCTTGGGGTAGCCGCCGATGAACGCCTCGGGGAGGACGACGACTTCGGCGCCCCGGGCGGCTGCCTCGCGGACGAGTTCCTCGGCCCGGGCCACCGCGGCCGGGGTGTCGAAGAGCGGGGCCGCCGCCTGGGCGACGGCGACGGTCACGGTGCGGCGGGGCCCGTCAGAGGTCGGAGTCATGTTCCGACGCTAGGAACACCGCCGCTGATCGGCAAGCACGCCGCCCCAGGGGCCGGGCAGCGCGCGACAGACGTCGGGGGAGGACTTTGAATGGAGATATGAGCACCGTTCGATGGCTTGCCGCGGCAGGACTGGCGGCGGCGCTTATAGGCGCCGCAGCCCCCAGCCCTACGCCGCCTCCCCCGCAACCCCCGCCCCAGCTCGACGACGCCGATGTGCAGCGCGCCGTCGACCAGCTCGACGGAGTCGTCAAGGACGCCATGCAACGCACCGGCGTGCCGGGCGTCGCCGTCGGCGTCGTCCACGACGGCAAGGTGATCCACCTGAAGGGGTACGGCATACGGAAGGTCGGCGAGAGTGCCGCCATCGACGCCGACACCGTGTTCCAGCTGGCCTCCGTGTCGAAACCGGTCGCCTCCACCGTGATGGCCGGAGCCATTGGCGTCGACGGCTGGGCCGAGCCGGTCGCCCCGAACGTGCCGGGCTTCGCGCTGAAGGATCCGTGGGTCACCTCCCACGTGACGGCCGCCGACCTGTTCGCGCACCGCAGCGGCCTCCCTGACCACTCGGGTGACCTGCTCGAAGACCTGGGCTACGACCGCTCGTACATCCTGTCTCATCTGCGGTACGAGCCCCTCACCCCCTTCCGTGCCAGCTACGCGTACACCAACTTCGGCCTCACGGCCGCCGCTCAGGCGGTCGCCAACGAGAAGGGTGTGTCCTGGGAGAAGCTCTCCGACGACACGCTCTACAAGCCGGCCGGCATGAACTCCACCAGTTCTCGCTTCGACGACTTCGCGAAGGCCACCGACCGGGCCTGGGGCCACGCCAAGGTCGACGGCGCCTGGAAGGCCGAGTACGTGCGGAATCCGGACGCCCAGTCCCCCGCCGGCGGAGTCAGCTCCAGCGCCCGTGACATGACCACGTGGCTGAAGCTTCAACTCGCCAACGGCAAGCTCGATGGTCAGCAGATCATCGACGCCGAGGCCCTGGAGCGCACCCACTGGCCCGAGTCGGTCTCGAGCCCGCCGCACGCCCCGGCCGGCCGGACCGGCTTCTACGGCCTGGGCTGGAACGTGAGTTACGACGACGAGGGCCGGCTCAGGCTCTCGCACACCGGAGGGTTCGAGCTGGGCGCACACACCAACGTGACGATGCTGCCCGGCGAGCAGCTCGGCATCGTCGTCCTGACCAACGCCTCACCGGTCGGCGTCGCCGACGCGGTCGCGCTCGACTTCTTCGACATCGCGCAGACGGGCAAGGTCAGCCGTGACTGGATCCCCCTCGTGGACGCGGTGTACCAGCAGCAGACGGACGCCCTCCGGTCGAAGACCGACTACGCCCACCCGCCGTCCGGCGCCACGCCCGCGCAGGCCGCCGAGACGTACGCGGGCACGTTCGGGAACTCCTACTACGGCCGCGCGAAGGTCGTCGTCGCCACGGACGGCACCCTGACGCTCCAACTGGGGCCGAAGCCGCAGTCGTACCGGCTCACGCACTACGACGGCAATACGTTCAGCTTCCCGACGGCCGGCGAGAACGCCGTGGGCCTCACCGGGGTCACCTTCACCCCGGACGGAAAGTCGTTCACCGTCGAATACCTGAACCACGAGGGCCTGGGCACGTTCACCCGCGTCAACGGCACATGAGGCCGACGCGGCTCACGTGCTGCCCCCTCCCCATGGCCAAGTGGCCGACGTGGCCCACGTGCTGACCTCTCCCCAGGGCCAAGGGACCGGCGCAGCTCAGGAGCTGACCTCTCCCCAGGGCCAAGGGACCGGCGCAGCTCAGGTGCTGGCCTCTCCCCATGGCCACGTGGCCTCGCGGCCCGCCTCGATGAGCCCGACCATGCGGAACGCGGCGTCCGTGAGGCCGCCGAAGGTGTGCCGGTGGGGGCCCGTGGGGCCGTGGGCGGGCTGGTATCCCGCCAGGTTCCAGGTGTAGACGGGGATGTCGGCCGGGACCGTATCGGCCGGCACGGCAGGCTGGTACGGGGCGGTCTGTTCGTCGGTGACGATCAGGATCCGGTCGTGGCCCCGGTAGTGCTTCCGTACCGCGTTCGCGGTGTAGGTGCCGCCCATGCTGCGGAAGCGCTTCAGCACCTCGAGGACCGGCTCGCCCGTCGTGTACGGCACTGCTGCGCTGCCCCAGCCGAACTCCACCAGGTCCGCCTGCTCGGCGCGCATGGCCAGCGCGGTGCCGAACACGGCGGCCGCGTCGGCACGGGTCAGCTTGGACCGCTCGGAGACGGTGTCCCAGAACATGGAGTCGGACCGGTCCACGAGGATCAGGGTCCGGCCGGGCAGGGCCGGTACGTTGGCCAGGGAGTGGCCGAGTGCCGATTCCAGCGGGGCCGCCCAGCGCGGCGACGGCGCGTGCTGATGGGCGGCCAGGTAGCGGAAGGGGAACTGGCGGGACCGGGCGACCTCTTCGGCGTCCGAGAGGCGTCCGGCGACCCGGGCCGCGACCTCGTCCGAGACTCCGGCCTCGTCGAAGTTCCGCAGGTTCCGGAGGAGGGCCATCGGTCCCATCGTGGGGATCAGGGCCTCCCAGACGGCGGCGTCCATCGGCCCGTGGAGCCAGCCCGCCACGGCCTCCCACGTCATGCCCGCCGCGGCGAGCCGCTCGGGGCCGCCCGGCCCGGTCACCAGCGGCCGCCGCTCGTCCGCCGCCGTCTCCAGGAGCGCCCGATGGGCGGTCAGCAGCGGGTCGGACGCCGGCGGAACCGCCCGCTCGGGGTGGTGGCGGCGATCCAGCGCGTACCGGAAGAGCGCGCCCTGCCAGGGCTTGTCCGGGTCGGGGGTGGCGTGCACGAGGTTGAGCACGTCGCCGAAGCGGAAGGCCTTGGACGCGGTGTCGTACTTGAGCAGGGACCGGGACGTGTACAG
The DNA here is from genome assembly GCF_056435185.1 of Streptomyces sp. NPDC044003. Classification (NCBI taxonomy): domain Bacteria; kingdom Bacillati; phylum Actinomycetota; class Actinomycetes; order Kitasatosporales; family Streptomycetaceae; genus Streptomyces; species Streptomyces sp. NPDC044003. Next base: position 256,265 of record NZ_JBWKFA010000009.1, on the reverse strand, counting down.
CCGGCGTACGCCGTCGGCGATGCCCCGCTTCACGGGCTGCGGCATGTTCCGCCCGTACGCCGAGATCCAGTGGGCGAGCAGCTCGCCGGGCTCGTCGGCGCGCTGGAGCACGGAGTCGATCACGGACCGGTTGGACGGGCCTTCGGTCGCTCCGGCCTTGAGCCGGGCCCGCACGTACGCGGCGGCGCCCACCAGGGACGCCGTGCGCATGTTGCCCTCGCCGCGCAGCCAGCGCAGCAGGCCGGCCGTCCATGCGGGGTCCTCGACGGCGAGTTCACCGACGAGTCGGACGTACCGCGCGTCCCGGTCCTCGCCGCTCTCGTAGAACGTCCCTTGGGAGACGAAGTTGCCGACGGCGAGGAGGAACAGCTCGTCGCGGGGCTCCCGGACGAAGGCCGGACCGCCCGGGTAGGTGCGGAACCCCGGCCCGACGGGCGGGTGGTGGATCCGTGGTGGGGACGCGGGCATGGCGCGGGCGGCCGCCAGGATGTGTGGGGCGACGAGCATGTCGGACCACATCTTGGAGACACGTGGGGTGTGACGAGGCAGTGAATCTCCCCGGATTCAAAGGGTCGGACGGCCCCGGGCACGACGTCCGGCGGGGCGAGGCCCCCGGGCACCATGCCCGGCGGGGCGAACACGCCCGCGCCTGCCGAGATCAGAAGAGGCGGCGGCGTCACTTTGTTTTCGGAAGGAAGTAGCCGCAGCCGGGCGCATCGGGAGGCGCGGTCGCGAAGCCAACGTACAAGGCCCCGCAGCCCGCGCACCAACGATTTAACGCGGGGTCATCACGACGACCACCGGGGTGGGCCACCGCATCGCCGACGACGCTCCGGCCGGCTGCACTCACTCCTCGTTCGTCGGCTGTGTGACGGTGAGCCGCGCCAAGAGGTCCGCGAGTTGCTCCTGTTCGTCCCCGCCGAGCCCGGCGAGGAGTCGGCGCTGGTTGGCCAGGTGGACGGCGATGAGTTCGTCGGTCAGAGCGACGCCCTCGGGGGTGAGGGTGATGAGGCGCCCGCGCGAATCGGCCTCGTCGACGGTCCTGGCGACCAGACCGCGGGCTTCGAGCCGGTCGACGCGCTTGGTGATGGCGCCGGTGGTGACGAGGACGGTGCGGCTGAGCTCGCCCGCGGAGAGGGCGTAGGGCTCGCCGGTCCGTCGGAGCGCGGCGAGCAGGTCGAAGTCCCCGCTCCCCAGGCCCGCTTCGGCGAAGGGCGGGCGCAGCTGCTGGTCGAGGGTGTGGGTGAGCCGGAAGAGCCGGCCGATGACGAGCGTACTGGTCGCCCGGATCCCCCAGGTCCGCAGCACCGCCAAACACCGTGAAAAGCAGGGCGGTTACCGCCAGGTGCTCGCCGACCGCCCCTATCTCCTCCTGACGACCGCCAACTTCCTCATCGCCTTCGGCTACACCACCCAGGCCATGGCCCTGCCCGTCTTCCTCACCCGCGACGTCGCCCTGCCGGACGCCCTGGCGGGGGCGGTCTTCGCGGTCAACACCGTTCTGGTCGCCGCACTCGGCGTGCCCGCCGCCCGCCTGACCTCGCGCGGCCGGCGCACCCGTACGGCCGCCCTCGGCGCGGTCACCTTCGCGCTCTCGTTCGCCGCCTTCGCCGCCCTCCCCCGGCTGGTCCACGGCGCGGACGCCCTGGTCGTCGTCCTGGCGGTCGCCGCGCTCTACACCGCCGGCGAACTCATCCACTCCGCCCCCGCACAGAGCCTCTCCGTCCAGGCCGCCCCCGACCACCTGCGGGGCCGCTACCTGTCGGTCTACCAGCTGTCCTGATCGGTCTGCCGCACTGTCGCGCCCATGCTCCTGGGGTTCCTGCTCGACACGGGACCGTGGCACCTGTGGACGGTGCTCGCCCTCCTCGTCCTGACCGGCGCGGCGATCCTGCTGTGCGCCGAGCGGTCGCTCCCGGCCCGCACGAACATCACGGGGCCTCGCACGTCCGCGATATGAGGTGGACTCAGCGGGCTCGCGTGCTGTTCCATCGCCTCCGACGGGGAGGATCGTATGCACGACGCACTGCTGCTGGGGCTGGCCGAGAACCCGGCTCTGCCCGCCGACCTGTTCGCCCTGCTGGCGGCGACCGGTGACGAGGACGTCCTGTACGCCCTGGCCACCCGCGAGCAGCTCACCGCCCCTCAGATCGACGCACTGCTCGCCGCCGGCGACCCGGCACTCACCAGCTGTCTGATACGGAGCGGGCGGGTGCCGTGGTCCCGGATTCCCGCAAGCCATCCCGGACGGGCCGTGGACGCGGTACTCGGCGGAGTGGCTCCTGTGGCCCTCTGGTGGGAAGCGGCCACCGATCCCGATGCCGGGGTGCGGCAGGAGGTCGCCTACGAGTTCGACGCGCCGAGCGAGGTCGTCGCCGCCCTCGCCCATGACGCGGATCCCAGGGTCGTGGCGGACGCCGCCGGAAACCCCCGCCTCCCGCCGGAACTGCTCCCCCGTCTCGCCCGCCACCCCAGCACGGTCGTACGAGAGGCAGTCGCCGGCAACGAGCACGCGCCCGCCGCGGTGCTCGCCGCCCTTCTCGCCGACGGTGGCCACCCGGCCCCGACCCGCTGCGGCGCGTGCCACCGGCGCGAAACGGCCTGCCTCGACCACGCGCCCGGCGTCCGACGCGTCCGACTCGCGGCAGCCGCTCATCCGGCCGTGCCGACGGCGGGACTCGCCGCGTTCCTGGACGCGCCCGAGGTCCGGACGGTCACGACGTTCGCGGCCCGCACCGACCTCCCGACCGGTTTCGTCGACCGGCTCGCCGAACACCCCGCCGCAGACGTCCGCGCCGCGGTCGCCGCCAACCCCGCCGTACCCGAAGCCCTTCTGCGTACGCTCGCCACCGACCCGGATCCGGAGGTCCGGCGGGCCATCGCCGAGAATCCGGCCGTCCCGCTCGACCTCCTGGTCGCCGTCGCCGCGCACGAACGGCTGCCGGACGAACCGGCCCCGCGCGTCGAATCCGCCACGGAGACCGAGCTCCGCACCCTCGCCGCGAGTCGTGTGGCGCAGGTCAGAGCCCTGGTCGCCGACCGCGCCGCGCTGCCGTCCGCCCTCGTCGAACAGCTCGTCGCCGACCCGGACCCCGGGGTCGCCCGGCGGATCGCGGCCCACCCGGAACTCGCCCCCGGCCAACTCGCCGAACTGGTGGAACGCCACGGGCCGCCCGTCTTCAGCGCCGTCGTCGGCCGACCCGGCTGCCCCGCCGCCGTGCTGCACCACGTGGCGGCGCACCCGACGACCGGCCGTCGCGTCCTGCGGGACATCGCCCGCCACCCGTCCGCACCTCCCGAGGCCCTCCTGCTCTGCCTGGCGGCCGAGTCCCCGGATGTCCAGCAGTACGCGGCCGCTCACCCGGCTCTCCCGGTGTCGGTCCTGCAGTCGCTGATCGACGGCCCCGACGAGACGCTCGCCCGGGCGGCCGCCGAGAACCCGGCGCTGCCCGAGACGCTGATGAAACGGATCGTCACCTCATGAACCAGCACTCCAGCGGCCGGCGTCGGCTGGCGCTCCTCGGGGGTGGCTTCTCCACCGACGGCGACGGGCTCCTCGACGACTGGGTGCTCGGTCAGGCGCGCGCCGCCCGGCCGAAGGTCTGCTTCGTTCCCACGGCCAGTGGTGACGCCCCCGGCTACGTAGAGCAGTTTCTGGCGGCCTACCGGTCGCGCAACTGTGAACCCGGCGTCCTCCCCCTGTTCCGGCGCGCACTCGATGACGACGCCCTGCGGACCTTCCTGCTCTCCCAGGACGTCGTGTACGTGGGCGGGGGCAACACCGCGAACCTGCTCGCGGTGTGGCGGGTGCACGGCGTGGACCGTCTGCTGCGCGAGGCCTACGACCGGGGGACCCTGCTGTGCGGGATCAGCGCCGGCGCCAACTGCTGGGCCGACGGCTCGCACACCGACTCCTTCGGGCCGCTCACTCATCTCTCCGACGGTCTTGGCCTGCTGCCCGGCTCGGTGTGCCCCCACTACGACAGCGAGCCGGGCCGACGCGCTTCCTATCGGGCGGCTGTGGCAACCGGTGCGCTGTCCGCCGGCTGGGCGGTGGAGGACGGCGTCGGCGCGCTCTTCACGGACGGCCGGCTGACGGACGCCGTGAGCCGCGCCCCCCGGGCCCGGCTGTACCGGGTGGAGCCGGACGAGGAAGGCGGAGCGAGGGAACGAGCCCTGTCGTGTCGCCCCCTGGGGCTCACTCGCAGCGGTACGTGAAGGCGCCCTCCGCCGTACGGGCCGTGGGGGACGTGATCACCAGGCGTGCCACGGCGTGGTGGGTGCCTCGGCCCTCGAAGGTCCACAGGAGGTGGAGTCGGGCCTCCTTCCGGCCTCGGGGCACGGTCTCGCGCAGGGGTGCGGAGCGGGTGCCGTCGCTGCGTTCCCAGTGGTACGTGAGGGTGCCCGGGCGGCCGTCGGTGCGTACGACGCCCAGCACGTTCGCCGTGCCGTCGCAGCCGAGCGTCCCTTCCGGGGCGGTGACCGTGATGTCCCGTACCGAGACCCGGGGGCCGTACTCGCGCCACGCGAGCAGTGCCAGGACGGCAAGGAGGATCACGGCCGCCGGCACGTACCGGAGGGGCCAGCGGGAACGGGGTCGGCGCGGTGGTGGGGTGCCGGGCAGGGTGCCGTGCCAGATCTGAGCCGCCGTGGGCGTGTTCTGGGCGCGTCGGGCGGCGGCCGCGGTCACCCCGGGGCCGAAGCGGAGGACTTCGCCCTCCACGCGGTCGGGCGTCGGGTCCGGTGTCGGGCCCTGGAACCAGTGGCTGCCCAGTTCGGTGGCGCTGTAGTCGTCGTCGTTCACGTGATCACACACCGCCTGATGAAGATCTGCTGGAGGGAGCCGCCGTTCGCGGCGCCCGGGTCCGTCGTCGCGCGCACGCCCCAGTAGCAGCCGCTGCCCCGGACCACGTGCGGGAGCGTCAGGGTGTAACGGTCCGCGCCTTCGCGCCGGATGGTCTCGGAGCCGTCCGGCGTGCCCGGCACGTCCTTCTCGTCGCTGGTGGACCACTCGACGAGGAGTGTCACCGGGCCCGTTCCGTCCGTCGTGATCTCGACGGTGGCCTCGGCCGTCGTCGGCCCGGTCTGGCGCAGGCTCGTGACGGAGACGGACGTGACGGAGACCGGCGGCTGCGTCGGGGGCGTCGTCGGTGGGGTGGTGGGCGGAGTCGTGGGTGGGGTCGTGGGCGGGGTGGTGGGGGGAGTCGTCGGCGGCGTCGTGGGCGGGGGCGTCGGATCCGTGGTGGTGGATGAGGGGGTGGGTGGTGGTGTCGAGGTCGCCGGCGGTGATGTCGTGGGGGTTTCCGGCGCGGCGGAGGGCTCCTCGGTCGTCGGAGACGTACTCGGGCTCGGGCTCGGTGACGTGTTCGTCGTCGCGAAGGCCTGCGCGGCCTCGTCGCCGTCCGACTCCGCTCCCCCGGCCCGCGCGGCGAGCGCGAGCAGCAGCGCCAGGACCAGGGCGGCGGCGCCCGCGGGCAGCCCGTGCGGGAGCCACCGGCGGAGGCCCCGGGCGGGGGGCGTCGGCAGGGTCGTCGTGGCGAGCGCCGTCGTGCCCTGGGCCGTACCTCCGGCGGAGGGGAAGAGCAGCGGCAGGAGTGCCGCGAGGGCCGCCAGTCGGCCCCGGCCCCGCTCCTCCCAGTCCGGTCCGTACGCGGCCGTGGCCACCGACTCCAGTTCGCTGACGAACGCCTCGGCGTTCTCCGGCCGTTCGTTCGGGGCCTTGGCGAGGCCCCGGCGGATCAGCGGGCGCAGCGGCTCCGGGGCCTGTCCGTCGGGTACGGGTGCCTCCAGGTGCTGGAGGGCGAGTTCGGCGAAGTTGTCCCCCGCGAAGGGCTTGCGTCCGGTCAGGCACTCGAAGAAGGTCGCGGTCGCCGCGTAGACGTCGGCCGCGGGCGAGGCGGGTGCGCCGTTCCACTGCTCGGGTGCCATGTAGGCGGGCGTCCCGGCGATGCCGGGGCTGCTGTCCCGTCCGGCCGCGATCCCGAAGTCGACGAGCTTGGAGGACCCGTCGGCGGCGACGAGGACGTTCTCGGGCTTGTAGTCGCGATGGACGACGCCTGCCCGGTGGGCGGCGGCGAGGCCGAGGAGCGAGCCCTTGAGGACGGCGAGCGCGGCCTCGGGGCCGGTCGCGCCTTCCCGGGCGAGCAGGGCGCGCAGCGCGACGCCGTCCACCAGCTCCATGACGATGGCCGCGCCCTGCGGCGACTCGACGTACTCGTAGAGCCCCACGACGTGCGGGGTGTCGAGGGTGCCGAGGAGCCGGGCCTCGGAGCGGAATCCGCGGACGAAGGACTCGTCGGAACGGAGCCTTTCGCTCAGGTACTTCACGGCCACCGGCACGCCGGTCGCGTCGTGGGTGGCCAGCGCCACCCGTCCGCTGCCGCCCGCGCCCAGCTCCCGGGACTCCGTGTAGCCCGGGACCACCCATGCGCTCATCCCCGTACCCCCTCGGCGCCGTGGCGGGACCTTGGCGAGGCCGACCGGCCTTCCTCCACAGGGACAGATTCTCGCCACGGCCGGTTCCCGGCGACAGTAGGCCGACGGTGGTTGTCGACCGCGGACTGACTCCGACCCCGTACGGAATGGGGAACGGCCCCCCACGGTGGTGGAGGGCCGTCCGAGGTGCGGTGCGGTTACGGAGTGACCTTCAGGAGCTTGTTCGCCGTGCCGGCCGAGGGGTTCTTGATGGCGTCCGGTGTCGCCGCCCCGGTCAGCGCGGCGGCCGTGTCCGCGGGTGTCGCCGACGGGTGGGCCGCCAGATAGAGCGCTGCGGCACCCGTCACATGCGGCGTGGCCATGGACGTCCCGGAGATCGTCTTGACGCCGGTGTCACTGTCGTTCCAGGCCGAGGTGATGTCCGAGCCGGGGGCGTACAGGTCGACCACCGCACCGAAGTTCGAGAAGTCCGACTGCTCGTCGTCCTTGGTGCTGGACGCGACGGTGAGGGCTTCGGCCACCCGGGACGGGGAGCCCTGGCCGGCGTCGGAGGACTCGTTGCCGGCCGCGACCGCGAAGGTCACGCCGGAGGCGATGGCGCGCTGGACCGCGGCGTCGAGCGCCTCGTCGGCGCCGCCGCCGAGGCTCATGTTCGCGACGGACGGACCGGAGTGGTTCTTCGTCACCCAGTCGATGCCCGCCACGACCTGCTCGGTGGTGCCGGACCCGTTGTCGTCGAGCACCCGCACGGCGACGATCTTCGCCTTCTTGGCCACGCCGTGGGAGGTACCGGCGATGGTGCCCGCGACGTGGGTGCCGTGGCCGTTGCCGTCGTCGGCCGTGTCGTCGTTGTCCACCGCGTCGAAGCCGTGGGTGGCCCGGCCGCCGAAGTCCTGGTGGGTGATCCGTACGCCGGTGTCGATGACGTACGCGGTGACGCCCTCGCCCCCGCCGTCCGGATAGGTGTACTTGTCGTCGCCTGCCGTCTCCGCCTGGTCGATGCGGTCCAGGCCCCAGGACGGGGGCTTCTCCTGCGTCTCGTTGATGCTGAAGCGCTTGTTCTGCACGACCGTCTCGACGGCGGGGTCGGCGGCGAGCCGCTTGGCCTCCTCGACGGTCAGGCCCGATGCCGAGAAGCCGTTGACCTCGGAGCCGTAGGAGCGCTGGAGCGTGCCGCCGTACTTCTTCGCGAGGTCCGCCTTGTTCGCGGATGCGTCGAGGATGACGACGAAGCTGCCGGCGACGGCACCCGGGGCACCGAGTCCGTGCACGGTGCCCTCGGCCGGGGCGGCCGCGCCGGCGAGATTGCCCGCGAGCAGCGCCGCGGTGGCGGCGCCTGCTACTCCTGCGGCTATGGCCGCGTTGCGAAGTCCGCGGGATCGCTTGTGAGTTGCCATGAAAAGGGTCTCTCCTCGTGTTGACGTGTGGGGCGTCAAACGTTCGAGGGAAACCCTGTGCGAGTTGGCAGGAGCAAATCAAGTGCGAACCAGGGGTAAGGGGTTCTTCAACAAGGTTTCTTAATAAGCCCTCCGCATCGCCTCCACGTCGCACACGCCCTGTCGCGAACTCCTCCGTGAAATGGGCACGTTCGAGGCGGACTCCGCGACGGACGGGACGTCAGCGACGCAAGTGGGTGTTGAGGCGGGCGGCCTGACGCGTCAGATGGTCGCGTTCCAGAAGGTCGGTCGCCTTCTTCGCCGCCTCCGCGTACAGCCGCGCCGCCGTCGTCCGATCGCCGGCGCGTTCGTGGAGGTACGCCGCCACGGCCGCGTACCGGGGCAGGGAGGCGTCCAGCTCCGCCAGCGCCGCCAGGCCGGCGCGCGGTCCGTCGGCCTCGCCGACGGCGACCGCGCGGTTGAGCCGGACGACCGGGCTGTCGGTCAGGCGGGTGAGCTCGTCGTACCACTCGACGATCTGCACCCAGTCGGTCTCCTCCGCCGTGGGCGCGTCGGCGTGGAGCGCCGCGATGGCGGCCTGCGCCTGGAACTCGCCGAGGCGGTCTCGGGCGAGCGCCGCCTGCAGGATCTCGACGCCCTCGGCGATCGCCCCCGTGTCCCACCGGCCGCGGTCCTGCTCGGCGAGCGGCACGAGGCTGCCGTCGGGCGCGGTCCGGGCGGCGCGGCGGGCATGGTGGAGCAGCATCAGGGCGAGGAGCCCCGCCACCTCGGGGTGGTCGATCGCCGCCGCGAGCTGGCGGGTGAGCCGGATGGCCTCGGCGGAGAGGTCGACGTCACCGGAGTAGCCCTCGTTGAAGACCAGGTAGAGGACGCGCAGCACGGTGGCGACGTCGCCGGGCCGGTCGAGACGAACACCGGAGACCGTGCGCTTGGCCCGGCTGATGCGCTGCGCCATCGTCGCCTCGGGTACCAGGTAGGCCTGGGCGATCTGGCGGGTCGTCAGCCCGCCCACGGCGCGCAGCGTGAGCGCGACCGCGGACGAGGGCGTCAGGGACGGGTGGGCGCACAGGAAGTAGAGCCGGAGCGTGTCGTCCGCCGCGGGCGCGGGCCCCGGCGCCGGCTCCTCGTCGACGAGGTCCTCGCGCCGGCGCCGGGCGGTGTCCGCCCGGGTCGCGTCCAGGAACTTGCGCCAGGCGACGGTGACCAGCCAGCCCTTCGCGTCGCGGGGAGGGTCGTCCGGCCAGACGCGGACCGCCTCCACCAGTGCGTCCTGGACGGCGTCCTCGGCCGCCGCGAAGTCGGCTCCGCGGCGGACGAGGACGGCGAGGACACTCGGTGTGAGGCTGCGGAGCAGGGCCTCGTCCATGGACGTGGTCACTCCGTGATGGTGGGCGGCGCCGCCATGAACGGGCGCAGTTCGAGCCACTCGTGAATCGGCTTCCCGCCGGCCCCGGGGGCGGCCGAAAGCTCCCCGGCGAGCTCCAGAGCGCGCTCGTAGCTGTCGACGTCGATCACCATCCAGCCGGCGATGAGGTCCTTGGTCTCGGCGAACGGGCCGTCGGTGACGGGCGGGCGGCCCTCTCCGTCGTACCGGACCCACACTCCCTCGGGGGCGAGCCCCTGGGCGTCGACGAACTCTCCGGTCTTCTCCAGCCGGGCGGCGAAGTCGTGCATGTACTGCATGTGGTCCGAGATCTCCTGGGGCGTCCAGTGGTCCATGGGCACGCAGTCGTCCACGACCGGGGCGCCCCGGTAGTGCTTCAGGAGCAGGTACTTGGCCATGATGTTCTCCTCGGTGCTGATGCGGCCCATTCTGGTCGCTCTCACACCGGGGACGGAGCAGCCCACGGGTTCTCGACATCATCGCCGGATCTTTTTTCCGGCTTTCTCGACGTGCCCCAGCGGGCCGCGTCGAGCGGCACGGCCGACCCCGCTCACGGGGCCGTCGTCGGCCTGCCCAGGTACCAGACGGGGCCGGGGTCGTCCACGGACAGCAGCCGGAAGCCGAGACGGTCGTAGAACGCCCGGGCCGGGGTGTTCGCCCGCGCCATGCAGAGGTGCACGGCCGGGACGCCGTGCCGGCGCAGGGCTTCCAGGAGGGTCGACATCAGGGCGCGGCCGTACCCCCGGCCCTGCCATGCGGGCAGCAGGTCGATGTGGAGGTGCGCGGGGAAGCCGGTGAGTTCCTCGCGGACCATCCGTTCCGGCGTGTGCAGCAGTCCGGTCATCTCCTCGGCCGGAGTGCGGGCCGCTCCCGCGACGGGCGGGTACCGGTCCGTCACCTCCGGCAGCCACTCGGCGCGGAACCGTCCGGCGAACGCGGCCGTGTCCGGTGCGCCCAGGACGTAGCCGACGGCGCCGCCGGCACCGTCGTCCAGGACGAAGGCGAAGTCGGGTTCGAGGTCCACGTACGGGTAGGCGAAGATCGCCGGCAGCAGCTCGGGGTCCGGGTACGGGAGCGACGCGTCCCCGCCCTCGTGCGCCGTCCTGACGCAGATGTCGCCGAGCGCGGCGCGGTCCGAGGGCCGGTACGGGCGGATGTGCGGTGCGGTCGTCACCCGGTGCAGCCTGCCACCTTGGGAGCGCTCCCGCAGGGCTTTTCCTCGACCGGGAGGTCACGGCGCCCGCGCAGCGGAGAGAGGAGCGTGGGAAGGAAGCTCAGGCAGAGGAGGGCTCCACCCGCCCAGAGGGCCGCGCGCGGCGAGTAGTGCGCGCCGATGGCACCGGCGAGCGCGGCGGCGAGGGCCATCGCCCCGGTGAGGAGGAACCGGAAGGTGGCGTTCATGCGGCCGAGCAGGCCGGCCGGGGTCAGACGCTGGCGGAGGCTCACGCCCAGGACGTTGACCGTCCCCGTCCGTACGGAGGACGCGAACCATCCGGCGCCGGCCACCCACAGCCACCCGCCCCGGTCCATCAGGGGCACCAGAAGGCCCGCCGGAGCCAGGCACAGGTGGGTCAGGACCAGCCCCCTGCCGTGTCCGAACCGGTCGGCGAGCGGACGGGCGCAGCGCGCACCGAGGAACATCCCGGCGCCTCCGACCGCCCAGAACAGACCGAGCGCGCCCGCCGACAGACCGAGGTCACGGGTGAACACCAAGGGGAGCATCGTGGTCACCATGACCGATCCGAGGTTCCCCACCGTGCCGGTGAGCGCGAGGGCGCGCAGTTCCGCGTGGCGCAGGACATGGCGCAGTCCCTCGGCGATCTGGGCACGGAGGTTCGGCCCCGGGCCGGCGGCCTGGGCGACGGGGGTGCCGGGCGCGGTCTCGCGTGCCAGCCTCATCAGCCGGAGCCCCGACCCGAGATGGGCCGCCGCCGAGCACACCACGGCGAGCGGTGCGCCCAGGAGCTGCACCAGCGCGCCGCCCGCTCCCCGCCCCGCCACGTTGCCCGTGGCCATCAGAGTCACCAGGGCCGAGTTCGCCGGGATCAGGGCGGCGGGCTCGACGAGCCGGGGCAGCGCGCTCTGTCCGGCCACGTCGAAGAGCACCGTGGCCACCCCGGTCAGGAACACCACCGCGCACAGACCGCCGAAGGTCAGGAGGTCGCACCACCAGGCCACCGGGATCCACGCGAGGAGCGCCGCGCGCACCAGGTCCGCCGCGATCAGGACCGTGCGGTGCCGCATCCGGTCGACCCACGCGCCCGCGGGAAGGCCGATGAGCAGGAACGCCGCCGTACTGAGGAAGCCGAGCAGGCCGACCTGGCCGGGCCCGGATTCCAGTGCGAGCACGGCGATCAGCGGGACGGCGACGTACGAGACGTTCGTCCCGAGAGCGCTCAGGACGGAGGCGGAGAACAGGACGCGGAAGTCCCCCGTGCGCCACGGGGACCGGACGTCGAGGGGACGATGCGAGCGCAGGGGAGACCGCATGCGCCGCGAGGCGGCGAGGAAGGTGGGCATGCCCGATACGGTGGCCGGTCGTCCCAGCCAGGGGCCAATGTTTTAGCCTCACATGAATCCAAGGAACGCCGGCCCGCCAGGAGGGGCACCCGTGCTGGAGATCGAGTTCTCGGCCGAGGACGTCGCGCGCACCCGCTTCGCCATCTCACCGCTCTGGGAGGTCGTGGCCGGCGCCCGGGTGCTCCTGGGGGCCGACGAGCAGGCCCTGCACCGCCGCTGGGCCGCGCAGGTACGCGCCCGGATCGCGGCGGCGCGGCTCGATCTGACGCCGCTGACCTCGCTGGTGCCGGTGCCCGCGCCTTCCATCCCCGGTTTCCTCTGTCCGCCGCCCAGCACGTCCGGCCCGTCGCTCGCCGTGGAGCTGGCCGCGCTGCGCGCCACCCCGCCCGAGCGGATCCGGGCCTCCGCGCCCGAGGCGCAGCCCGGCGTCGACGCGCTGCGGGCCGATCCGGAGCGCGGGCTCGGGCGGCTCGCCGATGTCATCGCCGCCTTCTGGGAGCTCGCGATGGCCCCGTACTGGCCGCGGATCCAGACGCATCTGGAGGCCGACATCCAGTACCGGGCCCGCCGCTTCGCCGAGGGCGGGACGCGGACCCTCTTCGCGGACCTCGAACCTCGACTCGCCTGGGACTCGGGCACCTTGAGCGTCCAGCACCGCTTCGTCCACGGCGTGCGCAGGCTGGACGGGCGTGGGCTGCTCCTCGTGCCGTCGGCGTTCGTCTGGCCCCGGGTCTTCTCGACGACGGACCCCCTGTACCAGCCGGCCCTGCGCTATCCCCCGCGCGGCATCGGCACCCTGTGGGAAGCCCCGCCCGAATCCGCCTCCCGGGCCCTCTCCGGGGTCCTCGGCCGGTCGCGCGCGCAGCTGCTCGCGGAGCTCACCGCACCGGCGTCGACGACCGAACTGGCCGGGCGCACGGGCCTCACTCCCGGTGGGGTGTCCCAGCACCTCGGCGCCCTGCGCGCGGCCGGTCTCGTCTCGGCCCACCGGGCCGGGCGGGCCGTGCTGTACGCACGCACGCGCGTGGCGGAGGAACTCGTCGCGGGGGCGGGCCGGTGACGGCCCGGATCGGAGGGTTGAAGTTACCGTTGCGGCAGCTTCTACCGTCCTGACCAGGGCCGGAAAGACCGGCCCGTGACGCACTCGTGCGGGAGGCGGCAATGGACTGGCCCATCGCGGAGGTCGCCCGGATGTCGGGCGTGACCGCCCGGACCCTGCGGCACTACGACGAGATCGGCCTGCTGCCGCCGGCCCGGATCGGCGCCAGCGGCCACCGCCACTACGGGGAGCAGCAGCTCCTGCAGTTGCAGCAGATCCTCGTCCTGCGGGCGCTGGGCGTGGGACTGCCCGAGATCGGCCGGATCCTCGCCGAGCAGGTCGACGAGGTGGAGGCCCTGCGCGGCCACCACCGGCGGCTGCTCGCGGAGCGGGACCGGCTCGACGCCCTGGCCGCCACCGTCTCCCGCACGATCGGCGAACTGGAGCAGTCCAGGAAGGACGGCACATCCATGACCGCGATCAACCGACCCGAGAACCTCTTCGAAGGCGTCCAGGCGGCTCAGTACGAGGAGAGCCTGCGCGACTTCCCCGAGCACACCGAGGCGGTCGCCCGCCGGGTCACCGCCATGACCCCGCAGGACATCGAGGCCGGGCAGCGCGAGCGCACGGCGCAGATGGTGCGGCTCGCCGAGCTGATGGCCGCCGGCCTGCCGGCCGACGCCGAGCCCGTACAGGCCGAGACGCAGGCCCAGTACCGGGCCCTGACGGAACTGCGGGCCGGCTCCGTCTCCGTCGAGGAGTTCCGCGCCCTCGGGCGCTCCTGCGTGGAGAACGAGCAGTGGCGCGCGGCGTACGAGGCGATCGCACCGGGCCTCGCCGCGTACCAGCGAGATGCCATCGAGGCGTACGCGACCTCCGGGCTGGGCTGAACCGGGGGGTGATGCCACCGACAGTGCGCTGTCCTCCACAGCGCACTGTCAGCCGGGACTGACCCCCACTGATGGCGCGGGGTCATCCAGGACTCGCTGTCGCTGACGGCGCGGGTGATCCGGGACTCGCCGTCACTGATGGCGCGGGTGATCCGGGACTCGCCGACACTGATGGCACGGGGTCATCCAGGACTCGCCGTCACTGACGGCGCGCTGTCACCGCTGGGCCAGGCTCGCCGTCGTCGGCGGGGTCTGCGCCCCGTCCCGGGGCCCGGGGAGGTGCGGGCGCGGGTGTGGCGTCGACGCGCCGGTCGCCGTCGCGGCCAGGTCGAGGGCGGTGAGGAGAAGGAGCAGGGCGCGGCGGGCCTGCGGGGCGTCGAGCCGGGCTTCTAGGTCCGCGAGCGCGCGCCGGGCACGGTGCCGGGCGCGGCTCGTCCGCCCGGCGCGGTGGTCGGCGAAGGCGCGGGCGTAGTGGGCGAGCGCCGTGGCCCAGGCGTCGTTCGCGCAGCTCGGCTGCGCGAGTGCCCGGCGGGCGGTGCGCGCCGCCGCCGCGGGGGTGCGGTGGGCCTCGATCACGGCCAGGGCGGCCAGACTCACGGTGGGCGGCGGGCCTCCGGGGGCGCCGCTCGGCGTGATGTCCGCTGCCTGCCGGTAGTACTCGGCGGCCACCTCCGGGTCCCGCCGCTGCCACGCCAGCGTCCCGTGCACGTGGGCGATCCGGCCGAGGAGGGCGTCGTCACCGGCGAGCACGGCCGCCGGCCAGGCGAGGGACAGCAGGTGGTGCGCCGTGCGCGGGTCCCACGCGGCGCTGAGCCAGGCCGCGAGCCATCGGCCCCGTGCCAGGAGCGGGCTGTCGGCGCCCAGCCGGGGCAGCAGAACGCGCAGGTGGTCGCTGCCCTCTCGGGCGTGGTCGTGGACCGCCCACCAGAACCACAGGTGCAGCATGATCTCCAGAGCCGTCTCGGCGTGACCGGTCCCGTCCCCTCCGCGGTGCACGAGGGTCATCAGGTCGTCGAGTTCGTCGCGGACGGTCTGGAGGGCCTGGCGCTGAAGACCGGTGTTCCACAGGGTCTCGGCGACCGCCGCCACCCCACGGCAATGCGCGGCGTGTCGGTCCCGTGTCACCGGCCGTTCGCCCGCCGCCGCGAGCCGTTCCGCACCGAAGTCCCGGGCGGCCCGGGCCATGCGGTAGCGGGGCGGGCGCACCGCGCCGGCGTCCCCGAGCGCCTGGAGCACGCCCATGGCGCTCAACATCGCCAGGGCGGGAGGCACTTCGTGCTGCGCGAGGTCCGAGCCGGAGCACACGAACACCGCCGCCGCCTCCGTGAAGGGCCCGGCGAACACGCTCAGCCGGCGCCAGACACTGCGCTGCGCCGGGTCGCACAGGGCGTGGACGGCCCCGATGGAGGTGCGCAGCGTGCGGTGCCGCAACAGGAGCGGGGCCGGGTCGGCCAGCCGGCACTGGCCGGATTCGAGGTGAACGGCCAGCTCCTCCAACGTCCACTCCCCCAGCCGTCCCGCGGCCAGTTCGAGGGCCAGGGGAACGCCCTCGAGCAGACGGCAGACCCGGGCCACGGCCGCCGGATCGGCCTCCTCGCTCCAGCCGCGCTCCCGCGCGCGGGAGACCAGGAGCTCCGCGGCGAGCGAACCCGCCTGGCCCGGTGCCGCCTCCACCGGCAGCGGCGCCAGTCTGATCACCTCCTCGTCGCCGAGCCCGAGCGGCCGGCGCGCGGTCACCAGGACCCGTACCGAGGGCTGGGCCATGAGCAGCGTCTGGACCAGGCCGATGCATTCCGTGTGCACGGGATCGACATCGTCCAGGAGGAGGAGCACTTCATCGGCCGGCGTCACGGGGTTCGGGGGTGCGGGGTCCGGTTCGGCGAGGGCCGACACAGCGGAGTCCGGTACCGCGAGGCCCGACCCAGCAGCATCCGGCCCGGCGGACTCCGGCACAGCGGGGTCCGGTTCGGCGAGGCCCGACACGGCGGGGTCCGGCCCGGCGAAGCCCGGCACCGCGAGGCCCGGCACCGCGAGGCCCGAACCAGCAGGATCCGGCACCACCAGGTCCGTTCGCGCCGGATCCCAGACCAGGTCCGCCCCCCTGAGAGCCCGGGCGACCCGCGCCGTCAACGCCCGGCGTCCCACGGGGATACCGTCGTGCCAGCGCACCCGGACCACCGTCCGCCAGGGGCCGTCGAGAGGTGGCGTGACGGCGGCCAGCGCCAGCCTGCTCTTCCCCGTCCCGGCCGCGCCCGTCACGGTGACCATCCGGTGCTCGGACAGGGCGGCCCGGAGCGCGGCAAGCTCCTCGCCGCGTCCGACCAGGGCGGGACCGTCCCGGAGGCAGTCCACGAACCGGGCATGGCGTCCCTCGTCCCGAGTCCACATCTCCGGCACCGCGCACCATCCAGATCTTCGCTCTCGCCGCCGACCCGCCAAGATCGGCAGTCGACACAGAACCCGCAGGTCCCGGTTGCAGAACCGTCACTGCACCGGGCGTCACGGCAACCCCAACGCGCTCCCCCGGCCGCGGGTGGCGCACACGCCGGACGAACCACCCGCCGCAATGAACGATGGAACGCGTGACCGACACGAGGACCCACGCGTCCCGACGCCCTCATCGCCCCATCCGGACCCAGCACTTCCGTTGGCTTGAAAGCGATCTGCTTGACGTTCCTGGCAGTTGATGATCAATTCAAGTACTCTTCGAACGCGCCGGGGGCGTCTTGGGATCACCCGGGATCAGAACCTGGGGGGCCAGTGACCAACGCCACCACGCTCGACCTGCCGTTTCCGCCTCGCGCCAATCCGAACCAGGCATCCGTCGCGCCACGCCACCGGGACTGGCTCGTCCATCACGAGGGTCTCGCCGCGTCGACAGCCCTGCCGGCGTACGAGAAGTGGGACGTGCCCCGCCTCGCCGCTTTCACCAGCCCTGATTCCGCCGCCGACGACCTCGTCCTCGCCGCGGACCTGCTCGGCTTCTACTTCCTCTTCGACGACGGCTTCGACTCGGAACTCGGTCGGGCACCGGCGCAAGTGGCCGAGATCTGCACCCGCCTGACGGCCCTTCTGTACGGGAACGGCCCCGCCCCCGAGGTCCGTACGCCGGTCGAGAAGGCCTTCGCGGACCTCTGGGAGCGCAGCGCACGCGGCATGTCCGCCCGGTGGCGGGCGCGGTCCGCCTACAACTGGGAGTGGTACTTCGCGTGCCACCCCGCCGAGGCCGCCGGCCGCCTCTCCGGGCGGCTCCCGGACCGGGAGAGCTATCTGGCGCTGCGCCGGGGTACGGCGGCGATGGAGACGCTCTTCGACATGGTCGAGCGGCTCAACGGCTTCGAGCTGCCGCAAGAGATGCTGCACCACCCGACCCTCCGTCTGATGCGCCAACTGGCGGCCGACATACCGTCGTTCACCAATGATGTGCATTCGTACGCCCAGGAGCTCGCCCGTGGGGACGTCGCCAATATGGTGATGATCGTCCGCGAAGAACGCGGCGGCACTCCCGCCGAGGCGGCGGTGCAGGTGATGCGCGAGGCCCAGGCGATGGTCGACCGCTTCGTGGAACTGTCCGCTGAAGTCCCGGAGATCTGCGAGCTCTTCGGTCTCGCGCCGGCCGCACGCGAGGCGGCCCGCCGTTACGTCGACGGCCTGGCCGCCTGGATCGCCGGCTACCACCGCTGGGAGCTCGACACCGGCCGCTACGACCGCTGAGCGGCACGTTCGCTCTCCTTCCCGGTCTCAGGGAATGAGGACGACCTTGCCCAGGTTGCGCCGGGACTCGACGAGTTCATGGGCGCGCGCCGCTTCGGCGAGCGGGATCTCGGCGGCGACCCGGGGGCGGAGCACCTGGTCGCGGTGGAGCTCCCACAGCTCGTCGCGCCAGCGCGCGTACACCTCCGGCTCGCCCCGGGCGATGGCCGCCATCTGGAAGCCGATCACCGAAGCGCCCCGGACCAGCAGCTCGTACGCGTCGATCGTGCCGCCGCCGGAGCTGAAGGCGACCAGCCGGCCACCGGGGGCGAGCACTCGCACGGCGGGTCCGAGGAGTTCCCCGCCCACCCCGTCGATGACGAGGTCGACCGGATCACCCCAGGACTCGTCCCCGTAGAGCACGACCTCGTCGGCGCCGAGGGCACGCACGAACTCCGCCTTGTCCGCGCTGCCGACGGCCGCGACGACACGGGAGGCGCCGCCTGCCCTGGCGTACTGGAGGGCGAGGGTGCCGACCGCACTGGCCGCGGCGGTGACCATGACGGCGTCGCCGGGGCGGAGGTGGCCGGCCTCGTAGGCACCGCGCGCCACCAGGCCGCTGCGGACCAGGGCCACGGCGTCGACGGCGGTCGCCCGGTCGGGGATGCGGGAGGTCATCGCCTCGTGAACGAGGGCCAGTTCGGCGTAGGCGTGGGAGAAGCAGAGTCCGGTGACGCGGTCGCCCACGGCGAAACCGGTGACGCCTTCACCGACGGCGGCGACGGTGCCCGCCACCTCACCTCCGAGCGGGCCGGGCTCGGTCCCCTCACGCACCTTCCGTACGGCGGGCAGGGTGACCCCGACCGCTTCGGACCGGACGAGCAGCTCCCCCGGACCGGGCTCCGGCACCGGGACCTCCTCCAGGAAGAGGACCTCGGGACCGCCGGTCACCTCGTAGCGCACACGACGCATGGACACCTCCAGGTGCGGAACGTTCGCGGAATCATTGGGATCCCCAATGAATTCCACCGTAGAGGCATACCGTTGGGAAGTCCAATGAATTCGGGATAGTCTGCTGCCCATGACTCCCACGGAAGGCCCGAACGCCCTGGCGCACATCCAGTCCTTGCCGAGCTGGCTGGTCGGCCGCGTCGCCGCGCGCGGCCGGAGTCTGGTCGCCGAGGCGATCGCCGAGGAAGGGCTGAAGCTCCCGCAGCACGCCGTGCTCGCGGCGGTGTCCGAGTACGGTCCGGTCGCCCAGGCCGATCTGGTGCGCCGACTGGGCTTCGACGCCAAGGACGTGGTCCTCCTGCTCAACCACCTGGAGGACGCCGGGCTCGCGCGACGGCAGCCCGATCCGCGCGACCGGCGCAAGAACGCGGTGACGGTGACACCGGCGGGCGCGCGGGTCCTGGAACGGTGTGCGGAGCTGGCCGAGCGGGCCAACTCCGCACTCCTGGCGCCGCTCAGCGCGACAGAGGCCCGACAGCTGATGGAGCTGCTGACCCGGGTGCACGAGGGATAGCACCGGGCCCCGCGAGGCGGTCGCCGGCCGCGAGAAATCCATTGCCGTACCGTCGCTTCGATCGCATGCTTCAGGGCGTGAACACCGAAGACGACTCCACTCGGGCCGCCGTCACCCTGTCTCTCAGCGTGCGCGATCTCCTGCCTCGGGATCTGCCGGCGTGCACCTGGTCGGGCTCGGACACCCACCTGCGCCATGTGGAACGGGAACTGACACGTGCTGCGCTGGGTGAGGTGGACTACCTGGCCGTATGCACTCCCGCGGATCTGCCGGTGGCGATCGGCGGCATCGACTACCCGGTCTCCTCGGGAGCCGGAACCCTGTGGCAGCTCGCCGTCCTCCCGGCGCTGCAGTCCTGCGGCCTGGGAACGCTGCTCGTCCGAGCGGCCGAACAGCGGATCCGGGACCGCGGGCTGCGCAAGGCCGCACTCGCCGTGGAGGAGGACAACCCCCGGGCGCGCGCCCTGTACGAGCGCCTGGGTTATGTCGCGTACGGCCGCGCGCCGGACGCCTGGGACGAGGAAGGGCCCGACGGGTCGATCCGTCGCCACGAGACGATGTGCGTCCTCATGCGGAAGAGTCTCTGAAGCCGCCGCGGCGGCACGTGCTCAACAGGCGTGGCCAGGAGGGTCCTCGCGCAGGTCCCTGAGGTACTGGTCGAGGCGTGTGTCGCCGCTGCCCGGCGCTTGCTTGCCGGGAGTGAATCCTGCGCGCCGCGCGACCGCGGCGGATGCGGGATTCCCGGGATCGACCTGGATGACCGCTTCCCGCGCGCCCTCGGCACCCGCGTACCGGGATACCAGGAGGACCGCGCGGGTGGCCAGGCCACGGCCCCGCCAGGAGGGATAGAGGCCGTAGGCGACGTTCACCTGGCCGGGAGCCAAGCCCTCTCCTGTGAACCGCAGGTCGATCGTCCCCGCGAGCACCTTGTCGGCGCCCGCCCGGATGCCGAAGGCGCGCAGCGGCCCCGCAGTGCTCCACTGTTCCCGGCAGTGCCGGAAGTACGCCTCGACGCCCTCGCGCGTACCGGGACCTCCGTTGAGCCAGCGGACCAACGGCTCGTCCTCCCCCGCGAGATGTGCCTCCACATCGTCCAGGCGCAGCGGTGACAGCGTGATGATCCCGTCGGACAGCTCTGTCTCATCCATCTGCCCATTCTTGACGACGAAGCCGCCTCGCGTCTTCGGCGGGTGCGAGCGCCGCATCGCCCTACGGGACGTTCCAGGCGGAGATCACGGGTTGCCCGTCCTCGGTCGCCAGGAAGCCGAGAGTGCCCGGATGCGGGTGACCGAGCAGCCGGCTCGCGGACGCGTCGAGACCGAGCCAGCGCACGGTGAGCACGCGCGCCAGGTGGCCGTGCGCGACCACGGCGACATCGCCCTCCTCCAGCAGCGGACGGATACGGTCCAGCACCGCGTCCGTGCGTGCGGCCACGGCCGCGAGCTCCTCGCCGGGGTGGTCGGCGTCACCGGGAACGACGCCGTCACGCCACAGGTCCCAGCCCGGCCGGGTTGCGCGGATCTGATCGGCGGTCAGGCCTTCGTAGCCGCCGTAGTCCCACTCCAACAGGTCGGGATCGGGCTTGGCATCGGTCAGGCCGGCGAGCTCGGCCGTCCGCATGGCGCGGCTCAGCGGGCTACTGAACACGGCAACCAGCCGGCGGCGCGCCAGCCTTGGAGCAAGGGCGCCGGCCGCAGCCTCGCCCGCTTCGGTCAGCGCCACGTCGGTTCGTCCGGCATGCCGGCCTGACAGACTCCATTCGGTCTGGCCATGCCTGATCACTATCAGCTCACCCATAGCCGCGCACGCTATCCGATCACCTCGCCCTCCGTGGTGGGATCACCACATGAGATGAGTTCCCGGACTGGGCCGGCGCCGGTCAAGGCACCGCCCTACGCACGACCCGCGTCGATGAGGTACTCGGCGAGGTCGCGGGCCGCCGCCGCGGGCTCGCTGCCGGGGCGGGTCGCGCCGGCGGCGAGGAGGCCGTCGACGAGGAGGAGCAGCTGGTCGGCGGCGAAGCCGGGCCGTGCGTGCCCGAGGGCGACGAACTCGTCCGTGAACAGGCCGTGGATGGTGTGCCGGTACGCCCTGGTGACCTCGTGGCCGGGGTGCTCCGGGTCCGTGAGCGCGAGGTCGGCGGCGAGGTAGCGGCATCCGTGGAAGTCCGGGTCGGCGGCGATGCGGCCGAGTCGGTCGACGACGGCGAGGAGCCGGGCGCGGGGGTCGTCCCCCGCTTCGTCCATGGTGGTGCGGTATCGCTCGACGTCCTCGGCGGTGCTGCGGCGCAGCACCTCGGCGATGAGGCCGTCCTTGCCGCCGAAGTGCTCGTACAGCGAACGGCGGGCGACGCCGGCGCCCTTGAGCAGGGCGTCGATGCCGACTCCGACACCCTGGGTGTACGTCAACTCCTGGGCGGTGAGCAGGAGTCGCTCGCGGGGGCCGGGCTTCACGGAAGTGCTCATGACTCGATTCTGCAGCACTTGACACGGTAGATCAATCGGTCTATCTATTTCTCTCGTAGACCGAACGGTCTATCTCTTCCGAGGAGGCGTCCATGCCCGTACGCACCACCGCCGAAGTCATCGACCGTTTCAACCGCGCGTTCACCGACCGCGAGGCCGGCCTCCTGGCCGACCTGATCGCCGAGGACTGCGTCATGGAGAGCGTCCAGCCCGCGCCGCGCGGGGAGCGGGTCTCCGGGCGCGAGGCGTGTACGCAGTGGTGGACGGCCCTGGTCGAGGACCCCGGCGCGCAGTTCACCCCGCAGGAGGTGATCGTCGCGGGCGACCGCGCGACGATCGTGTGGACCTACCGCTTCGGCGACGGCCCCGACCAGTGGGTGCAGGGCGTCAACGTCATGCGGGTGACGGACGGCCGGATCGTCGAGGCGCTCGGCTTCAGCAAGACCGCGGGCGAGGTCCCGCTGGCCGCCGAGTCCGACGCCGAGTGACGCCCGCACCGGGAAACCCCCCAGCCACCATCCGTCTCACACGAAGGGCACGATCGATGCGGAGCTACCACCTGTCGCACACCGGGGCCGGGCTGTCCGGCCTCTCCGTCCGTGAGCACGACGTCCCGGCGCCCGGCCCCGGGCAGGCCCTGGTGGCGGTGCGCGCGACGTCCCTGAGCTTCCGTGAACTCATGGTGCTCGACGGGACCTACGTCCTGCCGGTCAAGCCCGACGTCGTCCCGGTCTCGGACGGGGCCGGTGAGGTGGTCGCGGTCGGTCCGGGAGCCGACTCGGTACGCGTCGGGGACCGCGTCGCCGCCACGCTGTTCCCGTCGTGGCAGGACGGGCCGTTCGCCGTCGAGCACGCCGCGCAGCGCGGCGGTTCGCTGAACGGCATGCTCACCGAGTTCGCCCTGGTCGACGCGGACGCGCTCGTGACCGTACCCGCGCACCTGACGTACGCGGAGGCCGCCACCCTTCCCTGCGTGGCGGTCACCGCATGGAACGCCCTGACCGGCGACGGAGCCGGGGTCCGCCCCGGCGACACCGTCGTCGTGCAGGGCTCCGGCGGCGTCTCCCTCTTCGCGCTCCAGTTCGCGAAGGCGCTCGGCGCCCGCGTGATCGCCACGACCAGCAGTTCCGCCAAGGCCGCGCGCCTGCGCGAACTCGGCGCCGAC
Source organism: Streptomyces sp. NPDC044003 (assembly GCF_056435185.1). Classification (NCBI taxonomy): domain Bacteria; kingdom Bacillati; phylum Actinomycetota; class Actinomycetes; order Kitasatosporales; family Streptomycetaceae; genus Streptomyces; species Streptomyces sp. NPDC044003. Next base: position 233,752 of record NZ_JBWKFA010000009.1, on the reverse strand, counting down.
GAGGTCGTCGACTACACGGCCACCCCCGACTGGGCCGACGAGGTCCGCGCCCTCACCGGCGGCCGGGGCGCCGACCGCATCGTCGACGTCGCGGGACTCCTCCACGAGTCCGTCCGCGCCATCACCCTGGCCGGCACCATCGCGTGCGTCGGCTTCACCGGCAGGACGGCGCCGCCGCTCGACCCGCACGCCCTCTTCGCCTCCGGTGCCACCGTCCGCAGCGTGGCGGTCGGCAGCCGCGCCCAGTTCACCGCCATGAACGCCTTCATCGAGAAGCACGGACTGCGGCCCGTCGTCGACCGCGTCTTCCCCTTCGACGAGGCCGTCGACGCCTACCGCCACTACGCCGGCGGAGCCCCCTTCGGCAAGGTCGTCATCGACCACTCCTGACCGCTCATCGATCCCAGTACCGGGCGAGCGCTCCCTCCCGGTACGGAGCGGGACTCACGCTCAGTTCGCCGGCGAAGGGACGGTCGAGGACGAAGACAAGGAGCAGACTGAAGCCGATGAGGGCGGCAACCGAGGCGACGAAAAGAAGCTGGATCCGGAGCTTGCGCATGCCGTAGAGGAAGGTCAGCGGGACGAGGACGATCGCACCGCCGAAGGCCAAGACCTGGAGCAGGGGCGGCAGTTCCTGCTGGGCCATGGTCAGGCGGGCACGGCGCTGGGCGGCGACGTCGTTGAGGTGGCTGACGGCCTCCCCGTAGAAGACCTCTTCGCGCGGGGACTTCGGGTCGTACGACTGCAGGACCTCGAAGGCGGACCGGAGGTGCCCCTCGGTGGCCCCGTAGCTCGGCTGTCCGGCGCGCATACGGGGCCACTGGTCCTCGACGACCGTGTGGACGTAGCCGCTGAGCGCGGTGTCGAGGTCGGCGCGGACGGAGGGCGGGAAGGCGGCGGCGTCGCGGGCGATCAGCGCGGCGTCGGTGGCCTCGCTGGCGACGATGGTCTGCGTGTTGTCCAGCTGGGTCCAGAGGGTGACGATGACGAAGGCGAGGATGATCCCGTAGATCGCACCGAACATCCCCAAGGTCACCCCGACCATGTCGTTGTGCTCCCCCCGGGCCAGCGACGGATACCTGCGGCGCAGCAGCACACTGCCGGACACGGCGAGCACGACGGTCCCGCCGACGGTGACCACGGCCAGAGTGAAGGTGCTGAAGTGATTGAGGAGCCAGAGCGACATGTGCGGGGAGTCTAGGTGCGGCACGGAGCCCTTCCCGGCCGACGGCAGCGCTGACGCTGAATGATCACTCGCCCGTGTCGACCTTGGAACACGATGCCGCCACGACGAACCCGTGACCTTCAGACGGTCCATGTCCCGTCAACGGTCGCCGAAGACGAAAGGAACGACGTCCAAGCCCTAGGAGCGACCGATGAAACCGAACAGGCTCACTCCCGCCCGGGTTCGCCGGGGGTTCAGAAACCTCCGCCCGGCCTTGCCCTGTCCGGCCCGTGCGCCGAAACCATCGCGCCCGGGCCCCGGCAGGCTCCTCGCCTCGAAGAACCAGCGGCCGGCCACCCGCTACGACGTCGGCAAAACCGTCCGCCGTCCCGAGAGCATCATCGAACGGGACCGGATCAGACCATGAAGAACAAGCTAAGAACGGTTTGAGAACCGATCGGGGTCGGGCGGGGTCCAGCGACCGATTGTTGATCTTGCTCGTGCAGAGGACCGTTCATGAGATTCGGAGGGGCCGGGAGCCGGACGAGACCGCCACGTAGGCCAGTCCGTCGTACTCCTCAGCCAAGGAGGAAGGGCTCAGATGGAAACGGTAGGTCCAGCGCGGGACCATGGCGCCGAAACTTCGCGTGCCGTGCCGGACGTTGAGCCACGTCTGTACGGCCCTCGGCGCGTCGACCGCGCTGCGCAGGTCCACGAGGTGGTTGCCGGGGTTGGCTGTGGCCAGCTGGGCCTCAACGGCACCGGATCGGGCAGAGCCGATCCGGTTGGTGACGACAGCGCTTGATCGGGGACGGGACCACGGGCCCGGCCACATCCGCCGGGCGCGAAAGGCGCCGCTGCCGAACAACAGGCCGAGCGCGTAGTAGGCGCCACCATATTGCGAGTGAAGGTGTTGCCCCAGCGACGGTACCGCGCCACTGTGACGGCTCTTGGTGATGTGCCCGTTGTGCGCCCAGAGGGCGACCTTGGCGGACGGATCTTCGAGGATCGTCCCCACGGCGTCGGCCATGTGGCGGTCGCGTGCGGCAAAGACCGTCTGCTCCGGGTCCGTATGGTGCCCGGGACGTGTCACCAGGTCGGCGGCCCGCACCAGCACCCGGGCATGCCGAAGCGCGTCGGCCGCGTCGGGGCCGAGCCGACGGAGGTACTTCACCAGCTCCTCGGCATCATGCACCAGACGCCGCCGGGGATCAGGGTGCGACCCTGGATAGGCCGTGGCGAGCACGCTGAGCGTGGAGAGAAGTCCGGTTGCGCGGTCCGGTGCCGTCTCCGGTGCCGTCCTGTGGAGGAAGGAATCGATCAGGGCCAGAGAGCTGCTGCACTGCTGTGGGTCGATGCCGATGAAACGGACCTTCTGATCCTCTTGTCGCCCTCGGTTGTAGTCACGCATCCACTCGATCACGGCGAGGACCTCGTGAGTCCGCCATGTCCAGAACCCCAGCCCGGAAATCGCCTGCGCGGCATCACCGACGCCATGGCGGACATAGGCGTCGACAGCCGGGCCGGCCGACGCACTGGCCTCCATGGACAAGACCGAAAATCCGAGCTCGGTTACCAGGAACTCCAGCAGGCGATGCTTGAGCTGGAAGAACTCGCGCGTCCCGTGGGTGGCCTCCCCCAGCCCCACGATCCGCACACCGTCGAGGACCTTCTTCAGCGGTTGGAGATCAGCAGTTGACCCACCTGCAGTGAGGCAGTTCAACGGGATGGCGGTCTGGGCCAACCAGCGCCTTACCTCGTCGGACACGGCTTTCCCCTCTCCTGCCGTCACGTTCTCCGAAGCCAAACATGTCGACGTGCACTCAGGAAGTCGGCCATCGGCGTGCCGGCGCGGTCGACAAGCTCGCGAAGCCGGTCGGTGGCGATTGGCGCGCTACGGCCGTCGGCGTCTGGTGCGGAGCCTTGCGATCCGGTGCCGGAGGCTCTTCCGTGCGAGTACCGGAGGCCGGCGGGTGGTTGCGTCCCCGGTGGGGGTCCAGCGGTCGTCCGGGGAGAGCAACGGCGCCTTGCGTGAGGCCTGCGCCTGGATCTCGTGGTGGGACTCGTACGCCGTCACGCGGAACGCCTCGTCGTGGGCGGCCAGCGCCGCCGCGATGCCCGCGCCCGCGCCGCCCCGGCGCCGGACGTGCGCGGCCAGCCAGGTGAAGATGCCCATGACCCCGGCGAGGGCACCCACGAAGATCAGAAACCCCGTCATGTTGCTGTCGCCCCCTCCCTTGACTGGTGAACGTTGCTGGGGCCGTCGCCGTTCCGACGGCCTCCAACTCCCGTAAATGTTCAGCCATATGAACGCCAGCCACGTACGCAACCATTGACGCGTCCACGACGACACCTCTAGCTTCCGGAGAAAGCGCTTTCCCGTCCAGTCCCGGAACGCCGTCCATTCCCTCCTGGAGCCCCCACATGCATCTGCGATCCGTCACGGCCTGCGTCAGCCTCGTCGCGGGCACGCTCGTCGCCCTGTCCTTGAACACGGCGCACGCCGCTTCCACCCTGTACGAGGCCGAGTCCTCCCCCGCCGTCTGCAGCGGCACCGTGGACTCCGACTGGGCCGGCTACACCGGCAGCGGCTTCTGCAACGGCACCAACGCCGTCGGCGCCTACGCACAGTTCACGGTCAACGCCCCCTCCGCCGGAACGGCGACGCTCGCCGTACGGTTCGCCAACGGGACCACCACGGCGCGGCCCGCCGGCCTCCTCGTCAACGGGTCCACCGTGCAGACACCGTCGTTCGAGTCCACCGGCACCTGGACCGCCTGGACCACCAAGACCCTGACCGTCTCCCTGAACGCCGGCAGCAACACCATCCGGCTCAACCCCACCACCGCCGCAGGCCTGCCCAACATCGACTCCCTCAACGTCACGCCCGCCGACACCCCGCCGCCGACGAGCGGCGCGCTGTACGTCTCCCCGAACGGCACGGACGGCGCCTCGGGAACACAGTCCGACCCCACGACGCTCACCTCGGCCCTCGGGCGCGTCTCCGCCGGAGGGACCATCTACCTCCGCGGCGGCACCTACCGTCACTCCACGACGATCACCATCCCGCCGGGCAACAACGGCACCTCCGCCGCCCTCAAGACGCTGTCCGCCTACCCCGGCGAGACCCCGGTGCTGAACTTCTCCGCCATGACCGAGGACCCGGCCAACCGCGGCCTCGCCGTCAACGGCTCGTACTGGCACGTCAACGGCGTCGTCGTCGAGCGCGCCGGCGACAACGGCATCTACGTCGGCGGCAGCCACAACGTCATCGAGCGCACGGTCACCCGCTTCAACCGCGACACCGGCCTCCAGCTCGGCCGCATCGCCTCCACCACGCCCCGCGAGCAGTGGCCGTCCGACAACCTGATCCTGAGCGCGGAGTCGCACGACAACGCCGACTCCGACGGCGAGGACGCCGACGGGTTCGCCGCGAAGCTCACCGTCGGCACGGGCAACGTGTTCCGGTACGCCGTCTCCCACCACAACATCGACGACGGCTGGGACCTCTACACCAAGACCGACACCGGCCCCATCGGGCCCGTGACCATCGAGGACTCCCTCGCGTACGACAACGGCACCCTCAGCGACGGCTCCCAGGCCGGCGCCGGCGACCGCAACGGCTTCAAGCTCGGCGGTGAGGACATCGCCGTCGACCATGTGGTGCGGCGCACGATCGCCTTCCACAACGGCAAGCACGGGTTCACGTACAACAGCAACCCGGGCTCGATCACGGTCTCGAACAACGTCTCCGTCGACAACGCCCAGCGGAACTTCTCCTTCGACGCGGGCACTTCGGTCTTCCGGAACAACACCTCGTGCCGCAGCGCGAGCAGCGGCACGAACGACCGGACCATCGGTGACGCCGACGGCTCCAACCAGTTCTGGTCCGGCTCGAACGGCTCCCGCTGCTCCTCCTACAGCGGGGCGCTGACCTGGTCGTACGCCACGGACGGCCGTCTCGTCGTCGCCTTCGGCGGCCGTACGGTCACCTGGTAGGCCTCAAGCCGCAGGCGTAGTCGTAGTCGTCGGCCTCGGGTTCGCCCCGGGCCGACGACTCATGGACGTGGCGGCTCGCCTCATTCCTCACTGTCGGAGCGCCACGGCGGCGTGGTGTCCGTCCGGGACGGTGACGTCGGCGAGGAGCCAACCGGTCGGTGCGGAGGGCACCGGCCCCGAGCCTCGCCTGTACGCAGTCGCAGTACTACCACGTGGCGCCGTGAGCGAGGCCCGAGGACGGACCCTGCCCGTCCTCGGGCCTCGGCCGTCCTCGGGCCCCGGCCGGACGAGGAAGTTACAGGCCGGGTCCGTTGTACGCGCCGCGGTGCGGCTTCGTGGTCGAGCTCACCGGGTTGCCCCAGTAGTCGCGGCCTCCGTTGCCGCTGATGACGGAGCCGTTGTTCAGGCCGGGGGACGTGGCGCGCAGCTTGTAGCCGTCGACGGAGTAGATCGTGTCGCCGCCGGTGCCGGGGTTCACGAACTGCGGGTCGCCGGCGATGCCGTTGGCGGTCGGCCGGGGCACGCCCTGGAAGACGTTCCACAGCCAGGAGATCCCGGCGCCCGTGGGCAGTCGGGAGTCGGTGGTCCCCACCCAGATGTTGTTCTCGACGACGCTCTCGTCGGGGAGCGTGATGCTGAACTTCTTGTCGGTGCAGTAGAGGACGTTGTTGTACATGTGCAGCGCGGACCGTCCTGCGCTGACGCTGCTCATGCGGCAGTCGTTCTCGGAGATGTTGTAGCGGATGATCTGCTGGGCGCCGCCGATGGTGCCGCAGCCGTCGCAGTCGAGGAAGAAGCCGCCGATATTGTCGCGGCTGAAGTTGTACTGGATCGTGCAGGTACCGGTGTTGCCCCAGTCGCAGTCGAAGGCCTGGCTGTCGGCGACGGACATCCGCGTGATGCCGTACACGGCGTTCTTCTGGATCGTCGGGTTGTGGTCGCCGAGCACCCAGATGCCGGCGAAGTTGCCGCCGGAGAAGGGATAGACGCCGTTGCCGACGCCGGAGGCGTTGTTGTACTGGATCATGGGCGCTTCGGCGTAGCTGGCGATGATGCCGTCGCCGCCGACGTCCTTGATGGTGTTGTTCTCGATCAGCACTCCGGTGCCCTTGACGGCCATGGCGCCGACGCGGATCTTGAGGCCGCCGCCGCCCGTGTTGCTGATCTGGTTGTCGTGGACGTGGACGTCGTTGAGGGTCGAGTTCGTGCCGCTCGCGCCGGTGACGATGGCGGCGGACTGGACGAAGTCCTCGGTGGTCGGGCTGTTCTTGTTCGTCTGGCCGGCCACCCGGTCGATGACGAGGTCGCCTATGTCGAAGCCGCGGTGCGCCGTGCCGTCGGTGGCGGAGATCCGCAGTCCGGTGCGGCGGGCGAGGGTGGAGGCGGGGTTGGTGAGCTTGAGGTTGCTGATCCGCCAGTGGTCCTGGTTGGTCAGGGAGACGGCGTTCGGGGCGCCGCCGCCGTCGATCACGGGCAGGGTGCCGCTGCCGTAGCCGGTGAGGACGATGGGGGCTGCGGCGGTGCCACTGCCCTGCGGGGCGAGGGAGCCGGTGCACGTGGTGCCGGCGGCGAAGGCGAGTGTGTCCCCGGGCCCGTACGTCTTCCCGTTGGCCTGTCCGATGCTGTTGAACGGCGCCGCCTGACTGCCGTCCCCGGCGGCCGCCTGCGAGCAGTCCACATAGGTGACGCTGCCCGCGGCCGCGGCAGGCGTGCCGGTGAGGGCGGTGGTTCCGCCGAGTGCGAGGGTGGCAACTATGAGCCCTCGGCCCAGCAACTGCCGTGCGAACAAAGCTCTGTCGGTCATGACGCAACTACCTTTCTGGCGGTCGGGTGCGGCCAGAAGCTAGGTGCGGCTCGTGATCGAGTCAATGCAATCCTGTCGATTGATCGAATTTCGATCAGCGAGTGGGCGATTGCTCGATCTACTGCGCTTGCGTGCGACGCCCCACCGGGGGCGAGCGTTCCGGTCCGGCCGCCACCCCGCACCAGCGGGCCGGCCGGACCGCTGAACGACGGGACCCCTCCGGTCAGAACCCCGCCACCGCGGGCACGAGACGGAGGCGGCAGGCGTCCAGTGCGCTGTCGACATGAGCCTCGAGGCGCGGGTCGGGGGCCAGCGCGGAAAGACGGTGCATGGTCAGCATCGCGTCCCAGGCCGAGGTCCTGGCCAGGGGTGACGCGCCCCAGGTGACGCCTTCGAGGTGGGTCCAGAGGTGACCACCGAAGCCCAGATGAATCGTTCCTGCCCGGGATTCCTCCTCATCGAGGGCTCGACGCGCCGCCGTCAGGAAGGTCACGGCATGCTCGGGCCCGAGCGCCGAGACGACGACCCGGAGGTGGGAGGCGATCAGGGACGTGACCTCGGTCCAGCCGGCCACGTCACCGAAACGCTCGCACAGACGTACGTTCAACAGGTGTTCCATGTCAGTGGTCATGCATGCACAGATACGTTTCCGCTGCCCATGGCGGCCGTCACGACACGCGGGAGGTGGGGTCCACCCCCCGTACGGAGTGATCGTCGTACCTGCCGGCGTCGGCCGGGGTACGCCGGAGGGCCGGGGCGCAAGAAGCGCCCCGGCCCTCGGGTGGGATGGTGCCGGCAGGATCAGACCTGCTCGTCCTCCGGGATGCTGACCAGCCAGCGGGTGTCCTTGCGGGGCCGCAGGTACAGCGCCCAGTAGAGAGTGGCCACCGCCGTGATGCCGCCGGTCCACAGCAGGTACTCGACGTCCTGCATGTAGAGGACGTACGCGAGGACACCGATCAGGACCACCGGGATGGCCGGCCACAGCGGCATGCGCCACGCCGCGACCTCGCGGTGCGCGCCCCGGCGGCTGAACAGGGCGGCCACGGCGACCAGCAGGTACATGCCGGTGACGGAGACGCCGGTGACGCCGTAGAGGGTGTCGAGGTTGACGAAGCACAGGGCCGCGCCGGGGATGCCCACGACCAGGGTGGCCACCCACGGGGAGCCGAAGCGGCCGAGGCGGGACAGAGCGTTGTTGACGGGCTCGGGCCAGGCCTTGTCGCGGGCGGAGGCGAACAGCACGCGGGAGTTCTGAATGACCATCACGATGCCGGCGTTGATGATCGCAAGGGCGACGCAGAGGCTGATGAAGGTGCCGACGGCCGAGTTGGACCAGGCCGCGATCATGCCGCTGATGTCGCCGCCGGTGAGGGTCTCCAGGTCGCCGGCGCCGAGGGTGATGGCGACGACGGGCACCAGGATGACGGCGGTCGAGATGGCGAGGGTGGCGAGCACGGTGCGGGCCACGGACTTGCGCGGGTTCTCCAGCTCCTCGGAGAGGTAGACGGCCGTCGAGAAGCCCTGGGTGATGAAGAGGGCGATGGCGAGGCCGGAGACGACCATGGCGCCGGTGACGAGCGAGTGCGTGCCGCCCTCGGCGGCGACCTGGCCGTGGACGAGGGAGCCGACGCCCCGCTCCGAGTGGGCGAAGCCGAGGACCGCGACGACGCCCGCGGCGATCACTTCGAGGACGAGGAAGATGCCGGTGATCCAGGCGTTGGCGCGCAGGTCGAGGAGGCCCGCGAGGGTCGCGAGGATCATGACGCCGGCGCCGGCGATCGGGGCGGGGATGTGTACCAGGGGCGCGAGGTAGTCGGCGGTCCCCATGGCGATCACCGGTGGCACGATCATCACCACCAGCAGGGACAGGACGAACACCAGCCAGCCGGCGAGACGGCCCGAGAGGGTGGAGACGATGGCGTACTCGCCGCCCGCGCTGGGGATCAGGGTGCCCAGCTCGGAGTAACAGAACGCCACGCCGATACAGAGCAGCGAGCCGATGGCGATGGTGAGCGCGGCGTACGTGCCGACTCCGTCGAACAGGTCGGGTACGACCACGAAGAGGGTGGAGGCGGGCGTCACGCACGACAGCGTGAGCAATGTACCGCCCACGACACCGATGGATCGCTTGAGCTTCTGCGGCACGGGGCCGGTCTGGGGGGCCAACGCGTGCGGCGCGCTGAGGGTGTCGGTCATCAGGCGGTTCCGATCGATGCGAGCGGTGGTTCTGAGCGGGAGCGGTATCGCCTCCGAGGCGGCTGGTGATCAGGTGGTTCCGTGAGCTCCCGGGCTGAATGGAAGCGTGAGCAGAACCGCAGGTCAATGGCCTCTTGGCTGCGGAATCCGAAGTTCCGACACGCCCGGGCCGACCGCCAGGGCGCTAAGAACGCGCCAAGACGGCGGAATCGCTCCGTGCGGGAACCGCAGCCCGCCGGCCAGGACTTTTCCCGCGCTTTACCGCCGCTCCACATTCCGGAATCCCCTACCGGCCGGTACGAAGCCCCCGGCCTGGTCGCGCGCCGGAAGCCGGGCTCGGCAGGACCTCACACACTTCTCGGCTCCGCTCCCCCGCCGACAGGCACCCGCTGCGGTCCCGCGAGCGCGCTCGAAGGCGTGCGCGAAGGCGGCCGGGGCCTGGTGGATGGCGTGGAGAGCGGCAGTGACCGCCGGACCGTTCAGCGCGGCCGCCCACCCGGTGGCCTGCTCTCCGGCGGGCCGTGCCTGCTCCCGTGGGGCAGGAACACCACGTCGCCCGCGCCCAGCCGGAGGGGCTCCACGCCAGGGTCCCGGAGTCGGCAGGACCCCCGCAGGACCGCCTGGAAGCCCGCCAAGCCGACATGGAGGCGAGCTGTTCCCCCCTCTGACCCGTGGATCGTCTCCCTCGGCCCTCCTGGATGCGCCGCACGGCGACGGGCACAGGCCTCCGTACCCCTCGCGCACGCCGCGGCCCTTCCGGTGGCCGGCTGACCGCCTGGCAGACGGTGTTCGAGCACGACGGCACAGTGGCAGCCGGACAGCGTGTGCCGGTCAACGGTGTGGGTGGCGGCATCGGAGGCTTCGTGTCGCAGTTCGCCAGGCACACGCGAGCCGACGTCATCACCGCGGCGAGCCCCCGAAGCACCGAGGCGGTCCTGCGGCAGGGAGCCGACCAGGTGATCGACTACACCGCAGAACCGGTCGGCACCGCGCTCGCCGCGCCCGCGGACACCCTGCTCACCCCGCCCCCCTGACCCCGCCGGACGCCGCCGCTGCTCTGGCACCGCCGGTGCGGCCCGGCGGGCGGATCGTGTCGATCGCGACGCCGATCGAGCCGACTGCCGACGCCGGTGTGACCTCTCCGCACCTGGTCGCCCCAACGACGGCGGGGATCTGGCGGCGCTCGTGTCCCTCGTCGACGGGGGCGCGTTCGGTATCGACATCAGCGGGGTACATCCGCCGGCCGACCTCGCCGACGTCCACCACCTCGGCGAAGCCGGCCTCACCCCTTGAGTCCGACGGCCCCGCGCGGGTGTCACATTCCCGCCCGCCGAATCGTCGTACGACTGAGAAGACCCGCCCCGAACAGAAGGAGACCCCGCCATGTCGACAACCGAGAGAGCGAGCAACGTGGCGGTGCTCCACCGCTTCCACGCCGCCACGAACAGCGGCGACCCGGTCCTCGTCGCGAAGGCCATCGACGAGTTCACTTCACCGGACCTGATCTTCCACGCGCCGGTACCGATGGGGGCCACGGGACCGGAGGCCCTGAAGCGGGTGTGGGCGGCGCTCCTGCACGCGTTCCCCGACATCCACGTCGCCGTGGAGGAGACAGTCGTGGAAGGAGACAGGGTCGTCTCCAGGAACACGGTGACCGGGACCCACCGGGGCGAGTACCGGGGCCTGCCGCCCACCGGGAAGGCCGTCACCTACGGCGAGATGTTCATCTTCCGCTTCGTCGACGGGCGGATCGCCGAGATCCGGGGCGTCGTCGACGTCCTCACGCAGCTGCGCCAGCTCGGCGCCCTCCCGTCCTGACGAACCGCCTGCTCCAACCAGAGCACGGAGCCGGTGCTGAAGACGTCGGAGCCGGGACCCACCGTCCCGGCGCCCGTCACCTACTCGGGGGCACTGAACCCGGGTGCGCCGACGAGACCGGTCCGGGTCAGCACTGTGCCGCCGAAGGCCCGGGCGATCCCGAAGCCCTGACGACCGAGCTCAGAAGTGGCTCAAGTCTCTTGTCCGCCAAGCCCCTCGACGGCAGGGTCGACACAGCCATCGACCAATGGCTCAGGGTTTCAGGGGGACAGCAGCATGAAGATCACGAAGACCAGCCTCTCCGTGTGCGCAGCCGCCGCACTGCTCAGCGGCACAGCCGCCTGCACGTCCGAGAGCGGCGGAGCGGCCCCGAAGGCCACGCAGGCGACCGAGGCGGCATGCGCGAACGGCACGTACACGTGGTTCAACGTCAGCAAGCGGGACGTGCTGACCGGTGTCGCCGAGAAGCAGAAGCTGGGCAAGGGAGGCGGCCTGCTGACGCACGAGCTGTCACGGATCCACACCCCGCTCACCGCCGTCACCTTCGAGAAGGGCCCGCGGGTCGACGCGAAGGCCACGCTCCACTCGCTGGGCACCCACATCGGTGACCCGGACGCCGTCGATGTCGACGACTACGGGTTCGCCGACGTCCGGCGGTCCGCACCGAAGTTGCAGTCCCGCACCACCAACGTCGACGGCGCGGGGACCTTCGTGGACTACGCGTGGGTACAGGAGATCACCGCCGACTTCCAGTACACCTGCGACAACGGCAGGCGAGCGGCGGGCCGCGCGATCAGCTGGACGACGGACGGCTCGGGTGTCCTGGAGTGTGCCACCGCGATCGAGAGCGCGACGCCGCACGAAGCGGCGACGGAAGCAGCCCGCCTGTCCTGCGGCGCGAACAGCCCTGCGGCCAGGGCGAAGAAGGCCTGAGGGAAGAGCCGGGGGGGTCGGTAACCGCCGCCGACCCCCCGCGGAGCCGGCCGTCACCGGCCGTCTGGTCACCAGAAGCCTGAGACCGAGCCGAGCCCCGAGCCCCGAGCCCCGAGCCCCGAGCCCCGAGCCCCGAGCCCGAAAATAGTAGCCATGGACATAGTAGTCATGTACCGTATCTCTCGTGAGTTCAGCAACCGAGAGCGCCACGGCAGGCTTCCTGGTCTGGCGCCTGTCCATGAAGTGGCGCGTGGCCGTCGACCGGGCGGTCGCACCGCTGGGCCTGACCCATGCCCAGTACGCCTTGATGGGGTCCCTGCACGGCATGGCGCACTCCGGGCTCGAACCGAGCCAGCGGCAGCTCGCCGACCACACAGGGCTCGAACCGTTGTACGTCTCCAAGCTCGCCCGCGCGCTGGAGGCGGCCGGACTCGTCGCCCGCACCCGGGACCCGGACGACCCGCGCGCCATGCGGCTCTCGCTCACCGAGCAGGGGCGCGACGTCACCCGCCGCGCCATCACGGTGGTCCAGGGCCTCCTGGACCAGATGCTGGAGCCGCTCGGGGGACAGCAGAGCCCGCGCGCGCAGCAGTTCACCCGGGAGCTCGCCGCCCTGCTCGACGTACCACTTGATCCGCGCACCGACAGAGACGAGGAGCAGTCATGACCACCACCGCACCCACGACCAACGGCCGGGTCATCGCCCTGGCGCACTACTCCGCACGCGCCCTCCTGGAGGGCGTCCTGACCCGCCACGGCGCGACGTTCGAGCAGAGCGTGACGCTCCGGGCCGTCGCCGTCGCGGGCGACTCCGTCGACCGGGACGCGCTCGTCAGCGATGTCATCGGCTCGCTGAAGGCCGACGAGTCGGCGGTGCGCGGAGTGATCGACGGCCTGACGGCCACGAAGCTGCTGGAACAGGACCCGGCGGCCGACTCCCGGCTGCGGCTCACGGACGCCGGGCGGGAGCTGTACGAGTCCACCGCCGCCGAGACGGCCGAGATCTCCGCCCGGCTGTACGCCGGCATCCCGGCCGAGGACCTCGCGGTGGCGGGCCGCGTCCTGACCCTCCTCACGCAGCGAGCGAACGCCGAGCTGGCGGGAGCCTGAGTCGGCCTGGCGGGAGCCTGAGTCGGCGCGGGGCCACGGCAGAGCCGGGGAGGCGCGGCAGGCCGGAGAGTCGTGGCAGAGCCGGGCCGGCGCGGCGCGGTCGCGGCGTTTCGGCCACTCGCCGGCGCGGCCACCGCCCATCTCCCGCAAGGGTCGATGCACCCCGCACGAACGCGTATTCGCTCTGCCATGGGGTTCGGGCACCGTCCGAAACACATGTGTTCGACCTGGTCGGCCTTGTCGTTGAGCTCTCCGACAGCCAGGACCCCGGCCCAGGAGAACGCCATGTACCCCCTTCCCGATCGTCGTCACATCCCCCTCCCCCTTTCCGCCGGACCCCGCCGACCGCGCGGCCGGGATGCGGGGTGGGCGGCATGACGACCACCACGGACGACGCGTCGTCCACGGCCCCGGCCGAGACCGTCTCGGCCTCCGAGCGGCTGCTGTTCGGCGGAGAACTCGCCTACGACCAGGGCTGGAGCCAGCACCGCGGGACCTGGGTGAAGCTGGGCATGTGGCGCATGGCGGTGACCTTCCCCCGCCAGGTCGGGATCGCCGTGCGGCTCGCCCGGCAGGCCGACCGGCGCGCCCTGTACACGGTGGCGGTCAGCGAGATCGGCCGCGGTGTCGCGCAGGCGTTCTCCCTGGTGGCGGTGAACGCGCTGCTGACCGAGCTGCTGGCGTCGGGCATCCTCGTCGACCGGCTCCGGGCGGCCCTGCCGTCACTGGTGTTCGTCTCGGTGATGGCGGTCGTCTCCTCGCTGCTCAAGTCGGCGTCGACCGCCTCGACGGGGATCCTGGAGCCGAAGGTCCAGCGGGTCGCCACCGAGCGGTACCTGGGTCTCGTCGCCCGGGTGGAGATGGACGCGATCGAGGACGACGCCTTCCACAAGCTGATGGACTCGGCGCAGTGGGGCGCCGACGGGGCCCGGCGGATGGTGGGCTACTGCACGGCCGTGGTCGCCTCGGCGATCTCCCTGATCGCGGCCGCGAGCGTGCTGACGGTCCTGCACCTGGCGTTGCTTCCGCTTCTCGTGGCGATGGCACTGCCGAGCGCGTGGGGATCCCTGACGATGGCCCGTGCGCGGTATGAGAGCTGGCACCGGTTCGTCCAGCACGCGCGCGCGGCGCAGCTGCTCAGCCGGCTCCTGATCGACCAGCAGGCGGCGGGCGAGGTCCGCGTCCACGACGTGGGGCCGTTCCTCCTCGAGCACTTCCGCGGCATGGCGGAGACGAGCGAGCGGGAGCAGACCCGGCTCGCGTGGGTGGGGGCCCGCACGGGGCTGCTCGCCGACGGCGCCCGCGGTATGGCCACGGTCGCCGCGTACGCGGTGCTCGGTCTCCTTCTCTGGAACGGCCAGATGGCGCTCGCCGTCGGCGGTACGGCGGTGCTCGCGATCCGGGCCGGGTCGGCGAGCATCACCGACCTGGTGCTGCGCGTCGCCGACCTCCAGGAGGAGTCCCTCTTCGTCGCCGACCTGGAACGGCTCTGCACCGAGGCCGAGCGGCGGGCGATCCCGGAGGTGGGCGTGGACCTGCCGGAGGACTTCGACGCGATCCGTTTCGAGAAGGTCACCTTCTCCTACCAGGGGGCCGAGGAGCCCTCGCTGCGGGAGGTGGACCTGGTCATCCCCCGCGGCAGGACCGTGGCGCTCGTCGGGGCGAACGGGTCGGGCAAGACCACGGTGTCCAAGCTGCTGTGCGGTCTGCACATGCCCGCGACCGGCCGGGTGATGTGGGGTGAGGTGGACGCGGCGGAGGCCTGCCGCGCCCGGCTCTTCTCCCGGGTCGCGATGGTCGCCCAGAACTTCCAGCGGTGGCCGTTCACCGCCCGGGTGAACATCGGGATCGGCCGGCCCGCCGGCGCGATCGACGACCGTGACGTCGACGCCGCGGCCGCCTACGCGGGGGCCGACGACGTCGTGGCGAAGCTGCCCCGCGGACTGGACACACTGCTGGCCCGCGGCTACCAGGGCGGTCAGGAGATCTCCGGCGGACAGTGGCAGAAGATCGGGCTCGCCCGGGCGCGGTACCGGAACGGACAGGTCCTGGTCGTCGACGAGCCGACCAGCGCCCTGGACCCGGTCGCCGAGCAGCGGGTCTTCGACCAGATCCACCGGCTCGCCGGTACGGGCCAGACCACCGTCCTGATCACCCACCGGCTCCACAGCGTCCGCCACGCGGACCTGATCTACGTCCTGGAGCGGGGCCGGGTCGTCGAGCACGGCACGTTCGAACAGCTCATGGACCCGGCCGGCGGCACCGGAGCCTTCCGGGAGGCGTACAACCTGCAGGCCCGCCAGTTCCTGGCGCCCGCCGTCCCCGGGCAGACCGGGCACGCCGGCCGCTCCGACACGTACCCCGCGCCGGAGGAGACGACTGCCTGACCCGGCCCGGGATTCCCGGTCCTGTCCCGACCGCCCGGGGCGGGGGCGTCGACCGGCGCCCCCGCCCCGGGCGGGAAGGAGTACGCGGCCGGGAAAGCTCAGGCGGCCGGCGCTTTCCTGGGCCTGGGCAGGAGGGTTCTCGGCAGGCGCGCGCAGCGGGTGCCGAGGGCCATCAGGAACGCGGTGGGCAGGAAGATCGCGTCGCAGGTGATCATGGCCAGGGAGAAGAACGGGATGCCGAGGAGCACCGCGATTCCCATGTGTTCGAGCATCATGATGCCGAGCAGCACGTTCTTGACCTTGCGGTTGGCCAGCGTGAACGGGAAGGCCACCTGCAGCACGACCGTCCCGTAGCTCATCACCAGGACCATCAGGGTGTTGGCCGCGAGCAGCCCGGAGAGCCAGGGCCAGGGCTCGAAGTACTCGAGGCCCAGCGCGTAGTGCAGGGCGCTGCCCTCCTGCCAGCGCGAGCCCTGGACCTTGTACCAGCCGGACGTGGAGTAGATCAGGCAGACCTGCACGGCGACCGTCAGCATCGCCGTGTTGTGCAGCATCGCGGCGGCCGCGTCCAGCACGGCGCGGCCCTCGGAGTCGGGGAACCGGCGGCCGACGGCGTACCACAGACCCTGGACGCCCCAGAGGGTCCACAGGACCAGCGGCCAGCCCGTTTCCAGGCCGAACGCCACCAGCAGGAACAGTCCGGTGGCCGACCAGAGGGCGACTCCCGTGCGGTCGGCGCCCGAGGAGCCCTCCTTGTTCCGGCGGCGCGCGTCGAGAGACCAGACCTGGGCGCAGCGCGTGAAGACGAGGTAGATCACCATGATCTTCAGGACGTTGTCGCCGCCGTCGCCCACCAGGGAGTTGCGGTTCTCCAGCGACAGCACGCCGACCATGAGCAGCACGCACATGGTCCTGGTGCGCCAGCCGACCATGACCGCGACCGCCGCGGCGACGGTCAGGGTGTAGACGATCTCGAACCAGAGGCGGCCGTCGGACCAGTGCAGAAGGCTGAAGCTGCCGTCCATGCGGCCCAGTTCGAGCGCCATCTCGTACGACAGCGGGCTGCGGTCGCCGTACAGCACCCGCCGGTGGGGCCACTCCCGGAGGAGGAAGGCGACGACGGTCAGGGCCAGTCCGATACGGAGGACGGCGGCCTGGTACGGGGCCCGGGTGGTGCAGACGGCGTGTCCGAGTCGCGCGAGGGCCTGGCGGGCGCGGTCCGGGCGGGCCTGCTCCGGGGGACGGGCCTGCCTCGTCGGGCGGTCGGCGACGGGCGTTTCGGTGCTCAACTCACAGCCCCCTGTAGTCCTGGTCGGTCACCGGCCACCAAGGGAGCATCCGGTAGGTGGTGGTGTCGGGCACGTCCTCGGAGCTCCACGACGGCGGCTGCACCATCGTGTAGCGGCCCGCGAGCTGCATTCCCGTGACCCGCTCGCCCTGCCAGTCGCGCCCGACCCGCTGGAGCGCGATGCGCTTGAGGTAGTCCACGGCCACCTTGCCGCGGATGCCCCTGGGCCGGTTGCCGCGGTCGAGCCAGGCCTCGGAGTTGTCCCAGGCGATGCGGAGCATGTTCTGGTGCACATGGCTGGGCGCCGGATTCCCCTGGATCTCCGCCACGTCCTGCGCGGTGAGGTTGATCCAGTCGGAAGTGCGGAGGGTGCCGTCCGCGCCGCTGGTCCTCACGCGGACGCCGATCGCGTCGTTGCGCTGCTTCGGGTTGGGGGCGAACAGCTTCCAGTCCTGCGCGAACTCGGGCTGGACGTAGGAGTCGATCGCCTTGCCGTGGGTGGCCCTGAGCGCGTTGACCGGCGCCAGGGTCAGGAAGATCATGACCAGGTGCGTCACCAGGGCGCCGGCCAGCAGGACGGCGGTCGCGGTCAGCGCGACGGCCGCCGCGGGAGACCACCGGGGGCCGGTGTTCGGTGCGGGTGCCGGTGCGCCCTCGCTCGACCGCGGAGGGGGCAGGTGCCGCGTCGGCGCAGCCGTGGTGGTGAGGGTTTCGGCGGCGCATTCGCTGGAAGGTTCCATCACGTTCCTTCTTGTGGGCGGCCCGCGTGGTGGTGCACGACAACCACACGGGCCGCACGCCCGAAGCGTCGCTGGTGAATTCAGCGTCGCTCGGTTGTTTCAGCGGCCGCTCGGCGTACCGGCGACCGTTCTCCGGTTCAGCTGAGGGGGCACGTCGCCGTGTTCTTGTCGGTCCAGGTCAGACCGGCGGCGGAGCTGAGCACGTCCGCGATGTCGTTCAGGACCGAGCCACGGGGGCGAACGTACCAAGCGGCGAAATTGTTCGCGTTCTGCGGGTTCCAGATGTAGGTGAGCAGCGGGTCCGAGGGCGCACCGGCCGTGACACCGGCGTTCGTGCGCGCGAGCGTGTCGGTGTAGGGAGGCGTGGGCAGGTCGCTCCAGGTCGACGTGGCCGGGTCGTAAGGCGCCGGCCAGTTGTCGAGGCCCCGGTTGAACCAGTAACCGGGCGAGCACCACTGGTTCGGCGGCGGAGGCGTGGTGGTGGCGCTCGTGGCCGTGGTGGAGGTGGTGGCCGTGGTGGATGTCGTCTGGGTCGTGTTCGTCGTGCTCGTGGTGCTCGTGGTCGTCGCCGTCTGGCCGGTCTGGCCCGTGGTGCTGGTCAGACCGATGAGCCCGGTCGTGAGCCCGAGGTCTCCGATGATCGTCGGGGCGAAGACCGCGTTCTGCGTGCAGTAGCCGAACGTGCCGCCCTTGCAGCTGTGGTCGAGGTCGTACGTGTCGCCCTTCCCCTTGTGGTGCTCCTTGTGGTGCTCCTTGTCCTTGTCACCGTCGCGGTGTGCCGGGGACTGCGTGCTGCTCTGGTCCTGCGCCGCCCAGGGGCGTTCCCAGCCCAGTGCCTGGGAGACGGTGGGGGTGCCCATTCCGAGGGCGAGTACCGAAGCTCCCACCAGCAAGGCTCGTGTGGCCCGCATGACGATCCTTTCCCTGATTTCCGCACGGGATGAGGAGATCCCGCATGTTCAAGCGAGAATTAGAGCAACGCCGATCCATGAAAACAAACAATCCGGCCGCGATTAGTCCGTGTGACGGCGGGAATACACCCCAGGGGCTAGATCTCATCGCATTTACTGACCACCTATCGGGTCGACGGCCGTAATTTACGAAGAAATGCCAGGGCCATCCCGCACGGCGATCCACCAGTAAATACAAACAAATATCCGCCGAACTCACAGGGGAATTCGACGGAACCCGGAAAATGGAAGCGGACGCCCCTGTCGGGGCGTCCGTCGAGATCTTTCGTCAGGAAGGGGCCCGTTCAGGGCCGCCCTGTGGCCGACGAGGCGTCGAGGAGACCGGAGAGGGCCGTCCGCGTCCGGGCGGCCTTCGTCGTGTCGCCGCCCCTCGCCGCCGGGGCGAGTTCGGCGTGGATGAAGGTCGTGTGGTGGCGTTCTGCCGCCTTGGCGAAGCCGTGCGCCTGAAGGCCCGGAACACCGCGCTTCTGCAGTTCCATGACGATCGCGTGGAAGACGCTGTCGGTGCGATGTCGACGTCCGCCGCGTCTCTCCGGCCGGAGGTGCGGTGGGCACCGGCGAGAACGAGCGAGCCGCCCGGCGTGTCTCCAGGACCGCGCCGAGAGCCTCGGTGCCGCGGGCGGCCACCGGGTGGGGCACCTGCACGCTCCAGCGGACGGCGGCGTCGGCGTTGACGTAGAGCCGCCCCCATCGCGCCTCGACCCCGGTTCCCAAGGCGGCGACCTCGTCGTAGCGGCGGCCGGAGGCGGAGTCGGTGAGCCGGGTCACGCGGAAGCCGACGGCGGCGAGGCCCTTCTCGGCCTCTTCGAGCTCGCCGTCCAGGAGGTGACCGACACCACGGGCGAGAGCCTCGCTCTCGGCATCGCCGGGGGGCGGGTAGGTCGCTCGGGCCCCGGCCTGCTTTCCGTACGCGACGATCCGGCGCGAAGGGCCTCTGAGGACCGGCGGCCGTCAGCGCGCTCCGTCCGCCCCGGACGCCCCGGTCACTCCGTCCGCCCCGGACGCCCCGGTCACCCCGGTGAACGCAGCGCCGGCGACGGCCTGTATGTAGTCGCCGTACTGGCGCCCCGCTCCCGTGCCGTTGGGGTTGAAGGAGTAGACCAGGCGGCGCTTGAGATCACGGGTGGCGAACATGCCGTTCTCCCAGCCGGGGCGGGACCCCGTCTTGCCCCATACGGTGACGTTGTCGTTCAGGGTGAGCCGCATCATCCCGCCGGGGCCGAAGCACGCGGTGCCGGCTTTGAGGCAGTTCTTGTTCGCCGGGGCGTTGGGCACCTCGGGGACGGAGAAGGCCACCTCCTGCTCGGCCGGCGGGAGCAGGCGACCACGGAAGAGGGCCGTCATGAAGCGGTCCAGGTCGGCGGCTGTGGAGATCATCCCGCCCTCCGCCCAGGGGTAGGGGTTCTGCTCGGTGACGTCGTCGCCGTCGACGTACACGCGGGTGTGCGGGCTGGGGAGAGTGATGTCGCCGGCGGCGGGCAGGCTGGTGTCCCGTAGCTGAAGGGGGCGGAGGATCCGCCGGTCGAGCTCGTGCCGGAAGGTGTGGCCGGTGACCTTCTCCACGAGC
This sequence comes from Streptomyces sp. NPDC044003, assembly GCF_056435185.1. NCBI lineage: Bacteria > Bacillati > Actinomycetota > Actinomycetes > Kitasatosporales > Streptomycetaceae > Streptomyces > Streptomyces sp. NPDC044003. The sequence goes on along the minus strand of NZ_JBWKFA010000009.1, from coordinate 213,771 downwards.
AGGCCGACGATCACGGTGTTGATCCCGTTGTACTGCTGGACCGTGCCGGGGGCGGGGCGGTGTGCGGTCCACTCGTGGTCCTGCGCGGCGAGCGCGAAGGTGTCCCGTACGCCGTCCGAGGGCGTCACGCCCTTCAGCCACCATCCGGGCTCACTGCCGGGGATCGGCGGCGGCCCGGGGGTGGGGGCGGGCTTCGGAAGCCCGCTGGTGTGGTCGAGCAACTGTCGCACCGTGACCGTGCCGTAGTCCGCCGGAATCAGATCCGGGAGGTGGCGCCTCACCGGGTCGTCGAGACCGATGCGGTGCTCGGCGACCAGCTGCAGGGCCACCGTGTGGGTGAAGACCTTCGTCACACTGCCGATGCGGAAGTGGTCCTCGGCGGTCACGGGGCCGGCGGTACCCGTCCACAGGGGACCGCGGCCCGGTCCGTCGACTCTGACGAGCACACCGGCCTGGTAGCTCGGCAGGGGCGTGACCAGTTTCCGCAGGGGCTCGGGATCGAAGGTGGTCGCCGTGCTCGCCGTGGACGGCTGCCCCGGGGCGAGGGCCGTGGCGGCGGGGACGCCGGCTCCGACAGTGAGGACCGAGGCGGCGAGGCCGGCCACGGCGAGGCGGCGGAGAGTGGTCTGACGGACGCGCACGGGCTGCTCCGTTCTGCTGAGGCGGCGGGGCTCGTTGCGCCCCCCTGACACCATCAACTCTCGTGTCCGCGCCGCCCGGTGACCATCCGTGATCACCCGGAGCCGACCCCGAGTCCCCCGGACAGGGCCCCTGAGAGCCACCCCCGAGAAGGGCCCCGTACGCCTACCGCCCGCGCATCAGTTCCAGGTCCTCGCCCCATGCGTCGAGCACCCCTCCGTGCCCGTGGTCCCGGGCCACCGCCTCCACCCGGGCGAAGAGCCGGCGTTGGGCGGAGACGTCACCCGACCCGGAGATGCGGCCCACGGCGTCGAGCAGCCCGTCGGTGTCCCAGCCGGGCAGCGGGTGACGAAGGAGTTCCCACTCCAGGTACTTGTTGTAGGGACGAGGGCGACGGTCGAGCGCGAAGAGCAGTTCCAGCAGGTGGCCGATGCTGTCGGAGGCGTCGAGCCGGGCCGCGAGGCCGTGTCCGTCCCTGTCGTTCTTGAGGGAGCGGTAGAGGGAGTTGGCGTAGGCGTCGAGCCATCTCGCGGCGGCGCGGGACGCCTCATCGGCGGTGAGGCGCGCCTTGGCGGCCAGGATCCGGCCGATGTCTCCGTCGAGCCGGTCGAGCACGACCCGGGCGCGGGCGAGGGCGTACCGCTCGAAACCCGGCATCCCCACGGCCCGGAAGGCGTCGAGGGTGAGGAGGACGAGGTCGAGCTCTCTGGTGCGGTGCCCCGCGTACCGGGTGAGCGGCGTCGGCACGCCTTCGGCGAGGACGACGTACAGGTCGTGGTCGGAGTGCTCGGTGGTCATGCCCTCGTGCGCCCGGGACCCCTTGAGGACGAGGCCGAGGACGGCCGGGTCGGCGGAGGCGGCCTCGACGAACGCGTCGTAGGTGAGGGGTGGTGGGGGCTTCATCGGGAGATCCCGCAGGCCCCGAGTACCAGGTGCAGCCGTTCCTCGGCGGTCCGGGTCACGGGCGGGAGCAGGAGGGTCGCGAGGCCGGCTTCGACGCCTCCGCCGTCGCGGGCGGAGCGGTCGCCGACCATCAGGGCCTCGTCGGGGCGCACCCCGAGCTGGTCCAGGGCGACGCCGAAGAAGGCGGGGTCGGGCTTGCACAGGCCGTGTTCGAAGGAGAGGGCGTAGCTGTCGACGTATGCCTCCAGGCCGGCCTTCTCGAAGGCGGGCCGGATGTCGAAGTGAATGTCGCTGATGACGGCCACTTTCAGGCCGGCGGCCTTGAGCGCCGCCAGCGCGGGTGCGACATCCGTCGCGAACGGGTTGCCGGCGGGGTCGGAGAGGGTCGTGTAGAGGGCGTCGGCCAGGACCGGGTCGATCGCCGCGGCACGCACCCACGCGTCGTAGCCCTCGCGGTGTGCGGCGGCCGACACGTCGGACCAGCCGCCGGCCATCTCCGGCAGCCTTCCCGCCTCGCTCAGGGCCTCGCTGATCCGCCGTGTCTCCGCCTCCGACGCGTCACGGCCGAGCCGGAGCAGCGTCCGCTCGATCCACGCGGCCCCCTTCGGCCGCCCGGGCACCGGGCCCCACTTGGGCACGACGAGCGTCCCGACCCAGTCGAACAACACTGCTTTGAAGAAGGGCATGTCTCCCCCGAGACCTGGCGTTTCATGATCGCAGGCAGACTCTCAGGCACATACGGAGGCGTCAATGCCCCCTGGCGTCCTGGTCGTTCAGTCGTTGAGCAGGCGCCATGTGGTGAGGGCCAGTCGGGCGCGGGTCAGGCCCGTGGGGGCGGTGAGGTCAAGGGTGAGGGTCCTGCCGATGTGATCGAGGCGGCGGGCGATGCTGCTGTGGTGGAGGTGGAGGAGCTCGGCCGCACGACGGACGGAGGCGGTGGCGCAGTACGTCTCCAGGGTCTCCAGGTCCTCCGGCGACAGGCCGGCGATCGCGGTCACGTCGGGGTTGTCCCGTACGGCGTCCTCGGGGATGTCCGCCAGGAGGGCGAGCGCGCCCAGGTCGGTGTGGTGGACGACGGGCTCGCGCGGGGAGGTGAAGCGGAGCGCCGTGCGGGCCTGGCGCCAGGAGCGGTCCGGGCTGTCGGTGGTCCCGATGCCCGCCCGTACCCCTGCGGGGAAGCCCGTACGGTCCAGGGTGGTGGCCAGGATGACGCCCACGTCGGCGAGTGGGGCCGCCTTCACCGGGCGGGCCGGGCAGACCAAGGTGCCGATGCGGTCGAGCGGGAGGCAGGTGCGGACGGCGACGACGTGGACGGGGAGGTCGGGGGCGAAGCCCAGGAGGCGGAGCGCACGGGCCCGGGCGGCGTCGTCGCTGTCGGAGCTGATGGCCAGTTCGACGAGGGCGGGGTCGGCCATGGTGGTGCGGGCGGGGCCGTAGCGTTCGGCGGCGGCAGCGGCGGCGATGGCGAAGCGGTCGAGGAGGACCTCGTCGAGCGGGTTGGGCGGGCCGGGGCGCTCCAGCCAGACCGTGCCGATCTCCTCCTCGTCGAGGGTGATCGGCGCCTCGGTGGACGCGGGCGCCGGCGGGGTGGACGCCTGGGTACCGTGGGGAGAGACGCGGGTGGTGCGGCCGGTGCCGTGGAGTCGGATCCCCGCGACGCATTCGGCCAGGCCCGCCGAGGCGCGGGCGAGGGCGGCGAGGTCGACGCGCCGGCGCATCAGGGTGTCGTAGAACGCGACGATGCGCATCGCGCCGTCGACGTACGGATCGAGTCCCGACAGCCGTACGGCCAGTGCCTCCATGACAGAAGGATCGCAGAAGGACGCACGGCCGGGGCGCGCCGATCGGCGCGTGATCGGGCCGGTATGCGCGACGGATGGCGGGTGATCTCGCGGACGCCGGGCCTGGAGGATGGTCGTCATGGATCCCGAACTCGAAGCGTTCATCCCCTTCTTCCCGCAGAACGACCTGTCCGACCCGGTCTCGTCACGCCTGTACTTCGCCTGCCTGGCGGCCGCCGTGCCCGCACCGGACACCTCGGAGCTGGAGGTCGAGGACCGGATCGTGCCCGCCGATCCGGACGTGGTGGTACGGATCTACCGGCCGCGCCGGGCGCAGGGAGCGGTGGTGTGGCTGCACGGCGGCGGATTCGTCATGGGCGACGTGGACACCGAGCACCCGTGGGCGACCCGCATCGCGGAGAGTTCCGGCGCGGTGGTGATCTCGGTCGGCTACCGGCTGGCGCCCGAGCACCCCTTCCCGGCCGCCCTGGACGACGCCTACGCCGTACTGAACTGGACCGCCGAGCACGCCGCCGAACTCGGCGTCGACCCCGCGCGGATCGCGGTCGGCGGCCACAGCGCCGGCGGTGGGCTCGCGGCCGCGGTGGCGCTGCGGGCGCGTGACGAGCAGGGGCCGCCGATCCGTTTCCAGCTGCTCAACCAGGCGGGGCTCGACGACCGGCTCGACACGTGGTCGGCACGGAACTTCACGGACACGCCCTGGTTCCACCGGGGCAAGGCGGTCGCCTCGTGGCGCCACTACCTGGGTTCCCGGAGCGCCACGCCGTACGCCGCCCCCGCACGGGCCACCGACCTGTCCGGCCTCCCGTCGGCCTACGTCGCCACGGCCGAGTTCTGCCCGAACCGCGACGAGGACCTCGGCTACGCCCTCCGGCTGCTCCAGGCGGGCGTGTCCGTCGAGATCCACCAGTGGCCCGGCACGTTCCACGGCTCGCAGGCGATTCTCTCCGCGGAGGTCTCGCAGCGGCAGAACGTCGAACTCGGCGCCGTTCTGCGCCGCGCCCTCGCCGACTGATCCGCGGCACACCGGTCGGTCAGGCCCGGCCCGCCGCCATGTCCATCAGCCGGGCGAGGACCCTGCCGCCCGAGGCCGAGAGGCCGTCGTGCTCCCACTCGTTGGTGACCCAGACGCGCGTGGCGCCGATCTCACGGGCCGTGCGCAGGGAGAGGCCCGCGTCGACGTACATGTCGTCGTGGTAGACGACCGCGGCGAGCGGCACCTCGTTCGCCGCGAGGCGGCCCGCGTCGTACAGCGGCGGCCAGTCGGTCCGCGCGGCAAGGAGGTCGGCGGCGTCGGCGAAGGGACGCAGGCCCCTGATCTCACGGAACATCCAGGGGTACATCATCTCCCCGGTGAGCAGGAGGGGGTCGGCACCCTCGGCGAACTCGGGAAAGTCCGCGAGGGCGCGGGCGGCCGCCCAGTCGGTCGGGTCGTCGCCCTGTCCGTACAGGGTCTCCTGCAGGACGGCGAAGAGCGGGTTGTCGGCGAAGCCGGTCAGGGACATCACCTGGTGCAGGAAGGTGTCGGTCAACTCGCCTTCGGCATCAAGGGCTTCGTCGAGCAGCCAGTGGAGGCGCTCGAAGCCGTCGCCCATGCCGAGGACGAGTCCCAGCGTGCGCAGCCGGTGCGGGGTGAACCGGTCGCCGTCCGGCAGGCGGACGTCCTCGGCCGCGAGGAGGTCGGCGATCTTCCGCAGCAGGGAGGCGTCCTGCGGGTAGCGGGCGTAGAAGTCGTGGACCCGGTCGCGGACCCGGGGGTAGGTGCGGGCGTACACGTCGTCGGCGGTGGCGGTGAGACCGGGCAGACCCCCCGTGACGTAGCAGGCGCGCAGCCCCTGGGGTGCGTGGGAGAGGTACGCGAGGGTGAGGAAGCCGCCGTAACTCTGCCCGAGGGTCTCCCACGGGGTGTCGCCGCAGAGTTCGCGGCGTATCAGCTCCGCGTCGGCGACGATCGAGTCGGCACGGAAGTGCGCGAGGTGGTCGGCGAGTCGGCCGGGTGAGTCGAAGCGGGCGGCGGAGCGCGCGGTGACCGGGCTGGAGCGGCCGGTGCCGCGCTGGTCGAGGAGCAGCACCCGGTGGGTCTTCAGGGCGTGGGGCAGCCAGCCGGGCGAACCGGCGGACGGCCGGGGCGATTTACCGCCGGGACCGCCCTGGAGGTAGAGCAGCCAGGGCAGTTCCTCGCCCGTACGGGACGGGTCGGCGACCTCGCGTGCGAAGACCTGCAGGGTGGGGCCGTCGGGGGTCCGGTGGTCCAGGGGGACGGTGAAGGTGTGGTCGACGGTCGCGTACGCGGGATTCATGGGTTCTCTCGCTGGGGTGTGGGCGGTCCGGGTGACTCGGTGCGTACGGTGGTGATCCTTCGAGCCGGCCTCACCACCGTACGAGCTCAGGCCGCCGGGCCCGCCGGCGCCAGGGTGTACGTCCGGCCGGACGTGTAGAACTCCAGGCCCGCTCTGCCCTGTTCGCGCGGCCCGTGGCTTGAGGCCTTGGAGCCGCCGAACGGCAGGTGGAAGTCGACGCCCGTGGACGGGGCGTTGATCCGGATCATGCCGGTGTCGAGCAGGTCGAGACCGTGCAGGGCCGTGTTCAGGTCGGCGGTGTGGACCGAGGTCACCAGGCCGTACGGGACGGAGTTGGTGATCCGGATCGCGTGGGCGAGGTCGTCGGCGGCGAGCAGGGTGGCGACGGGGCCGAAGACCTCCTCGCGCAGCAGCCGGTGTCCGGGCGACACCTTCTCGACGAGGGTCGGGGCCGCGTACCAGCCGGGCCTGTCGAGCGCGCCGCCGCCGGCGAGCGTGTTCAGCCCACGGCAGGCGTCGACCATCCGGTCGCGGGCGCCTTCCTGGATGAGCGGCCCGCACACGGTGGCCGGGTCGGCGGGGTCGCCGACGGGGAGCGCCTTCAGCGCTTCGGAGAGTGCCTCGCGCAGCGGGTCGAGTGCGGCGCCGACCGCGATGACGCGGCTGGTGGCGGTGCACTTCTGGCCCGCGTACCCGGCGATCGAGGCGGCGATGTGGCCGGCCGCCTGCTCGATGTCCGCGTCAGGCAGCACGAGCGCCGCGTTCAGGCCGCCCATCTCGGCCTGCGCCGGAATGCCCCGGGCGGTCGCGGCCCGGGCGACGGCCTGGCCGACGGGGGTGGAGCCGGTGAAGGAGACGACGTCGGCGGCCGAGACGAGCGCGTTGCCCTCGGTCGCGCCGCCGGGAAGGACAGTGAACACCGCTTCCGGCACGGCCTTCCGGACGATCTCCGCGAGGCGCTGGGCGCACGCGGTGGCCTCGGGGGCGGGCTTGAGGACCACCGTGTTCCCGGCCGCGAGCGCGGGGGCGGCCTTCCAGGTGGGGATGGCGAAGGGGAAGTTCCAGGGCGTGATGAGCCCGGCCACACCGTGCGGGCGGCGCCGGGTCAGGAGGAGTCCGGCCCCTGCCGCGGTCTCGTGGACGGCGCCGGTGGGCTGGTAGGGGGCCTGCGCGTAGTACCGCCAGATCGCGGCGGTCCTGGCCACCTCGGCCCGGGCCTCGGAGAGCGGCTTGCCGACCTCGCGCACGGCGAGCTCGGCGAGTTCGCCGGCCGCGGCCTCGACGGCGGTGGCGATCACCCCCAGAGCGGCCGAGCGCGCGGCGGCTCCGGCGAGCAGCCAGCCGGGCTGTGCGGCACGGGCCCGCTCGACCGTGTCGACGGCCGCGAAGGCGCCGGGGGCGGCCATCTGCAGGAGCACGTCGGCCGGGTCGGCCGGGTTGCGGGAGATGAGGGTGGGAAGTGCGTCGGTCACGGGAGGAGGCCTCCGGGAGGGTGGGTCGTCCGGGAAGGGGGTCGCCCGGGAGGGGGCGTCCGAGAAAGGGTCGTCCGCATCAGGCACTCCCAGGTCGGGGGTCCCCAGGCCGGGGGTCCCCAGGCCGGGGGTCCCCAAGCCGGGGGTCCCCAAGCCGGAGGTCCCCAAGCCGGAGGTCCCCGGGTCAGGGGTCCCCAGGTCAGGGGCTACAGATCCGGGAGTACGGAGCGGGAGTACGGAGCGGGAGTACGGATCCGGGAGTACGGATCCGGGAGTACGGAGCGGGAGTACGGATCCGGGAGTACGGAGCGGGAGTTGCGAGCGGCGCCGACGGCCGGGGGCAGCCGCAGCCGTCGGCGGCGGTCGTCAGTGGTGGCCCTCCGCGACGGCCTTCTCCGTAGCCGTCCGCACCGCGGCCTCGATCGTGCCGGTGAGCGGGTGGCGCGGCGGCCGGGTGGGACCGCCGGGGCGGCCGGCGATGTCCATGGAGAGCTTGATGGACTGGACGAACTCCGTCTTCGAGTCCCAGCGCAGCAAGGAGTGCAGGGACTTGTACAGCGGCAGAGCGGTCGTCAGGTCGCCCGCGACGGCGGCGTGGTACAGCGTGGCGCAGCTGGCGGGGAAGGCGTTGGGGTACCCGGCGATCCATCCGACGGCGCCGGCCACCGCCAGCTCCAGGAGGACGTCGTCCGCCCCGATCAGCAGATCCAGTTCCGGGGCGAGTTCGGCGATCTCGTAGGCCCGCCGGACGTCGCCGCTGAACTCCTTCACCGCGACGATGCTGCCGTCGCCGTGCAGCCGCGCGAGCAGGTCGGGGGTGAGGTCGACCTTCGTGTCGAAGGGGTTGTTGTAGGCGACGACGGGGATCCCGACGCCGGCCACCTCGGTGTAGTGGGCGCGGACGGCCGCCGCGTCGGCGCGGTAGGTGTTGGGTGGCAGGAGGAGGACCGATCCGCAGCCGGCCTCGGCGGCCTGCTCGGCCCAGCGGCGGGACTCGGCGCTGCCGTAGGCGGCGACGCCCGGCATGACCCTCGCCCCGTCTCCGGCCGCTTCGACGGCGGTACGGACGACCTCGGCGCGCTCGGCGTCGGTGAGGGTCTGGTACTCGCCGAGGGAGCCGTTCGGGACGACGCCGTCGCAGCCGTTGGCGATCAGCCAGGCGACGTGCTCGGCGTAGGCGTCGTGGTCGACGGTGAGGTCCTCGCGGAAGGGGAGGGTGGTGGCGACCATGATGCCGCGCCAGGGGCGGTCGGCGTTCCAGCTGGTGGTGGTCATGGCGATGACCTTTCTATAGTGTGTGACATTTTACAGATGGGGAAAGGGGAGAGGCCCGCAAGGGCCTCTCCTTCAGGCTCTAGGAAGCGTCGGGGTCCGAGTCCTCGTCCAGGGCGGCCAGCGTCGAGAGCCGCACCGGGACGGCGAACGGACGGCGCTCCGCGGGCGGTTCCGCGATTCCGTCGCCCGCGGCGAGGCAGGCGACGGCCGCCCCGCACATCCGCCCCTGGCACCAGCCCATGCCCGCCCGGGTGAGGAGTTTGACGGTGCGCGCGTCCCGAGCGCCGAGCTCGGTGACGGCCTCGCGGACGCGGCCGGCGCTGACCTCCTCGCAGCGGCACACGTCCGTGTCGTCGGTGAGCCAGCGCTGCCAACCGGGGCCAGGGGCGTGGGCCGCCGACATCACGGCGGCGAAGGCGCGCATCCGGTCCCGGCGGCGGCGCAGTTCGGCGATCCGGCCCGCTCCGGCGTGGCGGCCGAGGAGCCGCGCGGCGATGGCCCGAGCGGCCAACTCACCCTCCGTACGGGCGAGTTCCGCGCCTCCCACGCCTCCGGTCTCGCCCGCCGCCCACAGGCCGCGCTCCGAGGTCTCCTGGAGCTCGTCCAGGGCGAGGCCGAGGGTCCCGTCGGGCAGGGGCCGGGTGGCGCAGCCCACGGTCGTGGCCAGCTCGATCTGCGGGACCAGGCCGTGGCCGACGGCCAGGGCGTCGCAGGCGATCCGACGGCCCGCTCCCGGTACGGGGCGCCAGTCGGCGTCCAGGCGGGTGACGGTCACACCTTCGACCCGGTCGGTGCCGTGGACTTCGGTGACGGCGCTGCGCAGCCGGACGCGGACCCGGTGCCGGAGCAGTCCGACTCCGTGCACCAGGGCCTCGGCGGCCTTCCCCGGGTTGGCCAGGAGCGCCCGGGGGCTGCGGGCGTAGCGGAGATAGCCGGCGGCCTCGACCACGGCCGGCACCTGTGCGCCGGCGGCGGCGAGGGAGGAGGCGACGGCGAGCAGCAGGGGGCCGCTGCCGGCCACGACGATGCGGCGGCCGGGCAGCACGAGGCCGGACTTGAGCATCGCCTGGGCGCCTCCGGCGCCGACGACGCCGGGCAGGGTCCAGCCGGGGAAGGGGAGTTGGCGTTCGTACGCGCCGGTGGCGAGCAGCAGGGCCCGGGCTCGGATGCGTACGGGCCGCTCCCCGCCGCCGTCGGCTCCGGTGACCGCGTGGACCGTCCAGGTCCCGTCGTCCTCCCGCACCGTGGACCACACGTGGTGTCCGGCGAGGTGGGCGGCGGCGCTGCCGGCGAGGCGTCGGCGGAGGTCGGTGTAGGCGGACCAGTCGTGGTGCAGCGCCTCGGGCCGTACGGCGCCGAGCGTGGGCGCGGGGTGCCGGTAGAACTGCCCGCCGGTCTGGGAGGAGGTGTCGAGGAGGGCGACGGAGAGGCCGAGTTCGGAGGCCGTGACGGCGCCGGAGAGTCCTGCGGAACCGGCTCCCACCACCGCGAGGTCGTACGTCTCGGGCTCAGACGGTGAGGCGGTCATGGCCGTGTCCCTCCTGGGTGGTGATCGCGTCGCCGGGGCGGGCCGGGACCAGGCAGGCGCGCCGGTTGGGTTCGCCGTTGACGGTGGCGAGGCAGTCGTAGCACTGGCCGATGCCGCAGAAGGCGCCGCGCGGGCGGCCGCCGTCCCGGGTGGTGCGCCAGGCCAGGATGCCGGCGCCCCAGAGGGCGGCGGCGACGGTCTGGCCCGGCAGGGCGGTGACGCGACGGCCGTCGAAGGTGATCTCGAACGGCGGATCGGGCTGTGCGCCGACGAGGTCGGCTGGGGTGCGGGCCACGGGCCCTCCTCTCGTGACGGTGGGTGCGCGCACCTCAGGGTGCGGTGTCGGCAAACCGGTCCGGCACCTCAGGGTGCGGTGTCGGCAAACCGGTCCGGCACCTCAGGGTGCGGTGTCGGCGAACCGATCCGGCACCTCAGGGTGCCGTGACGGCGAACCGGTCCCGCACCTCAGGGTGCGGTGTCGGCGAACCGGTCCCGCACCTCAGGGTGCGGTGTCGGCGAACCGGTCGGGTCGGAACGGGTGGATGTCGAGGGGCGGTTCCGCGCCGGTCAGGCAGGCGGCGACGATCCGCCCCGTCACGGGCGCGAGTCCGATGCCCGCTCCTTCGTGGCCGCAGGCGTGGAGCAGGCCGGGGACGCGGGGGTCGGGGCCGATCGCGGGCAGGTGGTCCGGCAGGTACGGGCGGAAACCGAGGTAGGTGCGGATGGCCCGCACGGTCCCGAGGACCGGGAACAGCGCGGTGGCCCCGGCGGCGAGCCGGCGCAGGACCTCGGTGGAGAGCGTCCGGTCGAAGCCGACCCGTTCCCGGCTGGCGCCGATCAGGACGGGGCCCGCCGGGGTGCCCTCGACGACGGCCGAGGTCTGGAGCGCGGCGGAGCCGCTGGCGACGTCCGCGACGTAGTCGGCGGCGTACACCTTGTGGCGCACGACGCGCGGGAGGGGTTCGGTGACGAGGACGAAGCCTCTGCGGGGCAGTACGGGCAGGTGCACGCCCGCGAGTTCGGCGAGGGCGCCGCCCCAGGTTCCGGCGGCGTTGACCACGTAGGGGGCGTGGAGCTCGCCGGCCGTGGTCCGTACGCCGCGGATCTCTCCGGCCGCACCGGTCAGCAGGGCGGTGACCTCCTCCCCCAGGCGCAGCCGGATCCGGTCGCCTTCCGAGCGCAGCAGTTGGGCCGCGGCGTGGGCGGGCATCACCTGGGCGTCCTGGGGATAGTGGAAGCCGCCCGCCAGGGTGGGTGCGAGGTGGGGCTCCAGGTCGTGGACCCGGTCCGCGGGGACCTCCTGGCTGGTGACGCCCGCCTTCTCCTGGCGGGCCGCGAAATCGCGCAGGGCGCGCATGCCGGACTCGTCCGAGGCGACGACGAGGCCGCCTTTGGCCTCGTACTCCACCTGCGGTGGGAGCAGTTCGGCCAGCTCCCGCCACATTTCGGTGGCGAGCAGGGCGAGTGCGAGCTCGGGCCCTGGTTCCTTGTCGGAGACCAGGAGGTTTCCCTCGCCCGCCCCGGTCGTTCCGCCGGCGACGGAACCGCGGTCGACGACGGTGACGGAGAGGCCGGCTCGAGCGGCGTAGTGGGCGCAGGCCGCGCCGACGACGCCGGCGCCGACGACGATGACATCCGAGGTGTTTCTCGTGGGCACGGCAGTAATATTTCACATGGCACTGGAGTTGCCAAGACCCGCGGGGAGCTTCTCAGTTGCCGCGCCGCCGTCGCTCCCGCCACCCGGACACGGATCAGTAACGGAAGTCCCGACACCTTGTCAGTGCAATTTCACATTACTATGTTACCGGTCACATTCCAGCCGCTCGCTCATCGACGCCGGCTGTCCGACTGCTGCTCTCTCGGAGTGACCACCCATGAACCAGCGCACCCGCACCATGGCCACCGCCCTGGTGACGACCCTCGCCCTCGGCATCACCGGCTGTTCCGGCGGCGGGAAGTCCGGCGGCTCCCCGGACCGCAAGAACCCCGCGACCTCCACCAACGGCACGATCGTCGGCGGGACCCCGCAGAAGGGCGGCACGCTCACCGTCCTGTCCAACCAGGACTTCACCCATCTCGACCCGGCCCGCAACTGGGTGATGGGCGACATGGACTTCGGCACCCGCCTGCTCTACCGCACCCTCCTGGCGTACAAGGCCGAGCCCGGCGCGAAGGGCGGAGAGCTGACGCCCGACCTCGCCGAGGACCTCGGCGTCTCGTCCAACGGCGCCAAGACCTGGACCTTCAGGCTCAAGCCGGGCCTGAAGTACGAGGACGGGTCGCCGATCACCGCCCAGGACGTCAAGTACAACGTGGAGCGGTCCTTCTCCCCCGACCTGCCCGGCGGCCCCGACTACGCGGCCCGCTACCTCGTCGGCGCCGAGGGCTACCAGGGCCCCGCCAAGGGCAAGCACCTGGACTCCGTGAAGACGCCCGACGCCCGCACCATCGTCTTCGAACTCCGCAAGCCCTTCGCCGAGTTCCCCTACACGACCGTCCTGCCCACCTTCGCGCCCGTCCCCCAGTCGCAGGACAAGGGGCCCCAGTACGACAACCGCCCCTTCTCCTCCGGCCCGTACAAGATCGACTCGTACGCCCGGGACAAGCAGCTCGTCCTCGTCCGCAACACCCACTGGGACCCGAAGACCGACGCGGTCCGCAAGGCGTACCCGGACCGGATCGTCGTCACCATGGGCCTGAAGGCCAACCAGATCGACGACCGGCTCATCGCCGCCGCCGGCGCCGACGCCTCCGCGGTCGCGTGGGACAAGCTCCGCCCCGAGTCCACCCCCAAGGTCCTCACCAAGCCCGAGGTCAGGGCGCGGCTGCTCGCCGAGTCGAGCAGCTGCACCGAGATGGTCCAGATGCACACCGGCCGTGCGCCCTTCGACGACGTCAAGGTCCGGCAGGCGGTGCAGTACGCCCTGGACCGCGAGGCGATCCTCACCGCCTCCGGCGGCCCCGCGCTCAACGACCCGGCCACCGCGCTCATGCCCGCCTCCCTCTTCGGCGGCAAGCAGCCCGACACCCTGAAGATCCCGCTCACCGGCGACGTGGAGAAGGCGAAGCAGCTGCTCAAGGAGGCGGGGAAGGCGGGCGGCCTCTCGACGAGCATCACCGTCTCCAACGGCGACAAGTCGGTCGGCGAGGCCATCCAGCAGTCCCTGGGCCGCGCCGGGATCAAGGTCACCATCGAGACCGTCGACCCCTCCGCCTTCTACGACACGATCGGCGACACCAAGAACCGCACGGACCTCGTCTACACCGGCTGGTGCCCCGACTTCCCCTCCGGGTCGACCTTCCTGCCCTTCGTCTTCGACGGCCGCTACATCAAGGAGAAGGGCAACTCCGGCAACCACTCCCTCTTCCGCGACGACGCCACCATGAAGCGGATGGACGCCATCGCCGCGATGACCGACGCCGCCCAGGCCAACAAGGCGTGGCAGGAACTCGACGGCGAGATCCTCGCCAAGGCCCCGACCGCGCCCGTCGTCATCGAGCGCAGGCCCCTGCTGCTCGGCACGAACATCGCCGGCGCCTTCGGCCACACCTCCTTCGGCGGACAGATCGACTTCGCGACGGTCGGCCTCAAGGACCCGTCGAAGAGCGCGAGCTGAAGGCAGCCATGACCACCACCTCGACCTCCCCGCCCATGACGGCGGGCGGCGGGCCCTGGCAGCTCGCCCGGGCGGAGCTGCGCCGCCGGACCTCCGTGAAGCTCTCGCTCGCCGTCGTCGTCTTCTTCGCGCTCCTGACCGTGGCCGCCCCGCTGATCGGCTCGCTGGGCGGCTGGGGCCCGGAGGAGTTCGACAAGAGCGCCGTCGATCCGTACCTGGGCGGCCAGCCCGTCGGGCCGCTCGGCGGCGTCTCGGCGGAGCACTGGCTCGGCGTCGAACCCGTCACCGGCCGCGACCTCTTCGCCCGGGTCGTGCACGGCGCCCAGGTGTCGCTGCTGATCGCCTTCTCGGCGACGGCGATCGTCGTCGTCGCCGGGACGGCGGCCGGCATCGCCGCCGGCTACTTCGGCGGCCGCACCGACACCGTGCTCTCCCGGCTGATGGACCTCACCATGTCCTTCCCCTCCCTCATCTTCATGATCGCGATGATGTCGGTGGCGCGGGACGTCAACCGGATCGTGCTCATGACCGCCGTCATCGGCCTCTTCGGCTGGCCCGGCATCGCCCGGGTCGTCCGCGGCCAGACCCTGTCCCTCAAGCACCGCGAGTACGTCGACGCCGCCCGCGTCGGCGGCTCGGGCCCCTGGCGGATCCTCGCCCGCGACATCCTCCCGGGCGTCGCCGGGCCCGTCATCGCGTACACCACCCTGATCGTCCCGGGGATGATCGCCACCGAGGCGGCCCTCAGCTATCTCGGCGTCGGCGTCCGCCCGCCCACCCCGTCCTGGGGACAGATGATCGCCGAGAGCGTCGCCTACTACGACACGGATCCCATGTACTTCGTCGTCCCGAGCCTCTGTCTCTTCCTCACCGTGCTCGCCTTCACCCTCCTCGGCGACGCGCTGCGCGACGTCCTCGACCCGCGAGGGAGCGGCACGTGATCCTCTACCTCGCGCGCCGGCTCCTCGGGGTGCTCGGCGTCCTCGTCGCCATCGCCGCCGTCACCTTCACCATCTTCTACGTCCTGCCGTCCGATCCGGCCGCCGCAGCCTGCGGCAAGTCGTGCAGCGCCGAACGCCTGGAGGCGATCCGCGCCCACATGGGTCTGGACGCCCCGCTGTGGCGGCAGTTCACCGACTTCGTCACGGGCATCTTCACGGGCCGCACGATGGGCAGCGGCCAGTACGCCCTGCACTGCGACTTCCCCTGCCTGGGCTACTCGTACGAGAACAGCCAGGGTGTGTGGGACCTCCTCGTGGACCGGCTGCCGGTCTCCGCCTCCCTCGCCCTGGGCGCCGCCGCGATCTGGCTGGTGCTCGGACTCTCCGCGGGCGTGACCGCCGCCCTGCACAAGGACACGCTCACCGACCGGGCCCTGATGGTCGGCGCGGTCGCCGCCGCCTCACTGCCCGTCTACTTCACCTCGGTCCTGCTGATCTACGGCCTCATCCGGGTCTCGGGGCTCCTCCCCTACCCGCAGTACGTGTCCTTCGGCTCCGACCCGCTCTCCTGGGCCACCAACCTGCTGCTCCCCTGGCTGGCGCTCGCAATCCTGTACGCCGCGATGTACGCCCGCCAGAGCCGCAGCTCGATGATCGAGTCCATGGCGGAGCCGTACATCCGCACCGCACGAGCGAAAGGGCTTCCGCGCCGCACGGTGGTCGTCAAGCACGGGCTGCGCGCGGGCATGACGCCGATCCTGACCATCTTCGGCATGGACCTGGGCGGTCTGCTCGCCGGTGCGGTGATCACCGAGTCCATCTTCGGACTGCCCGGCATCGGGCGCCTCTTCTACGGGGCCCTGTCCACCGGCGACCAGCCCGTCATCCTCGGGGTGACCCTGCTCGCCGCCACCTTCATCGTCGTCGCCAACCTGGCCGTCGACCTGCTGTACGCCGTCGTCGACCCGCGAGTGAGGTACTGATGGGCGACTCCGCACCCCTCCTTTCGGTACGGGACCTCACGGTCACCTTCCCGACCAAGCGCGGCCCCGTCCGGGCGGTCGACTCCCTCTCCTTCGACGTCCCGCCCGGGCGCACCCTCGGCATCGTCGGCGAGTCCGGGTCCGGCAAGTCCGTCACCTCGCTCGCCGTGATGGGCCTGCACACCGGCGCCGAGGTCACCGGCTCCGTCGCCCTGGCAGGCCGCGAACTGATCGGCCTGCCGGAGCGCGAGCTCAACCGGCTGCGCGGGCGGAGGATGGCGATGATCTTCCAGGACCCGCTGTCGAGCCTGCACCCGTACTACACGGTCGGGGAGCAGATCGCCGAGCACCACCGGGTCCACTTCGGGTCCCGTCGCGCGGCCGCCCGCGAGCGGGCCGTCGAGGCGCTCGGCGAGGTCGGCATCCCCGAACCCCGCCGCCGGGCCGGCGAGTACCCGCACCAGTTCTCGGGCGGCATGCGGCAGCGCGTGATGATCGCGATGGCGCTCGCCTGCGAGCCGGAGCTGCTGATCGCCGACGAGCCGACGACGGCGCTCGACGTCACCGTCCAGGCCCAGATCCTGGAGCTGATCGCCCGCCTCCAGCAGGACCGGGGCCTCTCCGTCGTCATGATCACGCACGATCTGGGGGTGGTCGCCCGAGTCGCGCACGACGTGCTGGTGATGTACGGCGGCCGGGCCGCCGAACACGCCCCGGTGGACGCCCTGTTCGCGACCCCGGCCCATCCGTACACCCGGGGTCTGCTCGACTCGCTGCCCCGGCTCGACGACCACGACGACGCGCCGCTGCGGGCGATCCCCGGCAGCCCGCCCTCCCTGCTCGACCCGGCACCGGGCTGCGCGTTCGCGCCCCGCTGTCCCCGCGCGGCCGCCGGCTCCGAGGAGGAGCGGGCCCGCTGCACGGGCGAACGCCCGCTGCTCGGCGGCCCGGACGGACACCCGGCCGCCTGCCACTTCCCCGCGTACGAAGGCGTTCCCTCATGACCACCACGGCTCCCTCCCTGTTGAGCGTCCGGGACCTGACCATGACGTTCCCCGGGCGCCGGGCCCGCTCGGCGCCCGTCCGGGCCGTCGACGGCGTCTCCTTCGACGTCGCGGCCGGCGAGACCCTCGGCCTCGTCGGCGAGTCCGGCTGCGGCAAGTCGACCACCGGCCGCATGATCGTGCGGCTCCTGGAACCGACCGCCGGCTCCGTCTCGTACGACGGCCGCGACATCAGCCATCTGTCCCAGCGGGCGCTGAAGCCGCTGCGGCGCGACCTCCAGATGGTCTTCCAGGACCCCCACTCCTCCCTCAACCCCCGGCAGACCGTCGCCCGCATCATCTCCGACCCCCTGCTCGTGCAGGGGAGTTCGGCCTCCGAGGCGCGCAAGCGGGCCGTGGAGCTGATGGAGCTCGTCGGACTGATCCCGGAGCACATCGACCGCTACCCGCACGAGTTCTCCGGCGGGCAGGCCCAGCGCATCGGCATCGCCCGCGCGCTGGCCACCGGCCCCCGCCTCGTCGTCGCCGACGAGCCGGTCTCCGCCCTCGACGTCTCCGTCCAGGCACAGATCGTCAACCTCATGGAACGGCTCCAGCGGGAACTCGGCCTCGCGTACCTCTTCATCGCCCACGACCTCTCGGTCGTGAAGCGGGTCTGCGACCGGGTCGCCGTGATGTACCTCGGCCGGATCGTGGAGATCGGCCCGAAGGAGCGGGTGTACGCGGCGCCCGCCCACCCCTACACCCGGGCGCTGCTCTCCGCCGTGCCCCTGCCCGACCCGGCGGCCGAGCGGGCCCGGGAGCGGATCACGCTGCTCGGCGACCCTCCGAGCCCGGCCGCTCCCCCGCCGGGCTGCACCTTCCACCCGCGCTGCCCCAAGGCCCGCGAGATCTGCCGCACCGAGGCACCGCTGCTGCGGATCACCGCCCCGGGCGAGGCACGACAGGTGGCCTGCCACTTCCCCGAAGGCCCGGAGGAAAGGTGAGGACGCACCGCCACTCTTGACAACTGCTCATGTTCCTCGTCCTCATGTTCCTGACAGAACTGTCACCACCACGGGGGGCGATCAGAGCATGACCAATCCCGAGAACGCGGGGCCCGACTACGACGTCGTCATCAGCGGAGCGAGCCTCGCCGGCTGCACCGCGGCGGTCCTGCTCGCCCGGCGGGGTGCACGTGTCGCACTGCTCGAACGCCGCTCGCGCCCCGCGGCGTACAAGGCGCTGTGCACCCACTCCATCACCGCCAACGCCACCCCGGTGCTTGAGGAGCTCGGTCTCCTACCTGCTCTCGAGAAGGCGGGGGCCGTGCGCAACGAGGCCCGCTGGTACACCCGTTGGGGGTGGATCGAGCCGAGTGCCGCGCCCGGCCCCGAGCTGCCGTACGGCTTCAACGTCCGGCGCAGCACCCTCGACCCGCTGATCAGGTCCCGTGCGGCCGAGACCCCCGGCGTCGACGTACTCCTCGGCCACCAGGTGACCGGGCTGATCCGGGAAGCCGGGCGCACGGTGGGGGTGCGTGCGTCGACGCCCGAGGGAGAGCGCGAGATCCGGGCCCGCCTGGTGGTGGGCGCCGACGGCAAGGAGTCGGCCGTGGCCGGGTTCGCCGGGGTGCCCACCCGGCGGCACGAGAACGCGCGCTTCGGCTATCTCGCGCACTTCCGGAACCTGCCTCTGCGCGACGGGATCAGCCACGCCTGGTTCCTGGTGCCCGACATGGCGTACGCGTTCCCGAACGACGACGGGGTGACGGTCGTCGCGGTGCTCCCCGAGAAGAAGCGGCTTCCGGCGTTCCGGGAGGATCTGGAGGGCAGCTTCCTGGAGTTCGTCCGCTCCCTGCCCGACGCGCCGGCCATCGACGCCGCCGAGCGGGTCACGAAGATCACCGGCACGGTCGACTACCCGCTCCACACCCGCAGGGCGAGCGCGCCGGGCCTCGCGCTCATCGGCGACGCGGCGCTGACCGGCGATCCGCTGTGGGGCGTGGGATGCGGATGGGCGCTGACGTCCGCGCAGTGGCTGACGGAGGCGGTCGCCCCGGCCCTGACCGGTTCGGGCGACCTCGACAAGGCGCTCGCGACGTACGCGCGCAGGCACCGGCGCCGGCTCGGCGGGCACCAGTTCCTGGCGGCCGACTTCGCCAAGGGCCGGCCGTTCAACCCCATGGAGCGGCTGATGTTCTCGGCGGCCGCGCGCGACGGTGCCCTGGCGCGGCACATGCACATGTTCGCCTCCCGGCTCATCGGTCCGCTGCGCTTCCTGAACCCCGTGGCGGTGGCGAGGGCGGCGGTCGTGAACCTCCGCCATCGCGGGGCGTGACCGGTTTTCGCACCCGGGCAGGCCGACGCCGGCACCGCGTCACATGAGCGGTGCCGGCGTCGGTGTGTTCAGGCGGCCTCGCGGGCCGCGCGGTACAGGGCGCCGGCGACGGCGAGGTCCTCCCAGGCCATGCCCACGCTCTTGAAGAGCCGCGGACGCCCGGAGGGGACCCGGCCGTGCACCAGGTCGGCGAGGGTGCCCGCGACGTGGTCCGCGCCGATCGCCCCCTCGGCCATCGGGACGAGCAGGTCGCCGGCCTCGCGGAGCGCCGCCGAGCGCGCCTCGACGTACACCTCGGCGCGGGCCACCAGGGCGGTGTCGGTCTCCCGGGCCGCCGGTTCGTGCGAGCCGACCGCGACGACGGTGGCGCCGGGGGCGACCAGCGTGCCGTCGAAGAGGGGTTCGCGGGCCGTGGTGCAGCAGACGACGAGGTCGGCCCCGGCCACGTCGTCAGGTGTGCCGGCGCGGGCGGGCACGTCGAGCGTCCGCGCGTATCCGGCGAGGGCTCGTGCGGCGACCGGGTTGCGCCCGACGACGACGGCCTCGGCGATCTCGCGGACGGCGAGGACGGCTTCCAGGTGACCGTACGCCTGGGGCCCGGTGCCGAAGAGCACGAGGCGCAGGGGCCGGTCGTCCGGTGTCAGACGGCGTACGGCGAGCGCCGAGACGGCCGGGGTGCGCAGCTCGGTGAGGGCCGCGCCGTCGAGCAGGGCGAGCGGCTGGAGGCAGGCTCCGTCGAGGAGCAGGTAGGAGCCGGTGATGCGGGGCAGACCGCGGGCCGGGTTGCCGGGGGCCACGCCCGCGATCTTCACGCCGGCGTACGTGTGGTCGGCTGCGGGCATGAGGAGGAGTTCGCCGGCCGGGACGGGGACGGCGGTGCGGGGCGGGGCGGTCTCGGGGTCGATTCCGGCGCGCAGGACCTCCGCGAGGACGTCAGCGGTCGCCGCCGGGGTCAGCAGGCGGGTCATGGCCGGGGCGTCGATGTGGAGGAGGCCGGTCCTGGCCGTCGTGGTGGTCACAGGAGGAATCCTGTCCCCAGCTCGTCGTGGGGGTCGAGGACGAAGGTGTGGGTGCCGGTGCGGTGCGTGGCTCCGGTGACCTCGGTGATGCCGCCGGGCAGCAGTCGGCCGGTGAACACGGTGTCGGCCACGGACTCGTGCGTGAGGGTGTCCCCGGGGGCGAGGCGCCCGTCCTCGCCGAGCAGGGCGAGGCGTGCGGAGGTGCCGGAGCCGCAGGGCGAGCGGTCGATCTGTCCGTCGGCGAAGACGGTGACGTTGCGCTGGTGGGGTCCGCCGGGGGTGTCGGGCAGCTCCTCGTACAGGATGACGCCGTACACGTCGTGTTCGGGGAGGGCGGCGCGGATCTCGCGTCCGGCCCGGACGAGCGCGGGCAGGGAGGCGCGGGTGGTGTCGAGGCCGAGGGCGCGCGCGGGGACGGAGGCGTAGCAGGCCCCGGAGTCGGCGAGGTCGACCTCGACGGTGCCGCTCGCGATGGTCACGGGGACCTTGCGCGCGAGGACGCGCGTCGGCACGTTGCGGAAGGTGACGCCGGTGGTGCGGCCGCCCGCGCGGTGCACGGTCGCGGTGACGCGTCCGGAGGGCACGTCGATGCGGACGGGGACGTCGCCGTCGTCGGGTGCGGGGACGCGTCCGGTGTCGACGGCCCAGGCGCCGAGCGCCATCGTGCCGTGGCCGCAGGCGGTGGAGTAGCCGTCCTTGTGCCAGAAGAGCACGCCGAAATGGGCGCCGTCGTCGTCGGGCGGGACGATGAATCCGCCGTACATGCCGGAGTGTCCGCGCGGTTCCCGGACCAGGAGGCGGCGCAGCTCGTCGAGCGGTCCGAGCCGGAGCGCGAGGGCGCGGCGCTCGGCGACGGTGTCGCCGGGGACGGGCGGCAGGTCCTGGTCGACGATCCTGAAGGGTTCGCCTGCGGTGTGGTAGTCGGTGGTGCGGACCGAGTGCGGGGTGGTGCTCACGAAGTACGGCCTCCGGAAGAAGAGTTGCGGTGCCGGGCCGGCCCCTCCCCCCGTGGAAGGACCGGCCCGGACGATGTGCGGTGCGGTCAGCTGCGGAGGGGGCCCTCGCAGCTGTAGCTCGACGTGCCCGCGACCTTGGTGGACCAGATCTCGACGGGTCCGAAGCTGCAGTTCATGTCGGCCAGGTTGTTCGACGCGGCGCCGGCGCGGTCGAGGATGAAGTAGTCGACGGTCTCGGACATGTCCTTGAAGACCTGGTCGGCGCTGCCGGAGTTGGACAGGTTGGCGGTGATCCGCCCGGTGCAGAGGAAGCGGCGCTTGCCGGGCTCGCCGTTCTCCACGCAGTCGGGGTTGCTGGAGGTGGCGCTGTAGAAGGTGGACTTCACGGACGCGAGGTCCGCGTCGCGCAGCTGGGCGTTGGGCGTGTACGTGGTGTTCGGGACGTAAAGCTGGTCGACCTTGGCGATCTGGGCGTCGAGGAAGCGGTCGTAGGCGCTCTGGAGGTTGGCGTCGGAGCCCATCCGGTTGCGCCAGGCGTCGTACGCCGCGACGTCGTTGGCCCGCAGGTGGGTGTACATCTCGCGGAGCAGGGAGGGGTGCTCGGTCCAGAGGAACTCGAAGAACGTGCCCGCGTAGTTGTAGAAGCGGAAGCCGTCGCCGTCGTAGGTGGCGTGGAGGAGCTGCTGGACGCTCATCCGGGGGCCGCCGCCGGCGGTGTCGTTGATGATGCCGCGGACTAGGGACTTGCGGACGGCGATGCCGTTGTCGCGGGTGGCTCCGTCGAAGAACTCGGCGGTGCCCTCGTCCATGGCGGTGGTGCGGTCGCCCTGGTACCAGGGGCCCTCGCCGAAGAAGCCGGGGACGGCCCAGCGGCCGTTGAGGTAGTGGGTGTACTCGTGGCGGAAGAGCTCCTCCAGCGTCAGCGAGGAGTCCTGGGGGACGCGCCGCTGGTACGTGTAGAAGGTGGCGCCGCGCTCGATGTAGATGCCGCCGTTGTTGGTGCCCATGCCGGTGAGGATGGGGTGGTAGTTCTCGTAGTCCGCGCGGGAGGCGTAGAGCACGATGTTCAGGGTGGTGTTGTTGTCGCCCGCGAGCGGCTGCTCGGTGCCGAGCACGCGGTGGTACTGCGCCTTGACCTGCTTGCTCGCGTAGTAGAGCTGGTCGACGGTGGCCCGGTCGAGGGCGGTGCGGACCTTGATGGCGCCGTTGTCGTAGGTGTACGTGTACGGGAAGAGCTGCTTCTCGATGTCCTCCTTGCACACGCCGTACGGCTTGCAGGCCTCGTAGAAGTTGAGCCACGAGACCACCTTGGCCCACTGCTCGCTGCCGCGGCCGAAGGTGTCGACGACGGTGGTGAGCGCGGTGCCGAGATCGGCGACGACGCCGTCCCTGAGTCCGTCGACCTGGCCGAAGCGTCCGTACTCGCCGATGGCGTCACGGGCGACCCAGGCGTTGACGGTGCCCTTCAGGTGGCCGTAGCCGGCGAAGGCCTTGAAGGTCGCGCGGTAGGCCGGGTCCGCGGCGACGGCCGCGTGGAAGGCGCTGTCCTGGTTGCCCGGGTAGACGCCGAGGTAGTTGACGGAGAGGCCGGCGAGCGCGGCACCGGCCCAGGCCGGGTCGAGGTTCGTGGCGGTGTGCGAGGGGTCCATGGTCGCCAGGACCCGCTTGATCAGGGCGAGTTGGTACTGACGCAGACCGGGCGCGCTGGCCGCGTAGAGGGCTTCGCGGAGGGTGTTCGCGTTGCTCTTCGTGACGTCGAAGGTGCGGGCGGCGGCGCCGAAGTCGGCGACGGCCTGCCGGATCGCGTTCACGGTGGGCGCGTCGGTGGTGTCGATCTCGTCGCGCGAGTAGTCGTGGTAGGCGACGGCGTGCAGGTACGTGAACATCTCCTCCAGGTGGGAGGAGTTCCGTCCGTCGTGGGAGGCGGACAGGCTCGATATGCGGCGGGCGACGGCCTGGACGTGGGCGTCGGACATCACGGGGGCGAGCCGGGCGTCCCAGGTCCATATGAGGCCGCGCAGACAGCCGTCGGCGGTGACCGCGGGGTCGGCGAGGAAGTCGGCGAACTGCTCCGGGGCGAGGCCGGTGATCCCGTCGAGGGTGCAGGGGACGCCGGTGGTCGTGGTGGAGGCCGCCGCGAACGACCGCGCGGTCGTGGCGACCGGGGCCCGGCCGGGCACGCGGCCCGTGGCGTGGCCGCCGGGGGCGGGGGCCGGTCCGAAGGTGGTGCGCGGGGCGGAGGCCCGGTGCTCGACCTCGTCGAAGGGGTTGGCTCCCGGCTGCGCCTGCGGGGCCGGCGCGCCGAGCGCGGGGGCCGGGGCGGGCTGGTCGTCCGTGCTCGCCGCGGAGGCACCGGCCTGCCCGACGGAGGCGAGGAGGGTGACCGCGATGGCGGAGGCGAGCAGGGACGAGCGCACACGTCTGTGGAGGGACAACAGAACTCCTGCTGGTGAGGGGGGTTGCTGCGGGGATGGGTTCGCGCACTGGTCAGGTGCGCGAACTGGTCGCTTTCGCACGGCGTATGACGGACGTTCATCAGACCGTGTGCGCTGTAACATAGTAATGTGAAATTGCACTGACAACCCCTGTGACGGCATCACTTCCCCGGCGGCGCCGGCAGACCTCCCCCGAAGCGGGTCAATCCGTCACACAGGCCTCAGGATTCGGCGGCCTTCCGGCGCCACGCCCGCGCCTGACGGGCGTGGCCCTGCGCTTCCGAGAGCCGGGCCAGCTGCGTCATCGCCCCGACGTGCCCCGCCTTCGCGGCCTTCTCGTACCAGCCCTGCGCCGCGTACAGATCGCCGCTCAATTCCCTGGACCGCCCGAGCGCGAAGTACGCGTCGACGTCCCCCTTCCGGGCGCGCGCGGTCAGCCAGTTCTCGAGCTCGCCGAGCATCTCGGCGTCGGTGAGCAACGCCGAGAGCAGGCGGCCGCCCTCGTCGTCACCGGCCGCCAGAGACTTGCGGTACCAGGCCTTCGCCGCCTCCCGGTCCCCGCTGTCCTGCGCGAGGATCCCGAGGGTGTTCATCGCGGCGGTGCTTCCCCCGGCCGCCGCCCGGCGGGCCCACCGCTCGGCCTCGACGCGCTCGCCCCGCTCGTACAGCAGCGTCCCGAGGACGTACGCGGCATCGGCGAGGCCGGCTTCGGCGGCCCGCCGGTACCAGTCCTCGGCCTCGGACAGGTCACCCCGTTCACGGCTCAGGTCGCCGAGGACGGCCATCGCGTGCGGGTTGCCGCCCTCGGCCGAACGCCGGTACCAGAGAACGCCTTCGGCGTGCTCGCCCCGCCGCTTCAGGAGGTAGCCGACGATCTCCATCGCCCGCACATGTCCGGCCCCGGCCGCCGCCCGCAGCAACGGCTCCGCCTCGGCGTGCCGTTGCCACCCGTGCAGCAGCACGCCGAGGGTCACACCGGCCTCGGGGTGCCCTGCCGCGGCGGCCCGCCGCAGCCACCGCTCGCCGCCCTCCTGGTCGTCGTGCGTCCCGAGATGCAGGCCGTAGCGGAACATCGCCGTGACGTCCCCGGTCTCGGCGGCCTCGCGAAGACGAGCCGCCCCGTCACCACGCCCACCGCTTCCCCCACTCCCCCGCACGCGCGTCCCCCTTCGCGATCACCTGACGGACTCCGGGGCCGACGAGGCCGCGCAGGGGGCTGGTCATCCGCCCCCTCAGCCCCCACCATGCTCGTGACTACTCATGCGTAACTCATCCTAGGGGAAAGCGTGTTGAGACTCCGTGCCCGCACCGCGATTCCACTGCTCACGGTCGTCGCGTCGCTGCTGCTGCCGGCCGCGCCCGGCCACGCCGAGGCGTCCGCCGGCAGCGCGTCCGCCCGAACCCCCGTCGTGTTCGTCCACGGCTACAACGCCGACCCCGGCGTCTGGGGCGGGCTGCGCGCGGACTTCAAGGCCGACGGGTACACCGACGCGGAGCTGTTCTCCTTCGGCTACGACACGCACCGGTCCGTCAACGAGGTCCTGTCCGGCGAACTCGCCGCGTACGTCGAAGGCGTCAAGCGGCAGACCGGGTCGAGCCGGGTCGATCTCGTCGCCCACTCCTTCGGCAGCCTCGTCACCCGCTGGTACGTGAAGTTCGACGCCGCCGGCCAGTCCTCCGTCGCCCACTGGGCCTCCCTCGCCGGGCCCAACCACGGCACGAGCACGGCATGGGCCTGCGCGCTCTGGGACCAGGCCTGCCGCGACATGACCCCGGGTTCCTACGTCCAGAAGAAGCTCGCGGAGGGCGACGAGACGCCCGGGGCCGTGCGCTACGCGACCTGGTGGTCGAACTGCGACGAGGTCATCAACCCCGACAGCAGCGTGCCGCTGGCCGGCGCCGTCAACAACGGCGCCGGCTGTCTCGACCACAACGCACTCCTCGGCGACGACGCCGTCTCCCAAGGGGTCCGCGCCTTCCTTCACTCCTAGGAGGAAAGGTCAGAAGCGCGCGAGGCCCGTCGCCGGGGCCTCGTGCGGCGGGCCGGCCAGGTAGTCGATCGCGCAGCGGGTGACGTCGAGGCCGATGGTGAGCAGGGTGCCCCACTGCTCGTGCCGCGGCTTGTTCTCGTCGGGCCGCATGCAGACGACGGCGTCGGCCCCGCCGTCGCCGCAGAAGGCCCGCGCCCGCTCCGCGGGCGGGAGGCCCGGCATCGCGGCGCGCGCCTCGCGCAGGTGGGCAAGCCGCTCGGCCGTCATCGAGTCGGCCGGCCCGGTGTCCGCGGCCGCGAGTCCGGCGTCGAGGAAGTGGTTGGTGTGGAGCAGCCAGCCGTCCTCGGCCGCCGGGACCACCGCGAGGCCGGCAGGGGAAAGCTCCAGGCTCGCGGCGGCGGAGGTGGTGACCACGGTCAGCGAGGTGGACGCGCCGACGCGTGCCGTCGAGGCGATCTCGACGGCCCGGTCGAGGGTGTCCGCCTCGTCGAGGATGCGGCGGGCGACCGCGTGCACGGGCACGCCGCCGCTCGCGGAGTCGGACGCGTGGAACAGGATGTTGAAGTGCACGCCGAGCCCGGCGCTGTTCACGCCGATCTTGCCGGGGGCGCCGAACTCGGTGAAGAGCTTCACCGTGCGGCCCTCGCTCGGCGTCAGCTCGTGCAGCAGCGCGTCCGGGACGAGCAGGTCGTGCCAGTCCCAGGTCTGAACGGTCTGGGGCGCGGCCCCCACAGGTGCGAACACGGCGGTCGAGCACTCGCCCTTACCGGGCTGCGGGCAGCCGGCGAGGATCTCGGTGCGTGCGCCGACGGCGGCCACCGTCCACCGCTCGACGCCGGCCGCGTCGGCGCAGGCGTCGGACTCCTCGGCCAGGTGCGGCGCCCAGGCCCGCAGCGCCTCGTGGCTGCGCGTGGCGATGTCGCGGACCTGGTCGACGGGCATGCCGAGGACGGCGAAGTGCTCCCGGTAGAGCTCCGCGACGCGCCGGACCCGGTCGCCGAACCGGGTGCCGAGCAGGGTCCCGCGCTCGCGGGGGTCGGTCGTCGAGGTGGTGAGGGTGTGCAGTTCCACGCGCGTTCCTTCGAGGCTGGTGAGGTCGCATGCCAACGGGGCGGCGGGCATCAAGCTAGGAACGTAAAACGTTTTATGCAATGCTTCGGCCAGTATTCGGGAGTATTCGTTTCGGGACGGGCAGCGCGGTGGCACGGACACGGGGCATCACGATCAAGGACGTGGCGCGCAGGGCGGGGGTCTCCATCACCGCCGTCTCGCACGCGCTCAACGACAAGGGCACGCTCAGCGCGGCCACCCGCGCGCACATCCGGACCGTCGCCGACGAGATGGGGTACGAGGCGGACGCCCTGGCCCGCGGCCTGCGCCGCTCCACGATGGGGGCCGTCGGTCTGGTCCTGCGCTCGCTCGACGCCCTGGGCGACTACGCGCCGGCGGGCGTGGACGTCTTCGAGCGGTTCGTGGGCGCGGCCGCCTCACAGGCCCTGGCCCGCGGCCTCAGCCTCATGCTGGTGCCGGACCTGACCCGGGCGCCGGTCCCGCCGCTCGCCTTCTCCCTGGACGGCTACATCGTCACCAACCCGCACGTGGACGACCCGGTCGTCGCCCGCCTGGAGGAGCGCGGCATCCCGTACGTGACCTACGGCCGTCCGCCGGGCCGCCCGGACTTCACACACTGGGCCTCGGAGGACGACGAGGCCGCCGCCCGGCTGATCCTGGACCACCTGGCCGCCGCCGGGGCCCGCTCCGTCGCCTTCGTACGGGGCACCGACCCCAACGCGTGGAACCTCGAACACCAGGACATCTACCTCGGCTGGTGCGAGGAGCGCGGCAGCACGCCACGGCTCTACGAGCTCCCCGAGCGCGCGGGCGTCGAGGGCGGTGCGGCCCTCGCCGGCCGGATCGTCGACGACGGGCTGCCGGACGCCGTCTTCTGCCTCACCGGGCGGCACGCGGCCGGCGTGCAGCGGGGTCTCCTGGCGCGGGGCGTACGGGTGCCGGTCGACACCATGGTGGTCGCCGGATCCGATTCCGAGCACGCGCGCAACAGTCGCCCCGCCATCTCCGCCCTGGAGCTGAACCCGGTCGACAGCTCGGCGGCCCTCCTCGACATCCTCCAGTCCCTGATCGCCGGCCGCCCCACGGACTCCCCCCGCCTCACCCGGGCCCGCTTCCGCCCGAGGGCGTCGACCCGGCGGTAGTTCAGCGGGAGAACAGCCGGCCGGCGCGGATCGGAGGGCGACCGAAGCGGGCCGCGGCGAGCAGGGCCTCCCGGTCGAGGACCTTGACGCGGGGGCGGTCCTGGAGACGGCCCTCGGCGCGCTCCTTCTCGTCGATCGCCCGCCAGCCGTCGAGGTCGACGGCGTCCGGGTGCGCCCCGGGCGCCGGAGCACCGCCGGCGGGCGGGGTGAGCAGCCCGGCTTCGAGGTCGTCGAGCAGCGCGGAGACGGTCTCCTGGGCACAGGACTTGTTGGTGCCGATGAATCCGCTGGGGCCGCGTTTGATCCAGCCGGCCACGTACACGCCCGGCCGGACCCTGCCCCGGTCGTGGGGCACCGCGCCGGTGGTCTCGTCGAACGGGAGGCCCGGGACGGGCCGGGCGCGGTAGCCGATGGCGCGCAGGACGAGCGAGGCCTCGACGGTCTCGACGGTCCGGGTGTCGAGTGCGGTCCGGGTGTCGAGTGCGGTTCGGGTGTCGAGTGCGGTCCGTTCGACGGTCACGCCCGTCACCCGCTCGTCGCCGACGATCCGCACCGGCCTCGTCCGGAAGCGCAGGACGATACGGCGCCGCCCCGGTACGGGGGTTCGGGCGGCGAGCTGCGCGAGGACCTCGGTCTTGGGTGTGGCGTTCGCGGGCAGGTCCGCCGGCCAGTCCTCGACGAGGACGTCGAGGTCGTCGAGGGCGGCGAGGGCGAGCAGTTCGGGCAGGGTGAAGGCGGCCTCGGCGGGTCCGCGGCGGCCGAGGACGACGACCTCGCGGATGCGGCTCGTGCGCAGCGCGGCGAGCGCCCGGTCGGAGATGTCGGTGCGGGCCAGGGTGTCGGGGTCCGCGGTGAGGATCCGGGCCACGTCGAGGGCCACGTTGCCGTTGCCGATGACGACGGCCCGTTCGCCGTCCAGGGCGTAGGGGGTGGCGCTGTGGTCGGGGTGGCCGTTGTACCAGGCGACGAAGTCGGTGGCGGAGGCGCTGCCGGGCAGGTCCTCGCCGTCGATGCCGAGCCGCCGGTCCGTGGCCGCGCCGACGGCGTAGATCACGGCGTGGTGGTCGCGGAGCAGGTCCTCGTGGTGCAGGTCGCGGCCGATCTCCGTGTTGAGCCGGTACGAGAAGCCGGGCTGGCTCTCGACGGCCCGGAAGAGCCGGGCGACCTGCTGGGTGTCCTGGTGGTCGGGCGCGACTCCGGCGCGGGCCAGCCCGTAGGGGGTGGGCAGCCGGTCGTGGACGGTCACGGTGACACCCGGGTGCCGCAGGAGCTCGTCGGCGGCGAACAGGCCGGCCGGTCCGGCGCCGACGACGGCGACCCGCAACTCGGCGGCCGAGGTGCGGCGTTGCGGGGGCACGACGGCCATCGGTGTGCGGTCCTCGTGCGGATGCCCGTCGTAGTAGGCGCGGTTGAGTGCGAGGAACGGCAGCTCCGCGTCGCTGAGCCGGGTGTGCGGCTTGAGCGCGTCCACCGGGCAGGCGGTCGTGCAGGCGCCGCAGTCGACGCAGGTGCGGGGGTCGACGTACAGCATCTCGGTCTGCCCGAAGCCCGGTTCGCCGGGGGCGGGGTGGATGCAGTTGACCGGGCAGGCGAGGACGCAGGAGGCGTCGGCGCAGCACGACCGGGTGACGACGTAGGTCATGGTTCTCCGTTCCGGGGACCTGCGGGCTGCGTCAGGCGGCGTACGGGGCGGGCTCGCCGCGGTGGCGGGACGGACGGCCGTCGATGCGGAGCGCCTTCCACACCCGCCGCGAGGTCCTGTTCATCAGGCCGATGTCCTCGGCGAGCATCCGTACGTCGGAGAAGAGGTCGCGGAGCATCTTCTCGCCGTCGGGCGACTTCCAGAAGATGTCCTTGATCACCCAGTGGGGCACGCCGATCGCCTCGGCGGTCTTGCGGTCCGGGACCATGATGACGTCCCCGAGCACCCGCATGATCACCGGGAAGGCGACCGACAGCGCGCCCCTGCGGGCCCGGCCGTAGCCGGGGACCTTGACGCGCAGGAACTCGTGGGCGAAGGAGATGTGCCGGGCCTCCTCGGCGACGTGGATCTGCATGAGCCGGCGCATCAGGGGGTGCATGTCCTCGCCGCCGCGCAGGATCGCCTTCTGGAGGTGGTCGATGGGCTCCTCCCCGGCGAGGACGCCGGTGAAGAAGGACTCGGGGATCAGGGAGCCGGCGAGCGGCAGGAAGCGGCTGAGGACGCGGAAGGAGCGTCGCCCGCCGGGCACGTCGGCGCCCGCACGGTTCACGAACTCCTGGAACATCTGGGTGTGGTGGCACTCCTCCGTGACCTCGTGGGTGAGGTAGCGGAACTCCGGGTCCTGGTTGCGGAGCGAGAAGAGGTAGTCCATCACGCCGCGGATGAGGACGTTCTCGAACTGCATGCCCACCTTGACGATGTTGGCGTACCGCCACAGTCCGATGCGCGTGCGGACCTCCAGCGGCTGCTCCTGGTACCACGGGTGGCCGCCCAGGGGGTCGGCCGCGGGGAGGACCCATCGGGGGTCCTCCTGGTCGATGGCGAAGTCGGGGTGGTCCCAGTCGATGTCGGTGAACGCGTCGAAGTGGATGTGCACCGAGGCCTCGGACAGGGTCCGGAGCCGCTCGTGGTAGCTCTGCACGCTGGTCATCTTCGTCCTCCTTCGGTGGGCGCGTGGTCGAAGCGGAGCGCGGGGTCCTCGATCGGGGACCGTCGCAGGGCGCGGCGGTCGCGGTAGTAGTTGTTCCAGATCCGCCAGGGGTCGCGGGTGCCCTGGCGGGGCATGATCGCGTCGCCGCGGGTGATGTAGCCGGAGGTCAGCGACTCGCCCATGACGGAGACGGAGGAGCGGTCGGCCTCGTCGGCGACGGGGGTGACGGCGCTGAGCCCGTGCCGGTCCATGTGGGCGATGAGCCGGCTGACGTAGTCGGCGGCGAGGTCGGCCTTGAGCGTCCAGGAGGCGTTGGTGTAGCCGATGATCATCGCCAGGTTGGGGACGCCGTCCAGCATCACGCCCTTGTGGAGCAGGTGGTCGCGGGTGACGACGGGCTTGCCGTCGACGGCGAGTTCCATGCCGCCGGCGAGCTGCATGCGCAGGCCGGTGGCCGTGACGACGATGTCGGCGGGGATCTCCTCGCCGGACCTGACCCTGACGCCGGTCTCGGTGAACGTCTCGATGTGGTCGGTGACGACCGAGGCCCTGCCGCTCTTCAGCGTCGTGAAGAGGTCGCCGCCGGGGACGACGCAGAGCCGCTGGTCCCAGGGCTTGTACGCCGGGGTGAAGTGGCGCATGTCGACGCCCTTGCCGAGCCGGGCCCGTACCGCCCCGAGGAGCACCCTGCGCATGAGGCGGGGGGCCTTGCGGCACAGGGCGTACAGGCCGCGCTGCATCGCGATGTTGCGGGTCCGCCCGACCCGGTGGACGAGCGCGGCCGGGACGCGCAGCCTGCGCAGGAGGACGGAGAGGGGGTCGTCCGCGGGGAGCGCCAGGATGTACGTGGGCGAGCGCTGGACCATGGTGACGTGCGCGGCCTCGGGGGCCATCGCGGGGACGAGGGTGATGGCGGTGGCGCCGCTGCCGATGACGACGACGCGCTTGCCGGTGTGGTCGAGGTCCTGGGGCCAGTGCTGTGGGTGCACGAGGGTGCCCCGGTAGCGCTCCTCGCCGGGGAACTCCGGGCGGTGGCCGGCGTCGTAGTCGTAGTAGCCGGTGGCGCCGACGAGGAAGCGGGCGGTGAGGACCCGGGTCTCGCCGGTGGCCTCGTCGAGGGTCTCGACGGTCCAGCGGGCCTCCTCGCTCGACCAGTCGGCCCGGACGGCCCTGCGGCCGAAGCGGATGTGGTCGGTGACGCCGTGCTCCTCGGCGGTGGCCCGGATGTAGCGGCGGATGTCCGTGCCTCCGGCGAGGACCTGGGTGCCGCGCCAGGCGCGGAAGCCGTAGCCGAAGGTGTACATGTCCGAGTCCGAGCGGATGCCGGGGTAGCGGAACAGGTCCCAGGTGCCGCCGATCGCGGAGCGCCGCTCGATGATGGCGTACGTGGTTCCGGGGTTCCCGGTGAGCAGGTGGCAGGCGGCACTGATGCCGGAAAGACCCGCGCCGATGATCAGCACGTCGACGTGGTGGTTCTCCATGTCATCCCCTCTGCGGCCGGTGGTGGCGGTGCATTCTCCCCCGGGCCCTGGAATTTACCTGCGTCACCGCGTCCAGGGTACCGGCGGTAACGTGACGTGCGCCACCCCGGGCGCACCGCTCTTTCTTGATCGCCGGGTAGCATCCACGCCGTGGCCGAGGACAGACACACACGCAACGACGGGCGCCCCGACGGCCGCGACACACGCTGGACCGGCCACCGCGCCGAGCGCCGGGACCAGGTCCTCACCGCGGCCCTCGCCGTCATCGGGCGGGAAGGAACGACCGTCAGCGTGGCGGCGATCGGCGCCGAGGCCGGCATGCCCCGCTCCGTGGTGTACCGGATCTTCCGCAGCCGCGAGGACCTCGACGAGCAGATCCGCGCGCGGATCACCGACGAGCTGATGGCCGCCCTCGCCCCCGCCCTCGACCCCAAGGGCACCATCCGGGAGGCGATCGAGCTCGGCGCCGCCACCTACGTGGGCTGGGTGGCGCTCCACCCCCACCTCCACCGGTTCCTCGGCACCGGCTCGCCCGCCGTCACGGGCACCCGCACCGCCATCGCCCTCCACCTCGCGCGGCTTCTGGACTCGTACGCCGATCGGTTCCTCGACGGGGAACCGGCGCCCACCGGCTTCCACCTCAACCTGGCGTTCGGCATGGTGGGCCTGGTGGACGGCGTGGTGAACCAGTGGGCCGCCCACCCCGGGTCGGGGAGCTCCCTCGACGACCTGACCCTCTTCCTGAGCGACGCCCTCTGGGGCGTGCTCGCGAGTGCCACCGCGCGCCTGGGAATCAAGCTCGACCCCGACCAGCCGATCGGGCCGACCTGACCTGACCTGCGTCGACGGCCTCGTGTCCACCGACCGGTGGACACGAGGTTCCACCGGCCGAGCCTGTCGGCGCGACAGCCCCGCCGACGAGTCTGGGACGCATGACGAACCCGACCGTACGCATGGCCCGACTCAGCGCCCGTCGTCCCTGGCGCGCACTGGCCGGCTGGCTCCTCTTCGTGGCCCTCTGCCTGGGCACGGGCATCGCCCTCGGCTCCCACCCCGCGACCTCGGAGGACTTCCGCATCGGCGAGGCCGGCCGGGCCGAGGCCCTCGCCGCCGAGGGCGGTCTCCAGCAGAAACCCCTCGAACGCGTCCTCATCCGGGCCGCGCCCGGCACCGGCCCCCTGGACCGGGCCGAGGCCGAGGCCGCCGCCCGCGAGATCGGCGTCCGGATGCGGCGGTTGCCCGAGGTGCTGTCCGTGTCCGACCCGGTCGCCGACACCCGGCGCACCGCCCTGCGCGTCGACGTCACCATGAAGGGCGCAGAGTTCGACGGGAAGGAGCACGTCGACGCGCTGCTCGCGCAGACCGCCGAGGTCGGGGCGGCGCACCCGCGGCTGCTCGTCGAGGAGGTCGGCGGCCCCTCCGTCGGCAAGGGCGTCGACAAGCTCCGCGGCGACGACCTCGCCCGTACGGAGGTGATCGCACTGCCCGTCACCCTCGTCACCCTGCTGATCGTCTTCGGCTCCGTGGTGATGGCCGTCGTGCCGCTGCTGCTCGCGCTCTCCTCGATCGTGGCCGCCGTCGGCCTGTCGATGGTCGCCTCGCACGTCTTCCCCGACGCCGGCGTCGGCACCAACGTCATCCTCCTCATCGGGCTCGCCGTCGGCGTCGACTACACCCTCTTCCACCTGAAGCGGGAGCGCGAGGAACGGGCCCGGGCGGGCGGCGGACGCCTCACCACGGAGGCCGTCGTGGAGCTCGCCGCCGCCACCTCCGGCAGGGCCGTGGTGGTCTCCGGGCTCGCCGTGGCCGTCTCCAGCGCGACCCTGTACCTCGCGGACGACGTCATCTTCTCCTCCATCGCCACCGGAGCGGTCGTCGTCACCCTGGTCGCCGTCCTCAGCTCGCTGACCGTCCTGCCCGCCGTCCTCGCCCTCCTCGGCGGGCGCGCCGAACGCCGCAGGGCCCGCAAGAGGCCGGTGCCGGACCGCTCTTCGCGCACGCGCCGTGCCGGCGGGCGGATCACCGCCGCGGTCCTCCGTCCCGTCGCCGAGCACCCTGCCGTGACGCTCGTCGTCTCCACCCTCGCGCTCCTCGCGCTCGCCCTGCCGGTCCTGGGCATCCACATCACGGAGATGAGCCGCGAGACGCACTCCCGCGCCATCCCCGCCATGAGGACCTACGACCGTCTCATGGCCGCCTATCCCGAACTGAAGGCCATGCACCAGGTGGTCGTACGAGCCGACCCGGAACGGGCCGACGAGGTCGCCGCCGCCCTGCGGACGCTCGCGGACCGGGCGAGCGCCGAGGACCCGGCGATCGGCGGCACCCCCGTCCTGCGGACCTCGGCCGACCGTCGTACCACCCTCCTCGAGCTGGCCGTCCCCTGCTCCGTGAACAGTCCCGAGGCCCGGGCCTCGCTGGACCTGCTCCGCACCGACCTCGTGCCCGGGACCGTCGGCGCGCTCGCCGGCACCGAGGTCGCCGTCACCGGCGAGGTCGCCCGCTACGCCGACTACCCCGCCCACCAGAAGCGGAAGCTGCCGCTGATCGTCGGGGCGCTGCTTCTCGTCACCTTCGTGATGACGGTGTGGGCGTTCCGGTCCGTGGTCCTCGGTGCCGTCGGCGTCCTCCTCAACCTGCTCTCCGCGTTCGCCTCGCTCGGTGTCCTCGTCCTGGTCTTCCAGGGCGAATGGGCCGAAGCGTTCCTCGACTTCACCTCCACGGGCTCGATCGGCTCCCGGGTGCCCCTCTTCCTCTTCGTGATCCTCTTCGGCCTCTCCATGGACTACCAGGTGTTCGTGATCAGCCGGATCCGCGAGGCGCGCCTGAACGGACACCCCACGCGGCAGGCGGTCCTCCAGGGGCTCTCCTCCTCCGCCGGGGTCGTCACCAGCGCGGCCGTGGTGATGGTGACGGTGTTCGCGAGCTTCGCCGCGCTGCACCTCATCGAGATGAAGCAGATCGGCTTCAGCCTGGCGGTCGCGGTTCTCCTCGACGCCTTCGTGATCCGCGTCCTGGTGCTGCCCTCCCTGATGCTGCTGCTCGGCGAGGCGAACTGGTGGCCCACGCGCGCCGTACGCCGATCCGGAGAGCCCGAGCGGGCGGCGACCCCGACGGCATCCGTAGGCTGATCACATGACTGACGGGGTGTCTGACGGGACGTGCGACGGGACGGCGACCCCGGTGACGGAAAGACAGGCCCTCACCGCCCTCCGCCGCTGGTACACGGCCGCGTGGCTGCTCCTCGGCCTGGTCCCCTCGGTCATCGGCGCCGGCAACGACTCGGGGCCGGGGAAACGGGTCTCCCTGGCCCTGGTGGCGGCAGCCCTCGTGTACACGGCCGTCCACCGCGCCCGTCACCACGCGCCGGTCTACCTGGCGGCCCTGACCGTGGGGCTCGGCGTGATGGCGGCACTCCCCGGCGGCGGCGCGGCCCTGCTCATCGCCGCTCTCCCCCAGTTCTGGTTCCAGACCCGCGGCCCCCGTGCCGCCGTCCTGCTCAGCGGCTGCGCGGCGGCCGCCACGGCGGCCGGGAGCCTCTGGCGCGATTCGCCGGGGAACGCCGCCGCCGCCCTGACCGGGTACGCCGTGTCGGTGCTGGCGGGACTGCTGCTCCACCGGCTCGTCGCGGACGGCGAGGCGCGTGCCACCGCGCTCGCCACCGAACTCTCCCTCACCCAGGAACAGTTGGCGGACGCCCATCGCGCCCAGGGCGCGGCCGACGAGCGGGAGCGGATGGCGCGCGAGATCCACGACACCCTCGCCCAGGGCTTCGCCTCCATCATCGTCCTCGCCGAGGCCGCCCAGGCCGGCCTCGACCCGGACGCGGAGCACACGGCCCGGCAGCTGCGCTCCATCGAACGGACCGCCCGCGAGAACTTCACCGAGGCCCGGGTCCTGGTGGGCTCGGCCCCGCACGGCGGACTCACCCCCGGCTCGGTGGTGGCGACCCTGCGCCGCACCCTGGAGCGGTTCGCCCAGGACACGGGCATCACGGTCGACGCGGAGCTGGCCGAGGACGTCGACTGCGACCAGCAGACCCGGATCGCGCTGCTGCGCTGCACCCAGGAGTGCCTGGCCAACGTACGCAAGCACGCCGACGCGAGCACCGTCGGCGTGGTCCTCGCCCAGGGGCCGTACGCCATCGAGCTGGAGATCACCGACGACGGACGCGGATTCGTCGTCGAGGCCTCGCGCGGCTTCGGTCTCGACGGCATGCGCAAGCGGCTGGCCGAGCTCGACGGGGAACTGACGGTGACCAGCTCGGTCGGGGACGGCACCCGCGTCCTCGCGACCTTCCACACGAACGGACGGCCCTGACATGCCCGAAGCGCACGAGCCCATCCGGGTCGTGGTCGTCGACGACCACACCGTGATGCGCGCCGGAGTGGTCTCCCTCCTGGCTCCGGTCCCGGACATCTCCGTCGTCGGCGAGGCCGGCGACGGCCGCGAGGCCCTCGGCCTCGTCGAGCGGCTGACGCCCGACGTCGCGCTCGTCGACCTGCGCATGCCGGTCATGGACGGGGTCGAGGCCACCGCCGCGATCGCCGCGGGACCCGCCCCGACCCGGGTGCTCATCCTCACCACGTACGACACCGATGTGGAGATCGAGCGGGCGGTCGAGGCCGGCGCGATCGGCTACCTGCTGAAGGACACCACCGCCGACCAGCTCGCCGAGGCCGTCCGCTCGGCGGCGCGCGGCGAGACCGTCCTCGCCCCTCGCATCGCCGAACGCCTGGTCGCCCGGATGCGCCGACCCGCCCCGGTCGTCCTCACCGCGCGCGAACAGGACGTGCTGGGCGCGGTGGCCGACGGGCTCTCCAACGCCGAGATCGGCCGGCGTCTCGTCATCGCGGAGGCCACGGTGAAGACCCATCTCCTGCGCGTCTTCGCGAAACTGGACGTCAGCGACCGGACCCGCGCCGTGGTCGTGGCCCTGGAACAGGGACTCCTGCCCGGCCGGGGATGACCCGCCGGGACGACGTGCCGGGATGACGTGCCGGGACGACCGGACGGGACGACGTGCCGGGATGACCACGGACCGGTCGGACGGGCCCGCCGGATCTCCTCCGGCGGGCCCTTCCTCCGTACGGAGTCGAGCGGGCGGGCTACAGGACGCCGAGGTCCGTGAGGAGCTCGTCGGCCGCGCGCTCGCCGGACTCGGCGCCGCCCTCCATGTAGCCCTGGGCGAGTGCGGAGGTGTGCTCTCCGGCGAAGTGGGTGTTGCCCTGGCGGACGCTCTCGTAGCCGCCGTGCTGGTGGGCGTACCCGGTGGGCATGCCGGCGTACGAGCCGTTCGCGTTCGGGTTGAGCGGCCAGGCGGCGAGCGTGGCCTTGCCGGTCCAGTGGGCGGTCAGGCCGGGGAAGACCGGTTCGAGCTGGGCGAGGGCCGCCTGGGCGTAGCCGGCGATCTGGGGGTCGGCGGCCGTGCGGAACGGCGTGGACGGGGTGAAGTCCGCCGCGTGGCTGCCGCCCGCGTAGACCGTGAGGATGCCCATCCCGCCGGGCTGGGCTCTGCTGGAGTCCCAGGAGGTCTGGTAGCCGGTGTCGCTCATCGTGCTGCCGCCGGCGATCCCCCACGGTCCTGTGGTATTCCAGTGGCGGGTGTCGAACTGCAGGGAGAGCTTGCAGTTCTGGCCCATGCGCATCGCGGCGATGCCGGCGAGCTTGCGGCTGTCGAATCCGGCGGCGGAGAGGTCGATCCGCTGGAGCACGCCGACGGGGAGGGCCAGGATGGTGTGGTCGGCGAGCACCGTCTGCGTACAGCCGTTGGCGGTGAACGTGAGCAGCTGGCGGCCGCCCGCCGCGGCCGCCACGGACCGGAGCCGCCAGCCGTGGCGTACCGTGCCGGGCGGCAGGGCGGCGGCGATGGCCTGCGGGAGGCGCTGGTTGCCGCCGCGGACGCGGTAGCGGGTGTCGCTCTCCCCGAACAGGGCGAAGCCGTTGGGGGTCGGCTGGTAGCCGAGCATGCCGATGATGCCGAGGGCCGACGAGGACGGGGTGTCCATGCCGAACTCGGTGGTGTAGGCGACGTCGAGGAGTTGTCCGAACGGCGAGGCGTGACCGCCCGGGACGCGGGTGGCGATCCAGTCGTGGAGGGACATGTTCGACAGGGCCACCGCGCCGGGGCTGTTGGCGGCGTCCCAGGCGACGGGCCAGTTGAAGGTGGCGAGGTCCTGCTGGATGACGGGCTTGAGCTTCTTGAAGTCGGCGCTCGCCTGGGCGTAGGTGTAGTAGGCGCCGTCGAAGCGGTAGACCTCGGTGGCGCCGGCGGGCTCGGCGGCGCGCAGGTCGTCGAGGGGCAGGCCGAAGCGGGCGGCGAGGCTCTGCATGCGGGTGTGGCCGGTGTCGATCAGCTCGCCGCCCCACTCGGAGCTCTGGCCGTCGCCCCAGTAGGAGCCTGCCGGGTTGGAGTGGATCCGGCCGCCGACGCGGGTGTCGGCCTCGTAGACGGCGGAGGCGATGCCGTGGTCGGCGAGCCGCAGGGCGGCGGTGAGTCCGGCGATGCCGGCGCCGACGATCGCGATGACGGGCTGGGGTGCGGTGTCGGCGCGGGCGGGGCGGGCGGCGCCGACGGCGGTGGTGGCGGCCAGGCCCACCCCGGCGGCGAGTCCACCGAGGAGGGTACGGCGAGAGGGCCCGCCGACGGCCGTTTCGGTGGAGTGTTCGGCGACGATCCGGCGCAGCATGCGGGCCGGTGCGGTGCGTGCCATGTGCGGCTCCTTCCAAGGGGGGCCGGTTCCCTGGGGAGGGGGAACCGGGAGCGGCGGTGGCGCGGTGCCATCGCCGACGAAGGGGAATGCCTCGCGTACGGGCCGTCAGGCGAGGTAGCGCGCGGGCCGGCGGCCCGGCCAGCCGGCGACGGCCTCCAGTTCGGCGGCGACGCGGATCAGGGCGGCTTCGTCCCAGGGGCCGGCGATGAGCTGGCTGCCGACGGGCAGGCCCTCGGCCGAGGTGAAGGTGGGCAGGCTGACGGCGGGCTGGCCGGTGATGTTGCAGATCGAGGTGAAGGAGATCATCCGGGTCTCGGTGGTGCGGGGGCCGCCGGGGTCCGCGTTGGCCTCCTTGAGCAGGGCGTCCACCGGCGGCGGCAGGCAGGCCATGGTGGGGGTGAGGAGCAGGTCGAACTCCTGGCCCCACTGGGCGCGGACGGCGCGGGCCTCCTCGGCGAGCAGGGCCGCGGCCCGGGTGTACTCCCCCGAGTGCTTCCCGGCGGCCCGGTCCATCCGGAACCTCAGGTGGGGCTCGGCGAGTTCCGGCTGCTGGTACGGGGCGGCCCAGAGCGCCGCGTCGAGGACGGTCTGCGCGTACCCGGTGATCGCCTCCTCGCTGAAGAAGCGGGGGGAGGCGGGGGCGACGTGGTGGCCGAGGCTTTCGAGCAGCCGGGCGGTGTACTCGGCGGCGGCGACGCACTGCGCGTCGACGGGCAGGCCGGTGGGCGCTTCGGTGAGCAGTCCGATCCGGAGGCGTCCGGCGTCGCGGCCGACCTCGTCGAGGTAGGGGCGGTCGGGTGCGGGGGCCTGGTACATGGCGAGCCGGTCGGGTACGGACATCGCGTCGAGCAGCGCGGCGGCGTCCCGGGTGGTGCGGGTGACGGCGCCCTCGACGGTGGCGTGTTCCCAGCCGGGGACCTGCTGGGGGACGCGGCCCCGGCTGGGTTTGAGGCCGAGGAGTCCGCAGGAGGAGGACGGCATGCGGATGGATCCGCCTCCGTCGTTGGCGTGGGCGACGGGTGCGAGGCCGGCGGCGACGGCCGCGGCGGCGCCACCGCTGGAACCGCCGGCGGAGTGCTCGGGGCTCCAGGGGTTGCGGGTGCTGCCGAAGCGGCTGTTGTCGGTGGTCGAAAGGAGGCCCATCTCGGGCGAGTTGGTGCGGCCCATGAGGAGGAATCCGGCGTCGAGGAGTCGGCGCACCACGGGTTCGGTGAGGGTACGGGGGCGGTCGTCGACGCCGTACGAGCCGTAGGTGGCGGGCTGGCCCTCGACCTGGGTGAGCTCCTTGACGGGGACGGGCACGCCGTGGAACGGCGGGAGCGGGCCGCCGTCGGTGACGGCCTGTTCGGCACGGCGTGCGGCGGCGCGGACGGCGTCCTCGTCGATCCAGGTGAACGCGGCGAGTTCCCCGTCGTGTTCGGCGATCCTGCGGAGGTAGGTGTCGGCGATCTCGACGGGGCTGAGGTCGCGCCGGCGCACGGCCGCCGCGAGGTCGGTGGCTGAGGCGAAGGGGTCCATGGGGGCGGCTCCAAGTTGGGTGGGGTGGTCAGCGGACCGCGAGGATGTCGTCGAGGCGGTCGCGCAGTCCGGGTCCGTTCGGTGCGTCGAGCACGATCCGCCCGGCCTCCATCGCCACGACGTGCCGGCTGTGGTCGAGGAGTGCGCCGGCGTGCTGGTCGACGAGGAGGACGGCCGTTCCGGCGGCGGCGATCGCGCCGAGGGCTTCCAGGACGTCGGCGACCACGGAGGGCTGGAGGCCCTGGGTGAGTTCGTCCACCGCGATGAGGCTCCGGCCCGCGAGCATCGCCCGGGCGATGCCCAGTTGCTGCTTCTGCCCGCCGGAGAGCGTGCCTGCCTGCTGCCCGGCGCGGTCGGTGAGGAGTGGGAAGACGGTGTACGGGTCGACGGCGGGGACGGTGTCGCGGCGGCGGGCGAGGCGGAGGTTCTCGGCGACGGTGAGCGCGGGGAACACGCCCCGGTCCTCGGGCATCAGGGTGGCGCCTGCCCGGGCGAGGAGTTCGGGGCGGCCCGGCGGCATGTCGTGTCCGTCGAGGGTCACGCGGCCGCCGTGCCGGTCGGCGAGACCGAAGACGGTCCGCAGGAGGGTCGTCTTTCCGGCGCCGTTGCGGCCGATCAGGGCGGTGATCTCGCCTCCCCGCACGATCAGGTCGGCCGGCCGGACGACGGCGGCCTGCCCGTATCCGCCGGCGAGGCCCGTCAGTTCGAGCATCAGCGCGCTCCCAGGTAGGCGGTGCGGACGGCGGGGTCGGCGGCGACCGCGTCGAGCGGGCCGCGGGCGAGGACCTGCCCTTCGGCGAGGACGACGACCTCGTCGGCGAGCTCCCGCACGATGTCCATGTCGTGCTCGACCACGAGGAGCGCGCAGCCGGTGCGCCGGTTGACCTCGCGGAGTTCGCGGGTGAGGCGGCGGGCGTCGTCGGGCCCGAGTCCGGCGGCGGGTTCGTCGAGGAGCAGCAGCCGGGGAGCGGCGGCGAGCACCATGGCGAGCTCCAGGCGGCGCCGGTCGGCGAGCGGGAGGGTGCCGGCCGGCCGGAGTTCGTCCTCGACGAGGTCGCGGAACTCCGCGGGTGGTTCGACGGGTTCGGGTGCCTCGATCCGGGCGAGGCGGAGGTTGTCGGCCGGGGAGAGTTCGGCGATGACGCTGGGGATCTGGAACATCCGGCCGACGCCGAGTCCCACCCGGCGGTGGACGGGCAGCCCGGCCGCGTCGGTGCCGAAGAGCCTCAGGGTCCCGGCGTCGGGGGCGAGCTGTCCGGCGACGACGTTCAGGAAGGTGCTCTTGCCGGCGCCGTTCGGGCCGATCAGGCAGACGCAGCGGCCGGCTTCGACGGTCAGGTCCACGCCGGAGAGCACCTGGACGGGTCCGAAGGACTTCCGGATGCCGGTGACGGCGAGCGGGGTGGACTCCTCGTGCGCGGGTGCCGGGGTCGTACGGCTCCGGGGGCGGCGGGCCGCGGCCGGCAGGCGTACGTCCGGCCCGGGGCCGGCCAGCCACCGGCGCGGGGCGGCGGTGAGCCCGGCGGGTGCCACCTGGACGACGAGCAGGAACAGGGCGGCGAGGGCGAGGAGGTACCAGCCCTGCCAGGTGGAACCCAGGTACTGCTGGCCGACGGTGACGGCGAGGGCACCGGCGAACGGCCCCACCGTGGACGCGCGACCGCCGAGGGCCAGCCAGATCAGTACGGAGGTCGACAGGCCGAGGCCGAAGACCTGCGGCGACACCAGACCGGCCACGGGTGCGTACAGTGCTCCGGCCAGGGCGGCGACGGCCGCGCTCGCGGCGAAGGCGGTGGCGCGCACGCGGGTGCCGTCGACTCCGCTCTGGGCGGCTCGCTCAGGGTTGCGGGCGGCCGCCATGAGGCGGGCGCCGAACCGGCCGCGTACGAGCAGGAGGCCGCAGACGGCGACCACGGCCGCGACGGCGGTGAGGGTGACGTAGTAGGAGGTCACCACGTCGGGTCCGGAGACGGAGAGTCCGTTGGTCCCGCCGGTGACCGGGGCGAGGGTGGTGGCGGCGCGCTGGAGGAGGAGTCCGACGCCGATCGTCAGGAGGATCAGCGGGGCGTCGGGGACCGGGGCGGCGAGACCGATCCGGACGACGGGCAGGGCGATCACCATGGCGGCGACGACGGCCGCGGCGACCGTCACCGCCTGGGGAAGGTGGTGCTCCTGGCCGAGGGCGACGGCGTACGCGCCGAGTCCGAAGAAGGCGGCGTGTCCGACGCTGAGCAGTCCCGCCCGGCCCCAGCTCAGGTCGAGGCCGAAGGCGAACAGGCCGTGGCACAGGCCGAGGGTGAGGGTGGCGACGGCGAAGGCGTCGAGGCCGAAGGGGGCGGCGAGCAGGGCGACCCCGGCGAGGCCGGGAAGCGCGAGTCGGAGTGCGCGCCGTACGCCCTCCGCGGGGGCGACGCGGGCGGCGGACGCGCCGGGCGCGGCGGGGACGGTCACGCGCAGCCCTTCTTCGGGGTCCTGTCGGCGACCATGGGGTGGGTCCGGGTGACGGTGTAGGCGCCGTCGCGGCCGATGGTGACCTCCCGCATGTCGGCCTGGAGCACGTGGTTGGAGGCGTCGAAGCGGGTGCCCTTGCCCAGGGGGCTGTCGAAGGAGAGCCCGCCGATCGCCGTGTTGACGGCCCGGGGGTCGGTCGAGCCGGCCTTCTCCGCGGCCGCCAGGAGGAACTTGACGCCGAAGTAGGCGTTTCCGGCGACCTCGGGGACGGGTGCCTTCCACTGGTGGGCGGCCCGGTAGTCCTTCACGAAGGCGCGGCTCTCGGCGTCGTCGAGGCGGTCGCTCCAGCGCACCGTGTGGGTGCGGCCGGCCACGAGCTCGCCGAGCGCGGGCTGGAAGTCGGCGTCCAGGGACGCCCCCTCGAAGCCGAGCTCCGGGGTGAGCAGACCGAACTGCTGGGCCTGCTTGCCGAAGGTGACCGCGTCCGCGCCGACGACCATGGAGAGCACGGTGTCCGGCCTCGCGGACTTGAGCCGGCCGATGACCGGCTGCCAGTCGGTCTGCCCCAGGGGGCTGTACTCCTCGGCGACGACGGTGCCGCCGGCCTTCTTCACCAGCTCCGCGGCGACACCGGCGTAGAAGTGCGGGTAGTTGTAGTCGGAGCCGACGAGGGCGACCTTGGTGCCGTACGTCCGGATCAGCCCGGGGACGGTGGGGGTGAGCATCTGCCGGGTGGACTCGCCGAAGCCCCACTGGTAGCCGAAGCAGTGTTCGGTGTCGCCGAGGATGGCGGTGCCGAAGGGCACGTGCGCCTCGTCGGCGACCCTGCCGACCGCTTCGGCGGTGTCGCCGGTGATGGTGCCGAACAGCATCGTGACCTTGTCCTGGCGGACCAGACGGCGGGCGAGCTGGGTGGAGTTGGCGGGGTCGCCGGCGTCGTCCACCACGACGTACTCCACGGGCCGGCCGTGCACGCCGCCGTCGGCGTTGACCTTCTTGACGGCCAGTTCGAGGCCGTTGCGCAGGGCGGTGCCGACCTGGGAGACCGGTCCGGTGAGCGGGACGATCACGCCGATCTTCACCGGTCCGCCGGTGGCCGGGGCGTCGTCGTCGGACAGGGCCGCGCCCCGGCAGCCGGTGAGCGCGAGGGCGAGGGTGCCCGCCATCGCGAGCGCGGTGGTCCGGAGCGCGGGCGTCATGCGGCGCTCGCGGGGGCGGGGGTGCGACGGAACCATGCGGAGAACCTTCCGATCCAGGGGCGC
Source organism: Streptomyces sp. NPDC044003 (assembly GCF_056435185.1). Classification (NCBI taxonomy): domain Bacteria; kingdom Bacillati; phylum Actinomycetota; class Actinomycetes; order Kitasatosporales; family Streptomycetaceae; genus Streptomyces; species Streptomyces sp. NPDC044003. The sequence continues at coordinate 170,316 of NZ_JBWKFA010000009.1, read as the reverse complement.
GAGCGCAGGGCGGCGATCGCGACGACGACGGCGTAGAAGAGGGCTTCGGCGAGGGTGTCGGAGAGCCAGGTGCGCAGCAGGACCGACAGCGCGGAGATCAGCAGGGCGGCGCCGGCGGCGGTGGCCAGGGCTCCGGGGCGGCTGAGCAGCAGGCCGAAGAAGACGGGGACGAGCAGGCTGAACCCCATGCCGGGGTTCACGGCGAGCACGGGGCTGTAGAGGGCTCCGGCGAGGACCGCGAGCAGGCCGCCGGCGGCGAAGGCCGTGGCGCGCATCCGGCGCGGGTCGGTGCCGAGGAGCGCCGCCATGGCCGGGTTGTCGGCGACGGCCCGCAGCCGCAGTCCCCAGTCGGTGCGGTGGGCCGCGAGCAGGACGAGGGCGATGACGCCGATCGCGGTCAGGGCGCACACGAGCCGGTACGTCGGGTAGGGGGTGCCGAGGACGTCGAGGGTGCCGTCCACGGGTACGGCGACGGTGCGCGAGGTCCCGGTGAAGAGGAGTTCCGCGCCCTGCCGCAGGGCCATGCCCAGGCCCCAGGTGACCAGCATGGCGGCCAGGCCGTCGGAGCCGGGGCGGCGCAGCAGCAGCCGTTCGACGACGAGGAGCAGGGGTGCTCCGGCGGCGAGGGCGAGCAGGGTGCGGAGGCCGAAGGGGGCGGCGGTCGCGGTCGCGGCGACGTAGGCGCCGGCCATGGCCAGGTCCCCCTGGGCGAGGTTGACCACGCGGGTCGCCGCGAAGATCACCGCGATGCCGACCGTGAGCAGGCCGTAGAGGCCGAACTGGCCAAGGATGGCCAGAAGTACATCCATCTGTTACCGCCTCTGTGCTTCCGGGTGCAGCGGGGACTCTGCGAGCATCTGGCAATCCCGCGGTGGGCACTGGTCCGGCAGCGCAGAGTTCTGTGCCCGCAGTGCGCGGACCGGACGGCGCGAAGGGTGCGTGCGGTGCGGGCAGGGGGCGGGAGGAGCACGGCATGCGGGTGGAGCGGCGGGACGACGGCAATCTGGTCTTCGGCTACCTCGACACCGCCTCGGCGGACCTGTCGGGCGCTTCGGACACGGTGCTCGTCCGGGCCAGGGCGGGCGACGAGGGGTACGCCGCCGACATGCGGCCGAGTCGTTTCGGTGCCCTGAGCGGCTGCGACATCACCGGGGAGCAGGAGATCCGGGTGATGCCCCGACCCTCCCCCGCGGCTCCCCGGCCGGGCCATCTCCTCGGGCTGCTCGTGTCGGGGCACGGTGAGCTGGAGCAGGACGGACGCCGGGCGGCACTTACGCCGGGCGACTTCGTGCTCTACACCGGCGCGCGGCCGTTCCGCCTCGAACTCGGCTCCTCGCACCGGTACTTCGTGCTGTCCCTGGACGCCGGTACGGCGGGGCAGCTGGCGCGGGCGGACGGCGCGGTGACGGCCAACGCGGAGCTGCCGCGCTCACCGAGCGGGCGGGTGCTCTCGGCGGTGCTCGGTGAACTGGCCGAGCGGGCGGGCGGGTTCGGGCCACTGGCCCGCCGGGACATGGGCGAGCACGTGTCGGCGATCCTGCGGACGCTGCTGCGCGAGACGGGCGGCGCGGGTCCGGCTCCCGGCACCGGGTCGGTGGGGGCCCTGGAGCGGATCCTCGCCTATGTGGACGAGCGGCTCGCGGAGGACCTGTCGCCGGGGACGATCGCGGCGGCGCACCACATCTCCGTACGCCATCTCCACGCGCTCTTCCGGGAGTCGGGCGTGACGGTCGGCGATCACGTACGGCGGCGCCGCCTGGAGCAGATCCGCCGGGACCTTCTCGACCCGTCGCTCGCCCACCTGCCCGCGTACGTCCTTGCGGCGCGCAGAGGCCTGGGCGAGGCGAGTCACTTCAGCCGGGTGTTCCGGGCCGAGTTCGGCCTGTCACCGCGCGCGGTACGGGAGCAGGCGAGGGCACGGCCGGAGCCGTGACCGCGGTCCCTGATGCCGGAGCCGTCCTTCGACCTGGCCTGAGGACCACCGGGTGCCGTCGCCGTGGGTCGCGGCGACGGCACCCGGAGGAGCGTGGGGTCAGGGGCAGCTGATGCGGGAGTCGCCCGGGTCGGTGGTGCAGGTGTCGGTGCCGGAGCCGCCGTTGGCGATGTCGTTGCCGGAGACGCCGTCGGTGGTGGTGAGGCGGTCGTTGCCGTAGTAGCCGGTCAGGGTGTCGCTGCCGGGACCGCCGTCGAGGGTGTCGTCGCCGAAGCCGCCGTCGATGTTGTCGTTGCCGTAGCCGCCGTGGACGGTGTCGGTGCCGTAGCTCGCGCGGATGGTGTCGTTGCCGCCGAGGCCGCAGATGACGTCGTTGGAGTATCCGCCGTTCAGGGTGTCCGCGCCGCTGGTGCCGATGACGGTGCAGCCGCGGGAGTTGTTGACCGAGGTGGTCGCGCCGGCCGTGTTGCCGGGGGTCACCGGGTCCGGCTGGGTGGCGCTGACGCCCGCGGTGTTCGTGAGGGTGCCGGTGGCCCGGGGTTCGGCCGTCACCGTGACGGTGGCACCGGCGCCCGGGGTGAGGGACCCGAGGGAGCAGGTGGCGCCCGTCGCGGTGGTGGTGCAGGTGCCCTGCGACGGGACCGCGGAGATGAGGGTCGCGCCGGCGCCGGAGAGCGTGTCCGTCAGCGTGACGCCGGTCGCGGTGGCGGTGGAGGACGCCGCGTTGGTGACCGTCACCGTGTAGGTGGCGCGGTCGCCGATGCGCACCGTGCTCGTACCGGCCTTCGTCACCGACAGGTCGGCGTACGAGGGCGTGCCGTCGCCGCCCTGATAGCGGGCGAGGGCGAAGGCGAAGCCCGCCCCGTAGCCGGCCGCGACGATCTTGCCGTCGGGCTGGACGAGCACGCCGCGGGCCTCGTCGAAGTCGTTGAAGCCGGTGACCACGAAGCCGTCCCCGCCGAAGCCGGTGTCGACGGTGCCGTTCGGGTTGAAGCGGGCCAGGCCGAAGTCGTTGGCCTCGGAGCTGTTCGGGTCGTCGGCCCGGCCGGCGAGCACGATCTTGCCGTTCTGCTGGAGCGCCATGGCGTACGCGAAGCCGCCGTCGCCCGGGGAGTTGACCGAGGTGCGCCCGGCCGTGCCGAAGCCGGCGTCGGGGGTGCCGTTGCTGTGGTAGCGGAGCAGGGCGTAGCCGGCGCCGCCGGAGCCCGCGGCGAGGATCTTGCCGTCGGGCTGTACGGCCACGGCGTTGCCGAACTCGGTGCCGCCGAAGTCGGCGGTGACCATGCCGTCGCCGCTGAAGGTGGTGTCGAGGGTGCCGTTGCTGTTGTAGCGGGCCACGCCGATGTCGAAGGCGGTGTTGCCCACGTAGCCGACGGAGACGATCTTGCCGTCCGGCTGGAGGGCCATGCTCCGGGCGATGCCGCCGCCGTCCTGGGGCGAGGTGGGCGTGAAGCCCGCGACCACGGCCCCGTCACCGCCCAGGGAGGGGTCGAGGTTCCCGCTGGTGTCGAGGCGTACGAGCGCGTAGCCGCCGCCCGCGCCCTTGCCCGCGGCGATGATCTTGCCGTCCGGCTGTACGGCGATGTCGGAGCCGTCCGCGGAGCCGCCGAACTCGTCGACGCGGACGAGGCCGCCGTTGCCGAAGCCCGCGTCCAGGGTGCCGTCGGTGTTGTAGCGGGCCACGGAGAAGAAGCAGCAGCCTCCGCCCTCTTCGGCGATCACCTCGGTGGTGCCCGCCACGACGATCTTGCCGTCCGAGGGCTGGATCGCGACGGCGTTGGCCGAGTGGAAGCCGCCGCCGAAGTCGCTGGTCGTGATGCCGTCGCCGCTGAAGGAGGTGTCGAGGCCGCCGTCGGTGTTGTAGCGGGCGAGCGCGAAGCCGGCCTCGCTCGTCCCCACCACGACCAGCTTTCCGTCGGCCTGCCGCACGATGTCGTGGCCCTCCGCGTACCCGCTGATGGGGGTCGTCACCCGGCCGTCGGGCCCGAAGGTCGGGTCCAGGTCACCCGGGGCGGCGAGAGCGGTGCCGGGCAGGGCGAGGACGAGCGCGAGCCCGAGCGCGGCCGGCGCCCCGACCCTCCCGCCGGGTCTGCGGCGCCGTGCCGCCGCTCGGAGAAGTGCGTGGGTCATGGATGGACGAACCTCCGTCTTCGAAGGTGGACAGGGGGCAGCGCACAGCTTCGGCCGGGAGCGCTCCCCGGCCGGGCGGGCCGTGCCGCGCTGCGCCCCACTGGCCCTCGGGGAACCACCCCCGCGAGGGAGCGCATGGGGGGCGCGGGACGGCGGGCGCCCCTGATGCGGAGTCAGGGGAGTTTCAGGGGCGGGCCCGGGTGATCCCCGGCGCGACGGGCGGCCCGGGCGGACAGACTCGAAGGGACATGATCGACACCTTCCGAGTGGAGCTCTCCGTGCGCCGTTCCTCGACCCTGCCCCCGGCCCTGACCTTGACCTTGACCGCCGCCTTGGCGTGGGGCCTCGCCGCGCCGGCGCAGGCGGCCCCCGCCGCGCCCGCACGTCCCGCGGCACTCGCCCGGGCGGACGGTGGGACCGGTGCCCCGATCGACCGCGGCGCCCTGCGCGCGGCGATGGAATTACGTCCCGAGGACGGTGTCGCGGGGATCGTCGCCGAAGTACACAAGGGCGGGGAGGTGTGGCGCGGCACGTCGGGGGACGTCGTCTCCGGTCGGCGCGTCAGCCCCGCCGCCCACTTCCGGATCGGGAGCATCAGCAAACCGATGGAGGCGGTGATCCTGCTCCAGCTCGCCGGTGAGGGCCGTGTCGACCTGGACCGCAGCGTCCAGCACTACCTGCCGGGGCTGCTGCCGGAGAGCCGCTTCCCGGAGCCGATCAGCGTGCGGCAGCTGCTGAACCACACCAGCGGTCTGCCGGACGACTTCGAGGGCGCGCCGGCGCCCTCCGCCGAGGAGGAGATCGAGCGCCGCCTCGACCACCTGACCTTCGACGAGGTGATCGAGCAGACGCTCCGCCCCGAGGGCAGGCCGGCCCCCGGCCCGCACTTCAGCCCGGGCACCCGTCAGCAGTACAACTCCTTCGGATACCGCGTCGCCGGCAAGCTGATCGAGGAGCTGACCGGGCACTCCTACCAGCACGAGGTCACGACCCGCATCCTGCGGCCGCTGGGGATGCGGGAGACCGCGGCTGCCGTCCCGGACCGCAGCACGCCCGTTCCCCGGCCGTACCTGCCCGGGTACCTGCGGCGAAGCGACGGCGAGCAGGTCGATGTCAACGTGCAGGGCGGGCTGCCCGCGAGCATGACCTCCACCACGGGTGACCTGGACCGGTTCATCACCGGTCTGTTCGACGGCCGGCTGCTGCGGCCGGAGCAGACGGCGGAGCTGTTCACCGTGCCGAAGGGCAAGGCAGGCGAGCCGCTGCCGTACGCCGACGAGGCCTCGTGCAACACCGGTCCCGGCAGGGGGACGGCCTGCTTCAGCGTCGGGCTGATGTCCGTCCCGCTGCCGGACGGCTCGGTCCTCTGGGGCAAGACCGGCTCCGAACCGGGGTACCGGAGCGGTGTCTTCGCCTCCCGGGACCTCGACCGCCGCGCGGTCTACGCGATGGGCACCTCGTCCTTCATACGCGACGGCGCCGCGGCGGTCGCCCAGCGCCTGGCCCTCGCGGCCTTCACCGGCTGACGGCACGGCGGGGCGCGTCGGGTCGAGGCGCGTCGGGTCGGGTCGGGGCGCGGGGCGTCCCCGCCGCGGGTGGGGGCCGGGGCACCGCGTACCCTCGCCTGCGAAGGCTGCGGGACAGACGGTGGGTAGGGAACGGAAGATGGCTGAGGCGCCCGGGCAGGGTACGGAGTCCGGCGACGAGGACAGGGCGCGGACCTCGACCGTGCGGGTCTTCGTCGCGCTCGCCCCGCCGGACGACGCGAAGGACGAGTTGGCGCGCGAGCTGGGCCCGGCGTACGAGGCGTACCCGCGGATGCGGTGGAACCGGATCGAGGACTGGCACATCACGCTGGCGTTCCTCGGGGAGCTCCCGGTGGCGACCGTCCCTCTGCTGCGGCCGCCGCTGGCGGCGATCGCGGCGGCGCACCGGCCGGTGGAGCTGGCGCTGCGCGGCGGAGGGCACTTCGACGACCGGGTGCTGTGGAGCGGGATCGACGGGGACCTCGACGGACTGCACCGCATCGCCACGGAGGTGCGGACGGTCGTCAAGGAGTGCGGCATTCCCTTCGAGGACCGGCCGCTGCGTCCGCACCTGACGCTCGCCCGTGCCCGCCGCGACGATCCGAGGTCCGTGCTGGAGGTGGCCGACGCGCTCGCCGGGTTCACCGGCCGGCGCTGGCCCGCCGAGCGCCTTCACCTCGTCGGCAGCGACTACGGCCGGGGCCCGGGCCCGATCCGCTATCGCGACATCGAGTCCTGGGCCTTCGCCCGGCGGTAGCCGTGGGTACGGCACTCGGGGGTGAAGCCCAGGGAGCCGTACAGCTTCGCGGCCGGGAGGTTCTCGGCGTCGTGGTTGACCGTCACCCGCCGGAGGCCCAGCTCCGCCATGCGCCGCAGGGACTCGGCCATCACCGCCCGGGCCAGGCCGAGGCGGCGGAAGGCCTCGTGGGTGCCGACGGGCTCGAAGTGCCCGAGACCGTTGCGTTCGTCGACCCAGAGGACGGTGTACGCGCCGATGCGTCCGTCCGGGGCCTCGGCCACGATCTCGCGGGCCGGGTCGTACCCGGGCCGGGTCATCATTCCGTCCCGGTAGGCCGCGCCCGTCCAGTCGGTGCCGAAGGAGGCGTTGCGGGCCTCGGCGAGGGCTTCGGCGTCGTCGAGGGTGGCCGCCCGGACGGTGAATCCCTCGGGCACCACGACGGGAGGGAGATCGGTCAGGCCGCGGGTGTTCACGTCGTCCCAGATCCGGAAGTGGGTGAAGCCCAGTTCGTTCAGCAGACGTCCGCGGAGGGTGTCGGTCTCGAAGAGGTCGGTGAGGACGTACTCCTCGTCGTCCGCCATGTGCCGTGCGGTGGTGTCGGCGGCGAACGTCAGCATCGCGCGTTCGGTGTCGGTACCGCGCAGTTCCGGCGCGCAGAACGCGTCGAACGCGGCGCCGAACCGAAGGCAGATGGTGACGCCGCCGACCCGGCCGTCCTGCTCGTGCTCCCAGACGTGCACCAGGTCTCCGACGGGGAGACCGCGCAGGTTGTCGTACACGCGGTGCGGGAGCTCGCCCACGTGGTCGTAGGCGTCGCGGCCGGCGGTGGCGATCCACTCCCCCACGGTCTCCTGGAGGCGGGGCATGTCGGCGTGGAGGAAGGGCCGTGGTGTGAACATGATCGTCTTATAGCCGGGCGGATCGGGACGGTACAACCGAGTTTCCGCCCGGCCGGGACGAGGCGCCGGGGTCAGCGGCCGTACAGGCCGCGGCAGAGGTCGGCGGCGCCCATGGGGGCCTGGATGGACTCGGCCTGGCGGCAGAGGCGCCGCATCTCGGGCGGCCGGGCATCCGTCTGCCGGTGCGGGCGAGCGGGGCCGGGCCGGTGGTTCTGCGGAGGGCGGGGCACGGTCCTCGTGACGGGCTTTCTGTTCGCGGACTTCCCGTTCGCGGGATTCCTGTTCGCGCGATTCCTGTTCGCGGGCTTCCTCGGCTTGTTCGGGGTGGTGTGCGGGCGGTTCGGAGCCGCCCTGTGAGCGGGTGGGCGGCCGTCGGTGCGCGCCTCGGCGGACGCGTCGGCCGTCTTCCGGCCGGATGCCTCGGCCGTCCGGGAAGCCGGGCGGGGGTCCGTGGTGCCGAGGGCCTCCCGAGGGGCGGGCTCGGTGAGGACGGGCCAGGTGGGGGTGGCGAGGGGGGTGGGGGTGGGGAGGGGGGCGGGGGGACGGTCGGCGGCCGGGGCGAGTCCGCCGGGGCGGGGCGCCGGAGCCGGGGCAGGACCGTGCGGGACGGCCACGCATCCGGTGGTGAGGAGCGCGATGAGCAGGAGGAATGCGGTGCGGCGGGCGGGCATGGGAGTCACGGTGCCCGAGCCTCGACGGGCAGGGGCGGCGGCTCGGCCGGAGTCCACCGTCACGAGTGAACCGCCGCCGTGCGTGGACGGACCGGTGCCGCCGTGTGCGACCCGGCCGCGCGCCCCCGTACGACTTCACGCTCCGGCGGATGGCGCAACGCGCGCTGGGCGGCGCTGACCATGATCAATAACCTGGCGCCCGGCGCGTGACCTCGCGTCTGTCGGACAGAGAAGGCAAGCGACTTCCCGTGAAGAATCCGATGTTGCAGCGCATGACCTGGTTCACCGCGACGACCGCGCTCCTCGCGGTGCTCGGCGCCGCCCCGGCCGGAGCGGCCGACTCCTGGCAGAAGGTCGGCGGTGACTCCCGCAGCGGTGTCAGCGGTCTCGCGTACGAGGGACGTACCGCGGACGGAGAGGGGGTGAACGCCCTGGTCGTCCACGACAACAAGGGGTCCGGGCAGCCGCGGCTGTCCCGTCTCACCCGCACCGAGAACTCGGCCGTCGTCACCCCGCTCACCTGGGACGGCGCGGAACCCGTCGATCTGGAGGCCGTCGAGCCCATCCCGGGGATGCCCGGGGAGTTCCTGGCGCTCACCGGCCGCGGCATCCTCTACCGGCTGAAGATCGCCGGTTCGACGGCGACGGTCGTCGACTACACGCCGCTGCCGGCGATCGGCGAGGGCGACGACTTCGAGAGCTTCGCGCTCGTCGCCCGGGACGGCAAGCTCGCCGCCCTCTGGGCGGACCGGGGCGCCGGGGCGGGGCGGCCGGCCACGCTGTACGCCGCGTCGTTGACGTTCGCGCCGTGGGGGCAGCCCCTGTTCGGCGCCGTCTCGCAGCGGAGCTACCGGGCCGCGTACCCGACGGGTGACGGCGCGCGGCACATCTCCGACATCGCGGTGACGGACTCCGGCCGGATCGTGGTCGGTTCGGCGGGTGACGCGGGTGACGACGGGCCGTTCGACTCGGCGGTGAGCGACGCGGGCCGGGTGACCGTGTCGGCGACGGGTCGGGTACGGATCGCGCAGGCGGCCTCGCCGACCGTGCTCGGGACGTTCCCGGGATACAAGATCGAGGCCGTGGAGTGTCTGCCCGGATCCGCCGAGGCCCTCCTCGGCACCGACGACGAGAACCTCGGCGGACAGGTGCGGACCCTGCCGTTCTGCACGACCTGACCCGGGCTCGGCCGTGCGGCCGCCCGGGGCAGGGTGGCCGCACGGCGGGCGCCCCGCCGGGGCGACACAATTCCATGGCGGGCCGACGGCCTCGCGCGCGAGGATGGGCGCATGAATGATCTTCCCGAGCGATGGAGCCGGGCGACGGTCTACCCCGACATGTGGGCGGACCCTGCCGACGACCCCCGTGACAGCGGCGAGGCCCCGGAGGGCGAGCTCGCGACGCTCCAGGACTTCCTCTCCGGCTACCGTCTGACGCTGCGGATGAAGTGCGAGGGCCTGGATCCGGAACAGCTGGCCCGCCGTTCCGTTCCGCCGTCGACGATGTCGCTGCTCGGTCTGATCCGGCACCTCGCCGAGGTGGAACGGGACTGGATCACCTGGATCACCGGTGAACCGCTGCCGAAGGTGTACGGCAAGCGGGACGCGGACTTCCACGAGGCCGTCGCCGACCAGGCGGTGGTCGACGCCTCGTACGCCGATCTGGAGCGCGAGCAGGCCGCGGCCGACGCCGCCCTCGCCGAGCACCCGGACCTGGGCGAGCGCCTCCCGAAGGACGGGATCGCGGTGCGGGAGCTGATGGTGCACCGGATCGAGGAGTACGCCCGCCACTGCGGGCACGCCGACCTGTTGCGCGAGTGTGTCGACGGACGGGTCGGCCAGTAGCGGACCGGGGTGGTGTCATCGGGCCATGAGGACCGCCAGTGCGTCGGCCGTGGCCGGGTGCGTGGTGAGGAGGGCCGCGCCCGTCGCCGCCGGGCCGTTCGTCGTGGTCCATCCCTCCGCGGAGCCGAGGAGCTCCGCGAGGGCGTCGCACGTCGTCGGGTGGGCGGGCAGGAGCGCCGCTCCCCGGGGGGCGGCGCCCGTGGGAAGGCCGGTCGGGGCGGCCGGTGGGGTGTGCCAGGGCGGGACCCAGGTGTCCAGGGCCGCGAGCCGGGCCGGGAAGATCCGTCCCGCCTCGCGGATGAGCAGCGGGGCCAGTTCCGCCGCGTTGGAGCGGAGGGTCGTGATGAGGACCGGAAGCCACGGCAGCAGTACGGCGTCGGGCAGGCGGCCGAAGGCGTTCGACACGGCCTCCACCACCACGTCCGCGAGGCCCGGCACCGGCTCCAGGGCGTGCACGAAGCCGCTGAGGTAGCGCGGATAGGACGGCACGACGAGGGGGTTGGCGAGGAGCTCGTCGCAGCGGGTCCGCAACTCACCCCGGGTGAGTGTGCCCAGCTGTACCTGCGCCGCCCACAGCAGCGCCGTCTTCGCCGGGTCCTCGGGATGCGCCTGGGCGACGGCCAGCTCAAGCTGGGTCCGGTCGCAGCCGAGGGAGAGCGCCAGGCTCTCCATGCTGAACAGGAAGCCGAGCATCGCGGCGACCTGCCCCACCGTCGCGTCCTCGTCGCGGAAGGCCGTCGGCAGCAGCGTGCAGTAGTGCGCGTAGCCGGTTCTGACGAAGGACTGGATCCACGGCGGCAGCACCGGCTCGCTGGTGCGGTAGTACGCGAGGAGTCCGCGCACCCGGCGCAGGACCTCCGGCGCACCGTCGACCGTACGCTCACCCGCCAGCACCTCGAGGGCGCGGGTGCCGAGCTCCTCGGCGAGGCGTCGGCCGCCCAGGTACAGCGTGGCGTCCTCGACGGCCGCGAGGGCCTCGGCGGTCGTCGCCTGCGGTGCGTACGCGGTGCGGCGCAGGCGCTGCTCCAGGACCTGTTCGAGGCTGACGCCCTCGTAGCCGAGCTCGATGAGGGCCCTTTGGTGGGTGCCGAGGGCGAGGTCCCAGGACTCCTGGATCGACCGCTCGCCGAGCCGCCGCTCCCCCATGACGGGCCGTGCGGCGGCGCCCGGCATCAGGCGGCGCAGCATCCACAGGACGTCCGAGCAGGCCCGCAGTTCGGGCCGGGAGGTCATGTCGAGGAGTGCCCGGCGGACCCCGCGCTGCTGGAGGTTCAGCTCCAGGGGGGCGAGCCGGTCGTGGACGTCGCGGGCGAGCGGTGGCAGTGCCTCGTAGCCGACCTGGCCGATCCGGTCGCCGCCCATCATGATCTCGACGAGGCGGCGCACGTCCCGGCGCCCGGGCACGCTGTCCTTCTCGATGCAGGTGACCGCGGCGTCCTGGAAGTCGTACGGGGTGGGCTTGGCCCGGTCCCGCATCCCGGCGAGCAGGATCGAGGTCTCGAAGACGGCGATCGCGTCGGCGGTGGAGGCCAGGTAGCCGTTGCGGCGGGCGGCGCGGACGATGTCCACGGACCAGCCGAGCAGTTCGGTCTCGTCCAGGGTGTCGAGGACCGGCGGCCGCCGGAGGAAGCCGGAAAGGCGGTCCTCGGCCGGCGCGGCGGTCTCGGGGAGGGCGGCCGGCCCGGTGGTCTTCGCCGCCGTCTTCTTCGTGCCGGCCTGTCCGTCGAGGCGGTACGGCTTCACCCGGGTGCGCTTGAGGTTCTTCGTCCACTGCGTCGCGGCGATGGACACGGAGCCGGAGGCGAGGCCGAACTGGGCCTCGATCGCCGCGTTGCTGGAGGGGATCAGACCGTACTGCCAGGTCGTGGCCGTAGGGGGTGAGATCTCGAAGCCGTCGCTGCCGTGCACGCCGAACTCGTCGACGCGGCTGGCCGCGTGGAAGGCGCCGCAGACGTAGAGGCAGTCCGCGGGGTCGGTGCCGGTGGCGGCGAGGTGCTCGCGCATCCGGGTCCACATGTACCGCTCGCGGTCCTCGTCGACGCGGACGCGGTCCCCGTCCCCCGGGGCGAGCCGCCGGAAGAGGCTGCCGATGAGGAACATGACCTGGCGGTAGGTGTCGTGGTCGCTGTCGCCGAGCGGCACCTCGACGTACTGGTGCCACCACTCCGACCAGTGCCGCACCTTGCCGTGGCGCAGCAGGTGCTCCTCCAGTTCGGCGAAGCGGGGTCGCAGGTCGCCGATCTCGACGCCGACGGCCTCCCCGTGGAGTGCCGCCTCGGTGCCGCCCTCCGCGCGGGCGTCCGGCTCGTCGGTGCGATCGTGCCGGGGGTCCCACTGGAAGACGTGGTCGGAGGAGCGGTCGACGAGGACCAGCTCCACGCCGGGGGTGTCGAGGGCGTAGGCGATGGCCTGGTACTCGGCGGAGGCCTCCGTGACGGGGGCGACGACGGACAGCGGTGCCCAGTCGGGAGGGAAGCCGTCGATGTCGCTCGCGAACGCCTGCACGGCGACCGGCAGCCGGCAGTTGCGCAGCTCGGTGAGGAGCGGCGTCATGTCCTCGCACAGCTCCAGGTAGACGACCTTGGGCTGCTTCTCGCGCAGCCGGCGGGCCATCGCGAGGGCGGAGGCGGGCGAGTGGTGGCAGACGGGGAAGATCTCCAGGGGTTCCGCCACGGCGCGGTCGACGTCGTCGACGAGGCCGAGGAGGATGCCCTCCAGGGCGTCCGCACCTCCGGCGAACTCGGCAGCAGCCTCGTGGAGTTGGCCGCGCAGGGCGGTGAACGGGGTCCCGGTCACGACAGCTTCGCGATCGCTTCGCGGCCGCCCTCGAGGAACTCGGGCCAGGAGCCGCCCTCCTCCTTGCCGCGCGGCTCGACGACGCCGTGCAGGTACTTGTTGAGGATGGCCAGGTCCTCCGGTTCGCGTCGGGCGAGTGTGCCGACCAGGGAGGCGGCGAGGGCGCGGGCGGTCAGGGTGCGCTCGCCGAAGAAGTTGCTGTGCAGGATCGAGTCCTCGAGGACGCCGATCTGCTCGGCGGTCGAGAGGGCGGACTCCAGCTTCTCGTCGTCGCTGCCGGCCGCGGCGGCGGAGGCCCGCAGGTCGGCGAAGCTCTGGAGGAGGACGTCGAGGAGGGTGGGCGGCACGTCCAGTTCGATGGCGTGCCGGCGCAGCAGCTCCTCGGTGCGGAAGCGCACGATCTCGGCCTCGCTCTTCTTGTTCGTCACGACCGGGATGCGGACGAAGTTGAAGCGGCGCTTGAGCGCGGAGGAGAGGTCGTTGACGCCCCGGTCGCGGCTGTTGGCGGTGGCGATGACCGAGAAGCCGGGCTTGGCGAAGACGATGTTCTCGCCGTCGGCGCCGTCGAGTTCGGGGACCGAGATGTACTTCTCGGAGAGGATCGAGATGAGCGCGTCCTGGACGTCGCTGGTGGAGCGGGTGAGCTCCTCGAAGCGGCCGATGGTGCCGGTCTCCATCGCGGTCATGATCGGCGAGGGGATCATCGACGCGCGGGACTGGCCCTTGGCGATGACCATGGACACGTTCCAGGAGTACTTGATGTGGTCCTCGGTCGTGCCGGCCGTGCCCTGGACGACCTGGGTGGAGTTGCGGCTGATCGCGGCGGCAAGGAGTTCGGCGAGCCAGCTCTTGCCGGTGCCGGGGTCGCCGATGAGGAGCAGGCCGCGGTCGGAGGCGAGGGTGACGATGGAGCGCTCGACGAAGCTGCGGTCGCCGAACCACTTCTGCGTCACCTCCCGGTCGAGGCCGTCGGCGCGCTCGGAGCCGAGGATGAAGAGGCGGACCATCTTCGGGGAGAGGCGCCAGGAGAAGGGCTTGGGGTTGTCGTCGATCGACTCCAGCCAGTCGAGTTCCTCGGCGTACTTGATCTCGGCGGGAGCGCGGAGCAGGTCGGACATGGGAGGGCCTTTCGGTCTCAGGTGAGGAAGGTCTTGAGTTCGTGCACGAGCTTGTCGATGTGGCCGGAGATCACCGGGGTGCCGAGGGCCTTGAACCGCTCCCGGAACCAGGGGTTGACCTCCTGCCGTCCGGAGCTGGTCACCGAGCCCACGGGGATGAAGCGGACCCCGGAGCGGTGGACCTCCTCGATGCCCTCGAACAGTGGCTGTGAGCGGCCGAACTCGTAGAAGTCGGAGATCCAGACCATGACGGTGTTCTTCGGCTCGGCGATCTTCGGCCGGGCCATGGCCATCGCCACGGGCCCGTCGTTGCCGCCGCCGAGGTTGGTGCGCAGGAGCACGTCGAACGGGTCGTGCACCCAGGGTGTGAGGTCGATCGCGCGGGTGTCGTACGCGATGAGGTGGACGTCCACCTTGGGCAGCCCGGCGAAGATCGAGGCGAGGATGGTGCAGTTGACCATCGAGTCGACCATGGAACCGGACTGGTCCACCACGACGATCAGCCGCTGGGGCGTGGTCCTGCGGACGGTGTGCCGGTAGTGGAGGCGGTCGACGTACAGCCGCTCCTCCTCCGGGCTCCAGTTGGTGAGGTTCTTCCAGATGGTGCGATCGAGATCGAGGTTCCGGAAGACCCGCTTGGGCGGGACCGAGCGGTCGAGTTCGCCGACGGTGGCCTTCTCGACCTGGGTACGGAGCACCTGGGCGACCTCGTCGACGTACCGCCTGATCAGCGTCTTGGCGTTGGCCAGTGCCACGCCGGAGAGGTTGCCCTTGTCGCGCAGCAGCTGCTCGATCAGGGACATGCTGGGGGTGAGCTGTGCGGCCAGCGCGGGGTCCGCGAGGACTTCGCGCAGGTGCATGCGGTGGACGAGGTCGGCCTCGATGGCGCCGAGCTCGGGTCCGAGGCCGCCGCCGGTGAGGGCCGCGCCCGACGCCTTGCCGCCGCGCAGACCGCCGGGCGGTGAACCGAGCGCGCGCTCCAGCCAGCCCGCGTCCGACTGCCAGCGGGCGAGCTGCCCGGCGGAGACGGTTCCGGAGCCGGTGGCGAAGACGTTGAGCAGCAGTTTCGAGGCGAGTGCGGCGCGCCGCACCTCGGCGGCCCGGTCGCGTGCGTCGTCCGGCTCGGGCTCCGGGGTCATGAGGCCGTCGAGCTCGTCGGCGAGCTCCGGGTGTCGCTGGACGACGGAGTCCACGGAGGCGCCGGGGTCGAGCAGCGCGGACGGCAGGCCGATGTCCTCGACGACGGCGAGGCTCGCCGCTTCCAGGGTGGCCTGCTCCTCGGGGTCGAAGAGCCGGGCGAGCAGCCGCCAGTAGAGGACCTGCCGCCGGTTGTCGTGGGGGTCGGGCGCGGCCGGCACCGGGGACGGCGTGCCGGTCGCGGCCGTGGAGTCGGCCGTCGGCGCGGTCGATGCCGTCCGCCCGGTGGGGAAGGCGGGCTCGGGCGAGGCGTTCTCGTCGGTCATGAGCGCAGCAGCTTTCCCGCTCGTTCGCGCAGGACGGCGACCGCGTCCGTGGCCGCCTTCTCGGCGCGGACTCCGGTCTTGTCGGTGGTGCCGCCGGCCCACGCGCCCGCGTGGACCGCGACGGTCTTCTTCCGGACGGTCGTCTCGACGGCGAGTGGCTGGACGAGGAACTCCCCGGCGTCCCAGCGGAGGAGACCCAGGCACGCGCCGGACGCGGCGATCGCCTCCGGGGTGAGCGGTCCGGCGGCCGGTCCGCGGTCGGTGTCCACGGCGAGCCGGTGGCCGGCGATCGTGAACGTCAGCGGCCCGTCGCCCTCGCGCTCCGCCGCGTACCCCTCCAGGAGGACGGGCACGGCGATCCGTACCGGGTGACGGTCCAGGGGCGCCGTGACCGGGTCGATCGCTGTGGCGAGGACGACCCTGGCCGTGGCGAAGGGGTCGGCGGGTGCCCCCGCGCGGGCGTGCTCGTCGTCCCAGACGAGGTCGCCCTCGGCGGTGACGGGCATGGCGTCGAGTTCCATGGCGAGGCCCTCGCTCACGGCGGTGAGGAGCGACATGCGCGGCCGGAGCAGCTGCCAGAGC
The DNA here is from genome assembly GCF_056435185.1 of Streptomyces sp. NPDC044003. Taxonomy (NCBI): domain Bacteria; kingdom Bacillati; phylum Actinomycetota; class Actinomycetes; order Kitasatosporales; family Streptomycetaceae; genus Streptomyces; species Streptomyces sp. NPDC044003. Next base: position 154,615 of record NZ_JBWKFA010000009.1, on the reverse strand, counting down.
CCGGCGCCGACGACGGTGTCGGGTTTGGGCGCGGACGCCGCCGCCCGGACCAGACGCGGAGCCGAGCCGTCGGCCGGTTCGAACACCGCGTGCACCTGGGCCTGTACGGCGGTCGCGTGCTCCTGCACGTCGACGCCGAGGGGCAGCAGTCGACCAGTCGCGGTGGACCCGCCGGGTGTGCGGGCGGCTCCGGGCACGGTGAGGAGCAGGGCGCGCGACCACAGGTCGGCCCAGCGGCGCACCGGGATGCGGTCCAGGGTGGCCCCGGGGCACGATGCGGCGAGCTCGGCCGAGAAGCCGTCGAGCAGCGTCGCCTGTCGGCGGAGCGCGGGGTCCGGCAGCATCGCGGAGACCACGGGCGCGGCGCCGCCGACGAGTTCGTGGTCGATGCCCCGCCAGCCGGAGCGCGCGAGGTCGCAGAGCCAGGCGCGGGCCGCGGCGAGCACGTTGGCGGCGGGCTGCCCGCCGAAGGTCGCCTCCTCCGCCGAGGCGGGCTGCGCGGCCGGGCGGCCGGTGACGTCCGCGACGCGGGCCGTCAGGGCGTCGTGGACCGAGCCCATGAGCGCGGTGCGGGCGGCGGCGAGCGCGAGGAAGTGGTCCTCTCCGGCGGAGCCGGCCATGGCCTTGTCGGCGGCCTCGGCGACGACGGAGGCGAGCGGGGTGCCGGCGAGGGCGTCCGCGAGCGCGGCGAGCCCTGCGGTCTGGGCGGGCTGCGGACGGAGCAGGCCGGCGACGAGTGCGTCGTCGAAGGCGTCCACGGCGGCCAGCGCCTCGTCGAGTCTGTCGATCGGGTCGGCGAGCAGGTCCGTACGCATCAGGCGACCGCCCTCGTCGGCGGGAACCACTGCATCTCGGGCAACGGCGCGGTGACCGGCTCGAGTTCGAGGTAGGCGAGGTGCCGCAGGAAGCGGCTGAACACGGGCGCGGCGGCCGAAGTGTCGCCCTGTGCGGGCCGCGTGGCGGTCATCGCGTCGACGAGTGCCTGGGCGTCGGGCTCCCGGTCGGGCGTCTCGGCCCTGAGGTAGCGGGCGACGCGCTGCGCGCCGTACTGGAGGACGGCCTCGGTGACGAGTGCGCGGATGTGGTTGCAGTACGAGCCGCGCGCGCCGCCGCAGGGGCGGTTGTTGTTGGTGCTGCACGCGAACGCGTACGTTCCGGCGGCGATGGAGGACACGTACACGCGCCCTGTGTCGGAGCCGCTGGACACCACGCCCTGCAAGCGTCCGTCGGCCAGCTCGACGAACGGCACCTTCGCGAGTTTCCGCGGCCGCGCGGGCGGTACCACCCGCGCCGCGCTCGACCTCTCCCAGACCGCCAACGCACTTCTCCCATGCACGTCAAAGGGGATGTTCACGCCGGAGCGGCGGAACATCGACAACGTATCCCCGCCCACTGACAACGCCTTCGGACGCCGTGGGACGGGAGGGGTGGAAGCCGTGGGACGGCAGGGGTCGAAGCCGTGGGACGGGAGGGGTCGAAGCCGTGGGACGGCAGGCGCGGACGCCGCGGGACGGCAGGCGTCGACGCCGTGGGACGGCAGGAATGGACGCCGTGGGACGGCAGGAGGGGCGCGCGGGGCCGGGCCCTGGGAAAGCCCGGCCCCGCGGGGTGTCCTAGTAGGGCTTCACGAGGACGTGGGCGGCTCCGGGGATGCCGATCTCCAGGAGCGCGTCCTCCTCGGGCGTCGTCGGCGCGCCCATCTCCTGCTTGAGGACGGCCCGGGACATGGCCTGCACCCACAGGGCGCGGGGCCGGCGCCGGGCCTCCCAGGCTTCCAGGGCCTCGGGGACCGAGGCCGCGGTGTCCAGGGACTCGGCGAGGACGAGGGCGTCCTCGACGGCCATCGCCGCTCCCTGGGCGAGGTGCGGGGTGGAGGCGTGGGCGGCGTCGCCGGCCAGCACCACCCGGCCGACGTGCCACGGCTCCTCGACCGTCACCTGGGAGATGCGGGAGTACACGACGGCCGCCGGGTCGGTGACCGCGCCGAGGGCTTCGGCGACGGGGCCGGAGAACATCGAGAGCCGCTCGGCGAGCTCCTCGTGGGCGCGGGCCGGGTCCGGCCGGAAGTCCTCCGCTTCGGCGAACACGGCGCCCAGGTACATGAGTTCGTCCGTGATGGGGGTGAGCAGGGCCTTCGCCTCCCGGCCGGCGGTGGCCATGACCACGCCCCGTACGTCGGGGTGGCGGGGCACGGTGACGCGCCAGTTGGCGAATCCGGTGTACGCGGGCGCGTACCGGTCGCCGTGGAGGCGGGTGCGCAGCGGGGAGCCGATTCCGTCGAAGCCGACGACCAGGTCCCAGCGGTCGGTGGATCCGTCGGAGAGCGTCACGGTGACGCCCGTACCGTCGTCGTCGAGTCCGGTGAGCGTCACGGCGTGGCGGACCTTGGCGCCCGCGGCGACGGCGGCGTCGCCGAGCACCTTGGCGAGGGCGGGCCGCGGAATCCCGTTGGCGGCCGGGACGTCTTCCATGCGCGGCTGGGGTATGCGCGCCAGCGGGTTCCCCTCGGGGTCGGCGATGGTCAGGACCTCCCATGCGAACCCGGCCGCCAGGCAGGCGTCGAGCACCCCCAACTCCCGCATGACATGCAGAGCGTTGGAGGGCTGGATGATTCCCACGCCGAGGGCGTCGAGCTCCTCGCGGAGCTCGGCCACCTCCACGGTGTGGCCGCGCCGCGCGAGCGCGGTCGCGAGCGCGAGGCCGCCGATGCCTCCGCCGTGGATCAGGACGCGCAGGGATGTCGCCATCTCGGATGTCTCCAGAAGGTGGGTGAACAGGGCGGAGGAGTCCAACCCCCGGACGAAAAGCCCGGGTTGTTCCTCCGACCGCCCGCGACCAGGTTAAAAAACAAGCCAAGCTCGGCCCGGCCGTTCATGCCGGGACACCCCCGGATCGCCGCCGCCTACAGCCCGGTGAACGCCCGTCACCACAGGTCACAAGGCACGTCTCCGTCGCGAAGGCTTCTGCGGGTGATTGTCCGACGAAGGATCAACCTTCAAAGGTTCAGCACAAGTTGCCCACATCCCTCTTCTGGAGGGCTTTGATGCTCTAGATTGACCTTGCTTCACAAGCCCGGACACCAGGCGACAAATGATGATCTATCGCCTGGATGGGGTGTTCGAGTAGCGCTGCGGTACCCGGTACGTCATTCGCGGGGTGGGCGGATGACCCGGAAGAGGAACAGCGCGGTGCGGGAGGCGGGGGCCTCCCGAGGGGAGGAACAGCGCGGGAGGCGGGGGCCTCCCGGGGGGAGGAACCGTGTGGAGCCAACACGTCGAGCCCACTGGCACCCTGGGGGGGTCTGTGCAGCAGGGGGAATTGGTCAGCCCGTTTCCATCGGCGCGCGACCGGCTGGACAGCGCGACGATCGGCCGGACCGCGAGTGACTGGGAGCAGCGCTACCGCCGTGCGGTGATCGCCGGCGACACCGTGGCCACCGCCTTCGTCGTGGCGGCGATCGGTGGCTTCTTCGGGGCCCGGGACGCCGCCTACTGGCATGAGCGGTGGGGCACTCTCGCCTTCGGCACCGAACTCCTCGTCCTGGCCGCGCTCGCGGTGAACCGGGCGTGGGCTCCGGCGGTCCTCGGCCAGGGCGCCGAGGAGTTCCGCCGGCTCGGGCGCTCCCTGTTCACGGCGACCATCGTGATGGCGCTCGCCGGAATCGCCCTGACCTCGCACAACATCAAGCTGTGGATCTTCGTCGCGATCCCCGCGATCGCGCTCATCACCATGACGACGCGGTATCTGCTGCGTCTCTGGCTGCACAATCAGCGCAAGGAAGGCCGGTGCCTGCGGCCGGTGCTCGCCGCCGGGAGCCCGGCCACCGTGAGCGACCTGATCTCCCGGACCCGCAAGTTCCCGCACCTCGGCTGGCGGGTGGACGCGGTGTGCACGACGGACGGTCGCGGGCTCGACGGTGACCTGCTGGACGGAGTGCCGGTCGTCGGAGAGTTGTCGGACGTCGCCAAGCACGTCCGCCACGACGGCTACCGTGTCGTCGCGGTCACCCCGGACCCGCACTGGTCACCGGACCGGCTGCAGCGGCTGGCGTGGAACCTCGAGGGCAGCGAGGCCGAGATGGTCGTGGCCCCGGTGCTGATGGAGGTGGCCGGTCCGCGGCTGCACATCGACGCGGTGCTCGGGATCCCGCTGCTGCGGGTCAGCATGCCGACGTTCACCGGGGGCCGCCGGGCGATCAAGGGGGTCGTCGACCGCGTGGGCGCGGCGATCCTGCTGATGCTGTTGGCGCCGCTGATGCTGATCGTCGGGCTGCTCGTCCTGGCGGACAGCCGGGGTGGGGCGCTCTACAGCCAGCGCAGGGTCGGCAAGGACGGCCGCGAGTTCACCATTCTCAAGTTCCGCACGATGGTCGTCGGGGCCGACCGGGCACGTGCCGCGCTGGCCGACCGCAACGAGGGCGCCGGTCTGCTGTTCAAGCTCCGCCGGGATCCGCGGGTGACCCGGGTGGGGGCGGTGCTGCGCCGGTACTCGCTCGACGAGCTCCCGCAGTTGTTCAACGTGCTCACCGGATCGATGTCGCTCGTCGGGCCGCGGCCTCCGCTGCCGGAGGAGTGCGCCGCGTACGGCCCGGACGTCCGGCGGCGGCTGCTCGTCAAGCCCGGCCTGACCGGCCTGTGGCAGATCAGCGGACGCAGCGACCTGTCGTGGGACGAGGCGGTGCGCCTCGACCTGCGGTACGTGGAGGACTGGTCGCTCGCCCTGGACACGGTGATCTTGTGGAAGACGCTGCGTGCGGTGCTCTACGGGCAGGGGGCCTACTGATGCACGGGGATCGCCGAGGGGCCGGCACGGGGACCGCAGGCCGGGAGGGCCTGCCTGGGGGGAGGAACGAGTCATGAGAGTCAGCGTTTTCGGGCTGGGTTACGTGGGCTGCGTGTCGGCCGCGTGCCTGGCCAGCATGGGCCACGAGGTCATCGGGGTGGACGTCAACCAGGTGAAGGTCGACCTGGTCAACGACGGCAAGGCCCCGGTGGTCGAGGAGCGGATCGGCGAGCTCATCGCCGAGGTGGTGCGGACCGGAGCGCTGCGCGCCACCGCCGACGTCCGCGAGGCGATCGCGGCCAGCGATGTGTCGCTGGTCTGCGTGGGCACGCCGTCGGAGCCCAACGGCAGCCTGTGCACCACCTATCTGGAGCGGGTCACCGAGGAGATCGGCGCCGCGGTGGCCGAGCGGGGCGGACGGCACACCGTCGTCTTCCGCAGCACCATGCTCCCGGGCACCTGCCTGAACCTGCTCGTGCCGATCCTGGAGAAGTACGTCGGCGGCACGGCCGGGGTGGACGTGGGGGTCGCGGTCAACCCGGAGTTCCTGCGCGAGGGCACGAGCGTGCGGGACTTCTTCGATCCGCCCAAGACCGTCATCGGCGAGCTCGACCGGGCGAGCGGCGACATGGTGGCGGCGCTCTACGAGGGCCTGCCCGGCGAGGTGTTCCGGGTGCCGGTCCCGACGGCCGAGGCGATCAAGTACGCGGACAACGCGTTCCACGGTCTCAAGATCGGCTTCGCGAACGAGCTGGGCGCGGTGTGCCAGGCGCTCGGTGTGGACTCGCACCAGGTGATCGACGTGTTCCTCGCGGACCGCAAGCTGAACATCAGCCCCGCCTATCTGCGGCCCGGTTTCGCCTTCGGTGGCTCGTGCCTGCCCAAGGACCTGCGCAGCCTGGTCCACGCGGCGCAGCGGGCCGACGTCTCGGTGCCGATCCTCTCCCACGTACTGCCCTCCAACGCCGACCATCTGCAGCGCGCGGTGGAGCTGGTCGAGCGCACCGGGAAGCGGCGGGTGGGCCTGTTCGGGCTCTCCTTCAAGCCCGGCACCGACGACCTCCGCGAGAGCCCGCTCGTCGAGCTGGCGGAGCGGCTCTTCGGCAAGGGGTACGACCTGCGGATCTACGACCCCAACGTGAACCTCTCCCGGCTGCTCGGCGCGAACCGCGAGTACATCGAGAACCGGCTGCCGCACCTCGCGCAGCTGCTCGCCGAGTCCGTCGGCGAGGTCCTGGACCATGCAGAGGTGTGCCTCGTCGGGACCAGGGATCCGGCCGTCCTCGCGGCGCTGCCGCATGGCGAGAGCCCGGTGATCGTCGACCTCATCCACCTTCCCGACGCCGAGTCGCGCCGGGCCGAACCGGGGTACGTGGGCCTTGCTTGGTGAGAAGACCAGTGGCGCCGGGCCCGCCCGGCGTGCGCTGATCCTGGTGGAGAACCTGTCGGTGCCGTTCGACCGGCGGGTGTGGCAGGAGTGCACGACGCTGCGCGACGCGGGCTGGGAGGTGCACGTCATATGCCCCCGGGGGGAGAAGCGGGACACCGAGCCGGAGGCGGTGATCGACGGGGTGCGGATCCACCGCTACCCGCTGCGCGCGGCCACCGGAGGGCCGGCCGGCTATCTGCGGGAGTACGGAACGGCGTTGTGGCACACGGTCCGGCTGGCCCGCCGGGTCGGCCCGGTCGACGTGGTCCACGCCTGCAATCCGCCGGACCTGCTGTTCCTGCCCGCCCTGTGGCTGAAGCGGCAGGGGGCGCGGTTCGTCTTCGACCAGCACGACCTGGTGCCCGAGCTGTACCTCTCCCGGTTCGACCGCGGCAAGGACCTGCTCTACCGCGGTGTGTGCGCGCTGGAGCGGGCGACGTACCGGGCCGCGGACGTCGTGCTCGCCACGAACGAGAGCTACCGGGACGTCGCGGTGCGCCGCGGCGGCCGGCGGCCGGAGGACGTGTTCGTGGTGCGCAGCGCGCCCGACGTCGACCGGTTCCATCCCGTACCGGCCGAGCCGGAGCTGAAGCGCGGCAAGCCTCATCTGCTGTGCTACCTGGGCGTCATGGGCCCGCAGGACGGCGTCGACTACGCCTTGCGGGCCCTGGCGAAGTTGCGGGACGAGCTCGGGCGGACCGACTGGCACGCGGTGTTCGTCGGCGCCGGCGACGCCTTCGACGCGATGGTCGAGCTGTCCCGGCGGCTGGGGCTCTCGGAGCAGGTGCAGTTCACCGGGCGAATACCGGACGCCGATCTGGCGCGCTATCTGTCCACCGCGGACGTGTGCCTCTCCCCCGACCCGCGCAATCCGCTCAACGACGTGTCGACCATGAACAAGGTCCTGGAATACATGGTGATGGGCCGGCCGATCGTCTCGTTCGACCTCCGGGAGGCACGCGTCTCCGCCGGTGAGGCCGCCGTGTACGCACCCGCCAACGACGAGGCCGAGTTCGCCGGGCTCGTCGCGCGGCTCCTCGACGATCCGGAGGAGCGGGAGCGGATGGGCAAGATCGGCCAGGAGCGGATCGGCGGACCGCTTTCCTGGCGGAACTCCCAGCAATCGCTGCTCGCCGCCTACGCGGCGGCCTGCCGTGACCGCGCTCCGCTGTCGGCGGGGGGCCCGAACCGGGGACGGAAGAGGCCGCGTCGTTGAGCGATGACACGATACGCCTGGTCACGGTCGGGCGGATTCTCCGTCGGCGTGGGCGGTTCCTCACCATCCTGGCCATGGTGGGCGCCCTCGTCGGCTACGGCACGTCCCTGCTGCTTCCGCCGCGCTACACGACGTCGGCATCGGTGCTGCTGCCGGGGTCGTGGGAGGAGCGTGAGCTGCTCACGCAGACGCAGGTCGCGACGAGTTCGGTGGTGGTCGACCGCGCGGCCGCCGCGCTCGGCTGGGCCGGGGTCGACGGCAGGGAGCTGAAGGAGCAGGTGACCGCCGAGGCCGCCGACGGGAACATCATCAAGATCTCGGGCACGGCCGACACCCCGAAGCGGGCCCAGCAGCTCTCCGACCAGGTGGCCCGGCAGTTCGTCGCCTTCGCCGCGAACATCGTGGGCGACAGCAGCGACCCCGAGTCGGCCGCGCGGGTCGATGCCCTGCGGAAGACGGTGACGCAGACCAACCGCCGTATCACCGAGCTGGCCGACGAGGCGGGACCGGGCCGTTCCGTGGAGAGCGTGCAGACCCGCACCGAGCTCGCGAAGCTGCGCACCTCGCTGCAGGAGGCCATCGACAAGCTGGACCAGGCCGGTCCGGCGACCAGCAAGGCCAGCATGGTCGTCATGGGGACGGCGGCCCGGCCGACCGGTGAGGCACCGCCGACCAGGACGCAGCTCGTCGTCGCCGGGGCGGTGCTGTTCTTCCTGGTCGCGTTCATCGGTCATCTCGCCGCCGCGCGGATGAGCCGCCGGCTGCGCACCGAACCGGAGATCGCCGCGGCGCTGGGCTCGGCGCTCCTCGGCACCGTCGACGTGCCCGGTGATCGGTTCTCGCACCGGCCGGAGGCCCGTGGCCCGCGGACCTGGCTCCGCCGGCTCCTTGGCGTCGACGTCCGGTGGGACATCCCGGCCCCGCGGACGTCCGGCGACGAGGCCAGCCGGCAGATCCGCTACCGGCGGGTGTACGCCCGCCTCCAGGACCGGATTCCGGCACCGGGGCGGCTCCTCGTCGTCGTCCCGGACGGTGACGAGATCGCCCGCCGGGCCGCCGGGCAGCTCGCCGCCGAGGCCGAGGGCGGCCTGGTGCTGCGGGTGGCGGGGGTTTCGGTGTCCCGGCCGATGGTGCCGGACCGGGACAAGGAGTCCGGTGCCCTGGTCGTGCTCAGCGCGGGCAGCTGGACCGCGGGCGAGCTCGCGGGCATCGCCGAGGCGTGTGCCGACGCCCGGCACGAGCTCGTCGGTGCCGTCCTCGCCGGCCCGGTCCGGGTCCCTTCGACACGGTCGACCGACCGTCCCCGGCACGCCGGCACGCCGGCATTCGTGATGGCCAACGACACGACGGAAGGTTCAGGGTGACGACGAGTACGACTTCGGAGTCGTCGGCCGCCGCTCCACTGCTCGACCTGCACGTGCTGGTGGTGGCGGTGCGCAGACGGCGCCGTCTCTGGGGCTCCCTGGCGCTGGTCGGACTGCTCCTCGGGGCCGCGCTGGCGATCCTGCTGCCGCCGCGGCCGACCGCTGTGGTCAAGCTGCTGGTCGCGCATCAGGAGGACCAGCCGAACGACCCCGGAACGCTGATCCGTACCGACGTCGAGCTGCTGCGGACCACGCGGATCGCCAGTCAGGCCCTGCAGTCCCTCAAGTCCCCGGTGAAGCCGGAGGACTTCATGAAGGACTACGAGGGGGCCGGCCTGACCAACAACGTGCTGCAGATCAGTGCGACCGGTGACAGCGACACCGAGGCGGTGGCCCGCGCCGGGGCACTGGCCGACGCGTTCATCGCGGACCATCTGCACCGGATCCAGGAGGCCGCGGACGCCGAGGCCAAGGCCCTGCTCGACCAGCGTGACCGCATGCGCGAGGAACTCGGGCAGGTCAACAAGGCGATCGCGGACGGATCGTCAGGGAACGGACCCAAGGCCTCGGCGGACTCGGAGTCGCTCTACGCCCGCCGGGCCGAACTCACCTCGCGGATCGCCGATTTCGACCAGCGCGCCGCGGAGGCGCGGATCGGTACGCCCCATCTCATCGCCGGTACGCAGATCGTGGACGCCCCGCGCGCGGTGCGGCACTCCCTGCTCAAGACCGCCGCAGTCGACGCCGCGATCGGTCTCGCCCTCGGGCTCGCGCTCGGGCTCGCGGTGGCCGCGGTCGGCTCGGTGGTGGCGGACCGCCCCGTGCTGCGCCGGGACATCGCGGCGAACCTCGGCGCCTCGGTCGTCGCCGAGCTGCCCCGCCGGCCCTCCCGGCTGTGGGGGCGCCGACGGATCCAGGCGGCACGGGCCAGGCTCACCACCTCTCTGGCCCGCACCCTGCGCGGTTCGGCGGAGCCGATGTCGCTGCTCGAACTGGGCTGCGCGCGGAGTACGAGCGACATCGCGCTCGATCTCGGCCGCGCGCTGACGGCGGAGGGGCCCATGGTCGTCGTCGACGGCCTGCCCGGCCCGGAGCTCGCCGGCCACCGGCCGGAGCCGGGAGACCCCGTCGTCGTCAGCAGCGAGCGTGCCGACGCCGGTTCGCACCAGGAGCGCAGGCTCGGCGTGGGCTCGGTGGCGCCCGGCACGGCGTGGACCGACCTCCGGCACCTCGGCACCCGGACGGTGCTCGTCGTGCGCGCCGGGCACGGCAGCGCCGCCTGGCTGCACACCGTGGCGCGGCAGCTCGCGGAGCAGCGGATCGCGGTGATCGGTGTGGTGCTGATCGACCCCGACGCGCGTGACCGGACCGACGGCACGCTGTGGGACGGGCCGCAGACCGCGCCGCGCGGACGGAGCGAGCCGCAGGCCCGGCCGAGCGGAGCGGGCCGGTGGCGGACGGAGCGGGTGCCGATGTGGGCCGCGCGGGTCCCGGACAACGACCAGGAGGTGCGGTAGCTCATGTGTGGCATCGCAGGCAGTTACCGATGGCCGGACGGGAAGGCCGTGACCGACCGGCTCACCGACACCCTCGCCCACCGCGGTCCGGACGGCGCCGGCCGGTACAGCCACCCCGTCGGGGACGGCGAAGTGCACCTCGGCCACCGGCGGTTGGCGATCGTCGACCTGTCCGAGACCGGCGCCCAGCCGATGGTCTCGGGCGGCCTCGTCCTGACGTACAACGGCGAGCTGTACAACGCGCCCGAGCTGCGTGCCGAACTGGCGGCCGCCGGGGTGCGGTTCCGCGGTACGTCGGACACCGAGGTGCTCCTGGAGGCCTGGCGGCGCTGGGGCACGGACTGTCTGCCCCGGCTGCGCGGCATGTTCGCGTTCGGGGTCTTCGACGAGCGGACCGGTGAGCTGGTGCTCGCCCGCGACCAGCTCGGCATCAAGCCGCTGTTCCTGCTGCGGCGCGGTGAGGGCCTGCTCTTCGCCTCCGAGCTGAAGGCGCTGGCCGCCGCCACCGGCGGACCCCTCGAGGTGGACCACGCGGCCCTGGTGGCCTCGCTCCTCTACTACTGGGTGCCGGACTCGCGGTGCGCGTTCCGCGAGGCGGAGAAGCTGCCGCCGGGGAGCTGGCTCCGGTTGCGGCCCGACGGCCGGACGGAGCGCGGCCGGTTCTGGAACCTGAAGGACGTCGCCGCCGAGGGCCGGGAGCGGGCCCGGAGCGGCGAGCGGCCGGATCTGGCCGCCATCGTGGAGGAGTCGACGCGTCGGCACATGCTCTCCGACGTCCCCGTGGCGACCTTCCTCTCCGGTGGTCTCGACTCCAGCTATCTGACGGCGCTGGCCGCCCGTGACCAACCCGGCATCTCCGCCTACACGATCGGCTTCCGTGCCGAGGACGCCAGGTTCGAGGCGATGCCGGACGACCTGCGCTATGCGCGGCAGGTGGCGGAGCAGTTCGGTGTCGATCTGAAGGAGATCGAGATCGCGCCGAACGTGCTCGATCTGCTGCCGCAGATGACGTACCACCTGGACGAGCCGATCGGGGACCCCGCGGCGATCAACACGTTCCTGATCTGCTCGGCCGCCCGGGAGGCCGGGGTCAAGGTGATGCTCTCGGGGATGGGCGCCGACGAGCTGTTCGCCGGATACCGCAAGCACCTGGCCAACCTGATCGCGCTGCGCTACCAGCGCGTCCCGCGGCAGCTGCGGCGCGGCCTGGCCGGGGCCGTGGACCGGCTGCCGGTGGCCACGGCCCGCCGGGGGTACCGGTCGGTGCGCTTCGCGAAGCGGTTCCTCTCCTTCGCCGACCTGCCGGAGGAGACCGCGTTCCGGCGCAGCTACACGATGTACGACCAGGAGGAGCTGCTCTCCCTGGTCGATCCGGACCTGGCCGGGACGGTCGACGACGTGCTGACCGAGCACGCGGACGTCTACGAGGACAACGACCTCGACGACTTCGTCAACCGCATGTGCCTGGGCGACGCCCGGATGTTCCTGCCGGGCCTGAACCTCGCCTACACGGACCGGTCGAGCATGGCCGCGTCGACCGAGGTGCGGGTGCCGTACGTGGACGTCGAGGTGGTGAAGGCGGCGTTCGCCGTGCCCGGTGATCGCAAGATCGTCGGCCGGCAGGGCAAGGCCGTCCTCAAGGAGGCCGCCACCTCGATCCTGCCCCGGGAGATCGTGTACCGGCCGAAGGGCCTGTTCAGCGCCCCCCTGCGGGCCTGGATGAGCCGGGACCTGGCGCCACTGGTGCGCGAGGTGGTGAACGACGGCGTGCTCGTGAACTCCGGGTTCCTGCGCCGGGACGCGCTGGCGCGCATGGTCGCCGAGGACGCCGCCGGACAGCGGGACTTCTCCAAGCATCTGTGGCATGTGCTGACCCTCGAGTACTGGTATCGCGGCATGGCCTCCGGGGCCGGCACGGACGCTCGCCGGACGGCGTAGAAACAAGGGGACTTCTGGTGAAACAGGTTGTGCAGAACTACAAGAGCGGCGAGCTGGCGGTTCTCGACGTGCCGGTGCCGGGGTGCAAGCCGGGCGGTGTGCTGGTCCGCACCGCGTACTCGCTGATATCCACCGGGACCGAGCTCATGAAGGTGTCCGAGGCCGGCATGTCGATGCTGGGCAAGGCCCGCTCGCGTCCGGACCAGGTGGCCAAGGTCATGCAGAGCGTCGCCACCCAGGGGGTGCCCGCCACCTACCGCAAGGTGATGGGCAAGCTCGACTCGTACACGCCCCTCGGCTACTCGCTGTGCGGGGTGGTCGAGCAGGTCGGCGCCGGGGTCGACGATGTGAAGGTCGGCGACCTCGTGGCCTGCGCCGGCAACGAGCACGCGCTGCACGCCGAGCTGAACTGGGTGCCGAAGAACCTCTACACCCCGCTGCCGGACGGCCTCGCGCCCCGGCACGCGGCCTTCGGCACCGTCGGGTCGATCGCGCTCCAGGGCGTCCGTCAGGGCGAGCCGCAGCTCGGCGAGGTGGCGCTCGTCATCGGCCTCGGTCTCATCGGGCAGCTGGTGGTGCAGCTCCTCACCGCCTCCGGCGTCCGCGTCGTCGGGGCGGACCCCGATCCGGTGCGCTGTGAGCTCGCCGAGCGCTTGGGCGCCGCGGCCTGCGGTGATCCCGCGTCGCCGGCCGTGGAGGCCGCCGTCGTCGAGCTCACCGGCGGTCACGGCGTGGACCAGGTCTATCTGGCCGCCGGCGGGGGCAGCAACCAGCCCGTCGAACTGGCCGCCCACCTGAGCCGGGACCGCGGCCGGGTCGTCGACATCGGCAAGTGCCGGCTGGACCTGCCGTGGAACGCGTACTACGAGAAGGAACTCGACGTCCGGTTCTCCCGCTCGTACGGTCCCGGCCGCTACGACCCGGCGTACGAGCTGGAGGGGCGGGACTACCCGATCGGCTACGTGCGCTGGACCGAGCGCCGCAACCTGGCGTGCTTCCTCGACCTCCTGGCCCGCGGCTGCGTCGACGTGGAGCCGCTGATCTCCCACATCGCCGACTTCGACGACGCCGTCAAGACGTACCAGAGCCTGAAGGACGGCGAGCTGAAGGCCGTCGCCGTGCTGTTCCGGTACCCCGACCACGAGGAGGCGGGGGAGGCGACGGCCCCGTCGGTGGCCGTGCCCGAGGTGCGGCGCGGGGACGCGGCGCCCGCCCGGGCCCGGTTCGCCAAGTCGCCGGTGCGCCTCGCGTTCGTCGGGGCGGGCAACTACGCGACGTCGATGCTGCTTCCGCACCTGGTGGGGCGCGACGGCGTCGAGCTGTCCACGGTCGTCACGACGACGGCGCTGTCCGCGGCCAACGCGCAGCGGAAGTTCGGCTTCGCCGGGGCGACCACCGATCTGGACGCGGTTCTCGGCGACCCGTCGATCGACGCGGTGTTCGTGGTCACCCGGCACAGCTCGCACGCCGAACTGACGAAGAAGGCGCTGTTCGCCGGCAAGGCGGTGTTCGTGGAGAAGCCGCTGGCGCTCGGCGAGGAGGAGCTGGCCGGGGTGCTCGCCGCGGTGGAGGAGTCCGGCAACGACCGGCTGCAGGTGGGCTTCAACCGCCGGTTCGCGCCGCTGCTGCAGGAGGCCAGGAAGCGGTTCGGCGCCCGGACGGGTCCGGCGAGCCTCCGCTACCTGGTCAACGCGGGCCGGCTCCAGCACGGAAGCTGGTACCTCCAGCAGGGCACGGAGGGCTCGCGGTTCGCCGGCGAGGGCGGGCACTTCATCGACACGGCGAGCTGGCTCCTCGGGGCCGATCCGGTCTCGGTGTACGCGACCGCCGCACCCGGCAACGAGGACCTGCAGGTCGTCCTGCGCTACCCGGACGGGTCCACCGCCACCATCAGCTACGTCACGAACGGCGCGGCCGGCTTCCCCAAGGAGACGCTGGACCTCGTCGCGGACGGCAAGGTGCTGAAGCTCGACGACTTCGTCCGGGCCTCGGTGCACGGCCCCGAGAAGTGGGTCAGTTCGCGGCTGCCCAAGGCCCGCGACAAGGGTCAGAACGCCGAACTGGCGGCGTTCGTCAAGGCCGTGCGGACCGGCGCGCCGATGCCGGTGCCGCTGGAGTCCCTGGTCGCCACCACGGCGGCCACCCTCGCCGTCCAGGCCGGCCTGGCCGCCGGTGCGCCGGTGACGCTGGCGGGGGCGCGATGAGCATGAGCGCGGGTTGGTACCTGCGGCGGCTCTCCCGGATGGGGCCGCGGGAGGTCGGCGGCCGGGTGGGCGACACGCTGCGCAGGCGCCGGTGGCGGTCGGCACGCCCGCAGTCCCCGGCCGTGACCGGCGCCCGGTTCACCGCGGTGCTGCCCTCGGGGACGATCGAGGCGGTGGCGCCGGACGCGGCGAAGCGTCTCGTCGCCGAGGCGGACCGGCTGATGGCCGGGCACGCCGAGTACTTCGGGGTGGAGCGCGACGACCTGGTCGCCCCGGACTGGTTCCTCGACCCGAAGACCGGGCGCCGGGCTCCGTCGGGGTACGCCTTCGACGTGCCGTACCGGGACGAGGACGCTGCCGGGGACATCAAGCAGATCTGGGAGCCGTCCCGGCACCAGTACCTGACCGTGCTCGCCGCCGCCTACGCGGTCACCGGGGACGAGCGGTACGCCGAGCGCGTGGCCGCGCACCTGCGGTCGTGGTGGGCTGCCAACCCGCCGCTGCGCGGCGTGCACTGGATCAGCGGCATCGAGCTGGGGATCCGGCTGCTGTCCTGGGTGTGGATCCGACGGCTGCTCGACGGCTGGCCGGGCGCGGCCGGTCTCTTCGAGGGCAACCCGGTGGCGGTCAGCCAGATCTGGCACCACCAGCGCTGGCTGGCCGCGTTCCCCAGCCGGGGTTCCTCGGCGAACAACCACGTCGTCGCGGAGGCTGCCGGGCAGTTCGCCGCGGCCTGCGCGTTCGGGTGGTTCCCCTCCTCGGCGCGCTGGCGGGCCGACGCGCTGCGGTCGCTCGAACGGCACCTGCGCGGCAACACCTTCCTCTCCGGCCTCAACCGTGAGCTGGCCACCGAGTACCACGGCCTGGTCCTCGAGCTCGGTCTGGCCGCGGTGGCCGAGGCGGACGCCGCCGGCGTGCCGGTCCCCGCGACGGTCCGGCTGGTGCTGCTGCGGATGACCGACGCGCTCGCGGCCGTCGTGGACAACCGGCTGCGGCCGCCGCGCCAGGGCGACGCGGACGACGGGCACGGTCTGATCGTGGACGGTCCGGACACCGACCGCTGGGGCTCGCTGCTCGCCACCGGGGAGGCCGTGTTCGGCCGGCTCGACTGGTGGCCCGAGGTGACCGGCACCGATGTGCGCACCCCGCTCCTCGGCGCGCTCGTCCGGCCGTACGGGAAGAACGGAACCGTGACCCGCCCGTCCCGCCGACCGGCCCACTTCGCCGACGCGGGCATGACCATCCTGCGCGGTCCCGGTGAGATCTGGGCGCGCTGCGACGGCGGTCCGCACGGGTTCCTGTCCATCGCCGCGCACGCCCACGCGGACGCGCTGTCCGTGGAGGTCCGGCACGACGGGGTCGACGTGCTCGCCGACCCGGGGACGTTCTGCTATCACGGGCAGCCCGAGTGGCGGGAGTACTTCCGGTCGACCCTCGGCCACAACACCCTCCAGTGGGACGGCGCCGACCAGTCCGTCTCAGGTGGTCCGTTCCTGTGGACCCGGCATGCGAGCACCCGTGTCCTGGTCGCGGACACGGCCGGCGCGGGGGTGGCCCGCTGGTCGGCCGAGCACGACGGCTACGGGCCCGCCGTGCACCGCCGCCGGGTGGAGCTGACCGCCGCGAGCCGGGAGCTGCTCGTGGTCGACGAGGTCCGCGGCGGGAGCGGGCCCGTGCGCCTGGCGTTCCACCTCGGCCCGGCGATCGCCGCGGACCTGGTGGGCAACCGGGCGGTGCTCACCTGGACCGTGGAGGGCGAGGACCGCTCCGCGGTGCTCGACCTGCCCGCGCAGCTGTCCTGGCGGGCGCATCGCGGCGAGACGGAACCGCCGCTGGGCTGGTACTCCCCCGGCTTCGGCCGCAAGGAACCCGCCACCACGCTCGTCGGCACGGGTTTCGCCGAGGGCATGCAGGAGTTCACGACCGTGCTCGGGTTCAGCGGATAGGGGGTGTTGTGAAAGTCCTGTGCGGTGTCCGCGGTGTCCGGTGCGCGTCCTCGGCGTGCCGGACGAAGGCCCTCGATGGGGGTCCCCCCGCTCGAGCGAAGCCGAGAGTGGGGGAGGAGCTACTTGGGTCTTTGACCGGTGCGGCGAGGGCGCGTGCCGGGCGCCGTGGGTGCCGTGCGGGACTTTCACAACACCCCCTGGGGAGAGGCTTGGTGTTCGAGAGGCGGCGCTGGGCGTTGCCGGCGGCGGCGCTCGCGCTGGCCCTGGCGGCGGCCGGCTGTACAAGTACGCCGGACGCCCCGGCGAAGCCGGGGGGTGCGCCTTCGGTGTCCGGTACGCCCTCCGGGTCCGGGGCGCCCGGCGCGTCCTTGGCCCGGGTCTGCGACAGGCCCGCGGCCGGGCCGTCGCAGGCGCCGCCGGGCGCGGTGACGGTCGACCCCGCGGTCGTCGGCGACCTGGACGCGAAGACCGACGACAACCCCCCGAACACCACCTTCTGGCTGCTGCCGGGAACGCACAGGTTCACCTCGGACCCCTACGCCCAGGTCATGGCCAAGCAGGGGAACCGCTACCTCGGCGCGCCCGGCGCGGTGCTCGACGGCGGGAAGACCAACCACTACGCCTTCGGCGGTACCGCCCGCGACGTCACCATCAGCCATCTGACCGTGCAGGGTTTCCTCGCGCCGCAGGACGAGGGTGTGGTGAACCACGACATGGCCGACGGGTGGGTGATCGAGTACGCGACGATCCAGCACAACTCCGGCGCCGGGCTGATGGCCGGCGCCCGCCAGCAGCTCCGTGCCAGCTGTGTGCGGGGCAACGGCCAGTACGGCATGAACGCCTACAAGACCGGTGACTCCATCCGCGGCCTGGTGGTCGAGGGCAACGAGATCGTGGGCAACAACACCGACGACTGGGAGCGGCGGCAGCCCGGCTGCGGCTGCAGCGGGGGCATCAAGTTCTGGGCGATCGACGGCGCCGACGTCCGCGGGAACTGGGTGCACGACAACCGCGGAGCCGGCCTGTGGGCGGACACGAACAACAACGACTTCCTCTTCGAGGGCAATGTCCTCGAAGACAACGACGGTGCCGCGCTGATGTACGAGACCAGCTACAACGCGGTCATCCGGAACAACACGATCCGGCGGAACAACTGGGTCGAGGGCCGCCAGGAGGCCGAGGACGGCGATGACTTCCCGTACGCGACCGTCTACATCTCCGAGGCCGGCGGCGAACCACGGGTCCGGGCCCGCACGGACAGGATCGAGATCTACCGGAACGTGCTGGAGAACAACTGGAACGGCATCACCCTGTGGGAGAACGCCGACCGGTTCTGCAACAGCCCGGCCAACACCTCGACCGAATACTGCACGCTCCTTGTGAAGGGGACGGCCCGCTGCGCGCAGCCGGGGATCGCCGGCGCACCGCTGTACGACGACTGCCGCTGGAAGACGCAGCGGGTGGAGATCCACGACAACCGCTTCGTGCTCGACCCGTCCGTCGTCCGGTGCACGGAGGAGTGCGGCCGCATGGCGGTGCTCGCCAACTACGGCACCTCGCCGGACTGGTCGCCGTACCGGGGCGAACAGGTCGCCGAGGCGATCACGCTTCGGCAGCACAACCGCTGGTACGACAACGCCTACCGGGGACCGTGGAGCTTCGTCGCCCACGACACGAGCCGGAAGTTCGGCTCCGGGCAGTGGCGGGGCGCGCCGTACGGGCAGGACGCGGGCAGCACCTTCGACGCACCGGCCGGTGGGTGACATGGCCGAAGCACTGAAGCCGGGCGGACCGGACACGGCGGGCACGCGGGCCGGTGACGCACCGCGCCCTGCCGGCACGCCGAGGACCGTCGGGATCATCTGGGCGTTGCTCGCCCTCAACACGCTCGGCTCCGCCGGGGCGAAGACCGTCTTCACGATCCCCCGCTCCCTCATCCAGATGGCCACCATGGGCGCGCTGGTGGCCGCGTTCGTGCTGGCGCTCGCGCTCAATCTCGGGCTGCGTGTCCGGCCCAGCGCCTTCGTGTTCCTGCTGACCCTGCTGCTCGTGCCGAGCGTGATCTCCAGCGTGCAGCTGGAGGTGGGGTTCGGCGCGCTGTTCCGCTGCGCCCGGCTGGCTCTCTTCGTCGGCACGCTGTGGCTGCTCAGCCGCTGGTGGGACGGCAGCCTGACGCTCGTCCGGTACCACATCCGGATGTACTTCGCGGTGCTCGTGCTCGTGGCCGCGGGCCTGGCCGTCTCACCGGCCACGGCCATGCCCGAGTACTACGGCGGACGGCTCGTCGGGGCGCTGTGGCCGCTCACCCCGCCGCAGATCGGACAGTACTCCGCGGTGATCATCGGTCTCACCGTGCTGCTCCTGCTCGGCCGGCGGACCACCGGGGCGGGCGCGGCGGTGATCATCGTGCCGTCGCTCGTCCTGCTCGCGATGACCCACACCCGGACGGCCACGCTCGGTCTGCTCATCGGTCTTGGTCTCGCGATCGGCTCGCTCGTCCTGACGAGCGCCGCCGCCCGCCGGTTCTTCGCCTGGGCGGTGCTGTGCGCCGCGGTGGCGGCGGTGGTGTTCAGCTCCGCGCTGCGGGCGTGGTTCCTGCGCGGACAGAGCCAGGAGAACTTCGCCAACCTCACCGGCCGGGCCAAGGTCTGGGACGCCCTGCTCTCGGCGCCCCGGACGACCGGGGAGAAGGTGTTCGGCACGGGCCTGGGCGACAAGTCCTTCGACGGGCTGCCGATCGACAACAGCTGGCTGGCCGTCTACGACGAGCAGGGACTCATCGGCGTCACCATCGTGGCGGCGATGATCATCGTCCTCGGCGGCGTCGCGCTGCTGCGGCCGCCGTCGCTCCCGAGGGCCTGCGCGATCTTCCTGATCAGCTACTGCGCGCTCTCCTCGTACACGGAGGTCGGTCTCGGCGACGCCTCGGCGTATCTGCTGCATCTGACCCTGGCCGCCTCGCTGCTCGCGGCACCGCCCGCGGCCGCCGTCGTGCCCCTGCCGACCGTCGAGATCCCTCGACGGCGTATCCCGCGATGGGCCCGGAGGTGACCTGAGCATGCATGTCCTTGTGGTGCACAACCGCTACTCCTCGGCGCAGCCGAGCGGGGAGAACCGCGTCGTCGACGAGGAGGTGGGGCTGCTGCGCGCGGCCGGTCACCGGGTCGACGTGTTCGAGCGGCGCAGCGACGACATCGCCGGGCGGTCCCTGCTGGGCAAGGTCGCGGTGCCGCTGCTCGTGCCGTGGAACCCGGCGGTCCGCACGGAGCTCGCCGCCCGGCTCCGCGCAGAGCGGCCGGACGTGGTGCACGTCCACAACGTCTTCCCGCTCCTGTCCCCCGCGGTCCTGGCAGCCTGCGCCGACGCCGGCGTGCCCGTCGTCGCGACGCTGCACAACTACGCCCAGGTGTGCCCGCCCGGCACGCTGCACCGGGACGGCCGGCCGTGCACCGAGTGCGTCGGGTCGAAGGCGTCGCTGCCCGGGATCCGGCACGGCTGCTACCGGGACTCCCGCCTCGCGACGGTTCCGCTCGCGGTCAGCCTGTCGGTCAACCGGCGGCGGTGGTGGTCGGGCGTGGAGCGGTTCTTCTGCATCTCCGCGACGCAGCGCGACCTCCTGGTGCGCTCCGGCATGCCCGCGGAGCGGCTGACGGTGAAGCCCAACTTCGTGCCCGATCCGGGCACGGTCCGGGCGGGCGCCGGCGAGCACCTGCTCTTCCTCGGCCGGCTGTCGGAGGCCAAGGGCGTACGGGTGCTCATGGCCGCGTGGGACGAGATCGCCGCGGACGGCGGGGTGGGCGTGCCGCTGGTGCTCGCCGGCTCGGGGCCGATGGAGGGGGAGGTGACCGCGTGGGCGGCGGGCCGGGACGACGTCCGGGTCGCCGGCCTCCTGGACCCGGCGGAGTGCCGGCGGGCCACCGCGCGGTCGGTCGCCGTGGTGGCTCCCTCGCTGGCCAGGGAGACCTTCGGTCTGGTGGTCGCGGAGGCGATGGCGGCGGGGGTGCCGGCCGTCGCCGCCGGTCACGGCGGCTATGTCGACCTCGTCGAGGAGGGGGTGACCGGGCTGCAGCACCGCGCGGGAGAGCCCGCCTCGCTCGCGTCCGGCATACGCCGGATCACGGCCGACCCGGCGCGGAACCAGGAGATGGGCCGGGCGGCCCGGCGCCGATACGAGCAGGGGTTCAGCCCTGCCGTCGGCCTCGCACGCCTGGTGGAGGAGTACCGCACCGCGATCGCGGGGCGGTCGGGCGGCGCGCACGGCGTGCCGCCGGTGGGGAACGACAACGCCGACTCGCGACGGTTCACCCGCGCGAGCGGAGATGGGGGGCAGTAGATGACACGATGCCGACTCTGCGGTTCGGCTGCGCTGGCGAGCGTCGTCGATCTGGGGGCGACCCCGCCGTGCGAGAGCTTTCTCGCCGCGGACCGACTGGACCTGCCGGAGCCCGCGTACCCGCTGCATCTGCGGGTCTGCACCGATTGCTGGCTGGCGCAGATCCCGCCGCTGATCACGCCCGAGGAGACGTTCAAGGAGTACGCGTACTTCTCCTCGTTCTCGACCTCCTGGGTGGAGCACGCGCGGGTGTTCGTCGACGACGCCGTGCGGCGGGCGGACCTCGGCTCCGACGCCTTCGTGGTCGAGGTCGCGAGCAACGACGGCTATCTGCTGAAGCACGTGGTGGACCGCGGGATCCGCTGCCTCGGCATCGAGCCGTCGGTGAACGTCGGTGCCGCGGCGCGGGACGCGGGTGTGCCCACGGTCACGGAGTTCCTGTCCCCGGAGACCGGTGCGGCCGTCCGCGCCGAGCACGGCCCGGCGGACCTGGTCGTGGCCAACAACGTGTACGCGCACATCCCCGACGTCG
This sequence comes from Streptomyces sp. NPDC044003, assembly GCF_056435185.1. Lineage (NCBI taxonomy): Bacteria > Bacillati > Actinomycetota > Actinomycetes > Kitasatosporales > Streptomycetaceae > Streptomyces > Streptomyces sp. NPDC044003. The sequence continues at coordinate 133,354 of NZ_JBWKFA010000009.1, read as the reverse complement.
TCGGGTTCACCCAGGGGCTGCGCGCCCTGGTCGCCGACGACGGCTGGGTCTCCATCGAGGTGCAGCATCTGCTGACCCTGATCGAGGAGAACCAGTACGACACGATCTACCACGAGCACTTCCAGTACTACACGGTCGCGTCCGCGATCCGGGCGCTCGCGAGCGGCGGGCTCACCCTGGTGGACGTCGAGCTGCTGCCCACGCACGGCGGCTCCATCCGGCTGTGGGCGCGGCCTGCGGCGGCGGCCGGGGAGCCGACGGCGCGGGTGGCGGAGGTGCTCGACCGCGAGAAGGCCGCCGGGCTCCAGGAGCTCTCCGGATACGCCGAGTTCTCCGACCGGGTGGCCAAGGTGCGCCGGGACCTGCTGCGGTTCCTCATCGACGCGGCGGAGCGGGGCGAGACGGTCGTCGGCTACGGGGCGCCGGGCAAGGGCAACACCCTGCTCAACCACTGCGGCATCCGGCCCGACCTGCTCGCGTACACGGTCGACCGCAACCCGTACAAGCACGGCAGGTTCACCCCGGGCACCCGCATCCCGATCCTGCCGCCCGAGCGGATCGCCGCCGACCGGCCGGACTACGTCCTCGTCCTCCCGTGGAACCTGCGGGCCGAGCTGGTCGAGCAGCTGTCCTTCGTGCACGAGTGGGGCGGCCGCCTTGTCTTCCCCATCCCGGAACTCAGCATTGTCGAGGTCGAGCGATGAAGGTCGTACTGTTCTGCGGCGGTTACGGGATGCGGATGCGGAACGGCACCTCCGACGACGTGCCCAAGCCGATGGCGATGGTCGGTCCGCGGCCGCTGATCTGGCACGTCATGCGCTACTACGCGCACTACGGGCACACGGAGTTCATCCTGTGCCTCGGGTACGGCGCGCACCACATCAAGGACTTCTTCCTCAACTACGAGGAGACGACGTCCAACGACTTCGTGCTGCGCGGCGGCCGGACCGAGCTGCTGTCCACCGACATATCCGACTGGACGATCACCTTCGCGCAGACCGGCATCGAGTCGCCGATCGGGGAGCGGCTGCGCCGGGTGCGGCACCACCTGGACGGCGACGAGATGTTCCTCGCCAACTACGCCGACGTGCTCACCGACGCCCCGCTGCCGGAGATGATCGACCGCTTCTCCCGGCGTGACGCGGGCGCGTCGATGATGGTGGTGCCGCCGCAGTCCTCGTTCCACTGCGTGGACCTGGGCGAGGACGGTCTGGTGGGGGGCATCACCGCGGTGAGCGACATGCCGCTCTGGGAGAACGGCGGCTACTTCGTGCTCCGCCAGGAGGTCTTCGACCACATCCCGGAGGGCGGGGACCTGGTCGCCGACGGATGCGCCGGCCTGGCCAAGGAAGGCCGGCTCGTGGCGTACCAGCACCGCGGCTTCTGGAAGCCGACCGACACCGTGAAGGAGCGGGCCGCGCTCGACGAGGCGTACGCGCGGGGCGAGCGTCCGTGGGCCGTGTGGGAACGGGACACGGCGGGGGTGAAGGCGTGATCCGCCTCGGGGCCGGGCGTGTTGAGCGGATCGTCGCGGTGGGCGCGCACTGCGACGACCTCGCCATCGGCGCCGGCGGCACGCTCCTGACGCTGTGCCTCGCGCGGCCCGGCATCCGTGTCGACGCGCTGGTGCTGTCCGGCGGCGGTACCGAGCGCGAGCAGGAGGAGCAGGCCGCGCTCGCCGCCTTCTGCCCGGGCGCCGACCTGCGTCTCACCGTGCTCAAGCTGCCGGACGGCCGGATGCCCGCGCACTGGGAGGAGGCCAAGGCCGCCGTCGAGGAGCTGCGCGGGCGGACCGAGCCGGACCTCGTCCTGGCCCCGCGGACCGATGACGCGCACCAGGACCACCGCGGCCTGGCGCAGCTGATCCCCACCGCGTTCCGTGACCACCTCGTACTCGGCTACGAGATCGTCAAGTGGGACGCCGACCTCGGCCGGCCGGTGGCGTACCAGCCGCTGTCACCGGAGATCGCCGAACAGAAGGTGCGGCTCCTTCAGGAGCACTACCCCTCGCAGCGGCACCGCCCCTGGTACGACCGGGAGGCCTTCCTCGGCCTGGCCCGGATCCGGGGCATCGAAAGCCAGACGCGCTACGCCGAGGCGTTCGCCGTCACCAAACTCACTCTCGACCTGGGGGAATGAACCTTGCGCGTACTGCTGACCGGACACCAGGGCTACCTGGGCACCGTGATGGCCCCGGTCCTCACGGCCGCCGGACACGAAGTCGTCGGCCTCGACGCCGGTCTGTTCGCCGACTGCGTCCTCGGCCCGCAGCCGGCGGACCCGCAGGGGCCCTGCGTGGACCTGCGCGATGTCACCGCCGAGCACGTGGCCGGGGTGGACGCCGTGATCCACCTGGCCGCGCTGTCCAACGACCCGCTGGGCTCGCTGGCGCCGGAGCTCACCTACGACATCAACCACCACGCGTCCGTACGCCTCGCCCGGCTGGCCCGGGACGCCGGGGTGGGGCGCTTCCTGTACGCGTCGACGTGCTCGGTGTACGGCGCCGCGGGCGGCGACGACCTGGTGGCCGAGGACGCGCCGCTGCGCCCGGTGACGCCGTACGCGGAGTCCAAGGTGCGGGTGGAAGACGATCTGCACGAGCTGGCCGACGGCGACTTCAGCCCGGTGTACATGCGCAACGCCACCGCCTTCGGCTACTCGCCCCGGCTGCGCGCCGACATCGTCCTCAACAACCTGGTGGGCCACGCGCTGCTGTCCGGCGAGGTCCTCGTGCTCTCCGACGGCACCCCGTGGCGCCCGCTGGTGCACGCCGCCGACATCGCCCGGGCCTTCACGGCCGCGCTCGACGCACCCCGGGAGGCGGTGCACGACCGGGCGTTCAACATCGGCAGCGAGGTCAACAACGTCACGGTCGCCGAGATCGCCGGGCAGGTCGCCGAGGCGGTGGAGGGCTCCACGGTGCGGATCACCGGGGAGAACGGCGCCGACCCCCGGTCGTACCGGGTGGACTTCTCCCGGTTCCGCGGCGCGATCCCCGGCTTCGACTGCGAGTGGACGGTGAAGCGGGGCGCGCTCGAACTCGCCGACGCCTACCGGGAGTACGGGCTGACCAAGGAGTCCTTCGAGCAGCGCTTCACCCGCCTCGCCGTGCTGCGCGCGGCGTCCGAGAGCGGCGCCGTCGACGACACCCTGCGGTGGCGCCGATGACCGCGACCGACGAACAGGCGGCGGCCGGCGAGGACATGTACAAGCTGGTGGAGCGGCTGTACCCGCTCTGCCGGTCCATCACCGGCGACGGCGTGCGCGCCACCCTGGACATCGTCGGCGAGTACATCCCGCTCCAGGTGCACGAGGTGCCGACCGGGACGCAGGTGCTCGACTGGACGGTGCCGCAGGAGTGGAACATCCGCGACGCGTACGTCGCCGACGCCGACGGCAGGCGGGTCGTCGACTTCGCCGCGTCCAGCCTGCACGTGCTCGGCTACAGCGTGCCGGTGTCGGCGACCATGCCGCTGTCGGAGCTGCGCCCCCACCTGCACACCCTGCCGGACCACCCGAGCTGGGTGCCGTACCGCACCAGCTACTACAAGCCGGAGTGGGGGTTCTGCCTGGCCCAGGAGACCCTGGACGCGCTGCCGGAGGGCGACTACGAGGTGTGCGTGGACTCCACGCTCGCCGACGGCCACCTCACCTACGCCGAGCACGTGGTCCCGGGGCAGGTCGCCGACGAGGTGATCGTCTCCTGCCATGTCTGCCACCCGTCCCTTGCCAACGACAACATGGCCGGCGTCGCGGTGGCGACGTTCCTGGCCAGGGAGCTGGCGGAGCGGACGCCGTACTACACGTACCGCTTCCTGTTCGCGCCCGGCACGATCGGGGCGATCACCTGGCTGGCCCGCAACAAGGAGCGGGTCATTGGGGTATCCCCTGCTCGAGCGGAGCCGAGAGCTGGGGGAAGGGTCAAGCACGGGCTCGTCCTGGCCTGCGCCGGCGACCCGGGCGGGCTGACGTACAAGCGGAGCAGGCGCGGCGACGCGGAGATCGACCGGGTGCTGCAGTACGTCCTGGCCGCTTCCGAACGCCCGCACCAGGTCAACGAGTTCACGCCGTACGGCTACGACGAGCGGCAGTTCTGCTCGCCCGGGTTCGATCTCGGCGTGGGCTCGCTCACCCGGACCCCGTACGCCGGCTACCCCGAGTACCACACCTCGGCGGACAACCTGGACTTCGTCTCCCCGGAGGCGATGGCGGACACGCTCGCCGTCTGCCGCGAGGCGTTCGCCCTCCTCGACCGCAACCGGCGGTACGTCAACCTCAGTCCGTTCGGCGAGCCGCAGCTGGGCCGGCGCGGACTGTACGACGCGCTCGGCGGGCGCAGCGACACCAAGCAGGCCCAGATGGCCATGCTGTGGGTGCTCAACCTCTCCGACGGCGAGCACAGTCTGCTGGACGTCGCCGAGCGGTCCGGGCTGCCGTTCGACACCGTCGCCGCCGCGGCCGGCGCCCTGCGGGGCGCCGGACTGATCAAGGCATGACGCCGATGACCACCGAGGAGGAGAAGACGACGGCACCGGCCGGGTCCGCCCGGCGGGCCGTCGTCGGCCGCCTGTCCTGGGGACTCGCCGATCAGGCGGCCTCCAGCATGAGCAACTTCGCGGTGGGAATCTACGTGGCGCGCTCGCTGGGGCCGACCGCGTTCGGCGTGTTCAGCCTGGCCTGGGTGACGTACGGCGTCGTGCTCGGCGCCTCCCGGGGCCTGGCCACCGACCCGCTCGTGGTGCGGTTCAGCGCCGTGCCCGAGGCGTCCTGGCGCACGGCGGTGGCCCGGTCCTCGGGCGCCGCGCTCGGCCTCGGTGCCGCCGTGGGCGCGGTCTGTCTGCTGGTCGGGCTCGCCCTCGGCGGCAGCGTGGGGCAGGCGTTCGCCTGCCTGGGCGTCGTCCTGCCGGGGCTGCTGCTGCAGGACGCCTGGCGGTTCGCCTTCTTCGCGGCCGGCGCCGGGAAGAAGGCGTTCGTCAACGACCTCGTGTGGGGCGTCGCGCTCGTCCCCGCCCTGGTCGTGGCGGCGCACGTGGGCAGCGTGGCCGCCTTCGTGCTCGCCTGGGGCGGGTCCGCAGCGGTGGCCGCGGGGTACGGCTCCCTCCAGTCCGGCATCCGGCCCCGCCCGGTGCAGGCCCGCGGATGGCTCCGCGAGCAGCGCGACCTCGGCTACCGGTACCTCGTCGAGAACAGCAGCCTCAGCGGCGCGGGCCAGCTGCGGGCGTACGGTCTCGGCGCGATCGCCGGTGTCGGCGCGGTGGGTGCCGTCCGGGGCGCCGAACTCCTGCAAGGCCCGTTCCTCGCCCTGCTCATGGGCCTGTCCCTGGTCACCGTCGCCGAGGCGGCCCGGGTGCTGCGGCGGACCCCGCACCGGCTCGGCAGGTTCTGTCTGCTGCTCGGCGGCGGGCAGGCCGCCGCCGCGCTGCTCTGGGGCGCGGCGCTGCTCCTCGTACCGGACCGGCTCGGCGAGCTCGTGCTCGGCGGCGTCTGGCACTCCGCCTCGGAGCTCATCGTGCCGGCCACGCTCAGTGTCGCGGGCGCCGGCCTCGGCACCGGCGCGGCGGCCGGGCTGCGCGCGCTCGGCGCGGCCCGGCGCAGCCTGCGCGCCCAGCTCTTCGCCTCCGCCTGCTACGCCGGCGGCGGGCTCGGCGGGGCGGCCCTGGCCGGCACGGTCGGCTCGGCCTGGGGCGTCGCCGCCGCGACCGTCACCAGTTCGGCCGTGTGGTGGCTGCACCTGCGCGCCGGCCGGCGCGAGCACCACGAGAACTCGATCCCCGAAGTGAGGACCTCATGACCGCCCGACCCAGGCTGACCATCGGCCTGCCCGTGTACAACGGCGAGGAGTATCTCGCCGAATCGCTCGACGCCCTCCTCGGCCAGACCTACGGGGACTTCGAGCTGGTCATCTCCGACAACGCCTCGACCGACGGGACCCAGGACATCAGCCGCGCGTACGCGGCGAAGGACGAGCGCGTCCGGTACCTCCGGCTGCCGCGGAACGTCGGCGCCACGCCGAACCACAACCGGGTGTTCGCCGAGTGCCGCACCGAACTGTTCAAGTGGGCCTCGCACGACGACCTGTACGCCCGGGATCTGCTCCGCCGCTGTGTGGAGGCGCTCGACGAGCGTCCGGACGTGATCCTCGCCCATGCCGACCAGGCGGTCATCGACGAGGACGGCCAGGTGAAGGTCCCGTACGAGTACGGGCTCGCCACCGCCTCGCCGCGCGCGCCGGAGCGCTTCCGCAGCATGCTGTTCGAGCCCGGCGGCGACGACTTCTACGGGGTGATACGGGCCGACGTGCTGCGCCGGGTGAAGCCGCTCGACAGCTACCACCACGCGGACCGCACGTTCGTCTGCGAGATCGGTCTGCACGGGCGGTTCCACCAGGTGCCGGAGCTGCTGTACTTCCGCCGCGACCATCCCTCCCGCGCCGAGCGGGCCAACCCGTCCAAGCGCTCCCGGTGCGTCAATCTGGACCCGCGGCGGGCCGGCCCGCTGCACCCGACGGCCCGGCTGCTCGCCGAGTACGTCTGGGGTTTCGTCGACGCGATCCGGCGGGCGCCGCTGTCCGCCGCGGACCGGCGCGCGTGCTACCGCCACCTGATGGAGTGGGCGGCCAGCCGGGCCCGGCCGGGCGCCGGCGAGCGGGTCGAGGACCGCGCTCCGGTCGACCCGGCGCTGCTCAGCGTCTCCGTCGACGCCCTCGTGGCCGGACGCGAGGACAGGCAGGCATGACGTCCCGGAACCGAACTCCGGTACGTGTCGGGGTCTTCGGCCTGCTCGGCTCCGGGAACCTCGGCAACGACGGATCGCTCGAAGCCGTCCTCGGATACCTCCGCGCCGAGCACCCGGAGGCGGTCGTCGACGCGCTGTGCGGCGGGCCCGAGGCCGTGACGGCCCGGTTCGGGATCCCCGCGACGCGACTGCACTGGTACCGCGGGGAGTACCGGACCGCGTCGCGTGCGGGCGCGGTCGTGGGCAAGGGTCTGGGCAAGCTCGTCGACGTCGTCCGCACCGCCGCCTGGGTGCGCCGGCACGACGTGGTGATCGTCCCGGGCATGGGCGTCCTGGAGGCCACGCTGCCGCTGCGCCCGTGGGGCTTCCCGTACGCGCTGTTCCTGCTCTGCGCTTCCGGCCGGCTGGTCGGCACCCCGATCGCCCTGGTCGGTGTCGGCGCCGCGGCGATCCGCAACCGGCCCACCCGGGCCCTGGTGCGCTGGTCGGCACGGCTGGCCGCGTACCGCTCGTACCGGGACGCCCAGTCCCGCGACGCCATGCGGGCGATGGGCGTGGACACCGCGCGCGACGAGGTCCACCCGGACCTGGCGTTCGCCCTGCCGACGCCGCCTCCCCCGGCGGACCCTTCGGGTCTGGTCTGCGTGGGCGTCATGGCCTTCCACGGGGGCAACGACGACCGGGCCCGGGCCGAGGAGATCCACCGGCGCTATCTCGACGGGACGACCCGCTTCGTCCGCGCGCTGGTCGAGGACGGCAGGCGGGTGCGGCTGCTCACCGGCGACGAGGTCGACGCGCCGGTGGTCGCCGCCATCCTCGAAGCGGTGGACTCGCCGCTGGTCACCGCTGCCGAGACGTCCTCGCTGGCCGACCTGATGAAGGAGATGGCGGCCGCGGACAGCGTGGTGGCGATCCGCTACCACAACCTGATCTGCGCGCTGAAGACCGGAACTCCGGTGCTCGCGGTCACCTACGCGGCGAAGAGCGACGCCCTCATGGCCGGGATGGGCCTCGGTACGTACTGCCACCCCGCGCGCGAGCTCGACGCGGACCGGCTGCTCGAACAGTTCCGGGACCTGGAGAAGCGATCGGCCGAACTCCGGCAGACCCTCACCGAGCGGAACCAGGACGCGGCACGGCGACTGGCCCACCATTTCACCGCCTTGACCACGGCACTCTTCCCGAAGACCACCCACGCCCCTGCGTATCGGAAGGCCTCATGAAAGCGACCCAAGTCCCGGCGATCGCCGGAGCGTTCCTGTTCGAGCCGACGCCGTACGCCGACGAGCGCGGCTTCTTCTGCCGCACCTTCGACGCCGACGTGGTCCGCTCGGTGGGCCTCGACCCGAACGCGTTCCTCCAGGACAGCGTGTCCCGCTCGGCCCGGGGCGTGCTGCGCGGTCTGCACCTGCGCTCGGGCGCCGGCGAGGCCAAGCTCGTGCGCTGCTCGTACGGGAGGATCTTCGACGTCGTCGTCGACCTGCGGGCGGACTCGCCGACCTACCGCAACGTGGCCTCCTTCGAGCTGTCCGGCGAGACGCAGGCGACCCTGTACATCCCGGCGGGGTGCGCGCACGGCTTCCAGGCGCTGACCGAGACCGCCGACACCTCGTACCGGATCGACCGCCCGCACGATCCGGCCGAGGACGTGACGATCGCCTTCGACGACCCGGAGCTCGCCGTCCCCTGGCCGCTGCCGGTCACCTCGATGTCCCTGCGGGACCGGGAGGCGCCGCGCCTCGCCGAGGCCCTGAAGCAAGCGGAGAAGTGAGAACAGCATGGACACCGAAGACCTCCGCCTGCCGCGGTCGCGGACGGCGAACGAGCGGCTGCACGCCCTGATCCCCGGGGGCGCGCACACCTACGCCAAAGGCGACGACCAGTACCCCGAACACCTGGCCCCGGTCATCAGTCACGGCCGCGGTGCCCATGTGTGGGACGTCGACGGCAACCGCTACATCGAGTACGGCTCGGGCCTAAGGTCGGTCAGTCTCGGCCACGCCCACCCGCGCGTCCTGGAGGCGGTGCGGCGGGAGATCGACCGCGGCAGCAACTTCGTCCGGCCGTCCATCCTGGAGGTCGAGGCCGCGGAGCGGTTCCTGGCCACGGTGCCGACAGCCGAGATGGTGAAGTTCGCGAAGAACGGCTCCGACGTCACCACCGCCGCGGTGCGGCTCGCCCGCGCCGTCACGGGGCGCCCGCGGGTGGCCATCTGCGGTGACCATCCGTTCTTCTCCGTCGACGACTGGTTCATCGGCACCACGCCGATGTCCGCCGGCATACCGGCGGCGACGAACGAGCTCACCGTCGCGTTCCCGTACGGGGATCTGACGGCCACGGAGGAACTGCTGACCCGCTATCAGGGCGAGGTCGCCTGCCTGATCCTCGAACCCGCCGGCCACACCGAACCTCCGCCGGGATACCTCGCGGGCCTGCGCGAGCTGGCCGACCGGCACGGCTGCGTCCTGGTCTTCGACGAGATGATCACCGGACTGCGCTGGTCCGAGGCGGGCGCCCAGGGCCTGTACGGCGTCGTCCCCGACCTCTCCACGTTCGGCAAGGCGCTGGGCAACGGGTTCGCCGTCTCCGCGCTCGCCGGGCGCCGCGAGCTGATGGAGCGGGGCGGGCTGCGTCACTCCGGCGACCGGGTGTTCCTGCTGTCCACCACGCACGGCGCCGAGACCCACTCGCTCGCCGCCGCGATGGCCGTGCTCGCGACCTACGTCGAGGAGGGCATCACCGCACGACTGCACGCCCTGGGCGAGCGCCTGGCCGCCGGTGTCCGCGAGGTGGCCGCCGGCATGGGCGTCGGCGACCACCTCGTCGTACGGGGCCGGGCCAGCAACCTGGTCTTCGGCACCCTCGACGAGAACGGGCAGCCGTCCCAGGAGTACCGCACCCTGTTCCTGCGCCGGCTCCTGGCGGGCGGGGTGCTCGCCCCGTCGTTCGTGGTGAGCAGCGCGCTCGACGAGGCCGACATCGACCGCACGGTCGAGGTGGTGGGCGAGGCGTGTGCCGTGTACCGGAAGGCGCTGGACGCCGGGGATCCCACGCCCTGGCTGGCCGGGCGGCCGGTGAAGCCCGTGTTCCGCCGCCTGGCATGACGTGACGTCAGCGGGGGCGCCGGTGACGTGACGTCAGCGGCGCTGCCGGGGGCCGTCGTCGGCGATCCGGTCGATCAGCCACGCCGTCGCCGGTACCACCACGAGCGCGGTGCACCAGCCGCCGACGGTGTCGGTCGGGTAGTGCGCGCCCGTGACCACCTGCGCCCAGCCCATGGCGGCTCCGGCGACCAGCGCCGTGGCGAGCACGAGCACACTGCCGGCCGTTCTGCCGAGGCCGAGGCGGTCGGTGGCGAGGAGCGCCACCACGAGGGCGAGCGCGGTGAGGAAGGCGGTGTGCCCGCTCGGGAAGGACAGGTTGTCGCCGTGGATGGTGCGTCCCACCAGGGACTTGAGCACCTTCGTCGCCGCCACGGTCAGTCCGGAGCCGGCGACGACGAGCACCGCGAGGCGCGGCCGCCGGAGCAGCAGACAGGCGGTCACGACGGCCACGATCGACAGCACCGCTCCGGCGGGTTCGCCCAGGAAGTCGACGGCCTCGGCGGCGTGCGCCCAGGGCGGCCGGACATCCTCCAACACGGGCTGGATCCATGCGTCCACGCGTGCGGGCCGGGTGTCGCCCGCGTACCGGACGCCGAGCACGAGGAGTGCAAGGGCGGCGAGGGACGCGGTCGCCCCGAGCGCCGCGGGCGCCGACCTGCCGGCCGCCGGCCCTTCGCGCCCGTTCGGCGTGTGGTGGTGACCCTTCCCGCCAGGCGATCCCACGCGAGCCCCCTGTCCTGTCCGACCTCTCCTCGTCACCCTAACCAAGCGGCACGACAAGCTCGGCGCAGGCGCCTAGGGGGGGTTGAAATCCGGCCATCTCGTAGCTAATCCTATTTGGGGGGAAATTGACAGTTTCTTCACCTACGGGGTACATTTACGCCGTACGTATCCGCTATAGACATGGCTGGCGGTTCGGCCGGTTTATAGCTCTTGCCGGACATGAGTACGAGGTCGGCCGTCTCGGCCGGGAACCCTCACCACCGCCGGCCGACGCCGGCGACTGATGCCGCAGCAGGACGGACGTCCCTCGCAGGTGCGCCCGGTAGGCCGTCCGCCCGGCGCGCGGTCCATCGCTCTCGTCAGGCCCTGGGGAAGGGGCCCGGGGGCAGGGTCGGTGGAGCGCGCAGTCGCTCTGGAAGGCAGGACCCTGCCGTGGTCCACAAGATCCTTTCTCTCAGTCTTACGTTCCGGAACCTGATCCTCGGTGTGGCAGCGGCCGTGATGGCCCTGGGGTTCATCCAGCTCCCACGGGCGGCGTCGGCAGACGTCTACCCGGAGTTCGGACCGACGCAGGTGCAGATCCAGACCGAGGCGCCGGGACTGTCCGCGGCCGAGGTCGAGCAGCTCATCACCGTCCCGATGGAACAGGACCTGCTCAACGGCGTGGCGTGGCTCGACGAGATCACGTCCGAGTCGGCCCCCGGTCTGTCCTCGGTCGACCTCGTCTTCGAGCCGGGCACGAACGAGCAGAAGGCCAGGCAGGCCGTCCAGGAACGCCTGATCCAGGTGGCCGGTCTGCCCCAGGTGGGCAAGCAGCCGGTCATGATCCAGCCGCTCTCGTCGACGAGCCGGGTCATGATGATCGGGCTCTCCTCGAAGGACGTCTCCCGCATCGACATGTCCGTCCTCGCGCGGTGGAACATCAAGCCGCGCCTGATGGGCATCCCGGGTGTGGCGAACGTGGTCATCTGGGGTGAGCAGGACCGGCAGCTGCAGGTCCAGATCGACCCGGAGCAGCTGCGGGACCGGAACGTCTCCCTCGACCAGGTGGTCCGGACGACGGGCAACGCGCTGTGGGTGTCGCCGCTGACCTTCGTGGAGGCCTCGACGCCGGGCACCGGCGGGTTCATCGACACCCCGAGCCAGCGCCTCGCGATCCAGCACGTGCTGCCCATCACCAAGGCGCAGGACCTGGCGTCCGTGGCCCTGGACGACACCGCCGCCAAGCGGCTGCGCATCGGTGACGTCGCCACCGTGGTGGAGGACCACCAGCCCCTCATCGGCGACGTGATGCTGGGCGGCGGCCCCGGAATCATGCTGGTGATCGAGAAGTTCCCCGGCGCCGACACCCGTGACGTCACCCACGCCGTCGAAGAGGCGATGACGTCGCTCCAGCCCGGACTCTCCGGCATCACCGTCGACACCCATGTGTACCGGCCGGCGTCCTTCGTCGACACGGCGCTCGACAACGTGGGTGTGTGGGCGCTCATCGCCGTGCCCGCCGTCTCGGCGCTGCTCGGCCTGTACTTCCTCTCCTGGCGCGTCGGCCTGATCAGCCTCGTCTCGATCACGATGGCCGAGATCGCCGCGCTGTGGGTGCTCTACCTGCGTGGTTCGCCCTTCAACATGATGGTCCTGGCCGGTCTCACGATCGCTCTCGGCGCCGTCATCGACGACATCGTGATCGGATTCGACCGGATTCAGAGCCAGTTCCAGCGCGAAGGCCGGAGATCCGGCGAACGCCGCTCGGTGTCCGAGGTCGTGGTCGACGCCACGGCGGCGGTGCGCCGGCCTGCCTTCTTCGCCACCCTGATCCTGCTGCTCGCCGTGGTGCCCATCGTGTTCCTGAGCGGGGTGGGCGGAGCGTTCGCCCGGCCACTGGCCCTGTCCTACGTGCTCGCGGTGATCGCTTCCACCGTCGTCGCCCTGACCCTCACGCCCGTGCTGGCCGCCATGCTGCTCGCGCGCACCAGGCTGGGACACCACCGCAACCCGGTGCTCGGTTGGCTCCACCGCGGCTTCGACCGGATCGGCCCGAAGACCCTGCTGCGGCCGGGCCGGGCGCTGGTCGCGGCCGCCGTGCTGGCCGGCGCGGCCTTCGCGGTGTGGCCGCAGCTCGACGGCGCGTCGCCCATCCCGGCCCTGCACCAGCGTGCGCTGCTGATCCGTGTGGAGGCGCCGCCCGGTACCTCGCTGCCGGAGATGGACCGCCTCGGCCAGGCGGCCGCCCACGACCTGCGTGCCGTGCCGGGCGTCGAGAGCGTCGGGGCCCACGTCGGCCGCGCCCGGGAGTCCGACCAGGTCGTCAACGTCAACTCCGGTGAGTTCTGGGTCAACCTGAAGAGCTCGGCCGACTACGGCAAGACCGTCGCCGCGGTCCACCGCACCATGGACGACCAGACCGGCCTCGACAGTGAAGTGATGACGTATCCGCTGGCACGGCTGAACGAGGTCCGGGCCGAGGACGGCGACGGCGCACCGGTCGTCGTGCGCGTCTACGGCAACGACCTGCGCGTGCTGCAGCAGCAGGCCGAGCAGGTGAGCAAGGCCATCGCGCAGGTGCCCGGAGTCGTCCGGCCGCAGGTCCCGAACGTGGTCGAGGAGCCGACCCTGGAGGTCAAGGTCGACCTCGCGGCGGCCCGGAGCCACGGGATCAAGCCCGGTGACGTCCGCCGCACGGCCGCCACCTACTTCTCCGGCCTGCCGGTGGGCAGCCTCTACGAGGAGCAGAAGGTCTTCGACGTCGTGGTGTGGGGTTCGCCCGCGACACGGTCCGCCCCGCAGAACGTCCAGAACCTTCTGATCGACACACCGAACGGCGGGCATGTGCGCCTCGGCGACGTCGCCGCCGTCCGCGTCACCCCGTACCCGACGGTCATCCAGCACGAAGCCACCTCGCGCAGCCTCGCCGTCGTCGCCGACGTCAGCGGGCGTGATCTGAACTCCGTGCTCGACGACGTCAGGAACCGCGTCCAGGCGATGCCGATGCCGTACGAGTACCACGCCGAGGTGCAGAGCGACGTCGCGCACCAGCAGAGCCAGGACCTGCGCATCGCGGCGCTCGCGGCCGCCGCGCTGCTGGGCACCTTCCTCCTCCTGCAGGCGGTCTTCGGCAGCTGGCGTGCGGCGACGCTCGTCCTGCTCGCCCTGCCGCTGGCCGGCGTGGGCGGTGTGCTGACCGCGTTCGCCGTCGACGGCATCATGTCGATCGGAGCGCTCGGCGGCCTCCTGCTCGTGCTGGGCATCGCCGTGCGCAACCTGGTGCTGCTCATCCGCGGCTACCAGGAGGTCGAGCCGCGCGCGGACGGCACCGTCGACCCGCAGCGCATCGTCGACGCCACCCGCGACCGGGTCGGCCCGGTCCTGCTGACCGCGCTGGCCACGGCCGTCGCGGTGCTGCCCGCCGTCTTCCTCGGCACCGTCGAGGGCATGGAGGTGCTGCACCCGCTGGCCGTCGTCGTGCTCGGCGGACTGGTCACCTCGACCCTCGTCACGCTGTTCATCGTGCCCGCCCTGTACATCCGCTTCTTCCCCTCCCCCGGAGGCGTCAGGCGGCGTCCCGCCGGCCCGGAGCCGGCTCCGGCGACGGCAGGTCAGGCCCCGGACACGGCGGCCGCGGACGACGGCAGGACGGAACGCAACGCCACACCCTCCGGCGGTACCCGCCGGCGTCGTACCCGGCGCCGGTGGGCCGTGGGCCTGTCGGCGGCGGGACTGCTGCTCGCCGGCGGGGCGGGCCTGTCGGCCTGCAGCAACTCGGACTCCTCCTCGGCCTCGGCCGCCGAACACTCGGAGGCGCCGCCCGCCGAGATCGAACAGGTCGAGGAGGGGAAGATCCCCCACCTGACCCTGGCCGAGGACACGGTCGAGCGGATCCACCTCACGACGGAGCCGCTGCGGCAGGCGCCGCTGGACGGCACCGGACCGGCGCGGACACTCATCCCGCTGAAGGCGGTGGTCTACGACCCGGAAGGCAAGACCTTCGCCTTCACCAACCCGGAGCCCTTCGTGTACATCCGGACCCCCGTCCAACTGGGGCAGTTCGGTGACCACGACGCGGTCGTGACCTCCGGCCTCGCGACGGGCACCCCCGTGGTGACGGTCGGGGCCGCAGAACTGCTGGGCATCGAGTACGAGACGGACGGCGAGCACGAATGAGTGAGGAACGCCGCACCCTGATGCGCTGGATCGTCGGTTTCAGCCTGCGCTTCCGCTACCTCGTGGTCGCCGCGGCCGCCGTGATGATGGTCGTCGGCATCACCTCGCTGCCCCAGCAGCGGGTGGACGTCTTCCCCGAGTTCGCGCCGCCGCGGGTCGAGATCCAGACGACCTGCCTCGGCCTGTCCACGGCCGACGTGGAGTCCCTGGTCACCGTTCCGCTGGAGCAGTCCCTCAACGGGCTCGACTCACTCGACGACCTGCGCTCCGAGTCCGTCGCGCAGCTCTCGTCGATCCAGCTGATCTTCCACGAGGGCACCGACATCTTCAAGGCACGGCAGGAGGTCCAGGAACGGGTGGCGCAGGTGTCGCACTCGCTGCCGACCTGGGCCGCCCCTCCGGTGATCATGCCGCCCGTCGCGGCGACCAGCCGTGTCATGAAGATCGGGATGTCCTCGCAGGACCACTCCGACAAGGCTCTGATGTCCATGTCCATGACGGCGTACTGGGAGGTCAGGGCCCGTCTGCTCCGGGTGCCCGGTGTCGCCAACGTGAGCATCTTCGGCGAGCGGCTGCAGATGATGACCGTGCAGGTGGACCCGCTCAAGATGCAGGCCCACAAGGTCAGTCTCGACGACGTCATGGAAGCCACCGGCGATTCGGTCGACTCCGGTCTGCTCAAGTTCACCGCGGGCTCCGTCATCGGCACCGGCGGCTGGATCGAGACCCCCACGCAGCGCCTCGGCATCCGGCACGTCCTGCCGGTCGTGACGCCCAATGACCTCTCCCAGGTGCCGGTGCGCGCGGAGAGCGACCGCACCGTGCGGCTCGGGGACGTCGCCCTCGTGAAGGAGGCCCCCCAGCCGCTCATCGGCGACGCCGTCATCGGCGGCGACCCCGGTCTGCTGCTGATCGTCGAGAAGCTGCCCTGGGGCGACACCCCGGAGATCACCAGGAACGTCGAGAAGGCCATCGAGTCCCTCGAACCCGGCCTGCCCGGCGTCACGTTCGACACGACCGTCTTCCAGCAGGAGGACTTCATCCACACCGCGATCGACAATCTGACCCAGGCCCTGGTGCTCGGGTTCCTGATGGTCGTCGTGGTCCTCGCGGCCTTCCTCTACGAATGGCGCGTCGCGCTGATCAGCCTGCTGACGATCCCGCTGTCCCTCATGGCGGCCGTGCTGGTGCTGCACTGGCGCGGGGACACCATCAACACCATGGCCCTCGCCGGACTCGTGATCGCCCTGGGCGCCGTCGTGGACGACGCGATCATCGACGTCGAGAACATCCTCAGACGCCTGCGCGAACGCCGGAAAGCCGGCGGTGACACCTCGGTGGCGAAGGTCATCCTGAACGCCTCGCTGGAGGTCCGGAGCCCGATCGTCTACGCGACGATGATCATCGTCGTGGCCATCGTGCCGGTGTTCCTGCTCCAGGGAGTGGCGGGCTCGTTCTTCCGGACGCTCGCCGTCTCCTACACGTTCGCCATCCTCGCCTCCATGGTCGTGGCCCTGACAGTCACCCCGGCCCTGTGCCTGATCATGCTGCGCAAGGCGAAGGTGGAACGCCGGCAGTCCCCGCTGCTGCGCTGGCTGCAGACCGGCTACACGGCCGGGCTCCGGCGCATCATCAAGCGGCCGGTGCACGCCTATCTGGTGTCCGGCGTGCTCGTGCTCGTCGCGGCGCTCCTCGTGCCACAACTCAGCCAGTCCCTGATGCCCGCCTTCAAGGAGCGGGACTTCCTGATGCACTTCATCTCCACGCCCGGCACGTCCGTGCAGGAAGAGCGGCGCATGGTCACCCAGGTGAGCCGTGAGGTGCGGGCCATCCCCGGAGTGCGCAACGTCTTCGGGGCCCACATCGGACAGGCGTTCCTGGGCGACGAGATCGCCGGCGTCAACTTCGGCGAGGGCTGGATCAGCATCGACCCCAAGGCCGACTACGACAAGACGCTCAACCAGATCAAGGAGACCGTGGCGCGCTACGCCGGCATGGAACAGAACGTCCAGACGTACCTCAACGAGCGCGTCGACGAGGTGCTCACCGGCTCCAAGTATCCGATCGTCATCCGTCTCTACGGCCAGGACCAGAAGGTCCTGCGCGAGAAGGGCCTGGAACTCCAGGAGAAGATCGGCAAGATCGCCGGCACCGCCGACGTCCACGCCGACCTCCAGGTCGACATCCCCCAGGTCCAGGTGACGGTCGATGTCGACAAGGCGGCGAAGTACGAGCTCAAGCCCGGTGACGTGCGCCGCGCCGCGTCCACCCTCGTGGCCGGCGAGGAGGTCGGAGACATCTTCCGCGGCGGCCGGGCCTACGACACGATGGTGTGGAGCACCCCCGAGACCCGCAGCAGCGTGGCGGCCATCAGCCGGCTCCCGATCGACACGCCCTCCGGCACCACGGTGCCGCTCGGTGACGTCGCCAAGGTGGCCATCGAGCCGCAGCCGAATCTGATCGCGCGTGAGAACGGCTCGCGCCACCTCGACGTGAACGCCAGCGCCTCCGGACGCGACCTCAGCGCCGTCGTCTCGGACGTCGAGCGGGCGATCGACTCCACCGACTTCCCCCGCGGATACCACACGGAGCTGCTCGGGGAGCACGAGGAGCGGCAGGCCGCCCAGCGGGTCCTGTTCTACAGCGCGATCTTCGCGGCTCTGGCGATCTTCGTGCTGCTCCAGGCCTCCTTCCGCAGCTGGCGGCTCGCCCTGCTGTCCTTCCTCACCCTGCCCATGGCCCTGGTCGGCGGTGTCCTCGCGGTCTGGATCGCCGGCGGGAACATCTCGCTGGGTTCCCTGGTCGGCTTCTTCACCGTGCTCGGCATCGCCGCGCGCAACGGCATCCTGCTGATCAACCACTGCCAGCACCTGGAGGAGCACGAGGGCATGGCCTTCGGGCCCGCCCTGGTGCTGCGCGGTGCGCGCGAACGGCTCTCCCCCATCCTGATGACCTCGCTGGCGACCGGACTCGCGGTGCTGCCCCTGGTCTTCCTCGGCAACCGGCCGGGCCACGAGATCGAGTACCCGCTCGCCGTGGTCATCGTGGGCGGTCTGGTTACGTCCACCTTGCTGAATTTGCTCGTCGTGCCTTCCCTGTACCTGCGTTTCGGCAAGGGATTCAGGCGCCACAGGCCGCAGCATGAGGCGGCCGCCACGCACTGAGGCAGGCGGCGGACGGGGCCGCCGCCTCTCGGTGGAGCCCCACCCTGGCTCCACCGAGAGGATCAAGCTGAATGCCCCGTCGCATCCGCGCGGCCGCTGCCCTGCTGAGCCCGATCGTCGCCGCACTGCTGCTGGCCCCCGGCGCGGAGGCCACCAGTACCCCCCAGGCGCCTTCTCCCGCCCCGGCGAAACCCGGCGCGCGGGCGCAGGGTGACTGCCCAGGGCCCCCCGCCCTCCGCCCGTACACGTTCCCCGCTCTCCCGAGGGTGACCAACAGGTTCCTTCCGCTGAGGCCCGGTACCCGCCTGGTCCTCACCGGCGACGTCGCCGGTGAGGACCACACCGTGGTGACGACGGTGACCGACCTGACCAAGGTCATCGACGGCGTGCGCACCGTGGTGGTGTACGACCAGGACCTCAACGGCAAGAAGGTCGAGGAGTCGGAGCTGGCGTTCTTCGCCCAGGACTGGCGCGGAGCGGTCTGGCGCCTCGGGGAGTACCCGGAGCTCTACGAGAACGGCCGGCTCGTCGGCGCGCCCGACACCTGGATCTCCGGCGTGCAGGACGCCCAGGCGGGCATCGCCATGCTCGCCAGGCCGCGGGTGGGCAGCCCCACCTACACCGAGGGCCTGGCGCCCGAGATCGGCTTCTGGGACTGTGCCACGGTGTTCCAGACCGGCCAGAGCGTCTGCGTCGAGGTCGGCTGCTTCCAGAACGTCCTGGTGACGGACGAGTTCGCGCCGCTCGACCCCGAGGGCGGCCACCAGCGGAAGTCCTACGCGCCGCAGGTGGGCAACATCAAGGTGGAGCCCGTGGGCGAGGAGAACCCGGAGACCCTGTCCCTGACCGAGTTCACCCAGCTGAGCCCCAAGGAGCTCGCGGCCGTCGACAGGGAGGTCCTGAGGCAGGACGCGCGCGGCTACAGGATCAGCCCGGACGTCTACGGCACCACCCCGCCCGCGGAGCCCGCCGGCGCGACAGGTCTCCTGGCCCGGTCGTAGGACGGGTGGGGCCGCGCGGTGCCGCTCGCCGAGGCGGGCGGCACCGCGTGCCCTTCAGCCCGGGTTCAGGTGACGCGGGTCACAATCGGGACATGCGGGTTCTGATCGTGGACGACGAGGAGCGCTTCGCCGAGGGGCTCCGCAACGGCCTGGAGGCGGAGGGCTTCGCCGTCGACGTCGCCCTGGACGGCACGGACGGCCTGTGGCGGGCGCGCGAGCACGCGTACGACGCGATCGTCCTCGACATCATGCTCCCCGGCCTGAACGGCTACCGCGTCTGCGCCACCCTGCGCGCCGAGGGGAACTGGACCCCGATCCTGATGCTCACCGCCAAGGAGGGCGAGTGGGACGAGGTGGAGGGGCTCGACGCGGGCGCCGACGACTACCTGACGAAACCCTTCTCGTACGCGGTGCTGCTCGCCCGGCTCCGTGCGCTGCTGCGCCGCGAACCGCGCGAGCGGCCCGCCGCCCTCACCGCCGGCGACCTGCGCCTCGACCCGGCGGCCAAGGAGGTGTCACGGGGTGCGGTACGGGTCGAGCTGACCGCCCGGGAGCTGGCACTGCTCGAGTTCCTCCTGCGCCGGCGCGGCGAGACCGTGTCGAAGCGCGAGATCCTCGCGCACGTCTGGGACGACGCCTTCGAGGGCGACCCGAACATCGTCGAGGTCTACGTCCGGCATCTCCGGAACAAGCTGGACCGGCCCTTCGGCCGGGCGTCCATCGAGACCGTACGGGGCTGCGGCTACCGCCTGGCCCCCGACGGGGGGTAGGCGGCCATGGGCGTACGGTTCCGGTCGACCGTGGCGGCCGTCCTCGTCGTGGCGGTGGGCGTGGTCGCGGGAGCGGTGGCCCTGGTCGCGCTCATGCGGGCCGAGCTCACCGACGACGTACGGCAGGCAGCGCGGGACCGGGCCGAGCAGGTGGCGGCCGTCATCGAGTCCGGGCGCGGGGTGCCGTCGCTGACCGTGAGCGAGCAGGACGAACAGTTCATCCAGGTCCTGGACGCCCGGGGAGACGTGATCGCCGGCAGCCCGAAAGCCGCGCGTCTGCCGGCCCTCGCCGACCCACGCAAGGGCACCGAGGCCATCCTCACCACGCCCCTGGACGAGGACCGGTTCCTGGTGGTGGCGGTGACCGCCGAAGGGCCCGGCGGGGTCCGGACCGTACTGTCCGGGCAGACGCTGGTCACGGTCGACGAATCGACCCGGATCGTCACCCGGCTGCTGCTCACGGGGCTGCCGCTGCTGATGCTCGTGGTGGCCGGCACGACCTGGATGGCGGTCGGGCGGGCGCTGGCGCCCGTGGCGGCCATCAGGAGGGAGGTGGACGCGATCTCGGCGGCGGAGCTGCACCGCAGGGTGCCGCTTCCGCCGGGCCGCGACGAGATCGGACGCCTCGCCACCACGATGAACCGCATGCTGGACCGGCTCGAACGGGCACAGGGCGCCCAGCGCCGGTTCATCTCCGACGCCTCGCACGAGCTGCGTTCCCCGGTGGCGTCCATCCGCCAGCACGTCGAGGTCGCGCTCGCCCACCCCGACCGGCTGACGGACCGGTCGACGAGTGAACGGCTGGCCAGGACGGTGCTCGCCGAGGATCTGCGGATCCAGCGGCTGGTCGACGACCTGTTGCTGCTCGCCCGCGCCGACGAGGACGCGCTGCGCCCCCGGCTGCGGCCGGTGGATCTCGACGACCTGCTCCTCGACGAGGCGCACCGACTGCGGGAGACGGCGCCCGGGCTACGGATCAGTACGGCCGGGGTGTCGGCGGCCCGGCGGCGGGCGGACCCGCGGGGCCTGGGCAGGGTGGTGCGCAACCTGAGCGACAACGCGGCCCGGCACGCGCGCTCCGAGGTCGCCTTCGACCTCGCCGAGCTGCCGGACGGCCGCGTCGTACTGGGCGTGGAGGACGACGGTCCCGGCGTGCCGCCGGCAGATCGCGAGCGGGTCTTCGAACGGTTCGTACGCCTCGACGAGGCGCGGTCCCGCTCGACGGCCGACGGGGGCGACGCGGGCAGCACGGCCGGCAGTGGCCTCGGGCTCGCCATCGTCGCCGAACTGGTCGCGGCGCACGGTGGCACGGCGACGGTGACCGACGGACGCCTCGGCGGGGCCCGCTTCGAGGTGGTGCTCCCGGCGGACCCGGAGGTCTGAGGCCGCGCCACCGCTCCTGAAGACCGGTTCAGTTCCGTTCAGGCTCCCTTCAGCACCCGGGTGGCAGCGTCGATGTCACGGCAGAGGAGGCAGCCATGAGGAACAGATATCCGGCGGCCGCGGTGTGCGCGGTCCTGGCCGCGACCCTCTCGACCGGCGGCTGCACCGCCGGTGCCGTCGGCGGCGGAGCCGCGAGCGGGACCCCCGCGGCGGGCTCCGAATGCGTACGGATCGTGGAGGAAGGCGGCCAGAAGACCGACACGTGTCTGCCGCTCGCCCCGGAGCAGGACCGGGTCGACCTGGCAACGCCCGTGTTCAGCCGGCCGACGGACATCACCAACCCGCTCCACGCCAGTTCGCGGATCCAGCAGGTGATCTACGACGGTCACGTCGACGGGAAGCCCTTCCGCACCGAGCTCACGCTGCTGCCCGACATCAAGACCGTCACCGTGAACGGCGAGCAGGTCCGGGCACGCACGCTCCAGTACATGTCCCTCTCGGACGGGCGGGTCAAGGAGGTCGCGACGGACTGGTTCGCGCAGGCCGACGACGGATCGGTCTGGTACCTCGGCGAGGACGTCTTCAACTACGAGAACGGGGTGGTCGCGGACACCGGCGGCACCTGGCGGTCCGGGAAGAGCGGACCGGCCGCGATGATCATGCCCCACGAGCCGAAGGCCGGTGACGTGTTCCGGCCGGAGAACAGCCCGGGCGTGGTCTTCGAGCAGGTCACCGTCAAGGCCGCCGGGCAGACGGTCCCGGGGCCGTACGGACCCGTCAAGGGCGCGATCACCACGAGCGAGCTCAACCAGGACGGCTCGCGCGAGGACAAGGTCATCGCCCCCGGGTACGGCGAGCTCACCATCGACGAGCCCGGCGCCGACCTGGAGGCGATCTCGCTGGCCGTACCGACGGACGTCACCCCGGGCCCCGTACCCGCCGAACTCGCGGCCCTCTCGGCAGCGGTCCGCGCGGCGCACACCGGGGCGACCGAGGCGAACGTGGCGAAGGTGCGCGCCGCCTGGGACGCGTACCGTGCCGCCGACCAGGTGCCCCGGCTGCTCGTCGAGCAGATGGACCGGGACCTCGACTCGCTCACCACGGCCGTCAAGGCGCGCGATGCCGATCTCGTCCGGGGTGCGGCGCTCCGGGTCGCCCAGAACGACCTCGACCTGCACCTGCGCTACGAGCCGCTCGCGACGGTCGAGGCCGCCCGGATGGGGCTGTGGGCGCGCCAGTCCGCGCTGGACGCCGCCGCCCGGGACGCGGGCGCGATCGCCGGTGACGCGACCTGCCTCGAACTCACCTGGGACCGCGTCAAGCACGACACGGACTCCGCCCGGGCGGACCGGATCGCCGCCTCGCTGCATGCCCTGCGCGACGCGGCCGACCGCACGGACACCGCGGTCGCCCAGCAGGCGGTGGACCGGCTCGCGTCCGCCCTGTCCGGCTGACCGGCAGCACCGACAGACCCCGGCATCGCGCCGGGGTCTCCGGCGCGTCGGCGGGCCCGTGCCCGCGGCAGCACCGAGCGTCGCGGTTTGATGGCGTGGCGGCGGGAAGGCACCCGCAGCTCCCCGACCGCCGGAGAAGGATCCATGCCGCACCGCTCCGTCCCACGCGTCCTTCCCCGCCCGTGGCGGCGCTGGAAGTGGTGGCGGCGGTGGCGTCGGGACCCGGTGGTGGTGCAGACGGTGCGATCCACGGCGGCGGCGACGCTCTCGTACGTCGTCGCCCTCCGGCTCAGTGCCGAACCGGCGCCGCTGACCGCCCCGCTCACCGCGCTGCTCGTCGTCCAGGTGACGCTGTACTCGACGCTCACGACGAGCCTGCGGCGGGTGAACTCCGTCGTGGTGGGCGTGCTCATCGCCATCGCGTTCAGCGCGCTCGTCGGACTCAGCTGGTGGAGCCTCGCCCTGATCATCCTGGCGTCCCTCGTCGTGGGCCGGTTCGTGCGGGTGGAGGAGTTCGTGCCCGAGGTGGCCATCAGCGCGATGCTGGTCCTCGGTGTCACCCAGGTCGCCGACACCGCCTGGGACCGCGTCCTGGAGACGCTGATCGGTGCCGTGGTGGGCCTGCTCTTCAACGTCGTGCTCGTCCCGCCGGTCTGGGTGGACACCGCCGGGGACTCGATCGTGGACCTGGCCCGGCGGATGCGGCGACTGCTCCTGGACGTCGGCGAGGAGCTCGCCGACCCGGACGCCCGGCCCGGACCGGCCCCGGTTCCCGAGGCGGGCCCGCCGCCCGCTCCGGTGGAGCGGGCGGCGGCACGGCTGCACGAGGCGCGGCGCCTCGACAACGACGTCGCGGACGTCGACGCGGCCCTGCGGCAGGCGGAGGACAGCCTCCGGCTCAACCCGCGGGTCAAGGAGGGGCTGCTGCACCGGATCGTGCTGCGCACGGGCCTCGACACCCTGGAGATCTGCGCGGTCGTGCTCCGCGTCCTCACCCGTTCCCTGACCGACCTCGCGAAGGAACGGCGCGGGGCCGCCCTCGTGCGCCGGGAGACGGGTGTCGCGCTGCGGGAGACCTTGCGGCACCTCGCGGACACCCTCATGAGCTTCGCCCGCCTCGTCACCTCGCCTTCGAGCGCGGAGGCGGAGACGGCGGAGGGCCGCCTCGGCGAGGAGCTCGGGGCGGCCCGCGCCGCCCGTGACCAGGCCGCCCGGCTGCTGAGGGAGGAGGCGGCGCAGGATCCGGAGCGCTGGCAGTTGTACGGCGCGCTGCTCGCCGAGATCGACCGCGTCCTCGACGAACTCGAACCGGATCACCGTGGTCGGCGCCTCATGGAAGAGCTGGACCGGCACACGCGCGCACGTGAGGAACGGCGCCGCCGCGTCACCTCCCTCGCGGCCCGGGCGCGCCGTACGTCATGACGGGTCGCAGGGCGCCGTCCGCGCGGAGGTCGTCCAGGGTCGGGTAGCCGTCGACGGCCATGATCAGGTCGGTCTCGGCGAGGAGGGAGCGCAGGACGTGGACGATGCCGTCCTCCCCGCCGAGGGCGAGGCCGTACGCGTAAGGGCGGCCGATGCCGACCGCCGTGGCGCCGAGGGCCAGGGCCTTCACGATGTCGGCGCCGGTGCGGACGCCGGAGTCGAAGAGCACGGGCAGGCCGTCGGCGGCGGCGACCACGCCGGGGAGGGCGTCGAGGGCGGGCAGGCCGCCGTTCGCCTGGCGTCCGCCGTGGTTGGAGCAGTAGATGCCGTCGACGCCGCCGTCCCTGGCGCGGCGGACGTCCTCCGGGTGGCAGATGCCCTTGAGGATGATCGGCAGGTCGGTGAGGGAGCGCAGCCAGGCGAGGTGGTCCCAGACGAGCGGCTTGCCGAAGATCCCCGCCCACTCCGCGACGACGGCGCCCGGGTCCTCCTCGGGGGTCTTGGCGAGGCGCGCCCGGAAGACCGGGTCGCTGGTGTAGTTGGCCAGGCAGTGTCCGCGCAGCTGCGGGAAGTTGCTGGTGGCGAGGTCCCGGGGACGCCAGCCGGTGATCCAGGTGTCGAGGGTGACGACGATGCCCCGGAAGCCGGCCGCCTCGGCGCGTTGCACCAGGCTCTCCGCGAGGGCGCGGTCGGTGGGGGTGTAGAGCTGGAAGAAGCCGGGGGTGTCCCCGTACGCGGCGGCGACCTGTTCCATGGGGTCGACGCCGAGTGTGGAGGCGATCATGGGGACGCCGGTACGGGCGGCGGCCCGGGCCGTCGCGAGGTCGCCGTGCCCGTCCTGGGCGCAGAGCCCGATCACTCCGACCGGCGCCATGAACAGCGGGGACGGCAGCTTGAGGCCGAAGAGGTCGACGGACAGGTCGCGTTGGGCGGCGCCGACCATCATGCGCGGGACGAGCCCCCACCGCTGGAAGGCGGTGACGTTGGCCTCCTGGGTGTACTCGTCGCCCGCGCCGCCGGCGACGTACGACCAGAGCGAGGGCGGCAGGGCCGCGCGGGCCTTCGCCTCCAGATCGGCGAAGGTCATCGGCAGGGTGGGTGTGACGCCGAAGAGCCCGTTGAGGTAGATCTCGTTCTGGTAGTCGCCGTACTGCTGGGGCATGGGGGCGTCGTCCCTTCCGGTCGCCGGGTGCTGTCCCGGCCACCTTGCCCGTCCCGCGCGCGCGTGACCAGGACCTGTCGGCCTGCGGTGGGTGTCCGGTCGCGATCAGGCGTACGGGTCGAAGGGGATGCCGGCGGGCTTCGCCTTGGCCAGGTGGGAGGCGAGGTTCCCGTCCTTGAGGCCGAAGACCGCGCTGCCGAAGTCCGCCTGGGTGAGCTTCTCGCGGATGCCCGCGGGGTAGCCGTTCCAGCCGACCAGGGCGGGGAACTGCCAGGTGTGCTGGTGGTTCTCGGGCGGTTCGTCGTTGGAGTTCGCCGGGCGGAAGCAGTGGGTGCCGATGCCGTCCTTGTGGTAGACGATCTTCGGGTGGGTGCCGTCCCAGCGGATCCGGTCGCGGCCGTAGATGTCGAAGTTGCCGTGGGCGGAGGTGGAGACGTACTGCGCCTGGTCGTTCTGCACCCAGACCACGACGTGTTCCCAGTCGTGGCGGTGTCCGCCGAGGCTGCTGCCGGCCACCGCCTGGTCCTTCTCGAAGTAGAGACCGTAGATGACGGCGCACCAGCCGTTGTTGCACTTCGCGCGCGCGTACCCGTTGGTGTTGGTGAGGTCCCAGGCGTCACGGCACTGGCCGTTGAGGGCGCCGGAGGGGTTGAGGCCGCCGTTGAGCGTCCCGTCGGGGCCGATCGCGGGGGTGGGGTAGCAGCCGTCCGTGTCGTAGTCGTAGGCCGGCTGGAAGGTCTGCTCCAGGCCGTCGGCGTTGGCGGGCAGGGCGGTGGGCGGTGCGGCGAGCGCGCTGCCCGGCAGGGCGATGATCAGCGCGAGGGCGCCGGCGAGGGCGAGCGCGCCCCTGGTGGCGTACGCGGGTGTCTTCACTGCTTCCCCCTGGGTCGGTGGGCGTGGACCGACCCGAAGTTTGGCATGGACATCACACGTGCGCGAGAGCTCCCGGGCAAGCATTCACCCCACCGCCACCTCCCGTTGGCCACCTCCCGTCGGCCGCCCCCGCGCGCGCCCTCAGCGAAGTGCGGCCGTCACCAGGCGGCGGACCTCCTCGGCGGGGACGGTGCCGCCGTTGACCAGGCGGTCGAAGACCAGGCCGTCCACGCAGGTGAGCAGGGTGACCGTGCGCGCGCGGGCGTCCGCGAGCCCCTGGGCGGCGAGGAAGTCCTCGACGGACTGCCGGGCCGCGTTCTCGCGCGGCACGAGGATCTCCCGCAACTCGGGCTGGTGCACGCTCTCCAGGGCGCACGCGTAGCGCGCGAGGGAACGGCGGCGGCCTTCGCCGGTGAGCCGGAGCCCGGCGAACGCGGTGAGCCCGGCGACGAGTTCCTCGGCGTCGCGCAGGGCACCGGCCCGCCGGCCGGCCTCCTGGATCTCGGCCTGGTCGCGCTCGACGAGGCGGCGGACGAGCGCGGTCAGGAGCGACTGACGGGTGCGGTGGTAGGCGGACGTGGTGCCGGGCGGCAGACCCGCGGCCCGGTCGACCGCGCGATGGGTGAGCCCGCGCATGCCGTGCTCGGCGAGCACGTCGATGGCGGTGTCGGCGAGGAGGGTGCGTCGGGCGGGGGCGTCGGCGGGCATCCCCCCTTTCTACACCTGTAGAGGCCAGGAGTACGGTTCTTCTACAGCTGTAGAAGAACCGCACGAAGGGGTGCCTGGCATGGACGGCGGGAACGCGGTGGTGGTCGGTGGCGGGATCGGCGGCCTTGCGGCGGCGATCGGACTGCGGCGGGCCGGCTGGGAGGTGACCGTCCTCGAACGCGCCGCGGCCCTCGGCGACGCCGGCGCGGGGATCTCCCTCCACGCCAACGGCATCCGCGCCCTGGACGCGCTGGGCGTCGGCACGGAAGTACGGGAGGCCGCCCGGCCCCAGTACACCGGCGGCACCCGGGTCCCGGGCGGCGGCTGGCTGGCCCGGATGGACGGGGCCGCCCTGGAGCGGGCGCTCGGCACCCCGATCGTCGGGATCCCGCGCGCCGCACTGCACCGGCTGCTGCGCGCGGCGCTGCCCGAAGGATGCCCGACCGTCGGGGCGGAGGTGACCTCCCTGGACCTGGCCGCCGCGGACCGGGTGGGGGTGGTCACCGGGGACGGGGTACGAGAAGCGGATCTGGTGGTGGCCGCCGACGGTGTGAACAGCGGCCTCCGCGCCCTGCTCTTCCCGGGCCATCCGGGTCCGACGTACAGCGGTTCGACGGTCCTGCGCGCCCTCACCGACTCCCCCGTGCCGGCGGCGTCCGACTTCGAGCTGACCTGGGGCCGGGGCGCCGAGTTCGGGCACATCGCCCTCGCCGACGGACGGGCCGAGTGGCACGCCGTACTCAACTCCCCGCCGGGAGTGCGCCATCGGGACCCCCTGGAGGTGCTGCGCCGCCGTTTCCGGGACTGGCACGAGCCGATCCCGGCCCTGCTCGCGGCCACCCGCCCCGAGGCCGTGCTGCACCACGACATCCACGAACTGGCCACCCCCGTGCCCTCCTTCGTCGTGGGCCGGGTCGCCCTGCTCGGCGACGCGGCCCATGCCATGACCCCGAATCTCGGCCAGGGCGCCTGCCAGGCGCTCGAGGACGCGGTGTCACTGGCCGCCGCGCTCGCCACCGCGCCCGACGTCGACACGGCACTGTCCCGGTACGACGCCGAGCGGCGCCCGCGCAGCCAGTCCGTCGCCCGCGCCGCCCGCCGGGCCGGCCGGATGGGCCAGCAGCTCGCCCATCCGCTCGCCGTCGCCGTACGCAACACGGCCCTGCGGGCGGCTCCGGACGGCGTGACCCTGCGCGCCATCCTGCGGCACGCCGACTGGACACCGCCGAGCCTGCACCCGCGAAAGAAGTAGACGATACGTTTCGTCTCGCCTAGGGTGGTCGTCATGACCACCCCTTCCCCCGCGCACATCGCCATGTTCTCCATCGCCGCCCACGGCCACGTGAACCCGAGCCTGGAGGTCATCCGCGAGCTCGTCGCCCGGGGCCACCGCGTCAGCTACGCCGTCCCCGCGTCCTTCGCCGAGAAGGTCGCGGAGACCGGGGCGACGCCCGTCGTCTACACCTCCACCCTGCCGACCGACGACGACCCGGACGCCTGGGGCACCGAGCTGATCGACAACCTCGAACCCTTCCTCGCCGACGCGATGCAGGCGCTGCCGCAGCTCGCCGAGGCCTTCGACGGCGACCGGCCGGACCTGGTCCTCCACGACATCACCGCCTATCCGGCCCCCGTCCTCGCTCACACGTGGGGCGTGCCCGCCGTCTCGCTGTGGCCGAACCTGGTGCCGTGGGAGGGGTACGAGGAAGAGGTCGCCGAGCCGATGTTCGCCGAGCTCAAGGCCTCACCGCGCGGCCGGGCCTACTACGCGCGCTTCGAGGAGTGGCTCGGCGGGCACGGGATCGACACCCACCCGGACAGGTTCGTCGCCCGCCCGCGCCGCGCGATCGTCCTCATCCCCCGGGCCCTCCAGCCGCAGGCCGACCGGGTCGACGAGTCCGTCTACACCTTCGTCGGGGCCTGCCAGGGCTCCCGCGCCGAACAGGGCGAGTGGCAGCGGCCGGCGGGGGCGGAGAAGGTGGTCCTGGTCTCGCTCGGTTCCTCCTTCACCAAGCAGCCCGGTTTCTACCGTGACTGCGTGGAGGCCTTCGCCGGTCTCCCGGGCTGGCACCTCGTCCTGCAGATCGGCAGGTTCGTCGACCCCGCCGAGCTCGGAGAGCTGCCGTCGAACATCGAAGTGCACTCCTGGGTCCCCCAGTTGGCGATCCTCCGCCAGACAGACGCGTTCATCACCCACGCGGGAGCCGGCGGCAGCCAGGAGGGGCTCGCCACCGCCACGCCCATGGTCGCCGTGCCGCTGGCCACCGACCAGTTCGCGAACGCCGACATGCTCCGGTCCCTGGGTGTGGCACGGCATCTGCCGATGGAGGAGGTCACCCCCGAACGGTTGCGGGAGGCCGTGCTCGGGCTCGTCGACGACCCCGAAGTGGCGCGCCGCGCCCGGGAGATCCAGGCGTCGATGGCTCGCGAGGGCGGCACGCCCCGCGCCGCCGATCTGATCGAGGCGGAGCTCGGCTGATCCACCCGCAGGGGGCGGGGCCCTGCTCGACGTGCGGCGTAGGGTCGTGTCATGTCCAAGACCGAGATTGACCAGGTGACCGCCGCGTTCTACGGCGCGTTCGACAACCGGGGCGGCAAGGCCCCCGACGTGGACCGGATCCGGCGGCTCGTCCTGCCCCAGGGGGTCATCGTCTGCACCGCGCCCACGTTCACCGCGTACTCCGTGGAGGAGTTCGTCGTGCCGCGCGAGCGGCTGCTCTCCGACGGGCGGCTCGTCGAGTTCTCCGAGTGGGAGACCTCCGAGGAGACGCGGATCGAGGGCGACATCGCCTCGCGGTTCGGCACCTACCGCAAGTCCGGCGTCCTGGACGGCAAGCCCTACGAGGGCGAGGGCACCAAGACGATCCAGTTCGTCCGGACGCCGGACGGCTGGCGGATCGCGGCCCTGTCCTGGTTCGACAAGCCCTGACCGGGACGCCGGCCCGTCGCCCCCCGACATGAGGAGGGCGACGGGCGCGGCTCCGTCAGACCACGGCGCCCGCGCGCCGGCGCGGCGCGGTCGCGGCCGGCACCGGGTGGCGGGTCTCCAGGGTGACGGCCAGCGGCATCGCCGTGAACACCGTGGACGCCATGCCGAGGACGACGCCCGCGAGGAGCGCGACGGAGAAGTCCGCGAGCGAGTCCCCGCCCAGGGCCGCGAGCGCCACCAGGACGAACAGCGCCCCCATGCCGGTGTTGACCGTACGGGGCAGGGTCTGGGCGACGGCCCGGTCGGCGAGGTCCGCGAGCGGCACGCCCCCGCCCCTGCGGCGCAGCTCCCGCAGCCGGTCCAGGACGACCACGGAGTCGTTGACCGAATATCCGACGACGGTGAGCAGCGCGGCGAGGAAGACGCTGTCCACGGGCTTGCCCAGCCACGCGAACAGGCCGACCACCAGCAGGACGTCCTGCGTCATCGCCGCCACGGCCGCCGTGGCGTACGTCCAGCGGAACCGCACCGTCAGGTACAGGAGTTGCGCCGCCACCGCCAGGCCGAGCGCCAGGAGGGCGTGGGTGCGCAGTTCTCCGCCGAGGCTGGGGCCGATCAGATCGTCGCGCTCGGCCTCCACCGGGCCCGCGACCCGGGTGAGCGCCTCCCTGATCTCCCGCTGCTCGCCGTCCCCGGTCTCCCGGACGCGCACCGAGACGGCACCGTCACCGGTCGTCTGCACGACGGCGTCGGGGAAACCGGCGGCCGCGACGGCCGTACGGGCCGTGTCGGCGTCCACCGGGCGTTCGGCCGTGTACTGGACGACCCGGCCGCCGGTGAACTCGACGCCGAACTCCACTCCGCGCACACCGATTCCGGCGAGGGCCACCAGCAGCAGCCCGGCGCAGGCGGTCAGCCAGCGGCGCCGGTGCGCCATCAGACGCGGGACACGGCGGGCCAGCCGGGTCCTCAACCGGCCGAGCGCGGCCATGCCGGTCACCGCCGGGCGCCTACGGACGGCGGGCAGGCCCAGCGTCAGGTCGGCGAGGAGCCGGGTGACCACCATGGCGGTGATCAGCGAGGTGAGGACGCCGATCGCGAGCGTCACGCCGAAACCCTTGACGGGACCCGTGGCGAAGACGAACAGCAGGCCGGCCGCGAGCAGGGTGGTGATGTGGGAGTCCGCGACGGCGCTCCACACCTTGCCGAACGCCGTCGCGACCGGCCGCCGCAGGTCCCGCCCGGCGGACCGGCCGAGCAACGCGTACTCCTCCCTGGCCCGTTCGAAGACCAGGACGTTCGCGTCGACGGCGATGCCGACGGCCAGGACGAAGCCGGCGAGACCGGGCAGGGTGAGGGTGGCGCCCACGGCGACGACGGCGGCGTACGAGATCAGTCCGTACAACAGGAGCGCGATCGTCGCGAGGACGCCGAGAAGCCGGTAGACCACCATCACGAAGAGGCCCGTGCAGGCCAGGCCGATGGCCGCGGCCAGGGCACTGGCGCGGATCGCCTCGGCGCCGAGCGTGGGGCCCACGGTGCTCTGCTCGACCGTCGTCACGGGCACGGGCAGCGCGCCGCCCTGGACGAGTGCCGCGAGGTCGCGTGCCTCCTGGGCGGAGAACCCGCCGGTGATCTGCGCGGAGCCGCCGCCGATGCCGGCTCCGCACGGGACACCGGCCTGCATGCCGGGTGCGGAGACGATCCGGTCGTCGAGGACGATCGCGACCCGGCGCGCCGGGTCGGCCGGGGCGGCGCAGGCGGCGGCGCCGGTCAGCCGCGCCCAGGCGTCCGCGGCACCGTCGCGGAAGGCGAGGTCGACGGTCCAGCCGCGGCCGGTCGCCGTGTCGAGGACGGCCTCGGCGCTCTTCACGCCGTCGCCGGTGAGCTCAGGTGCGGCGAGCGCCAGATGGCTGCCGGGGGCGTCGGGGTCGGCCAGGACGCGCGTCCCGTCGGCGGCGGCCGGTCCTGCCGGGCCCTGGGCCGTGCCGGTGACGGCGTGGAAGGTGAGCTGCGCCGTACGGCCGATGGTCTCGGCGGCCCGGCGCGGGTCGCGCAGGCCGGGCAGTTCGACGACGATGCGGCGCTCGCCGGAGCGGGCGAGGGAGGGCTCCGCGACGCCGAGTCCGTCCACGCGCGTGCGGAGCACCTCAAGGGCGCGGTCGGTGGCGGCGGCGTCGGCGCGGGTGGTGGGTCCGTCCTCGGTCTGCAGGACGATGCGGGTGCCGCCGCGGAGGTCGAGTCCGAGGCGGGGCGGGGTGGTCAGGGTGATCCAGAGGGAGAGGGCGACGACGGCGAGCGCGAGGAGCGCGCGCCGGAGCGTGGCACGAGAGGACATGGGTTCTCCACGGGCGGGCGCACGGCTCGGCGGACGCCGCCTCGGTGGGGCGGCGCCCGCTGTCCGTGCGGGGCGTGCGGTCGGATGCGCGTCGAGGACCGGTCCGTGGACATGCCGAGGACCCGGACGGCGACGCGGGGAGACGTCAGCTGTGCCGGGTGGAGGGTGGCCCGCGCGACGCGTGCGGGCCGTGGTGGCCGCCGGGCGGCGCGCGCTCGCGGCGCGGGTCGCCTTCGAGGAGACCGCGCGCCGGTACGGAGAGGTCGACGGGCGCGGCGGGCGGAGCGGCGGGCGCCGCCGGGAACCGCACGGGGTTCTCGACGGCGGCCGGAAGCCCCACGACGGCTGCGGGCGCGAGGCGCGGCTCGGACGAGTCGGCGCGCGGACCGGCGGGCGAGGGGGCTCGGGGGGTGGTACTCGCGGCGGGGAGGCCGCTCGTTGCGGTGCTCGACGCCGGGGCGCCCCACGTCGCGGTGCTCGGCGCGGGCGCGCCCTGCGTCGGTGTCGCGGATGCCGGGACGAGCAGGAAGGACCAGAGTACGCAGAGGATCGCGGGTACGAGGCGCGCGACGCGCCGTGCGTGACTCCCCACCGTGCCCTCCCCCGCCCCTGGTTGCTGCCCTGTCAGGTCTCAGCGTAGACGGGGCTCATGACGACGGGGTACCCGGTACGTACGGCAGTTGAGTACGGATGCTCATGTCCGGTCCTCGGGGTCCCCGGACGATGGTTGCGTCACCGTTCCGCCTCGACTTCAGGGGGCCTTCCGTGCTCAGCCGTCTCGCCGCCCACGTCGTCCCGTTCTTCGGACGGCTGACCGTCACCTCGGACCCCGGGGCCCGTGTCGAGCCGGGCAGCATCCTCGTCGTGAACCACACGTCGCTCGCCGACCCCGCGCTCGTGCTCGCCGCGCTCCGCAGACGGCTGGCCGTCGAGCCCGTCCTGCTCGCCACCTCGGGGCTCTGGCGGGTGCCGCTGCTCGGCCGGGCGCTGACGCGCGAGGGTCATGTGCCCGTCCACCGCAATTCGGCGCGGGCCGCGGCGGCCCTGGACCACGCGGCCGTCGCGCTCGCCTCGGGGCGGCACGTGATGCTGTACGCGGAGGGGCGCATCCCCCCGCGCCGGGACGCCGCCGAGAACCCGCCGGAGATGTTCCGCACCGGACTGGCGCGGCTCGCGCGGGCGACGGGTGCGCCGGTCGTGCCGATCGGCCAGGCGGGGGCACGGCGGATCACCTCGGGCGGGCGGGCGAAGCAGCTCGCTGGAGTGCTCACCGCGCCCGTCCGCCGGCCGGGCCTGCACGTCCACATCGGTACCGCGCTGCACCTGCCCGACGACGTGGCCGCCGCGACGGAGCTGGCGCACGGCGCCGTGACCGAGGCCTGGCGGACGGCGGCCGGGGCCCTGGGGGAACCGGCGGCTCTCGTCGGCGGGGGTACGTCCGGCTGATTCCAGGGCCTCCGTCAGACGGCTCGCGCCTCCGCGTCCGCTTCCGCCAGCCAGAACAGCAGCGGGGACAGGGCCAGTTCGAGGGCGGCCAGCGCCAGCTGGAACCAGTGCGGCCGCCCTTCGACGGCGAGGGAGAGGAGACGGCCGAGCGCCCCCAGGAGGAACACGGCGGTGAGCCCGCGCACGGCCGCGGCGGGGATCGGCGACTGCCGCGCCGCCCAGAGCCAGGCGAGTCCGTAGCCGGCGAAGATCGCGCCGAAGAACCGGCCGAGGCTGTCGACGGTCGCACCGGCCGAGGCGGCACCGGGGATCGAGGCGTTGCCGAGCAGGACGTGGAGGAGTCCGATGGCCACGCACGCGTACCCCATGGTCAGGGCGAGCCCCCGAAGTGCCTTGGCTCTGCTCATGTCCGCGACCCCCATCAAGTAGACACGCATCTAGTAGTGGTGCGTGTGTCAGCGTACGACCCCTTACTGGGCACATGTCAAGTAAGCTGGCGGGGTGCCTCCCCGTAAACGCCTCAGCCCCTCCGAACGCCGCGCCCAGCTCCTGGAGGTCGCCGCCCGGCTCTTCGCGGCGCTGCCGTACGACGAGGTGCTGATGGAAGAGGTCGCCGAGCGGGCCGGAGTCTCCCGCGCCCTGCTCTACCAGCACTTCCCCAACAAGCGCGACCTCTTCGCCGCGCTCTACCAGGAGGTCTCCGAGCAGCTGCTCGCGAACACACGGTTCGACCCCGCCGACACCCTCGTCGAACAGCTGGTGCAGGGCCTCGACACACACATCGAGTACTTCGCGGAGAACCGCAACACCGTTCTCGCGGCGAACCGCGTCCTGGCCGGCGACCGCCTCGTCCAGACGATCGTCAACGGCGAACTCGACGCCCTGCGCGAGCGGTTGCTCGGCGTACTGCCGCTCGCCGACGACCCGACGCGGGAGGCCGTGTCGGGCGTCCTGAAGAGCTGGCTGGTCTTCGTGCAGGTGCTGTGCGTGGACTGGCTGACCCACGAGACCTGTACGCGCACCGAGCTGCGCGACGTGTGCGTCGGAGCGGTCGTGGGGGCCCTCCGACCGCTCCTCGACCAGGACCCGGCGCCGGACTGGCCCCACTGACGGCCGGTGCCGGCGGCTCGCCGCTTGAGGCCGGGTCAGAACACCGACAGGCCCGTGATGGTCGTGAAGCGGTCGAGGGCGGTCACGCCCGCCACCGAGTTGCCCCTGCTGTCCAGGCCCGGGCTCCAGACGCACAGGGTGCAGCGCCCCGGGACGACGGCGACGACCGCTCCGCCGACGCCGCTCTTGCCGGGCAGCCCGACGCGGTAGGCGAAGTCGCCGGCCGCGTCGTAGGTGCCGCAGGTGAGCATGACCGCGTTGACCTGCTTGGCCTGACTGCGGGTCAGCAGGCGGCTGCCGTCGGCGCGGAGTCCGTGCCGGGCCAGGAAGCCGGTGGCGAGGGCCAGGTCGGCGCAGGAGGCCTCCAGGGAGCACTGGCGGAAGTACTCGCGCAGCAGGTCGGGGACGGGCCCCGTGATGTTGCCGTAGGAGGCCATGAAGTGGGCCAGAGCCGCGTTCCGGTCGCCGTGGGCCGCTTCGGAGGCGGCGACGCCGGCGTCGAAGGCCAGGTCCGGGTTGCCGCTCTCGGCGCGCAGGAAGTCGAGCAGGCTTCCGGAGGCGTCGCCGGTCAGGCGGTGCAGCCGGTCGGTGACGACGAGGGCGCCCGCGTTGATGAACGGGTTGCGCGGGATGCCGTGTTCGTACTCCAGCTGGACGAGGGAGTTGAACGGGTCGCCGGAGGGTTCCCGGCCGACATGGGCCCAGAGCGTCTCGCCCTCTCCGGCGAGGGCGAGCGCGAGGGTGAAGACCTTGGTGACGGACTGGGTGGAGAAGGGGCGCCGCCAGTCCCCCACCCCGTAGACCGTGCCGTCGAGTTCCGCCACAGCCATGCCGAAGTCGCGCGGGTCGCCCGCCGCGAGGGCCGGGATGTAGTCGGCCGGGGTGCCCCGCTCGGTGAGTTCCGCGACTTCCTCGGCGATGCGGTCCAGGACGGGCTGGAAGGTCGCCGCCGTGGTCACGCGCCGCCGTCCCGGGAGACGAGGGCGGCGGCCAGACCGAGGTCGCCCCCGTCCGGCACCGCGAAGTAGCGGGCGACGTCGGCCTCCGTGACCTCGGCGAGCGTGGCCGGGGTCCAGCGCGGGTTCCGGTCCTTGTCGACGACCTGGGCGCGGATGCCCTCGACGAGGTCGGGCGTGGTGAGGGCCGCGCACGAGACGCGGTACTCCAGGTCGAGGACCTCCTCGAGGCCGGGGAGGGCGCGGGAGCGGCGGAGGGTGGCCAGGGTCGCCTTGAGGGCGGCCGGGGACCTCGCGAGGAGGGTCTCGGCCGTCTCCTTGGCGGCGGGCACACCGGTGTCGAAGAGGCGCTCGACGATCTCCTCGACGGTCGGGGCGGTGTAGCAGCCGTCGATCCACTCCCGCTGTTCGGCGAGGACGCCCTCCGGGGGCGCCACGGCGTGGCGGGCGAGCGCCTCACCGGCCGGCAGGTCCGTCAGATCACGGACCAGGGCGGGGAGTTCGGTCGAGGGTACGAAGGCGTCGGCGAGGCCCGTCATGATCGCGTCGGCGGCGCCGACGTGGCCGCCGGTGAGGGCGAGGTGGGCGCCGAGCTCGCCGGGGGCGCGGCCGAGGAGATACGTACCGCCGACGTCGGGGACGAAGCCGATGCCGGTCTCGGGCATGGCGACCCGGGAGCGTTCGGTGACGACGCGGACGGAGCCGTGCGCGGAGACGCCGACGCCACCGCCCATCACGATGCCGTCCATGAGGGCGACGTAGGGCTTCGGGTAGCGGGAGATACGGGCGTTGAGCCGGTACTCGTCCCGCCAGAACGCCGCGGAGGCGGAGCCTCCAGTGCGCGCGTCGTCGTGGATGGCGCGGATGTCGCCGCCGGCGCACAGGCCGCGCTCCCCGGCGCCTTCGACGACGACGGTGGTGACGGCCGGATCGTGCTCCCACGCGGTGAGCGCGCCGTCGACGGCGAGGACCATGGCGTGGGTGAGCGCGTTGATGGCACGGGGCCGGTTCAGGGTGATGAACCCGGCCCGGCCCTCCGTCCGGAGGAGCACGTCGGGAGTTCCGGTCGGCACGATCACTCGGTCCCTTCGGGTGGCACGACTTCGTTGTCCCGGCCACCGTACCGGGCGCGCGCGGCATGCGGCGCGATCTGTTCGAACACCAGCGACGGGCTGTTGTCCTGCGGGTATGGCGGATCAGAAGCAGTGCAAGGTGGTGTGGACCGGTTCGTACGACGGAGTACAGGGGGGGTGTGTTCGGATCGGGGGTCAGCGCCGAGACGGTGGGGGCGGAGCGCCCGATCTGGCGGAGCACGTGGTGCTCGGGGCCGACCTTCCGGTCCGGCTGGAGTCCCGGGTGGGGCCGCTTCCGGTGGGCGCGGGCTGAACCGGGCGGGACTCACGTACGGACCCTGGGAGGGGCGGGAAGGACTCATCCACTTCTCGCGGATCCTGATTGCACGGTGCGCGGTCCTGTGACGGCCGCTACTCCGCGTCCTCACACCGAGTCCTTCCCGTCACCTCCATGGAACCACCGGTGGGACGGGGGCGCGAGCGCCGGTTCAACCGCAGGTGAGGCGGAAGCGGTGGTGTTCCGTGGTGATCTCACCGGGGTCGGGCTCGCCGTTGCCGTTGGCATCGGTGAAGACGACGTCGTAGGTCTCCTGGATGGAGAGGGTGCCGATGGGGGTGCCGTCGGGGGCATGGATGGTGCGCTCGTCACGGGATTCGATCTTGCGAGACGGCCGACGGAGTGTTCGGTGACGGTGGCGGTGCCGAGGAGGTCGGCGGGGAGGCAGCCTTCGAGGCGTGCGGTGAACGTGTCGGTCCGGCTGAGGTCGAAGTCGTCCACGAGGACGGTGCCGGTGTCGATGTCGCCGGACACGGCGGCGGCCGGCGCGGCGGTGAGGAGAGCCGTCAGGAGCGTGAGGGCGGTGGCGCCGGTCCTGCGGCGGACGGTCGGGTTCGTGCGCATCGCGCGTACCTCGCTCTTCACAGGGTGTGTTCACGAGGTCACCACGAGTCGCCGGAGGGCGCAGCCCCGCTCCGGTCGACAGAGCGGGGCCGGCCGCGGGCCGGTCAGGCCGGGAGCAGGTCCTGCGGGATGCGCACCTGCCGGGGGGTGGAGAGGCGCAGCTCGATGATGTCCCGGACGGTGGGCCATTCCTCGTCGAGGATCGAGTAGAAGGCCGTGTCCCGGACGGCGCCGTCGAGGCCGCGGGAGTGGGCGCGCCGAATGCCCTCGCAGGTCGCTCCGAGGCGCTCGATGGCGATTCTGGAGCGGGTGTTGCGGGCGTCGGCGCGCATGGTGATGCGGCGGACGCCCCAGACCTCGAAGGCATGCCGGAGCATGAGGTACTTGGCCTCGGTGTTGATGCCTGTACCCCGGGCGTCGCCGGCGATCCAGGTGTTCCCGATCTCGGCGGCGTCCGGGACGGCGGTCAGCGGATCGCCGTGGGGCATGCCGGGGACGGGCGGCCAGATCAGCGGGCCCCGCCAGTAGTCGAGTTCGAGGAAGCGGGTCGAGCCGATCACTCGCTCGTCGGCCGTACCGACCAGGGCGAAGGGCAGGCAACGGCCTGCCGCCTGATCGGTGAGGGCGCGGGCGATGTAGTCGAGGGCCGATTCGAGGCCGTCGGGTACGGGGGTGAAGGCGTAGGCCGATCGGTCCGCCCCGCCGGCCCGGGCGAGGGCTTCGGCGTGCCGCATCGCCAGCGGCTCCAGGCGCACGGAGCGCCCGGTCAGGAGAACAGGTACTGGCACGGAACCTCGGGTCTTTCACGGGCAGGGACGACTCCCGCCGCGGGGTAGCCGCGGCGGCAGCAGGAGGGGGTTCTCGCCCGGTGCCGGAGGTGTCGTGAGAACGACAAATGAGCAGGTAAAACGGTTCGTCACCGGGTGCGAGGAGGATCAGTATGCAGCCACAACCGCTCCGAGAACAGAACCCCGGGAGAACCTGCGTCCACGCGAGGGTGAAGCCTGCCGTGCGCCCGGGCCGGACGGTCTCACGGGCCGGACGGGGCCGCCCGCCAGTCGGACGGCCCCACGGTTCAGACGCAGGTGGGATGGCCCCAGCCGTCGGAGTTCTTCGCGATGGTCTCGCCCTTGTCGTAGGCGCGGCCACAGCGGCAGCGGCCCGGGAATTTCGCGTTGAGGGTGCCGCCGGACGGGCGACTCCTGCGGGCTGATCCGCCTCCCGCGCCCGCGGAGCCCGTACGGGGCGCAGAGGAGCGCGCCCGGGGCGTGGAGGCGCGCGATGCGGGCTCGGCCGGGGGCAGTTCGGCCCCGCCGGCGGAGGCCAGCGGCTCCTGCGTACGGGCGGAATGGCTGGCCGCGCGGTCGGCGGCGTCGTTGAGGGGGTCGCCGTCGACCTGGTGCGCGGGGACGTACACGAAATCGACGTCCCGGCCGGTGAGCAGCGCGTCGATCCGCACGACCAGGTCCTTGTTGGCGACCGGGGTGCCGGCGGCGGTCTTCCAGCCCTTGCGGCGCCAGCCGGGCAGCCAGGTCGTGACGGCCTTCATGGCGTACTGCGAGTCCATGCGGACCTCGGCGGGCACGGCCGGGTCGAGGACCTCCAGGAGGCGCTCCAGGGCCGTGAGTTCGGCCACGTTGTTGGTCGCCCGGCCGAGGGGGCCCGCCTCCCAGCGGTCGATCGCTCCGTCGGCGCGGCCGATGACCCATGCCCAGGCCGCGGGGCCGGGGTTTCCCTTCGACGCGCCGTCGCACGCCGCGATGATCTTCTCCACCATCCCACGATCCTGACACGGCGCCGGGGGTGGGCGGTCCCACCCCCGGCGCCGCACGGCCG
This sequence comes from Streptomyces sp. NPDC044003, assembly GCF_056435185.1. Lineage (NCBI taxonomy): Bacteria > Bacillati > Actinomycetota > Actinomycetes > Kitasatosporales > Streptomycetaceae > Streptomyces > Streptomyces sp. NPDC044003. Next base: position 94,108 of record NZ_JBWKFA010000009.1, on the reverse strand, counting down.
GGAAGCCCGCGCCGCCGGGCCCGTACGGCCCGGGACCGGGTCAGAAGGCGCCGTAGTTGACCTGCCAGGTGGGCAGGCCCATCCGGCGCCAGAGGGCGACGACCCGGTCGCGGTCGTCCAGGGAGACCCGGACCGCGTACCGGTGGCGCACATGGGCGTCGAAGAGCTCCGCCTTCACGAGGTCGTCGCCGCGGCCGTCGCCGGAGGCGCGCATCCACAGCTCGTCGTAGGGCACCTCGTGGTGGGCGAGCCAGCTCTCGGTGAGGGCGCGGTGGTCCTCGCTGCGCCCGGAGAGCAGCACGATCCGGTCCCGCTCGCTGTGCCGGAAGGCCCGCAGGGCGTCCCGCACGGAGGGGTTGATCAGGTCGCGGTCGCAGCGGCTGAAGTCGTACGGTCCCCGGTCCACGCGCAGCGCGAGGGTGCCGTCGATGTCGCACATGACGGCGGTGGGGAGCGCCGGGTCCGGCGCGTACGGCTCTCCGACGGTGGGGCGGTCGTTGAGCCAGTCCGCGGTGAGGCGCCAGCCGCCCCGGGTCGCCTTGGCGTGCTTCGCGGCGAGGATGCGGATGATCTCCTCGCCGACGGGCCGCTCGCGGGCGGCGTCGCGGCGGACGCACTCGTCGGCGGGCACGTCGGTGAAGTCGTGGACGACGAAGGTGGCCAGGCCGCCGACGGCCGCCTTGAGGCGCTTGGGGATGTGCGGGGTCAGGTGCGTGTTGTCGACGACGACGTCGAAGCCGTCGTCGACGGCGGCGCGGACCGCGGCGTCCTGGATCCCGAGCACGGTCTGCTCGTGCGTGTGGGAGCGGCCGCGCTCGGGCGCGGGGAGGTCGAGCATGGTGCGGAGGTCGTCGAGGTTGACGCGGCGCACCCGCCCCTCGGCGGCGGCCTGGAGGGCGCGGGCGGCCGTCGTCTTCCCGGAGGCCGGGAGGCCGGTCATGAGGTGGACGACAGGCACGGTTTCAGTTCTCCTCGTCGTGGGCGAAGGGGTCGGTGGCCTCGGGGCGCAGCTGGCGCCAGACGAGGAGGTCGGTGGGGCGCCCGTCGAGGCGCAGGAAGAGGAGGGCGCGCAGGGCCCGGTCGCCGAGGCCCGAGGCGGCGCGGGCGAAGGCCGCCCGGTCGTCCGCGAGGTGGGCGAGGCGGTCGAAGGCCTCGTCGATGTCCCGCTCGCGGTCCGCCGCGGCCGTCTCCAGCCGGTCGATCACCTCGCGGACCCAGGCGTCGAACTCGTCCGGGACCTGGTCGAGGAGGGCGTCGAGGGGCTTGCCGCCGGACGCCTCGACGTCGGTGACGGAGCAGCCGAGGCCCTTGGCCAGCTCGCCGGCCGGGAGGCCGGCGAAGCGCTGGATGCCGTGGCTGCGCCAGATATCCCGCTCGGTGACGCCGGTGAGCACCTTGTGCAGGCGCACGTACTCGCTGAGCTTGGCCTTGGCGCGCAGGCCGGAGGCGAAGCGCAGGACGAAGCCCTCGGCGTCGGTGCCGGTGGCCCGGTGGCCGCCGGGGAGCGTGTTGGACTCGGTCAGGGCGACGAGCTCCTCGACGCCCATGGCGGGCCAGGTGCGGACGACGGAGCCGAGGGGCTGCCATCCCCCGGCGGCCTCGGCGAGGGGGACTTCGGTGCCGTCCGGTCCGAAGGCGGCGAGCAGCACGAGGTCGCGGCGCTCGCCGTAGTTCACGACGATCCGGTTGCCGGGGTAGAGCATCTCGGCGAGGTAGGTGACGCCGGGGGTCAGGCCGGTGGTGTCGGCGGCGTCGAGGCGGCGCTGGGCCCAGGTGGCCTGGGCGCTGGTGAAGGAGCCCTTGGAGGCGACGTGCCAGCGGCCGGCGTAGTGGAAGACGACGGCGAGGCTGCCGTCGACCTTGTCGTAGACCTCGAAGGGTTCGTCGGGCAGCGGGGGCGCGTAGGGGCGTCCGCCGGCGTGCTCGGAGAGGTTGAAGAACTTGGGGAGGGGGAGCGCGACGATCCGCCCGGTGGCGTTGTCGGCGACGAGCCCGCGGCAGCGTGTGGTCGCCCGGTTCCAGACCTGGCCGTACTGGCACGCGCGCGTGTACGTGTAGATCGACAGCGGCAGCTCGGGGTGGTGCTTGCGTGTGACGTGTCCGTCGGCGAGTGCGGCGGCGAGCTCGTCGGACGGCATCAGGTCATGGAGAGTCAGGGTCGCCTGGCTCATGGGGTCCCTCCCGTGTGTTCGATGATCCATGATCGGGCGGGAAAGCCGCGAAGAACACCGAATTTCACCGGCGGGGCGGGCGGGCCGGGGTGCCGACCGGGCTCCCGATCCCGGGCGTGTCGGTGGTGCCCCGTAGACTCGCCGTCTGCCCGTCGGTGACGGATCCGGCGCAGTCACAGGAAGCGAGCCCCATGAACCACGCGGACGGCACGGCACCGATCTATGCCGAGCTCATACGGGAGCGGGGGGACGTTCCCGGTGACGTCCGTCAGGTCGCCGAGGAGGTTCTGCGGGATCTGAGCCGTGTGATCCAGATGCCTCCGCAGGGGATCCCCGCGGTGCAGCAGGGTGCTGTCGCGCACGCCGGTGCGGGCGCTCCGATGGGCGCCACCGGACCGATGGGTGGTGTCGGTCCCATGGGCGTCGGCGGACCCATGGGCGTCGGCGGACCCATGGGCGTCGGCGGACCCGCGGGCATGGTGGGTCAGGCGGGCGCCGTCGTCCCGCACCGGCCGATGCTCTGACCTCGTCCTCCGCACCCTTGTCAGTGGCGTGCGTCATGCTGCCTTCCGAAGTGGCCCGGGCCGCGGCGCGGGCGGGCCTCGTACGGTGACACAGGGGATGACGACATGGCCGAGGTACTGCTCTTCCACCACGCGCTCGGGCTGACCGAGGCGGTCGGCGCGTTCGCCGACGGACTGCGACGGGCCGGGCACACGGTGCATGTGCCCGATCTGTACGAAGGGCATACCTTCGGCGACGTGGAGGTGGGCGTCGGGTACGCCCAGGAGGTCGGCTTCGACACGATCGCGGCGCGGGGCGTGAAGGCGGCCGAGGGGCTTCCCGAGAGGATCGTGTACGCCGGGTTCTCGCTCGGTGTGCTGCCCGCGCAGAAGCTGGCGCAGACGCGGCCCGGCGCCGCGGGCGCCCTGCTGTTGAGTGCCTGCGTGCCGGCGACCGCCTTCGGCCCGGCCTGGCCCGAGGGCGTGCCCGTGCAGGTGCACGGCATGGACGCCGATCCGTTCTTCGTCGACGACGGGGACCTTGCGGCGGCGCGGGAACTGGTCGCGGACGCCGGGGACCGGGAGCTGTTCCTGTACCCGGGGACGGCCCACCTGTTCGCCGAGCGGGGTACGCCGGACTACGTACCGGAGGCGGCCGCGCTGTGCGCCGAGCGGGTGTTGTGCTTCCTGGACGCCCTCAAGGGGTGAGCTCCACGGGGTGAGCCCCAGGGGTCAACCGATCGGTGGACCCCGGTGTCGGCCGGTCCGCCGTCCGGGAGGGGCCGGGCGGCGGACCGGCCGGGGGCGGAGGCGGGCGGAGGATCGGGGCAGGGCGCGGACCCCCGGCGGGGCCGTCCGCGCGGTTGCCGTACCGAGGAGTCCGTCATGCCGAAGTTCCGCCGTTCGTCCCGTGCCGCCCGGGTGCTGGTGCCCGGCGCGGTGGCCGTGGTGCTGCTCGCGGGCTGCGCCCAGGGCTCCGGGGGGACGGCGTCCGCGACCGGGACGAGGACGCCCGCCGGGAACTCCCCCACGGCCGGATCGCCCTCCCCCGGCGGCCCCGTCACCGTGACGCCCGGCCCGGACGGCACGGTCGCCCCGGGCACCCTGCTCGTCACGGACTTCGGCTCCGACACGGTCACCTTCGTCGACCCCGCGCGGGGCGCCACCGGTTCCGTGAAGGTCGGCACCGCCCCGTACGGTCTGGTCGTCGGCGCGGACGGCCGGGCCTGGGTGGCGACCGCCGAGGGCGTGGCGGTCGTGGACACGGCGCACCGGGAGCGTCTCGCGCTGATTCCCTACCGCACGGACACCGGGCCGGTGACCACGGGTGAGTACCGGGGCGGCGGCATGGGCATCGCGCTCGCCCCGGACGGTCGGCGGGTGTACGTGGGGGTCAACGTGCCCGGGGGGAACGGCACCCTGGAGGTCGTCGACACGGTGTCGCTGAAGGTCACCGACGTCGTCCCGGTCGGCCGGCGCCCGTTCGACGTGGACGTGTCGAAGGACGGCGCCGAGGTGTACGCGACGAACCACGACTCCTTCGACGTCACCGTCGTCGCGTCGGGGACGCTGGAGCCGCGCCGGATCGAGGTGGCCCCGTACGGCACGGAGGGCGGGCTCGGTTCCTGGCTCAAGCCGCACTACACGGCCGTGCGGCCCTCGGACGGGAAGCTGCTGCTGCCCTTCGAGGGCGAGCGGCTCGCGGTGGTCGACCCCCGGACGGGCCGGACGACGATCGAGCCGATGACCGCGAACACGCATCAGCACGGCACGACCGTGACCGCCGACGGGACGCTCCTGACCGTGGGCACCGGGCCGATCGACCCGGACGTGGACGAGGGGCCCTCCCTGACGGTGCGCACGCCCGGCGGGGCCGAGCGGGTCTACCCGCTGGAGGGCCCGCACGAGACCGTGGCCGTGTCCCGGGACGGCCGCACCGCCTATGTGACGGGCGGCTTCACCCGGGACGGTTACTGGGACGGTCTGACCGTCGTCGACCTCGGCACGGGCGACACCCACCGGCTTCCGGCCGGCTCGCGGCCGCTGGGGATCGCGGTCCTCTGACGCCCGCGAGGTATCAGCGCTGGGGTGGCAGGACGGTGAGGACGCGCTCCACGAAGGCCTTGAAGTCGGCCATGAAGTCGCTCAGGAACTGCTGGGTCGTCGGATCGGTGACCTCGCCGTCCTCGCCGAACAGCCCCGGGGTGAACTGGATGTACGCCTCCGGGGCGTTCATCTGCGGGGAGTTGCAGAAGGAGAGCACCGACCGGAGGCTCTGCTGGGCGACGGCGGTGCCGATCTTGCCGGGCGAGGCGCCGATGACGGCGGACGGCTTGTGGGTGAAGGAGTTCGTGCCCCAGGGGCGACTGGCCCAGTCGATGGCGTTCTTGAGCGCGCCGGGGATGGACCGGTTGTACTCCGGTGTCACGAAGAGGATCGCGTCGACGGCCGCGATGGCCTCCTTGAGCGCCCTGCCCTCGGGCGGGTAGTCGGCGTCGAAGTCGTGGTTGTAGAGCGGGAGGTCCTTGATCGGGATCTCCTGGAACTCCAGGCCCGGCGGCGCCACGCGGAGGAGTGCACGGGACAGGATCCGGTTGATGGACTTCTCCGAGAGGCTGCCGATGAGGTAGCCGACCTTGTACGTCGTCATGCGCGCTGTTCCGCCTTCCCTGGGGGGCCCTGAGATCTTCTTCGGCAACGTAACCCGAAGAGCGATACGTCACCAACCACGATAAAAAGGGTGAAACGACGCTCCTACGGAAGGGCGGACAGCGTGACGCGACCGAGGATTCTCGTGGTGGGCGCCGGTTTCGCCGGTGTGGGCTGCGTGCGGCGGCTCGAACGGCGCCTCACGGAACGGGAGGCGGTGATCACGCTCCTCTCGCCGTTCTCGTACCAGCTGTACCTGCCGCTGCTCCCCCAGGTGGCCGCGGGCGTGCTGACCCCCCAGTCGGTCGCGCTCTCGCTGCGGCGCAGCCAGCGGCACCGGACCCGGATCGTCCCGGGCGGTGTGGTCGGCATCGACACGGCGGCGAAGGTCTGCGTGGTGCGGACGATCTCCGGCGAGTACGTGACGGAGCCGTACGACCATCTCGTCCTCGCGCCCGGCAGCGTGACCCGCAGCTTCGACATCCCGGGGCTCGCCGAGCACGCGCGCGGCATGAAGACGCTCGCGGAGGCCGTGTACATCCGGGACCACGTCATCGCCCAGCTGGACCTGGCCGATGCGAGCAACGACGACGAGGAGCGGGCCGCGCGGCTGCGGTTCGTCGTGGTCGGCGGCGGTTACGCCGGTACGGAGACGGCTGCCTGTCTCCAGCTGCTCACGGCGAACGCGGTCAAGCGGTATCCCCGGCTCGACCCCGACCTCATCAAGTGGCATCTGGTCGACATCGCTCCGAAGCTGATGCCCGAGCTGGGCGACAAGCTGGGCTCCGCCGCCATGGACATCCTGACGAAGCGCGGCATCGAGGTGTCGCTGGGTGTGTCGGTGGCCTCGGTGGACGAGGAGCGGGTGACGCTCACGGACGGGCGGGTGCTGCCGAGCCGGACGCTGATCTGGACGGCCGGCGTGGCCGCGAGTCCGCTGATCGGCACGCTCGGCGCGGAGACCGTCCGGGGCCGGCTCGTCGTCTCGGCCGAGATGGACGTGCCGGGGCTCGACGGGGTGTGGGCGCTCGGGGACGCGGCGGCGGTTCCCGATCTCGCCAAGGGCGAGGAGGGGGCGATCTGCCCGCCGACCGCGCAGCACGCGATGCGGCAGGGCAAGGCCGTCGCCGACAACCTGGTGTCGACATTGCGGGGCGAGCGGACCCACCCGTACACGCACAAGGACCTGGGTCTCGTGGTGGACCTGGGCGGGATGGACGGGGTGTCGAAGCCGCTCGGCGTGGAGCTGCACGGAGCACCCGCCCAGGCCGTGGCGCGCGGCTACCACTGGGCGGCGCTGCGGACCAATGTGGCCAAGACCCGGGTGATGACGAACTGGCTGCTCAACGCGGTCGCCGGCGACGACTACGTACGGACCGGGTTCCTGGCCGCGAAGGCGGGGACGCTGCGGGACTTCGAGTACACGGACGCGTATCTGACGCCGGAGCAGGTCCGCGAGCACACGGCCTCGTTCCGCGGGGCGGTCGGCTCGGGCAGCGGGAACTGACCCCGTACGGCGCCGGGAATCGCGGGTGGACTCCCGGCGCCGCGCAGGGGGTCAGCGGGCGAGTACCGGCGCCGGGCCCATGACCACGACGGGTTCCGCGGCCGGGTCGAGGGCGCGCAGGAGTTCGCGCAGCGCCCCCCGGTCCAGGGCGATGCAGGCCTGGGTCGGGCCGCCGTGGTCGACGTGGATCCAGACGCCGCCGCCCTTCTCCTCGCCGAGCGGGCGTTCCTTGTCGAGCGGGGTGCGGCCGGGCACCCGGTTGTAGTCGATGGCGATCACATGGTCGAAGGAGCCTTCGAGGGGTTCGCCGGAGAGGCCGGTGCCGCTGATGGCGAACTCCTCGTCCTGGTCGTACGGGAGCCGGGAGCCGGGGTCGGGCAGCAGACCGCCCGCGTCGCCGATCCGGAAGACCCCGATGGGGGAGCGCAGGTCGCCGGCGGTGTGGTCGTCGGTCCAGCCCTGGAGGGCGTTGTGGGCGGGCCACGGTCCGGCGGTCCCGGTCCACCGGCCGGCCCGGTCGCGCGCGTAGAGGGTGACGGTGGCCGTGTTGGAGTCGGCGGTGGCGCCGGTGGCGACGAGGACCTGGGTGGTGCCGTCGGGCACGAGGGCGTGGGTGGCGGGGCCGACGCCGGGGATCCGGGGTGCGGGGACCGGGGCGGAGGCGAGGTCGTTGGCCGCCCTGCCGGGCGGGCCCGGGGCGGGTCGGCTGTCGCCCGCGGCCGGCGGGGACGACGGGACGGGTGCGGCGGGTGCGGCGGGTGCGGGCGGTGCGGGGCTCGCGCAGCCGCTGAGCAACAGGGCCGCGCACAGTGTGCCGGCGCTCAGCAGCGCGGGGGCGCCCTTGCGGACGGGCATGGGACGGCATCCTCCTGGCCGGGGGCAGTGCAGCGATCCGTACCCGCTCGGTGGGCGGCGCTGCCGCTGCGACCGCGCGCTCACCCGGACGGACGCGCTGCGGATGCGGGAAAGAGGTTGACCCGTCGCGCCGGTCCGGCTTTCCTGCGGGGATGAGTGATCTTCGTATCGAACGGGCGCGGACCGAGGAGCAGCTCGCCGACTGGCGGGCTGTCCACAACACGATCATCCCGACGGCGGTGCTGTCCCCCGAGGAGGTGCGGGAGCGGGCCGGCCGGAACCGGCTGGACGTCGCGTACCTCGGGGAGGTGGCGGTGGGGTGTTCGACGGTGCGTCCGCCGGACGAGGAGACCCCGGCGGCGACGGTCATCGCGCGGACGCTGCCCGGGTACCGGGGGCGGGGTTTCGGGACCGCGCTGTACGAGCGGGGGCTCGCGCACGCGCGGACGCTGAGCGACGAGGGCGTGGAGACGGTGGTCCTCGCCTCGAACGAGGAGGGTCTGCGATTCGCGCTGGCGCGCGGCTTCGTGGAGGTGGAGCGGTACGTCCTGCCCGGTGACACGATTCCGTTCGTGGCGCTGCGTCTGGCCTGACGAGAGAGCATTCCTGACGATCCGTCAGAACATTGCGTCGCGGGTCTGGGAACCTTCGGGGCCCGGCGCTACCCTCCGCGCATGATTCGGACGGTGGTGTGGGGTACCGGAAATGTCGGGCGCGCGGCCATTCGCGCCGTGGACGCCCATCCGGGGCTCGAGCTCGTGGCCGTGGTCGTGTCCGATCCGGCGAAGGTGGGCCGGGACGCGGGCCGGCTCGCGGGGCTCGGGCACGATCTCGGGGTGGTGGCCGGCGACGACGTCGGCGCGGTGCTCGACGGGCGGCCGGGGGCGGTGGTGTACGCGGCCTCCGGCGACACCCGGCCCGACGGGGCGCTCGCCGATGTGGCGCGGGCGGTGGCGGCGGGCGCGGTGGTGGTGACGCCCGCCCTGTATCCGCTGTACGACCAGCGCAACGCGCCGCCCGAGTTCCGGGACCCGGTGCTCGCGGCGGTCGCGGAGGGGGGTGGTTCGCTCTTCGTGTCGGGCGTCGACCCGGGCTGGGGCAACGACGTGCTGCCGCTCCTGGTGAGCGGCCTCGCCGCCACGGTGGACGTGATCCGCTGTCAGGAGATCTTCGACTACTCGACGTACGAGCAGGAGGAGTCGGTCCGCGAGCTGGTGGGGATGGGCCGGCCGATGGAGTACGAGCCGCCCATGCTGTGGCCCTCGGTGCCGACGATGGTCTGGGGCGGGCAGATACGGCTGATGGCCCGGGCGCTCGGGGCCGAGCTCGACGAGATCCGCGAGACGCTGGAGCGGCGCCCGCTGGAGTCCACGGTCAAGACGCGGACGATGGGCGTGTTCGAGGCGGGGACGCAGGGCGCGGTGCGCTTCGAGGTGCAGGGGATCGTCGGCGGGGAGCCCCGCATCGTGATCGAGCACGTCACCCGCATCCACCCCTCCTGCGCGCCGGACTGGCCGGTGCCGCCGGACGGGGCGGGCGCTCACCGGGTGATCGTCGAGGGGAGTCCCCGGATCGAGGTGACGGTGGCGGCGACCGACGAGGGCGAGAACCGCTCGGCGGGCGGGAACGCCACGGCGGTCGGCCGGCTCGTCGGGGCGATCGAGTGGCTGGTGGCGGCGGAGCCGGGACTGTACGACGCGCTGGACGTGCCGCTGCGGCCGGCGGTCGGGAAGCTGGGAAGGAGACCACGATGATCATCGACATTCCCGAGGGCCAGGAGCCGATCGGGTACGTGTGGGGCGACATGGTCCCGGAGATCGGGACGGCGGCGGCGAACTTCTCGCTGTCGGTGTACGCGCACACGACCCTGGGGCTGCGCGAGTTCGAGGCGGCCCGGCTGCGGATCGCGCAGATCAACGGCTGCGGCTTCTGTCTGGACTGGCGTACCGACCGGGACGGGGAGAAGGTCGAGGAGGGCTTCGACGAGCTCGTCGCGGCGTGGCGCGAGACGGAGGTCTCGGAGGCCTTCGACGAGCGGACGCGGCTCGCGGCCGAGTACGCGGAGCGGTACGCGCTCGACCATCACGGCCTCGACGAGGAGTTCTGGGCGCGGATGACGGCGCGGTACAGCCAGGCGGAGATCGTGGAGCTGACGATGAGCCTGGGGTCGTGGCTGGCGTTCGGGCGGCTCAACCGGGTGCTCGGGCTCGACACGGTGTGCGTGCTGCCGACGCACTGAGGGACGGCGTACGGAAGGACCGGCCGGGACCCCGGCCGGCCGGCGTACGGAAGGGCCGGCCGGGAACCCCGACCGGCCCTTCCGCTTCTCGTCAGAAGTCCTCGGCGATGATCCGTTCGATGTTGCGTTCGGCGAGGGCCGTGATGGTGACGAACGGGTTGACGCTGGTGTTGCCGGGGATCAGGGATCCGTCGATGGCGTAGAGGCCGGAGTAGCCGTGGAGCCGGCCGTAGTTGTCGGTGGCCTGCCCCAGGACCGCGCCGCCGAGCGGGTGGTAGGTGAGGTGGTCGCCCCAGATCTTGTAGGCGCCGAAGAGGTCGGTGCGGTAGATCGTGCCCTCCTTGGCGTTGATCTTGTCGAAGATGGACTTGGCCATGTCGATGGACGTCTGCTTCCAGGCCCGGTCCCAGCTCAGGTCGACCTTGCCGGTGGCCGGGTTCCAGCTGAACTCGGCGCGGCGCGGGGTCCGGGTGATGGAGAGGTAGAACGAGGCGTAGGTCTCGATGCCGGTGGGCAGCGGGGCGACCTCGGCGAAGGCCCCGCCGGCGTCCCAGTTGTCGATGCCCGCGGTGGGCATGGAGGACTGGAGAGTGCCGGTGGGGTCCCACATGTGGTTGGCGCGCCCGCACATGACGTTGCCGTTGTCGCCCCAGCCCTTGCCTATCCGGTCGTTGAGGGCGGGCAGGGCGCCGGTGGCCCTGAGGCGGGTGAGGAGCTTGCTGGTGCCGACGCTGCCCGCGGCGAAGAAGACCCGGTCCGCACGGACGGTCTTGGTGACGAGGGTGGCGCCGGTGGTGTCGATCTGGTCGATGACGACGGTGTAGCCGCCCGCGGCCGCCGGGCTGACCGAGGTCACCCGGTGGAGCGGGGAGACACTCACGCGGCCGGTGGCGGCGGCCTGGGCGAGGTACGTCTTCTGGAGGCTCTTCTTGCCGGCGTTGTTGCCGTAGATGACCTCACCCTCCAGGGCGGACTTCTGGACCGTCCCGGCGGCCTCCTGCTTCATGTAGTCCCAGTCGTAGACGTTGGGCACGAAGACGAAGGGGAAGCCGGACCGCTCGGCGTGCTTGCGGCCCACCCGCGCGTACTGGTAACAGGGCTGGCTCTCCCACCAGTTCACGTCCACCGAGGTGACGCCCAGGCCCGCGTTGGCGCGCGGGTAGTAGGTGGAGTACATCTCGGCCGGGTCGACGGTGGGGAGGATCGCCGGGAAGCGCTCCCGGAGCGGGGTGACGGCCATGCCGCCGTTGACGAGGGAGCCTCCGCCGACACCACGCCCCTGATAGACGGTGATGCCCGCGAAGTCCTCCGCGTCGAGGATGCCGGTGTGCACCGGCACGTCCTTGTCGAGCGGGAAGCCGAGGAACTGGCTCAGCGGCTGCTTGGTGCGGGTCCGCAGCCAGAAGGAGCGGTAGTCGGGCTTGGTGGTGTTGGCGAAGATCTTGCCGTCGGGACCGGGGGTGTCCCAGGCCATGCCCATCTCGATCATGTGGACGTCGACGCCGGCGCGGGCGAGTCGCAGGGCGGCGACGGAGCCGCCGTAGCCGGTGCCGATGACGAGGGCGCGCACCTGGGAGCCGTCGGCGATGGGGGTGCAGTTCAGGCCGGGAACCTCGGCGCGGGCGGGGGTCGTGATCGTGCCGGCGAGGGCGGCGGCGCCGAGAACAGAACCTGTTCCCGCGAGAAAGCGGCGGCGACTGACTCTGTGATTTCCCTGGGCGGACAAGGGGTGTTCACTCATGTGATCTTCCTCACTCGCGAGTGAATGGGAACACGTTCTACGACCGCCCGCTGAGGAAGTCACGAGAAACTGCCGGGTAACTTCAGGCCGGAGAGGCCCTCTTGATCGCCTCTGCTACGTACGCGGCGTGGGCCAGCGCAGCGGGCAGCAGTTCCGCCCACTCCCCGTACTCCCCCGCCAGATACTGGTCCCGTGCGGTGACCAGCACCGGCCGGTGCTCCTCCGGCAGCTCGCCGAGCAGCCGGTCCGCCGCCCCGTCCTTCGAACGTATCCGGCCGGTGCGCAGGGTGGTCAGGATCCGGGCCAGGGTGAGCAGCACGTTGCGGGTGTCGCCGTCGAGGTCCGCGAGGAGTCCGGGCACGCCCGCGACGATCGCGGCGCGCAGATCGCTCTCCGGGACCGGGTCGAAGACCTCCGTCGGCGGCGGGCCGAAGAGCGGGGCGTTCCCGGTGAGCGCCATGGTGATCAGCGGTGCGAGGTCCGGGCAGGGCCCGGGTTCGGGGGTCGCGCCCGCCTCGAACGCGTCGCGGAGCCATTCCCCGTAGAGGAACCCGCAGACGGGCGGATACCGCCAGGGGCGGATGTCGGCGTGGACGACGATGCTCAGTTCGACGGGCCGGGCGGGCCCTTCGTACGCCCGTGCGCCGGAGACGGCGAGCAGGGACTCGACGAGGGCTCGCCGTTCGGCCTCGGTCGTGCGGCGGCGCACGGTCACCAGGACGTCGATGTCGCTGCCCGGCCGGAGACCGCCGAGTACGGCCGAGCCGTGCAGGCAGGCGGCGAGCACGTCGTCTCCCAGTACCTCGCGGACGAGGTGGACGACGTGCCCGGCCCGGGCGTTCGAGGTCATCGGGCCTGCTCCTCCGGGTGGGACGGGTGTGGGGCCGTCACCGTACCGGAGGAGCCGCGGGCGGACGGGTCAGGCCGGGGACGGACCCGGGGCTCCCGTCAGGCGCTCGGGGGTGAGGAGCTCGGCGAGGCGGTGGGCGGGCAGCAGCCCCTTCTCCAGGGTGAGTTCGACGACTCCTCGGCCGGTGGCGAGCGCCTCCTTGGCGATGGCCGTGGCGGCGGTGTAGCCCAGGTGCGGGTTGAGCGCGGTGGCGAGACCGATGGAGTTCTCCACGGCCGCCCGGAGCGCCTCGGTGTTGGCGGTGATGCCGTCGACGCAGCGCTCGGCCAGGGTGAGGCAGGCGGCGCGCAGGGAGAGCAGGCTCTTCGAGAGGGCGTGGAAGATGACCGGCTCGAAGGCGTTGAGCTGGAGCTGTCCCGCCTCGGCCGCCATGGTGATGGTGATGTCGTTGCCGATCACCTCGAAGGCGACCTGGTTGACGACCTCGGGGATCACCGGGTTGACCTTGCCGGGCATGATGCTGGAACCGGCCTGCACCGGCGGCAGGTTGATCTCGCCGAGGCCCGCGCGCGGTCCCGAGGAGAGCAGCCGCAGGTCGTTGCAGGTCTTGGAGAGCTTGACCGCGATCCGCTTGAGGACACCGGAGAGCTGCACGAAGGCGCCGCAGTCCTGGGTGGCCTCGATGAGGTTGGCGGAGGTCACGAGCGGCAGGCCGGTCAGTTCGGCGAGGTTGCGGCGGGCCGTCTCGGCGTAGCCGGGGGCGGCGTTGAGGCCGGTGCCGATGGCGGTGGCCCCGAGGTTGATCTCGTGGATGAGCTCGATCGCCTCGGCGAGCCGGCCGCGGTCCTCCTCCAGCATCACGGCGTACGTGGAGAACTCCTGGCCCAGCGTCATGGGCACCGCGTCCTGGAGCTGGGTGCGGCCCATCTTCACGACCTCGCGGAACTCCAGGGCCTTGGCGGCGAAGGCGTCCTGGAGGACGGCCATGGCCTTCAGGAGCTCGCGGGCGGCGCCGATCGCCGCGATGCGGATCGCGGTCGGGTAGACGTCGTTGGTGGACTGGCCGAGGTTGACGTCCTCGTTGGGGTGGAGGTGGCTGTACTCGCCCTTGGCGTGGCCGAGGAGCTCCAGGGCCCGGTTGGCGACGACCTCGTTGGCGTTCATGTTGGTGGAGGTGCCGGCGCCGCCCTGGACGACGTCCACGACGAACTGGTCGTGGAGCTGTCCCGTACGGATCTCCCGGCAGGCGCCGGCGATGGCGGCGGCCTTGTCGGCGGGGAGCAGGCCGAGCTCCTCGTTGGCGCGGGCGGCGGCCTCCTTGACGGCGGCGAGCGCGTCGATCAGGAGCGGGTAGACCGAGATGGGCGTACCGGTGATGGCGAAGTTCTCGGTGGCGCGCAGCGTGTGGACGCCCCAGTAGGCGTCGGCGGGGACGTCCCGGTCGCCGAGCAGATCGTGCTCGCGGCGGACGGGGAGGTCGTGCGGGGCCGGTGCGGTAACCATGAAGGGCCGTCCTTGAGGAGAGCGGGGAGGGTGGGGAGGGGTGGGGTGCACGTCGGGCCGGAAGGGCTCGTCCGGCGTCCACGCGTGCGCGTGCGGGACCCGGCCGCCGGTACGCGTGCGCGTGCGGGACCCGGCCGCCGGTACGCGTGCGCGTGCCTGCCTCGGCGGGCTGCCCGCGTGCGCGTACGGCCTGGGCGGCCGGTTCCGGGCACGGCGAAGCCGCCGGGCGGGCCCGGCGGGCGCGGGGCGCCGGTGGAGGAGGTTGATTCCGGCTCGCGGGCGGGCGGGGGGATGCGCCGTCCGCGAGCCGGGGTTCCGGGGGCGCCGTCAGGCGCGGGCGGCGACCGCCGAGGCGGACCGGGAGTGGCCGGTGGCGAGGGCCGGTTCGGCGCGGACCGGTCCTTCGAGGAGGCGGCGCAGGAGGGCGGTGCTGCGGGCGGGGTCGCCCGCGCCGCCGGTGCCGTCGGCGAGCAGCGTGGCGAGGAGGGCGATCCGGGCCTGGCCGGCCCGGAGGGTGCCGGTGAGCAGGGCTCCGGAGGCGACGAGGTCGACCGCGCCGCCGCCGGTGTATATCTCGGCCAGCGGTCCCGCGGGGACCCGGGTGGTGACGGCGACGAGGACGCCCTGGGCGACCGCGTCCGCGACGGCGGCGGCGATCTCGGGGGTGGCGTTGCCCGCGCCGGTGGCGACGAGGACGATGCCGCGGGCGCCGGCGGAGACGGCGGCGTTCAGGAGGAACGGGTCGCCGTCGGAGTGGTGCGTGACGATGTCGACCCGGGGCAGCGGGGTGGCGTCGGGGCCGGTGGCCTCCGGGTTCGCGGTCCGCGCGGCGGCCGGCAGGGGCAGCGGGGCGGGACGCTCCGGCTGCCGCTCGATGTCGACGCGGGAGAACCCGACGCGGCCGAGGCGCTCGGCGGAGGGGTCGGAGAAGGCGTCCGCGGCGAGGGTCTGGGTCTTCACCGTGCCGCGCGCCGCGTGGACGCGTCCGTCGAAGACGACGAGGACGCCGAGGTCGCGGACGCTCGCGGCGACCTGGAGCGCGTCGTAGAGGTTGCCGGGGCCGTCGCCGTCGCCGGTGCCGAAGGGGCGCTGGGCGCCGGTGAGGACCACCGGGCGGGAATCGGCGTGGTGCAGGTCCAGGAGGAAGGCCGTCTCCTCCAGGGTGTCGGTGCCGTGGGTGACGACGATGCCGTCGACGCCGGGGTCGGCGAAGGTCTCCTGGACGGTGCGCAGCAGGGCGAGCTGGTGGGCCGCGGTCATGCGGGAGCTGTTCACGTTGAACAGGTCGACGACCTCGACGGTGACGTCCTCGGGGAGCGGGGCGGTGGCCAGGACGTCGTTCCCGGAGGCGTCGGCCGCGTAGCCGGTGCCCTGCCAGCGGCTGGCGATCGTGCCGCCGGTGCTGATGACGACGATCCGGCGTGCTCCCCCGTCGTGCGTCCGCTTCATGCCTGCCGTCCTTACTCCGTACCCATATCTCCTGCGTCCGCAACGATAGGACAGGAGGTCCGCAAGGCGATTGCGAAATCCGCCCCTGGTTTGTTGCAGCGTGGTAGATAATTGCGCCATGGACCGGATTGATCTCCACATCTTGCGCGAGCTCCAGAACGACGGCCGGCTGAGCAACCAGGAGCTGGCCCAGCGGGTCGGGCTCAGCCCCTCCCCCTGTCTGCGCCGGGTGCGCCAGCTGGAGCAGGACGGGGTGATCCAGGGGTACCGGGCGATCATCGACCCGGAGGCGGTGGGCCGCGGCTTCGAGGTCCTCGTCTCGGTGGAGGTGCGGCGCGACCGGGAGACGGTGGAGGCCTTCGAGGAGGCGCTCCAGGACGTGCCGGACGTGATCGAGGCGTACAGGCTGTTCGGGAGCCCCGGCTGCCTGCTGCGGATCGCGGTGGCGGACCTGGCGGCGTACGAACGGCTGTGGATCGAGCGGCTGACGACCCTTGCCGGGGTCACCGAGGTCAATTCGCAGATCATCATGAAGCGGATCAAGGAGCCGAAGGGGATGCCGGTGGACGTCCGGGGCGTCTGAGGTCCCGGCGACACCCCGGGGGCGTACTCGGTTGCGCCATATGCGAGAACGTCACGCAACAGCCTTCTCCCCGTTACATGACAGGTACCTGACCTGTGCCACCCTCCCGATGACACGTAGTCAACACGCGTAGACAGCGGTGGCGTTGAGCCGCGCCCGCAGTCCCGCGCGTGCCGTCCCCGGGAAAGGGCCCCCCATGTCCGTTGTGCGGATCGGCAGATGGAAGGTGTGGGCGGCGGCCGTCGCCACCGCCCTCGTCGGCATCACGCTCCCCGCGGTCACCGCGACTCCCGCGAGCGCCACGACCACCGCGTACGACTCCACGTACTACAAGGACGCGATCGGCAAGACCGGCACGAACCTCAAGTCCTCGCTGCACACCATCATCAGCAGCCAGAGCAAGATCTCGTACGACGCGGTCTGGAACGCGCTGAAGGTCACCGACCAGGACCCGAACAACACCAACAACGTGATCCTGCTCTACAGCGGCGTCTCGCGCAGCAAGTCCCTCAACGGCGGCTCCGTGGGCGACTGGAACCGCGAGCACACCTGGGCCCAGTCCCACGGCAGCTTCGGCACCTCGGCCGGCCCCGGCACCGACCTGCACCACCTGCGCGCCTGTGACGTGCAGGTCAACAGCATCCGCGGCAACAAGGACTGGGACAACGGCGGCAGTGCGGTCAGCGGCGCGCCGGGCGCCTACACGGACAGCGACTCCTTCGAGCCGCGCGACGCGGACAAGGGCGACGTGGCCCGCATGATCCTGTACATGGCCGTCCGTTACGAGGGTGGCGACGGCTGGCCGAACCTGGAGCCCAACGAGTCCTCCACGAACGGCAGCGTCCCGTTCCACGGCCGCCTCTCGATCCTGAAGCAGTGGAACGAGCAGGACCCGCCGAGCGCCTTCGAGGAGCGTCGCAACGACGTCATCTACAACACCTACCAGCACAACCGGAACCCGTTCATCGACCACCCGGAGTGGATCGAGGCGATCTGGTAGTCCGAGCGCCACGGAGGTGACGGGAGCCGGGCCGGACGCGACGCGTCCGGCCCGGCTCCTGCCATGTCGGCCCCTACGCCTGACCGCTTCCGGCGCCTTCAAACGCGAAATCCCGGATCGTCTCACGTTTTTGAAAGACCGGCCTCGACAACCCGAAGGCGTTATCCATCCGTTACAAACGGTGACTTTGACCCTCTTTGAGGGAATTTGCCGCGCACTCGGCCGCGAATTCCCGCCACGGAGACCTGCGGCGCACCTATCACGCCCTCACCGAGCCGAACAAGACCTCCGGCCCAGGAAGTTCCGCGGCCCGCTCGGTAGCTTCGGCGCCCATGACCACTGCCCCCCAGAAATCCCCGGTCGGCGGCCTCTCCGTCGGCCCGGCCGAGATCGCGGACGGCGCCGAGCTCTGGCGGATCGCCCGCGGCTCGGGAGAACTCGACCTCAACTCCCCGTACAGCTACCTGCTGTGGTGCCGTGACTTCGCCGACACGACCGCCGTCGCCCGTGACGCCTCCGGGCGACCCGTCGGCTTCGTCACCGGATATCTGCGGCCCGACGCACCCGGGACGCTCTTCGTCTGGCAGGTCGCCGTGGAGGGTTCGCACCGCGGAAGCGGGGTAGCCGGGACCCTGCTCGACGCTCTGTCCGCCCGAGTGGCGGCCGAGCACGGACTCGACCGGGTGGAGGCCACCGTCACACCGGGAAACCTGGCGTCGGACCGGCTCTTCCGGTCCTACGCCCGCCGGCACGGCGCCGACCTGACACGCGAGGTCCTCTTCCCGTCCGCCTCCTTCCCCGTGGCAGGACACGAGGCCGAGGTGCTCTACCGCATCGGCCCCCTCGCACCCCGGCGGCCCGAGCCGACTCCGGCGACCTGAGCCGGCCCCGGCGACCCCGGCGACCCGAGCCACCCCCGGCGTCCTGAACCGACCCGGCGTCCCCGGCCGACTCCGCGCCACTCCCCCGCACCACACCCTGGAGAAGAGACTTCGTGACCCTGACCGACATCGCCGCCCCCTCCGTCTTCGAGACCGTCGAATCCGAGGTCCGCAGCTACTGCCGTGCCTGGCCCGTCGTCTTCGAACGCGCCAGTGGGAGCCGGCTGTACGACGAGGACGGCCGTCCGTACCTGGACTTCTTCGCCGGGGCGGGCTCGCTCAACTACGGCCACAACAACCCGGTGCTCAAGCGCGCCCTCCTCGACTACCTCGCCGACGACGGCATCACCCACGGCCTCGACATGTCGACGACGGCCAAACGCACCTTCCTGGAGACCTTCCGCACGACGGTCCTCGAACCCCGCGCCCTGCCCTACAAGGTGATGTTCCCCGGCCCCACCGGCACCAACGCCGTGGAGGCCGCCCTCAAACTCGCCCGCAAGGTCACGGGGCGCCAGACGGTCGTCTCCTTCACCAACGCCTTCCACGGCATGTCGCTCGGCTCGCTGGCCGTCACCGGCAACGCCGCCAAGCGCGCCGGAGCGGGCGTCCCGCTGCACCACGCCGCCCGGATGCCCTTCGACGACTACCTCGACGGGCAGGTCACCGACTTCCTCTGGTTCGAGCGGCTCCTGGACGACGCCGGCTCCGGCCTCGACCACCCGGCGGCCGTGATCGTCGAGACCGTCCAGGGCGAGGGCGGCATCAACGTCGCACGGGCCGAGTGGCTGCGCGCGCTGGCGGAGCTCTGCCGCCGGCACGACATGCTCCTCATCGTCGACGACATCCAGATGGGCTGCGGACGCACCGGCGACTTCTTCTCCTTCGAGGAGGCGGGCATCACGCCCGACATCGTCACCCTGTCCAAGTCCATCAGCGGCTACGGCCTGCCCATGTCCCTCTGCCTCTTCCGGCCGGAGCTCGACCTGTGGGAGCCCGGCGAGCACAACGGCACCTTCCGCGGCAACAACCCCGCCTTCGTCACCGCCACGGCCGCCCTCGACGCCTACTGGCGCGACGGCACCCTGCGCGAACGCACCCTGGGCCGGGCCGACCGGATCGAGCGCGCCCTGCTCGACCTGTGCGGCGACGACGACCGCGCCGGCCTGGCCGTGCGCGGACGCGGCCTCGTCTGGGGCCTGGAGTTCGCCGACGGGGAGCGCGCCGCGGCCGTGTGCCGGCGGGCCTTCGAGATCGGTCTGCTCCTGGAGACGTCCGGGCCGCGCGGCGAGGTGGTCAAGCTGCTGCCTCCGCTGACCGCGACGGACGACGAGCTCGACGAGGGCCTCGGCATGCTGGCCCGCTCCGTACGCCACTCCGCCTGAGACCGCACCGCCAGATCCACCCGAAAGGCCATCACCCATGATCGTCCGTACCTTCGACGAGCTGGAGAACACCGAGCGGCATGTCCGGGCCGCGTCCGGCACCTGGGAGAGCAAGCGCATCCTCCTCGCCCGCGAGCGGGTCGGCTTCTCCCTCCACGAGACGGTGCTGTACGCCGGCACCGAGACGTCCATGTGGTACGCCCACCACGTCGAGGCCGTCGTCTGCACCGCCGGCGAGGCCGAGCTCACCGACCACGAGACCGGGCGCACGTACACGATCCTGCCCGGAACGATGTACCTGCTCGACGGGCACGAGCGCCACACCCTCAAGGTCAAGCGGGACTTCCGCTGCCTGTGCGTCTTCAACCCGCCCGTCACCGGGCGCGAGGACCACGACGAGAACGGCGTCTACCCGCTCCTCTCCGAGCCCGAATCCGAACCCGGCCAGGCCTGAGAGCCGGCCGGAACCACTGCCGGGCCCGAGACCGGCCCGCGCCCCCCGACCACCCCGTACGCGAAAGGAAGGCACCCCGCCCCATGGCCTCCGCACCCACCCGTCCCGTCGACCTCTACCCCACCCGCGGCTCCCGGGAGGAGCTCATCGGCCGCAAGGACCCCGTCGTGTGGTCCGAGCCCGGCACGCCGGGCCCCTTCTGGGCCCGGGAGCTGGAGGAGTACGACCGCGACGGCTTCGTCACGGTGGACGAGCTCGTCACCCCGGCCGAGGTCGACGAGCTCCGCGCCGAGCTGGACCGGCTCGTCGCCGACCCCGCCGTACGGGCGGACGAGCGGGCCGTCGTCGAGCCCCGCTCCCAGGAGATCCGCTCCGTCTTCGAGGTGCACCGGATCAGCGAGGTCTTCCGCCGGCTGGCCGAGGACCCGCGGGTCGTCGGGCGGGCCCGGCAGATCCTCGGCTCCGACGTCTACGTCCACCAGTCGAGGGTCAACGTCAAGCCCGGCTTCGGCGCCAGCGGCTTCTACTGGCACTCCGACTTCGAGACCTGGCACGCCGAGGACGGGCTGCCCCGGATGCGGACCGTGTCGGTGTCGATCGCCCTCACCCCGAACCACACCACCAACGGCAGCCTGATGATCATGCCGGGCTCGCACCGCACCTTCCTGGGCTGCGCGGGCGAGACGCCCAAGGACAACTACAAGCAGTCGCTGCGGATGCAGGACGCCGGGACCCCGTCCCACGAGGCGCTCACCACCTTCGCCGACGCCTGCGGCATCCGGCACTTCACGGGCCCGGCGGGATCGGCCACCTGGTTCGACTGCAACGCCCTGCACGGCTCGGGCGACAACATCACCCCGTACCCCCGGAGCAATGTGTTCCTCGTCTTCAACAGCGTCGAGAACGCCCCCGAGGCCCCCTTCGCCGCCCCGGTCCGGCGCCCCTCCTTCATCGCCGCCCGCCCGGAGGACCTGGCATGAGCGGCTCCGCGCCACTCGACCGCCGCCGCTTCCTCGGCAGGGCGTCGGTCCTCGGCGGTCTCGCCCTGGCGGCCGGGCCGCTCACCGCCTGCACCCGCACCCAGGCGGGGACGGGAGCGCCCGCCGACGACGGGAAACTTCTCGCGAACCTGCGGGAACAGGGCTTCGTGCGGGTCGGGTTCGCCGGTGAGGCGCCCTACGGCTTCCAGGACGGCGGCGAACTCGCCGGCGAGGCCCCGGCCCTCCACCGGGAGATATTCACCGCGCTCGGCGTGCGCGAACTGCGCCCCACGCTCACGGAGTTCGGCGCGCTGATCCCCGGACTGCTCGCCGGCCGCTTCGACGTGGTGAGCGCGGGCATGTCGATCACGCCCGAGCGCTGTGCCAAGGTGATCTTCTCCGAGCCGGAGTTCGCTCCCCCACCGCCCTCATGGTCCGCAAGGGCAACCCGAAGGGGGTGAGCGACCTGGAGTCCTGCGCGGCGAAGGGCGCCACCGTCGGGGTGCTGACCGCGGCCGTGGAGGCGTCCTACGCCAAGGCGGCGGGCGTCCCGGACGGCTCGGTGAAGACGCTCGCCAAGCAGCAGGACGGGCTCGACGCCCTCCTGGCCGGCCGGATCGACGCCTTCGCGCTGACCGCGATCTCGCTGCGCTGGCTCGCGCGGACGAACGCGGGCGCGCCGGTGGAGGTGGGCGAGGCGTTCGTCCCGGTGGTCGGCGGGGTGCGGCAGCTCGGCGCGGGCGGAGCGGTGTTCCGGCCGGGGGCGAGCGGGCTCCGGGACGCCTTCGACCGGGAGCTCCTGAAGATCACCGGCTCGCCCGAGCGCTTCGTGGGCCTCGTCGGGAAGTACGGGTTCACCGCCCGTGAGGTGCCGCCCCGTTCGCTGCGGACCGCCGACCTGTGTGCCGGGTGAGGGGTGGCCGGCGTGGCTGACGTCCTGTCCGTCGCGGCCGGCGCGCAGTCCATCGGGTCCGGCTCCGTGCCCCTCCCTGCCGGCTCGCCGTCCGCCGGGTCCGGCTCCATGCCCCTCGCGGCGGGCTTCCTGCCCGAGCTGCGGCGCGCGCTGCCCCGGCTCGCCGAGGGACTCCTCGTCACGGTCGAGGCCACGGTGCTCGGTGCCGCGCTCGCACTGCTCCTCGCGTACGTCCTCGGACTGCTGTCCCGGTCGGCGCGGCTGCCGGTGCGGGGCGGGGCGCGCCTCGTCGTGGAGTTCTTCCGGGGGACCTCGCTGTACGTGCAGCTGTTCTGGCTGTTCTTCGCTCTGCCCATGGTCGGCTTCCGGCTCGAACCGCTCGCCTGCGCGGTGCTCGCCCTCGGCCTCAACTACGGGGCGTACGGCGCCGAGGTGGTGCGGGGCGCGGTGGCGGCGGTCCCCCGCGCCCAGACCGAGGCGGGGATCGCGCTCGGCATGGGGGCGGGGCTGCGGCTGCGGCGGGTCGTCCTGCCGCAGGCACACGCCCTGATGGTCGCGCCGTTCAAGAACCTGCTCGTGCAGCTCCTGAAGGCGACACCGCTGCTCTCCCTGGTCACGGTCCCCGATCTCACCTTCCAGATCGACCAGTTGCGCTCGGCGACGGGCGCGACGGCCGCCTCGTACCTGCTGCTCCTCGGGCTCTACTTCGCCATGGCCGTCGTGCTGAGCCTCCTCATGAACGCCCTGGAGCGGGCGGCGAAGGCCCGCCTCGGGCAGGAAGGCGGTGCCTGATGTGGGACGGGGAGGCCGCCCGGGCCGCGCTGCCCGCCGTACTGGAGGGCTTCGGTGTCACGGTCCTGGCGACCGTCCCGGCGTTCGCCCTCGCGATGCTCCTCGGGCTCGTCCTCGCCCTGGTCCAGCGGGCGGGTCCCCGGTGGGCGGCGCTTCCGGTGCGCGGGGCGGCCGCGTTCGTCCGCTCGACGCCGCTCCTGGTGCAGCTGTTCGCGGCCTGGGTGCTCGTGCCCGCGCTCGACGCGCCGGTGCTCGGCGTCCTGGTGCTCGGCACGCACTACGCCACGTACCTCTCGGAGGTGTACCGGACGGGCATCGACGCCGTGCCGCGCGGGCAGTGGGAGGCCTGCACGGCCCTGTCGCTGCCGCGCCGGCGGGTGTGGCGGGCGGTGGTGCTGCCGCAGGCCGTACGGAACGTGCTGCCGCCGCTCGGCAACTACGCGGTGTCCATGTTCAAGGAGACGCCCCTGCTCTCGGTGATCACCGTGCACGAGATGGTCCACGAGGCGAACACCTTCGGCAGTACGCACTTCGCCTATCTGGAGAGCTTCACCCTGGCCGCCGCGGTGTTCCTGCTCGCGAGCTGGCCCACGTCCGTGCTCGTACGACGACTGGAGGCACGCCTTGCCCACTGAGAACCCCAAGGGCTCGGCCGCTCCCGCGGTCCGCTTCGACCGGGTCACCAAACGGTACGGGGACCGCACCGTGCTCGACGGCCTCGATCTGGAGGTCGGGCACGGGGAGCGCGTGACGCTGATCGGCCCGAGCGGCTCCGGGAAGACCACGATCCTCCGGCTGCTCATGACGCTCGAGCGGGTCACCGACGGCGTCATCCACGTGGACGGGGAGCCCTTCTCCCACATGCCGGGAGGCGCGGGCGGGAAGCCGGTGCCGGCGAGCGAACGCCATCTGGCGGTGCGCCGGCGCCGGATCGGCATGGTCTTCCAGCAGTTCAACCTCTTCCCGCACATGAGCGTCCTCGAGAACATCGTCGAGGCGCCCGTCCACGTGCTCGGCGAGAGCCGTGACGAGGCGGACCGCAGGGCGCGGGACCTGCTCGACCTGGTCGGGCTCGGCGACCGGGCCGACGCGCGGCCGACCCGGCTCTCCGGCGGCCAGCAGCAGCGCGTGGCCATCGCCCGCGCCCTCGCGATGCGGCCCGGGATCCTGCTCCTCGACGAGGTGACGTCCGCGCTCGATCCGGAGCTGGTGGCGGAGGTGCTCGACGTGCTGCGCGACATCGCCCGCTCCACCGACATCACCCTGCTGTGCGTGACCCACGAGATGGGTTTCGCGCGGGACGTCTCCGACCGGATCCTGATGTTCGACCGGGGCCGGATCGTGGAATCGGGCCCGGCGGACGAGCTCCTGGAGTCGCCCGCGCACGAACGCACGCGGGCGTTCCTCGGCTCGGTCCGGTGAGCACGGGCCCGGTCGGGTGAGACGGGGGTACACCCGGGGGGGGGACCCGGGCGTACCCCCGTCTCAGGCTCAGACGCCGGTCCCGACCATGCCTTCCCGGAGCCTGTTCAGGCTCCGCGCCAGGAGTCGCGAGACGTGCATCTGGGACACGCCGAGGCGCTCGCCGATCTGCGTCTGGGTCAGCTCCTCGACGAACCGCAGGTGCAGCAGCAGCCGGTCGCGCTCGTCGAGGGCCGCCACGAGCGGGGCGAGGGTGTGGAAGTCCTCGAAGAGCGCGAGCGCCGTGTCCTCCTCGCCGATGAGGTCGGCCAGGGCCGCGTCGTCCGTGTCGTCGTCACCGCCGCCGATCGCGGCGTCCAGGGACGTGGAGTGGTAGCCGTTCGCGGCCAGCTGGGCCTCGACGACCTGGTCCTCGGACAGGTCCATGAGCGGCGCCAGTTCCGCGACGCGGGGTGCGCGGCCGAGCCGCGAGCTCAGTTCGTCGGTCGCCTTGGCCAGCTCCACCCGCGCCTCCTGGAGCCGGCGGGGGACGTGGACCGCCCAGGAGGTGTCGCGGAAGAACCGCTTGATCTCGCCCACGATGTACGGCACGGCGAAGGTGGTGAACTCCACCTCGCGGGCCAGGTCGAAGCGGTCGATCGCCTTGATCAGGCCGATCATGCCGACCTGGACGATGTCCTCCATCTCCTCGGCACGCCCGCGGAATCGGCCCGCCGCGTACCGCACGAGCGTCATGTTCATCTCGATCAGGGTGTTCCGGACGTACTGGTGCTGCGCCGTTCCCTCCTCCCGCGCCGCGAGTTCACGGAGGAACACTCTCGACAGGGCGCGGGCGTCCCGGGGCGCGACCTCGTGAGGGGCCTCGATGTCGGGCAGGCCCTCCCCCGTACCGCTCGTCACGTACGTCTCCGTCGACTTGGCCACTTCGGTCTGCACGGGGACGACCTCCTCCTGCTCTGTCCGTTCGGCGGTCCCGGTTCGCGTACCCGCTCCGCGCGGAGGCACTCCTCACCGGGACGCGCCTTCTTCGGCCCGGGCGGGAGGCATCACTCCGGCGTGACCGGGCAGGCGTAAACCGTCAGCCCTCGACGCATCGGGAGAAAGGGACCGCGATGAACAGCCGGAGCGACACCAGGTCCCGCGCGGACACCACGGGTCCATGGGCCGCCACCGGGAGGACCGGCACGTCACCGCTCCTCACTCCGGCGCAGGCCCGGCAGCTGGTCCGCCACACGCTCACGGCCCTCGGCCCCCTGCGGGCCTCCCAGGTCGACGACCTGCTGCTCGTCACCTCGGAACTGGTCACGAACGCCCATCGCCACGGCGGCGGGGTCACCTCGTTCGGGATCGCCGTCGGCAGCGACCGGGTCACCGTCTCCGTGGCCGACGCCAGCGAGGAGCCGCCGCGCCACGAACTCCGCGAGGAGCTGCGGCCCGGCGGCTTCGGCTGGCCGATCGTGCTGCGCCTGTGCCGCGAGGTGACGGTGGACACCCGGCCGGACGGCAAGACGGTCCACGCGGCGGTGACGGTCGACCGCTAGGGGTGCTTCGAAAGTCCCGTGGGGGCTGTGCGGGACTTTCGACACACCCCCTGGGGCCTGTCTCAGGCGTCCGCGGGGCGTGCGGGGTGCCGCTCCGGCGGACCGTGGAGGTGTACGGAGGCGGGGCCGCCGTTCGTGCGGTGGCGCTCGGCCCAGGACTCGAGCGCGGCCCGGCAGGCGTGGTCCAGGTGATGGAGTCCGGAGAGGTCCAGGACGACCGGGCGGTCGCGCGGCAGGGCTTCGAGGGTGTCCAGGATCGTCGGCAGCCGCAGGAAGGTCACGGTGCCCGACAGGCCGACGCGCACGGGCCCTTCGCCCTCGTCGGTGTGGTCGACGCGGAGGTGGGAGGCGTCCCAGGCCGCTTTGGCGACGGAGACGACGAGTCCGATCAGGACGCCTTCGAGCATGTTCAGGGTGACGATGGCCAGGGCCGTCACCAGGAGGACGAGCGCCTCGCCGCGGTGGCCGCGCCAGAGGGTGACGAGGCCCCGGAAGGGGATCAGTTTCCAGCCCGCGTGGACGAGGATCCCGGCGAGTGCCGCGAGCGGTACGTACTCCAGCGTGCCCGGCAGCAGGGCGGCGAAGAGCAGCAGCCACAGCCCGTGGAGCACGCGGGAAGCCCTGGTCCTGGCGCCCGCCTGGACGTTGGCCGAGCTGCGGACGATCACGGCGGTCATGGGCAGCGCCCCGAGCAGGCCGCAGAGCGTGTTGCCGAACCCCTGGGCGAGCAGTTCCTTGTCGTAGTCGGTGGGCGGTCCGTCGTGCAGCCGGTCCACGGCGGCCGCGCTGAAGAGGGACTCGGCGGAGGCGATCAGCGCGAAGGCGAGGACGGTGCCGAGCAGGGCGACGTCGGTCAGGGCGGAGAGCCCGTCCGCTCCGGGCAGCCCCACGGCGTCCAGTACCCCGCTCACCCTGACCCTCGCGACCGGCAGGTCGAACAGGGCGGTGGCGAGCGCCGCGAGGAGGACGGCGACGAGCGCGCCGGGGACGGCCCGCGCCCGGCGGGGCAGGTGCCGCCAGCCGACGATCACGAGGACGGTGGCGGCCGCGACGGCGAGCGGGACGAGGGTGGCGAGGCTCGTCACGGCGCGTCCGAGGGCGGCCGGCAGTCCGGCGAGCCGGGCCGGGCCGGAGGCGGGGGCGCTGAGTCCGGTCGCGGCGTAGAGCTGGCCGGCGACGATGACGAGGCCGATCCCGGCGAGCATGCCCTCGACGACGGAGAGGGAGATGGCCCGGAACCAGCGGCCCCAGCGCAGTAGGCCCATGGCGACCTGGAGCAGCCCGGCCAGGAGCACGATGACGCCGAGCGCGGCCGGGCCGAGCGTCCGGACGGCGTCGAGGACGAGGACGGTGAGGCCGGCGGCGGGTCCGGAGACCTGGATGCTGCTGCCCCGCATGAGGCCGGTGACGGCGCCGCCGACGATGCCGGTGACGAGACCGAGTTCGGCGGGGACCCCGGAGGCGACGGCCACGCCGATGCAGAGCGGCAGCGCGACGAGGAACACGACGAGGGAGGCGGCGAAGTCCTGCCGGAGGTACGGAAAGGAGGAGGCCATACAAGGGGTGATACGCCCTTGTCGGGGCCTGTTCGGGACGGACCGGAGCCGACCGGTGGTTTCCGTCCGGAACCGGCCGGAAGGTGACGCGATCACCCCGGGGGAAGGCGCTCGGAGGTGCGGATCACCGGGGCGCACCGGGCCGCAGGCGCCCGCACACGCGATCAGACGGAGGGCGTACGGTCGCCGTGTCGGGCGCGCGGGGGCTCAGAGCCTCGGGAGGCCGGGGCGCTCACCACCAGTAGGCGGGGTACTTCGGTGCCACGCGGCGGATGCGGGAGGCGGCGAACGCGGTCAGGACGAGCAGCGCCGTGGCCCCGAACAGCAGGGGGACGAAGCGGCCGGGCGCGGGGGCCTGGAGCACGATGACGACAGCGGTGGCGCAGGCCGGGGAGTGCGGAGTGCGGGCCAGGGTGTTCAGGGCGAGCGTGACTCCGGCGGCGACGGCCGCGGCCCAGGCGCTGCCGTGCGCGGCGACGGCCGCCACGGCGTATCCGGCGGCGGCGCCGATGAGGTGGCCGACGACGACGCTCCGGGGCTGGGCCAGGGGCAGAGCGGGGGCGCAGTGCACGAGCGCGGCGCTGGCGGCCAGCGGGGGTATCAGCACCGGTTCGTGGATGAGAGCGCCGATGGCGACGAGCCCGAGGAGGGCGGCGGTCGCGGCGCTGACGTTGTGGAAGGCCGCGCCGGGCGCGGGCCGGGCCGGGGCGCGTCCTGCGATCCACGGCAGGCGCGGCTCCCTGGCGGCGTGGGTGTCGGGGGCGACGTGGGTGTCGGGGGCGGCGTGGGTGTCGGGGGCGGCGGCGGGACGCAGTGCGGCGTCGGTGCTCATGTGCGGTGCGGTTTCCGGGACAGGGACGGACAGGGGTGGTGGTCGTACGGGTCCCTGTGGTCGACAGTCGGCCCGGTCTCACGCCTGAGCCTGGTGCGGCGGCGCGACCTCGCACCACTGTAACCAGCGGTTTCGCCACGGCGTGGGCGGGGTCGGGGGCAAGATCGCCTCATGACCGACACCACGCCCTCGTTCCGGCTCCTTCCCGGAGCACCGGATTCCCCCGTCCTCCTGCATGTGCCACACTCCTCGCGCGAGGTGCCCGCGGACGTACGGGAGGGGATCCTGCTCGGCGACGAGGAGCTGGCCCGGGAGCTGGACCACATCACGGACGCCCACACGGCGGAGATAGCCGACGTGGCCACGGCGGCGGCCGGCACGGCGCCCTGGCGGTTCGTCAACCGGCTCTCGCGGCTCGTCGTCGACCCGGAGCGCTTCCCGGACGAGCGTGAGGAGATGCTGTCCGTCGGGATGGGGGCGGTGTACACCCGCACCACCCACCGCGCGGCGCTGCGGGCGGACGGTTTCGACCCGGCGCCGCTGCTCGACCGGTACTTCGCCCCGTACGCCCGGGCGATGACGGAGGCCGTGGCCGAGCGCCTGGCCGTGGCGGGACGGGCGGTCATCGTCGACGTCCACTCGTACCCGACCGAGCGGCTGCCGTACGAGCTGCACGGCGAAGGGCCGCGCCCGCCGGTCTGCCTCGGCACGGACGCCTTCCACACGCCGCCCGCGCTGCTCGACGCGGCGCGGGAGGCGTTCGGCGGGTTCGGCGGCGTCGGCACGGACAGCCCCTTCGCGGGGACGTACGTGCCGCTGGCGCACTACGGCCGGGATCCGCGGGTGAGCGCCCTGATGGTGGAGATCCGCCGCGATCTGTACATGAGCGAGCCGGGCGGTCCGGCGGGCCCGGGCGCCGAGGCGCTGGGCCTTGCCCTGGCCGCGCTGGTCGACGCGGTGACCCAGGGCGCGCCCGGCTGAGCGGCGGGTCCCGGGCCGTGACCTCCTCCGAGCGGCGGGTTCCCCAGCGGGTGGCCTCGCCCGATCGGCGTAAAATCGGGGAGATGAACCCACGCCGCTACGAGCTGGTGTTCTCCGACGGCGCAGGCTCGGCCCTGGACGTCGTGATCGTGGAGCGCACGCAGCTCAAGGGGGCCGGGGGCCATCCGGTGTACACCGACGCCACCGGCATCATCCGGGCCGAGATCAGCGACCGCGACGAGGTGCGCATCCTCGCTTCGGGCGGCCATCAGGAACCCGCCCAGACCGTTCGGGCCCGCCCACTCCCCGACCCCGACGGCTCCCCGGCCTGACGTCGCGGCCGGGCCCCTCATGCGCTCGGTCGCGCCGGACCGGCCGGGGTTGCGCCGAGTACGCAGGCTGGGGTCGGGCCCGGGAGGGGGCCGCACGCGGAGTGAGGAGACCCCGCCGACGGCCGCGCCCGCAGCACGCCCGACATCACCGTGATCTTCCGGACTGTCAGGCAACCGGCCCAGCTCCACGAGCGCCCGGGGCGAAGGCCTGGTGAGCTGTACGGGGAGATCTCCGGTGCCTTCACATCCGGACTCCCTGAGCGGATGGAGGAGGATTCCGTGCCGGACCCGACGACGTCGTACGCCGACCTGCGCGCCCTGGTGATCAACTGCACCCTGAAACGTTCCCCGGAGCGCAGCCACACGCAAGGGCTGATCGACATCAGCACCGGGATCATGGAGCGCCAGGGCGTGCAGGTCGACGTGCTCAGGGCGGTGGACATCGACATCGCGACCGGTGTCTGGCCGGACATGACGGAGCACGGGTGGGAGACGGACGAGTGGCCGGTGATCTACTCGCAGGTGATGGCCGCCGACATCCTGACCCTGGCGGGGCCTGTGTGGCTGGGAGACAACTCCTCGGTCATGAAGAAGGTGATCGAGCGTCTGTACGCCTGCTCGTCGATCCTCAACGAGCGTGGCCAGTACGCCTATTACGGTCGCGTGGGCGGCTGCCTGATCACCGGCAACGAGGACGGCGCAAAGCACTGCGCGATGAACGTCATCTACAGCCTTCAGCACTTGGGTTACGTCGTCCCGCCGCAGGCCGACGCAGGCTGGGTCGGCCCGGCCGGACCCGGCCCTTCCTACCTCGACGAGGGCTCGGGCGGGCCGGAGAACGACTTCACCAACCGCAACACCACGTTCATGACCTGGAATCAGCTCCACCTGGCCCGCATGCTCAAGGACGCCGGCGGTATCCCGTCGTACGGCAACCAGCGATCCGAGTGGGATGCAGGCTGCCGCTTCGACTTCGAGAATCCCGAGCATCGCTGAACGGCCGGCTTCCCAGGTGATCTTCTCGCTGTCCGCCATGCCCACTGTGCGTTACGGGCTCGGTAAGTCGGCGGAGAGATCAGCTGTTCGCCACACCCGCAAACGGTACAACGGCTACTGAGCCGCGTCGGCTTGGGCACGCTCGCCATCGGGGCGATGATCGCCTGTGCAGACGTCGGCAAAAGCAGGCTGTCTACCCGCCGGGCCCTCCGAGGGCGCCGTCGTCTTGGACGCCTTTCCTCGCCGCCGGCGAGCACGAGGGCGGCCTTGCCCTGCCTGACACCGGCGGCCCCGCCGCAGGCCTGCGGGCCGAACTGCGCCCACCGAGGAGAAGTCGGCGAAGTCAGCGGCGGGCCTAGGGGTACCCAATCGCGTGCCGTAGTGATTCGATGGAATGGACTCTTCGGATCAGCCGGACCCGACTGGTTCACACATGAACTTTCCATGTGGCGAACCTCGCTCATTCGAGAAGCCGTGATACCCCATGGACACCGTCGCACGACAGCCCGGGGGAAGGAAGCAATCGGGGGGCAAGGTCAGACCCCGGAGCGCGCCCCGCCTGGTACGCCCACGCCGCGCGATCCGAGCGTTGTACCGGTGGGTCCGGCGGGCCTTACGCGGTATCCGTCGCCGATGGATCTGCCGCCGTAAAGTCATCCGGATCCGCTACCGGCTCACTTGGGCAACGTTCCGGAAAATCCTCACGCCCATCCCCGCCGTGGCCTTCCTCCTGTTCGTCGGGTATTCGCTCGCCAACGTCATCAGCGGCACGAAGGGCCCCATTGAGGCGCGTTGCGGAAACAGTGGCGCATGCGGCGTGGTAACCGGCTTCCTCTTCCCGTTCCTGTCCCTCGCCCTGGCGACCACGGTGTTCCTGTACTACCGGTCCTGGCACATCAAACGGCCCATCGTCCGCAAGGCCAAACACCAACCGCAACGGCTTGTCGCTCCGGCCGGAAGGCCCGTCGAGCAGATTGTCGGCCGTGAGCAACTGTGCGAGGTGATCTGCCGGTCACTGGGCGACCGTCAGAACCGGCGCCCGTACATCCTGGTCGGCGGAGTGGGCTCGGGGAAGACGGCGGTGCTCATCCAGCTCACCCAGATGCTCGCCCGGCAGGGCCGGGTCCCGGCCCCGGTCAGGCTTCGCCAGGCCGACACCAAAGGTTCCCTGGACTTCCGCACGCTGGCGGAGAAGACGTTTTCGAACGAGGCCGATCCCGGGGCATTCCTCTCGTCGGAACAGGGTGCCAAGGTCTGGCGCCAGCTCTGCAAGGAAGGCCGGGCCGTGGTGATCGCGGACGGCCTGGAGGAGGCGCTCAGCACCGACAGTCGGCAACGAGACCGGGACAACGAAATCCGGCTCGCCATCGACCGCGCCGAGCGGCAGAAGCTCCCCCTCGTCATCGCCTCCCGACCGCACGCCCCGCTCGAGGACACCTACGCCTCGATCATCGATCTGGAACCGCTCTCCGAGGAGGCCGCCCTCTGCTTCCTGGCACAGGACGATCCGGAGCCCGACACCCACCGGCTGGACTGGATCGTCGAGACCGCCGTGGTGAGCGAGTCCCCGCTCTACATGGAGATCACCCGCGAGTTGGCACGGAAGCACCAGCTCGAGCACCTGGAGAGCGCCAGGGCCGGGAACGCGCTCGACACCCGTAGCCGCGACCGCTCGACGCTACGGCTGCGCCTGCTGGAGACCTGGAAGGAAGCCGTGATCCACGGTTACCTGTACGAGGATGTCGCCCTGACCCAGAAAGAGCGGGACCGGACCGTCCGCGTGCTCTCCGCACTGGCCACCATCGGTTTGCTCCGGGACAGCCTGCAGGTTGACTTCGACGAACTGCTCGACCCGATGAACGCTCCTGCCCTTGAGGGGAAGCGCGGGCTGATCGCCGTGGCCAAGAAGCTGCAGAAAGCGCTTCACCCTGACCAACGCACGCTCGACCCACAGCAATACGCAAGCAAGTACGCCCTCCACGCCTCCCGAGGAGAACAGCTCAGCCTGGTGGAGAGTCGGGACAACGGCGTCTCCTTCCCGCACAGCATCCTCCAGGCCCACCTCGGCTCCATGTATCTCCACCTGGTCACCAAGGATCAGCTCAGGCAGTCGCTCCAAGGCAACGACCTCGGCCGTGAACTGCTGATCAGCCTGGTCCTCCGCTCGTGCCGGGAGGAGTGGGCCACCATCAAGGACTACCCACGACTCCTTCTGGAGGCTGCCGCAGACACCAAGCGGACAGACTCCAAGGCCCTGGACCTGTTCGCGGCGGCTCTCGAGGTCGATGTCCATGCCCAGTCCGCCGAACCCGAGGGCAAGGCAGTCTCGATCCACACCGACATCGCCAGTGCCCTGAGCAGCCGGTGGCCGAAGATCACCGCTGGTGACCCCCGAAGCCTGGACGAGGGCAGGGAGCGCTTGGTCCACCGCTACGGCGAGGTCCTGCGCGAGATCACCCGACGGCGGAACCTCAGCGACCCGGACCCCGACGCGTGGCACGCCCCCGAGCAATCGCCGGCGTACCGCTCGTTCTTGGAACTGGCGTTCCAAGAGGAGTCCTACGCGTTGCGACTGGCGATCACCCAAGAAGTCGGCGCCGGCGGCGACGCGGCCTTCGACGCGCTGCGTAGGGTCTTCCGCCCGACTTCAGCTCCTGCCCCCGACCCGGTCAACCAGTACAACGCGATGCTCAAGGATCTGCAGCAGCGTGCCCAACGTCTCAGCGACGTGTCGAGAGGCGAGCGTCGCACCGAGAAGCAGAAGGCGGAGTTCCAGCGGAAGGAGGACGAGATCCGCAAGTGCAAGGGTGACGTCTGGCGCCAGTTCGCCACCCGTGCCACGACCGTACCCATGGTCGTCGGCTCGGTCGGCATCGAGCGCCGCGCCGAGGCGGCCGAGCGGCTGGACACCTGGCTCAAACACCTCGATCCGACCAAATGCAAGGGCGGCACCGCCGACCTGCCGCTCTCCCTCGAGGTCGCCCTCGCGCAGGGCTTCAAGTCCGCGGCCAACCGCCGTCGGCGCCACCCCGACACGAACGATGACACCCGTGAACTGCTGATCGAGAAGGCCGAGACCATGCTGGCAAGGTCGCGGTACTGGTTCGCCCAGCTCACCCTGATCCACGCGCTCTGTCTCTGGGAGCTGCCCGACCGTCTCGGCCGCACCACCGTCACAGAGTCGAATGACGACGAGCCCGACCACGAGCACGACAACCACCGCAACAATCACCGCAACAATCACCGCCCGGTTGCCGATCCGAACGACGCGGTTCAACGCTGGCTCAAGCTGGCCGGCAGCGAGCGCGCGCCCGCGGACCGCCGCGAGGAGGACCAGGCGCGCCATGGCGAGCGACTGCATCCCTTCGTGTCCCGGGCGGCGGAACTGGCCGTGCTGGCCTTGGAGACCGGCCGGCCTGAGCAGTACATCTGGATCGACGAGAAGGGCGCGATGGAGAAGGTCGGCTCCACCTCCGGCGACCCGCACTTCTTCCGCAAGCACAACCTCTGGATCCCGCCGTCGGTCGGTTGGTCCACGCTGGACCCGCGGGCGCAGCAACTGCTCGCCGACGTCCTGCTGTTGCTCAACCTCACGGAGCGCAACGGTGATCCGGACCTGATCGAGAGGCGGTTCGAACGGTCCGCCCGCAACTCCCTACCGCCGTGTCTGACCAGGGATCGTTCGCCGCTCCAGCCGAGACGGACCGTCGGTATGGCGCGTAAGGCCGAACCCGGCAACACCTGCCTGCGCGACTGCCCGTTCGAGCTCTGCCCGTACCCGCCCAAGGGCGCCCTCCCCCGGGCCGAGCTGCGTGAGGTGTTCTGCCTCCAGCAGCAGGCGCTGCTGCGCTGGCGCCGCGGCCGGTTCCCCCTCATCGCCATGACCCGCAAGCGCGCGCCGTGGCAGGGGATGACCTGCAAACAACTACGGCAGTTCTGGGGGCAGATGGCGGAACGCACCCGCACACCCCGCTCGTAAGGCCACTCACAGCCGCCAGCGGTGAAGCCGCGCCCGAGAGGGCGGCGGTGCTTCGGCGCTGAAATGCCGTCACTGTCGTGCGTCCTGTTCCTGTGGCGAAAGGCCGTGCGTGGGACCCTCGGATGCTTCCTCCGGTGCCGGCGGCTGTGCGCGCCGGCGCACCAGGAGGACCCCGACGAGCACGACCGCCATCCCGGCGGCGATCCACAGGGTGAAGTCCTCGTCGAGTACGACGACCCCCAGGGCGACGGAAACCACCGGCAACAGGTAGCCGACCGTGGCCGTGTTCGTGGCGCCCTCGGCGGCGATGTTCCGGTGGGTGAGGTGGAACGTGGCCCCGGTGGCGACGACGCCCAGGACCACCACGGCGATCAGCGTCTTCGGGTCGATCTCGACCGGCGTCAGACCGCCCGCCGCAAGGGTCGGCGCGGTCAGGGCGGTGGCCGCGACGAGCTGTGCCGCGGAGAGCGAGAGCGTGGGGATGCCTCTGCCGACCAGGAAGCGGCCCATGAACGTGAAGCCGACGGCGTAACTCGCCGCCGCGACGACCACGGCGAGGACGCCCCAGCCGCCTGACGCCGTCGCGCGCCACGGGGCGAAGATCAACACCACCCCGGCGAACCCGAGCAACAGCCCGGCCGGCCGGGTCGGCCGGAGATCGCGCTCGGTTCCGATGGCGACGCCGATCAGCAGCGACCGCCGTTCACCGCGCTGACCCTGTGGACGGACGCGTTCGTGGACTTCCTCGTGACCAAGCACGGCCTCGGCGCGGCGCTGGGGTCCGGAGACCCGGGGCTGGAGAACCTCCACGCCCTCATGCTCGACACCCTGGTCCCGGCCTGCGCGACGCTCCTGGCCGCCTGCGCCGCCGAGGGCGACCTTCGTTCCGAGGTCTCCGCCTACACCCTCATGCGCGCCATCGGAAACCTCAGCATCACCGGCCCCGACTACGACCAGGCCGACGCCAAGCGCATGGTCGCCCTCCTCCTCACCGGATGCCGCAACGCGGCCTGACAGCCGCACCTCACGCACGGCGGGCCTGTCCGGGCGGGACCGGGACCGTGCATACGGTGCGCGGACGTGGGGTGGATCGGGGAGGTCGGTCCGGGGCCGGCGCTCGGTCCGGGACGCGGGGTGCAAGCCGGAGTTCCCCCATCCAGAGCACCGCTGAGCTGGCCTTTCAAGGGCTGGGACGTGCACCACACCGGCTTGACGTACCCACGGGCGAGAACTTAGCTTCGCCTTACCTAATTTATGCCGTTCATACGTCCGGAAGATCAACGCATGTCCAGAACCGCGCAGGAGCTCACCCCTTCCTGGCTCCTCACCGCCCTCGGGCTCGTCGCCACCGCGGGTATCGCGGCAGCCTGCTGGACCGCCGGACACGTCCACGCGGACGCCTCCCTCCTGACGGTGGCCCGCTTCTTCCACGTCGCGTTCCTCGTCGTCGGGCTCGGTGCGGTGCTCGCCGTCGACTGGTTCGCCGTGCTCTGGCTGACCGGGAAGCGGCCGCTGGCCGGCGTCCTCGACACGGCCGTCGCGCTCCAGGCGCCGATCTGGGCCGGGCTCGGCGGACTCGTCGTCTCCGGCCTCTTCCTCCGCCCCGACCTCCACTCCCCGTTGACCCTGGTCAAGCTGGGGCTCGTCGTCGCCGTCACCCTGAACGGCCTCTGGGCGCACCGGCTCGGCCAGCTCCTGGAGGCCCACCGCGGCGGCCCTGTCCCGCGCCGGCTGCTCGCCCGTTCGGGCCTGGCCGCGACCATCAGCCAGACCGGCTGGTGGGGCGCCTGCCTCATCGGCTTCCTCAACAGCCAGACCTGATTTGGGTTTGTCGCACGATCATCAATACGATCCGGCGATGATCACGAGAAAACGGCTGGCGACCGGGGCCTGCGCGCTGCTCGCCGCCCTGAGCGTCGCGCTCCTGCCGACGGGTGCGGCCGCCGACGAACCGGTGGCGAAGGAATCCCCCAAGGTCGAGCTGGTCCTCGACGTCAGCGGCTCCATGCGGGCCAAGGACATCGACGGCAAGTCCCGCATGGCCGCCGCCAAGCAGGCCTTCAACGAGGTCCTCGACGCGGTGCCCGAGGAGGTACGGCTCGGCATCCGCACACTCGGCGCCGACTACCCGGGGCAGGACCGCAAGCGGGGCTGCAAGGACACCCGGCAGCTCTACCCGGTGGGCCCGCTCGACCGCACCGAGGCCAAGACCGCGGTGGCCACCCTGGCCCCGACGGGCTGGACCCCGATCGGTCCGGCGCTGCTCGGCGCGGCCGACGACCTCGGCGAGGACGGGGCGACCAAGCGCATCGTGCTCATCACGGACGGCGAGGACACCTGCGCCCCGCTCGACCCGTGCCAGGTGGCGCGCGAGATCGCGGCGAAGGGCATCCACCTCGTCATCGACACCCTGGGCCTGGTGCCGGACACCAAGACCCGGCAGCAGCTCACCTGCATCGCGGAGGCCACCGGAGGCACGTACACCTCGGTCCACCGCACCGAGGAGCTCTCCCGCCGCGTCAAGCAGTTGGTCGACCGCGCGGCCGATCCGGTCGTCACCCCCGTGGCCACGCAGGGTACGGCGCGGTGCGACAAGGCGCCGCAGCTCAAGCCCGGCCTCTACACGGACCGCGAGTCCTTCGGCGAGCACCGCTGGTACCGGGTGGACCTGCTGCCCGGCCAGGAGCTGCGCGCCTCCGTCAGCGTGTCGGCCGACCGGGCCGTCAACAACGACTACGGGGTGCTGCTGCGCGCCGTCACCCTCCACGGCCGGGAGATCGTCCGCGGCTCCGAGGCGGGCGACGGGCGCACGGACGTGATCTCGACCGGACTGCGCTACCCGAAGCCGGACGCCGACGACGGCCCCGGGGACGCGAAGCCGGCGGCCGAGACGGTGTGCCTCCAGGTCAGCAACTCCTTCTCCGCTCCCCCGTCGGTCAAGACGACCCCGGGCATGCCGGTCGAGCTGACGGTGGACGTCGTCGACGGCCCGTCGAGCGCGTCGGACATCGCCTCGTTCGGTCTCGGCCGCGGCTGGTGGCTGCTCGGCGTGCTGGTGCTCGCCGGCTTCCTCGCCGGTCTGCTCTGGGGCTGGCTGTCCCGCTGGCGCGTCGCTGTCTGGAGGACCAACTGATGCGTACCGTACGCATGCTCGCGACGGCCGCTCTCGCGGGCGCCGCCCTGCTCGGCCTCGCGGCCCCGGCCGCCCTGGCCGACACGCCCAGCGCCTCGGCCTCCCCGGCCGAGGAGGCCGGGCCCACGGAGGCCGGCACCACCTTCCGTACCGCCGCCCGGTTCCTGCCGGGGCAGCAGGCCACGGCGCAGGCCTCCACCGGTGACTACCTGTACTGGGTCTTCCCGGCGGACACCGGCGAGCGGCCGACCGTGAAGGCGACGGTCACGCTCCCCGACGCGGCCCTGCGGCACGGGCCCGCCACCTGGCGGATCGACGTGTACGACGGGCTGCGGCGGCGCCAGCCGTGCATGTACGGGATGCAGTCCCGTACGGCGGCGAAGGAGACCGCGACCGTGGAGCTGGCCTGTGTGCTGCGCCCGGTCCGTGCCTCGGCCGACGCCTGGGCGAACGACCCGCTGCCCGGCAGCTACTACGTCCGGCTGACCGTCACCGATCTCCCGGACGAGGACCTCGGCCAGCCGTTCACCGCGCGGATCGGGGCCGACCTCCACGACGAGGGCGGCGCCTACGCCACGGACGGCTCGCTCGCCGCGCCGCTCGTGCCGGGGGCGACGACCGCCGACCAGGCCAAGGCGGACGAGGACGCCGGCCGGAAGACCGCCGTCGAGGCGGCGGCCCCGGAGGACGGCTGGTCCTCCGGCTGGTGGTCGGACCGCTGGATCTGGACCGTGGTGGGCGGCGTCCTGGCCGCGCTCGCGGGCATCGGCGGCTACGCCCTGACGCGCGGCGCGGGCCGCCCGTCCCGGGTGCCGCCGGCCGCCTGACCCCCGGTCCGAGAGGTACGGAGGCCCTCCACCGCTCGCGGTGGAGGGCCTCCGTGTGTGCGGTGGGACAGGCCCCGGTCACCGGCGGGCCGGGAAGCCGTGGGCGCGGGCACCGGTCACGACGGCGATCACCGGGACGAGCAGGACCAGGACGCTCCACGGCAGCGCGCCCGCGCCGAGCCCGTCGAGGAGGAGGCCGCCGGCGACACCGCCCGCCGCCATGGCCGCGTTCCAGAGGCTGACCAGCATCGTCTGCGCGGTGTCCGCCTCGTCCCCGCCCGCCTCGGCGACGGCCGTCTGCAGGAGGGTCGGCGCGCCGCCCCAGCCGAAGCCCCAGAGCGCGGCGGCCACGAGGACCAGTGCGGTGCTCGCCGCCGGGACGGCGAACGCGGCCTCGGCGACCGCGAAGAGGATCGTTCCGGCGAGGGTCAGAGCCCGGAGCCTGCGGTCGATGTGACGGCCCGTGAACCAGATCCCGGCGAGCGAGGCGGCGCCGAAGACCAGCAGCACGAGACCGGTGGAGCCGCCGAGGCCGAGGTGGTCCAGGTAGGCGGCGACGTAGGTGTAGAGCACGGTGTGGGCCAGGACGAGGGTGAAGGTGACGGCGAGCACCGGGAGCACGCCGGGGACCTTCAGGGTGCGGGCGACCGGGGCCCGCCCGCCGCTCGGTTCGCCCGGCAGGTCGGGGACGGCGAGGGCGATCCAGCCGAGGAGCACGACGGCGATCAGGGTCATGGCGGTGAAGGCGGCCCGCCAGCCGACGGCCTCACCGAGGAACGTGCCGGCGGGGACGCCCAGGGAGAGCGCGAGCGGGATGCCGGTCATCGCGACGGCGACGGCACGGCCCTGGAGGTGCGCCGGAGCGAGGCGGCGCGCGTAGCCGGCGAGCAGCGCCCAGGCGACACCCGCGGCGACCCCGGCGAGGAACCGGGCGCCCATGGTGAGGGCGTACGAGGAGGAGACCGCCGTGACGGTGTTGGCGGCGGCGAATCCGGCCGTCGAGGTGAGCAGCAGGCGCTTGCGGCGCCAGCCCGCGGTGCGGGCGGCCAGGGGGACGGCGGTGAGGGCCGTTCCGAGGGCGTATCCGGTGACCGACTGGCCCATGGCGGCTTCCCCGACGCCGAGGTCGGCGCTCATGCCGGGCAGGACGCCGGCGGGGAGGGTCTCGGTGAGGCTGGTGACGAAGACGGCGGTGGCGAGGGCGAGGAGCGCCGGGAGGGGCAACCGGCCGGAGGCGGGGCGGTGTTCGGGCGTGGGGGTGGCGGGACCGGCCGCCACTGTCGTGTCGTGGGTCATGTCCGTATGCTCGAACCCTCACATTGATGTGAAGGTCAAGCGATTCCCTGGAGGGGGCTTCCCATGCGGATCGGCGAGCTGTCCGAGCGCACCGGAACACCGCGCAGACTGCTGCGCTACTACGAGGAGCAGGGCCTCGTCGTCGCCGACCGGCTGCCGAACGGCTACCGCGTCTACGACGAGTCGAACGTGGACCGGGTCATGCAGATCCGGGGCCTGCTCGACGCCGGTCTGCCGACCCGGATCATCAAGCAGATCCTGCCGTGCCTGAACAAGCCGCGGATGATCCACTTCCCCGACGCGACCCCGGAGATGCTCGCGACCCTGGAGGACGAGCGGGACCGGATGACCGACCGGATCCGCTGCCTGACCCGGAACCGGGACGCGGTGGCGGAGTATCTGGACGCGGTACGGGAGAAGTTGGTGGCGGGGTCGTCGGCGTAGCCCGTACCGCCCCCGGGCTCCGGACGGTCCGCTCGGCGTAACGGCCGCCGTGCCGCGGGGTGCGGGGGCGCACCCGCATGCGGGGGCTGCCTCACGCCTCGTACGCCCGGTTCACGGCGGAGAGGACGGCCTGGACGGAGGCGGTGAGAACGGAGGTGTCCAGGCCCGCGCCCCAGGCCTTGCGGTCCCCCACCCGGCATTCGGCGTACGCGGCGGCCTCGCCCGCGCTGCCCGTGGTGACGGCGTGTTCCGTGAAGTCGAGGACGTCGACCGGGACTTCGGCCCGGTGGAGGGCGTCGGCGAGGGCGGAGAGCGGTCCGTTGCCCTTGCCCTCGGCCGGTGCGGTGCGGTCCCCGACACGCAGGACGCAGGTGAAGCGGTGCTCGCCCGCCGCGTCGCGGTCGGTGCTCCAGGACTCCAGGGCGACGGGGCCGGCGCCCCGGCCGGGTTCCAGGTACTCCGTGCGGAAGATCGCGTGGAGGTCGTCGGGGGTGGCCTCGCCGCCGCTGTCGTCGGTCACCGCCTGGACGGCCCGGGACACCTCGGGGCGCATCCGCTCCGGCAGGTCGAGGCCGTGGTGGGTGCGGAGGAGATGGGCGACTCCGCCCTTGCCGGACTGGGAGTTGACGCGGATGACGGCCTCGTAGCCGCGGCCGAGGTCGGCGGGGTCGAGGGGCAGGTAGGGCACGCTCCAGGGGGCGAGCTCCGGCGGGATCCCGGCCTCGGCGGCGTCCTTGGCGTGCCGGGCGAGGCCCTTGCTGATGGCGTCCTGGTGGGTGCCGGAGAAGGCGGTGTGGACGAGGTCGCCCACGTAGGGGTGGCGGGGGTGGACGGGGATCCGGTTGCAGTACTCGACGACGTCACGGACGGCGTCGATGTCGGAGAGGTCGAGCAGGGGGTCGACGCCCTGGGCGTAGAGGTTGAGGGCAAGGGTCACCAGGTCGACGTTGCCGGTGCGTTCGCCGTTGCCGAAGAGGCAGCCCTCGACGCGCTGGGCGCCGGCGAGGACGGCGAGTTCGGCGCAGGCCACGCCGGTGCCGCGGTCGTTGTGGGGGTGGACGGAGAGGATGACGGAGTCGCGGCGGGCAAGGTGGCGGTGCATGTACTCGATCTGGTCGGCGTACACGTTGGGGGTGGAGATCTCGACGGTGGCGGGCAGGTTGTGGGTGACCGGCCGGTCGGGGCTCGCGTCCCACAGCGCGGTGAGTCCGTCGCAGAGCTCCAGGACGTAGTCCGGCTCGGTGAGGTTGAAGGTCTCCGGGGAGAACTGGAACCGGATGTCGGCGCCGGGGCGGGCCTCGGCGAGCCGCGCCATCAGGGTGGCGGTCTCCTCGACGGTGCGGCGGACCTCGGCGCGGTCGCGGCCGAGGACGGTGTCGCGCCAGACCGGCGAGGTCGCGATGTAGAGGTGGACGACGGCGCGGGGCAGGCCGTCGAGGGACTCGAAGGTGCGCTCGACGAGTTCGGGGCGGGCCGGGGTGAAGACGACCGGGGTGACGTCCTCGGGGACGGCGCCGGAGGCGACGCGGTCGGCGAGGTGGCGGACGAAGTCGAAGTCGGCGCGGCTGGCGGAGGGGTAGCCGACCTCGATCTCCTTGAAGCCCGTGCGGACGAGCAGGTCGAAGAAGCGCTGCTTGCGCTCGGTGTCCATGGGCTCGGCGAGGGCCTGGTTGCCGTCACGGAGGTCGACGGGGACCCAGAGCGGGGCCCGCTCCAGGCGGGCGGAGGGCCAGCGGCGGTCGAACTCGGGGACGTGGACCCGGTCCTGGAACGGGCGGTAGCGGTGGTACGGCATGGGGCCGGGGCGCTGCGGATTGCGGATCATGGCGCGTACCGTAACCACTCCTCAGCTCCTCAGACAAGTACTCCTCAGACAAGTTCGGGTAGATTCCTCGGCAGCGACCCCGTGATCCGGGAACGCGCCCGCGATCCGGACCTCCTCGGAGACCCCGGCCGTCGGAGAACCGGACGAGTCAGAGAATCAGGTGACCCCCATGCCTCTCGGCGCCCTGCGTCCCAGCCCCCTGGTCGAACAGGCCACCGAACGGCTGCGCGAGCAGATCGTCCGCGGCCACTGGCCGGTCGGCACGAAACTCCCCGGGGAAACGACGCTCGCCAAGGAGCTGGGCGTGGGACGCTCCACGGTCCGCGAGGCGCTACGGGCCCTGGCGGGCGCGGGGCTCGTCCAGCCCAGGCAGGGCGCGGGCGTCTTCGTGACCGCCACCCGGCCGACGGAGGACTGGCCGGCCCGGCTGCGCAGGGCGGCGGTGACGGACGTCTACGAGGTACGGATGCTGGTCGAGGTGGAGGCGTCGCGCCTCGCGGCGCTGCGCAGGACCGAGGAGGACATGACGGCGATGCGGGAGGCGCTGGCCGGGCGGGTGGCGGCCGCCGAGGGCGACGACGCGGCCTTCGTCGACGCCGACATCGCCCTGCACGCGGCGATCGTGGCCTCGGCCCGCAACCCCGTCCTGACGGACCTGTTCGGGGAGTTCGCGCCGGTGCTCCGCGAGGGCCTGATCGAGCTCCTCGACCTGCTCGGGCTGCGGGGCACGGACCTCCGGCACGGCGAGGACGCCCACGCCGACGTGGTCCGCGCGGTGGAGGCGGGCGACCCGGAGGAGGCCGCCCGGCTGACCCGCCAGGAGCTGGAGTCCACGCTGGCCCTGCTGCAGTCGGCACCCTGACCCCGCGGGCCGGGGACGTACGGCTCAGGCCGGGTCGACGAAGACCACCGGGACCTCGTTGTCCTGGACGACCCGGCCGAGCAGGCCCGCGAGCTGTTCGCGTTCGGGCGCTTCGAGGCCGGAGGGCAGTTCCTCGATGCGGCGGCAGGTCTCGGTGTAGAAGTCCTCGGCGATGCGCGCGCCGTCCTCGGTGAGCGCCACCCGCACGGCCCGCCCGTCCTCCGGGTCGGGTTCACGGCGGACGAAGCCGAGGCGGGAGGTGCGGTCGACCAGCCCGGTCAGGCTGGACTTGGCGAGCCCCAGCATGGTGCCGAGCTCGCCCATCCCGGACGGGCCCGGCATCAGGACGCAGAGCAGCTGGCCCTGCTGCGGCGTCAGCCCGTACGCCCTGCCCGCGTCCGCGTAGACCGCGTTCACGAGGAAGGCGCCCCGCACCAGCGCGGTGACCACGCTCATCTTCCCGCCGTCGACTCTCGCCATGCGGCAAGAATACCTTCGTGGTGCGAACCAATCTCACACCCATCTCACTCCATCCGGCGGGCGCCCTCCAGGACGGCCTGCCGGATGCGGTGGTAGGTGCCGCACCGGCAGATGTTGCGGATCGTGTCGAGGTCGGCCTCGGTGACCTCGCGCCCGGCCTCGCGCGCCTTGCGGACGGTGGCGACCGCGGCCATGATCTGGCCCGGCTGGCAGAAGCCGCACTGGGCGACGTCGAGGTCGAGCCAGGCCTCCTGCATCGGGTGGAGTTCGGCGCCGACGGTGTCGGGGAGGCCCTCGATGGTGGTGATCTCGTCGGTCGGGGCCACGTCGTCGACACGCACGGCGCAGGGCGTGAACGCCTTGCCGTTGAGGTGGCTCGTACAGGCCCGGCAGACGCCGACCCCGCAGCCGTACTTGGGGCCGGTGACGCCGAGGACGTCCCGGAGGACCCAGAGGAGCCGGACGTCGCCCTCGACGTCGGCGGTGACGGCCTTGCCGTTCAGGATGAAGGTGTGCTGCGGCACGGGGGCTCCAGGTCTCAGATGGTGCGGTCGCGGCCGTCGGTGGGCGAGGCCGGGACGGGCGGGACGGTCGGCAGGGGCGTGAAGGCGAGCGGCTCGGCGTGGTTGACGGGGAAGACCGTCGGCATCGTGCCGGTGGCCCGGCCGTAGGCGCAGGCGACGGCGGCCATGGCGCCGGCGACGGCGAGCTCGCCCGCGCCGCCCGGCTTGTCGCCGCTCGGGGGCATCACGATGATCTCGAGCTCGGGCGGGGTGTTCCACTGCCGGGTGTAGAAGTACTGGTCCCAGCTGCCTTCGAGGAAGTGCCCGTCGCTCAGGTGGAGTCCGGAGGTCAGGGTGATGGCGATGCCGTCGGCGATGCCGCCCATCATCTGGGCTTCCAGGCCGCGCGGGTTGACCGCGAGGCCGACGTCCACGGCGCAGACGATCCTGGTCACCCGCGGTCCGGTGTACGCGCCCGGGATCTTCCGTCCGGTGGTCTCGGGCCGGCAGTCGATCTCGGCGAGGATCGCGACGGCGGAGTGGTACTCGGTGTGCACGGCGATGCCCTGGCCCGTGCCGGCCGGCATGCTCCGGCCCCACTCCCCCACCTCGGCGACCTTGTCGAGGACGGCGCGGGCCCGCGCGTCCTTGAGCAGCTTGCGCCGCATCGCGTACCCGTCCTGGCCCGTCTTCCTGGCCAGTTCGTCCATGACGAGTTCCTGGGCGCAGCGGACGTTGGGCGAGTAGATGTTGCGCATGGAGCCGGTGTTGAAGCCCTTGTCCGTCTCGGCGAGGAGCTGGGTGGTGACGCCGAGGTGGTAGGGGCTGATCTGGGTGAGCTGGAACATCGTCTCGGAGAAGGTGGCGTCGGCGACGGGCAGCCGCGCCGCCTCCGCCGTCAGGACCTCGCCGACGCCGTGCCCGAAGTCGGTGGCCACGGAGGTGTGGCGCTGCTCGTACGTGAGGACCTCGCCCAGCGAGTACGTGGCCCGCACCCGGGAGGTGGACATCGGGTGCGTACGACCCTGCCGGAAGTCGTCGGTGCGGTGCCACATCAGCTTCACGGGCTTGCCGAGGGCCTTCGAGATCTCCGCGGCCTCGTGGGCGGCGTCGGAGAACAGCTTCCGGCCGAAGGAGCCGCCGCCCTCGGTGACGTGGACGCGGACGGCGGTGGGCGGCAGGCCGAGCTTGAGGGCGATCTGCTCCTGGGCGACGATCGGCGCCTTGAGCGAGGCCCAGATCTCCGCGGAGTCCTCCCGCACGTCGGCGATCGCGCAGTTGGTCTCCAGGGCGGCGTTGCTGGCGAAGTGGAAGGTGAAGCGGGCGTCGACCG
Source organism: Streptomyces sp. NPDC044003 (assembly GCF_056435185.1). Classification (NCBI taxonomy): domain Bacteria; kingdom Bacillati; phylum Actinomycetota; class Actinomycetes; order Kitasatosporales; family Streptomycetaceae; genus Streptomyces; species Streptomyces sp. NPDC044003. The sequence continues at coordinate 49,311 of NZ_JBWKFA010000009.1, read as the reverse complement.
CCTTGGTGAGGAGCGGCAGCGGCGGGACGACGAGCGGGAGTTCGGCCCGGCGGAGCTTCTCCAGGATCGTGGCGTCGGAGGCGCCCTCGGCGGTGCCGGGCCCCCAGTCGACGCGGAGGGCGCGGACGGCGTCGACGCACTGGCCGAAGGTGCGGCCGCGGACGGCGACGCCGGTGGAGACGGTGACGACGTCGGTGATGCCGGGCATGGCCCGGACCTCGGCGAGGTTGGCCACGGAGCGGACCCTGCCGTTGATGGTGGGCGGACGGCAGACCATGGTGGGCAGTGCGTCGGGGACCTGGAGGTCCATGGCGAACTTCTTGCGCCCGGTGACCGCTTCGAGGGCGTCCACGCGCCGCTGGGCGGTGCCGATGACACGGAAGCCGTCCGGGTCCTTGAGCGTGACCTCCACCGCCGCGTCGGTGACGGCGGCGGCCTTCACGGCCAGTTCGCCGTAGCCGAGGAGCGCGCCGGCCGGGGAGAGGACGGTGCCGGCCTTCGTGGTGAGGGTCTCGACGGCCTCGCCGAGGACGAGGGAGGCGGCGTGCAGCAGCCGGGCCCGGGCGAGGGCGGCGGCGACCCGGATCGGGGTGTAGGTGGAGTAGGTGGTGTTGGAGCCGCCGGTGAGCTGGTTGAAGAGCAGCTCGGGGCGGGCGTCGGCCAGGGTGACCTTCACCTTGTCCAGGGGCAGGTCGAGCTCCTCCGCGACGATCATGGCGCTGGAGGTGGTGACGCCCTGGCCGACCTCGGCGCGGGGCAGGGCGAAGTGGGCCGTGCCGTCGGCGTCGACGCGGATGGTGATGAGGTTGCTGGTGGGCAGGGCGGCGAGCGTGAGCAGCTCGTTGAGGTCGAGGAGTTCGGCCGGTCCCGGCAGCGAGGGGATGAGGGCCGCGGCCTCACGGGGTGCGAGGACCTCGGCACCGAGCTGGGCGGCGACGGTCAGGGTGGGGGCGGCCAGGACGTACCCGAGGAACCGGCGCCGTCCGATGCCGGCTTCGCTCACGCGCTCCGGGTTCCCGTCCCCGGTGCCGCTCGTGTGGTGCTCGTCCCGCGCGGGGTGCCGCCTCGCCATTCGGTGTGCCCTTTCGCCGTGAACCCGGCTTACTACTGCCGAGTACTTCCCTCAGAGGCGACGATCATCGCGTATGTGGGGGACGTCCGGGAGCCGTTCGGAAGTGGACGTCTTGTGGGGAGGTCCTGCGGGGAAGTGCGGGAGGCGCCGTCGTAGGGTCGCGCCATGACCGAAGCCGCGCACATCACCGCCACCCGCCGCTCGTACGACACCGTCGCCGTCGACTACGAGCGGCTGCTCGCCGATCAATTGGCGACGACGCCGCTGGACCGGGCGATGATCTCCGGCTTCGTGGAGAAGGTGGCGACGACCGAGGGCCCACGCGTGATCGGCGACCTGGGGTGCGGGACGGGACGGGTGACCTCCCACCTGCGCGACCTCGGCGCCGACGTCTTCGGCGTGGACCTGTCGCCCGGGATGATCACGGTCGCCGCGGACACCTACCCGGGGCTGCGCTTCGAGGTGGGGTCCATGACCGCGCTCGACCTGCCCGACGCCTCGCTCGGCGGGGTCCTCTCCTGGTACTCGACCGTCCACATGCCCGAGGACGAACTCGTGGCCTCCTTCGCCGAGTTCCACCGGGTCCTCGCGCCGGGCGGGTACGCGCTGGTCGCCTTCAAGGTGGGCGACGAGCGGGTCCGGCTCGACCGGGCCTACGGGCACGAGGTCACGCTCGACGTGTACCGCTGGTCACCCGACCGTCTGGCCGCCCTGCTGTCGGCGGCGGGGCTGGCCGAGTCGGCCCGCCTGGTACGGGAGCCGGACCTCGGGGAGAAGACGCCGCAGGCCTTCCTCCTGGCGCGCAGGCCGCGCGCCTGAGCCGGGTCGCACGACGGACCCGCGCCGCCTGCCGAGTCGCGCGACGGACCCGCCACTCCGCAGGCGCGCACGGCCGCGCCCGAGTCGGACGACGGGCCGGAGCCGGGCTCCCGTCCGGAGCTGGGCGCGGGAGAGACGGGCGCGCTGGCCGCCGCCGGCGATGAGGGCGTTGACGGAGGCCATCGGGTCCCCGCCGACCGACTTGGCGAGCAGCGCACCGAGGACCAGCGGGCCGAGGGCCACCGCGAGGGCCGAGCCGGTGGCGGTGACGTGCTGGAGGCGGCGGGCGCGCCGGGCGTCGAAGGTCATGACCCCAGTCCATCAGCGGGCGGCGGCCGCCGGATCGGTCGGCGTACTCAGCTGCCCGTCCCCCGCTACTCAGATGTGCTCACGCACGGCTCCCCGAGGGCTCCCGCGCCGGCCCTTCCTCGGAGATCCTCGGGAGGGCGGCCGCCGACGACGAGCACCTCCGCCCGGCGGGCATCGACCCGGCGGCCGCGGTCGCGTCGGTACGGGAGGCGGATCCGGAACTCCGCGCGGTCTGGGGTGCGGTGTCCGAGGCCTGGGGCACCGTCGTCCGCGCCCGCACCGACGCGCGCGGACCCGGCGCGTACCGTACGGGGACACGCACGTGAACGAAGGAGCTTCGCCGCCATGGCCGACTACCGGATCGAGACCGTCCGCACCGGGTACCGGAACTGGACCGCCCGCAACGACCGGGGCGCGGAGGTCCTGATGGCCGCCGCCGACGACGCGGACGCGCAGCCCTCGTTCACCCCGGTCGAGTTGCTGCTCGCGGCGATGGGCGGCTGCGGCGGCCTCGTGATCGACCGGACGGCCCGGGCCGTGGACCACGACGACCTGCGGATCGTGGTGGAGTCGGTGTCGGGGCCCGAGGACGAAGGCCGACTGGGCCGGATCCGGGTGAGCTACGAGTTCGACCTGCCGGACAACAACCCCAAGGCGGCCGAGGTGTTCGCCCGGGGAGTGCGCCTCACGCACGAGAAGTTCTGCACGGTCAGCCGGACCGTGGAGCACGGCGCGCGCGTGGAGGCGATCCTGCCGGACGGCACGGTCGGCTTCGAGGGCTGACGGGCAGAAGGGGCGTCACTCCTCGATCGCGCCGCCGATCCGGCGCAGATAGCGGCGGAAGGTGTACGCGGGGTCCTCGGCGCGGCCCGCGAGGTAGTCGTCGAACCGGGTCTGCTCGCGCAGGGTCTCCCCCGCCCTGATCCGGCGGGCCTGCTCCCGCTCGGTGCGGAAGAGGGCCCGGGCGGCCTCCAGGACGGCGTCGGCGCGTTCGGCCGCCACTAAGACCACGCCGTCGTCGTCGCCGAACACCACGTCGGCGGCGGTCACCTCGTGGTCGCCGAACCGCGCGGTGGTCAGCGCGTCCGGGTCCCGGTCGTCGAGGCGCACGGGGCCGGGCGCGTGGCGTCCGTACGAGAAGACGGGCAGTCCGATCTCCACCAGGTCCGGGGTGTCCCGGTGCAGCCCCCAGACGACGACCCCGGCGACGCCCGCCGCTTCGGCCTCCAGAACGGCGAGGTCGCCGATGCAGGCCTCGTCGCGGCGGCCCGCGTTGTCGATGACGAGGACGTCGCCGGGTGCGGCCGCCGTGAAGGCCTCCAGGAAGACGTCGACGCTTCCGTAGTGGCGGGCGGGCAGCACCCGGCCGGCGACGCGCTGCCCGGTGACGACGGGCAGGATGCCGGCGGGCGCGGCCCGCAGCGGTTCCCCGAGCCGTACGCAGGCGTCCGCGATCAGCGGCGTGGAGAGCTCGGCGAAGTCCTTCAGCATGGGGCGTTCCGATCCGTCCGTGGCGGGTGCGGTGGCTGAGCGCGATGCTATCGACGCGCCCGGACGTCCGGGGGCGCGATGTCGGCGCATCCGGCCCGGCGGTCCTTCGGCACCCCGGACCCGAGACGGGCCCGCTCGGTCCGCAGCGGCCGGACGCTCGGCCAGACCGCCGCGCCCGCGGACGACGAGGGGTCGTGCGCAGGACGCGGCCGTGGACGGTGGCCCGGGCGCCCCTCCCCGTTCAGTCGAGCCAGAGTGCGCGGACCCGGTGCACGGGGTCCGCGGCCGTCCGGGGCTCCGCGTCCCAGATCTTCGTGGCGCGCTCCGCCGACGTGTAGCGCGGCCAGTCGGCGCCCGGATCCTGGTCGGTGACGAAGGCGACCCAGGCCCGGTGCATCGCGTCGGCGAGCGCGCGCGGCGGCGTGTCCCCGGCGACCGCGGCGACGCCCTCGGCGTCGAGGAGGTCGAAGGCGAAGGGCAGGTCCAGGCAGTGGAAGGCGAGGCCGAGGGCCGGGGACTGCCAGCGGAACTCGTAGAGCCAGGTGGGGCGTTCACGCGCGGCGCGCGCGTCCGCGACGGTGAGGTTCGGGGCGCGGAAGACGGTGTCCGTCAGCGCCTGGCCGAAGTACCGCTCCTCACCGCCCGCCGCATACGCCGCGGCGAAGTCGTCGACCCTGGCGGGGTTCAGGCCGAGTCCGCCGAGGAGGACGGGCAGCGGCGGGCCCTCGGGGCCCGGCGCCGGGATCATCGTGAACTCGTCCTCGGTGAAGCCGAGCATCAGCGGCACGTCCGCGCCCGCCTCGCCCGCCGTCAGGGCGTCCAGGACGGGTACGGGGATCAGCTCGCCGTCGGCGAAGGGGGCGAGGGCCAGCATCGGCGGCAGGCCCTCGCGGTCCGGTCCGGGCTCGCCCAGACGGTCCTGGAGGTCGAGGAGTTCGTCGTCGGTCAGGTCACGCAGGGCGGCGACGGTGGCCGGGACGCCGGTGCGGGAGGTGAACAGCCGGGCCGCGGCGCGGGCGACCTCGGGCCCGTCGGGTCGCATGACCGCGCCGGAGACGGAGAGTGCGCCCCGGAAGAGTCCCTGTGCCGACGGGACGGCGAGCAGGGTCTGCACGGCGCCGCCGCCCGCCGACTGACCGGCGATGGTGACCTTGGCGGGGTCGCCGCCGAAGGCCGCGATGTTGTCCCGCACCCACTCCAGGGCCGCGATCCAGTCCCGTACGCCCCGGTTGTCGGGCGCGCCCTCCAGGTGCAGGAACCCCTCGATCCCCAGCCGGTAGCCGACCGACACCAGGACGACGCCGTCCCGGTTGAACGAGGCCCCGTCGTACCAAGGGCTCGCCGCCGAACCCGCCACGTATCCCCCGCCGTGGATCCAGACCAGGACCGGCAGACCGGCCTCCGGGTCCGCCGCCGGCGTGAACACGTTCAGGTTCAGCACCCCCGCACCCGGGATCGAGGGCTCCGGAATGGTCGTGACCTCCGCGAACGGGCGACGCTGGGCCGTGGGCCCGTACGCCGTCGCGTCCAGCGGCTCCGACCAGGCCTCCGGCGGCACCGGGGCGGCGAACCGCAGATCACCCACCGGCGGCTGCGCGTACGGGATGCCCAGGAAACGCAGGTTGCCGTCCGCACGGCGCTCGCCGCGTACGGGTCCTCGGGCGGTGGTGACGATGGTGCTCATGGGGTGCTGCTCCTTCTGCGCGGGCACACGGGGCCGAGGAAAGGAGCCTGTCACCGCCTACTTACACGTGTCAATACCATGGGTGGCAGCCCCCGGCCCCTAGACTCGGAGGCTCGTACAGGACCCGCGGGTCCCGGGGGAAGGCGGCCGGCGATGAGATGGGGCTTCGATGCCGCCGTGGGGGCGCTCGTCGTCCTGCTCGGCGCGGGTCTCATCACCGCGGGCGTGGTCCGGAAGGGCCGGTCCGTGCGACCGTTCGCCGCCGCGCGGGCGCAGTCCTTCGCCCAGCGGGAGTACGCCCGGGACCTCCAGCGCGCGGCCGACCACGCGATCGCGGCGGCCCGCCGGGCCGCCGGTGAGGGCGAGCCGGCGATCGTCACCGTCGAGGCGGTGATGCGGATGACCGAGGAGCGGTACGGCTACGCGGGAGTGGAGCGACGGCACGCGGCGGCGGCGCTCCGCCGCCGCTTCGAGCACGGGCGCTGCGCCGCCGACTGCGTCACCGACGCGTACGGGTAGCCGAGAGGGCGTCAGGAGGGCTGCGGCAGGGCGTAGTTCGTGAAGCCGAGCCAGTCGAGGGTCACGCAGGGTTCGTCGCCGAGCACCCAGGCGTCGTGGCCCGGCTTGACCTCCATGTAGTCGCCCGCGCCGAACTCGGCCGTCTCGCCGTCGTCCATGACGACCTTGATGCGGCCGCTGACCACATAGCCGACATGGGAGGCCTGACAGCTGTCGGTGCCGGCGATGGGCTTGACGTGCTTGGACCACTGCCAGCCCGGTTCGAAGACGGCGCGGCCGACCGAGCCGCCGTCGCCGATGAGCAGGTCGAGCCTGCCTTTGCCTTCCTCGAAGGGACGCGTCTCGTCCGCTGAGTCGAAGCTCTTTCGTACGATGCCGGCCATCGCGCACTCCCGGCGGTGGAAAGGGTCCGATCCCCGAGTCCAGTTCCAGGCTACGCCGGGGCGGCACGCGCCACCGCCCACGCCACTGCCCACTCTGCCGCGCCCCCACCCGCGCATATCAATACCAAGTACCGTTCAGCCTTGCATTGAATTTTTGTTGAACGGAAATCGCCTTTTGGTGGATCCCTGCACATTCGTGGTCCTTTTTCTGTGCGCATCCCTTATCGGACAGACCTACACATAAAGGCCAGATAAGCGCACAATGAAGCAGCGGCGCGATTGCCGCGATGCGGCCTGACATGCATGACGCCAGAAGGAGGCGAGTCGCATGGCCGACCTCTCTCACCGTCCCGGTGATATCGCGGGACACCCCGACGCGTCGGAAATGCGGGACCGTTACGCCCGCATGCTCCAGACCCGAGGTGTCGCAGCTGTCGAGGAGCTCGTGATCCTCGCCGGCGTATGGACCGCGATCTCCGCCTACACGGTCCACTTCGCTGCCGCCCGGCCGGAACTCGCCATCAGCAACTTGATCGTCGGCATCTCCCTTGCCGTGCTCGGCCTCTGCATGTCGATGGCCCCCGAGCGGTCGCAGGACCTCAACTTCGTCGTCCTGTTGATGGGCGCGTGGCTGATCGTCTCGCCCTGGGTGGTCTCGCGGAACCCCGACACGGGCACGATCCTCAGCAATGTGATCACCGGTGCGTGCGTCTGCCTGTTCTCGCTGACGGCCGGCGGACTGCTCATGAGCAAGAGAAGGACCTGATCAAGACAAGGGCGTGACGTTCTGACACTCCCTCTCCTCGACCACCGTTGATCCTCTCCCGGAACGGCGGCACCTCCACCCCCGGAGGTGCCGCCGTTCACCGTGTTCTGTGTGTGAACAGCAACCACCCGGTAACGAATTGACCCACGTGGTTTCAGCCACATAAGTTCTGCGTAAAGCTTGCTCCACAGGGACAGGCTCCCGCTCGCATACCCAGTCCTTGGGGGGACAAAGTGAACTGGTACCTCGACGTTCTCAAGAAGTACGCGGTGTTCAGCGGCCGAGCGCGCCGCAAGGAATTCTGGATGTTCTACCTGTTCAACGTGATCGCGCTGTTCGTCCTCGCGATCGTTGACTCGGCGATCGGCACCTACCCGCTGCTGACGGGAATCTACTTCCTCGCCGTGCTCCTGCCGTACCTGGGCGTGGCCGTCCGCCGCCTGCACGACACCGGCCGCTCCGGCTGGGCGCTCCTGTTCGGACTGATTCCGCTGGTCGGCGGCATCATCCTCATCGTGTTCCTCGCCACCGACGGCGAGCAGCACCAGAACGCGCACGGCCCGAACCCGAAGCTGGCCCCGGCCTACTGACGGTCCCCGCCTGCTGAAGGACCCGCTCACGCGCGCGGCCCCCGGAGTTGTCCTCCGGGGGCCGCACCCGTTTCCTGCCCAGTGCCGGTTCGGCGCGTTTCTCCGCGCCGCCTTGTGCAGGATGGCGCACGACCGGCCCCCGCGGGCCCGCCTAGCCTCGCCGCACGGGAAGCGACAGCACGAACGAGGGGCGGAACCGCCGGTGAACTGGCACATCCACGACTACCGCGAGAGCGATCTCGCCGCCGTCGTCCATCTGATCGACACCACCGCCGAGCTCGGGCAGGAGTCCGTCTTCTCGCTCGCCGAGTGCATCGGCGCCCTCACCACCCGTCAGCCGGCCGTCGTCGCCGTGCACCAGGGCGCCCCCATCGGGGCGGCGCTCGCCTGTGTCTCCGGCGAGCGGGCCTGGGTCATGCGGATCGCGATCTCCTCGGCCTGGCGCGGCCGCGGCCTCGCCAGCGCCCTGCTCGTGGAGCTGGAGCGGCGGCTCGTCGCGGCCCGCGTCGGGCGCATCGCGTACGTCCTGCCGGAGGAGGAACTCCTCGGCGAGGGCCTGCTGAACGCCGGGTACACGCGCCAGCCGGCCGTCGCGTACTTCGAGAAGGTGGAGCCGCTGCACGGCCCCGCCGCTGGTCTCCTGGACGACCTGGGCGGCCGGCTGCTCCCGGGCGACCTGTGGGCGAAGGTCGCCGGCATGGAGCGGGAGAAGGACCTGATCGAGCGCCGGGTGGTCCTGCCCCTGGCCGAGCCGGAGCGCGCCACCCGGCACGGGGTCCGACCGCCGCGTGCGGTCTGTCTGTTCGGCCCGCCCGGCACCGGCAAGACCACCTTCGCGCGCGGCATCGCCTCCCGGCTCGGCTGGCCCTTCGTGGAGATCCTGCCGTCCCGCCTCGCCGACGAGGGCAACCTCGCGGCCGCGCTGCGGTCGGCGTTCGCGCGGATCGCCGAGCTGGAGCGGGTCCTGGTCTTCATCGACGAGGTCGAGGAGATCGCCCCGGTCCGCTCCGAGCCCGCCCAGCCCGGTGGCATGCACGGGGTGACGAACGAACTCCTGAAGCTGATACCGGGCTTCCGGGAGCGGGACGAGCGGCTGCTCGTCTGCGCGACCAACTCGATCCGCTCCCTCGACCCGGCGTTCCTGCGCCCCGGCCGCTTCGACTACCTCATCCCGATCGGTACGCCGGACAAGGCGGCCCGTGCCGCCATCTGGGCCCGGTACACCGAGGGGCGGACGGACGTCGACATCGACGAGCTGGTGCTCGCGAGCGAGCTGTTCACGCCCGCCGACATCGAGCACGCGGCCCGGATCGCCGCCCAGGCCTCCTTCGAGCGTGACCTGGTCGCGGTCGGCGGGCGCGGCGGGGACGACCGGGCGCCCGGGGCGACCACGGCGGACTACCTGGAGGCCATCGCCGAGTGCCGGCCGACCGTCACGCCGGAGATGGTCGAGCAGTTCGCGGCGGACATCACCTCACACGCCCGCACCTGAAGGTGAACCGGTCCCCGGCCGCGTCCAGTTCGGCCCGGTCGGGCGGCTGGGCACCGGCCCGGGAGACGGTGACGGCCGCCGCCGCGCTCGCCCTGCACAGCAGCCTCGCGAGGTACTCGGCGCCGAGCCCGTCGAAGGTCTCCCGCCTGGCGAGGACGTCGAGGACGGCGGACATGAAGGAGTCGCCCGCGCCGACCGTGTCGACGACGGTGACCTGCGGCGCCTCCGAGGTGATCGTCTCCCGGCCGGTGAAGGCGAGCGATCCGGCCGCGCCCCTGGTGACCAGGACGACGGCCGGGCCGAGCGCCAGCCAGCGGGCGGCGACCGCCTCCGGCTCCTCGCCGGGGTACAGCCAGGCCAGGTCCTCGTCGCTCGCCTTCACCAGGTCGCTCAGTCCGACGCAGCGCTCGACGCGGGCGACGGCCTCGGCGTGCTCCCCCATCAGTTCGGGCCGCACGTTGGGGTCGTAGCTGACCGTGGCCCGGTCGCGGAACCGCTCGACCTGGGCGAGGACGGTGGCCGCGCCGGGGGCGGTGACGGCGGCGATCGAGCCGATGTGCACATGGACGGGCCGGTCCCCGAGGAGCTCCCCGGTCTCCAGGGTCCAGGCGATGTCGAAGGTGTACGAGGCCCCGCCGTGCGCGTCGAGCGCGACGACCGCCGACGGGGTGCGTACGGGAGCGCCGCCGACCTCCACCCGTACGCCAGCGCCCTTCAGGTGGTCCGCGATCAGCCGGCCGGTGGGGTCGTCGGCGAGCTGGGTGAGCAGAGTGACGTCCCGGCCGAGGCGGGCGAGGCCGTAGGCGACGTTGGCGGGGCTGCCGCCCGGGTGGATCCGTTCGGTCCCGTCGGCGCCGCGCACGATGTCGGCGACGCACTCGCCGATCACCAGGATGGTCATGGGTCAGAGCTCCTTGGCGTAGGTGTCCTGGTAGCCTGCCCGGCCGCCGAAGACGTTGAGGCCGACGTGGCCGTCGGTGTAGGTGCCCGCCGGGTCGTTGAGGTCGATGATCCGGTTCTCGTCGAGGAAGACCTGGATGCGGGTGCCCTGGTGGACGATCCGCAGATCGTACGTGGCGCCGTGCCGGACGAGCGCGGGGACCCGGGCGAGGGCGGCCGCGTCGTCGAAGGAGCCGCCGCGCCTGACGACGAGGCGGACGGCACGGAGGTCGGGGTCGACGTTGAGGACGTACCCGTCGGCGCCGTCGGCGGAGGCCCGCCAGATCAGTGAGGCGGCTCCTCTCGTGCCGTCGGGGCCGCCGAGCCGGAGCAGGGTGGTGAGTTCGAGGTCGGCGAAGCGGCGGGTGGACATCGCGTCGCTGTCGCGGTCGAAGACCCCGGTGTGCCCGGCGCCCGTGGCATCCCAGCGGCCGGCGGGGACGGTGGTGAGGGTGCCGAGGTCCGTGCGGAACTCCCCGGGCGGCGGGGGCTCGGGCAGGGCGGGGAGCGTCTCGCCGAGGCGGCAGGTGGAGGCGAGGCGGTGGACGGCGAGTTCGGCGATCCGGACCGTGCCGCCCTCGGCGGTGAAGGCGATCCCTCCGGCGTCGGGGTCGGGCAGGACCAGGCTGGTGACGACGGCCTCGCCGACGCCGCCGAAGGCCTCCACGGAGGAGGAGTCGACGAGGATCCGCAGCCGGACCGTCCGGCTGCCGTCGGCGGCCGGGACGGCCGTGAGCGGGGCCTCGGTGCGGCCGGCGAACCAGCGGGTGAAGTCGGTGCGTCCGGAGGTGGTGCGGTCGACGAAGAGGCGTTCGCGGACGGCGTCGTAGCCGACGAGGGTGGCCTGCCCGTCCTTCGCCCGCAGATGGAAGGCGAAGCCGGTCGCGGCGCCGGCCGGCGGCAGTACGAGTGCGGCCTCCAGGTCGTACGTGGTGCCCGTCAGGCCGGCGCAGGGGTCGGGCGCGCCGGGTGCGGCCGTGAGGTCCCTCCGTACGGTCGTGTCCGTGCGCAGCGTGGCCAGTTCGGCGACGGGCCACTGGCGCAGGACGGGACCGTCCGCGCCGTCGGCGAGGGTGAGTTCACGGGGAATCGAGTGCTGGCCGTTCCACGGGTGGGTGGGGGCGCTGAACGGGTAGTCCCAGTTGGTGGTCCAGCCGAGCCAGACCCGGCGCGCGTCGGGCAGGTCCGCGAAGGTGATGGCCGCGTAGAAGTCACGGCCGTGGTCGCTGCGCGGGGCCGGGCCCGGGGCCTGGTGAGCGGTGAAGGAGGTGCCGTTCCAGTCGCCGGTGAGGTGGCGGGCGGTGGAGCCGTCGGTGGAGCGGACGGCGCCGGTGCTGAAGGTGAGGATCCAGACCGTCCGGGCGGGGTCGCCGTCGACCGGGAGCGGGAAGAGGTCGGGGCACTCCCAGACCCCGCCGCCGGCCACCCAGTCCCCGTAGCCGAAGGAGCTGGTGTGTGCCCAGTGGAGGAGGTCCCGGGAGGTGAAGAAGCGCACGTGGTCGCCGCCAGACACCACCATGACCCACTGGTCGCGGGCCTCGTCCCGGACCACCTTCGGATCGCGGAAGTCCCAGCCGCCGTCCGGGCCGCCGGGGTTGCCGACGAGCGGCTCGGGGCCTCCGTACGGCTGCCAGGAGCGGCCCCGGTCGGTGCTGTAGGCGGCGCGGACCGCCTGGTTTCCGCCGGTCTTGTCGGGGTGGTAGCTCGTGTAGTAGGCGATGAGTCCTGAGCCGCCGTCGAACAGGCCGGAGGCGTCGCCGGGATCGGCGACGGCCGAGCCGGACCAGCGGTGGCCGTACTCGTTCCAGTCGAGGGCGATCGGCAGCGCGCGCCAGTGGAGGAGGTCGGTGGAGACGGCGTGCGCCCAGCGGCCCTCGGCCTGGTGGAAGAGGTGGTACTCCCCGTCGAGGTGCACGAGCCCGTTGGGGTCGCTGCCCGGTCCGGAGCGCGGCGAGTGGTGGACGGCGGGGCGGTACGGCTCGGTGTAGTGGTCGCGCGCGTCGGCGGCGTACACGTCCTGGAAGTAGGCGGTGCCGCCGGCCGCGACGAGCCCGACGGTGTCGCCGGTGGCGGCGGCAGGAGCGCGCAAGGCGTCCACCCCGTCCACGTACACGGTGAACTCGCCGCCGACGAGGTGGACTTCGACGCGGTACGGGGTTCCCGCCGCGATCGGACGGACGGGCGGCTGCGCGGTGGCGAGGACGGCACGGCTCCCGTGGTCGAGGAGCCGTATCGAGCCGGTCGCGGTGTCCAGGAGGAGCTCGTGGCCGCGGACGAGGAGCCCGGCCGCCTGCGCCCCGGAGAGCTGCACGTCGGCGGAGACGACGAGGTCGGTGCCGGCCGGGGCGGGGGCGGTGCGCAGCCCGTCGTTCCCGCGCAGGCCCTTGAGGTCGCGGGTCCAGGTGCCGGAGAGGGTGGTGGCGCCCGGGAGTTCGGCGGGCGGCCCGGCGGTGGTGATGTTCTCGAAGGAGACCCGTCCGTTGTAGGCGAGGAGCCCGGGGCGGCCGGAGAGGTGCGGGGCGGGCGCGGGGTCCTCGGTGTCGATGATGGGGGCGTAGCCGTCGGGGCGGAGGAAGTCGCTCTGCCAGTGGACGCGGAGGCGGCGGCCCTCGGCCTCGACGCGCAGGCGGTGGACGGTGCCGGGGGTGATCGTGGTGGCGTGGGTGGCGAGGGTGACGTCGCCGTCCACGCGGTAGAGGCGGAGGCGGCCCAGGTTGGGGTCGGCCTCGACGGCGTAGCCCCGGGTGCCGGTGGCGTCGGCGCGGACGAGGAGGGCGGCGACGGCGTACGGGTCGTGGACGACGACGTCCGCCTGGACGGAGGTGTCGTACGCCTCGTCGGCCGCGATCGTACGGATGTTGGCGCCGTCGGGTGCGGCGCCGGTGAGCCCCAGGGGGGTGGGGGTCCAGGTGCCGCTGCCGGTCCAGCCGCTCAGGTCGGTGGTGACGGACCAGGCCCGGGGAGGCCCGAAGGTGACCGTGCCGCCGTCGGCGAGCAGGCCGACGTGACCGGCGGTGTGGCGGGGGTCGACGGTGGTGAGGACCTGCTCGCCGTCGACGTGGACGGTGAGGGCGGGCCCGTCGACGGTGACGTCGAGGGTCGTACCGGGTCCGTTGCCGCCGGAGGCGAGGGTGGTGCCGCTCGCGATGTCGACGAGCTCGACCTGACCGTCGGCGGGTTCCAGGAGGACGGCGTAGCCGGTGGAGCCATCGGCCGCGGCCCGCAGGACGAGCCCGCCCCGGGCGTGCGGGGTGGCCGGATCGGCCGCGATCCGGACGGAGCACCCGGCGCGGGCGCCGATCCGGTGCTCGGTCACGGCGAGCGCGGTGCCGGAGGCGGCGGAGGCACGCTGCCCGCCGTCGGGGGTGCGCTGCCAACTCCCCCGGTACGGGAGGGGGTCGGGGAGCGGCGAGGTGACGGCCTCGGGGAGCGTCGCGGTCCGGCGACGGCGTGCGGGGGCGGCCTCCGCGGTGCGGGGTGCGGCGAGGGCGGGCAGGAGGGCGAGTGCGCCGGCCTGGAGCAGGGTGCGGCGGTGGAGGGGGAGCTCGGGGATACGCATGGGGGCCTCCTCGGCGGTGGGGTGGCGCCTGTACGAAAGAAAAGGGGGCCGGTGCCGGGCGCGGGCCGCCCGGCACCGGGAGAGTCGTCAAGGCCGGTGCCGGGCGCGGGCCGGCACCGGCAGGGTCGTCAGGGCCAGTGCCGGGCGCGGGCCGGCACCGGCAGGGCCGTCAGGACCAGAGCAGGGCGCGGGCCCGGCACCGGGGGTCCGTCAGGGCCAGAGCGGACGCGGGGCCGTCTCGATCGGGGCCATGTGCCAGGCGTCGAGGCGGGTGACGGTCGCGCGGCCGGTGGCGCTGAGCGAGACGCCGGTCGCCTCGTCGGGGCGGGTCGGGTAGACGCGGGCGGCGAGGGCGCGGCCGTTGGCGAAGATCTCCAGGGCGGAGTGGTCGACGAGGACGCGGAGTTCGACCGTGCCGTCCGGGCCGAGGGGCAGGGCGCCGTGGCGGGGTGCGGTGTCGACGTCCGGGTCCAGGCTGCTCGCCTCGCGGTGGAGGCGCAGGGTGCCCGAGGCGCCGGAGGGGTCGCGCGCGATCTCGATGACGGTCCGCTCGGCGCCGTCCGGGGTCTCCCGGACTCCGAGCCGTACCGCTGCACCGGGGGCGAGGCGCAGGGTCGCCTCCAGGTCGAGCTGGTCCCCGCGGACGGCGTCCAGGTCGGCGTCCCCCTCGAAGGGCCCGAGGTGCACGTGGTCGCGGCGCAGCCGCTCCAGTTCGGGCACGGGGGCCTGGGCGAGGGCGCCGTCGGGGCCGAGGGTGACGAGGCGCGGCAGGGACATGACCCCGGACCAGCCGGCGCGTGCGGTGGCCTCCTCGCCGCGGCCTTCCTGGAGCCAGCCGAACATGATGCGGCGGCCGTGCGCGTCGCGTGTCGACTGGGGCGCGTAGAAGTAGTTCTGCCCGTAGTCGAGGCGGTGCAGGGCGGTCGGCTCGAAGCGGTCGCCTTCGTAGCGGCCCGTCCAGTAGAGCGGGTGGTGGGTGGCTCCCCGGTCCCAGGCGGAGAAGGCGAGGACGTCGGTGCCGCCCACCCGGAAGAGGTCGACGCACTCCCACATGGTGCCGGTCCAGTCGGGGTCGGCGGCGGTGCCCCGGCTCGCGTCGCCGGTCAGGAGCGGGCCGACGTAACGCCACCGGCGCAGATCGTGGGACTCGTACAGAAAGGCCGTGCCACCCTCGCCGCGGATGCCCGAGCCGACGAGCTGGCGCCAGGTGTCGCCCTCCTTCCACACGCAGTGGTCGCGGTACGCGGTGATGTCGACGCCCGCCGGGGGTGCGGCGATCACCGGGTTGCCGGGGTCCTTCGTCCAGTGCCGCAGGTCGGGGCTGCCGGTGGCGACGCAGGGCAGTTCGCGCTCGCCGTGCCGGCCCGAGTAGACGAGCGTGGGCACTCCCCCGTCGTCGACGAGGACGCCGGACCAGCAGCCGTCGCGGTCGGGTCCGGTGGTGCCGGGGACGAGGGCGACGGGCTCGTCGGTCCAGGTGACGAGGTCGGTGGAGGTGGCGTGGCCCCAGTGGATGCGGTGGTGGGCGGGGGCGAGCGGGTTGTACTGGTAGAAGAGGTGGTAGACGCCGTTCCAGTGGCTGAGCCCGTTGGGGTCGTTGAGCCAGCCGCCGGGGGACGTGAAGTGGAAGCGGGGCCGGTGCGGGTCGCGGAAGGCCCGCTCGGCGAGGCCCTCTGCAACGGCGGGGGCGATGAGGTCGTGTGTCATGCGGCGGTGTTCTCGGCTTCCGGGGAGTACGCGGTCTGGAGCACGCGGTGGGCGATCTCGTGGGCGGGCGCGTAGAGGTGGCAGCGCACCCAGTGGGGCTGCCCTCCGTCCTCGCCGACGGTGTGGCGTACCGGGGTGGTGGCGCTGCAGGTGCCGTCGTCGTACGGGCAGGACGCGGGCTCCAGGACGGCGGCCCGCAGCCTGGCGCGCTCGGCCTTGTCGTAGCCGGTGCGCCGGGCGGGGTCGGGCACGGCGGAGAGCAGCAGCCGGGTGTACGGGTGGGCGGGGGCGTCCATGACGGCGAGCGCGTCACCGCCCTCGACGAGTTCGCCGGCGAACATGACGGCGGTGGTGTCGGCGAGGTAGCGGGCCGAGCCCAGGTCGTGGGTGATGTACAGCATGGACAGGCCGCGTTCGTCGCGCAGCCGGCGCATCAGGTTGAGGACGCCGACCCGGACGGACACGTCGAGCATGGAGGTCGGTTCGTCGGCGAGGAGGACGCTCGGCCCGACGGCGAGGGCGCGGGCGATCGCGACGCGCTGGCGCTGTCCGCCGGACAGTTCGTGCGGGTAGGAGTCGAGCATGTCCGGTGCCAGGCCGACCTCCTCCATGAGCGCGGCGAGCCGTTCCCGGTCGGCCGCGTGGCCGTGGAGGACGAGGGCGCGGGTGAGGAAGTGCTCGACGCGGTGGACGGGGTTGAGGGAGCCGAACGGGTCCTGGAACACCATCTGGACCTTCCCCCGGTACGTACGGGAGGCGCGGCGGCGCTCGGTGCGCAGCACGTCCTCGCCGTCGAGGAGGATCCGGCCCGAGGTGGGCCGTTCGAGCCGGGCGAGGCAGCGGGCGATGGTGGACTTGCCGCTGCCGGACTCGCCGACGAGGGCGGTGACGCGGCCGGGGGCTAGGTCGAGGTCGACGCCGTTCACGGCGCGGACGCGGCGTCGGGAGAAGACGGTGCCGACCGGGAAGTCCTTGGTGAGCCCGCGGATCTGGAGAAGGGTCATGCGGCGGTGCCTTCGGTGAGGGCTGCCCAGCGACCGGGGGCCACCTGGCGCAGGTCCGGGATGTTCGTGGAGCAGTCGGCGCGGTCGTCGGGGCAGCGGACGTGGAAGCCGCAGCTGTCGGCGGTGCGCGGGGCGTCGAAGAGGCCGGTGAGTTCCCGGCGCGGCCCGGTGAGCGGCGGGAAGGCGTTCATCAGCGCTTCGGTGTACGGGTGGAGGGGCCGCGCGAACAGCTCCTTGGCGTCCGCGAGTTCGACGAGCCGGCCGCCGTACATGACGCCCATGCGGTCCGACAGCTCGACCATCAGGGACATGTCGTGGGTGATGAAGAGGACGGAGAAGCCGAGCGTCTGCTGGAGTTCTCGGATCTGGGCCATGATCTCCTGCTGGACGACGACGTCGAGCGCGGTGGTCGGCTCGTCCATGATGAGCAGGGAGGGGTTGAGGGCGACGGCCATGGCGATGACGACGCGCTGGCGCATGCCGCCGGAAAGCTGGTGCGGGTAGGCCTTCAGCCGGTCGGGGGCGATGCCGACGAGGTCGAGGAGTGCGGCGGAGCGCTCGCGGGCGGCCCGCTTCTTCAGCTTCTCGTGGGTGGTGAAGATGTCGCCGAGCTGTTCGCCGACGGTGAGGACGGGGTTGAGGGAGTTCATCGCGGACTGGAAGACCATGGCGATCTCCCGCCAGCGGAAGGCGCGCAGTTCGCGGGCGTCCATGGCGAGGACGTCGCGGCCCCGGAAGGTGACCGAGCCGGCGGTGATCTCGGCGGGTGGCTTGAGGAGCCGCATGACGGCGTTGGCGACGGTGGACTTGCCGCAGCCGGATTCGCCGGCGAGTCCGAAGATCTCTCCTGCTCCGATGGTGAACGACACGTCGTCGGCGCCGACGACGCTGCGGCCGTCGCCCTGGTACTCGACGCGCAGACCGCGTACGTCGAGGAGGGGGTCGGTGCTCATCGCTTCCTCCTTCGCCGGGATCGCAGGCGCGGGTTGGTGATCTCGTCGACCGCGTAGTTGACGAGGGCGAGCGCGAAGGCGACGAGCGCGATGCACAGGCCGGAGGGGACGAACGCCCACCAGGCCCCGGTCATCAGGGCGCCGTCGTTCCCCGCCCAGTAGAGGTTGGTGCCCCAGCTGACGACGGAGGCGTCGCCGAGGCCGAGGAACTCCAGGCCCGCCTGGGCGCCGATGCCGAAGATGACGCAGCCGAGCAGGGTGGTCATGACCACGGACGCCATGTTGGGGAGGATCTCCCGGAACATGATCCGCAGCGGCCGCTCGCCGGTGACGACGGCGGCGGCCACGAAGTCCTTGCCCCGGATGGAGGTGGCCTGGGCGCGCAGCACGCGGGCCGAGCCGGCCCAGCCGGTGACGGTGAGGACGAGGACGACGGTGGTGGTGCCGGGCGGCAGGAACGCGGCGAGGATGACGAGCAGCGGCAGGCCCGGCAGCAGCAGGAAGACGTTGGTGACGAGGGTCAGCAGGTCATCGACGAGCTTGCCGAGGTAGGCGGAGGCGAGCCCGACGAGCAGCGCGACCAGGGTGGCGGCGATGCCGACGGTGAAGCCGACGAGCATCGAGCTGCGGGTGCCCCACAGGGTGAGGGCGAGGACGTCCTGGCCCTTGGCGGTGGTGCCGAGCCAGTGGCCGGCGGAGGGCGGGGTGGCGCCGAGGTCGGTGATGAGGGACGGGTCGCCGGGTGCGAGGAGCGGGGCGAGCGCGCCGAGCAGCGCGAAGACGGTGAGCAGGAGGAGTCCGGCGCGCGCCTTGCGGTCGGCGAGGAGGCGGCGCCCGAGCCCCCGGCGGGCGGTGCGCGGGGTGCCCGGCGGGCGGGGCGGCGGGTCGTGGGACACGGCCGTGGCGGTGTCCGGGGTGTCGAGGACGGACATGGCGGGGTTCCCTCCTCAGCGGACGCGGACGCGCGGGTCGAGGCGGACGTGGATGAGGTCGACGACGAAGTTGGCGAGCAGGACGGCGGCCGTGATGGTGAGGAAGATGCCCTGCATCAGCGGGTAGTCGAGGGCCTGGACGGAGGCGAGGAGCTGGTAGCCGATGCCGGGGTAGGCGAAGACGACCTCGGTGAGGAGGGCGCCGCCCACCATGAAGCCGAGGGCCATGCCGAAGTTGGTGACGGACGGCAGCAGGGCGTTGCGGGCGGCGTACCGGAACATGATCCGGGCGGGGCTGAGGCCCTTCGCCTCGGCCATGGTGATGTAGTCCTCGGCGGCGGTGGCGATCATGGTGTTGCGCATGCCGAGCATCCAGCCGCCGATCGAGACGAGCACGATGGTGAGGGCCGGAAGCACCAGGTGGGTGGCGACGTTCCCGAGGAACGCGGCGTCGAGGCCGGGTTCGAGCCCGACGTCGTACGCGTGCCGGAGCGGGAACCAGCCGAGGGTGACGCCGAAGAGGTAGAGGGCGCCCATCGCCAGCCAGAAGTACGGGAACGAGCCGACGAAGATCAGCAGTGGCGGGAGCGCGGAGTCGAGGATCCCGCCCCGGCGCCAGGCGGCGAGGACGCCGAGGAGGTTGCCGACGAGGGCGGCGACGACCAGGGCGGTGAGGCCGAGGAGCAGCGTCCAGCCGATCTGGGAGCCGATGACCTCGGAGACCGGGGTCGGGAAGCGTGAGATGGAGATGCCGAGGTCGCCCGTGGCGACGCTGTGGAGGTAGTCGACGTACTGGCGCCACAGCGGGCGGTCGTCGAGACCGAAGAGTTTCTGCAACTGGGCGATCTGATCGGGCTGCATCGTCCCCTGGGCCTGGGCGAACATCCGGGAGACGGGGTCTCCGGGCATGAAGCGCGGCAGCAGGAAGTTGAGGGTGACGGAGGCCCAGAAGGCGATCAGATAGAACCCCAGGTTGCGCAGGACGAGACGCACGGTCTGCTCCCTGTCGTTTCTCGGGGTGGGGACGGCCCGTCGGGGGCCGTCCCCCCTGGGGCGGGTCAGCCCGTGACGGGCTTGAGGGAGGTGAGCACGAGGACGGTGGTCACGGACCGGTTGGACAGGGTGGCGTACGGGTCGTCCTTCGTCGGCCAGCCGGTGAAGCGGGCGTCGGTGTACGCGCCCCACTCGGGTCCGGGGAAGAGCGGCACGACGGGGGCGTCGGCGGCGAACAGCTTCTGCAGCTCGCCCGCCCTGGCCTGCTGGGTCTTCGGGTCGGTGGTGGCGGCGAAGGCGTCGATGAGCTTGTCGGCCTTCGGGTCGCCGAAGCGGTGGTAGTTCTCGGTGGCCTTCTCGCCGACCGGCTTGACCTGGGTGGTGGCCATGGCGCCGCGGTAGAACTCGTACGGTGTGGCGCCGTTGTTGCTCCACACGATGCCGCTGTCGAAGGTGCCCGTCTCGTACGAGGAGACGACGGCGGACCAGTCCGGGGACTTCACGGTGGCGGTGACGCCGACCTCGGCGAGGTTCTGCTTGATGATGTTGGCGACCGAGATCCAGTCGGAGGAGGCGGAGCCGACGGAGATGTCGAGGGTGAGCGGCTTGCCGTTCTTCTGGGTGCGCTTCCCGCCGGCGCCGAGCTTGTACCCGGCGGCGTCGAGGGCTTGGGCGGCGGCCTTGGTGTCGTACGTGGTCCAGTCGCAGGCGGCGGCGACGGTCTTGTCGCGCCAGGTGTCGTAGGCGTTCGACAGGCCGGTGCAGTCGGCGGGGGTGCTGTAGCCGTTCATGGCGACCTTGGCGATCTTGGCACGGTCGACGGCCCGGCTCAGCGCCTTGCGCAGGGCGGGGTCGTCGAAGGGCGCCTTGGCCGTGTTCAGCTGCCAGTTGATCATCGCGCCGGTGGTGGGGAACCAGTAGTGGTTCGTCTTCGGGTTCTTGGCGACGAAGGACTTCTGGATGTCGGGGATGAACGCCTGGGTCCAGTCGACCTCGCCGTTGGTGAAGGCGAGGTTGGCGCTGTCGTTGCCGGAGAAGGCGAGCAGGCGTATGCCGGCGATCCGCTGCTTCTCGGGCTGCCAGTACGAGGGGTTCTTCCGCAGCTCGTAGGACTGGCTCTGGAAGTGGTCGACCTGGGTGTACGGGCCGGTGCCGACGGGGGTGGCGTTGGTGTCCTTGGCCGGGTCGGCGATCTTCGACCAGATGTGCTTCGGGACGATGTAGTGCCCGCCGATCTCGTACAGGGAGGGCGAGAACGGCTTGGTGAAGTGGAAGGTGACCTTCTGCGGGGTGTCGGCGGTGACCTTGTCCAGGTAATCGAATCCGCCGAGCAGCTTCTTCTGGAGCTCGAAGGTGTAGACGACGTCCTCGGCGGCGAAGGGCTTGCCGTCGGACCACTTCACGCCCTCGCGGAGGGTGAAGGCGACGGACTTCCCGTCGGGCGCCTGGGTCCACGCGGTGGCGAGCCAGGGGGTGTCCTTGCCGTCGGCCGGGTTGTGGACCATGAGCGGTTCGTACACCGCCTCCTTGGTCATGGGCGCGGCCTTCGGGGAGAAGGGGTTGAAGTTCCGCGTGAAGGTGCCCATGTCCTCGCGGGGAACGGTGAGGAGCTGGTTGCCGGAGGTGTCTCCGGCGCCGGCCGCTCCCGCGCCGCCGGAGCAGCCGGTCAGGAGCAGGGCGGTCGCCGCGGCGCCCGCCAGGAGGGCGGGGCGGAGCCCCCGCGGGGAGCGGCCGCGGGCAGGGGAGGGTGTCATAATGGTGGCTCTTTCCTCTCTTCAACACACCGGACGAAGACGGGACGGAAGATCTCGACGGGCCTGATTCGCGGTCAGACCGACGAGCGTTCGAGCAGCGGGCAGTCGACCGTCACCCTGCGGGTGTCGAGCGGCTGCCCTGCTGCGAGAGCGGCGAGCATGTCCACGCCCTTGGCGCCCATCGCCTCGAACGGCAGGGCGAGCGTGGTCAGTTTGGGCCGCAGGTAGGCGGCGATGAGTTCCTGGTTGTCGTAGCCCACCACGGCCACGTCGTCCGGGATCCGCAGCCCACGTTCCTTGATGGCGTCGTACGCGCCCATGGCCATCCGGTCGTTGCCGCAGAAGAGCGCGGTCGGCCGGTCGGCACGGTCGAGCAGTTCGCAGGCGGCGGTGTAGCCGCCGTCGGCGGTCGCGTGGCCGGAGACGACCAGCGACGGGTCCAGGGGCAGCCCGGCCTCGCGCAGCGCCCGCTCGTAGCCCTCGCGGCGGCCGAGGGCGGCGGGGATGTCCGGGTCGAGGTTGATGAACCCGATGCGCTCGTGGCCGGCCTCGACGAGCCGGCGGGCGGCGCGGTGGCCGCCGCCGATCTCGTCGGGGACGACGGAGGGCAGTGCGCCCTCGGCGTCGTAGCAGTTGACGAGGACCGTGGGGACCTCGTGGGCGGCCTTCGGGAGGGTGACCGCGCGGTGCCAGGTCGTGGCGTAGAGCAGTCCCTCCACCCGCTGTTCGAGGAGCTTGTCGAGGGCGGCGGCCTCCTGGGCGCGGTCACCCTCGCTCGCGGCGATCAGCAGGAACTTGCGGTCGAGCCAGGCACGGTCCTGGGCGCCCTTGATGACGTCGACGGCGAAGGGCGCGGTGACGATCTCGGTGATCAGTCCGTACCACTCGCTGCGCTGGGCGGCGAGGGCGCGGGCGCCCGCGTTGGGGCGGTAGCCGAGCTCGTCGATCGCGGCCAGAATGCGCCGCCTGGTCTCGTCCGGGATGGCCGCGCCGGGGCGGTCGTTCAGGACGAAGGAGACGGCCGTGCGGGAGACCCCCGCCCGCCGGGCGACATCACTCATGGTGACGCTGCGAGGACTGCCGGCCGCCATGTCGTTTCCCCCTCGGTGCCGCTTCTTTTAGTTACGCGCTTTAGTAACGCGCGTTAGTACGACGTTGCACGCAAGTTACGGCCGTCTTCCGGCCACTGTCAATATCTTGGTCGCCAGGGATGTCCGACGGTGGGGAAGAGGGGTCCGGTGGAGACGGTCGAGGGGCTTTCGGTCATGGCGTTCGGCGGCGGGGCTGAGCTGGAGGCCTGGCTGGAAAGGCACCACGGGGACACCCCCGGCATCTGGCTGCTGCTCGCCCGCAAGGGCTCGGATCTCGCCTCGCCGAGCGCCGAGGAGATCCTCGACGGCACGCTCGCCTACGGCTGGATCACCGGCAAGCGCATGGCGCGGGACGAGCGGAGCTACCTCCAGAAGATCACCCCGCGCCGGCCCCGCAGCCTCTGGTCCCAGGTGAACGT
This sequence comes from Streptomyces sp. NPDC044003, assembly GCF_056435185.1. Lineage (NCBI taxonomy): Bacteria > Bacillati > Actinomycetota > Actinomycetes > Kitasatosporales > Streptomycetaceae > Streptomyces > Streptomyces sp. NPDC044003. The sequence continues at coordinate 26,835 of NZ_JBWKFA010000009.1, read as the reverse complement.
GCGCCAGGTCGAGGCGCTGACCGCCGCCGGACGGATGCGGGAGCCGGGCCTCGCCGAGGTGCGGGCGGCCCGGGCGGACGGCCGGTGGGAAGCCGCGTACCCCTCCCAGAAGGACGCGACCGTGCCGGACGACCTGGCGGCGGCCCTGGCGGCGGAGCCGGGCGCGGCGGAGGCCTTCGAGGTGCTCGGCAGGACCGACCGCTACCTGGTGATCCTCAGTCTCTGGCAGGCCCGTACGGCGAAGACGCGGGCGGCACGACTGGAACGGGCGGTGACGGCACTGGCGGCCGGGCAGCGACCGAAGTAGGACGAGGGGTCATCGGCACAGGCGGTAGAGCACCTGGTGGGCGTCCCACTCGACGAAGGACTCGGCGTGCTCCAGGCCGACGGCCTCCAGGAGCCGGCGGGAGCGGTGGTTCGCCTCCTGGGTGACCGCGACCACGCTCGGCGCGGACTCCAGCGCCCGCGCCACGGCCGCGCCGACGGCTTCGCGCGCGTAGCCCCGCCCCCAGTGCTCGGGCAGGAACTGGTACGAGACCTCCGTCTCCCCGCCGCGCCCTTCGGCCTCCACCGTGACGAGCCCGAGCAGGACCCTGTCCTCGGCCCGGACCACCGCGTGGAAACCAGCCGCCCCGACGATCCGCCGCTGCCGGATCCGGATGACCGAGTCGATCACGGGACCGCCGAGGTGGCGCCGTACCTCAGGGTCGGTCCACAGCCGCGTCACGGCCGGCAGGTCCCCGCTCCGGACGGGCCGCAGCACCAGCCGCTCGGTCGCGAGCGGGCCGGCGGGGCGCGCGGGCACCGGGGTCGGGGCGAGGTGCGGGGAGAGGGTCACACCTCCGATCATCTCAGGGCCCGGGCCCTCTCCGGGAGCGGGACGGTTCAGCGGCGCGTGGTCGTCCTGACACTCGCCGCCGGGTCCTAGACCCATCGGCCGACGGAGGTTCGACTTCGAGGCGGAGGTGCGGCCGGTCCGGGCCCGGCCAGGATGATCCGCATGCGCATCGGAATCCTTGGAACAGGACATGTAGGACAGGCACTCGCGTCGGCGTGGGCGCGGGCCGGCCACGACGTGGTCATCGGGTCGCGGCGGCCCCGGGACCCTGAGCTGCCGGCGGAGCTGAAGGAGCTCGTCGCGGCGGGTTTACGGATCGAGGACTCGGCGGCGGCCGCCGCGCACGCCGAGGTCCTGGTGAACGCCACCCCGGGCACGGCTTCCATGGCCCTGCTCGGCACGATCGGGGCCCCGGCGCTCGCCGGGAAGGTCCTGCTGGATGTCGCGGTCGGCTTCCTCGCGGACGGCACGCCGTCCCACCCGGTCGCGAGCCTCGGCGAGGAGATCCAGCGGGCGTTCCCGGAGACCCGCGTGGTGAAGACCTTCTCCACGATCGACCGGGGCGTGATGGTCGCGCCCGACTCCCTGGAGGGGCCCAGCACCGTGTTCCTGTCCGGCGAGGACGCGGGGGCCAAGACGGTGGTACGCGGCCTGCTCGGCGATCTGGGCTGGCCCGACGACTCCGTCCTCGACCTCGGCGGCATCGCCACGGCCCGGGGCCAGGAACACTTCGCCGACCTCTTCGTCGCGATCGCCGGGGCGACGGGGACGTACGAGTTCGGCGTCCGGGTCGTGCTCCCGGCGGCGGCCAAGGGCGAGAGGGGTGACTGAACCCCGACGGGCGGCGCCCACCGGCGCCTGTCCCGCTGCCTCAGGAACGGGGTGGGACGCGGAGGCCGGGCGTCGCCGCCGCGCCTCGATGAGGACGCCCGAGATCGACCTTGTCGGAATGAGCAGGGACGGTCAGCGCGGTCCGGCCTCCCCGGCCGTGAGCGCCGCCTTGATCGGCTCCCAGTCCGGGGCCGTCGGCTCGAAGGTCTCCTTCGCCGTGGCGACGTCCTTGTAGCCGCTGGAGGTGACCACGCACACCACCGGGCCGTCGACCTCCCGTGGCCCGTGGGCGCGCAGGCCGGCGAGCCCGGCGGCGGAGGAGGTCTCGCACCAGATGCCCTGGGCGGCCAACTCCGCCCGTGCGGCCGCCATCTGATCATCGGTCACCGTGTGGGCCGCTCCCCCGGTCTCCCGGACCGCGAGGACGCCGCGGTAGCTGTTGACCTCGCAGTCGATGGCGTACGCGGTGGTCGGTCCGACCGGGACGCGGGCGACGGGCCGGCCGGTGCGCAGGGCCTCGGTGAGGGCGCCGGCCGCGGCGGGCTCGGCCGCGTACACACGGGGGACGGAGTCGGTGACCCCGAGCCGCGCGAGCTCCTGGAAGCCCTTGGCCACGCCGAAGAGCAACTCGCCGTACCCGGTGGGGAGATGCACCTCCGCCGGTGCGCGACCGAGGTCGAGCGCGAGCTCGTACGCCAGGGTCTTGTACCCCTCGGGCCCGAAGGGGTGCCCGGTGTGGGCGGTGTCCGTGACGCTGCTGACGCTCTGGAAGCCGAGCTCGTCGACGATGCGGCGCATCAACGGGCGGACCGACTCGTACGGAACGGTCAGCACCGTCGCTCCGTAGGCGCGGAGGTGCGAGGCCACGGCGGGCGGGGCGAACGGGGAGGTGAACACGGCGCACGGAAGTCCGGCACGTGCCGCGTAGGCGGCGGCTGCCGCCCCGTGGTTGCCGGACGAGGAGACGACGATGCCCCGTGCCCCCGAGGCGACGGCGGCGCTGACCGCGACCCGGTTGAGCCGGTCCTTGTGGCTCCAGGTGGGGTTGCGCGACTCGTCCTTGATCCAGACGCCGTCGGCCAGTTCGACCAGGGGCGTGTTGCCCTCCCCTAGACCGGGCGCGGCGAGGGGCGGGAGCAGCGGGGCCCACCGCTCCAGGCCGTGGGCGGCCGGGCGCTTGAACAGGTCGGCGGGGACCCGGTCGTAGGCGTAGTCGATGTCGAGGGGGTACGCGACCTCCTCGGTGGAGGTGACGGGGCAGCCCCGGGTGAGCGGCGGCCACAACGGGTGGCGTACGGACGGATCGGCGAGCGAGCGCTGGGCGTTGGCGAGCGAGGGCGTCACGTGTCGGACCTTTCAGGGACGGGGAACTCCGGACTGTTCGGGCCGTTCAGCCCATGCGACGGGTGAGGGCGGCCAGCGCGCCGGGCCGGCGACCCGGAACCCGTCGCCGGGTCGCGATCAGGGTGGGGCCGATGGCCCGGGCCCGGTCGCGGTCGCGGTCGCGGTCGCCGATCTGTTCCCACTGGTGGTGGGCCCGGTCGACGGCCCCTTCGACGTCCGGGTCGTCCGGGCGCTGGCCAAGACCGAGCCGGGCTTCGGCCGCGGCGAGCCAGAGTTCGCAGCTGCGGGCCGGCTCCCCGGCGAGGCGGGCGAGGTCGGCCCGTACCTCCGTCCAGTGCACGGCCTCCATGGACCGGGGTCCGTGGCGGCGCAGGGCGTCGTGCTCCCAGGCCGCCGCCACCGCCGCCGCCTCCCCGTGCCGCCCGGCCCTGGCGGCGGCGAGGATCGCGGGATGCGGGTCCTCCACGCCCCTCGGCGCGCCCACGCCGACGGACCCGGGCGCGGGAGGGGTCACGGGCACGAACCCAGGAGGAACTGCGGGCAGGGCAACGGGGGCGGGGCGGGCAGCCGGCACGGGCGCGGGTGCGGGGGCCGAGGCGAGCGCGGGGCGGATCGCGGGGGTGGGGCGGGTCGCGGGGGCGGGTGCGGGGCCGGTCGCGCGCTTGGGCGCCCAAGCGGGCGCGGGCGCGGCGCCGGTCGCGGACACCGAAGGAGCAGAAGCAGCAGAAGCAGCGGCAGGTGCGGAGTGGGTCGCCGACGCAGAAGCCGCGACAGGAGCAGGTGCAGTACCGGGCGCGGGCAGGGCCGTCGAAGCGGGTGCGGGCGTGCTTGCGGTCTCGGACAGAGGCACCGACCCCGAACCCGGCACGGACGCCGAGACGGGCGCAGGCGCAGCGCCCACCGCCGAACCCGGCACGGGCCCGGTTCCCGGCACGGACGCCGAGACGGGCGCAGGCGCAGTGCCCGCCGCCGGACCCGGCACGGGCCCGGTTCCCGGCGCCGCCGGCGAACCCGCCACGGGTCCCGCCACAGGCCCTGGCAACGGTCCCGCCACAGGACCCGGAACAACCGCCACGGCCGGCAGCGGCGCCGGTGTCGGCACCAACCCGGGCGTAAGGAACAGCGGTTCCGGCGTCGGCGCCACCGTCATCGCCCTCGCCGCGGCCTCCGCGTGCGCGGCGGACGGTGCCAACCGGGCTCCGGAGCGCCAGAGTTCGGCCCAGGCGCGCAGGTACTCGGGGGTCGTGGGCTCGCCCCTGCGTGGGGCGGGGACCACGCGCGCGTAGAGCAGGGGGCCCGGCCCCAGGTGCAGCAGTCCGGGCGCGGCGGCGAGGCGCTGCCAGACCTCCTGGTCGGCCGCGAGATCCGCGACGACGGTTGTGGTCCCGGGCTGCCGTACACCGAGTTCGCCGGCGAGCCAGTGCCAGGGCAGGGCCGTGTAGCGGAGGGTCGCCGGGGTGGTGCGGGCGAGCGCGAGATGCGGCAGCTGCTGGCGGCGGTCGAGGTGGAGCTGGCCCGCGAGGCAGACGACCAGGGGGCCGGGGCTCGCGGCCGCCGCACGGAGCCGGGTCAGGACGGTCTGCGGGTCGAGCGGATCGGCGAGTTCGACGACCGTGGCAGCCGCGGTGCCGGTGAGGACCCCGGGCGGGACGGCCGCGAGCGCCGGCAGAACGGAGGCCGCGTCCATCGCGCGGCCACGGCCGGCGGGGGCGGCCGCGAGGAGCACCGCGGTACCCACCGCGCTCATGGCCGCCGCACCCGCCGTCGAAGCACCCGGCAAACGTTCACCCGGCACCACCACATCCGCCCCCGTACGCATGTCCGACTCGCCCGCCACCACCCCGCTCGTGGCCGTCGTCGCCGCGCCCACCGTGCCGTTTCCGTCGTCGTTCACCACCCCAGCACCGTAACGGGTCGCACCCTGTCCGATAATCGCCGGGCCTTTGACATATGCCAGAAGCACCACCGGATCGAGTGTTGCCAAATCCCTTACGGGCTGTCCCGGGCTGTGCAACAGTCGTCTACGGGCCACCTTCCACACTTGGCCGCGCCGCGCCTGTATCGGAGTACGACATGCCGTCCCATCTGTTCGCGGACCGCCCCGCCCAGCCGCCGGAGCCGGGCGCGGTGGACGCACTGATCTCACAGACCCGCCGCCTGCGCGGCGAGGTGGACGCCGTCCGCCGGGACGCCGTGGCGGACGAGGACGATCCCCAGCAGCGCTGGCAGCGTGCCCTGTGCGACCTGGCGGTCCATCAGCTCGACGATCTGGGCGCCCAGTTGGGCCAGCTCCGGGCCGGCGTCCCGGCGAGCGCCACCCCCGAGGACCAGTCCGACGAGATCGACGTCGTCGTCGACACCTCCCTCGCGACCGCCCCCGGCACGGCGTACGGCGTGTCCGCCCCGCCCCGGACCGGGTCGCTGCTCTCCCGGGTCGGCTCCGCCGAGTGGAACCTGCTCACCGACGAGGTCAGCTGGTCCGAGGAGCTGTTCCAGATCTTCGGGCGGTCCCGCGAGAGCGGCCCGATGTCGCTCGACGAGATGCCCACCATGGTCTTCGCCGAGGACCAGCCCGTCCTGCAGGCGATGGTGACGGACTGTCTGATCGACGGGAAGCCGATCGACGGCGAGTTCAGGATCGTCCGGACGGACGGCCGGGTGCGCACGGTGCACATGACCGGCGAACCCGTGCTCGACACCGACGGCTGCACCGCCTCCATGTGGGCCGTCCTGCGGGACGTCAGCGAGCTGCGCCGCAGCGAGCGGGCGGTCCGCGAGAGCCGGGACAGCCTGGAGCGCAGCCGCCACATCGAGCTCACCGAACGGCGGGTCGCCGTCGAGCTGCAGGAGGCGGTCCTCCCGCCCTGGCGCGGCTCGCTCCGCTTCGCCCACGACGGCCCCGCCCCCCTCGACGTGGCCGCGCACTACCTCCCCGCCTCCAGCACCGGTCTGATCGGCGGCGACTGGTACGACGCGCTCGCGCTGCCCGACGGGGACGCGCTGCTGACCGTCGGCGATCTGACGGGCCACGGGGTCGCCGCGACCTCCTCCATGGCCATGCTGCTCGGAGCGCTGCGCGGCATGGCCGTCGCGGGCATCCGCCCCGCCGCGCTGATGGGCCACCTCAACCAGCTCCTGGAGACCTCCGTACAGCCCGCGCTCGGCAGCGCGATGTGCTGCAGATACGACCCGGTGGCCCAGACCCTGACCTGGGCGCAGGCCGGCCACCCCGCCCCGCTGCTCTTCCGCGACGGGACGGGGCACGCACTCCGGCGGCCCGAGGGCGTCCTGCTCGGGGCGACGACCGGCGCCGCGTACGGCGAGGTCGAGACCCGGCTGAACCCGGGTGACCTGCTGGTCCTGCACACCGACGGGCTGACCCGCGGCAGTGGCACGGACGACGACACGGGCACGCGACGGCTGCTCGCCCTCGGCCCCCGGCTCACGGAGGCGCGGGACGCCCAGGACGGCGTGCGCGCGGTGGTGGAGGAGTTCGACGAGGAGTCACGCGAGGACGACGCCTGCGTGATGGTGGTCCGGGTCACCGACTGAGCCGGCCTGAAGCCGGCCCGGTCACCCACTGAGCCGGACTGAAGCCGACTCGGGTCACCGACTGAGCCAGTCTGAAGCCGGCCCGGTCACCCACTGAGCCGGACTCAAGCCGACCCGGGTCACCCACTGAACTGGCCTCACCCGCTGAAACGCCGGCGTCGGCCCGACCCCGTGACGAGACCTTCCCGAGCCTCCCCGTCCCGCAGGACCGGGAGGCTCAGGCCTGTCCGGTCCTCGGGCGGTTGACGGGGGACCTGGGGAGGGCCAGCTCGATCTCCTCGCGCAGGTTCTCGATCCTCGAGTAGCCCGCGTACTGGCCGGTGAGCCGGTACATCTCCCGCAGTCGGTCCCAGGTCCGGTGGGACGAGGTGTCCCCCATGGACATCAGGGCGAGCCGGGCGTACCGGTCGGCCTGCTCCGGGTCGTCGGCGATGAAGCAGGCCGAGGCCATCGAGATGTGGTCGAAGAGCTTCGAGCGGTCGTGCCCGCCGCGCCGCAGTTCCAGCGCCAGCTTGGCGTGACGCTGCGCGGGGATCGCCGCAGCCGGGTCGTGCTCGGCGAGGGTGCGGTAGGCCAGGGCCTGCATGCCGTGCATGTCGGCCTCGTCGAAGTTCTGCATCCAGCTCGGCTTCTCGTCCCGCTGGTCGGACACGAACAGTTCCTCGGCCTCGCCGAGGGTACGGCGCATCGCCTGCCCCCGGCCCATCGACGCCTGCGCCCAGGCCTCGATGGTGTGGAACATGGCCTGCGTGCGGGGCAGCACCCGCTCGCCCGAGCCCGTCTTGGCGAGTTTCATGAGGTCGAGGGCGTCGTCGGGGCGGCCCAGGTGGACCATCTGGCGGGCCGCCCGGGACAGCGCCTCGCCGGCCCGCGGCCGGTCGCCGCCCTCGCGCGCCGCGTGGGCGGCGATGACGAAGTACTTCTGCGCCGTCGGTTCGAGACCGACGTCGTGGGACATCCAGCCCGCGAGGACCGCCAGGTTGGCGGCGACGCCCCACAGGCGCCGCTGGAGGTGGTCGGCGTGACGGTAGGCGAGCATGCCGCCCACCTCGTTGAGCTGGCCCACGACCGCCTTGCGCTGGAGGCCGCCACCCCGGGAGGCGTCCCAGGCACGGAACACCTCCACCGAGTGCTCCAGGGCCTCGATCTCCTCCGACCCGATGGGGGCGGCCTCGTAGCGGTCGAACCCAGCGGGGTCGGCGTGGAGGGGATCGGTGGCCCGCGGGGCGGCGCCCTTGCGTGCGGGGTCGGTCTGGAGCCAGTCCTGCATGGCGTTGCTGAGTACGGAGCCGGCGGCAAGCGCGGCACCCGCGCCCACCAGGCCGCGTCGGTTGAGCATGAGGTCCATTCCCGTGAATTCGGTGAGGACCGCCGCCGTACGATCGGGTGCCCAGGGCAGCCCGTCAGGGTTCTCCGTCTTCCTGACGTCCTGCTTCTTTCCGGCGCGCCCGTGTCGTACGAACCCGAGGTCCTCGATGGTCACGACACGGCCGAGTCGCTCGGTGAACAGTGCTGCCAGCACCCGGGGGACGGGATCGCGCGGGGTCTCGCCCCGGTCGATCCACCGCCGCACCCGCGAGGTGTCGGTCGCCAGCTGGGGGTGGCCCATGGCCGCCGCCTGCCGGTTGACGAGTCTCGCGAGTTCGCCCTTGGACCAGCCGGCCAGGCCGAACAGGTCTGCCAGGCGGGTGTTGGTTTGTCCGGTCACGTCTAAGCCCCCAGGTTCTCGGCTGAGTTGACAGTAGCCCTCTGTCATAGGCCTGGCGACAATTCGCCAGGCTTCGCCAGGGTGCGCGAGATGTTCCGCCACCCGCGCCCGGGTGTCAGGTAGGAACGCGCCACCCCGCCCCGCCGACCGGCCCTCATTCCCCAGGGTGCGGACCGGGGGCGGGCGGGGCGACGCACGCAACTCGTCGGCGCACGAAGGGATCTGTCACCTCCATGTACACAGCATCGTCCTCCGTGTCCGCACCGCCCCGGCCGCAGCACCGCATCGTCCCGGCCGGCGCCGGACCGTACCTGGCCCCCGCTCCCCAGGCCGTCAGGCCGAGGCGCTGGGCGGGCGGCACCGGTACCCAGCCGGTCAGCGGGAGAATCGACCTGTCCGGCCCCCAGGGGGCGCAGTTGAAGATGGCGATCGCGTCGGTCCACCGGATCTGCCCGGAGTTCAACCCCGTGCAGGTGCTGCGGCGCAGTGGCCGTTCCGTACTGATCGTCGGGACGACCGGGCGGACCACGGCGGTCGCGAAGTGTTTACTGGACCACTCCCCCGCGTGGGTCGAGCGGTTCCGGCACGAGATAGCGTCCTACCGCTCCTTCGTCCGCCACCGTCCGCCGGTGCGGGCGCCGCGGCTGATCGCCGCGGATCCGGAGAACTGCACCCTGGTGATCGAGCGGATGCCCGGACGGGCGGCGGCGCTGTCGCGCCACCCCGTCGAGGCCCCGCCGCGGGCGGACGTGCGGGCCGCGCTCGGTGCGATCGCCCGGCTCAACGCCTGGCGGCCGCCGGCCGGGACCTTCGACGCCCCGCTGGACTACGGCGCCCGGATCGCCCGCTACCACGAGCTCGGGCTGTTCACGGACCGGGACCGGGACGATCTGCAGAAGCTCCTGCACGGTCTGGCGCACGCGGGCGGACGTCAGGGCATGGGCCAGTTCTGTCACGGTGACGCCCTGCTCTCCAACATCCTGCTCTCCCCGGCCGGACCGGTCCTCGTCGACTGGGAGCACGCGGGCTGGTACCTGCCCGGCTACGACCTGGCGACCCTGTGGGCGGTGCTCGGTGACGCGCCGCTGGCACGGCGCCAGATCAGTGGGCTCGCCCAGCAGGCGGGCACGGCCTCGCGGGACGCCTTCCTGGTGAACCTGATGATCGTGCTGACGCGGGAGATCCGTACGTACGAGACGGCGGTGCAGCGCACCATGAAGGAGGCTCCGCCTGCCGGTTCCGTGCCGGTGCCGTCGGGGACGCTCGCGCCCGGCGAGGAACAGCGGCTGCTGCTGAGGCGGCTGCACGACGACTGCGCCATGGCACGGCGGGCCGTGCGCGCGGCGGTCGGGACGCGCTGAAGGGGCGGGTCCGGCCGACCACACGGGGGCGGTGCGCCGTGAGCCCGGTGCCGACACACCGGGACGCGGCGCACCGGCTTGTCCGCGTCGGCCACTCCCTCAGGGCCTCTCCATTGGTCCACTCCAGTGACGCGTCCCAGGCCCGGGACCCGTCTCCGCGAAACTCCGCCGTTTGGCCTCCATTCCCGCCCTGACGTGGGAACTTCCGTTTGCGCAGGCGTGATTGACGGAACGTCCGGGAGCCGATACCCCTGTACGGGTTCGGCCCCGCACGCCCCCGTGTCACCCCCTGCCTCTGGAGGCTGCCTTGCTCCGTTCCGTATCGCGCAGACGTCCGTCACCGATCCGTGTGCCGGGGGCGGTGGGCGCCCTGGCGTCGGCCGCCCTGCTGCTTCCGCTGCTGTCCGCCGCCCCGCCCGCCGGTGCCGAGGTGCCCGAGGCGGGTGTCCTGCAGGGGCAGTTCGCGCGGGCGGCCGAGCGTCAGGGCGTCCCCGAGAGCGTGCTGCTCGCCGTCTCGTATCTGCAGTCGCGGTGGGACACCCACGGCGGTGCGCCGAGCGTGACCGGCGGCTACGGGCCGATGCACCTGACGGACGCGGTGACGGCGCTGGCCCGGACCGCCCCGCACCACTCGGAGGGCGAGGAGGACGCCCGGGGCGACGACTCCCGCCCGGCGCGCACGGGCGCGGACGTCCCGGTGCCCGCGCCCGAGGAGCTGCCCGAGCGGCTGCGGACCCTGGAGCGGGCGTCCGCGCTGTCCGGGATCCCGGCCGAGGAGCTGCGTACCGTACCGGCCGCGAACATCGAGGGCGGGGCGGCACTGCTCGCGGCGGCCCAGCGCGAGGCCGGGCTTCCCGCGAGCGCGGACCCGGCCGACTGGTACGGGGCGGTGGCGCGGTACTCCGGTGCGGACGACTGGGCGACGGCGGCGACGTACGCCGACGACGTCTTCGACGTGATCAGGACCGGGGAGACGCGGACCACGGACAGCGGTCAGGTGGTGACGCTCCCGGCCGCCGCCGGGGTGGCGCCCGCGACCGGTCAGGTGGACGCCCTGGGGCTGCGCCGGCCGGCCGCCGGGCCCGTGGAGTGCCCGGCCTCGGTGGCCTGCGAGTGGATCCCCGCGCCGTACGAGGAGTTCGGCGACGGCGACTACGGCAACCACGACAAGGCGAACCGGCCCGCCTCCCAGTCGATCGACTACATCGTGATCCACGACACCGAGGCCGACTGGAAGACCACCCTGAAGCTGGTGCAGGACCCGACGTACGTGTCCTGGCAGTACTCGCTGCGCTCTTCCGACGGGCACATCTCCCAGCACGTGCCGCTGAAGGACGTGGCCTGGCACGCGGGGAACTGGTTCGTGAACGCCAAGTCGGTGGGCCTGGAGCACGAGGGCTTCCTGACCTCGCCGGACTCCTGGTACACGGAGGCGATGTACCGGTCGTCGGCGCGCCTGGTGCGGTACCTCACCGCGCGGTACGACATCCCGGTGGACCGGCAGCACATCCTGGGCCACGACAACGTGCCGGGCACGGTGACGTCCTCGATCAAGAACATGCACACGGACCCGGGGCCCTACTGGGACTGGGCGCACTACTTCCAGCTGCTCGGCCGACCGATCACCCCGAGCGCCGGTCCGCATGCGGGCGTGGTGACGATCCGGCCCGACTACAGCACCCACCAGCCGGTCTACTCGGGCTGTGTGACGGCGGGCCAGGCGTGCGTGCCGCACGGCAGCGGGGCGGTGCGCCTGCACACCGCGCCGAGCGCCGACGCGCCCCTGGTGAAGGACATCGGTCTGCGGCCGGGCGGGCAGGACTCCACGGCCGGGGTCAACGACACCGGGGCGCGGGCCTCGACCGGGCAGAGCTTCGCGGTGGCGGAGCGCCGGGGCGACTGGACGGCGGTCTGGTACCTCGGGCAGAAGGCGTGGTTCAGCAACCCGGCGGCGGAGCCGACGGCGGTGAACGCCCGGGGGCAGGTCCTGACACCCCGGGAGGGTCTGGCGGAGGTGCCGGTGTACGGGCGGGCCTATCCGGAGGCCTCGGCGTATCCGACGGGTGTGCCGGTGCAGTCGGTGTCGCCGCTGCCGTACAAGCTGCTCGCGGGTCAGCGGTACGTGGTGGGTGGTCGCACCCCCGGCGAGTACTACTTCGCGCCGGTGTTCGACCCCACCGGGCACACGGTCGTCCGGGGTCAGGAGGAGTACTACCAGATCCAGTTCGGCCATCGGGTCGCCTTCGTGAAGGCCGCTGACGTGCGGGTTTCCCCGAGCTGACAGAGGGCTGGCCGAATGGTGCGGGGTGGTGCCGGACACGGTGTCCGGCACCACCCCGTCGGCGTTCATACGACTATCCGGGAGAGCGCGTGCGCCACCTGGGCGACGGGTAAGGCTGGGCCGGTCATCGCCCCAGCTCACCGGAAGGCCCCCCAGGACATGGCTCAGCCCTTCGTCATGCCGGATTTCTATGTTCCGTATCCGGCCCGGCTCAATCCCCATCTGGAGGCCGCCCGCACGCACACGTGCGACTGGGCGCGGGAGATGGGGATGCTGGAGGGCTCGGGGGTCTGGGAGGAGCACGATCTCCAGTCCCACGACTACGCGCTGCTCTGCTCGTACACACACCCCGACTGCGACGAGGAGGCGCTGAACCTCGTCACCGACTGGTACACCTGGGTCTTCTTCTTCGACGACCACTTCCTCGAGGTCTTCAAGCGCACCCAGGACCGGGCGGGCAGCAAGTCCTATCTGGACCGGCTCCCCCTGTTCATGCCGGCGGACCCGGCCACCGGGATGCCCGAGCCGACCAACCCTGTCGAGGCGGGTCTGGCGGACCTCTGGCGGCGGACGGTCCCCGCGATGTCCGAGGGCTGGCGGGTGCGGTTCGCGGAGGCGACCGAGCATCTGCTCAACGAGTCCCTGTGGGAGCTCGACAACATCAACGACGGGCGGATCGCCAACCCCCTGGAGTACATCGAGATGCGCCGCAAGGTGGGCGGCGCGCCCTGGTCGGCCGGTCTCGTCGAGTACGCGGCGGGGGCCGAGGTCCCCGCCCAGGTGGCGTACTCCCGGCCGCTGCGGGTGCTCAGGGACGCCTTCTCGGACGCCGTGCACCTGCGCAACGACCTCTTCTCGTACCAGCGCGAGGTGGAGGAGGAGGGCGAGAACAGCAACGGCGTCCTCGTCCTGGAGCGTTTCCTGGGCTGCACGACCCAGGAGGCGGCGAACGCCGTCAACGACCTGCTGACCTCGCGGGTCCAGCAGTTCGAGAACACCGCGCTCACCGAGGTGCCGCTGCTCGCCGCCGAGAAGGGGCTGAGTCCCGAGGAGTGCGCGGCCGTCGCGGCGTACGCGAAGGGGCTCCAGGACTGGCAGTCCGGCGGTCACGAGTGGCACATGCGCTCCAGCCGCTACATGAACGAGGGCATGGTCGGCGGGCCCTCGCACCTGGACGGGATCATCGGCACCTCCGCGCTCGACATCCGCACCCTCTTCGGCCGGCCGGCGGCGGCGCGGCACCGGGCGTTCACGCACACGCCCCACCAGCACGTGGGGCCGTCGCTGCTTCCCGAGTTCGACCTGCCGTACCCGCTGACGATCAACCCCCACCACGCGGAGGCGGCGCGGCACACGGTGGACTGGGCCGAGCGGCAGGGCCTCCTCGACGACCTGTGGGACCGGCCGACGGCGGAGGGCTTCGACCTCGCCCTGTGCGCGGCGGGTCTCGACCCGGACGCGTCCCCGGAGCAGCTGAAGCTCAGCGCCGACTGGCTGACCTGGGGCACCTACGCGGACGACTACTACCCGGCCGTCTTCGGCCGGACGGGCAGTCTGGCCGGCGCGAAGGAGCAGACCGACCGGCTCAAGGCGTGCATGCCGCTCGACGAGCCCGCGGCCGGGGCGGCGTGCGCGGTCAACCCGCTGGAGCGTTCGCTCGCCGACATCTGGGAGCGGACCGCCGCGCCGATGGCGCCCGGGGCGCGGGCGCAGCTGCGGGCCGCGCTCGACGTGATGCTGGACAGCTGGATGTGGGAGATGCACAACGTGGTGCAGCACCGCGTGCCCGACCCGGTCGACTACATCGAGATGCGGCGCAGCACCTTCGGCTCCGAGCTGACCATGCTGCTGTGCAGGCTGCGGCAGGACGCGACGCTGCCGCCCGAGCTGTTCCGGTCGGGGACGGTGCGCAGCCTGGAGAACGCGGTCATGGACTACGGGGCGCTCGTCAACGACCTCTTCTCGTACCAGAAGGAGATCGAGGTCGAGGGAGAGGTGCACAACGGCGTCCTGGTGCTGCAGAAGTTCTTCGACTGCGACTACCCGACCGCGGTGTCGATGGTCGACGACCTGATGCGGGGCCGGCTGCGCCAGTACGAGAACCTGAAGCAGCGTGAGATCCCGCTGCTGTACGCGGACTTCGGGCTCGACGCGGCGGGCCGGGAGGCCTTCGAGGCGTACCTGCGGGAGCTGGAGGACTGGCTCGCGGGCGTCCTCAACTGGCATCGGAAGGTACGGCGTTACTCCGCCGAGGATGTCCGCGCGGGCAGCGGAAGCCCGCTGCTGCTGCGGGGGCCGAGGGGTCTCGGCACGTCGGCGGCGCGGATCTCGGAGCTGCTCGGGTCGGTCGCGCACTGAGGTACGTCAACGGCCCCGGGAGCTGTTCCCGGGGCCGTTGCCCGGCGCGGTCAGGGGCGCCGGCCGCGCAGTTCGTCGAGTTCGCGGCGCTCGCGCTTGGTGGGGCGTCCCGCGCCGCGGTCGCGCACGGCGGCGACGGCGACGTGCTCGCGCGGCGGCGGGGGCGGACTGTTGTCCACGTACGCCTCGGCGGCGACCGGCGGGCCGACCCGCTTGATGTGGAGCTCCTTGACCTCGACGATCCGCTCCCGGCCGCCGTGGAGGATCCGGACCTCGTCGCCGGGCTTCACGGCCTGGGCGGGCTTGACCCGCTCACCGTTGACCTTGACGTGTCCGGCCCGGCAGGCGGCCGCGGCCTGCGAGCGGGTCTTGGTCAGACGGACCGCCCAGATCCAGGCGTCGACGCGCGCGCTCATCGGCCCCCGCTCCCCCGTCAGCCCTGCTGGAACAGCTCGGCGGGCAGCGGCTTGAGCAGTGCGTACAGGTCGTCGGTGATCGGCCGGTCCCAACTGGCGATCGTCACGAGGACGTTGTCGCTGCGGTCGAACTGGACGCAGGAGATGCGGCTCTCGGAGAGCTTGAGGCGGCGCACGATGAGGAGGTTGTCGCCCTGCATGACGGGGATGTCCTCGGTGTCGAGGACCTCGACCGGCTCGTCGTTCTCCAGGGCGGCGAGGAGCTGCGCGACCTCGAAGGGGATCTGGCCGTCGGCGAGCTCGCGCGCCGGGGAGCCCTCGGGGAGGTTGCCGATGATCATCGCGGGTCCGCGGCCGCCGAACAGGTCGTAGCGGAGGAACACGCCCTGGCAGGAACCGTCGGGGGCGGGCAGCAGACCGGCGCCGAGATTGCCGGGCCAGTCCCCCGGATCCATGGCCAGGACATCGAAGTCCGGGCCCGCGGGTGTGGCGGCGCTGCGGCGGCGGAGGAAGGACATACGGCCATGGTACGTGCCCGGGCGCGCGACGCGACGCGCCGGGCGGCCGCCTCGGGCCGGCCCTGCTCACCGGGGCCGCCGAGCGTCCGCACCGCCGGGAGGTGACCGTCCGCGCCCGGCGGCGCCACGCACCCTGCGCGATCGGCCGGGCGCTCCGAGTGACGGCCGAGGTCCGCAGGCCTGCCTCCTGCTCGCCCCGGGGCGAGCATCTCGATCACCGGCAGGCCGGGGCGCGTGGCCCCGCGAAGGCCCCCGGCCGGGCCGGTCGAGACCGTCAGCCGGTGACGTCGGCCGACCGCTCCGAGAGCGCGCTCAGGACGGCCAACGCCTCACCCGCGCGGTCGTGTTCGACGAAGAGGTGGTCGTGATGGAATCCGGCCACGACGTTGCAGCTCATGCCCGCCGCGGCGAGCTCGGTCGCGACGGCCGCCGTGAGCCCGACGGCGTCGAGTGCGGAGTGCACCCGGAGCGTGATCCGGCCCGCCACGTAGTCGTACGCGAGCCCGGCGGCGTCCGCCTCCTCCTGCCGTACGACGAGGGTGAGGCCCTCCGTCTCGGTGACCGTGACGACGGGGGCGACCCCGGCCGGGGCGGGGCCGTCCACCGTGGTGAAGACGTAGCGGCCGGGGTCGAGTTCCGGGCGCATCCCGGCGAGGAGCCTGGTCAGGTCACGTTCCGCGTTCATGGAGGTCAGGGTAGGCGCCCCGGCCCGGCGGCCTCAGCCGGTGGGCGGGGTGTCCCCCACGAGCCACATGGAGAAGAACTGGGCGCCGCCTCCGTAGGCGTGGCCGAGCGCCCGGCGGGCGCCCTCGACCTGGTGCTCGCCGGCCTCCCCCCGTACCTGCAGGGCGGCCTCGGCGAAGCGGATCATCCCGGAGGCTCCGATGGGGTTGGTGGAGAGCACCCCGCCCGAGGGGTTCACGGGCAGGTCGCCGTCGAGCTCGGTGACCCCGGCCTCGGTGAGCTTCCAGCCCTCGCCCTCCTCGGCGAAGCCGAGGTTCTCCAGCCACATCGGTTCGTACCAGGAGAACGGCACGTACATCTCGACGGCGTCGATCTCCCGCCGGGGGTCGGTGATGCCGGCCTGCCGGTAGACGTCGGCGGCGCAGTCCCGGCCGGCCTGCGGGGAGACGAAGTCCTTGCCGGCGAAGAGGGTGGGTTCGCTGCGCATCGCCCCGCCGTGCACCCAGGCGGGCGGCCGCGGCGCGCGGTCGGCGCCGGCGCGGTCGGTGAGGATCATGGCGCAGGCGCCGTCCGAGGAGGGGCAGGTCTCCGAGTAGCGGATCGGGTCCCAGAGCATCGGGGAGGCCTGGACCTTCTCCAGGGTGAGGTCGTGCTCGTGGAGGTGGGCGTACGGGTTCTTCAGGGCGTTGCGCCGGTCCTTGTACGCGACGAGGGAGCCGATCGCGTCGGGGGCGCCGGTGCGGCGCATGTACGCGCGCACGTGCGGGGCGAAGAAGCCGCCGGCGCCGGCGAGCAGCGGTTGCTGGAAGGGGACGGGCAGGGAGAGTCCCCACATGGCGTTGGACTCGGACTGCTTCTCGAAGGCGAGGGTGAGGACGGTCCGGTGCACGCGCGCGGAGACCAGGTTCGCGGCGACGAGGGCGGTGGAGCCGCCGACCGACCCGGCCGTGTGGACGCGGATCATGGGCTTGCCGACCGCGCCGAGCGCGTCGGCGAGGTACAGCTCCGGCATCATGACGCCCTCGAAGAAGTCGGGGGCCTTGCCGATGACGACGGCGTCGATGTCCGCCCAGGTCAGCTCGGCGTCCGCCAGGGCGCGGAGGGCGGCCTCGCGGACGAGTCCGGCGATCGAGACGTCCCTGCGGGCGGCGACGTGCTTGGTCTGGCCGATGCCGACGACCGCGACGGGTTCTTCAGCCACGGTTCTCTCCTTCCAGGACGGCGACGAGGTTCTGCTGGAGGCAGGGGCCGGAGGTCGCGTGGGCGAGGGCTCGGTCGGACTCCCCGCGGTGGATGCGGGCGGCCGCCTCGCCGAGCCGGATGAGGCCCGCGGCCATGACGGGGTTCGCGGCGAGGGCGCCGCCGGAGGGGTTGATCGTCACGCTGTCGTCGAGCCCGAGGGCCTTCCTCAGGACGACCTCCTGGGAGGTGAAGGGCGCGTGGAGTTCGGCGGTGTCGACGGGCCGCTCGAAGGCTCCGGCGCGTTCGGCGGCGAGGCGGGTGGAGGGCGAGTCGGTGAGGTCGCGGACGCCGAGGGAGTGCGCTTCGATCCGGTGGTCCATGCCCCGGATCCAGGCGGGACGCTCGCACAGCTCGCGGGCCCGGTCGCCGACGGCGAGGATCACGGCGGCGACGCCGTCGCCGATGGGCGGGCAGTCGCCGGTCCGGAGGGGCTGGACGGCGTAGGCGCCCTGGGGGCGGGCGCCCGGCAGCTGGGCGTGGGGGTTCGTCCTGGCGTCCTCGCGGCTGCGGGCGGCGATCGCCGCGAGGGCGGGTTCGTCGGTGGCGCCGGCGTCGACGAGGGCCTGGGCCTGGAGGGCGGCGAGGGCGACGGAGTCGGGCCAGAGCGGGGCGAGGTAGTACGGGTCGAGCTGGCGGGTGAGGACGTCGCGGACGGAACCCGGCGAGGACTTGCCGTAGGAGTAGACGAGGGCCGTGTCGGCCTCGCCGGTGAGGAGCTTCACCCATGCCTCGTAGAGCGCCCAGGCGCCGTCCGCCTCGACGTGGGACTCGGAGATCGGCGGCCAGGCGCCGACGCCGTCGAGGGCCATGGTGAAGGAGAAGGCGCGGCCGGCGAGGTAGTCGGAGGAGCCGGAGCAGGTGAATCCGATGTCGGAGGCCTTCAGGCCGGTCTGCCGCTGCACCTCGTGCAGCACGGGCATCACCATCTCGACCTCGGAGAGGTCGTCGGTGTGCCGCCGGTGGTCGCTCTGGGCGAAGGCGACGATCGCCACGTCCCGGCTCATAGCAGCTCC
Organism: Streptomyces sp. NPDC044003; assembly: GCF_056435185.1. Taxonomy (NCBI): domain Bacteria; kingdom Bacillati; phylum Actinomycetota; class Actinomycetes; order Kitasatosporales; family Streptomycetaceae; genus Streptomyces; species Streptomyces sp. NPDC044003. The sequence continues at coordinate 8,689 of NZ_JBWKFA010000009.1, read as the reverse complement.
TTGTACGTGTCGTAGTCGGCGTCGGGCTCGCCGGTGGGCCGGTAGTGGTCGGGGTAGCGGCCGTCCTCGCTCCACACGGGTTCGACGCGCAGACCCATGCGGACCTCGTCGTAGGGGATGCCGGCGATGCGGCCGTGGAGGGCGAGCCCGGCGCCGTCGAGGGCGATGTGGGCGTAGACGTACGGGACCTCGAGGTCGAGATTCGCCGAATGCGCAGCCTTGATGTTGACGATGCAGAAGGTGGTGACGGTGCCGCGGGGGCCGACCTCGACCCGGTCGGTGGTGGCGACGCCGCAGGTGGGGCAGGCGCCGCGGGGCGGCACGTACACCTTGGCGCAGGAGGGGCAGCGCTCGCCGACGGTGCGGCGCTCGGCGAGCCCGTGCAGATAGCGGGTCTGGGCGCGGCCGGGGCTGTACGTGTAGTCGAGGCGGGCGGGGGCGACGATGCCGGTCACCGGGTTCTCGAACCGGCCGTCGTGCGGGGTGGGTTCGTGCTGTGCGGTGCCCTCGTACGGCTCGAAGCAGGCGATGTCCGTGATGGCGCCGGCCCGTTCGGCGGCCCAGCGGATCCGCACCCGCAGGCCGGTGCGGACGGCTTCGGGGCCGGGGGCGTCGAGGGCGTGGAGAAGGGCGGTGTCGGCGCCGTCGAGGCGGACGAGGACCCAGGCGAAGGGGGTCGCGAGGGGCTGGCCCGGGCGGGGCTCGGGGTTCCAGGCCCAGGTGGTGACGGTGCCGGTGGCGGCGACCTCGACGAGCTCGCGGAGTTCGGCGGCGGTGGCGGGGTCGTACTCGACGGGCGGGACGAGCACCGCGTCCGCCTCGGTGCGCACGCCGAGGACGGTGCGCTCGCGCAGCCCGGTGAGGAAGGCGGACTGGACGGGGCCGAGGGAACGGGTGAAGGGGAACTCGACGACGAGAGGCGCGCGGAGGGCCTCCGGCGGCTCGGCGACTGTCATGGGCGGGCTCCTTGGGTGGGGTGGGCGGAGAGGGGTGCGGGGGGCCGCTGGGCGGGGCTGTCCCCCACCCCGCCCCTTCCCGTGACCGGGGCTTCGCCCCGGACCCCGTACGGCCTTCGGCCGTGTCCTCAATCGCCGGACGGGCTGGAGATCCAGCCCCGCCGGCGATGGAGGCGCGGGGATCCGGGGGCAGCGCCCCCGGTTACGGGAAGGGGCGGGGTGGGGAAGGACTCACTCCCGCCGGTACACCGGCGCTCGCTTCTCCGCGAAGGCGCGCGCCCCCTCCTTCGCGTCCGCCGTGTCGAAGATCGGCCACCCCCTCTTCAGCTCGGCGGCGAGCCCCTCCGTCTCGGTCATCTCCGCCGTCTCGTACACGGACGCCTTCACCGCCTCGACGGCCAGCGGCCCGCAGGCGTTGATGCGTTCGGCGATGTCGAGGGCGGCGTCCAGCGCGGTGCCGTCGGGGACGACGCGGCCGACCAGGCCGATGGCGGCGGCTTCCCCGGCGCTGTACGGGCGGCCGGTGAGGAGCATTTCGAGGGCGTGGGTGCGGGCGATCTGGCGGGGCAGGCGGACGGTGGAGCCGCCGATGGGGAAGAGGCCGCGCCGGACCTCGAAGAGCCCGAAGGTGGCGGAGGCGGCCGCGACCCGGATGTCGGTGCCCTGGAGGATCTCGGTGCCGCCGGCGACGCAGTACCCCTCGACGGCCGCGATGACGGGCTTGCGGGGGCGGTGGTGGCGGAGCATCGCCTTCCAGTGCAGGTCGGGGTCGGCCTTGAGCCGGTCCCGGTACTGCTCGCCCTCCATGCCCTTCCCTGCGAGGGCCTTGAGGTCCATGCCCGCGCAGAAGGAACCGCCCGCGCCGGTGAGGACGATGGAGCGGACGCCGTCGTCGGCGTCGGCCTCCAGCCAGCCGTCGTACAGGCCGACGAGCATCGGCAGTGAGAGGGCGTTCTTGGCCTCGGGCCGGTTCAAGGTGAGGACGAGCGTGGCGCCTTCGCGCCGGACGCTGAGGTGTTCGGTGCCGCCCATGGGGGTCTCCCGTCTCCAGTTCTGGAACAGGTTGCAGGAGCCGGGGGTCCAGTTCAATAGTTTTCTGACACTCAGTCAGATTCTTCTGCGCACCCCCTTCCGTCGGTGACCGGTCGGCGCTCTAATGACCGCCACGTCCATGTGAACCAGTGCGAGCCGGGGTCAGGAGGAACGGTGGAGTACAACCTTGCCGACCTGTTCGAATCGGTCGTCGACGTGGTCCCCGACCGCGAGGCGCTGGTGTACGTCGACCATCCCGGCACGGGCGAGGAGCGGCGGCTCACCTACGCCGAGCTCGACGCCGCCGCCAACCGGATCGCGCACCACCTGATCGACGCGGGCATCCGGCCCGGCGAGCACCTCGGCCTCCACCTGTACAACGGCGTCGAGTACCTCCAGACCGTCCTCGCCTGCCTCAAGGCCCGGATCGTGCCGGTCAACGTGAACTACCGGTACGTGGAGGAGGAGCTCGTCTATCTGTACCGGGACGCGGACCTGGCGGCGCTCGTCTTCGACGCCGAGTTCACCGGCCGGGTCGCGGCGGCGCTGCCGCAGACGGAGAAGCTGCGGCACCTCGTGCGGGTGGGGACCCCGCCCTCCCGTCGCCCGACCACCACCCCTCAAGGAGCTGCTGCGCAGCACAGCGCCCCATTCGAGGACGCCCTTGCACTCGACTGCACGCCGTTCACGGAGGCGGAGGCCACCGGTTCGCCGGAGCGCGGCTTCGGCTCCCGCTCCCCCGACGACCTGTTCATCATCTACACCGGCGGCACGACCGGCATGCCCAAGGGTGTCCTGTGGCGCCAGGAGGACCTCTTCTTCGCGGGGCTCTTCGGCGGCGACCCGTCGGGCGAGCCCGTGAAGCGGCCCGAGGAGCTGGCGGAGCGGGTCGCGGCCGGCGGCGCCGGCATCACCTTCTTCCCCGCGCCGCCGCTCATGCACGGCACCTCCACCCTGACCGCGTTCATCGCGCTCAACTACGGGCAGCGGGTCGTCCTGCACCGCAAGTACGTGCCCGAGGAGGTGCTGCGCACCCTGGAGAAGGAGAAGGTCTCCAGCATCTCCCTGGTCGGGGACGCGATGCTGCGCCCACTCGTGGACGCGCTGCGCGGACCGCTCAAGGGCACGGACCTCTCCGCGCTCTTCAGCCTCTCCTCGTCCGGGGCGATCATGTCCGAGACGGTACGGGCCCAGCTCCAGGAGCTCATGCCGAACGTCCTGCTGCTCAACAACTTCGGCTCCACCGAGTCGGGTTCCAACGGGCGCGCCACCGACGACTCGGGCCCGGCCAAGGGCTTCCGGCTGCACGTCAACGAACGCACCCAGGTCGTCGACCCGGCGACCCGGGTCCCCGTCGCGGCGGGCGAGACCGGCCGCCTCGCCCAGCGCGGCCACGTCCCGCTCGGCTACTACAACGACCCGGCCAAGACGGCCGAGACCTTCTTCGAGCGGGACGGGGTGCGGTGGGTGCTCCTCGGTGACATGGCGACCGTGGACGAGCAGGGTGTCGTGACCGTCCTGGGCCGCGGCTCCCAGTGCATCAACACGGGCGGCGAGAAGGTGTACCCCGAGGAGGTCGAGCAGGCGCTCAAGTCCCACCCCGACGTGTACGACGCGCTGGTCGCCGGTGTCCCCGACGCCCGCTGGGGCAACCACGTCGCCGCCGTGGTCCAGCTGCGGGCCGGGGCGGAGCCACTGGACCTGGTGGCCCTCCAGACCCACTGCCGGCACCAGCTGGCGGGCTACAAGGTCCCCCGCCAGCTGGTCCTCACCGACCGCATCCAGCGCTCCCCCAGCGGCAAGGCGGACTACCGCTGGGCCCGCGCGGTGGCGGTGGAGGCGGACGCGGACACCGCCTAGAGACCGAACCGCCTCACCGCGGCCAGGAATTCGGCCGGGCGGGCGTTGTGGATGAGGTGGCCGGCCTCGATCGTGACGAGGTGGGCGTCGGGGAGGGCGTCGGCCAGGACGGAGAGCTGCTCCTGGGGGATGTGGCTGGTCGGGCCGCCCGCGAGGACGAGGGTGGGGGCCGTGATCGCGGAGAGTTCCTCGCGCCAGGCCGGGTCGGGGGCGTTCAGCTGGGCGTCGGTGGTGGGGACGATCTCCCAGTCGAAGGCGAGGGGACCTTCGGGGCGCTCGGCGACGGGGCGCGGCGGGTCGAGGGGGACGAAGGCGGGGGCCTCCTCCAGGACGAGGCGGCCGATGAGGCCGGGTTCGCGCCGGGCGAGGAGGTGCGCGGCGCCGGCGCCCATCGAGTGGGCGACGACGGTGGCGCCGGTGAGGCCGAGGCTCTTGAGGAAGCCGCCGAGTTCGTCGCGGAAGTCCTCGAAGCCGTAGGCGCCGGGCCGGTCGCTGAGTCCGTGGCCGCGCAGGTCCACCGCGTACACCCGGTGGTCGGCGGCCAGGTCCGCGGTGATCTCGGTCCAGGTGGTGCTGTTGTCGCCGCGGCCGTGGACGAGGACGACGGGCCGGGCGTCCTCGGGGCCCGCGACCCGGTAGGCGAGCCGTACGCCGTCCACGGTCACCGTGCGGACGGCCGGGTCGAGGAAGGCGGCGACCGGGCGGACGAAGGCCTCGGCGTCGTCGACCCAGGGGAAGTGTCCGGCGCCCGGCTGGACGACGAGCTCCGCGTGCGGGAAGAGCGCCGCGGCCTCGGCCGCCTTGGCGGGCGTCGGGCCGGCGTCGTACTCGCCGGCCAGGATCAGGACGGGTGCGGTGAGCGCGCCGAGTGCGCGGCGGGTCGTCTCCGGGTCGTAGGCGCCCTCGCCGTGGTAGGCGGGGGCGGCCTCCCAGTTCATCTCCCGGTCGGTGGCCGCCGCGTGCCGCTGGGCGGCCGCGTCCCAGCGGCCGTAGGCGAAGGGGGCGGTGATGTCGTACACGCGCCGCAGCGGGGTGTCCGGGCCGATGGCGTCCAGCGCCGCCCTGGCCTCCGGGTACCAGGGCCGGTCGGCGAAGACCTCGACGGTCTTGTCCCACTCCTCGTCGGTGGTGCCGACGCCGAGGGCGCGTCCGAGGGAGGTGACGATGACGAGGGAGCGGACCCTCTCGGGATGGGCGGCGGCGTACAGGACGGCGAGGTTGCCGGCCGCCGAGTGGCCGAGGAGGTCGATCCGCTCCAGGCCGAGGTGGGCGCGGAGGGCCTCGACGTCGCCGACCTGCCGGTCGCAGCGGTACGTGCCGGGGTCGGCGGGCTCGGCGCTCGCTCCGGTGCCGCGGGCGTCGAGCAGGACGAGGGCGCGGTGGGCGGCGAGACCGCCGAGGTCCCCGAGGTAGCCGGCGTCGCGCATCGGCCCGCCCGCCAGGCAGACGAGGGGCTCACCCTCCCCCCGTACGCGGTAGGAGAGTTCGGTTCCGTCATAAGTCGTGAACGTCGGCATGTCGCCGATCCTCACCGGCCCCGGTGATCATCGCAATCGGTTTCGCCGTGAGCGCCATACCGGGAGCAGCAGGTCGGCGGCGCGATACGGTGGAGGACCGTCCCCGAACCGCGAAGGAACCGTTCCACCGTGCCCGAGACCCGGGAATCCGCCCTGCGCGGCGACTGCGCCCACTGCTTCGGCCTGTGCTGCGTGGCGCTGCCCTTCGCCAAGTCGGCCGACTTCGCCGTGAACAAGTCGTCGGGCGAGCCCTGCCGGAACCTCCAGGAGGACTTCCGCTGCGGGATCCACACCCGGCTGCGGCCGAGCGGTTTCCAGGGCTGCACGGTGTACGACTGCTTCGGCGCCGGCCAGCAGGTCTCCCAGGTGACCTTCGGCGGCGTGTCCTGGCGCGAGGCTCCGGAGACGGCCCGGCAGATGTACGAGGTGTTCCCGGTGGTGCGCCAGCTGCACGAGCTGCTGCGCTACCTCACGGAGGCCCTGGCGCTGCGGACGGCCCGCCCCGTCCACGCCGAGCTGCGGGCCACGCTGGCCCGGGTCGAGGAGCTCACCGCGGGCACGCCGGACGCCCTGGAGAAGCTGGACGTGGCCGCGGTGCGCGCCGAGGTCAACCCGCTGCTCCTGCGGACGAGCGAGCTGGTCCGCGCCACGGCCGGCGGCCGTCCGAAGAGCCGGCGCGGGGCGGACCTGATCGGCAAGCGGCTGCGCGGGGCGAAGCTGCGGGGCACGGACCTGCGCGGTGCGCTGCTCATCGCCGCCGACCTGACGGGGGCGGACCTGTCGCTCGCGGACCTGATCGGCGCGGACCTGCGGGACGCCGACCTGTCGGGCGCGGACCTCACGGACGCCCTCTTCCTGACGCAGCCCCAGCTGAACTCGGCGCGCGGGAACGCGGCGACCCGCCTCCCGGAGGGCTTCGACCGCCCGGCGCACTGGACGGCCTGACGCCCGCGGGACCTCAGTGGGGCACGGTCACGACGATCTTGCCCACCTGGTGGCCGGCCTCCATGGCCCGGTGCGCGGCGACGATCTCGTCGAGCGCGAAGGTCCGGTCGACCGCCGCCTCGAAGAACCCGGTGCGCAGCCCGGACTCGACGAAGGCGCGGGCCCGGCGCAGCCGCTCGGGGTCCCTGGTCGTCTCCGGCATCGTGTACGTCCGGAGGGAGACGGCCGGCATCCCGAGCTCGAAGCCGGGGTACGGGGTCGGCAGCCCGCTCACGGCTCCGTAGAGCAGCACGGTGCCGCCGGGGGCGAGGGCCCGGACGAGGTCCGTGACGCCGGGTCCCGCGACTCCGTCGAAGGCGAGGTCGGCGCCGCGCCCGCCGGTGAGGTCCCGTACCCGCTCGGCCACGTCCTCCTCGTCGGTGACGATCACCTCGGCCGCGCCCGCCTTGAGCAGGGCGTCCCTCTTGGCCCGGGTGCGGGTGGTGGCGAGGGGTGTGGCGCCGATCCGGTGCGCGGTCCTGATCGCGGCCAGGCCGACGCTGCTGGAGGCCCCGGTCAGGACGACGGTGTCCCCCGCCCGCGCCCCGCCGACCTCGACGAGGCCGCCGTACGCCGTGACGTACGGCATCCACACGGCGGCGCCCTCGACGGGGCCGAGCCCCTCGGGGCGGGGGACGAGGGAGGACGCCGGGACGACGGCGCGCTCGGCGTAGACGCCGTGGTCGTTCATGGAGAAGGAGGGCACGACGCTGACCTCCTGCCCGGCCGTGAACCCGACGCCCCCCTCTCCCACGGCCTCGACGACCCCGGCAGCCTCCAGTCCGATCCGGGCGGGGAACCGCCGGGCGGGCTCGATGTAGCGGCCCGAACGGAAGAGCGCCTCGGCACGGTTGAGACCGATGGCCTCCACCCGCAGCAGAACCTCACCGGGCCCCGGCTCGCCCACCTCCACGTCTTCGATCCGGAGCACCTCCGGACCGCCGTACTCGTGGAACAGCACCGTCCTGGCCTTGCTCATCGGGCTTCCCCTCCCCGCTCGGTGACGGCGGCGGGCGGACCGCTCCGCCGCCGCGCCCAGCCAAGCGCAAGGTTCGACTGCTGTCAAACTTTGACGCTCATGAAACTTTCACACTCGTGAAACTTTTACGCCCGTGAAACTTTTACGCCTGTGAAACTTTGACGCCTGTCGTATGATGCCTCCCGGAGGTCGACGAGAAGAGGAGAGCTGTGGCAGGCACCGGCCGACGGGACCGCGTCCCGCCCCACCCCGAGCTGCGCGAGATCGGCCTCCAGCAGGTCCTGGACGCGCTGGTCGACCCGGTCAGGCGACGGATCGTCACCGAGCTGTACGCGGCGGGCGAGGACCTCGCCTGCGGGACCATCGCACTGCCGGTCAGCAAGTCCACGGCGACGCACCACTTCCACGTCCTGCGCGAAGCCGGCCTCATCCGCCAGCACTACGCGGGCACCTCCCGCATGAACGCCCTGCGCCGCGAGGAGTTCGAGGAGCGTTTCCCGGGCCTCCTGCGGGCCGTCGTGACCGCACACGAGAGCGACGTCTCCGGCTGACCCACCAGGACACACAACCACTCACGGGGGACTTTCATGGCAGAGGTCTGGGATCCGCACGGCAGTCTGCGCCGGATGCTGTGGATCGGCGGCGCACAATGGGCCGGCAAGACGACCGTCTCCGAACTCCTCGCCCAGGAATTTGGCCTGACGGTGTATCACTACGACTACCACGACGCCCGGGGCCATCAGGACCGCCGGATCGCGCGGCGGGTGGCGCTCGGCGAGGCCGTGGCGGATCCGGGGCCCGAGCAGGTCTGGACGGAGCGGAGCCCGGAGGAGATGGCGGCCGAGACGCTGGCCGGTTTCCCCCTGCGGTTCGAGTGGGCCCTGGACGACCTGCGTGCCCTGTCGACCGGCCGGCCGGCGATCGCCGAGGGATGGGGGCTGCGGCCCGAGCTGGTCGTTCCGCTGATCGACTCGGTACGGCGGATGGTCGTCCTCGTGCCCACGGAGGACTTCCGGCAGCACCAGATCCACACCCTCCCGCGCGCGGGCGCTCTGGGCGTGCCGGTCGGCGACCCGGCACGCGCCCAAGCCAACCGGATCGCCCGCGACCGTCTGGTCGCCGAGGACGTGGTGCGCGCCGCCCGGCGCCTGGGCGTCCGCGTGATCGAGGTCGACGGGACGCGGGACGCGGCGGCCGTGGCGTCGCTGGTCGCCGAGCAGTTCGCCCCATGGCTGGAGGCGCCCGAACGGGCCGGGCGGCCCTAGGTGTGCATCTGCCGGAGCTTGCTTACACCTGGGTCTGGGTCTTCTGCTTGAGGCGTTCGTAGGGCGTCTGGCCGCCGAGGGCGCCGTGGGGGCGAT
>NZ_JBWKFA010000008.1:147291-456025 GCF_056435185.1 Streptomyces sp. NPDC044003 | reverse complement strand
AGCGTTAGGGAAACGCCCGGTTACATTCCGAACCCGGAAGCTAAGCCTTTCAGCGCCGATGGTACTGCAGGGGGGACCCTGTGGGAGAGTAGGACACCGCCGAACACCTGCCCTTTTAGCTCAGTCGGTAGAGCGTCTCCATGGTAAGGAGAAGGTCAACGGTTCGATTCCGTTAAAGGGCTCTGAATGAAAAGGCCCCCGCCTCTTGGCGGGGGCCTTTTTGCGTTTCCGTTCAGTTTGAGTGTGAGCGTGCCTGGGTGGCGCCCTCCCCTGTGGGAGGGCGCCTTTTCTGTCAGTGGGGGTCCGGCTCGCGGAGGCGCATCGCCAGGATGGCCATGTCGTCGGAGGCGGGGGCCTGGGCGAAGCGCTCGACCGCGCGGAGGACACGGGAGGCGACCGCGCCGGCCGTCAGGCCCGTACAGGTCCTGAGGACCTCGGCCAGGCCGTCGTCGCCCAGCATGCGGGAGCCCTCGCGGCGTTCCGTCACGCCGTCCGTGACGCACAGGAGGACGTCGCCGGGGTCGAGCGTGATCGTCTGCTCGTACAGTTCCAGGTCCTCCATGACGCCCAGGAGCGGCTGTGGTTCGGCCGCCGGCTCGACCGTGCCGTCCGGGCGGAGGCGCAGCGGGAGCGGGTGGCCGGCGCAGACGACCTTCAGGATCGCCGAGCCGTCCGGCTGTGGGCGCATCTCGCCGTAGAGGAGGGTCAGGAAGCGGCTGCGGGCGCCCTCGTCGAGGATCGCCGCGTTCAGTCGCTCCAGGACGGCGGGGCCACCGAAGCCCTCGCGGGCGAGGAGGCGCAGGGCGTGGCGGGCCAGGCCCGTGACGGCGGCCGCCTCCGGGCCCGTACCGCAGACGTCGCCGATGGCGAATCCGTAGACGTCGTCCCTGATGGGGAAGACGTCGTAGAAGTCGCCTCCGACCTCGTTGCCCTCGCCGGCCGCGCGGTAGATGACGTCGACCTCGACGCCCGGGATCGTGGGCAGGCCGGGCGGGAGGAGGCTGCGCTGGAGGGACTGGCTGATCGCCACGCGCTCCGAGTACAGGCGGGCGTTGTCCAGGGCCAGGGCGGCTCGGCGCGAGAGGTCCTCGGCGAGTTCCAGGATCTCCTGGCGGAAGTGGTCCTCCGAGGGCCTGCCGAGGGTCAGCATGCCGATGACCCGGTTGCGGGCGACCAGGGGCAGGACGACCGTCTCGCCGGCGACCGCGCTCGCGGTGGCCAGGGTGGTGTCGATGCCGGAGGAGAGCGGGCTCGCCGGGTGGTCGAGGGCGTGGACCGACGCGGTGAGCGCGGCCCGGTGGGCGGCGTCGCCCGGCGCGGACCACACGCGGGCGCCGGGGGTCGGCACCGGGTCGGGCGGGGCGATGGAGGAGAGCAGGTCCTTGAGGCCGTCGATGCGGTCCTCGTCCTCGTGGAGCACGTACGAGAGGTACGGGTCGGAGGCCTGGTCGGCGATCGTGTAGACCGCGCACCAGGTGGCGAGGGTGGGGACCGTCATCTGGGCCATGAGGGCCAGGGTCTGGTCGCGGTCGAGGGTGCCGGCCAGGAGGTCGGAGGCCTCGACGAGGAAGCTGAGGGAGCCGCGGCGGAGTCGTTCCAGTTCGCCGAGGCGGGCGGATTCGACGGCCAGGGCGATGCGGTCGGCGGCGAACTGGAGGCGCAGGGCCTCCTCGTTGGAGTAGCGGTTCGCGCTCTCCGCGGCCACGCCGAGGGAGCCGGTGAGGCGGCCCTCGACCTTCAGAGGGACCGTCACCACCGAGCGCATGCCGGTGCCTTCGAGGAGGGGGACGGCGCCGGGGACGGCGGCCAGGTCCTCGTGGACGGCGGGCATGCGGGCGGAGCCGTAACGGCTGGCGCCGGTCTCGACGGGGACGCGGGCGAAGCGCTGGCGGGCGGCCGGGAGTCCGGTGGTGGCCCGTACCTCCAGTTCCGTCTCGTCGTCGGTGGCGAGGAGGAGGAAGGCGGCGTCGCCGTCGAGCATGTCGCGGGCGCGTTCGACCGTGCGCTGGAGGAGGCCGTCGAGGTCGTCGGGGGCGGGGGTGCCGATGAAGACCTCGAAGGGGTCGGCGGCGCGGCTCTCGGTGCCCGGTTCGGCGACGGGGCGCTGCGGGGTCTGGAGGACCGCGCGCTCGTGCTCGCGTACGAGGAGACAGACGGTGGAGGGTTCGCCCTGGGCGTCGCGGACCCGGAGGTGCGAGGCGTAGACGGGGATGACCCGGCCGTCGGCGCAGCGGATGCCGTAGCTGCCCTCCCAGCGGGAGAGGCGGAGGGCCTCGGCGAGGCCGGTGCCGATGCCGGGGGTGTGGGGCCAGGCGGCGAGGTCGCCGAGGGGTTTGCCGATGACCTGCTCGGAGTCGTATCCGAAGAGTTCCTCGGCGTCCTCGTTCCACGCGGTGATCGTGCCGCCGCGGTCGATCTGGGCGACGGCGACGCGGACGCGGCTCTCGGCGACCGGGAGGAGGGCGTCGGGGAGGACGGGGCCTGCGGAGCGGGTGCCGACGGGCCGCTGGGGGAGGTCCAGGTGGAACCAGACGTGCTTGCGGGTGGGGGAGTAGTCGACGCCCCAGCGGTGGGCGAGGGCGGCGCAGAGCAGCAGGCCGCGGCCGTTCTCGCGGTCCGGGCTGCCGAGGGTGCGGCCGCTCTGGACGGGGATCTCGCGCTCGGGGTAGCGGTCGGAGACCTCGACGCGGACGCTGTCGTCGGAGCGGAGGCAGAGGACGTCGGCGGAAGTGCCGGCGTGGATGACGGCGTTGGTGACGAGCTCGCTGGTGAGGACGACGGCGTCGTCGACGAGTTCGGGGTGCCCCCAGCCCTGGAGGGTGTCTCTGACGAAGGCGCGGGCGGCCGCGACGGACCGCCCGACGGGCTCGAAGCTGGCAGTCGCCCGCGCGGTGATCACAGCACTCCTCGTACGCGTCTCGACGCCCGGCTCTGCCATGCTCGGTCTGTCCCTCCCACTGCCCGGTGGTCGTGCGCGCACCACACCGCCCCCGCCGGGCGGACCGGGGCGGTTGGACAGCCGGATGCCAGGTTACTTACCTTCGCTGTCCGAGCGGATGCCGGTCACCGCTGATTCCGTCCCTCGGGGTAGGGACGCTGTGCGAAGCTGCCGAACTGTTATCGCCAGGTTCGAGCACGGTGAAACACTGGGCAGGCTGACGGCGAGAGCCGGAGCGGTACGGTCGACCCCTTTCGGGAGGGACACGGTGGAGTCTGGCACGGCGGCGCGGCGCGGCGGAGGCAGTGGCACGCGCGCGAGGGGCGGGCGTTCCCGTGGGGGGACGGTCCAGGTGGACGCGGCGGCGCTGGAGCGGTTGCTGGCCGCGCTGGTGTCGATGCGGGACGGGAACTTCCGTAGGCGTCTCACGGTGTCCGGTGACGGGGTCATGGCGGAGATCTCCGCCGTGTTCAACGAGGTCGCCGACCGGCAGATGCATGTGACGGGGGAGCTGTCGCGGGTCCGGCGGGTGGTCGGGCGTGAGGGCAAGCTGTCCGAGCGTCTGGAGGCGGGGGCCAGCGAGGGCGCGTGGGCGGCGGCGATCGAGGCCGCGAACGCGCTCGTGGACGATCTGGCGCGGCCGGTGTCCGAGGTGGGGCGGGTTCTCTCGGCGGTGGCCGAGGGCGATCTGGACCAGCGGATGGACCTGCGTTCGGAGAGCGCGGACGGGACCGTGCGGCCGCTGCGCGGGGAGTTCCTGAAGGTCGCTCGTACCGCCAACAACCTGGTCGACCAGCTGTCGGTGTTCGCCTCCGAGGTGACGCGGGTCGCCGTCGAGGTGGGTACGGACGGCAAGCTGGGCGGGCAGGCGCAGGTGCGCGGAGTGTCCGGTTCGTGGAAGGACCTCACGGACTCCGTCAACACCATGGCGAACCGGCTGACGGCCCAGGTGCGGGACATCGCGCTGGTGACGACGGCGGTCGCCAACGGTGATCTGTCGCAGAAGGTCACGGCGAACGTGGCCGGCGAGATGCTGGAGCTGAAGAACACCGTCAACCGGATGGTGGACCAGCTGTCGTCGTTCTCGTCCGAGGTGACCCGTGTCGCGCGCGAGGTGGGTACGGAGGGCGAGCTCGGTGGTCAGGCCGAGGTGGCCGGGGTCGCCGGTGTGTGGAAGGACCTCACCGATTCCGTCAACACGATGGCGGGAAATCTCACCAATCAGGTGAGAGGCATCGCCGAGGTGACGATGGCGGTCGCGAACGGTGACCTGTCGCAGAAGGTGCGGGTCTCCGCGCGCGGTGAGATCGCCCAACTCGCGGACACCATCAACCAGATGACGGAGACGCTGCGGACGTTCGCCGACGAGGTGACCCGGGTGTCGGGCGAGGTCGGCGCGCAGGGTCTGCTCGGCGGTCAGGCGCAGGTGCCGGGTGCGGCGGGGACGTGGAAGGACCTCACGGACTCCGTCAACACGGTCTTCCGGAACATCACCACGCAGGTGCGGGACATCGCGCAGGTGACGACGGCGGTGGCCAACGGTGATCTGTCGCAGAAGGTCACGGTGGACGTGGCCGGCGAGATGCTGGAGCTGAAGAACACCGTCAACACGATGGTGGACCAGCTGTCGGCCTTCGGTTCCGAGGTGACCCGGGTGGCGCGGGAGGTCGGCGTCGAGGGTCTGCTCGGCGGTCAGGCCGAGGTGCCGGGCGCGGCGGGGACGTGGAAGGACCTCACCGACTCGGTGAACACGGCCTTCCGTAACCTGACCGGTCAGGTGCGGGACATCGCGCAGGTGACGACGGCGGTCGCCAACGGCGACCTGTCGCAGAAGGTCACGGTCGACGTGGCCGGCGAGATGCTGGAGCTGAAGAACACCGTCAACACGATGGTGTCGCAGCTGTCGTCCTTCGCGGACCAGGTGACCCGGATGGCCCGGGACGTGGGCACCGAGGGCCGGCTGGGCGGTCAGGCGCGGGTCGACGGGGTGTCCGGGCGCTGGCGGGAGCTCACGGACTCCGTGAACTTCATGGCCGGCAACCTGACCTCGCAGGTGCGGCAGATCGCCCAGGTGACGACGGCGGTGGCCCGCGGTGACCTGTCGCAGAAGATCGACGTGGACGCACGGGGCGAGATCCTGGAGCTGAAGAACACCATCAACACGATGGTGGACCAGCTCTCCGCGTTCGCCGACCAGGTGACCCGGGTGGCCCGCGAGGTGGGCACGGACGGGCGGCTCGGCGGTCAGGCGCAGGTGCCGGGCGTGGCCGGTGTGTGGCGTGATCTGACGGACTCGGTGAACGGCATGGCCGGCAACCTCACCACCCAGGTCCGCAACATCGCGCAGGTCGCCACCGCGGTGGCGCGCGGTGACCTGTCGCAGAAGATCGACGTGGACGCGCGGGGCGAGATCCTGGAGCTGAAGAACACCCTCAACACGATGGTGGACCAGCTCTCGAACTTCGCGGAGCAGGTGACCCGGGTGGCCCGCGAGGTGGGCACCGAGGGCATCCTGGGCGGTCAGGCCGAGGTGCAGGGGGTCTCCGGCACCTGGAAGGACCTCACCCAGTCGGTGAACTTCATGGCGAACAACCTCACCATCCAGGTGCGGAACATCGCCGAGGTGACGACGGCGGTCGCCAAGGGCGACCTGTCGAAGAAGATCACGGTCGACGCCCGGGGCGAGATCCTTGAGCTGGTGACGACCGTCAACACCATGGTCGACCAGCTGTCGAACTTCGCCGACGAGGTCACGCGCGTGGCCCGTGAGGTGGGTACGGAGGGCATCCTCGGCGGCCAGGCACGCGTGCGCGGTGTCACCGGTACGTGGAAGGACCTCAGCGACAACGTCAACCTGATGGCCAACAACCTGACCAGTCAGGTGCGGAACATCTCCCGGGTCTCGGCAGCCGTCGCCAACGGCGACCTGACGAAGAAGGTGACGGTCGAGGCGCGCGGCGAGGTCGCCGAACTCGCCGAGACCGTCAACACGATGGTGACGACGCTGTCGTCCTTCGCGGACGAGGTCACGCGTGTGGCCCGTGAGGTGGGTACGGAGGGCATCCTGGGCGGTCAGGCCCGGGTGCCGGGGGTCTCCGGCACGTGGAAGGACCTGACCGAGTCGGTGAACTCGATGGCCGACAACCTCACCGGTCAGGTGCGGCAGATCGCGGCCGTCACCACCGCCATCGCCAAGGGCGACCTCACCAAGAAGATCGACATCGACGCGCGCGGTGAGATCCAGGAGCTGAAGAACACCATCAACACGATGGTCGACCAGCTGTCGAACTTCGCCGAGGAGGTCACGCGTGTGGCCCGCGAGGTGGGCACCGACGGCCAGCTGGGCGGCCAGGCCCGGGTCCGGGACGTGGAGGGCACCTGGAGCGATCTCACCGAGTCGGTGAACGAGATGGGCGGGAACCTCACCCGGCAGGTGCGGGCCATCGCGGCCGTCGCCACCGCGGTGACCCGCGGCGACCTCAACGTGAAGATCGACGGTGTGGACGCGGCCGGTGAGATCCAGGCGCTCCAGGACAACATCAACACGATGATCGCCAACCTGCGCGACACCACCCTCGCCAACGACGAGCAGGACTGGCTCAAGAGCAACCTGGCCCGCATCTCCGGCCTCATGCAGGGCCGCCGGGACCTCGACGACGTGGCGTCGCTCATCATGAGCGAGCTGACGCCGGTGGTCTCCGCCCAGCACGGCGCGTTCTTCGTGGCCATGCCGACGGGCTCGGCGCACGGCGACGCCGAACTCGTGGGCGAGGGCGACGGCTCGTACGAGCTGCGGATGCGCGGGAGTTACGGATACTCCACCGGGTCCATGCCGACCTCGTTCCGGCCCGGCGAGACCCTCATCGGGACGGCCGCCGAGGAGAAGCGGACCATCCAGGTCAACGTGCCGCCGGGCTATCTGAAGATCTCCTCGGGGCTCGGGGAGGCCTCGCCGGCGCATGTGATCGTGCTGCCGGTGCTCTTCGAGGGCAAGGTCCTCGGGGTGATCGAGCTGGCCTCGTTCCAGCCGTTCACGCAGATCCAGCGGGACTTCCTCAACCAGATCGCCGAGCTGATCGCGACCACGGTCAACACCATCAGCGTCAACACCAAGACCGAGGTGCTGCTCCAGCAGTCGCAGAAGCTCACCGAGCAGCTCAAGGAGCGGTCGGCCGAGCTGGAGCACCGGCAGAAGGAACTCCAGGGCTCCAACCTGGAGCTGGAGGAGAAGGCCGAACTCCTCGCCCGGCAGAACCGGGACATCGAGGTGAAGAACACCGAGATCGAGGAGGCCCGGCAGGTCCTGGAGGAGCGGGCGGAGCAGCTCGCCGTCTCCATGCGGTACAAGTCGGAGTTCCTCGCCAACATGTCGCACGAGCTGCGCACGCCGCTCAACTCGCTGCTGATCCTGGCCAAGTTGCTCGCGGACAACGCCGAGACCAATCTGACGCCGAAGCAGGTCGAGTTCGCGGAGACCATCCATGGCGCGGGCTCGGACCTGCTCCAGCTGATCAACGACATCCTCGACCTGTCGAAGGTCGAGGCGGGCAAGATGGACGTGTCGCCGACGCGTATCGCGCTCGTCCAGCTCGTGGACTACGTGGAGGCGACGTTCCGGCCGCTGACGGCGGAGAAGGGGCTCGACTTCTCGGTGCGGGTCTCGCCCGAGCTGCCGGCCACGCTCCACACCGACGAGCAGCGGCTGCTCCAGGTCCTGCGCAACCTGCTGTCCAACGCGGTGAAGTTCACCGACACGGGCGCGGTGGAGCTGGTGATCCGGCCCGCCGGGGCGGACGTGCCGCAGTCGATCCGCGAGCAGCTCCTGGAGGCCGGTTCGCTGCGCGATCCGGAGGCCGACCTGATCGCGTTCTCGGTCACCGACACCGGGATCGGGATCGCGGCGAGCAAGATGCGGGTCATCTTCGAGGCGTTCAAGCAGGCCGACGGCACGACCAGCCGGAAGTACGGCGGTACGGGTCTGGGGCTCTCGATCAGCCGGGAGATCGCGCGGCTCCTCGGCGGCGAGATCTTCGCCGCGAGCGAGCCCGGCCGGGGTTCGACGTTCACGCTGTACCTGCCGCTGAGCCCGACGGAGCTGCCGTCGGGCGGTTACGGGCAGGGCGTGCAGGACGCGGACGACCCGCAGCAGGGGGCCGAGGAGGGCATGGCCGGGGCCGTCCACCCGTTCCCGCACTTCCCGCCGCCGAGCGTACGCACGGAGGCGCGGTCCGGGGCCGGGGCGCTGTTCCGGCACCGGCGGAAGGCCGCGGCGGAGGCGACCGGCGTGCGGGGCGCGGTCCCCGGGCAGTCCGGCCAGCCGATCGCGGCGGAGCGGGAGGAGCAGGAGGTCGAGCCGCGCCGTACCTTCGGCTTCTCCGGCGAGAAGGTGCTCATCGTCGACGACGACATCCGCAATGTCTTCGCGCTCACCAGCGTCCTGGAGCAGCACGGGCTCGCGGTGCTCTACGCCGAGAACGGGCGGGAGGGCATCGAGGTCCTGGAGCAGCACGACGACGTGACGGTGGTGCTGATGGACATCATGATGCCGGAGATGGACGGGTATGCGACGACGACCGCGATCCGGCGCATGCCGCAGTTCGCCGGGCTGCCGATCATCGCGCTGACGGCGAAGGCGATGAAGGGCGACCGGGAGAAGGCGATCGAGTCCGGTGCCTCGGACTACGTGACGAAGCCGGTCGACCCCGATCACCTGCTGTCCGTCATGGAGCAGTGGATGCGGGGGCAGTGACTCCGGGCCGGGGGTCCGCGCCGGGCGCGGCGCGGACCCCCGGGCTCCGCCGGCGCCCACTGACGGACTGTCGCCAGAGGCGTGTGAGAGGGCGGGATACGGGGAACCTTCTGGTCTCCCACCGCGTTTCTGCTACGTGCACAGTGACATCGCGGTGACAGGGTGTGGCGACGGGCGGGGTGCGGCTACGATGACCGGCACAAGGACGGACGGCGCTAGGGAGTCGTCTTCTGGGGCGGCGCCCGGTGCTTCCCCCGGTTCGGGGGTCCGGGGAGAGCCGTTGCCGGGACGAGGAGGACGGGGCATGGTGCAGAAGGCCAAGATCCTCCTGGTCGATGACCGGCCGGAGAATCTGCTGGCGCTGGAGGCCATTCTCTCCGCGCTCGATCAGACGCTGGTGCGGGCATCGTCCGGGGAGGAAGCGCTCAAGGCGCTGTTGACGGACGACTTCGCGGTCATCCTGCTCGACGTCCAGATGCCGGGCATGGACGGTTTCGAGACCGCCGCCCACATCAAGCGGCGTGAGCGGACCCGGGACATCCCGATCATCTTCCTCACCGCCATCAACCACGGCCCCCACCACACCTTCCGGGGGTACGCGGCCGGAGCGGTCGACTACATCTCCAAGCCCTTCGACCCGTGGGTGCTGCGGGCCAAGGTCTCCGTCTTCGTCGAGCTCTACATGAAGAACTGCAAGCTGCGCGAGCAGGCCGCCCTGCTGCGGCTGCAGTTGGAGGGCGGCGGCGAGGGCGGTCACGGCAAGGAGTCCGCCGGACTGCTCGCCGAGCTCTCCGCGCGGCTCGCGGCCGTCGAGGAGCAGGCCGAGGCCCTGTCGAAGCAGCTCGACGACGACTCCGCCGACGCGGCCGCCGTCGCCACCGCCGCGCACCTGGAGCGCAAGCTCACCGGGCTGCGCCGGGCGCTCGACGCGCTGGAGCCCGGTACGGGCGCGACGCCGACGCTGCCCGCCCAGAGCTGACGTACCGTCACCATCCGTTCGGTGCGGTGGCCGGCGGCGTGATGCGGCGTCAGCATCGCGCCCCGGCACGGACGACACGAACGGGTGAGGCGGACGGGCGCTCCCCACACCGCTCCCCACACCGGTAACCTCGGCATCATGGCTTCACGTACGTCCGGCAAGGGTTCCCAGAGCACGGCGAACACCGCAAAGCCGCGGGCCGGCCGGACGACGGGCGCCGCGAAGAAAGCGGTGCCCACGAAGTCCCCCGCCAAGCCGCCGGCGAAGAAGGCGCCCGCCAAGAAGGCCGCGCCCGCCAAGCGCGCGCCCGCGCGCAAGACCGCCACGAAGAAGGCCCCGCCCCGCCCCGCCCCGTCCCCGACCGGGGGCGTCTACCGGCTCGCTCGCGGCGCCTGGCTCGGCCTCGCCCACGGGATCGGGGCGATGTTCCGGGGGATAGGGCGCGGCGCCAAGGGCCTCGACCCCGCCCACCGCAAGGACGGGCTCGCGCTGCTCCTCCTGGGCCTCGCGCTGATCGTCGCCGCCGGCACCTGGTCCAACCTGCGCGGGCCGGTCGGCGACCTCGTCGAGATGCTGGTGACCGGATCCTTCGGCCGGCTCGACCTGCTCGTACCGCTGCTCCTCGGCGCCATCGGCATCCGGCTGATCCTCTACCCGGAGAAGCCCGAGGCCAACGGCCGGATCAGCATCGGCCTCTCCGCGCTCGTCATCGGCGTCCTCGGCCAGGTGCACATCGCCTGCGGTTCGCCGGGGCGCGGCGACGGCAGCGAGGCCATGCAGGACGCCGGCGGGCTCATCGGCTGGGCCGCCTCGCAGCCCCTCGTCTTCATGATGGGCGAGGTCCTCGCCGTACCGATGCTGGTGCTGCTCACCGTCTTCGGGCTGCTCGTGGTCACCGCCACCCCGGTCAACGCGATCCCGCAGCGGCTGCGCGCGCTCGGCGCCAAGCTGGGCATCGTCGAGCCCGCGTACGACCCGGAGGAGGCCGAGGAGCACCCGGGCCGCGAGGGGTACGACGAGGAGTGGCGGGACGCCGGGCCGCGGCCCGCACGGCCCGTCCGGCGCCGCGCGCCCGGGCCCTCGGAGCCGTACGACGTCGACCGGGCCGAGGCCGAGCTGCTTGAGCGGCGCGGCCGCCCGTCCCGCCGGACCTCCGGGCGGGACGACTTCGAGACCGGTCTGGACCCGGTGGACGTCGCCGCGGCCGCCGCGGCCGCGCTCGACGGGGCCGTGCTGAACGGCATGCCGCCCTCGCCGATCGTCGCCGACCTGACCAAGGACGTCACCGCCGAGCGGAACGCCGCGCTCGCCGCCTCGGCCACGGCCGCCGCGGAAGAGGCTTCGGCGCCGGCCGCTCCCGTGCCGCCTGCCCGTGGGGGAGGCCGCCCCAGCGGGGCCGTACCCGACCTGACGAAGCCGGCGCCCGAGCCGACCGACCTGCCGCCCCGGGCCGAGCAGCTCCAGCTCGCGGGCGACATCACGTACTCCCTGCCCTCGCTCGACCTCCTGGAGCGCGGCGGGCCGGGCAAGACCCGCAGCGCCGTCAACGACGCCGTCGCGGCGGCGCTGACGAACGTCTTCACCGAGTTCAAGGTGGACGCGGACGTCACGGGCTTCACGCGCGGTCCGACGGTCACGCGGTACGAGGTCGAGCTCGGCCCCGCCGTGAAGGTCGAGAAGATCACGGCGCTGGCCAAGAACATCGCGTACGCGGTGGCCTCCCCCGACGTGCGGATCATCTCGCCGATTCCCGGGAAGTCCGCCGTCGGCATCGAGATCCCGAACAGCGACCGGGAGATGGTCAACCTCGGGGACGTGCTGCGGCTCGCGGACGGCGACGACGACCATCCGATGCTGGTCGCGCTCGGCAAGGACGTCGAGGGCGGCTACGTGATGGCCAACCTGGCGAAGATGCCGCACATCCTGGTGGCCGGTGCCACCGGATCCGGCAAGTCCTCCTGCATCAACTGCCTCATCACCTCGGTGATGATAAGGGCGACCCCCGAGGACGTCCGGATGGTGCTCGTCGACCCCAAGAGGGTCGAGCTCACCGCCTACGAGGGCATCCCGCACCTGATCACCCCGATCATCACCAACCCCAAGAAGGCCGCCGAGGCTCTCCAGTGGGTCGTCCGCGAGATGGACCTGCGCTACGACGACCTGGCCGCCTTCGGCTTCCGGCACATCGACGACTTCAACCAGGCCATCCGGGACGGCAAGATCAAACTGCCCGAGGGCAGCGAGCGCGAGCTCAACCCCTACCCGTACCTCCTGGTGATCGTCGACGAGCTCGCCGACCTGATGATGGTCGCGCCGCGCGACGTCGAGGACTCCATCGTCCGGATCACCCAGCTGGCGCGCGCCGCCGGCATCCACCTCGTGCTCGCCACCCAGCGGCCGTCCGTGGACGTCGTCACCGGCCTGATCAAGGCGAACGTGCCCTCCCGGCTCGCCTTCGCCACCTCCTCGCTCGCCGACAGCCGGGTCATCCTGGACCAGCCCGGCGCCGAGAAGCTGATCGGCAAGGGCGACGGTCTCTTCCTGCCGATGGGTGCCAACAAGCCCATCCGCATGCAGGGGGCGTTCGTCACCGAGGCCGAGGTCGCGACCGTCGTACAGCACTGCAAGGACCAGATGACGCCCGTCTTCCGGGACGACGTCACCGTCGGCACCAAGCAGAAGAAGGAGATCGACGAGGACATCGGCGACGACCTCGACCTGCTGTGCCAGGCCGCCGAACTCGTCGTCTCGACGCAGTTCGGCTCCACCTCGATGCTCCAGCGCAAGCTGCGCGTGGGCTTCGCGAAGGCCGGCCGGCTGATGGACCTGATGGAGTCGCGGAACATCGTCGGACCGAGCGAGGGATCGAAGGCGCGGGACGTGCTCGTGAAGCCGGACGAGCTGGACGGGGTCCTCGCCGTGATCCGCGGGGAGTCGGGGGCGTAGCGGCGGCGAGGCCGGGTACCCGGTTCGAGACCGGGCCGAGACTCACTCGTAAGGGAACGGTGGGCAACCGTTTCCCCTGGCCGTACGTCAAGTTGGAGGGAGGGGCAGAAGGATGTCCCAGCCTCATGGCGTACAAACAGCACCCGCCCGGTTGCCCCACCCTTTCGTACCACCCATAGACTGAACGTCCAGCAGGTGGCTACACGCTCGAAAGGCGCTCTCGTGTCCATCGGCAACTCCCCCGAAGACGACCGGACCTTCCCGGCAGACGACCGGGACTCCATCGGTCGTGCTCTCCAGCAGGCCCGAATCGCCGCCGGTCTCACCGTCGAAGAGGTCAGTGCCTCCACCCGTGTCCGGATTCCGATCGTGCACGCGATCGAGGAGGACGACTTCTCGCGCTGCGGCGGCGACGTCTACGCCCGCGGCCACATCCGCACCCTCGCGCGCGCCGTCGGCCTCGATCCGGCTCCGCTGATCGAGCAGTACGACGCCGAGCACGGTGGCCGTCCCGCGCCCACCCCCGCCGCCCCGCTCTTCGAGGCGGAACGTATCCGCCCCGAGCCCCGCAGGCCCAACTGGACCGCCGCCATGGTCGCGGCCATCGTCGCCGTCGTCGGTTTCGTCGGCTTCACGATGTTCAACGGGAACGAGTCCGGGAAGGGGACCACCGTGGCCGACGGCGGCCCCGCGCCCGCGCCCGAGAAGGCCACCTCCGCCACCAAGCCGAAGCCGGTCAAGCCCGCCGCGCCCAAGCCCACCGAGAGCGCGATCGCCGCGGTCCCGCAGGACAAGGTCACGGTCAAGCTCTCCGCGATCGACGACAAGAGCTGGATCTCGGCCAAGGCCCACGACGGCAAGCTCCTCTTCGACGGCCTGCTCCTCAAGGGCGAGTCCAAGACCTTCCAGGACGACGAGCGGGTCGATCTGGTCCTCGGCAACGCCGGTGCGATCGAGCTCTACGTGAACGGCAAGAAGCTCGACGACAAGTTCGAATCCGGCCAGGTCGAGCGGCTCAGCTACACCAAGGGCGACCCCGAGGCCGGCTGAGCCCGGGCGGCCGGTGATCCTCTCCGGCCGGTGATGTGACCTCTGTCGCGCAGGTGAACCCTGCGCGACGGGGGAACGGCCGGGACGAAGTAGTCTTGAGCCCATGCCCGAACGCCGTACCGTCGCCCTTGTCACTCTTGGCTGCGCCCGTAACGAGGTGGACTCGGAGGAGCTCGCAGGCCGCTTGGCAGCGGACGGCTGGGAGCTCGTCGAGAACGCCGAGGAAGCGGACGTCGCCGTAGTCAACACCTGCGGATTCGTCGAAGCCGCCAAGAAGGACTCCGTCGACGCCCTCCTCGAAGCCAATGATCTGAAGGACCACGGCAAGACCCAGGCCGTCGTCGCCGTCGGCTGCATGGCCGAGCGGTACGGCAAGGAGCTCGCCGAAGCCCTCCCGGAGGCCGACGGCGTCCTCGGCTTCGACGACTACGCCGACATCTCCAACCGCCTCCAGACCATCCTCAGCGGTGGCAGTGTCGAGGCCCACACCCCGCGTGACCGGCGCAAGCTGCTGCCGCTGTCCCCCGTGGAGCGTCAGGAGGCCGCCGCGAGCGTCGCCCTGCCGGGGCACGGCGCCGTGGAAGCCCCCGAGAACGTGCCGAGCGACCTGCCCGACGGCCTCGCGCCCGCCTCCGGGCCGCGCGCGCCGCTCCGCCGCCGCCTGGACACCAGCCCCGTCGCCTCCGTGAAGCTGGCCTCCGGCTGCGACCGCCGCTGCTCCTTCTGCGCCATCCCCTCCTTCCGCGGCTCCTTCGTCTCGCGCCGTCCCTCGGACGTGCTCAACGAGACGCGCTGGCTCGCCGAGCAGGGCGTGAAGGAGATCATGCTGGTCTCCGAGAACAACACCTCCTACGGCAAGGACCTCGGCGACATCCGGCTCCTGGAGAGCCTGCTGCCCGAGCTGGCCTCGGTGGACGGCATCGAGCGCGTCCGCGTCAGCTACCTCCAGCCCGCCGAGATGCGCCCCGGCCTGATCGACGTCCTCACGTCGACCGAGAAGGTCGTGCCCTACTTCGACCTGTCCTTCCAGCACAGTGCCCCCGACGTGCTGCGGGCCATGCGCCGCTTCGGCGACACCGACCGCTTCCTGGAGCTCCTGGAGACCATCCGCTCCAAGGCCCCCACGGCCGGTGCCCGCTCCAACTTCATCGTCGGCTTCCCCGGCGAGACCGAGGCGGACTTCGCCGAGCTGGAACGCTTCATCACCCACGCGCGCCTCGACGCGATCGGCGTCTTCGGCTACTCCGACGAGGACGGCACCGAGGCCGCCACGTACGAGCACAAGCTCGACCAGGACGTCGTCGACGAGCGGCTCGCCCACCTCTCCCGGCTCGCCGAGGAGCTCACCGCGCAGCGCGCGGAGGAGCGGATCGGAGAGACCCTGGAAGTACTCGTCGAATCCCTGGACGAGGAGGACGGCTGGATCGGACGCGCCGCCCACCAGGCTCCCGAGACCGACGGGCAGGTCGTGCTCACCACGGCCGACGGTGCGCTTCCCGACCTGGCCCCGGGCCGTATGGTCAGGGCGAAGGTCGTCGGCACGGAGGGCGTCGACCTGGTGGCCGAGTGTCTTTTCGAGGAGGCAGGCAGATGACCGGAGTCCCGGCATCCGCGACGGGCGGGACCGGTAGGCCGGCGCCCCGCGGCAAGCTGGGCGCGGCGGCCGTCAACCAGGCCAGCCTGTGGAACATCGCGAACATCCTCACGATGATCCGGCTCGTCCTCGTGCCGGGCTTCGTGATCCTGCTGTTCCAGGACGGCGGGCACGACCCGGCGTGGCGGGCCTGGGCCTGGGCGGCGTTCGCGGTGGCCATGATCACGGACGTCTTCGACGGGCACCTCGCCCGTACGTACAACCTGGTCACCGACTTCGGGAAGATCGCCGACCCGATCGCCGACAAGGCGATCATGGCCGCCGGGCTCATCTCGCTCTCCCTGCTCGGGGACCTGCCCTGGTGGGTGACCGGGGTCATCCTGGCCCGCGAGCTCGGCATCACCCTGATGCGGTTCTGGGTCATCCGGCACGGGGTCATCCCCGCCAGCCGCGGCGGCAAGATGAAGACGCTCGCCCAGGGCACCGCCGTGGGCATGTACGTCCTCGTGCTCACCGGGCCGCTGGCCACCCTCCGCTTCTGGGTGATGGCGGTGGCCGTCGTGCTGACGGTCGTCACCGGTCTGGACTACGTCCGCCAGGCGGTCGTCCTGCGGCGCAAGGGGCTCGCGGCCGAGCGCGCGGCCGCACGGTCGGAGACGGCGACGCGATGACCGAGGCCGCCCGGGTGCTGGCGCTGCTCGCGGAGCGTGATCAGACGCTGGCCGCCGCGGAGTCGCTCACGGGTGGTCTGGTGGCCGCCGAGCTCACCGGCGTACCGGGCGCCTCGG
Organism: Streptomyces sp. NPDC044003; assembly: GCF_056435185.1. Taxonomy (NCBI): domain Bacteria; kingdom Bacillati; phylum Actinomycetota; class Actinomycetes; order Kitasatosporales; family Streptomycetaceae; genus Streptomyces; species Streptomyces sp. NPDC044003. The sequence goes on along the minus strand of NZ_JBWKFA010000008.1, from coordinate 439,981 downwards.
TGTCCTTCCGGGGGTCGGTCACGGCGTACGCCACGGCCCTCAAGCGCGAGCTCCTCGGCGTCGACGGGGCCCTGCTCGCGGAGCGCGGAGCGGTGGATCCCGAGGTCGCGCTGCAGATGGCGGCCGGTGTGCGGGACCGGCTCGGCGCCGACTGGGGGATCTCGACGACCGGGGTCGCGGGGCCCACCCCGCAGGACGGACAGCCCGTCGGAACCGTCTACGTGGCGGTCGCCGGGCCGGTCGCGACGAGCGCGCGGGCCGGGAAAGTGGTGTCGTTGAGGTTGAACGGCGATCGTACGGAAATCCGTAGAGAGAGCGTACGGAGCGTGCTGGAACTGCTCCATGAGGAACTCTCGGGAAATGCGCGGGCACAGGATACGGAACACAACGGGGGGAATTGATGTTTGCAGCCCTGAGTGAACACGACATCGCTCCCCGCACGGCCGCAGCGCGAGGCGGTACGGTGGGGCGTGAAGGATGCGGCTACGCGGTCCGAGGAGGGAGCCACCGATGATTCTGCTCCGTCGCCTGCTGGGTGACGTGCTGCGTCGGCAGCGCCAGCGCCAGGGCCGTACTCTGCGCGAAGTCTCCTCGTCCGCCCGAGTCTCGCTCGGCTATCTCTCCGAGGTGGAGCGGGGGCAGAAGGAGGCTTCCTCCGAACTGCTCTCCGCGATCTGCGACGCGTTGGACGTACGGATGTCCGAGCTCATGCGCGAAGTGAGCGACGAGCTGTCACTGGCCGAACTGGCCGAGTCGGCAGCGGCGAGCGAACCGGTGCCGACGCCGGTACGCCCGAGGCTCAATTCGGTGTCGGTGACGTCGGTGGCCGGTGTGCCCACCGAGCGGGTGACCATCAAGGCGCCCGCGGAAGCGGTGGACGTCGTCGCTGCCTGAACCGAAGTGGGGCGAAGCTCCGGTCGGTGCCTCTTTGCGGGGCGCTGACCGGGGCTTCTCTCATTTCCGGGGGCTTGGGGGCCTTCTGCTGGAGATGCCGGGTTCCGGTGGGGCGTGCCATGGTGGGAGGGACGTACGACTGGGCCGTGTGCGCCGGGTCTGCCTCCGGTGCGCCCTCCCGCAGGGTGATCCTGCCGGTCTAGCGTCGACCGCAGGAGGCGGCCATGGTACGGCGACGGGTTCCGCTGGTGACACTCGCGCTGCTCGCGTGCGGCCTCGCGGCCGGAGGGCTCTGGTGGTGGGCCGTGCTGCGCCTGATGCTCCTGCCGGGGGAGGCCGGGCCGGTCGAGGGGGCGGTGGCCGCGGGCGGCTGGGGGCTGAGCCTGCTGCCGGTGCATGTGGCGGCTTCGTCGGGGCGGCGGCTTCCCGGGCCGGTGGCCCGGGGTGTCACCAGGGCATCGCGACGCCTCCGTTGGGGCGGAGGATCTGGCCCGTCGTGAACGCCGAGGCGTCGGAGGCCAGGTGCAGGACGGCGTGCGCGATGTCCTCGGCCTCGCCGACCCGCCCCAGCGGTGAGTGACGGACCATCGCGGCCTCGGCCTGCAGTTGGGCGGCCGGCTCGTGGCGGTCCGTCATCGGGGTGCGGATCCAGCCCGGGGCGACCGCGTTGACCCGGATGCCGTGCGGGCCCGCCTCCGTCGCCAGGGTCTTCGTCAGCTGGACGACGGCCGCCTTGGTGACGCTGTAACAGAGCAGGCCCGGGCTCGCGGTGTCCATCGCGCCCGAGGCCATCGTCACGATCGAACCGGGGACGCCGGCGGCGATCATCGAACGGGCCGCCTCCTGGCACGCGTAGAGCACGCCCTTGAAGTTGACGGCGAGGACGCGGTCGAGGTCCTCGTCCCGGGTCTCCAGGACCGTGCTCGTGTGCATGATCCCGGCGATGGCGGCCATGACGTGGAGGGGTCCGGCGGCGCGGACGGCCGCCGCCAGTGCGGGCCGGTCGGTGACGTCCAGGGGATGGAGGTGCGCGGAGCCGCCCCGGCGGGCGATCAGGGCCGCGGTCTCCTTGAGGCCCGCCTCGTCGCGGTCGGCGCAGTGGACGGTGGCACCGGCCCGGGCGAGGAGGTCCGCGGTGGCGCGGCCGATGCCGCTCGCGGCGCCGGTGACGAACGCGGTGCGGCCGGTCAGGTCGTAAGCCGGGAGAGTGGTCGTCATGTCCGGACCGTACGACCGGATCTGACGGATCGTCAATTGTCGGGGTGGTGGTTTCCGTCGGGGCCCCGCTGGCAGCCCGGACACCAGTACGTGACCCGGTCGCCGAGCTCCGCCTTGCGGATCGCGGCGCCGCAGCGGAGACAGGGGCGGCCCTCGCGGCCGTAGACGTACAGCGGGGTGCCGGGGCGGCGGGTGGTCGTGGTGCGCCGGTCGGGACGGTCCTTGTTCGCGTCCAGGAGGCGGTGGGCCGTGGCGACCAGACGGGCCGGGATCTCCGGGGCGAGCTCGCCGATCGGGAGCCAGGGGGTGACGGCGGCGAGGAAGGCCAGCTCCGACTTGTACACATTGCCGATGCCGGCCAGGTTGCGCTGGTCGAGGAGGGCGTCGCCGAGGGGGCGTGCCGGGTCGGCGGCGAGCCGCCGTACGGCCTCTTCGGCGTCCCAGTCCGGGCCCAGGAGGTCCGGGCCGAGATGGCCCACGGCGTGGGACTCCTCGGCGGTACGGATGAGCTCCAGGACCGGGAGGCGGTAGCCGTACGCGGTGGACTCGGCGTTCCCGAGGATCGCCCGGATCTGGTGCTCGGGGCCGCCGCGCGGGCGCTCCCCGGTGGCGTACACACGCCAGGCGCCGTCCATCCGCAGATGCGAGTGGAGGGTGAGCCCGCCCTCGATGCGGGCGAGCAGGTGCTTGCCGCGCGGGGTGACGTCGAGGAGCGTGCGGCCGGTGAGGTCGGCGGTCGCGAACCGGGGCACGCGGAGGTCCGCCCGGGTCAGGACCTGGCCGGCGAGCGCGGTGTGCAGGCGGTGGGCGGTCTGCCAGACGGTGTCTCCTTCGGGCATGGGGCCATTGTGGGGCCCGCTGTGGGCGGGTGGGCACCACGGGGGTCACGGGCGGAGGCGGAGGCCTCTCGGGGTGGCCAGGAAGCCGGCCGACTCCAGGGGGCGGGCCAGGGGGGACGTCAGGGACGTCGTGCCGTTGACGCGCTCCACCGTGACCGTGCCCAGCGTGCCCGCCTTGGCCGATGCCGCCAGGGCCTCCGACGCCGCCCTGAGGGCCGGGTCGTCCGGGTCCGTCGGCCAGGACAGGAGCGTCTTGCCGCCACGCTCCATGTAGAGCGTGAGCTCGCCGTCGACCAGGACCACCATCGCGCCCGCCTTGCGGCCCGGCTTGTGTCCGGCGCCCGTCGGCGGCTCGGGCCAGGGGAGGGCCGCGCCGTAGGCGTTCGCCGGGTCGGCCGCCGCCAGGACCAGGGCGCGCGGGCCCGCCGCCGCCTCGGCGCCGCGGTCGCGGGCCGTCGCGGCCGCCCGCAGCCGGTCCACCGCCCCGTCCATGGCGAACTGGGCCGCGCCGAGACCCTCCACGACATAGCCGCGCCGGGCCTGCCCGCTGTCCTCGAACGCGGCAAGGATCCGGTACGTGGCCGAGAAACCGCCCTCCACGCCCTCGGCGGCCACCGCGCCCCGGGTGACCACACCGTGCCGGTCCAGGAGCGTGCGGGCCAGGGCGTGCGCCCGGTGGGTCGGCTCCGGCTCGATCGGGGGCAGCATCGACCAGCGGCCCGAGACCGTGGGCGGGCCCGTGCGGGACGCCGGGCGGGCGGCGGCGGTCAGTGTCCCGTACCGCCCGCGCGGGACCGTGCGCCGTGCGCGGTGGGCGGTGGACCCGGCCGTGCGGCCCGAACCGAGGAGTGCGCGCAGCGGAGCCAGGGTGTCGTTGGTGAGCCGGCCCGACCAGGCCAGGTCCCAGAGGGCGTCGGCGAGCTGCGGATCGGTGGCGTCCGGATGGGTGGTGGCCCGGATCTGGTCGGCGATCTGCCGGAAGAACAGGCCGTACCCGCCGGAGAGGGCCGTGAGCAGCGACTCGTGGAGCGCGGAGAGCTCCAAGGGGTGCGCCGGCGGGAGGAGCAGCGGGGCCGCGTCCGCCAGGTAGAGGGAGACCCAGCCGTCCTTGCCCGGCAGCGAGCCCGCGCCCGCCCAGACGACCTCGCCCGTGGTCGTCAGCTCGTCGAGGAGCGCCGGGGAGTAGTCCCTCACCCGGGACGGCAGGATCAGCTTCTCCAGGGCCGAGGCCGGGACCGGGGCGCCCTGGAGCTGCTCGATCGCCCGCGCGAGACCGTCGATGCCGCGCAGGCTGCTGCCGCCCAGGTGCTGCCACTGCGGCAGGAAGGTGGCGAGGGCCGCCGGGGGCACCGGCTCCAGCTCGTGGCGCAGGGCCGCCAGGGAGCGGCGCCGCAGCCGCCGCAGGACGGTCGCGTCGCACCACTCCTGGCCGATGCCCGAGGGATGGAATTCGCCCTGGACCACTCTGCCCGAGGCCGCCAGGCGCTGGAGGGCGCCGTCGGTGACGGCCGCGCCGAGGCCGAAGCGGGCGGCGGCCTGGGAGGACGTGAACGGGCCGTGCGTGCGCGCGTACCGCGCGAGCAGGTCGCCCAGCGGGTCCTTGACCGGCTCGGTGAAGGCCTCGGGCACGCCGACCGGCAGGGCCGTGCCCAGGGCGTCCCGGAGCCGGCCCGCGTCCTCGATCGCCGCCCAGTGGTCCCGGCCGCCGACCCGCACCCGGATCGCGCGGCGGGCCGCTCCGAGCTCGGGCGCCCAGGCCGCCTCGGCGCCGCGCTCGGCCAGCTCCGTGTCCGTCAGCGGGCCCAGGACGCGCAGCAGGTCGGCGACGCCCTCCACGTCCTTGATCCGGCGGTCCTCCGTCAGCCACTGGAGCTCCCGCTCCAGCTCCGTCAGGACCTCGGGGTCGAGCAGCTCCCGCAGCTCCGCCTGGCCGAGGAGCTCCGCGAGCAGCCGCGAGTCCAGGGAGAGCGCGGCCGCCCGCCGCTCGGCGAGCGGGGAGTCACCCTCGTACAGGAACTGCGCCACGTACCCGAAGAGCAGCGAGCGGGCGAAGGGGGAGGGCTCGGGGGTGGTGACCTCGACGAGGCGGACGCGCCGGGACTCGATGTCCCCCATCAGTTCTTCGAGGCCCGGGAGGTCGAAGACGTCCTGGAGGCACTCGCGGACGGCTTCCAGGACGATCGGGAACGAACCGAACTCGCTCGCCACCTGGAGCAGCTGGGCCGCGCGCTGCCGCTGCTGCCACAGCGGGGTGCGCTTGCCCGGGTTGCGCTTGGGCAGCAGCAGGGCGCGGGCGGCGCACTCGCGGAAGCGGGAGGCGAACAGCGCGGAGCCGCCCACCTGGTCGGTGACGATCTGCCCGATCTCGCCCTTGTCGAAGAGGGCGTCCGCCGCGCCGACGGGCGCCTTGTCCGCGTCGTACGTCGTGTCCAGGTGCCGGCCCGGGTCGACCGGCTCGTGGTCGAGGAGGTCGAGGCCCATGTCCAGGCCCATCAGGTCGGCGTCCGGCAGGCGCAGCACGATGCCGTCGTCCGCGTGCATCACCTGCGCGTCCATGCCGTACCGCTCGGCGAGCCGCGCGCCGAGGGCCAGCGCCCACGGGGCGTGCACCTGCGCCCCGAACGGGGAGTGGATGACGACCCGCCAGTCCCCGAGCTCGTCGCGGAAGCGCTCGACCAGGATCGTCCGGTCGTCCGGCACGTGGCCGCAGGCCTCGCGCTGCTCCTTGAGGTACGCCAGGACGTTCTCCGCGGCCCAGGCGTCCAGGCCCGCGGCGAGCAGTCGCAGGCGCGCGTCCTCGTCCGCGAGGGCGCCGACCTCGCGGAGGAACGCGCCCACCGCCCGCCCCAGTTCGAGCGGGCGGCCCAGCTGGTCGCCCTTCCAGAACGGCAGCCGGCCCGGCACTCCGGGCGCGGGGGAGACGAGCACCCGGTCCCGCGTGATGTCCTCGATCCGCCAGGAGGTGGTGCCGAGCGTGAAGACGTCGCCGACCCGCGACTCGTACACCATCTCCTCGTCGAGCTCGCCGACCCGGCCCCCGCCCTTCTTGGGGTCCGAGCCCGCCAGGAAGACGCCGAACAGGCCGCGGTCCGGAATCGTGCCGCCCGAGGTGACGGCGAGCCGCTGAGCGCCCGGCCGTCCCGTCACCGTCCCGGCGACCCGGTCCCACACCACGCGCGGGCGGAGCTCGGCGAAGGCGTCCGAGGGGTAGCGGCCGGCCAGCATGTCCAGTACGCCGGTGAACGCCGACTCCGGCAGCGCCGAGAACGGGGCCGCGCGGCGCACCACCGCGAGCAGATCGTCCACCTGCCAGGTGTCGAGCGCGACCATCGCGACCAGCTGCTGCGCGAGGACGTCCAGCGGGTTGGCCGGGATCCGCATGGACTCGATCGCGCCGGACCGCATCCGCTCGGTGACCACGGCCGCCTGCACCAGGTCGCCCCGGTACTTCGGGAACACCACGCCCGTGGAGACCGCTCCCACCTGGTGGCCCGCCCGGCCCACGCGCTGGAGTCCGGAGGCCACCGACGGCGGCGACTCGACCTGGACGACCAGGTCCACCGCGCCCATGTCGATGCCCAGCTCCAGGCTGGAGGTGGCCACCACGGCGGGCAGCCGGCCCGCCTTCAGGTCCTCCTCCACCTGGGCGCGCTGCTCCTTCGACACCGAACCGTGGTGGGCGCGGGCGAGCAGCGGCGGGGCGCCCTGCGCCGCTCCCGACTGGGCCATGACCTGGGCCGGAGGAGCCCCCTCGGGGAGCGGCTCGCCGGTCGCCCGCTCGTACGCGATCTCGTTCAGCCGGTTGCACAGGCGCTCGGCGAGCCGGCGGGAGTTCGCGAAGACGATCGTGGAGCGGTGGGACTGGACCAGGTCGGCGATCCGCTCCTCGACGTGCGGCCAGATCGACGGCTTGTCCCCGCCGTCCTTGCCCTCGGAGGCGGGGGAGCCGCCCAGCTCGCCCATGTCCTCGACGGGAACGACGACCGAGAGGTCGAACTCCTTGCCCGACCGCGGCTGCACGATCTCCACCGCGCGCCCCGGGGAGAGGTAGCGGGCCACCTCGTCGACCGGGCGGACCGTGGCCGACAGGCCGATCCGGCGCGCCGGCCGGGGCAGCAGCTCGTCGAGCCGCTCCAGGGAGAGGGCCAGGTGCGCGCCCCGCTTCGTGCCCGCGACCGCGTGGACCTCGTCCAGGATGACCGTCTCCACACCCGACAGGGCCTCGCGCGTGGCGGAGGTCAGCATCAGGAACAGGGACTCGGGGGTGGTGATCAGGATGTCCGGCGGCCGGGTCGCGAGCGCCCGGCGCTCGGCCGCCGGGGTGTCCCCGGACCGGATCCCGACCCGGATGTCCGGCTCCTGCAGGCCGAGCCGCACCGACTCCTGGCGGATGCCGGTCAGCGGCGAGCGCAGGTTCCGCTCGACGTCCACGGCGAGGGCCTTCAGCGGCGACACGTACAGCACACGGCAGCGCTTCTTCGCCTCGGCCGGCGGCGGAGAGGCCGCCAGACGGTCCAGGGAGGCGAGGAAGGCCGCCAGGGTCTTGCCCGAGCCGGTCGGCGCGACGACGAGCACGTCGGAGCCCGCCCCGATGGCGGTCCAGGCGCCCTCCTGCGCCGCCGTGGGCGCGGTGAAGGCCCCGGTGAACCAACCACGGGTCGCGGGGGAGAACGAGTCGAGCGCGGACCTGACCATGCCCCCCATCGTGCACCCGACCACTGACAACCGTCCGGACCTGGGGGAATCCCGGTCGTCGCGGGGCTGCGGCGGGGCGCAGAATGGGGGGATGGCGAGGGACGGCGCGAGCGGGGAGGAGCGGGCACGGTACTGGCGGCCCGCCGAGCTGCCCGGGGTCGACCTGCTGCACGCCCACTACATCCGCAAGGCCTTCGCCCGGCACACCCACGAGAGCTTCGTCTTCGCCGCGATCACCGAGGGAGTCGAGGCCTTCCACTACCGCGACGAGCTCGTCCACGCCGGGCCCGGACAGATCGCGCTCGTCAACCCGGACACCCCGCACACCGGGTACGCGGGCGTGCCCGAAGGCTGGACCTACCGGACGATCTACCCCGACGCGGAGATCGTCCGGTCGATCGCCGCCGACACCCTCGCCCTGCGCGGCGCGGCCGGCTTCACCTCGCCCGTCGTCGACGACCCGTACGCCGCCCGGCTCGTCATCGGCGTCCACCGGGCCGCGGAGGAGGGCAACGCGCTGGCCGCGGACAGCCTCCTGCGCCTGGTCACCGCCCGGATGCTGCGCAGCCACGGCGGTCTCGTCACCCCGCTGCCGCCCCGCTCGGCCGGCGCCCGGAACGCGGCACGCGCGCGTGAGGTCCTGGAGGCCGGGATGGTCGAGCCGCCGACCCTGGAGCGGCTCGCCTCCGACCTCGGCACCAGCCCGTTCGCCCTGCTCCGCGCCTTCCGCGAGGCGTACGGGATGCCTCCGCATACCTGGCTCACCGACGCGCGCGTACGGCGTGCCCGGCAGCTCCTCGACGCGGGGACGCCCCCGGCGGAGGCGGCCGCCGCCGTCGGCTTCACCGACCAGTCGCACCTCAGCCGGCACTTCACCCGCAGCGTGGGGGTGCCGCCGGGTGCGTACCAGCGCGCGCGGGGCGTGGGACGGCAGGCTCCGTAGCCGCCGCGAGAAGGGACGGGAGCGGGGTTCGTGGGCGCCGCGAGAACGGACGGGAGCTGGTTTCGTGGGCGCCGCGAGAACGGACGAGAGCCGGTTTCGTGGGCGCCGCAAGAACGGACGGGAGCGGGCTCCGTAGCCGCCGCAAGAACGTACAAGACCGCGGGCGAACCGCTCCCGTAACGTCCCTGACGTGGCAGAACAGACAGCACCTCCCGTCATACGCGACGGCACCCCGGCCAAACCCGACGCGGCCGTCGTCCGCGACGCGCTCGGCGTCGGCATCGCCGTCGGGCTCTCCGGCTTCGCCTTCGGCGTGACCTCGGCGGGCTCCGGCCTCAGCCTCCTCCAGACCTGCGTCCTCAGCCTGCTCGTCTTCACCGGCGCCTCGCAGTTCGCCCTGGTCGGAGCGCTCGCCGCGGGCGGCAACCCCTTCACGGCCGCCGCCGGCGCCTTCTTCCTGGGCACCCGCAACGCCTTCTACGGGCTGCGGCTCTCCCGGCTCCTCGCCCTGCCGAAGGCCGTCAGGCCCTTCGCCGCGCACTGGGTGATCGACGAGACCACGGCCGTCGCACTCGCCCAGCCGTCCCGCCGGGCCACGCGGATCGGCTTCACCGTCACCGGCCTCACCCTGTACGTGCTGTGGAACCTGACCACGCTCCTCGGGGCGCTTGGTGCCGAGGCGATCGGCGACACCGCGGCCTGGGGGCTCGACGCCGCCGGACCCGCCGTCTTCCTGGCACTGCTCGCCCCCATGCTGAAGTCCGCCACGGAGCGCGCCACCGCCGGGATCGCCGTCCTGCTCGGCCTCGGGCTGCTGCCCGTGCTGCCCGCCGGCGTCCCGGTCCTCGCCGCCGCCCTCGCCGCCCCCGTCGTGCTCTGGGCCCGGGGCCGGCGCACGGCCCCCACCGGACGAGAGAAGGACTCCCGATGAACGTCTGGATCGCGATCGCCCTCACCGCCGCCGGGTGCTACCTCGTCAAGCTGATCGGCCTGCTCGTGCCCGCCGGAACGCTGGAACGCCCGCTCGTCCAGCGGCTCGCCGCCCTGCTCCCCGTCGCGCTGCTCGCCGCGCTCACCGCCCAGCAGACCTTCAGCACGGGCGGCGACCTCGTCCTGGACGCCCGGGCCGCCGGGCTCGGAGCGGCCGCCGTCGCGCTCGTCCTGCGCGCACCGTTCCTGGTCGTGGTGGGCGCCGCCGTCGCCGTCACCGCGGGGGTGCGGGCCCTGGGCTGGTGACGGAGGGACGGACGGACCCGGGCACGAGGCGTACGGGCCGGGGACGGCCCGTACGGGCCCGTAAAGAGCCGGTTCGGGTTCCGTGCGGAGCCCGTACCGAACCGGCGCAGTCACCAGCCCCGGTGTGCCTCAGTCGATCGCGCGGCCGTGTGCGCGGAGGGTGCGCAGCGCCTCGACGGTGACGATCGGGCGCCACTCCAGGGCCGAGCCGGGCGCCCAGGCGCGCCGGCGGATCGGCCAGCCGCCGTCCTCCTCCTGCTCGGTTTCGAGCCGGTCGAGGGAGCGGGCCATCTCCTGCTCCGTGAACCAGCGCGCGGCCAGCGAGTCCGGCACGCGCGCGTAGTCGTGCGGGTAGTGGTGCTCGCCGGGCGCGTACCCGTCGTCCGTCACCGGGGGGTCCTCCGGCCGGTCGGGGTCCAGGACGGCGAGTCCCTGCTCGCGGACGAGCCGGCCGAGCTTGGCGGCGGCCGCCTCCGCGCGCGGGCGGTCGGGGGCCGAGTCCAGGAAGGCGACGGCCGCCTGGATCTCGTACGGATGGGACTTCTCGAGCGACTCCACGGCCGACCAGCAGAACTCGGTGGCCCGGAACAGCCACGCGTGCCACACCTGGTTGCGGTGCAGCACGCCGACCACCGGGCCGGTCGAGAGCAGGGCGCTCGGCGGGAAGTCGACGACCGGGACGAAGGGCGCCGAGGGGTAGTGGCGCTGGGACGGGTGGATCGCCGGGAGCGCGCCGTCGTGCGTGGACACCTCCGTGAGGTAGCGGCAGATCCGCTCCACGCGCAGTCCGCCGCAGCGGCCGATGGAGTCCAGGACCCGCAGCCCGTGCGCGGTGTGCAGGGGCTGGCTCACCGGGCCGCGCAGATCGGGTTCGAGCGCGTGTCCGTAGCCGCCGTCCTCGTTGAGGTACGCCATGAGGGCCGTCTCGACGTGGTCCGGGCCACCACGCAGGAAGTGGTAGGCGAACCGGTGCTGTTCGAGGACGCGGGCCGTCAGCCAGATGAAACGCTCGGCGCGCGTCAGGGGAGTCGAGGGCGGGGAGGAGAGGGGATTTTCGGCCATGCTCCGACCGTAGGGCGGAAAAGCGCGGTGACAAGGTCTGCGGAGCGGGCTGCACTCTTGGGAGCGGGATACTGGGGTCATGCGGTTGACGATTTTCTGGGAAAGGATGGCCGACCACTTCGGTGCGGCCTACGCGGAGTCCTTCGCGAGCGATCATGTGATGGCCGAGCTCGGGGGCCGGACGGTACGCGAGGCGCTGGACGCCGGCTGGGAGGCGAAGGACGTGTGGCGTGCCGTCTGCGCGGCCGTCGGCGTACCGGCCGACAAGCGATGACCGGAAAGCGAACCGCGGGGTGACTGGCGGGGATGTGCGGGGTCCCGGGTGGAATGTCCGTGCGGTGCGCGAGACTGGCGGGGTGGCCCCGACTGACGACTCCGAGAAGACCGAACCGAACGATGTGCCCGACGTACTCGATGTGACCGACGGCACGGCTTCCCCGGCGCCCGCCGTGGCGCAGGCCGCCGCTCCGGCAGCCGTGCCGTCGGATGCGCCGGCCCAGCCGTCGGAGGCCGTGGCCGGCCCGGCCGCCGCGCCCGCGCGGATGCCGCGCTGGCTGCCCCGCGCGCTCGTGCTCGCCCTCGCGCTCTACGCCGTCTTCCAACTGGGCAACTGGGCCTTCCACCAGCTCGTCGGCCTCCTCGTCAACATCCTGCTCGCCTTCTTCCTCGCCCTCGCCATCGAGCCGGCGGTCGGACGCATGGCGGCGCGCGGGATGCGCCGGGGCCTCGCCACCTTCCTCGTCTTCTTCGCCGTCACGATCTTCGGCGTCGGCTTCGTCGTCCTCCTCGGCTCGATGCTGGCCGGCCAGATCGTGGACATGGTCGAGAACTTCCCGAAGTACCTCGACTCGCTGATCAACTGGATCAACCAGAACTTCCACACGGACCTCTCGCGCGTCGAGGTCCAGGACAGCGTGCTGAGCTCCGACTGGCTGCAGAAGTACGTGCAGAACAGCGCGTCCGGCGTCCTCGACGTGTCCGCCACCGTCCTCGGCGGACTCTTCCGGCTCCTCACGATCTTCCTGTTCTCGTTCTACTTCGCGGCCGACGGGCCCCGGCTGCGGCGCGCGCTCTGCTCCGTGCTGCCGCCGGCCCGCCAGACCGAGGTCCTGCGCGCGTGGGAGATCGCCGTCGACAAGACCGGCGGCTACCTCTACTCGCGCGGCCTGATGGCCCTGATCTCGGGCATCGCGCACTTCGTGCTCTTCGAGATCCTGGGCGTGCCGTACGCTCCGGCGCTCGCCGTCTGGGTCGGCCTCGTCTCGCAGTTCATCCCGACCATCGGCACCTATCTGGCCGGCGCCCTGCCGATGCTGATCGCCTTCACCGTCAACCCCTGGTACGCGCTGTGGGTGCTCGGCTTCGTCGTGATCTACCAGCAGTTCGAGAACTACGTGCTCCAGCCGAAGCTCACCTCCAAGACCGTGGACATCCACCCGGCGGTGGCCTTCGGCTCGGTCATCGCGGGCACGGCGCTGCTCGGTGCCGTCGGCGCGCTGATCGCCATTCCGGCCGTCGCCACCCTCCAGGCCTTCCTCGGCGCGTACGTGAAGCGGTACGACGTGACCGACGACCCGCGCGTCCACGGCCACCGGAGATACGGCGAGGCGGTCGTCGCCCGGCTCCAGAAGGCGCTGCACCACAAGAAGGAGTCCTGAGCCGCCGGGATTCGGCACCTGGGTTCAGAGGTACGAAGGGGCCGTCACCCGGTGCCGGAAGGCGTGCCAGATCCATGCCTGGACGGTCACGAGCAGCGGGGTGACGACAAGCAGGACCGGCACCAGCAGGCCGAGCGTGGCGGGGGAGGCCGTCCGCCCGGCCAGCGGCAGCGCGGTGCCCGCCCAGAGCGGCAGCCCGGCCAGCAGGACGCCGGTGAGCGCGAAGGACTGCCAGGGGCGCCCGGAGCGTCCGACGAGCCGCCGGGCCCGCTCGTAGGGCACGCCCGTGAGGCGCAGCGCGGCGAATCCGAGCCCGTGCGCGGCGAACAGCGCGGCCACCGCGAGCGCGGTGAGCAGCGCCGTGGGACCCGTCGCCGGGGCGTACGGGTGCCCGGTCAGCAGGGCCGCGAGCAGCCACCCCCAGGAGAGCGCGACGGTCCAGCTGCCGCACGCGACGGCGGCGTCGCAGCCCGCGCGCCAGCGGGGCCCGGGGCCCCGGCCGCGCGACCAGAGCCCCGCGTCCCGGAGGATCCAGCCGGCCAGCAGGGCCACGAGGACCGGGAACTGGCCACTCAGAAGCTCCCCTTCCAAGGCGGGGAAGCAGCCGATGAGGACACCGGCGGCGGCGACCAGCCAGACCTCGTTGCCCAGGAAGAACGGGGCGAAGGAGGCGATGACGAGGCGCCGCTCGTGGTCGTTCCAGCCGAGCCAGGGGGCGAGCATGCCGGTGCCGATGTCCGCCCCGGCGAGGACGAACCAGCCCACGGCGAAGAGGGCGAGCAGGGCGATGGCCAGGGTCTCCACGGGGGCTCCTCGGGCTTTCCTCGGTGGTTCGGGCTGTTCAGTAGCGGGGAGCGGGCAGTGAGTCCGCCGGGTCTTCCCCCGTGCCTGCGGGGGCTGGGCGCTCGTCGTGGCCGAGGCCGGATTCGACGGGGCCGCGGCGGGCGTGCCGGGCGAGGAGCCAGGCGTTGAGGAGGGCGAGCAGGACGAAGACCGTGGTGAAGACGGTGAGGGAGAGGCGCATGGTGCCGGGGGAGAGGTCCGAGACGGCGTCCTCCGTTTTGAGGAGCCCGTAGACCACCCAGGGCTGCCGTCCCGCCTCCCGGAAGACCCAGCCGGCGATCATGGCGAGATACGGCAGCGGTACGGCCGCCATCAGCACAAGGTGCCAGAGCCGGAACCTGAGGACGACCTTCTTGAAGCAGGCCAGGATCACCCCGGCGAAGCACAGGTACATCATCAGCGCGAAGCTGATCAGCATCACCAGACCGCCGCCCCGGGTCCACGCCTCCGAGGGCACGTAGTCGCCCGGCCCGAAGCGGTCCGTCATCTCCGCCTGGATCCGCGCGATCTCGGCCGTCTTCCCGCCGAAGACGGCCGACTTCATGGGCTGGAAGGTGGTGAGGGCGCCGAACTGCAGCCCGCCGAAGACGGCCGCGGCCATCAGCGCGGGCGCCGACAGGAAGACCCCGATGCGCAGGCTGCGGCCGAAGAACTCCCACTCCGGGGTGCGCCGGAAGAGGTGGTACGCACTCACCCCGGCCATGAAGAACCCGGCGGTCAGCAGCGCGCCCGCCAGGACGTGCCCGAAGGCGAGCAGCGCGGAGGGGTTGGTGAGGACGGCGACCGGGTCGTCGAGGACCAGCTCGCCGCCCTCGGAGCCGTATCCCACGGGGTGGTTGAGGAAGCCGTTGGAGACGAGGATCCAGTATGCCGAGAGGTAGGCGGTCAGGACGACGATCCAGATCGCGGCCAGGTGGGCCCAGCGGTTGAGCCGGTTCCAGCCGAAGATCCACAGGCCGAGGAAGGTCGACTCGACGAAGAACGCCACGATCGTCTCGACGGCGAGCGAGGCCCCGAGGACATTGCCCGCCTCGTGGGTGAGCCCGCTCCACGCCATGCCGAACTGGAACTCCATCACGAGCCCGGTGACGATCCCGACCGCGTAGTTGATCACGTACAGCTGGCCCCAGAACCGCACCATGCGCGCGTGCAGCGGATTCCGGCTGAACGTCGCCCTGGTCTGGAGCACGGCGACGACGGTCGCGAGCCCCAGGGTGAGGGCGACGAAGAGGAAGTGTCCGCCCGCGGTGAGAGCGAACTGCAGCCGCGCGAGATCGAGTACGTCCTGATTCACCCGCTCAGCGTGGGCGTACGGTCAGGGGCCCGGCGTCACCCCGGGGTGGACACCGGCCGTACCCCGGCGGTTGCGCCGCCCCACGCGCGCGTACCCCCTGAGTTGTGCCGGTGGAGTTCCGTCCCCTAGGGCCTCAGGCCAGCCAGCCGGGGGTGATCATCCCGGACTCGTACGCCAGGATCACCAGTTGCGCCCGGTCGCGCACGGCCAGCTTGGTCATGATGCGGCTGACGTGGGTCTTGGCGGTGGCGGGGGAGAGGACGAGCCGGCCGGCGATCTCGTCGTTGGAGAGCCCGGCGCCCACCAGGCCGAGCACCTCGCGCTCCCGCTCGGTGAGGGCGTTCAGCCGGGGACTCGGATCCGGCTGCCGGCCCGCGAGGCCGGCGAACTCGGCGATCAGACGGCGGGTCACGGCCGGGGAGATCAGGGCGTCGCCGCGCGCCACGACCCGTACCGCGTGCAGCAGTTCCATCGGCTCGGTGTCCTTGACGAGGAAGCCCGAGGCACCGGCGCGCAGCGCCCCGTACACGTGGTCGTCCGCGTCGAACGTGGTCAGGATGACCACCCGCACCCCTTCGAGCCGCGCGTCGCCGGTGACGCGGCGGGTGGCCTCCAGACCGTCGAGCACCGGCATCCGGATGTCCATCAGGACGACGTCCGGCCGCAGTTCGCGGGCGAGCGCGACCGCCTGCTCCCCGTCCCCGGCCTCTCCGACGACCTCGATGTCCTCCTCGTCGGAGAGGATCGACCGGAAGCCGGCCCGGACCAGGGTCTGGTCGTCGGCGAGCACGACACGGATCATCGGGGGTCCCTCTCGACGGTGGGAGGTGCGGCGGGTGTGGTCAGGGGGAGCCGGGCGTCCACCAGGAAGCCGTCGCCGTCGTTCCGGGCGGTCAGCTCCCCGCCGAACGCGCGGGCCCGCTCCGTCATGCCCCGGATGCCGCTGCCCGGCGGCCGGCCCTCCGGCGCGCCCCCGCCGTCGTCCGCGATTCGCAGCCGCACCGCGTCGGCACCCCAGTCCAGGGTGATCGACACGGTCCTCGCGCCCGCGTGGCGGGTGACGTTCGTCAGGGACTCCTGCACGATCCGGTACGCGGCGAGGTCGACGGGCGGCGGCAGCGGTACGGGCGTGCCCGTGGTGTGCGTACGGACGTCGAGGCCGGCGCTCCGGGCGCGCGCGGCGAGGTCGCCGAGGAGCGCCAGACCGGAGGACGGCGTGGTCGGCGTGGACTCGTCGGCCCGGCGCAGCACCCCGAGGGTCGCCCGCAGCTCGCGCAGCGCGTCCTTGCTGGTCGCCTTCACCGCCTCCAGGGCCTCGGTGGCGGTGACGAGCGCCGACTCGGGGGCCGGCTTCTTGCCGAGCCGGTGGAGCGCCGCACCGGACTGGACGTTGATCAGCGAGATGCTGTGCCCGAGCACGTCGTGCACCTCGCGGGCGATCCGCAGCCGCTCCTCGGTGGCGGACTGCCGGGCGCGGGCCTCCTGCTCCCGCTCGGCGGCGAGCGCCCGCTGCTCCACCTCGTGGAGGTAGGCGATCCGGGTGCGCTGGGCCCGGCCCACGGCGACCAGGCTGATCAGCCAGCCGGCCAGCATGGCGAGCGAGGTGTCGTCGATCTGCCGGTGTCCGGGCTGCTGCCGGATCTCGCCGAAGCCGACCGCGAGCAGCGTGACGGCCGCGAGCGCGACGGCGGCGGCGAAGCGGCCCTCGGCGGCGGTCGTGTACAGCGCGAGGGCGAAGGCGATCATGAGCGGGCCGTCCTGGGCGGACAGCGGGTAGTAGACGACGCAGGCGATCAGCGTGGCCACGGCCACGGCGACCGGCTGCCGCCGCCGGAAGTACAGCGCTCCGCAGCCGGCCAGGATCAGCGCCCAGCCGAGCACCGTGCGGAGCGCGGGCTCGCTCGTGTACTGCGCCGAGACGACCGTCCAGACCGTCACCACGAGCAGGACGACTCCTGCCACGAGGGCGTCTGCGGCCCTGGGCGACAGACGGCCGCCGCCGGGGGCGCGGTGGGGGAGGGACATGGGTCGAAGGATAGGCGGGAGGGCGGTCCGAGACCCTGGTGGCCGAGTTTGCTAGTAAAAAAAGTGACTAGCATGGAGAGTGGTGTGCAGGTGGTCGAGGAAGGCGGGTCCATGTCGGACGGCACGTTTCTGCGGTACGTCGCCCTGGGGGACAGTCAGACGGAAGGGCTCGGTGACGGTGACGACACCGTCGGGCTGCGCGGATGGGCGGACCGGCTCGCGGAGTCGCTCGCCCGCGAGCGGCCCGACGTGCTCTACGCCAACCTGGCGGTACGGGGCCGTCTCGCCGGCCAGGTCCGCACCGAGCAGCTCGCCCCCGCCCTCGCGCTCCGGCCCGACCTCGCCACGGTCGTCGCCGGCGTCAACGACCTGCTGCGCCCCCGCTTCGACCCGGACGTGACGGCCGGGCACCTGGAGGCGATGTTCGCCGCGCTGACCGGGCAGGGTGCGCGCGTCGCGACCCTCACCTTCCCCGACGTCGGCCGGATCACCCCGCTCGCCCGCCCGCTCGGCCCCCGCGTCGAGGCCCTCAACGAGCGGATCCGCGCGGCCGGGCGCCGGCACGGTGTCACCGTCGTCGAGACCTCCCACCATCCCGTCGTCACCGACCCCCGGCTGTGGAGCCCCGACCGGCTGCACGCCGGCCCGATCGGCCACGCGCGCATAGCCGCCGCCGTCGCCCACGCGCTCGCGCTGCCCGGCTCCGACGACTCCTGGACCCGTCCGCTGCCCCCGCAGGCCGTCCCCACAGGTCTGGGCGCGGTGGCCGCCGAGCTCCGCTGGGCCGGGTCCTTCCTCGGTCCCTGGATCGGCCGACGCCTGCGCGGCCGCTCGTCCGGCGACGAGCGCCGCGCCAAGCGGCCCGAACTGCTGCCGGTGACGGCCGGTCCCCAGTAGGTTCTTCCGGCATCCGACGGCCGCGTGGCGCGCTTGACACTAAAATCGAACATCCATTCTCATGGAAGCCCGACCCTTGGAATCACGGGCTTGTCGCCGAGTTGTCCACAGGTCGGAGGGGACGCCGGGGCCCATTGTCAGTGGCAGGGGTTAGCGTCTTTCACATGAAGCGATCGACTCAAGCAAACCGGGTGGAACCCATGGCAGGAACCGACCGCGAGAAGGCGCTCGACGCCGCGCTCGCACAGATTGAACGCCAATTCGGCAAGGGCGCCGTGATGCGCATGGGCGACCGCACCCAGGAGCCGATCGAGGTGATCTCCACCGGATCGACCGCCCTCGACGTCGCCCTCGGCGTCGGCGGCCTGCCGCGCGGCCGGGTCGTGGAGATCTACGGACCGGAATCCTCCGGTAAGACGACCCTGACCCTGCACGCCGTGGCCAACGCCCAGAAGGCCGGCGGCCAGGTGGCCTTCGTGGACGCCGAGCACGCCCTCGACCCCGAGTACGCCAAGAAGCTCGGCGTCGACATCGACAACCTCATCCTGTCCCAGCCGGACAACGGCGAGCAGGCCCTCGAGATCGTCGACATGCTGGTCCGCTCCGGCGCCCTCGACCTCATCGTCATCGACTCCGTCGCCGCGCTTGTCCCGCGTGCGGAGATCGAGGGCGAGATGGGTGACTCGCACGTGGGTCTCCAGGCCCGCCTGATGAGCCAGGCGCTCCGGAAGATCACCAGCGCGCTCAACCAGTCCAAGACCACCGCGATCTTCATCAACCAGCTCCGCGAGAAGATCGGCGTGATGTTCGGCTCGCCGGAGACCACGACCGGTGGCCGCGCCCTGAAGTTCTACGCCTCGGTGCGCCTCGACATCCGCCGCATCGAGACCCTCAAGGACGGCACGGAGGCGGTCGGCAACCGCACCCGCGTCAAGGTCGTCAAGAACAAGGTCGCGCCGCCCTTCAAGCAGGCCGAGTTCGACATCCTCTACGGCCAGGGCATCAGCCGCGAGGGCGGCCTGATCGACATGGGCGTGGAGCACGGCTTCGTCCGCAAGGCCGGTGCCTGGTACACCTACGAGGGCGACCAGCTCGGCCAGGGCAAGGAGAACGCCCGCAACTTCCTGAAGGACAACCCCGACCTCGCCAACGAGATCGAGAAGAAGATCAAGGAGAAGCTCGGCGTCGGCGTCCGGCCCGAGGCTCCGTCGGCCGAGCCGGGTGCGGACGCGGCGGGCGCCGCCGACGCGGCCGGTGCGGACGACGCCAAGAGCGTCCCGGCTCCCGCGAGCAAGACCGCGAAGGCGACCAAGGCCACCGCGGTCAAGAGCTGAACCGGTGACCGGGCGCACCGAATGGCCGGGTGACAGCTCCGACTCGTCGAGGGCCGAGAAGGAGCTGTCACCCCAGGATCCGGCTGAGCGGGCGCGCGCGATCTGCCTGCGCCTGCTCACCGGAAGCCCCCGCACGCGCAAGCAGCTCGCCGACGCGCTGCGCAAGCGGGAGATCCCCGACGAGGTGGCGGAGGAGGTCCTCTCCCGCTTCGAGGACGTCGGTCTCATCGACGACGCCGCCTTCGCGGGGGCCTGGGTGGAGTCCCGCCACCACGGCCGGGGCCTCGCCCGCCGGGCGCTCGCCCGGGAGCTGCGCACCAAGGGCGTCGAGCCGACCCTCATCCAGGAGGCGGTGGACCAGCTCGACTCCGAGCGGGAGGAGGCCACGGCGCGTGAGCTCGTGGACCGCAAGCTGCGCGCCACCCGCGGCCTCGACCGCGACCGGCGCCTGAGACGGCTCGCGGGCATGCTCGCCCGCAAGGGATACCCCGAGGGCATGGCCCTCCGCGTCGTCCGCCAGGCCCTGGAGGCCGAGGGCGAGGACACGGAGGGGCTGGACGAGTCCTTCTGACACGGGCCCTTCCGGGACGGGTCTCGCTGGGACGTGCCCTTTTCAGACGAGTCCTTCTGACACGGGGGGACAGAAGGACTCGTCCGGTTGTGGGCCGTGGGGCGTTCCGTCAGGTGCGGGTGGCCGGGAGGAGGACCGGGAGGCCGGCGGCCTTCCAGGCCTGGAAGCCGCCGATGAGGTCCGTCGCCCGGTGCAGGCCCAGGCGGCGCAGGGACTCGGCCGCGAGGGAGGAGGCGTAGCCCTCGTTACAGAGGACGACCACCCGCAGGTCGTGGCTGTCGGCCTCCGCCGCGCGGTGGCTGCCCAGGGGGTCGAGCCGCCACTCCAGTTCGTTGCGCTCCACGATCAGCGCGCCCGGGATCAGACCGTCCCGTTCGCGCAGGGCGGCGTAGCGCGTGTCCACCAGGAGCGCGTCACCCGCCTCGTACGCCTCGTAGGCGGCCCGGGGCTCGATCCGGTCGAGCCCCGACCTGACCCGCTCCAGGAGCTCGTCGATGCCCACCCGCTCCTCGCTCACTGCCAGTCCTCCGGACGCTCGACCTGCTCAAGACGGAGCACCGCGCCCGTCCGGCTGAACCGCCGGATCAGCGGCAGCGGCGGATAGTAGGCGTGCACCGACACCGCGTGGGTGTCCGTGGACTCGTTCAGCACCTCGTGCACATGGTGGCGGCCGAACGCCCGGCCGGTGCCCTCCGAGAGGCGCCGGGAGCGGTCGAGGCCGTCGGCCAGTTCCAGGGTCTTCCAGCCGCTCGCCGGCAGCCGGACCGCGAGCGCGTTCTCGGTCAGCGTCCCGCGCGCGGTCGCGAAGGCGCCCAGCGACTCGGCGTGGTCGTGCCAGCCGGTGCCGGTGCCGGGCGGCCAGCCGATGAGCCAGGCCTCGCTGCCGCCGGGGCCGTCGAGCCTTACCCAGGTACGGCCCTCGGGGTCGAGCGGCAGGGAGTCGACGAGTTCCTTGTCGGCCGCCGTACGACGGACGAAGTCGAGGAGTTCCGCCGACGTCGGGGACGGGGCGGGGGAGAAGGCAGGGGGATGAGAGGTGACGTGTCGGGGCACGGGTGACCGTCCTGAGGTTCGCGAAGAGCGCGCGACGGCACAGGGCACACCGAGATGGGTCGGTGGCGGGGCGCGCGCGGGGAAAGGGGCGAGATCAGCAGGACGGGCGACACACGCAGCCCGCATAGCGGAGGAGGTCCATATGGACCCTCCGCCACAGGCGCACATCGGTGTCGGTCACGCTCCGGAGTACACCATGCGCGCCTGCGTGAATCAATGCATGTCCGCCGTGCGGTCGCTCGACACGGACACTTCGGGGGACTCCTCCGACTCCTCCGACTCCTCCGACTCCTTCGACTTCTCCGACGCCGACTTCTCCGACGCCGACTCCTCCGCCTCGGCCTCCTCGGTGGCCGAGCCGCCGCGGGCCGCGTCTGCCGCCGCGTACAGCTCCTCCGGGCGGACCCCGGAGAAGGCGGCGACCAGGTGCCCGTCGGGCCGTACGAGCAGGACGGCGTGGGCGGGAGCGCCCGGGTAGGCCTCCGTGACCAGGACCTCGGCCTTCACCGGAAGCGCCTGGACCGCCTCTTCGAGCCGGGGCATCACCCCCGCGGTGCGCCAGTGGCGCCGGTCCCACACCCCGGTGCCGGGGGCGACCAGGAGGACCAGGAGGCGGCCCTGGCCGAGCCGGTCCCGGAGCCGCACGGTCGTGCCGTCGGGGGCGGTCACGCGGACGTCCTCGACCGGAGCGCCCGGCGGGGTGCCGACGGGCGTCTGCCCCTCGGTGTACGGGGGCGCGAGGGGGGAGTGGGGGTACGCCGGGGGCGCGCCGAGCGGGCCGCGCCCCACGTGACCGTCGGTCAGCAGGGCGTCGTGGCCGCGCGAGGCGCCCGGGAGATACGTCCGCAGGCCCCCGCCGCCGCGCAGGACGGGCAGCGACTGGTCCGCCGCGCGCAGCCGGGTCGCGACAGCCGTCCGCCGCTCGCTCTGGTAGCTGTCGAGCAGCCGCTCCGAGCCGCCGTGGTGCCAGGCGTGGGCGAGCTTCCACGCGAGGTTGTCCACGTCCCGCAGCCCCTCGTCGAGGCCCTGGGTGCCGACCGCGCCGAGCAGGTGCGCCGCGTCCCCGGCGAGGAGGACCCGGTCCACCCGCCAGCGGCGGGCGAGCCGGTGGTGCAGGGTGTGGACGCCGGTGTCGATGAGTTCGTACGGGGGTGTCGTGCCCTCGCACCAGCCGGCCAGGGTCTCGCGGATCCGGGCGACCAGCGCGTCCGGGGTGACCAGGTCGCCGCGGGGCGGCAGCAGCCAGTCGATCCGCCACACCCCGTCGGGCAGCGGACGGGCGGTGATCTCCTCGCCGGCGCCGCGCCACGGGGGCTGACGGTGCAACAGGGCCTCGCCGGGCCAGGGGAGTTCGGTGCGCAGCGCGGCGACGGCGTGCCGCTCCACCGCCGTGCGGCCGGGGAAGCGGATCCCGAGCAGCTTGCGTACGGTCGAGCGGGCCCCGTCGCAGCCGACGAGATGGCTGCCGCGCCACCAGGTGCCCTCCGGGCCGCGGGTGTGGGCGACGACCCCGTCCCGGTCCTGCTCGATGGTGTCGAGCCGGGACTCGGTGACGATCCGGATCAGCTTCTGCCGGGAGATGGCGTCGCGCAGTCCGCGGGCCAGGGCGTGCTGGGGGATGTGCAGCGGGGCGGCCGGGGAGGCGGGTGCGTCGGGGTCCTCGGACCACTCCTCCGTACCGCCGAGCCCCAGGTCGAGGGTGAGCCGGCGCACCTCCTGGCGGCGGCGCATCCCCCGCCAGCCGATCCAGCGGACGCCCTCGTCACGGAGGGTCGTGCAGCCGAGCCGCTCGACCATCGCGGCCATGTCGGCGCGCAGGACGACGCTGCGCGCGGGGCGGGGCTCCTCCTTGCCGGCGCCCTCGTCGAGGACGACGCTGGGCACGCCCTGCGCGGCGAGCGCGAGGGAGAGCGCGAGGCCGACCGGCCCAGCGCCCACGATGATCACCGGGTCCACGGCGCGGCTCCTGTAGGCCGGACGGTCATGGGGGCAGCACAGCTGAGTGTGGCACGAGCCCGGTGGTTGATCACAGACCGTATGCAACCCACTGAGGGTGCTTGCGTCAAGCGACGGGGTGGGCGCGGTGCGGCTGACCTGAAGTCAGTACCGCTCCGGCCCACCCCTGTTGTCCCACGGACCCCTGCGGGGTCAGGCGCCGCTGACGGCTTCCGACTTCACGTCGGTGGCTCCGGCCTGGGCCGGGAGGGCCACCGAGGGGGTCTTCCTGCCCCGGCGCAGCCGCTTCTCCAACCGGCCCGCGAGGGTGGTCAGGGCGAAGTTCAGGGCGATGTAGAGCAGCGCGATGACCGTGAGGGTGGCGATCGTGTTGGCGCCGTAGTTGGCCGTGATCTGCCGGTTCTGGCTGAGGAGCTCCGCGAAGCCGAGCAGGGCGCCGCCGAGCGCGGTGTCCTTGACGATGACGACCAGCTGGCTGACCAGGGCGGGCAGCATGACGGTCACGGCCTGCGGCAGCAGGACGTACAGCATGGTCTGGCCCTTGCGCATGCCGAGCGCGACGGCCGCGTCGCCCTGGCCCCGGGGCAGGGAGAGCACGCCGGCCCGGACGACCTCGGCGATCACCGAGGCGTTGTAGAGCACCAGGCCGGTGACGACCGCGTACAGCGGGCGGAAGTCCGAGCTGACGGTCGTGAACTCCCGGTACGCCTGGTTGGCGAACATCATCAGGAGGAGCACCGGGATGGCGCGGAAGAACTCCACGAGCGCGCCGACCGGCACGCGCACCCAGCGGTGGTCGGAGAGCCGGCCGATGCCGAGGGCCGCGCCCAGCGGCAGGGCGATCACGATGGAGAGCGCGGCGGCCTTGAGGGTCTCGGTGAGGCCGGGCAGCAGATACGTCGTCCAGACCTCGGAGTCGGTGACGAACGGGCTCCACTTGTCCGCGTCCAGCTGGTTCTTGGCGGCGAGGGCGTCGAGCACCCACCAGCCCACCAGTCCGAGGGCCACGAGGAAGACGATCGTGTAGACGATGTTGCGGCGCTTGGCGCGCGGGCCGGGGGTGTCGTACAGGACGGAGCTCATCGCTTCACCGCCAGTCGCTTGGCCGCCCAGCCCAGGATCAGGCCGGTGGGGAGGGTGAGGACGATGAAGCCGAAGGCGAAGATCGCGAAGACGGCGAAGAGCGCGTCGCTCTCGTTCTCGAGCATCGTCTTCATCAGGAGCGAAGCCTCGGCGGCGCCGATCGCGGCCGCCACGGTCGTGTTCTTGGTGAGGGCGATCAGGACGTTGGCGAGCGGGGTCACCGCGGCGCGGAAGGCCTGCGGGAGGACCACGAGCCGGAGGACCTGGGTGAAGCTCAGGCCCAGTGCGCGGGCGGCCTCGGCCTGGCCCGGCGGCACGGTGTTGATGCCCGAGCGCAGCGCCTCGCAGACGAAGGTGCCGGTGTACGCGACGAGTCCGAGGACGGCGAGACGGAAGCCGATGTCCTCGGAGCGGTCGGCGCCGAGCGAGATGAGCAGGGTCTGGTTGAGGCCCAGCAGGCAGGCGACGAGGACGACCGTCAGCGGAGTGTTCCGGACGACGTTCACGTACGCGGTGGCGAAGCCCCGCATCAGCGGGACCGGGCTGACCCGCATGGCGACCAGGGCCGTGCCCCAGATCAGCGAGCCGATCGCCGAGTAGAAGGCGAGCTGCGCCGTCACCCAGAAGGCGCCGAGCAGGTCGTACTGCCCGGAATCAAGAAAGTCGAACACGATGCCCCGCGCTCTCCCCTGGTGGTCGGTCGGTGTGGAGGCCGCCGCGAGGGCGGCGGCCGGTGCCGGTGCGACGGCCGCCCGTGCGCGGGGCGGCCGTCACAGCGGCGGCGGGTTAGTTCTGGATCGCCGGCGCGGGCTCGTACTTGTAGCCCGAGGGGCCGAAGTGCTGCTTGACGAGCTTCTCCCAGGTGCCGTCGGAGACCATCTTCTCCAGCGCCTTGTTGATCTTGCCGCGCAGCTCGTCGTCGCCCTTCTTCAGGCCGATGCCGTAGTTCTCGTCGCTCATCTTCAGGCCGACGAGCTTGAACTTGCCCTGGTGCTCCTTCTGCGAGGCGTAGCCCGCGAGGATCGAGGCGTCCGTGGTCAGGGCGTCGACGGCCTTGTTCTCCAGGCCGGTGAGGCACTCGGAGTAGCCGCCGAGCTGCTGGAGGTCGGCCTTCGGGGCGAGCTTCTCCTTGACGTTCTGCGCGGAGGTCGAGCCGGTGACCGAGCAGAGCTTCTTGGAGTTGAGGTCGTCGACCTTGGTGATCGAGTTGTCGTCGGAGCGGACGAGGAGGTCCTGGTGGGTCAGGAAGTACGGACCCGCGAAGTCGACCTCCTTCTTGCGCTTGTCGTTGATCGAGTAGCTGGCGACGACGAACTTCACGTCACCGTTCTTGATCAGGTTCTCGCGCTCGGCGCTGGGCGACTGCTTCCAGTTGATCTTGTCCTCGGAGTAACCGAGCTCCTTGGCCACGTACTTGGCGACGTCGACGTCGAAACCGGCGTACGTGCCGTCCGGGGTCTTCAGACCGAGGCCCGGCTGGTCGAACTTGATGCCGATGGTGATCTTGTCGCCGTTGCTGCCGGAGTCGGAGCCGCTGCCACAGGCGGTGGCGGTCAGGGCGAGGACGACGGCGGCCGCGGCGGCGGCGGAGACACTGCGAAGCTTCATGGAGAAAAGTCCCTTGAGTAGGCGTGAGTTGGGAAGACTAGGTCGTGAACCCGCTCAGTGGTGAAGGATTTTGGACAGGAAGTCCTTGGCGCGGTCGCTCCGCGGGTTGCTGAAGAACTCCTCGGGCGTCGCCTGCTCGACGATGCGTCCGTCGGCCATGAAGACCACGCGGTTGGCGGCGGAGCGCGCGAAGCCCATCTCGTGGGTCACGACCACCATCGTCATGCCGTCCCGGGCCAGCTGCTGCATGACCTCCAGGACCTCGTTGATCATCTCCGGGTCGAGGGCCGAGGTCGGCTCGTCGAAGAGCATGACCTTCGGGCCCATCGCGAGCGCGCGGGCGATCGCCACGCGCTGCTGCTGACCACCGGAGAGCTGAGCGGGGTACTTGTCCGCCTGGGTGCCGACCCCGACCCGGTCGAGCAGGGCCCGGGCCTTGGTCTCGGCGGCCTTCTTCTCCGTCTTGCGGACCTTGATCTGGCCCAGCATCACGTTCTCGAGCACCGTCTTGTGCGCGAAGAGGTTGAACGACTGGAAGACCATGCCGACATCGGACCGCAGCCGGGCGAGTTCCCTGCCCTCCTGCGGCAGCGGCCTGCCGTCGATGGTGATGGTGCCGGAGTCGATGCTCTCCAGCCGGTTGATCGTGCGGCACAGCGTCGACTTGCCGGACCCTGACGGTCCGATGACGACGACGACCTCGCCGCGGGTGATCGTCAGATCGATGTCCTGGAGGACATGCAGCGCGCCGAAGTGCTTGTTCACATCGGACAGTACGACCAGGTCGTCCGCGGTGCGCGGGGTGCCCTCGGGATCCTTGGACACTGACTCTCCGCTCATCGGCCTCTTGCTCCGTCCTCCTCGGTTGGGGAGGACACTAGAGACCCGATGTGAGGAGCGTCATCACATCTGAGCGGAAATTGAGGATAACGATACGGCCGCAACCGGACACAGTGTGTGAAGGCGGCACCCTCGGCCGTACCGGGTCCATAACGGAAACGGTGGCGTAACAGGGGGACACTTGACTGTGACACCCATGTTCGGTGTTCATGCCCTGGTACCACCTGGTACACAGAGAGCCGCCATCGGCAGACACAAGGAACTTCACGGAGGAGGTACGCATGCGACTGCTGCTCGTCGAGGACGACGACCACGTCGCCGCCGCACTCTCCGCGATCCTCGCGAAGCACGGCTTCACGGTCACGCACGCCCGCAACGGCGAGGAGGCCCTCCAGGCCGTCCTGCCCACCGCCCAGGGCGACCGGCCCTCGTTCGGCGTGATCCTGCTCGACCTCGGTCTCCCGGACCAGGACGGCTACCAGGTCTGCGGCCGCATCCGGAAGCTCACCACCACCCCGGTGATCATGGTGACCGCGCGCGGAGACGTACGCTCCCGGATCCACGGGCTCAACCTCGGCGCCGACGACTACGTCGTCAAGCCCTACGACCCCGGCGAGCTCCTCGCCCGCATCCACGCCGTCAGCCGGCGCCGCACCGGATCCGAGGAGACCGCGGGGACCGCGGGCGCCGCCGACGAGACCGTGCTGCGGCTCGGCTCCGTCACCGTCGAGCTGCCCACCCGCCGGGTCAGCATCGACGGCGAGAGCGTCCCGCTCACCCGCAAGGAGTTCGACCTGCTCGCCCTCCTCGCCCAGCGGCCCGGCGTCGTCTTCCGCCGCGAGCAGATCATCAGCGAGGTCTGGCAGACCAGTTGGGAGGGGACCGGCCGCACCCTGGAGGTGCACGTCGCCTCCCTGCGCTCCAAGCTGCGGATGCCCGCCCTGATCGAGACCGTGCGGGGCGTCGGCTACCGCCTCGTCGCCCCCGCCGCGTAGGGGGCGGCTCCGCACGTGCGCACCCGACTCCTCCCGCTGCTCATCGTGCTGATGGCCGGCGTGCTGCTCGCCCTCGGCTTCCCGCTCGCCGCCAGCCTCGCCGCGTCCGAGCAGCAGCGGGTCGTCGTCGACCGGCTCGACGACGCCGCCCGCTTCGCCGCCCTCGCCCAGTTCGTCAACGAGAGCAGCCCCGGCACCGACGAGCGGCGCACCACCCTCGGCGGCGAACTCGCCAGCTACCACGACGTGTACGGCATCCGCGCCGGGATCTTCTACCGCGACAACCGCGCCATGGCCGCCGCCCCCGAGGACTGGGTCGTCCCGTACGACGGGGAGGGCCGGCGCGCCTTCAACGAGGCCCTGCTCGGGCGCCGCAGCCACGACCCGCCCCAGGTCTGGCCCTGGCAGGGGAACGCACGGCTCACCATCGCCTCCCCGGTCGTCCGCGACGGGGACGTCGTCGCCGTCGTCGTCACCGACTCGCCCACCGGACAGCTCCGCTCCCGCATCCTGCGCGGCTGGCTGCTGATCTTCGCGGGCGAGGCCGCCGCGATGCTCCTCGCCGTCGGCGCCGCCTTCCGGCTCACCGGCTGGGTACTGCGACCGGTCCGCGTCCTCGACGCCGTCACCCACGACATCGCCACCGGGCAGATGAACTCCCGCGTCGCCGCCACCGGCGGACCTCCCGAACTACGCCGCCTCGCCCGCTCGTTCAACGAGATGGCCGACAACGTCGAGGACGCGCTCGAACAGCAGCGGGCCTTCGTCGCCGACGCCTCCCACCAGCTGCGCAACCCGCTGGCCGCGCTGCTCCTGCGGATCGAGCTGCTCGCCCTGGAGCTCCCCGAGGGCAACGAGGAGATCGCCTCCGTACGGACCGAGGGCAAGCGCCTCGCGCAGGTCCTCGACGACCTCCTCGACCTGGCGCTCGCCGAGCACGCGGCGGCCGAGCTGCAGCTCACCGACGTCGGCGCGCTCACCGCCGAGCGGGTCGCGTCCTGGCGCCCGGTCGCCGAGGACAAGGGCGTCACCCTGACCGGGGAGTGCGGGGCGGTCACCGCCTGGGCGGACCCGGTGGCCCTCTCCAGCGCCCTCGACGCCGTGATCGACAACGCGCTGAAGTTCACCCCCGCGGGGGAGTCGGTCACCGTCACCGTCGTCCCGGACCGGGCGACCGTGGCCGTCGTCGTCGCCGACCACGGGCCCGGCCTCACCGAGGAGGAGCTCGGCCGGGTCGGCGACCGCTTCTGGCGCTCGGGCCGGCACCAGAACATCAAGGGCTCGGGCCTCGGCCTCTCCATCGCGCGCGTCCTGCTGACGGCGGGCGGCGGAGGCGTGACCTTCGCCCCGAACGAGCCGCACGGGCTGCAGGTGACGGTCACCGTGCCCCGGCACGCCCCCGCGGAGCGGGACCCGGGTCAGGGCTTCACAGAGCGGTAGTGGTCAGGGCTTCACAGAGCGGTAGTGGTCAGGGCTTCACAGAGCGGTAGTGGTCAGGGCTTCACAGAGCGGTAGTGGTCAGGCTTCACAGAGCCGCAGTGGTCAGGGCTTCACGGAGCGGTAGTAGCGGCGGGCGCCGTCGTGGAGCGTCAGGGGCTCGGTGTAGACGGCCGTCCGCAGGTCCACCAGCTGGGCCGGGTGCACCTGGCGGCCGATCCCGTCCCGGCTCCTGATCACCGTACGGGTGAAGCCCTCCACCATGTCCTCGTCCGCGTCCACCGTGGTGACCAGCAGGTTCGCCACCGCCAGGGTCTCGATCGGCCGGCCGTCCTGCGCCTTCGCGTACGCGTCCGCCGGGATCACCGCCGACCGGTAGTGCCGGGTCGACTCGCCGACGTCGTGCAGCCGGTCGACCAGCCGGGCGTCCAGCGGGATCAGCCGGACCGGGAAGCGCTCGGACAGCTTCTGCACCGCCTCGGTCGGCAGGCCGCCGGACCAGAAGAAGGCGTCCAGCTCGCCGTGCTCCAGGAGCCCCGGCATCGTGTCGATGCCCGCCGACACCGGTTCGATGTCCCGGACGGGCGTCAGGCCGGCCGCCGCGAGCACCCGGTCGGCGATCAGCCGCACGCCGGAGCCGTCCTGGCCCACGCCGACCCGCAGCCCGCGCAGGTCCTGGACCCGCTGCACCGAGGAGCCCTTGCGCACGACGAGCTGTACGTAGTCGTCGTAGAGCCGTGCGCAGCCGCGCAGCCGCTCGAAGCCGGGCCTGCGGTCGCGCTGGTACTGGGCCACCGCGTCGGCCGTCGCGACCGTGAAGTCGGCCTCGCCGGTCGCGACCCGGGCCAGGTTCTGCTGGGAGCCCTCGCTGTCCTTGAGCGTTATCGACACCTCGGGCAGGTCCTGCGCCAGGGCGTTCTTGAGGAGCTCCCCGTACTTCTGGTAGACGCCGGTGGGGACACCCGTACTGAAGGTGACCGAGCCGCTCGGGGCGGGGGAGCCGAAAGGAATCAGCCACCACACGAGCACCCCGCACACCGCCAGCAGCGCGGCCGCGACCGCCAGGAGACGGCGGCGGGCGGCACGGGAGAGCGAGGCGAACATGCCGCGATCCTGCCAGCTCACCGCCGCGTCTGGCCAGGCTCGACGGTGTGGGGAGCCGGATCGGGCCCGTCGCGAGGGCGGACCGGAGGTCCGTGCGGGTGCGCGCACGGACCTCCGTACCTGCGAGTAGGTGCTGCCGTCAGTAGGCGTACGCGGACTTGCCCGTCACGGTCGTGGCGACCTGGGTGATGCCGCTGCCCGGCGGCAGCGCCACCGTCGTGCCCGTGGGCGCCGTCGTGGAGCCGTCGCCGAGCTGGGCGGCCGCGTTGGCGCCCCAGCCGATCACCGAGCCGTCGTCGAGCGCGGCCACGGTGAAGTCGGCGCCGCCCGAGATGCTCTGGACGCCCTTGAGCGTGTCCAGGACGACCGGGGTGGTGCGGTTGGCGTTCGTGCCGTCGCCGAGCTGCCGGTCGGTGTTCTTGCCCCAGCCGGCCAGGCTGCCGTCGTCGAGGACGGCGAAGCCGGACGCGGAGGTGGCGAAGATCCTGGCCACGGCGTCGAGGTAGGCGACGTCGACGGGCTTGTTGCTGTCGGTGGTGGAGTCGTTGCCGAGCTGACCCTCGGCGCCCTTGCCCCAGGCCTTGACGGTGCCGTCGGCGGTGAGCGCGAGGACGTGGTCGCAGCCCACGGCGACGGACTCGACGTCGACGAGGTCGGGGACCTTCTGCGGGGTCTCGCGCGTGGTGTTGTTGCCGGTGCCCAGACGTCCGTTGTCGCCCTTGCCCCAGGTCCAGACCGTGCCGTCCTGCCGGAGCGCCACGCTGAAGTCGCAGCCCGCGGCGACGTCCTTCACCTTGTCCAGGCTCTGCACCGGGATCGGGGCCTTGTACGGGTTGGTGGTGTCCTGGCCGGTGCCCAGCTGCTTGGAGGCGTTGGCGCCCCAGGCGAGGACCCGGCCGCCCTTGACGGCGAGGACGTGGTTGAGGCCTGCGGAGACCTCGCTCACGCCGGAGAGCCCGGCGACGGCCGCGGGGAAGGACTGTGCGGTGAGGGTGCCGTTGCCGAGCTGGCCGGTGGCGTTGGAGCCCCAGCTCTTCACGGTGCCGTCCTTGAGGAGGGCGACGGCGAAGGGGTTGGCGGTGGTGCCGGTGCCGCCTCCGCCGCCGGACAGCTCGCGGACGTCGTCACGGGTGATGCCGGTGACCGCCGCGGGGGTCTGCTGGGCGAGGACGCTGCCGTTGCCCAGCTGCCCCTGGGCGTTCTCGCCCCAGGCGCGGACCCAGGGGTCGGTGCCGGCGGCGTGGGCGGGGAGGGCGGTGGTGAG
Source organism: Streptomyces sp. NPDC044003 (assembly GCF_056435185.1). Classification (NCBI taxonomy): domain Bacteria; kingdom Bacillati; phylum Actinomycetota; class Actinomycetes; order Kitasatosporales; family Streptomycetaceae; genus Streptomyces; species Streptomyces sp. NPDC044003. The sequence continues at coordinate 409,132 of NZ_JBWKFA010000008.1, read as the reverse complement.
GGCCGCGAGGGACAGCGCGGCGAGCAGGGCGGTGCGTGCGGGGAGCTGCATGGGGACCTTTCGGGGTCAGTAGGCGTAGCTGGCCTTCCACACGGTGGAGGCCGCGACGCGGGTCGTGCCGCTGCCCTCGGGCAGGGCGAGGACCGGGGTGAGGGAGGAGGTGGTGGTGCCGTCGCCGAGCTGGCCGGAGCTGTTGTCTCCCCAGGCGAGGACGGAGCCGTCGTCGAGGACGGCGAGGGTGTGCTTCCAGCCGCCGGCCAGTGCCTGGACGCCGCTCAGTGCGGGGGCCTGGACCGGGGTGGTCCGGTTGACGGCGGTGCCGTCGCCGAGCTGACCGGCCGTGTTCCACCCCCAGGCGCGGACGCTGCCGTCGTCGAGGACGGCGAAGCAGTGATAGCCGCCGGAGTAGATCCTCGCGACGCCGTCGAGGTGCCGCACGTCCACGGGCGACGGGCTGGATTCGGTGCTGTCGTTGCCGAGCTGGCCGTAGGTGCCGCGCCCCCAGGCCTTGACCGTGCCGTCGGCCGTGAGCGCGAGGGTGTGGTGGCAGCCGATGGCGATCGCCACGGCGTCCACCACGTCCGGCACCTTCTTCGGGGTGTTCTGGTCGGTCGCCGAGCCGATGCCGAGCTGGCCGTCGGTGTTCCGGCCCCAGGTCCAGACCGTGCCGTCCTCGCGGAGGGCGGCGGCGTGGTAGCAGCCGGCGGCGACGTCCTTCACCTTGTCCAGGCTCTGGACGGAGACCGGACGGGGCACCGCCGTGGGGCCGGTGGCACCGTTCCCCAGTTGTCCGAAGGCGTTGTCGCCCCAGGCGAGGACACGCCCGCCGCGTACGGCGAAGGCGAAGTGGACGCCGGCGGCGACCTGGGACACGCCCGAGAGGTCCGCGACGGCCGCGGGGAACCCCCGGGCGGTGGTGGTGCCGTCGCCGAGCTGGCCGTTGGAGTTGCCGCCCCAGGCCTGGACGGTGCCGTCGTGGAGGAGGGCGAGGGCGAAGGAGTTGACGCTGTTGCCGCCGCCTCCGGCGAGTTCGCGCACGTCGGACCGTGCGAGTCCCTGGACGGCGGACGGTGTCTGCTGGTCGAGCGTGCCGCCGTTGCCGAGCTGGCCCGCCGTGTTCAGGCCCCAGGCCCGTACCCACGGGTCCCTTGGCTCGGCGTGCGCCGGGGAGACGGCGAGACCGAGGAGCGCGAGGCAGGCGGCGGCACCGCGGGCGTACGTGTACGTCATGGGAGCACGCCCCCGCTCAGTACGCGTACGTCGTGTTGCCGCCCAGGGAGACGGCCACCGCCTTGATCGCCGAGCCCTCGTTGAGGATCTTCACCGACTCGAAGCGGGAGACCGTCGTGCCGTTGCCGAGCTGGCCCTCGCCGTTGTGGCCCCAGGCGAAGACGTCGTCGGCCGTGACGGCGACGCCGTGCCGGGCGCCCGCGGCGAGGTGCTGGACGCCCTCCAGGCGCGGGATCTCGACGGGGGCGGTGCGGTTGGTGCGGGAGACGTTGTCGCCGAAGGCCTCGTCGCCCTCCAGGAGCTGGCCGTACTGGTTGTTGCCCCAGCCCCAGACATGACTGTCGCTCGTCTTCACGTAGTTGTGGAAGGCGCCCGCCTCGATGTCGGAGACGCCCTCCACCCAGTCGACGTCCACGGGCACGGTGGAGGACTTGGTGGAGGAGTTTCCGAGCTGGCCGTAGAGGTTGTAGCCCCAGGACTTGACCGTGTCGTCGGCGGTCAGCGCGAGCGCGTGGTAGCAGCCGGCGTCGATCTCCACGATGTTCTCCAGGCCCTGCACCTGCCGGGGCACGGAGCTGGTGGCCCGGCTGCCGTTGCCGAGCTGGCCGTGGATGCCGCGGCCCCACGCGTACACCTTGCCGTTCTCCAGGAGGGCGAGGCTGAAGTCGCAGCCGGCCGAGATCTGCTTGACCTTGGGCATGCCCTGGACGCGGTCGGGGACCGTACGGCTGTCGCCGGTGCGGTTGTTGCCGAGCTGCCCGTAGGCGTTGTCGCCCCAGGAGTAGACCTGGCCGCTGGTGTCGAGAGCCAGGGCGTGCTTTCCGCCGGCGGCGATGTCCTTGATGTTGGTCAGGCGCGGGACGGTGGTGGGCACGGTCTGGTTGGTGTTGCCGCCGTTGCCGAGCTGGCCGGCGGAGTTGTGGCCCCAGGACTTGACCGTCTTGTCCGTACGGGCGAGGACGAACGAGTCGGCCGAGGACGTGCCGCCGGCCGAGACCTGGTCGACGTCGCCGCGGAAGAGGCTGGTGACCGAGGTCGGGCTGAGGCTGTCGGCGAGCGTGCCGTTGCCGAGCTGGCCGGTGCGGCCCGCGCCCCAGCTCAGCACGGTCGGATTGCCTTCGTTGGCGAGTGCGAGGGTGGTCGGTACGGCGGCGAGTGCGGCGGCGGCCGTGAGGACGGCCAGGCCTCCGAAGGGGGTACGCAGGGGACTGCGGCGTGTACGGGACATGGCTCTGCTCTCCTTCGATGGGGACATACGGGAGCGCTGCGCCCGGTCGGCCGGCGGCACCGCGGGGGAGGCGGAGGCACGCGCGGGACGGGGGCGCGGGTCATGCGGACAGGCCGTGCCGGCGCCTCGGGCATGGGGTGCCCAAGGCCTGGTGCGGCGGCCGGGACGGGCCGCCGGGCACAAGATCAGACTGGCCGAGAATGATCACCGAGGCGAGCCGGACGCGTTGAAACACCCGTTTGACGGACCTCCGTTCGGGCTCGTGCGGAAGGGGGCGCGTTCGGCCCTCCGGGCGCTCCCGGGCGGGCCCTCGCGGACGCCGCCGGCGGGCCGCCGAACGGCGGCGTCCGGGGGAGTGAGGACCCCCGCCGCGCACGGCTGCCCGCCTGCACTGCGGCACCCCGGACTCCCTACGAACGGGTGGACCGGCGGATCCGGGAAGCGGCCCGGGAAGGACGCGGATCCGGACCCTCGCGGCGGCTCCCAGTGCGCTCCGCCGAAGTGGTGAGCGGGCCCGTCGGCGCGCGCCGCGCCGTGTGTCCTGCCGGGACGCCGGGGCCCCTGCGGTTAGCTTCGAAGCACGCTCGGTGATCTTGAGGACAGTCCCCTGTCCGCCCCTGGCGTCCCCTTCCGAGCCACCCAACACACCCCTGTCCCAAGGGAGTTCCCATGCCCTACGCGAAAGCGCGCCGTGCCCTCGGCGCCGTCCTGCTCGCCGCCGCCCTGGCCCTGCCGATGACCTCCGTCGCCCACGCGGAGGAGTGCAAGCCCGACGACCAGGCCTGCCTGGACAAGGAGGCCAACGCCAAGGAGGCCAAGGAGATCGAGGAGAAGCAGAAGAAGAACGACGAGGCGGCCGCCCAGGCCGGCAAGGACATCAAGGCGGCCGGGGAGAAGCTCAAGGAGTGCCCGCCCGGCTCGTCCTCCTGCATGGGCAAGCTGACCGGCGGCAAGGGCGCCGACGAGGAGCAGGGCCTCAAGGACATGACCGAGACCATCTCCTCGAACAGGCCCGAACCGGGGAACAACGCGACCGAGGCCGTGACCTCGACCTGCGCCTCCTTCCCCGGCTCGCTGCCGCAGGGGTCCACCGACCCGGGACAGTCCCCCTTCCCGGTCGACCAGCTCTGCTCCCTGCTCGGCTCCTGAACCCCACCCACTCACCCACCCCCTCGAAGGGCTCCTTCGTCATGTCTCCGCGCCGTCCCCGCGCCCTCCTGCCCGTGCTCGCCCTGGGCCTCACCGCCCCGCTGACGCTGCTCGCCCCGCCCGCCGCCGCAGAGCAGGGCCCGGGCGAGACCCCCGTCCCCCGCGCCCTCACCGCCGACGGCCGGCCGGCCGAGGTCGACGACGTCCTGAAGCACTGCCGGACCGAGCGCTCCGCCTGCACCTTCGCCATCGACCCCAAGCTGAGCCGCGAGTACGCCACCACCGTGAAGTCCCTCGGCAACGCGGTGGTCAACTGCACCCAGAGCGACATGAACGTCGAGCGGACCGTCACCCTGAAGACCGGCACCACCGACAACATCGGCGGCGAGATCTCCGGCCGGATCACCGCCGAGGGCACGGTCGCCGCCTCGGGCCAGGTGACCGCCAATCTCGCGAACGAGACCGCGATGGAACACAAGACGCCCCAGCTCGACAAAGGCCCCACCTCGTCGAACGGCAACAAGACCACCGTCTCCGGCGGCGCGACCGCGTCCGGCTCGCTGACCGCGCGCCTCGCCTTCGAGGCCGCCTTCAAGGCCACGTACTCCAAGTCGTGGACGGTCGAGAACAGCGAGGAGACCGTCTACAAGAGCACCGTCCACGCGCACGACATGCTCGTCTTCGGCGCGAGCGCCGCGATGAAGCGCGTGGTCGGCAGCCTCATCGCCAAGACCGGGCAGCGCATCATCGGCATCGCCGTGGACAGCCCCTCGATGGTCACCAGCAGCACGTTCATCGCCCAGACGTACGCCGCGCCCGCCGGCGTCTGCGGCGGCACGCGCCCCGCCGGAAACACCGCTGAGGGCGAGGGCGGCGACGGGAAACACCGGCACGCGGAACGCGAGGTCCCGGCCGCCCGCGCGGTGCCGCCGGGCGTCGAGCCGAAGCGTGAAGTCGCCCTGCCGGCCGACGCCAACTGACCCGGAGGAGTCCCGCCATGAACCGCTCCCTGTCCGCGCTCACCGTCCTCGGCGCCGCCGGTCTGCTGCTGCCCCTGGCCGCGCCCTCCACCGCCGCCCCCGCCGAGCAGGCCGTCCCCGTCCTCAACGGCGACTTCGCCGACCCCGCCATGAAGGGCGACGGCCCCACCACCGTCGGCATCGACTTCTGGACCGGCCTCAACCAGCGCTACTCGCCCGCCGCCTCCGGCCGCACCGACGCCTCCCACGGCGTCGCCCTCCAGAAGGACGGCAACACCCTCCGCCAGCGGCTCCGCGGGGTCCGCGCGGGCGCCAGGGTCACCGTGACCTACGAGGACAGCCCCGCCGTCTCCAAGGAGTGCACCGGCGAACAGGTCGTCGACGGCCAGCCGTACGCGGTCGGCGGCTCCGGCGGCGCCGTCCAGGAGGTCACCACCGCCGGCGACCCCGACCGCGTCAAGGGCACGCCGGGCAAAGGTCGTTGGACCGGCCGCGCCTACGTCTTCACCGCCGGCGAGAACGAGCCGGTGCTCACCTTCACCTCGCGCGTCACCGACTCCCGCACCCATGTGACCTGTTCGCCGATGATCGCCCGCATCCGCGCCGTCGAGGTGCCGCCCGCCGTCGACAAGACCGTCGACAAGACGCGCCTCGGCACCGCGGAGGCGTACAAGGGCAACGAACGGGAGAGCACCCTGCACAACGCGGCCGCCGCCTGCAACGGCGAGAACGCCTGCACGTTCCGGCCGGACGCCCGGACCTCCTTCCGCTACTACGACGAGGCACGGGTCGTCGGCGAGGCCTACGTCAACTGCACCCGGAACACCCTGGAGCACAGCCGCGTCCTCTCGTACTCCGAGCGCAGCCACGACAGCATCGCCCAGACGTACGCCGACGCCGGACTCGCCCTCCCCGAAGTGGCCCGGCTGCCCACGAGCGGCGACCCGGTCGAGGACGCCAAGCGGATCAAGGAACGGCCGATGGCCACCCAGTTCTCCCAGGCCTACGAGAAGGGCTGGCAGCGGGCCTGGCAGTGGTTCAGCGGCGACCAGCGGACCGTCGTCGAGCGGATCCAGCCCGGCGAGGTCAGCTGGGTCGAGCTGCAGCCCAGCCGCGAGCGGGTCGAGGGCTGGTTCGTCTCCAAGAAGGACGACTACCGGCTGCACGCCGTCGTCGACGGACCCTCCCGCGCCGTGCCCGACCGGCTGCTCCAGCGCACCGGGCCCATGTCCGAGGCCGAGAAGCAGCGTTGTGCCGCCTCCCGGCCCATGACCACCACCCCGGTGGGCGCCGACGCGCCCGCGAGCTCCAGCGACAAGGGGCTCCTCAGGGCAACGGCCCCGGCCGTCCGCGCCCCGGCGCGGACCCTGCCGCTGGACTGAAGTCCCGCCGCCTCACCGCGCCACGGCGGTGAGGCGGCGCACCACCTCGTCCCGGCCCAGCGCCCGGGCCACGGCGAGGAGATCCGGGCTGCGGGTGGCGCCCGTGAGCGCGACCCGGACCACGTTCGCGACCGTCCTCGGCGGTCCCGCCCAGCGGTCCGGGTCCCGCCGCCAGGAGGCCGTGTCCGGGGCGTGGCCGTGGCGCCCGGCGATCTCCCCGAGCCGCGCGAACCACTCGTCGGGGGAGACGGCGGCGAAGTCGGCGGCGATCCGCCGCACGAGGTCCGGGGCGAGGCCGCCGTAGCGGTCGTCCCCGGGCGCCGGCACGGGGCCGAAGAGCTCGGCGAAGAAGAAGCCGCGTGCACGGGCTGCTCGCCGCACTCCACGAGCGGGAGCGCTCCGGCAGGGGCCAGGTCGTCGACACGGCCCTCGCGGACGGCGCCGCCCTGATCGCCACCCTGATCCACCAGTGGCGCGCGGTCCCCGGCAACCACACCGTCACCGACGCCCCGCACTACTCCCTCTACGCGGCCGCCGACGGCCTGCACCTCGCGGTCGCCGCCATCGAACCCCGGCTCTACCGGAACCTCCTGGAGCAGCTGGGCCTGACGGAGGAGGACACCCTGCCCGACCGCGCCGACGCGGCCGCCTGGCCGGAGCTGCGCGCCCTGATCGCCGCCCGCTTCGCCAGCCGGGACCGCGCGCACTGGGTGAAGCTCTTCGACGCCGTGGACGCCGGAGTGGCCCCGGTCCTCACCGCCGCCGAGGCGGCCGAGCACCACCAGCTGGCCGCGCGCGGCGCGTTCGTGGCGGTCGGCGACACCGTCCAGCCGGCCCCCGCCTCCCGCTTCGACCGCACCCCGGCAGCCGCTCCGGGCCGTGCCCCGCTGCCGGGCGAGCACACCGACGACGTGCTGAGCGAGTGGGCTCAGGCCTCCAGGTAGCGCAGCACGGCCAGGATCCGCCGGCTGTAGCCGTCGGTCCGGTGCAGCTCCAGCTTGTCGAAGACGGCGTTGAGGTACTTCTCGACCGCGCTCAGCGAGAGGTGCAGCTGCCGCGCGATCGCCGCGTTCGTGTACCCCTGGGCCAGCACCTCCAGGACCTCCCGCTCGCGCGGGGTGAGCCGGGCCAGCGGATCGGCGTGGGTGCTGCGGACGACGAGCTGGTGCACGACCTGCGGGTCGATCGCCGCCCCGCCCGCGTGGATCCGTTCCAGAGCGTCGAGGAACTCCTCGACCTGCGCCACCCGGTCCTTCAGGAGGTAGCCGACCCGTTCCGCGCCGGCGGCGAGGAGCCGGGCCGCGTAGCTGCGCTCGACGTACTGCGAGAGCACGAGCACCCCCGTCTCCGGCAGCCGCTCGCGGATCTCCACGGCGGCCCGCAGCCCCTCGTCGGTGTGGGTCGGCGGCATCCGGATGTCGGCGACGACGACGTCCGGGCGCCGCGCCCCGACCTCGGCGACGAGGGTCTCCGCGTCGCCGAACGCGGCGAGCACCTCGTGGCCCTCCTCGACGAGCAGCCGCACCAGGCCCTCCCGCAGCAGGGTCGAGTCCTCGGCCAGGATCACGCGCACGGCAGCTCCGCGACAAGAGTGGTGGGTCCCCCGAGGGGGCTGTCGACGCGCAGGGTCCCGTCGAGCGCGGCGACCCGGCTGCGCAGCCCGGTGAGCCCGCTGCCCGCCGGGTCCGCGCCGCCCCGGCCGTCGTCCTCGACCCGCACGGTGAGCAGCGGGCCGACGCGCGTCACGCGCACGGAGACGGCGGAGGCGGCGGAATGCTTGGCGGCGTTGGTGACGGCCTCCGACACCACGAAGTACGCGGCGGTCTCCACCGGCGGGGGCAGCGGCGCGTCCCCCGCCTCGAAGCGGACGCGCAGCGGGAGCCCGCAGCGCTGCGCCACCCCGCCGAGCGCCTCTTCGAGGCCCAGGCTGTCGAGGGCCGCGGGGTACACCCGCCAGGCCACGTCCCGCAGCTCGGCCAGGACGTCCTGGGCCTCCCGGTGCGCCTGCCGCAGCAGGGCGTCCGCCTGCTCAGGGTCGCGCTCCCGGCCCCGGCGGGCCCGGCCGAGCAGCATGGCCAGGGCCACCAGCCGCTGCTGGACGCCGTCGTGGAGGTCGCGCTCGATCCGCCGGCGCTCGGTGTCCACGGCCTGGACCACGGCGGCCCGGCTGAGGGCGAGTTCGTCGATGCGGCGCCGCAGCAGCTCCTGCTCGGAGGGGCCGAAGCACGCGCGCGCGAGGCGGGCGTCGAGGGCGGTCAGCGCGTACAGGCCCTGGACGTCGAGGAAGAGCAGGACGCCGCCGAGCAGCAGCTGACCGAGGAGTTCGGTCCAGCCGAGCGAGCCCCGGACCACGCCCCGGACGAGCAGGACGGCCAGGACCTCGCCGAAGACGAGGAGCCCGAGGACGATCCCGGTCACCAGGCCGGCCCCCACGCGGGCGGCGAGGTAGCGGAGGAGCCGCCGGTCGGGGACCTCGTACGGGCCGGGGAACCGGTCGCCGAAGAAGACCGAGCGGCGGCTCCGCTCCAGGGCGCCGAGCCGCCGGGCCCCGGCCATCAGGACGGGACGCGCGCGGGGCCACAGCAGCAGGGGTCCGAGGACGGCACCGGAGACCAGGAAGAGCAGGGGACTGAGGCAGCCGAGCAGCACCCCGACGAACCGCCGGCCCGCCGAAGCCTCCCCCTCGCCCCCTCGCATGATCCCGGAGCCTACTTCGTGCGGTACGGGCTCCCGCTCCCCGCTCACGAGGTACGGCGGTGCTGCGCCCGCCCGCGCCCCCGGAGCCGTACGGCGAGGAACGCGGCCAGGGCCACCAGGACCAGCACCAGGACGGCCTTGGACAGCACGCCCACGTACCCCTCGACGAGGTCCCAGCGGTCCCCGAGCCAGTAACCCGCCATCACCAGGACGCTGTTCCAGACGAGGCTGCCGAGCGTCGTGAGGGTGAGGAAGAGGTGCATCGGCATCCGCTCGACCCCGGCGGGGACGGAGATGAGACTGCGGAAGATCGGCACCATCCGGCCCAGGAACACCGCCTTGGTGCCGTGCCGGGCGAACCACCGCTCCGTGCGCTCCAGATCGGAGACCTTCACCAGCGGCAGCCGGGCCCAGAGCGCGTGCATCCGCCGCTGTCCGAACAGCGCGCCGATCCAGTAGAGGGCCACCGCCCCCACCACCGAGCCCAGCGTCGTCCAGAACAGCGCCGAGGCGAGGCTGAGCACCCCCTGCCCGGCGGCGAAACCGGTCAGCGGCAGGATCACCTCGCTGGGCAGCGGCGGGAAGAGGTTCTCGAGCGCGATGGCGAGCCCGGCGCCGGGCCCGCCCATCGTGTCGACGAGTCCGGCGGCCCACCCGGCGAATCCGCCGGAGGGCTCCCCGGCCACGGCCAGGGGAAGGGACGGGTGAGAGAGGAGCGCGGTGATCGGCACGGTGGGTCTCCAGGGTGACGAGCGACTTCCCGGGACCCTCGCCCCGGCACCCCTTCACGCTAGAAATCCCAGCTCGCCCCGGGTACGAGGCTTCCCACCCGGCCCCCCTGCGGTTTTCCGCAGGGGGCCGCGCTCCGGCGCGGTCCGGAGGCTCTCCCCGGACGGCCTACCCTTGGATCCATGACGAGCAGCAGCGACCGGAGCACCGCAGTGAGCGTTGACGGCACCAAGACCTACGAGATCCGCACCTATGGGTGCCAGATGAACGTCCACGACTCCGAGCGGCTCTCCGGTCTGCTGGAAGAGGCGGGTTACGTCCGGGCCCCCAAGGGCGCGGACGGCGACGCCGACGTCGTCGTCTTCAACACCTGCGCGGTCCGCGAGAACGCCGACAACAAGCTGTACGGCAACCTCGGCCGGCTCGCCCCGATGAAGACCACGCGCCCCGGCATGCAGATCGCCGTCGGCGGCTGTCTCGCCCAGAAGGACCGCGACACCATCGTCAAGAAGGCCCCCTGGGTCGACGTGGTCTTCGGCACGCACAACATCGGCAAGCTGCCGGTCCTCCTGGAGCGCGCCCGCGTCCAGGAAGAGGCGCAGATCGAGATCGCCGAGTCCCTGGAGGCCTTCCCCTCCACGCTGCCGACCCGCCGCGAGTCCGCCTACGCCGCCTGGGTCTCGATCTCCGTCGGCTGCAACAACACCTGCACCTTCTGCATCGTCCCCGCCCTGCGCGGCAAGGAGGAGGACCGCCGGCCCGGCGACATCCTCGCCGAGATCGAGGCGCTGGTCGCCGAGGGCGTCTCCGAGATCACCCTGCTCGGCCAGAACGTCAACGCGTACGGCTCCGACCTGGGCGACCGCGAGGCCTTCAGCAAGCTGCTGCGCGCCTGCGGGCAGATCGAGGGCCTGGAGCGCGTCCGCTTCACCTCCCCCCACCCCCGCGACTTCACCGACGACGTCATCGCGGCCATGGCCGAGACGCCGAACGTCATGCCGCAGCTGCACATGCCGCTCCAGTCCGGCTCGGACTCCATCCTCAAGGCGATGCGCCGCTCGTACCGGCAGGAGCGTTTCCTCGGCATCCTCGAGAAGGTCCGCGCGTCCATCCCGCACGCGGCCATCTCCACCGACATCATCGTCGGCTTCCCCGGCGAGACCGAGGAGGACTTCGAGCAGACGATGCACACCGTCCGCGAGGCCCGCTTCGCCAACGCCTTCACCTTCCAGTACTCCAAGCGCCCCGGCACCCCGGCGGCGACCATGGAGGGCCAGATCCCGAAGGAGGTCGTGCAGGCGCGCTACGAGCGCCTGGTCGCCCTCCAGGAGGAGATCTCCTGGGAGGAGAACAAGAAGCAGGTCGGCCGCACCCTGGAGGTCATGGTCGCGGAGGGCGAGGGCCGCAAGGACGGCGAGACCCACCGCCTCTCGGGCCGCGCCCCCGACAACCGTCTCGTCCACTTCACGAAGCCGGCCGAGGAAGTCCGCCCCGGCGACGTGGTGACCGTCGAGATCACCTACGCGGCCCCGCACCACCTGCTTGCCGAGGGCGAGGTCTCCTCCGTCCGTCGGACGCGCGCGGGTGACGCGTGGGAGAAGCGCACGGCCGCCCCGAAGCAGACGGGCGTCCTCCTGGGCCTCCCGAAGATCGGCGTCCCGGCCCCGCTCCCGACCCCGGAAACCCCGGCCTGCGGCACCCACTGACACCTTGCCCGTGCGGGCCGGCGCCCGACTGGGCGGTACCCCCGTTCGCCCGCTGTGTGGGCCCGCGCCCGGCCGGGGCTTCGCCCCGCCCCGTGCGGCCGGCGCCCGCGCCGGGCGGTGCCCCCGCCCATGTGGGACCCGCACCCGCGCCGGGCGGCGCCCTCGCCCACCCCCGCGTGGGCCCGCGCCCGGCTGGGGCTTCGCTCCGCCCCGTGCGGCCCGCGCCCGCGCTGGGCGGCGCCTCCCCGCCTGTGTGGGGCCCGCGCCCTGCGCTGGACGGCGCCCCCGCCCACCCCCGTGTGGGCAATCGTCCCGCTGGGGCGGGACGGGTGGGCACACGGGACGGCGCCCTCTAGCGGCGCCTCCGTGTTCCGAGCCTGGGCCCGCACCCGTAGCGGCGGTGCACATCGTGGTGCGGGTGAGGGCGCGGAAGCCTCTGGCGCCGGCAGGGCGCGGGTCCGTTGTGCCCACCCGTTCCGCCCCTTGCGGAACGCCTGCCCACAACGGGGTGGGGGTGGGCGCAGCCCGGTGGAACGCATGCCCACAACGGGGGTGGGCGCCGCCCCGGCGGAACGATCGCCCACAACGGCCGGAGGCGTAGGCTGCGGATCATGCTTGTCGCCGCAGCCGTCTGCCCCAGCCCCCCGCTCCTCGTACCCGAGGTCGCGACCGGCGCCGCCCCCGAGCTGGACGCCGCCCGGACGGCCTGCGCGGACGCCGTCGGGCTGCTTGCCGCCGCCCGTCCCGACCGGCTGTACGTCCTCGGGCCCGCCGCCGAGGACGCGCACGGCGTCTATCCGGCCGGGGCGACAGGCTCCTTCGCCGGCTTCGGCGTCGAGCTCTCCGTACGACTCGGCGAAGGCGGGCCCGACGACGACCCCCGCCCCCGCCCCCTCCCCGCCTCCCTCGCCGTCGCCGCCTGGCTCCTCGCCCGCGCCGGCTGGGCCGACGCGCCGATCGAGGGCCTGGGCGTGGCCGAGGCGACAGCGACGGACGCCTGCGCCGCGACGGGCCGCAAGCTCGCCGCCTCGGCCGAACGGGTCGCCCTCCTGGTGATGGGCGACGGCAGCGCCTGCCGGACCGTGAAGGCCCCGGGCTACCTGGACGAGCGCGCGGCCGGCTTCGACGCGGAGGCGGCCCGGGCGCTCGGCACGGCCGACGTGGCCGCGCTGCTCGCGCTGGACGCCGGGCTCGCGGGCGAGCTGAAGGCGGCCGGCCGCGCCCCCTGGCAGGTCCTCGCGGGCGCCGCCGAGGGCGCGGGCCTCGACGGCCGGCTGCTGTTCGAGGACGCCCCGTACGGCGTGGGGTACTTCGTCGCCGCCTGGTCCTGAGTGCCGGACGCACGAACGGCGGACGGCCGCGGAGCGTGATGCTCCGCGGCCGTCCGCCGTGCGGAGGGACTGTCGGGTGACGCCGGTCCTCAGGCGGCCGGCGGCGGCGTCGCGCCACCGCTCCCGGGCGTGCCGTCGTCCTTGTGTCCGATCCGGTCGATGGCGTGCTTCGCCTTGCCCGTACCGGACTGGATCTTGTCGCTGTACTTGCCCTTGGTCTTCTCGTCGACCAGCTTCGCGGCCTTGTCCAGGCCGTGGTCGATCTTCTCCCCGTGCTGCTGCGCGAGGCCGGCGACCTTGCCCTTGGCCGGGGCGAGCTTGGCCTTCAGCGAATCCAGGAGACCCATGGGGCACCTTCCCTCCGCGGACCTCGGAGGCCCGTGTTCCGTGTCCTACCGGCGGGCGCCTTCGCCCGCCTCGTTGTCGGCGGCGGCCTCGGCCGACTGCTGCTTCGGGATCTCCACGGCCTCGGCGGCCGCCGAGGCCGTCACCTCGTCCGTCTCGACGTCCTCCGCAGGAGCGGCCGGGGCCTCGGCCGTGACATCCGCCCCGGTGTCGGTCCCGGCGTCGGTCCCGGTCTCCTCGGGAGAGGCCTCGACCACGTCCTGCTTCTTCCGGCGAAACATTGCAAAAACGCCCATATTCACTCCATAGCGTACTCGGATGGGGTGGGCTCCGTGATGGTCGACGGTCGGAACCTCGCAACAGGCAACGAAGCCGGATGGGGCCCGTCACGTAGCTCGTTCGGGGACCGGGCGGGAGGTTTGCGAGACTGGGGCGGTGAGAAGCGCAGCTCCCGCCCCGCGGGTCATCGCCGTCGTCGGCCCCACGGCAGCCGGAAAGTCCGATCTGGGTGTATTCCTGGCGCAGCAGCTCGACGGCGAGGTCGTCAACGCCGACTCGATGCAGCTCTACCGGGGGATGGACATCGGGACCGCCAAGCTGACGCTTGAGGAGCGCGGCGGCGTCCCGCACCACCTCCTCGACATCTGGGACGTGACGGAGGCCGCCAGCGTCGCCGAGTACCAGCGGCTCGCCCGCGCCGAGATCGACCGGCTGCTCGCGGCCGGCCGCACCCCGGTCCTCGTCGGCGGTTCCGGACTGTACGTACGGGGGGCCGTCGACGCCCTGGAGTTCCCCGGCACCGACCCCGCCGTCCGGGCCCGCCTGGAGGCCGAGCTCGAAGAGCGCGGCTCCGGCGTCCTGCACGCCCGGCTCGCCGCGGCCGACCCCGAGGCGGCCCGCGCGATCCTGCCCAGCAACGGCCGTCGCATCGTCCGGGCCCTCGAGGTGATCGAGATCACCGGCAAGCCCTTCACCGCCAACCTCCCGGGCCCCGACTCCGTCTACGACACCGTCCAGATCGGCGTCGACGTGGCCCGCCCCGAGCTCGACGAGCGGATCACCACGCGCGTGGACCGGATGTGGGAGGCCGGCCTCGTCGACGAGGTGCGCGCCCTGGAGGCGCAGGGGCTGCGCGAGGGACGCACGGCGGCCCGCGCCCTCGGCTACCAGCAGGTCCTCGCGGCGCTCGCGGGGGAGTGCACCGAGGACGAGGCGCGCGCCGAGACCGTGCGGGCCACGAAGCGCTTCGCCCGCCGCCAGGACTCGTGGTTCCGCCGCGACCCGCGCGTGCACTGGCTCAGCGGAGCCGCAGATCACCGCGGGGAACTCCCGCGAGAGGCGCTGTCGTTGGTCGAACGAGCGGTTACAGCCTGATCACGTGATGGCATCGGGACGCACTGCCCGTCATTTCGGCGGTCATGAGCGTGCCATCATCGAGCATCGATCGACCAAGTGAAGTCCGAGTGGGGAGGGCGCGTGGCGATGGAGGCCGGCCCTCGCGACAGAGAACAGCACGAGGCGGCCCTGGGTGACCCGACGGCGGATCCGTCGGGGGACACCCCGGGCCATCCGACGGACGACGCCCCCGTCGGGACGGCCTTGGGGCTGACCACGGACGGTCCTGACGACGCCGTGGGCACGGCCGTCGAGGTCGACGCCGACGAGGTCGAGGTCGAGCTGCGCCCCCAGCGCCGGCTGCGGATCTGGCAGCTCGCCCCGATCGTGGGTCTGGCGGCCGTCGGCTCGCTGATGTTCGCGTTCCCGCTCGCCTTCGGCTCGGGGGACGGCGGCGCCGTCGTCGCGATGCTCGGTCTGCTGATCAGCTCCTGCGCGGCGGGCTGGGGCATGATGGCCGCCCGCAAGGTCGGCTACACCTGGCCGGGACTCCCGCCCCGCGGCTCGGGCGAGCGCCCGAACTGGCGCGTCCTCGCCCTCTACGTGTCGACGATCGCGGCCCTGGTGGCCCTCGCCGTCTGGCGCGTCGCCCGCCTGCGCTGAACCGCGACGCACCCGCGCGTGTACGGAGTCACCCGCCTGCGCTGAACTGCGACGCGCCCCAGCCCGTACGGGGTCGCCCGTCTGTCCTGAGCCCCGACGCGCCCGCGCCCGTACAGAGTCGCTCGCCCCGTACGGAGCGCGGCGCGGGCCCGGGTGGAGTGGGGCCGGGGGTGGAGGGGCCAGGGCGCGCCTGGGGCGGCGGGACCGCCCTGTGGACAGGGCGAGTCGTCTGTCGGTCCCGACCCGTACAGTTGATCGCGTGACCAGCACGCAGACCTCGCCGCTCCCCTTCCTCAAGGGCCACGGCACCGAGAACGACTTCGTGATCGTCCCCGACGCGGAGAACGCCGTCGACCTGCCCGCCGCCGTCGTGGCGCGGCTCTGCGACCGGCGGGCCGGCATCGGGGGCGACGGGCTGCTGCACGTCGTGCGCAGCGCCGCCCACCCCGACGCGCGCCACCTGGCCGACGAGGCCGAGTGGTTCATGGACTACCGGAACGCCGACGGCTCGGTCGCCGAGATGTGCGGGAACGGCGTGCGGGTCTTCGCCCGCTACCTGGAGCACGCGGGGCACGTCACCGCCGGCGAGGTCGCCGTCGCCACCCGGGGCGGCGTCAAGTACGTCCACCTGGACAAGGACGGCTCCGTCACCGTCGCCATGGGCCGCGCGGTGCTCCCCGAGGACGGGGTCACCGTCACCGTCGACGACCGCAGCTGGCCCGCGCGCAACGTGAACATGGGCAACCCGCACGCGGTCGCCTTCGTCGAGGACCTCGAACACGCCGGGAACCTGTACGACGAGCCGCCGTACGAGCCCGCCGCGGTCTACCCGGACGGGGTGAACATCGAGTTCGTCGCCGACCGCGGCCCCCGCCACGTCGCCATGCGGGTCCACGAGCGCGGCGCCGCCGAGACCCGCTCCTGCGGCACCGGCGCGTGCGCCGTCGCCGTCGCCACCGCCCGTCGGGACGGCGTCGACCCCGCCGCGTCCGGCACCCCCGTCACGTACACCGTCGACGTCCTCGGCGGGACCCTCGTCATCACCGAGCACCCCGACGGCCGCATCGACATGACCGGACCCGCGGTCATCGTCGCCGAGGGCACCGTCGACCCCACGTGGCTGACGGCATGATCGCGTGCGACGAAATCGAAACTGTCAACGACTGATTTATCGCTCGAATGGGTGATCCGATTCACGCTGAGCGAGAGCGTGACTGCGCCACGTGGTGGGGTCGGTAGCATCAAGCACCGGCCCCCCGGGCACGCCTGGCCCGCCCACCGCCGGTCGACGTTGCCGGAGGTGCCCCATGAGCGCAGAGGCCACCAACCCCGAGGCCGCCCCCACCGAAGTGGCCGTCCGCAGACGAGGACGCGCCCGGATCGACCTGCGCCGCCTCGGCCGCGCCGCCCTGCTGAACGCCACCGCCGGACCGGCGCCCCGTGACCGGCTGCCCGACGCCATCAGCCATGTGGCGGAGGCGCACCGCGTCCACCATCCCGAGGCCGACCTGACGGTGCTCGGCCGGGCGTACGTCCTCGCCGAGTCCTCACACCGCGGCCAGTTCCGCAAGAGCGGCGAGCCCTACATCACCCACCCGCTCGCGGTCACCCTCATCCTCGCCGAACTCGGCGCGGAGACCACCACCCTGACCGCCTCCCTCCTCCACGACACCGTCGAGGACACCGAGGTGACCCTCGATCAGGTGCGCCGGGAGTTCGGCGACGAGGTCGCCTACCTCGTCGACGGCGTCACCAAGGTCGAGAAGATCGACTACGGGGCCGCCGCCGAGCCCGAGACCTTCCGCAAGATGCTCGTCGCCACCGGCAGCGACGTCCGGGTCATGTCCATCAAGCTCGCCGACCGCCTCCACAACATGCGCACCCTCGGCGTGATGCGCCCCGAGAAACAGGCCAGGATCGCCAAGGTCACCCGGGACGTCCTCATCCCGCTCGCCGAGCGCCTCGGCGTCCAGGCCCTCAAGACCGAGCTGGAGGACCTGGTCTTCGCGATCCTCCACCCCGAGGAGTACGAGACCACCCGCGCGCTCGTCGCCGACAACCCCGACGCCGCCGGCGCGCTCGGCGCCGTCGCCGACCAGGTCACCGCCTTCCTGCGCGAGGCCGGCATCGGCGCCGAGGTCCTCGTCCGCCCCCGGCACTTCGTCTCCGTCCACCGGGTCCGCCTCAAGCGCGGCGAACTGCGCGGCTGCGACTTCGGGCGGCTCCTCGTCCTGGTCGCCGAGGACGCCGACTGTTATGGGGTCCTCGGCGAGCTCCACACCTGTTTCACCCCGGTGATCTCCGAGTTCAAGGACTTCATCGCGGCCCCCAAGTTCAACCTGTACCAGTCGCTGCACACCGCGATCGCGGCCCCCGACGGCGCCGTCGCCGAGGTCCTCATCCGGACCCACCGGATGCACAAGGTCGCCGAGGCCGGAGTCGTCGCCCTCGGCAACCCCCACGTCGGCCAGGAGCCGGACACCACCGCCCCGGGGACCGACGACGGCGAGCGCGTCGACCCCACCCGTCCCGGCTGGCTCTCCCGCCTCCTCGACTGGCAGCAGTCCGCCCCCGACCCCGACACCTTCTGGACCTCGCTCCGCGCCGACCTCGCCGAGGACGACGAGATCACCGTCTTCCGCGCCGACGGCAGCGCCCCCGGCACGATCAGCCTGCCCGCCGGCGCCAGCTGCGTCGACGCCGCGTACGCGCAGCACGGCGAGGCCGCCCACGCCTGCCTCGGCGCCCGCGTCAACGGCCGCCTCGCCCCGCTGAGCACCGTCCTCGGCGACGGCGACACCGTCCAGCTGCTCCTCGCCCAGGACACCGTGTCCGGGCCGTCCCCGGAGTGGCTGGACCACGCCCGTACCCCCGCCGCACGGATCGCGATCACCGGCTGGCTCCAGGCGCACCCCGAGAGCACCGCGCCCCCCGCCACCCCCACCGACCCCCGGCCACAGCCCAGCGTCCCCGCCGAACGCCGCCCCGGCGCCGAACTCCACGCCGACCTGGACGGCGAGCCGCCCGCGGCCGTCCGCCCGGCGGGCTGCTGCACCCCCGTACCGCCCGACGAGATCACCGGCTTCCGGGTCCGCGGCGGATCGGTCACCGTCCACCGCGCCCGCTGCTCCGCCGTCGACGCCATGCGCGATCTCGGCCGCGAACCCGTCACCGTCCGCTGGGGCGACACCGGCCAGGGCCGGGTCACCCTCGTCGCCGAGTCCTTCGGACGGCCCGGACTGCTCGCCGACCTCACCGAGGCCATCGCCGCCTTCGGTGCCGCCGTCGTCTCCGCGAACGTCGAGCCGCCCAGCGAGCAGCGGGTCCGCCACACCTACACCCTCCACCTCCCCGACGTGGCCGGCCTCGCCGCCCTCATGCGCGCCATGCGGGACGTGCCCGGGGTGTACGACGTCAGCCGCGCCCGGCACTCCCGCGGCCTGAACTGACACCCGGCTCCGGGCGAGGACCTTCGAGCGAGGACGTCGAGGACCAGTGGGCGACCGGGCTCGGGCGACCGGGCTCGGGCGACCGCCTTCGCGAGACCGGCCTCGGGCGACCGCCTTCGCGAGACCGGCCTCGGGCGACCGTCTTCGCGAGACCGGCCTCGGCCGGCCGGTCACCCGGGGCACGGGTGGCCCTCCCTCCGGTGACCCCCTTCGAGTGGCCGGCGCGCGCGCCGTCCCGGTGTGCGGCGGCGGCCCTGGTAGCCGTAGGGCCATTCCTCCGGAAAGGCCCTGGCCCATGCCGCTCGTCCGAACCCCCCTGCCCCGCGCGCGGTGGCTCCGCTCCGCCGTCCTGGTCGCCGCCTCCGCCGGGCTCGTCGCCGCCGCGCTGCCCGCCCCGGCGCCGCTCGGCATCGGGGACCCGCTCTTCCCGCACCTCGGCAACCCCGGCTACGACGTCCTCGCGTACACCCTCGACCTCACCTACCCGGGCGTGAACACCAAGCCGCTCGCTGCCGTCACCCGCATCGAGGCGCGCGCCACCGAGGACCTGGAGCGGCTCAACCTCGACTTCACCCACGGCACGGTCTCCGCCGTCACCGTCGACGGCCTGCCCGCCGAGTACACCAGCAGCGGCGAGGACCTGATCGTCACCCCGGTCGCCCCGATCGACACGGGGGAGGAGGTCGAGATCACCGTCACCCACACCAGCGACCCCGCCGGCCCCGCCGACACCGGCGGCTGGGTCCGCACCGGCGACGGCCTCGCCATGGCCAACCAGGCCGACGCCGCCCACCGGGTCTTCCCCTCCAACGACCACCCGGCCGACAAGGCCCGCTTCACCTTCCGGATCACCGCCCCCAGCGAGCTCACCGTCGTCGCCAACGGCCTCCCCGAAGGCCGCGTCGACCACGGCGCCACCACCACCTGGACGTACCGCACCCGGCACCCCATGGCCACGGAGCTCGCCCAGGTCTCCATCGGCCGCTCCACCGTCGTCCACCGCGAGGGCCCTCACGGGCTGCCCGTACGGGACGTGGTCGCCACCGCCGACCGGCAGCTCATGGAGCCCTGGCTGCGCCGCACTCCCGGCCACCTGGAGTGGATGGAACGGCAGGTCGGCCCGTACCCCTTCGAGACGTACGGCGTGCTCATCGCCGACGCGGACACCGGCTTCGAGCTGGAGACCCAGACCCTCTCCCTCTTCGAGCGCGGCCTCTTCACCGAGCCCGCCTACCCCGAGTGGTACGTCGACGCCGTCATGGTCCACGAACTGGCCCACCAGTGGTTCGGCGACAGCGTCTCGCCCCGCGCCTGGTCCGACCTGTGGCTCAACGAGGGACACGCCAGCTGGTACGAGGCGCTGTACGCCGAGGAGACCGCCGGAAAGTCCCTGGAGCGCCGCATGAAGGCCGCCTACGCCGCCTCCGACGGCTGGCGGGCCGCCGGAGGACCCCCGGCCGCCCCCGAGCCCCCCTCGCCCGACCACAAGATCAGTCTCTTCCGGCCCGTCGTCTACGACGGCAGCGCCCTGATCCTCTACGCGCTCCGCCAGGAGATCGGCACCGAGGCCTTCAAGACCCTGGAGCGCCGCTGGGTCGCCGAGCACCGGGACGGGACCGCCACCACCGCCGACTTCACGGCCCTCGCCGGCGAGGTCGCCGGCCGGGACCTCACCGCCTTCCTCCACGGCTGGCTGTACGAGGCGAAGACCCCGGCCATGCCCGGGCACCCGGACTGGCTCAGCCGCCCCGTCGAGGCCGTGAGGACCGCGCCGAAACCCGGGTGACGGGCCCCGCGGGGCCGTGTCACCATCTTCTGGTCGGCGACGCGGCCGCGGACGGGAATCTTCCGGCGCCCGCAGGCGTTGTGACCGGCACAGACACACATCTCCTCATCGACGTTAGGACCCAATGACCTCCTCTTCTTCCCCTTCCCAGGACCAGAGCTTCGCGGAGACGAGCCGTACCGAGAGCCTTCGGGCCGATGCCCTGATGGAAGAGGACGTCGCCTGGAGCCACGAGATCGACGGAGAGCGGGACGGCGAGCAGTTCGACCGCTCCGAGCGTGCGGCGCTGCGCCGTGTCGCGGGCCTCTCCACCGAGCTCGAGGACGTCACCGAGGTCGAGTACCGCCAGCTGCGCCTGGAGCGTGTCGTGCTGGTCGGTGTCTGGACCTCCGGGACGGTGCAGGACGCGGAGAACTCCCTCGCGGAGCTCGCCGCCCTCGCCGAGACGGCGGGCGCCCTCGTGCTCGACGGCGTGATCCAGCGCCGCGACAAGCCGGACCCGGCGACCTTCATCGGCTCGGGCAAGGCGCGCGAGCTGCGCGACATCGTGCTCGAGACCGGTGCCGACACCGTCGTCTGCGACGGCGAGCTCAGCCCCGGCCAGCTCATCGCCCTCGAAGACGTCGTCAAGGTGAAGGTGGTCGACCGGACCGCCCTCATCCTCGACATCTTCGCCCAGCACGCCAAGTCCCGAGAGGGCAAGGCGCAGGTCGCGCTCGCGCAGATGCAGTACATGCTGCCGCGACTGCGCGGCTGGGGTCAGTCGCTCTCCCGTCAGATGGGTGGCGGCGGCGGTGGCGGCATGGCCACCCGTGGTCCCGGTGAGACCAAGATCGAGACCGACCGGCGCCGCATCCGCGAGAAGATGGCGAAGATGCGCCGGGAGATCGCCGAGATGAAGACCGGCCGCGACATCAAGCGGCAGGAGCGCCGCCGCAACAAGGTGCCGTCGGTCGCCATCGCCGGATACACCAACGCCGGCAAGTCCTCCCTGCTCAACCGGCTCACCGGCGCGGGCGTGCTGGTGGAGAACGCGCTGTTCGCCACCCTCGACCCGACCGTCCGCCGGGCCGAGACGCCCACCGGCCGGATCTACACCCTGGCCGACACCGTCGGATTCGTCCGGCACCTGCCGCACCACCTGGTCGAGGCGTTCCGCTCCACCATGGAGGAGGTCGGCGAGTCCGACCTCATCCTGCACGTGGTGGACGGCTCGCACCCGGCCCCGGAGGAGCAGCTGGCCGCCGTGCGCGAGGTCTTCCGCGACGTCGGCGCGGTGAACGTGCCGGAGATCGTCGTCGTCAACAAGGCCGACGCGGCCGACCCGCTGGTGCTCCAGCGCCTGCTGCGGATGGAGAAGCACTCCATCGTGGTCTCGGCCCGTTCGGGCCAGGGCATCGACGAGCTGCTCGCGCTCATCGACTCCGAGCTGCCGCGCCCGGAGGTCGAGCTGGAGGTCCTCGTGCCGTACACGCAGGGCGGTCTCGTCTCGCGGGTGCACGCCGAGGGCGAGGTGGACTCCGAGGAGCACACCCCGGAGGGCACCCTGCTCAAGGCCCGGGTGCACGAGGAACTGGCGGCGCTGCTCGCGCCGTACGTTCCGGCCGCGCACTGATTCACGGCAGTACGACCGAGGGCGCTGCCCCTCCCGATACGGGAGGGGCAGCGCCCTTCGGTGTTGCCCGGGTCAGTGCCCTTCGGTGTCGCTCGGGTCAGCGGGCGAACTTCTTGCTGACCATCTCGTGGACGGCCTTGGCGCCGCGACCCAGCTGCGGACCGGCGAGCCAGCCGTTGCCGCCGGCCGGGCCGATCGAGGTGTTCGACACGAGCGCCGTCTTGCCGTTGGGCAGCACGCGGAACCAGCCGCCGCCCGAGGAACCACCGGTCATCGTGCAGCCGATCCGGTACATCGTCGGCGTGGCCGGAGCCGTGGTGAGCCGCGTGGGCCGGTCGAGGCACTTGTGCATGATCATGCCGTTGTACGGAGGCGCCGCCGGGTAGCCCCAGGCGCCCATCGTCCCGGACTGCGCGGCCGTCGGCGCGGAGAAGTCGACCGGCAGGGCGACGCCGACGGTCTCCTCCAGGGACTTCCCGCCGCGCTCGGGCTGCACGTGCAGCACGGCGTAGTCGTACGGCCAGGCCTGGTTGGTGCCGCCCGCGTTGATCCACTCGCCCGAGGTCACGGCCCAGTCGGCCCAGAACTGGCCGTACGGGTACACCTCGTGGGGCTGCGCGTTCTGCAGCGCGGCGGGGGACTTGCCCAGGTCGTTGAAGGCCGGGACGAAGGTGATGTTGCGGTACCAGCCGCCCTTCTTGCCCGCGTGGACGCAGTGGCCGGCCGTCCAGACCAGGTTCGACTTCCCGGGCCGGCGCGGGTCCTTCACGATGGTGCCGGAGCAGACCATCGAGCCCTCGGGCGAGTCGAAGAAGATCTTCCCGACCGGGGCCGCGTTGCGGTGGTACGGCGTCTTCTCGCGCTGCGCCTTCACGGGCCGGGGCGTCGGGTCCGTGCCGCCGCTGCCGGCCTGCGCGGTGATCGTCTGGTCCGGGCTCTTCGCCGACTGCATGCGGGCCGGGTCCCAGAGTCCGTCGATGACCGGGTTGACGAAGTCCTCGGCCTCACGGAGCCAGGTGTCCTGGTCCCAGTTCTTCCACTCGCCGTTCTTCCACTTGTCCAGGTCGACGCCGTGCTTCTTGAGCTTGTCGGCGAGGTCCTTGGTCAGGTCGGAGCCGGCGTCACCGCCGTCGGCGGCGGGGGTGGAGCTGCTCGCTCCGGCGGACGGCTTGCCGTCGGCCGGGGTCTCGGTGGGCCCGCAGGCCGTGGCGGTCAGCGCGAGCGCGGTGACCAGACCGAGGGCAGCGGGTAGGAGTCGTACGGAACGCATGAATGTATTCCCCGTTGGTATTGCCATGGACGTGTCATGAGCGGTGCACAGTATGCCGGTTGCGCGGAACACGGGGGGAGGCGGGACCCGACGGTCCCGCCTCCGTGTCATGCCGTGTCATGCCGTGTCGTGCCGTGCCGTGCTTACTGGCCGGCGTACTTCTTGCTGACCTCGTCGTAGATGGCCTTGGCCTCGGGACCGAGGCGCGGACCCGCGAGCCAACCGGCCGTCGACGGGCCGATCGAGGTGTTCGACACCAGCGCCGGCTTGCCGTCATGGCCCTTGGCGACCCAGCCGCCACCGGACGAACCACCGGTCATCGTGCAGCCGATCCGGTACATCGTCGGCTGCTCGGCCTTCAGGGACAGCCGGCCCGGCTTGTCCTGGCACTGGAACGCCTTCTGGCCGTCGAACGGCGGCGCCGCCGGATAGCCGGTCGCCGTCAGGCTCGCGATCTTCGGCACCGCGGGGGCGTTGAACTCCACCGGCAGCGCCGAACCGACCGTCTCCTCCAGCGACTTGCCCGAGGAGCCCTTCTCCGGGGTCACCTTGATGACCGCGAAGTCGTACGG
The DNA here is from genome assembly GCF_056435185.1 of Streptomyces sp. NPDC044003. Classification (NCBI taxonomy): domain Bacteria; kingdom Bacillati; phylum Actinomycetota; class Actinomycetes; order Kitasatosporales; family Streptomycetaceae; genus Streptomyces; species Streptomyces sp. NPDC044003. The sequence continues at coordinate 385,665 of NZ_JBWKFA010000008.1, read as the reverse complement.
AGCACCGGCACCACCGGTGGACGCGCCCTCGGCGATCCACTGGTCGGAAGTCTTGACCCAGTCCGCCCACCACACGCCGTACGGGGCGATCTGCTCGCGCGTCGCCTTCTCCAGCTGGGCGGTCTCCATCGCCGCGTCGTTGTACGAGGGCACAAAGGCGATGTTGCGGTACCAGCCGCCCTCCTTGCCCTTGTGCACGCAGTGGCCGGCCGTCCAGACCAGGTTGGACTTGCCCGGGTGCGCCGGGTCCTGCACGACCGTGGCCGAGCAGACCATCGAGCCCTCGGGGCCGTCGAAGAAGACCTTGCCGGACTCGGGGGCGTTGTCGTGGTACTTCGCCGCCACCGCCTTCGCCTTCACCGGGTCCGGCGTCGGGTCGGTGACACCCTTGTCGCCGGAGATGTCCTCCTCCTCGACCGGCTTGTCGGGGCGCTCGGCCTCGCGCATCCGGTCCGGGTCCCAGAGGTCCTCGATGATCGGGTTGACGAAGTCCTTGGCCTCACGCAGCCACTTGTCGCGGTCCCAGTTCTTCCATTCGCCGTTCCGCCACTTGTCGAGGTCGATCCCGTGTTCCTTCAGGCGGTCCTTCAGGTCCTCCGGAATCTTGATCTTGTCCGGGTCCAGGCTCGCGGGCGCGACGGGCTTGTCCCCTCCCGCGTTCTCCTCGCTCGGACCGCAGGCCGTGACGGTGAGCGTCAGCGCCGCGACGGCGGAAGCCGCCATCAGCAGCGGACGAATCGATCGCATCTCGTGATCCCCCTGGGACTACGTCAACTTGTGCATGGTGCATGGGCGAACACCGGCCGAGACCTCACGGACACGACCGACCGCCCCCACTATGCCGGTGCCGGAGGGGACGGTACGCGGCCCGTCCACGGTTCCGGGCACCGTTCGGCCGTTGCCGTGCCGTGATCCGGGACACGCCAAGTTCCTGCCTCCCGGCCCGTGATCCCCGGCAGTTCCCGTCGTTGGTACGTACGGGGGACACAACGGTGGCGTTCAAGGCGGCCCTTGCGGCGGCTTCACGACGCCCCGATGTGCAACGCAACTGTTACAGCGGGAGGACACCCAGCCGTGGCCGTGACCGAATCAGCTCCGGCCGTCCCACCGGCCGCGAGCACCCAGACCCGGCCGACGGACCAGCCGGACCGGAGGGACCAGTCGGACCAGAGGGAGCAGAGGGGCCAGTCGGACCAGAGGGAGCAGAGGGACCGGACGGACCAGAGGAACCGGACGGATCGGACGGTCCGAGGGGGCGAGTACGAGGGCATCCTGCGCCGCCAGTCCCAGCGCGAGTCCGCCGCCCGCACCTATGCCCGCTCCCTGCCGATCGTCCCCGTACGGGCCCGGGGACTGACCATCGAGGGCGCCGACGGTCGCCGCTACCTGGACTGTCTGTCCGGCGCCGGGACACTGGCCCTCGGCCACAACCACCCCGTGGTCCTGGAAGCCATCAGGAAGGTCCTCGACTCCGGGGCGCCCCTCCACGTCCTCGACCTCGCCACCCCCGTCAAGGACGCCTTCACCTCCGAGCTGTTCGCCACCCTCCCCGGCGAACTCGCCGACGACGCCCGCATCCAGTTCTGCGGACCGGCGGGCACCGACGCGGTCGAGGCGGCCCTCAAACTCGTCCGGACGGCCACCGGCCGGAGCGGGCTCCTCGCCTTCACCGGCGCCTACCACGGCATGACCGCCGGAGCCCTCGACGCCTCCGGAGGCGCGACCGACGTCCGTGTGACCCGGCTGCCCTACCCGCAGGAGTACCGCTGCCCCTTCGGCGTCGGCGGAGAGCGCGGCGCCGAACTCGCCGCCCGCTGGACCGAGAACCTCCTCGACGACCCCAAGAGCGGCGTCACCACCCCCGCCGGAATGATCGTCGAGGCCGTCCAGGGCGAGGGCGGGGTCATCCCCGCCCCCGACGACTGGATGCGCCGGATGCGCCGGGTCACCGCCGACCGCTCCGTCCCGCTGATCGTCGACGAGGTCCAGACCGGGGTCGGCCGCACCGGCACCTTCTGGGCCGTCGAACACAGCGGCGTCGTGCCCGACGTGATGGTCCTCTCCAAGGCCATCGGCGGCTCCCTCCCGCTCGCGGTCATCGTCTACCGGTCGGAGCTCGACGCCTGGGAACCCGGCGCCCACGCCGGCACCTTCCGCGGCAACCAGCTCGCCATGGCCGCCGGCGCGGCCACCCTCGCGTACGTCCGCGAGAACAAGCTCGCCGAACGGGCCGGCACCCTCGGCGCCCGTATCCTCGGCCGCCTCCAGGGCCTCGCCGCCGCACACCCCAGCGTCGGCGACGTCCGCGGCCGAGGCCTGATGATCGGCGTCGAACTCGTCGATCCCGAAGCGGCCGGCCCGGACGACCCCGTCCCGCCGCCCGCCCCCGCCCTGGCCCTCGCCGTCCAGCAGGAGTGCCTCGCCCGGGGACTCATCGTCGAACTCGGCGGCCGCCATTCGGCGGTGGTCCGGCTCCTGCCCCCGCTCACCCTCACCGACGAGCAGGCCGACGCCGTCCTGGACCGCTTCGCCGACGCCCTCGCCGCGGCCGAACGGGCCCACACCCCCCACCCGCCCGCCTCCCCCCGGGCCACGGCCCCCCGGAACGCCTCCGGCCCGTCCCGCTGACCCCGGACCGCCCCGGCCCCCCACCCCAAGGAAGCCCCCGTGAACGCCACCCCCACCACCCCGACCTCCATCACCGAACCACCCCGCACCACCACCCCCCTCCTCCCGGAGCCCCCTCACTCCGTCCCCCTCCACCCCGAGCGCCGGAGCATGCAGGGTCTCCTCCCGGACACCTTCAGGTCCGAGGAGCTCGGCGCGGATTCCTTCGGCTCCGATGAACTCACCGTCCCGCGCCAGCACACCGGACCGTACGAGCCGCCGAGCCTTCGCCCGGCCGGCAGCCCCGACCCGCTGGACGACCCCGACCCGCAGCGCGCCGCCGACGCCGCGGCGGTCGAGAACCTCCTCCGCTGCTGGGTCCGGGAGAAGAACCTCCCGGCCCCCGGATCCACCACCCTGCGCATCCCCCTCGACGCCAGCGGCACCGCCCTCCTCGTCCCCGTCCGCTACTGGTCGCCCACCGGCTGGCACCGCTTCGGCGCTCCCGCCCTCGAAGGACTCCCGGCCTCGGCGCCGGCCGCCGACGCCGTCACGGTGGCCGCCCTGCTGAGCCGCGAGACCGGCCGCTCCGAGGGCACCGACCTCGTCGGCCGCGTCGCCGACTCCGCCCGCCGCACCGCCGACTTCCTCACCGAGCGCCGCCGCCGCCCCGCGCCGCACCCGGACGCCGACCTCTTCCTCGCCGCCGAACAGTCCCTGCTGCTCGGCCACCCGCTCCACCCCACCCCCAAGAGCCGCGAAGGACTCTCCGAGGCCGAAGCCCGGCTCTACTCACCCGAACTCCACGGCTCCTTCCCCCTCCACTGGATCGCCGCCGACCGCACCCTCCTGGCCACCGACTCCGCCTGGACCGAACAGGGCCGGCCCGTCACCGCCGAACAACTCGCCTCCGGCCTCGCCGAAGGACTCACCCTCCCCACCGGCACCGCACCTCTGCCCCTGCACCCCTGGCAGGCCCGCGAACTCCTGCACCGCCCCGACGTCCGGTCCCTCCTCGACGCCGGCCTCCTCCACGACCTCGGCCTCCACGGCAGCCCCTGGCACCCCACCTCCTCCGTCCGTACCGTGCACCGCCCTGGCGCGCGGGCCATGCTCAAGCTCTCCCTCGGCCTGCGCATCACCAACTCCCGCCGAGAGAACCTCCGCAAGGAACTCCACCGCGGCGTCGAGGTCCACCGGCTGCTCCGCACCGGTCTCGTCGACGAATGGCAGGCCGCCCACCCGGCCTTCGACATCGTCCGCGACCCCGCCTGGCTCGCCGTCGACGCCCCCGACGGCACCCCTGTCCCCGGCCTCGACGTCATGATCCGCCACAACCCCTTCGGCCCCGGCGACGACGCCGTCTGCATCGCCGCCCTCACGGCGCCCCGCCCATGGCCCGGAGCCACCACCATGCGCTCCCGGCTCGCCGACGTCATCGGACGGCTCTCCGCCCGCACCGGCCGCCCCACGACCGCCGTCGCCGCCGAGTGGTTCCTCCGCTACCTCGACCAGGTCGTCCGCCCCGTCCTCTGGCTCGACGGTCACGCCGGCATCGCCCTGGAGGCCCACCAGCAGAACACCCTGGTGATCCTGGACCCGGACGGCTGGCCGGTCGGCGGCCGCTACCGCGACAACCAGGGCTACTACTTCCGCGAGTCCCACCGGGGCGAACTGGAGAGCCGCCTCCCCGGCATCGGCGCCGACAGCGACACCTTCGTCTCCGACCAGGTCACCGACGAGCGCTTCGCCTACTACCTCGGCATCAACAACGTCCTCGGTCTGATCGGCGCCTTCGGCGCCCAGCACCTCGCCGACGAACGCGTCCTGCTCGCCGCCTTCCGCAGCTTCCTCATCTCCGCCACCAGCCTCGGCTCACCCCTGCCGCACCGGCTCCTGGAAGCCGCGACCCTGCGCAGCAAGGCCAACCTCCTCACCCGCCTCCACGGCCTGGACGAGCTCGTCGGGCCCGTCGACACCCAGTCCGTGTACGTCACCGTCACCAACCCCCTCCGTAGCTGAACCACCTCGGCGGCGCCCCACGCCCGCCCCGACCACACCGCCGAGACCCCGACCACACCGCCGAGAGGAGAGCGACACCGTGTCACCCAGCCGCCCACCGGTCGACCCACCGGGGGAGGACACCCTGGACCTGAGGGTCGACGACCTCGTCGCCCTCCTCGACGGCGATCTGCTGGACTCCGTCGCCGCCTGGAACCACGCCGAGACCCCCGTGGGCACCTTCCGGCTCGTACCCGTGCGACTCGAACGCGATCTGCCACTCCTCACCCGATGGATGAACGACCCCGCCGTCGCCGCCTTCTGGGAACTGGCCGGACCCGACACCGTGACCGCCGAGCACATCCGCGCCCAACTCGAGGGCGACGGCCGGAGCGTCCCCTGCCTCGGCGTCCTCGACGGCACGCCCATGAGCTACTTCGAGATCTACCGCGCCGATCTCGACCCGCTCGCCCGGTACTACCCGGCGCTTCCCCACGACACGGGTATCCACCTGCTGATCGGAGGCGTCACCGACCGGGGCCGCGGCGTCGGCACCACACTGCTCCGCGCCGTCGCCGATCTGGTCCTCGATCACCGTCCCCGCTGCACCCGCGTCGTCGCCGAACCCGACATCCGCAACACCCCCTCCGTCTCCGCCTTCCTCGGCGGCGGCTTCCGCTACGCGGCGGAAGTAGACCTCCCCGACAAAAGAGCCGCGCTCATGATCCGTGACCGGGCCCTTCGTCACGTTCTGTGAACACCCCTCTGCCTTACATACACCGCTCGACCCACAGCGGTTCCCACTCCGAGGAGTCCTCGTGTCGACGTCCCCTGCACCCCACGACTCCGCACCACCCAGCCCGGCAGCCCCGGCTCCCACCGACGGACCCGTCCCGGCTCCCGAGCTGCTCGCGCCCCCCGAGCTGAACGCCGCCGCCTGGACCCGGGCCTGCTCCCGCCTCCTCGCCAAGGCCCTCTCCGAGTTCTCCTACGAGGAGATCCTCGAACCCGTGCCCATGGACGACGGCGAACCCGACCGCCACGCACTGCGCCTCGACGACGGCACCACGCTCACCTTCCGTGCCCGCCGCGGCGCCTACGGCAGCTGGCACGTCACCGCCGACTCCGTCACCCACGAGGGCCGGCCCCTCACCGACCCCTTCGACTTCCTGGTCCGCGCCCGCCGCCTGCTCCGGCTCGACGGCGCCACCCTCGGCCATCTGATCCGCGAGCTCTCCGCCACCCTTGCCGCCGACACCCGCCTCGACCACACGGCCCTCACCGCCGACCGGCTCGCCGAACTCTCCTACGCGGAACTCGAAGGCCACCAGACCGGCCACCCCTGGCTCGTCCTCAACAAAGGCCGCATCGGCTTCTCCGCCACCGACGCCGCCCACTGGGCCCCCGAGGCCCGCCGCGCGACGCGACTGCCGTGGATCGCCGTCAGCAACCGCCTCGCCGCCTACCGCGGCGTCTCCGGCCTCGACACCCCCGACCGGCTCTACGCCCGGGAACTCGACCCCGAGGTGCACGCCGCCTTCCGCGCCGCGCTGACCGCCCGCGGCCACGAACCCGACGGCTACCTCCTGCTGCCCGTCCACCCCTGGCAGTGGGACGAGATCCTGCTGCCGCTCTACGCCCCGGCCATCGCCGCCGGCACCGTCGTCCCGCTCCCCGCGGACGGCGACCTCCGCCTGCCGCAGCAGTCCGTCCGTACCTTCCTCAACACCAGCCGCCCCGACCGGCACACCGTCAAACTGCCCCTGTCGGTGCTCAACACCCTCGTCTGGCGCGGACTGCCCACCGAGCGGACCCTCGCCGCGCCCGCCGTGACCGCCTGGGTCCACGGCCTGCGCGAAGCCGACCCGTTCCTGCGGGACGAGTGCGGAGTGATCCTCCTCGGCGAGGTCGCCTCCGTCACCGTCGAGCATCCGCTGTACGACCGGCTGCCCGAAGTCCCGTACCAGTACAAGGAACTCCTCGGCGCGATCTGGCGCGAGCCCCTGCGGCTGCCCCCGGGCGAGCGGGCCCGCACCCTGGCCTCCCTCCTGCACACCGACCCGGAGGGCCGGGCCTTCGCCGCCGAGCTCGTCGAGCGCTCCGGGCTCGCTCCCGCCGTCTGGCTCCAGCGCCTCTTCGCCGCCCTGCTGCCACCGCTGCTGCACTTCCTCTACCGCTACGGCACGGTCTTCTCCCCGCACGGAGAGAACGCGATCGTCGTCTACGACGGCGAGGACGTCCCCGTCCGCCTCGCGATCAAGGACTTCGTCGACGACGTCAACATCAGCGCACAGCCGCTGCCCGAGCACGACACGCTCCCCGACGACGTCCGCGCCGTCCTCCTCACCGAGGAACCCGAATTCCTGATCCAATTCATCCATTCGGGGCTCTTCGTCGGCGTCTTCCGCTACCTGGCGCCGCTCTGCGAGGAACAACTCGGCGTGCCCGAGGAGGACTTCTGGGGCCTGGTCCGAGCGGAGATCCTGCGGCACCAGGCGCGCTTCCCCGAGCTGAAGGAACGGTTCGAGCTCTTCGACCTCCTGACCCCGCGCATCGAGCGGCTCTGTCTCAACCGCAACCGTCTGCACCTGGACGGCTACCGGGACCGGCCCGAGCGCCCGCACGCGGCCGTCCACGGCACCGTCCCCAACCCGCTCGCGTGAGGCGCACGCGTGCCCCGGCTGTCAGTGCCGCCCCGTAGGGTGGAAGGGCTATGACGAAGCCATCCCTCCCCGACCTCCTCCACGCCGCCGTCTCCGCCGTCGGCGGCACGGAGCGGCCCGGCCAGGTCGCCATGGCCGAGGCCGTGGCCGAGGCCATCGACGACAACTCCCACCTCCTCGTCCAGGCCGGCACCGGCACGGGCAAGTCGCTCGGCTACCTCGTGCCGGCACTCGCCCAGGGCGAGCGGGTGGTGGTGGCCACGGCCACCCTGGCGCTCCAGCGCCAGCTCGTCGAGCGCGACCTTCCCCGGACGGTCGACGCGCTGCATCCGCAGCTGCGCCGCCGGCCGCAGTTCGCCATGCTCAAGGGCCGGTCGAACTACCTCTGTCTGCACCGGCTCCACGAAGGCGTCCCGCAGGACGAGGAGGACGGCCTCTTCGACCCCTTCGAGGCGGCCGCGCCCACGAGCAAGCTGGGCCAGGACCTGCTGCGGCTCCGGGACTGGTCGGACGAGACGGAGACCGGCGACCGGGACGACCTGACGCCGGGCGTCTCCGACAAGGCCTGGGCCCAGGTCTCCGTCTCCTCCCGGGAATGCCTCGGCGCGAGCAAGTGCGCGTACGGGCCGGAGTGCTTTGCCGAGGCGGCACGCGAGCGCGCCAAGCTCGCGGACGTCGTCGTCACCAACCACGCCCTCCTCGCCATCGACGCCATCGAGGGCGCCCCGGTGCTCCCGCAGCACGAGGTGCTGATCGTCGACGAGGCCCACGAGCTGGTCTCCCGGGTCACCGGCGTCGCGACCGGGGAGCTCACGCCGGGCCAGGTCAACCGCGCCGTGCGCCGTGCCGCGAAGCTCGTGGACGAGAAGACGGCCGACCAGCTGCAGACCGCCGCGGAGGGCTTCGAGCGGGTCATGGAGCTGGCGCTGCCGGGCCGTCTGGAGGAGATCCCGGAGGACCTCGCGTACGCGTTGATGGCGCTGCGGGACGCGGCCCGCGCCGTGATCACGGCCCTGGGGAACACCCGGGACCGGGCCGTGCAGGACGAGGACGCGGTGCGCAAGCAGGCCATGGCCTCCGTGGAGACCGTGCACGGCGTGGCGGAGCGGATCACCCACGGCTCCGAGTACGACGTCGTCTGGTACGAGCGTCACGACCGGTTCGGGGCATCGCTGCGGGTCGCGCCGCTGACCGTCTCGGGCCTGCTGCGGGAGAAGCTCTTCACGGAGCGGTCCGTGGTGCTCGCCTCGGCCACGCTCAAGCTCGGCGGCGACTTCAACGGCGTCGGGGCCTCGCTCGGACTGGCCCCCGAGGGCACCACGGGCGACGACCTGCCCGTCTGGAAGGGCATCGACGTCGGCTCCCCGTTCGACTATCCGAAGCAGGGCATCCTGTACGTCGCCAAGCACCTCTCGAAGCCCGCGCGCGACGGGCAGCGGGGCGACATGCTCGACGAGCTCACCGAGCTGATGCAGGCCGCCGGCGGGCGGACCCTCGGTCTCTTCTCCTCCATGCGTGCCGCCCAGCAGGCGGCGGAGGAGCTGCGGAGCCGGATCCCGGAGCTGCCGATCCTGCTCCAGGGCGAGGACACGCTGGGTGAGCTGATCAAGAACTTCGCGGCCGATCCGAAGACCTGTCTCTTCGGCACGCTGTCCCTGTGGCAGGGCGTGGACGTCCCGGGGTCCAGCTGTCAGCTGGTCGTCATGGACAAGATCCCGTTCCCGCGCCCGGACGACCCGCTGATGAGCGCGCGGCAGAAGGCCGTCGAGGAGGCCGGCGGGAACGGCTTCATGGCGGTCGCGGCGACCCACGCGGCCCTGCTGATGGCTCAGGGCGCGGGCCGGCTGGTGCGTGCCACCGGTGACCGGGGTGTCGTCGCGGTCCTCGATCCCCGGCTGGCCACTGCCCGCTACGGCAGCTATCTGAAGGCCTCGCTGCCCGATTTCTGGTACACGACGGACCGCAACCAGGTGCGGAAGTCGCTCGCGGCCATCGACGCCGCCTCCAAGGCGGCGGTCTAGCTCCAAGGCTGCGGTCTAGCGGGGTCCGGACACGGCAGGGCCCCGGGACCGGCGCAGTGGGTCCCGGGGCCCGGTCAGAGCCGGCGGGGATGTCACACCCGCCGCAGCACCGCCACGACCTTGCCGAGGATGGTGGCCTCGTCGCCGGGGATGGGCTGGTACGCCGCGTTGTGCGGGAGCAGCCAGACGTGGCCGTCCTCGCGCTTGAAGCGCTTGACGGTGGCCTCGCCGTCGAGCATCGCGGCGACGATGTCGCCGTTCTCCGCGACGGGCTGACGGCGGACGGTGACCCAGTCGCCGTCACAGATGGCGGCCTCGATCATCGAGTCGCCGACGACCTTCAGGACGAACAGCTCGCCGTCGCCGACCAGCTGGCGGGGGAGGGGGAAGACGTCCTCGACGGACTCCTCGGCCAGGATCGGGCCACCGGCCGCGATCCGGCCGACCAGCGGGACGTACGACGCGGCGGGCTTGCCGGTGGTGTCCGTGGGCTGGGTGCTCGGCTGGTCGGAGCCGCGGACCTCGTACGCCCGGGGCCGGTGCGGGTCGCGCCGGAGGAAGCCCTTGCGCTCGAGCGCCATGAGCTGGTGCGCGACCGAGGAGGTGCTGGACAGGCCGACCGCCTGTCCGATCTCCCGCATCGACGGCGGGTAGCCGCGCCGCTGGACCGAGTCGCGGATGACTTCGATGACCCTGCGCTGCCGGTCGGTGAGTCCGGAGCTGTCGGCGCGGATGCCTGGAGGTCGCCCGGGGAGGGCGCGGGCGGGTCGCCCGGGCTCCTCGCCGTTCATGCTTGCGTCATTCATGGCGTGCACCGGCTCGAGTCGGCCCTGGGAGCGGTCCTGGGCGGTGATGGTGGCACTGTCTGCGGTGGTGGTCACGTCGTCGGCCCCTCTCGAATGGTCTCCCTGGCTGGCACAACGGTAGTGGCTTTCGAAAGGTTGCGCCAAACACACGTTCGAGTGAAAATTCGCAGATTGCCTTACGCGTGTATGTGCGGGGGTGTATGAGCCCGCTCGCTCCGCCGTCCCAAATCGGTCGTTACGGTAGCCTTCGCCGCTGGGTCGCGAGCGACCGGTGCACCGTCCCAGTGTCGCACCCGAAGCCGTGGATTCCCGGGAGCGCCCGGGTCGCGACACGCGGAGGGGCCGTTAGTGCCCCCAACCCAAGATCTAGTGGTTGGATGGCATCGGCCACCCAGGGGTAGTGGTCCCCGGTCTGCCGGGGGTGCCCGTATCGCCTATGCTGGTGGTCGCTTCGCAGGGCCTTGACGGGCCGGTGAGGCTCGTCAGTCGTGCCGTGAGGAGGGTCGGAACCAATGCACTGCCCCTTCTGCAGGCACCCCGACAGCCGTGTCGTCGACAGTCGCACCACCGACGACGGGACGTCGATCCGACGCCGCCGCCAGTGCCCCGACTGCTCCCGTCGTTTCACGACGGTGGAGACGTGCTCGCTCATGGTGGTGAAGCGCTCCGGCGTCACCGAGCCCTTCAGCCGTACCAAGGTCATCTCCGGCGTCCGCAAGGCGTGCCAGGGGCGACCGGTCACCGAGGACGCCCTCGCCAAGCTCGGCCAGCGGGTCGAGGAGGCGGTGCGCGCCACCGGCAGCGCCGAGCTGACCACCCACGACGTGGGCCTGGCCATCCTCGGCCCCTTGCAGGAGCTCGACCTCGTCGCGTACCTGCGCTTCGCGTCCGTGTACAAGGCTTTCGACAGCCTCGAAGACTTCGAGGCCGCCATTGCGGAACTCCGCGTGCGGCCTCCCGCTGAGAACCGCGGGACCGGTGCGACCCCTGAGGTCCCCGTTCCCGCCACCGCCGCCGACTGATCGGCGGACCGGGCCGTTCGACGACCCGGCGACCGGCCGCCGTGCGGCCGGCAGACGTGCCCTGGGCGACCCCTGTGGTCCCTGCGGCAGCAGTACAGAACGACGTACAGAAGACGGTGCCCTGGGACTATCTGGGTGCCAAAGTGTGTTTTGCCCGTATATGGGAGGCGGCATGACAGAGACGGCGAGCGGCCCGGCACGTGGTTCCCGCACCAAGGGAGCCAAGTCGGCGAGCAAGGGCCTGCGTATCGAGCGCATCCACACCACCCCCGGCGTGCATCCGTACGACGAGGTGGCCTGGGAGCGCCGTGACGTCGTCATGACCAACTGGCGCGACGGCTCGATCAACTTCGAGCAGCGTGGCGTCGAGTTCCCCGACTTCTGGTCGGTGAACGCGGTCAACATCGTCACCAGCAAGTACTTCCGCGGTGCCGTCGGCACTCCGCAGCGCGAGACCGGTCTCAAGCAGCTCATCGACCGGATCGTGAAGACGTACACGAAGGCCGGCGAGGAGCACGGCTACTTCGCCTCGCCCGCCGACGCCGAGATCTTCGAGCACGAGCTGGCCTACGCCCTCCTGCACCAGATCTTCAGCTTCAACTCGCCGGTCTGGTTCAACGTCGGCACGCCGCAGCCCCAGCAGGTCTCCGCCTGCTTCATCCTGTCCGTCGACGACTCCATGGAGTCCATCCTCGACTGGTACAAGGAAGAGGGCATGATCTTCAAGGGCGGCTCCGGCGCCGGCCTGAACCTCTCCCGCATCCGCTCCTCCAAGGAGCTGCTCTCTTCCGGCGGCAACGCCTCCGGTCCGGTCTCCTTCATGCGCGGCGCCGACGCCTCCGCAGGAACGATCAAGTCGGGCGGCGCCACCCGTCGCGCGGCCAAGATGGTCATCCTCGACGTCGACCACCCCGACATCGAGGACTTCATCGAGACCAAGGTCAAGGAGGAGGAGAAGATCCGCGCCCTCCGTGACGCGGGCTTCGACATGGACCTGGGCGGCGACGACATCACGTCCGTCCAGTACCAGAACGCCAACAACTCGGTCCGCGTGAACGACACGTTCATGAAGGCCGTCGAGTCCGGCGGGAAGTTCGGCCTCACCTCGCGCATGACCGGCGAGGTCATCGAGGAGGTCGACGCCAAGGCGCTCTTCCGCAAGATGGCCGAGGCCGCGTGGGCCTGTGCCGACCCGGGCATCCAGTACGACGACACGATCAACCACTGGCACACCTGCCCCGAGTCCGGCCGCATCAACGGCTCGAACCCGTGCAGCGAGTACATGCACCTGGACAACACGTCCTGCAACCTCGCCTCGCTGAACCTGATGAAGTTCCTCAAGGACGACGGCAAGGGCAGCCAGTCCTTCGACGTCGAGCGCTTCGCCAAGGTCGTCGAGCTCGTCATCACCGCGATGGACATCTCCATCTGCTTCGCCGACTTCCCCACCCAGAAGATCGGTGAGAACACCCGCGCCTACCGCCAGCTCGGCATCGGCTACGCCAACCTCGGCGCCCTGCTGATGGCGACCGGCCACGCGTACGACTCCGACGGCGGCCGCGCCCTCGCCGGCGCCATCACCTCCCTGATGACCGGCACCTCGTACAAGCGCTCCGCCGAGCTCGCCGCGGTCGTCGGCGCCTACGACGGCTACGCCCTCAACGCCGAGCCGCACCAGCGCGTCATGCAGCAGCACGCCGACGAGAACACCAAGGCCGTCCGCATGGACGACCTGGACTCGCCGATCTGGGCCGCCGCCACCGAGGCCTGGCAGGACGTGATCCGCCTCGGCGCCAAGAACGGCTTCCGTAACGCCCAGGCGTCCGTCATCGCCCCCACGGGCACCATCGGTCTCGCGATGTCCTGCGACACCACCGGCCTCGAGCCCGACCTCGCCCTGGTCAAGTTCAAGAAGCTCGTCGGCGGCGGCTCGATGCAGATCGTCAACGGCACCGTCCCGCAGGCCCTGCGCCGCCTGGGCTACCAGGAGGAGCAGATCGAGGCGATCGTCGCCCACATCGCCGAGCACGGCAATGTGATCGACGCCCCCGGCCTGAAGACCGAGCACTACGAGGTCTTCGACTGCGCCATGGGCGAGCGCTCCATCTCCGCGATGGGCCACGTCCGCATGATGGCCGCCATCCAGCCGTGGATCTCCGGCGCCCTCTCCAAGACCGTGAACCTGCCGGAGACGGCCACGGTCGAGGACGTCGAGGAGGTCTACTTCGAGGCCTGGAAGATGGGCGTCAAGGCGCTCGCGATCTACCGCGACAACTGCAAGGTCGGCCAGCCCCTCTCCGCCAAGAAGAAGGAGGAGGAGAAGGTCGAGGTCACCGCGAAGTCCGAGGCGACGATCCGCGAGGCCGTCGAGAAGGTCGTCGAGTACCGCCCGGTCCGCAAGCGTCTGCCCAAGGGCCGCCCGGGGATCACCACCTCCTTCACCGTCGGTGGCGCCGAGGGCTACATGACCGCCAACTCCTACCCGGACGACGGTCTCGGCGAGGTCTTCCTGAAGATGTCGAAGCAGGGCTCCACCCTCGCCGGCATGATGGACGCCTTCTCCATCGCCGTCTCCGTCGGCCTGCAGTACGGCGTTCCGCTCGAGACCTACGTCTCGAAGTTCACCAACATGCGCTTCGAGCCGGCCGGCATGACGGACGACCCGGACGTGCGGATGGCGCAGTCGATCGTCGACTACATCTTCCGCCGCCTGGCGCTGGACTTCCTGCCCTTCGAGACCCGGTCCGCCCTCGGCATCCACTCGGCTGAGGAGCGCCAGCGTCACCTGGACACCGGCTCGTACGAGCAGCCCGAGGACGAGGACGTCGACGTCGAGGCGCTCGCCCAGTCCGCGCCCCGCGCCCAGGAGCTGAAGGCCGTCGCGGCCCCGGCCCCGAAGGCCGAGGTCCCGGCTCCGAAGCAGGCCCACACCTCCGCGGAGCTCGTCGAGATGCAGCTCGGCATCAGCGCCGACGCCCCGCTCTGCTTCTCCTGCGGCACCAAGATGCAGCGGGCCGGCTCCTGCTACATCTGCGAGGGCTGCGGCTCGACCAGCGGCTGCAGCTGACGCCGGCCGGTGCGCTGAGCGGCGGAAGCCGCTGAGCGCACCGGATCGCCCGTCCGATCGCCCGTGAAGGGGCGCCGACCACCGGTCGGCGCCCCTTTTCGCATGGGGACGGCGGCGGGGCGGTGGGTTTCAGGACGCCGCGGAGCCCAGGAGTGCGCCGAAGGTCTGCGGGTCGGCGTCGAAGCCGCGGCTGATCGAGCGGTACGACCAGCCGTCCGCGCCGTCGCGGGTGAACTCGACGACCGTCGCCGAGAGGGCCCCGGGGACGTCCGCGAAGTCGTGGGTCAGCAGGTCCGTGTAGCCCTCGCGGACTCGTATGCCCGTGCTCGCTATGTCGCCGAAGGTCAGCCGCCCGCCGCCCTGCTGTATGGCGACGCCCACCACCACGCGCGCGTACCGCGCGTCCAGCCGGTCGAGCTCCAGGGTCATGGCCTCGTCGTAGCCGAATCCCTGGCCCGTACGACTGTCGCGGTGGAGCGTGATCGTGCCGTCCGGGGAGCGGCTGCCGAAGTGCACCAGGTGGGCCGGCGCGCCGTACGGGTCGCCTGTGGGGAAGACCCCGGCGACCAGGTCCAGGTCGTGCGCCGGAGCGCCGGCCGGCGCGGGGTCCCACTTGAGCGTGACCTCGACGCGTGCGACCCCCTTGTTGAGTCCGCTCATGGTGCTTCCCCTCTCCGCGTGCGCCCCCGCGCACGCCTCGCTCGTACCGTCGACCCGTTCAAAAGCCCGTGGTCGTGGGCCGATTACTCATGGTGTCATGTGCCTACGACAGAGGACCCGGCGCTTGAGGGGGAGAGCGGTTTGTGGAGCGGTGACGAGCTGGATCTCGACGCATATCTGGCTCGAATCGGATACGACATCGGACGGCACGGGGAACTCGCCGCCGATGTGCGGACCTTGACGGCCCTTCACCGGGCGCACGTTTCGGCCATTCCGTTCGAGAATCTCGACGTCGCCCTCGGGAGGAGCGTTCCCCTGGACCTGAAGAGCCTTCAGGACAAGCTCGTCGAGCGGCGCCGGGGCGGCTACTGCTACGAGCAGAACTCCCTCTTCGCGGCGGTCCTCGAACGGATCGGCTTCCAGGTGGCCGGCCGCGGCGCCCGCAACCGCTCGCGGGGTGCGGCGCTCCCGCCGGTCACCCACGCGCTCCTCGTGGTCACGGTCGAGGGCGAACAGTGGCTCGCCGACGTCGGGTTCGGCTGGCAGGGGCCGCTGGAGCCCGTGCCGCTGCGCGACGGCGCGCGCGTGGAGCAGGGCGGCTGGACCTTCGGGATCGGCGTCGAGGACGAGGGCATCCAGGTGCTGCGTTCGCTGCGTCCGGAGGGGTGGACCGATCTGTACGCCTTCTCGCCGCAGACCCTCTACCCCGGCGACTTCACCGTCATGAATCACTACAGCTCCAGCCATCCACAGTCACGTTTCCTCGGCCAGGTCGTGGCCCAGCGGCCCGGCGCGGACGTGCGCAGGGCCCTGGTGCGCGAGCTCCTCTCCACGGTGCGTACGGACGGATCCGCGGAGGAACGGACCGTGGACGTTGCCGAGTTGGCGGCCACGCTGGAGGCCGAGTTCGGGATCGAACTGGACGACGAGGAGCGCGCCGGTCTGGAACGCGTGCACACGGCAGGACGCTGACGGGGTCTGCCGGGGCGCTCTCCGGCCCCGTACGATGGCGCGGTGCTGGTCAAGTGGATTCGCTGCACCGTGGTGGACCGTCGAGGGTTCGAGCGGGGACAGCGGAAATGGGCGGGGCTGCTCGGTGAGCCGGGATTCCGGGGACAGGGCGGCGGGTGGAGCCGGGGTCGCCCGGACGTCGCCCACATCTTCGCGTTCTGGGAGAGCCGGGCCTTCTACGACTCGTTCATGGCGCGGTCGCACGATCGGCTGGCGGCCGCCCAGGTGGGCACGTTCAAGGACATCCAGGTCAAGCTCTTCGACCACCGCTTCGACGTGAAGACGGGGTTCGAGCCGCGGTTCGCCGACGCCGACGTGGCGCGGGTGGCGCACTGCCGGGTCCACGAGGACCGGGCCGAGCACTTCGCGCTCATGCAGGAGAAGGTGTGGAACCCGGCCATGGCCGGTTCTCCCGGCATGCTGCGGGGCCTGTTCGGCGAGGCCCCCGGCAGCGAGTTCCTGGTGCTCTCCCTGTGGCAGTCCGCCGCCGAGCACGGAAAATACCGGGTCGAGCGCATTGAGCGGCTCGGGCTGCGGGCCCGTACCGCGGCCGACGTGGCGGCGCTGAACGGGGACGTCGTACAGCTCGAACCGTCCTGGACGGTCTGAGCCTCCCCGGGCACGTACCCCGGACGGGCTCCGGGCACCACGTCGGCTGAGCCTGCCGGAGAGGGGCGATCTAGGGTCGGGGTATGGCACGACCGCGGCGCATCGTTCTCGTACGGCACGGAGAGTCCGAGGGCAATGCCGATGACACGGTGTACGAGCGCGAGCCCGACCACGCCCTGAAGCTGACCGAGACCGGGTGGCGGCAGGCGGAGGAGACGGGGGAGCGGCTGCGGGAGCTCTTCGGCGAGGAGCCGGTCAGTGTCTACGTCTCGCCGTACCGCCGTACCCATGAGACCCTCCGGGCCTTCCGGCTTCCCGCGCGGCAGGTCCGGGTGCGTGAGGAGCCGAGGCTCCGGGAGCAGGACTGGGGCAACTGGCAGGAGCGGGAGGACGTACGTCTGCAGAAGGCGTACCGGGACGCGTACGGGCACTTCTTCTACCGCTTCGCGCAGGGCGAGTCCGGTGCCGACGTCTACGACCGCGTCGGCGCCTTCCTGGAGAGCCTGTACCGCAGCTTCGAGGCGCCCGACCACCCGCCCAACGTCCTGCTCGTCACCCACGGGCTGACCATGCGGCTGTTCTGCATGCGCTGGTTCCACTGGACGGTCGCGGAGTTCGAGTCGCTGTCGAATCCTGGCAACGCCGAGACCCGCACGCTCCTGCTCGGGGAGGACGGCCGGTACCGCCTGGACAGGCCGTTCGAACGCTGGCGTACCCCGGAACCGTACGGCCCCACCGGATAGAGTGGCAGACCGATGACCGCTGACTCCTCACCCGACCGGCGCTTCGACCGCGCCCTGGCCAGCCTGCGCGGGCTGTCCGTGGGAGACGCCCTGGGCTCCCAGTTCTTCGTACCCGCCCACTACCCCCTGCTGAAGCGGCGCGAGCTGCCCGCCGGCCCCTGGCAGTGGACCGACGACACCGAGATGGCCTGCTCCGTCCTGGCCGTCCTCGCCCACCACCACCGGATCGACCAGGACGCCCTGGCTCTCTCCTTCGCGGAGCACCACGACTTCGACCGGGGTTACGGCCCGGCGGTCAACCGGATGCTCCGGCTCATCCGGGAGGGTGGCGACTGGCGCGAACTGGCCGCCGCACTCTTCAACGGGCAGGGATCCTGGGGCAACGGCGCCGCGATGCGGATCGCGCCGCTGGGAGCCTGGTACGCCGACGACCCCGAGCAGGCGACCCACCAGGCCGAGATCTCCGCGTACACCACCCACCAGCACCGGGAGGCCGTGGTCGGGGCCATGGCCGTCGCCGCCGCGGCCGCGATCGCCGCCGACCCGGCCGGGCCGCCCACGCCCGAGGCGCTGCTCGACGGGGTCATCGCCCTGGTGCCGCGCAGCGCGGTCGGCGCGGGCCTCCGCAGGGCCCGGGACATGCTCGACTACGGCGACGCGAGCACGGTCGCCGCGGTGCTCGGCAGCGGACGGCGGACGAGCGCCCACGACACGGTCCCCTTCGCGCTCTGGTCGGCCGCGCGCGGCCTCGGCGACTTCGAGCGCGTGTTCTGGACGACCGCGCAGGTCGGCGGCGACGTCGACACGACCTGCGCCATCGCCGGGGGAGTGGTCGCCGCCACGGCGGCCGGCGCGCCGCCGGAGGAGTGGCTGCGGCAGACCGAGGACCTTCCGGGATGGGTCCCGGACGGGACGGCCTGACACGGTTCGATGTCCCCCGCCCTCGACGGGGCGGGGGACATCGGCGCGATCAGGTACGCGTGCGCGTACTCAGGCCATCGGACCAGCGGCCTCGGCGCGGCCGCTCAGCGCCTCCAGGTCGCTCTTGCGGACCCGGATCACCAGGACGGCTGTGACCAGGGCGATCAGCACCATGCCGACGGCTGCCGTGAAGGCCGAGGAGATGCCGGAGGTCAGCACCTCGTGACCCCAGGGAGCGGGCAGCTCCTTCGCCTTGAGCGCCTCGGCCTGCTGCGCGGGCGTCGAGTGCGCAAGGAAGTCCGGCAGCTGCTTGTCGCTCTCCTCGCGGCTCGCCGTGCCGAAGACGGTGACCAGGATGGAGAGGCCGAGCGAGCCGCCGACCTGCTGGGTCGCGTTGAGCAGACCCGAGGCGGCGCCCGCCTCGTGCTGGGCGACTCCGGAGACGGCCGTGAGCGTGAGCGTCACGAAGTTGAGGCCCATGCCGAAGCCGAACACGACCATCGGGCCGAGCACCCCGCCGACGTAACCGCTGTCCGACGAGATGAAGGTCAGCCAGGCGAGGCCGACGCCGGTGAGCGTCGCTCCGGTCACCATGAACGGCTTGGGGCCGAGGACCGGGAGCAGGCGCTGGGCGAGCCCCGCGCCGACGCCGATCGCCAGGGTCACGGGGAGGAAGGCGAGTCCGGCCTGGACCGGGCTGTAGCCCAGGACGTTCTGCACCCACAGCACGATGAAGAAGAACATGCCGAACATGGCGGCGGACAGGCTGAGCATGATGACGTACGTGCCCGAGCGGTTGCGGTCCGCGAACATGCGCAGCGGGGTGATCGGTTCCTTGGCACGCGACTCCACCACGGCGAAGGCCACGAGGAGGATCACCGCGGCGGCGAAGGAGCCGATGGTCAGGCTGTCCCTCCAGCCCTTCTCGGACGCCCGGATGAAGCCGTAGACCAGCGCCGCCATGCCCAGCGTCGAGGTCGTGGCGCCCGCGATGTCGAACCGGCCCGGGTGGCGCTCGGACTCGGCGATGTAGCGCGGGGTGAGGAAGGCGATCAGCACGCCGATCGGCACGTTGACGAAGAAGACCCAGCGCCAGTCGAGCCACTCGGTGAGCGCTCCGCCGGCGAGCAGGCCGATCGCACCGCCACCGGCGGAGACCGCGGCGAACACGCCGAACGCCCGGTTGCGCTCCGGTCCTTCGGGGAACGTCGTGGTGATCAGCGCGAGCGACGTGGGCGAGGCTATCGCGCCGCCGACGCCCTGCAGGGCCCGTGCGGCGAGCAGCTGCCAGGGCTCCTGGGCGAAGCCGCCGAGCAGCGAGGCGAACGTGAAGAGCAGGATTCCGGCCATGAACACCCGGCGGCGACCCAGGATGTCGCCGGCGCGGCCGCCGAGGAGCAGCAGGCCGCCGAAGGTGAGCGTGTAGGCGCTGAGCACCCACGACAGATCGGTGGTCGAGAAGGAGAGCGCGTCCTGGATGTGCGGCAGCGCGATGTTCACGATGGTGGCGTCGAGGACGACCATCAGCTGGCAGGCGGCGATGACGGTCAAGGCGATGCCCGGCCGACCTGCGGCGCGAGTCGGCTCGTCCTTGGTCTGTGTGTCCACCGGAGAAGTTGTCACTATGGATCCCCCACGGAAGAATTAGTGAACGCACCCGTTCACTGTTCGCCACGGTAGTGAGTCCCCCTCAGTGAACGCAACCGTTCACTGGGCGCTGCCGACGAATCGAATCGCGTCAACGGAGAGATCCTGATGGTTACTTCGCGCTCCACGGCCGCCGCCCGGCCGGAGGGGGTGGCGCTGCGACGCCGCGGCCCCGTGCTCGAGCGGGCGATCCTGGAGGCCACGCTCGACCAGCTGGGCAGTGTCGGCTGGGGCGGCCTCACGATGGAGGGTGTCGCGGTCGGCGCGCAGACGGGCAAAGCCGCGGTGTACCGCCGGTGGCAGTCGAAGGAAGACCTCGTCGCGGACGCCCTCCAGGCCGGACTGCCGACGCTCGACGAGGCTCCGGATACCGGCCGTGTGCGTGAGGACCTGTACGAGCTGTGTCGTCAGGTCAGGGACGTCATGTACTCCAAGCCCGGCTTCGCCCTGCGTTCCGTTCTTCACGAATGCGATGCCGAGGCCGCCGCACGCTTCCATGGGCTGATCGAGACGGGTGTGGTCGAACCGTCCAAGCGTCTCTTCCGGGACGTGCTGCAGCGCGGAATCTCGCGCGGAGAGGTGCGCGGCGATGCGATCGACGATCTCGTCCTGGATGTCATCCCCGCCATGATGATGTACCGATCCAAGGTGTGCGGAAGCGAATGGCCGGACGGCGAGATCGCCGATGTCATCGACCGGATCATGATGCCGCTGCTGCGCGCCTGAGCCGGTCGGGGGCGGCTCGGGGGGCTTCCGGGGGTCTTCCTCGGGCGGCTCGGGAGCGGCTCGGCGGGTCACCCGAGGGCCTTCCGGGGCGGGCGGGCGGTGGGCTGCCGGGCGGGGATTCGGACGGGCTGTGACAGGCCTCCGGGCGTCTGCGGCGAATCCGGGTATCGCGGGTGGCGTCAGGCGGCGTAACCTGTCTGGCGCCATGCCGTACGAACCTCCCACCCACACCGTCGAGCGGTCGCTCCGAGCCACCACCGGCGCCAAGATCGTCGCTGGGGTCGACGAGGTCGGACGCGGAGCGTGGGCCGGCCCCGTCACGGTGTGCGCGGCCGTCACCGGCCTCCGCCGGCCCCCCGAGGGGCTCACCGACTCGAAGCTGCTCACCCCCAAGCGCCGGAACGCGCTGGCCGCGGAGCTCGAGGGCTGGGTCACCGCGTACGCGCTCGGCGACGCCTCTCCGCTGGAGATCGACGAACTCGGGATGACCGCGGCCCTGCGGCTCGCGGCCGTCCGGGCCCTCGAAGGACTTCCCGTGCGGCCCGACGCCGTGATCCTGGACGGCAAGCACGACTACCTCGGCAGCCCCTGGCGGGTCCGTACGGTGATCAAGGGTGACCAGTCCTGCATCGCCGTCGCGGCCGCCTCCGTCATCGCGAAGGTCCGGCGCGACGCCCTCATGGCGGAGCTGGAGGGCGAGGGCGGTCAGTACGCTGCGTACGCCTTCGCCGCCAACGCGGGCTACCCTTCGCCGGTCCACAAGGCGGCGCTCGAAGAGCTGGGGCCCACCCCGTACCACCGACTCTCCTGGTCGTACCTGGACGCGCTGCCCCAGTGGCGCCACCTCAAAAAGGTCCGCCTCTCCGCCGAGGCGGCCGCGCTGGAGAGCGGGGGCCAACTCGGCTTCGACTTCTGAACTTCCGGTCACGGGGGCCCTGTCCGAGGGCTGTCCACGCGACCGGGGTGCACATGTGTGCCCACCCGCCGCTGCTCCGCGCAGCGGCGTTTGATAGACATTCATTCATGCCTCTCATCCCCGAGGAGCCTCAGATTCACGAGAGCGCCCAGGGTCCCCGCGCCACCGCGGCCGCCGGCCGCCCCGCGTCGACCCCCCGTCCCGTACCCGGCCCGCGTTCCGCGGCCACTCCGCGTCCCGGACGCCCCGGTCCCGGCCCGGCCAGGCCCGCAGCGCCGGCGCCGCACCCGCAGCCCGGTGCCGGGCAGTCCCCGGCCAAGCGTCCGGAGAACCGTTCCGACCGGCGAACCACCCCGCAGCTCCAGCTGATCCCGGCCCCGGTCGACGGCGCGCTCGACGCCGCCGAGGAGGCCCTGGACCTGCTCCTGGAGAGCGGGCGGGCGCCCGGCGAGATCCTGGTGCTCACCACCGGTGACCCGCACCCGTGGGCGTCCCACGAGCTGTCCTTCGGCGAGGCCGCCTACTGGGCCCAACAGGACAGTGGCGACGACGTGTTCTTCGCGGACGCCGCCGCCGTGGAGCGGGCCGCCGCCCGCCCCGTGGTGATCGTCGCCGTCAACGGCGGAGACGAGGAGACGACCGCCCGGGCCCTTCCCTCGGCGATGACCCGCGCGGGCGCGCTGCTCGTCGTCTGCGGCGACCCGCAGCGCATCACGGCGCTCCTCGGAGCCGGCGCCGGCGTCTGACCGACGCCTTTCAGCCGGACCCGTTGGATCCCGGCCGGACCCGTTGGATCCCGGCCGGATCCGCTGGACTCCGGCCGGACCTGTTGGACCTCGGCCGGACCTGCCGGACCCGTCCGGATCCGCTGGACCCCGGCCGCGCCTGCCGGACCCCGGCCGGACCCGGTGGGGGCCCGGTGGGCTCCGTTGCGGTCCGGTGGGGTCCGGAACGGTCCTGTGGGTTCCGGCGCGGGCCGTGCGATCAGCGTGCGGCCGCCCGGCGCAGGGGTTCACTCGCGCCGCTCGCGGTCCTCGGGGTGAGCAGGCCGAGTTCGCTCGGCCCGTCACCCAGCGGCAGGGGGAGCGAGTCGGAGCTCGGCCGCCGGCCTCCCCGGCCCTCGCCGAGCACCTGCCAGCCTCCTCCGGTCAGCGTGATGTACGCGCCGCAGCGGAGCCCGTGCAGTGTGCAGGCGTCCCGGAGCCCCCACATCCAGGCTCCGTCCTCCTCCGTCCAGCGCTCGTCGCCCTCGCGGCAGTACAGCAGGACCGCGGTCCGCACGGGCGTGCGTCTCCGGAGGTCATGGGGGATGACCCGCCGCAGATGCGCGAGGAGCGCGTTGCGGAACTCCCAGCCGTCCGCCGCGACGGGGCGGCGGACGAACGAGGCGCTGGCGGCGAGCCGTTCCTCGTGGTCCAGGATGGCGATGACCGCCGTCGAGGGCGTGGGCGCATGCCGCGAGTGAAGGCCGCTGACGACCTCACGAGGGTTGCGCAGCAAGGGAACTCCCGCCGCGGCCCACTCGGAGGGTTCGAGTATCCGAGCGAGGCGGCTGGCGGACTGGGACGACGATCTGAGCGAGGCGGCTGTGGGCGGAGCGAATCCGAGGGTCACGGTCCTCCCTTCGGATACGCGCCCGCTAGGCGGGCAAGGTCGGGTGAGGGCGCACCACGGCACAGTCCTTCCGGACCGCTGACGGGCCGTGCGGGGCGGTTTCCCAATTCTTGCGGGCCCGTGCGCGAGCGGCAACGAGCAATTGAGACCGCTGACGGGATTGAGTCGGTATGCCTCTCATATCCCTGCCCAGTTGCCCATTGTTCACTCCCTGTTTCCCCTCCTGTTTCACCCCTGGACGGCGAGCACCAGTGGAAACACCCCTTCCGCTCCGGCCCGTCGCAGCAGCCGCGCCGCCACCGCCAACGTCCAGCCGGTGTCGGAGAAGTCGTCCACGAGGAGCACCGGCCCGCCCGCGCCCGCCAGTCGCCCCGCCAGCTCCGGAGGGACCGTCAGCGTCCGCTGCAGACCGACGACCCGCTGGGCGCTGTTGGTCCGCGAGAGACGGAGGTCCTCCGCCTCCGGCGCGTACTCCACCACGCCGAGCATGGGCATCCTGCCGATCTCGGCGATGCGCTGCCCGAGCGAACCCACCAGACGCGGCTTCCGGTGGGAGGCGACCGTGACCACACCGGCGGGCCTGGCCGGCGCGTCCGGCGCCCCGGAGGCCCAACCACCGGGCCCCTTGGCCCAGTCCGCCAGCACGTGCACCACCGCCTGCACGACATCGTCCGGCACGGGCCCGTCCGGCGTCCCGTCGGCCAGCAGCGGACGCAGCCGGTTGCCCCAGCCGATGTCCGAGAGCCGCCCCAGTGCCCGGCCGCCGAACGACTGCTCCCCGGGCGGAATACGGCCCTTCAGGTCGACCCCGACCGCGGCGAGTCCGGTGGGCCACATCTTCCGGGGCTCGACCTCCACGCCGGGCCGCCCCAGCTCACCCTTGGCCGCGTCCAGCGCGGCCTCGGACACCTTCGGGTCGAACCTGCTCCCCGCGCAGTTGTCGCAGCGACCGCACGGAGCGGCCTCCTCGTCGTCCAACTGACGGCGCAGGAACTCCATCCGGCACCCGGTGGCCGCCGCGTAGTCGCGCATCGCCTGCTGCTCGGCGGCCCGCTGCCGCGCCACCCAGGCGTACCGCTCGGTGTCGTACACCCAGGGCTGCCCGGTGCTCTCCCAGCCGCCCTTCACCCGACGCACCGCACCGTCCACGTCCAGGACCTTGAGCATGGTCTCCAACCGGGTCCTGCGCAGCTCGACCAGCGGCTCGAGGGCGGGCAGGGACAAGGGCCGGCCGGCCTGCGCGAGCACGTCGAGCGTGCGGCGCACCTGCTCCTCGGGCGGAAAGGCCACCGAGGCGAAGTAGCGCCAGATCGCCTCGTCCTCCTTACCGGGCAGCAGCAGCACCTCCGCGTGCTCCACCCCGCGCCCGGCCCGGCCCACCTGCTGGTAGTACGCAATGGGGGAGGACGGCGACCCGAGATGCACCACGAAACCCAGGTCCGGCTTGTCGAAGCCCATGCCGAGGGCCGAGGTCGCCACGAGGGCCTTGACCCGGTTGGCCTGCAGGTCGTCCTCCGCCTGCTGCCGGTCGGCGTTCTCCGTCCGGCCGGTGTAGGAGGACACGATGTGCCCGCACTGGCGCAGGTAGGCGGTGACCTCGTCGGCCGCGGCGACCGTCAGTGTGTAGATGATGCCGGAGCCGGGCAGCTCGCCGAGATGGTCGGCGAGCCAGGCCAGCCGGTGTGCCGCGTCCGGGAGTCCGACCACGCCCAGACTCAGGCTCTCCCGGTCGAGGGGCCCGCGCAGGACTAGGGCGTCCGTGCCCGCGCCGGTGCCGAGCTGGTCGGCCACGTCCGCCGTCACCCGGGCGTTCGCCGTCGCGGTGGTGGCCAGCACCGGAACGCCGGCGGGCAGGTCGGCCAGCATCGTCCGCAGTCGGCGGTAGTCGGGCCGGAAGTCGTGGCCCCAGTCCGAGATGCAGTGCGCCTCGTCGACCACGAGCAGCCCGGTGGCCGCGGCGAGCCGGGGCAGCACCTGATCGCGGAAGTCGGGATTGTTGAGCCGCTCCGGGCTGACCAGGAGCACGTCCACCTCACCGGAGGCGACCTCGTCCTGGACCGTCTCCCACTCCTCGGTGTTCGACGAGTTGATCGTCCGGGCGCGGATGCCCGCCCGGGCCGCCGCCTCCACCTGGTTGCGCATGAGCGCGAGCAGGGGGGAGACGATCACGGTCGGACCGCTGCCCCGCTCACGGAGCAGCGAGGTCGCCACGAAGTACACGGCCGATTTGCCCCAGCCGGTCCGCTGCACCACCAGGGCCCGGCGCCGGTCGGCGACCAGGGCCTCGATGGCCCGCCACTGGTCCTCGCGCAGTCTGGCCCGGCCGGTCGGGTCGGCGACGAGACGGGCGAGCACGGCATCGGCGGCGGTTCGGAGGGCGGCGCGGTCTTCCGGCGGGGCTGCTTGGGTCATGCCCCCATGCAACCCGATGCCTCGGACATCTCGCGAATGAGAGAGCGAACCTGTGGACAACTCGGCGGCCCGGCGGATGCCCCGTTTCGGGAGTTATCCACAGGGGTTTCGGATTTCGGGAGATCGCGAGACCGTCCTGACCATGAACGCGAATCACCACGAATCCAGTGGACTCTCCCGTACCCAGCGAATCACCCTGCGCGGCCCTGCGGAGCTGGCGGACGCCCTGCCGTTCGTGCTGGGCTTCCATCCCACCGACTCCGTCGTCCTGGTCGGCCTCCACGGCGAGCTCGGCCGCTTCGGGGGCCGGGTCAGGCTCGGAATCCCGCGCTCGCCCCGGGAGTGGGCGTCCACCGCGGACCACCTCGCCGAGTGCCTCGTCGAGGGAGGCTCCCGGTCCGGCGCGCGGCCGGACGGCATCGTCGTCTTCCTGTGCCAGGATCCCGCTCCCGGAGAGACGGGCCGCAGGGTCATGGAGCGGCTCCGGCCCTTCGCGCAGCGTCTGCGGACCGCCTGCGGAGCCCTCGACATCCCGGTCTACGAGGCCCTGTGCATCACCGACGGGCTCTACTTCTCGTACTGCTGCCCCGACCAGCGCTGCTGCCCGCCGGACGGCACCCCGCTCGCGCTCAGCGGCACCTCGGTGATGGCGGCGGCCGCCGCCTACGCCGGGGTGCAGGTGCGGGGCTCCCTGCGGGACATGGAGGCCCGGCTGAAGCCCCGGGGCGGGCCGGAGGACGAGGAGCAGCGGGCGGCTCTCGACGCGGCCGCCGCCTCGATCGTCCCCCGGATCCTCGAAGGGGCCGAAGGAACGGGACGGGAGGAGGTGCGCGAAGGGACGCTGCGTCTCGCCCGGGAGGTCCTCCGCCGGTTCGTGAACCCGAAGAAGCCGGAGAACCCGGGGAGCCAGGAAGGGGCGAGGGGCCAGGCCCTTGCGGGCGGCAGGGCCACCCCGGTGCGACTGGTCGCTCCCGGAGGGTCCGCCGGTGCCACGGCCGCGGACGACGCGGCGGACGACGCCCTGGTCACCACCGACGAGGCGGCGGCTCTCGTCCTAGGCCTGCAGGACCGCGTCACCCGGGACCGTGCCGCCGAGTGGATGGAGGGCTGGGAGGGGACCGCCGCCCTGAGGCTCTGGCGCGTCCTGGCCCGGCGCTGCGTCACGCCCTACCAGGAGCATGCCGCCGCGCCCCTCACCCTCGCGGGCTGGACCGCCTGGTCCACGGGTGACGAACCGAGTGCCCGGGTCGCCCTCGGACTCGCCCTCGACGCCGACCCGGAGTACGTCTTCGCCCGGCTGCTGCACCAGGCGTGCAACGAAGGCCTCGACCCCGAGTCGCTCCGCTCGTGTCTGCGGAGCGAGCGGGACGCCCGGACCGCCTCGGAGCAGGAGGCCCCACCGCCCTCCCGGCGGGTCCGGATGCGGGCCGGCCGTCGACCGGGCACCCCACTGACCCTCAGGAAGCCGGGGCGCCAGACCGGTGGGAGCGAGCGCCGGGCGACGGCCGGAGTCCGCCCCGGCGGGCGCGCCACCGGGAGGCTGGCGAGCGGGACTCCGCGGCCCGGCGGGCAGCGCGGCTCCAGGAGTGGCCGATGACGACCGTGACCCGGCCGCCCGCGAGCGCGTTCAGCTCTCTGGCGGAGTCGCACGAACCGTCCCGCCGACACCCCGCCGGCCGCCCGGTTCGCACAGAGAGCACCCCGTACCCGCCATGGCTCCCAGCCCCGTCCCGGCCCCCGGCCGCCCCACCACCCAGTCGTCCGGACCCGCCTCCGGGCACACGTCCGGTGCCGGCATCGCGTTCCCGCGCTCGACGCGGCCCGCGGAACTCCCCTCGGTGCACGGTGCGCTCGTCTGCGTGGCCCTGCCCGCCCTCGCCGTCTGCGCCGAACACGGCCAGCTCACCGGAGAGGGACCCGAAGGGGTGTACGAGGCGGGGCGGCGGCTCCTGTCCCGCTGCGTCCTGCGGGTGGCGGGACGCGAACCCGTCGCGCTCCAGGGCCGCATGGCGGCCGCCGACCGGGCCGTCTTCCTCGGCGTCCTGCGTGTCCCCGGAGACGCCGGCCCCGACCCCGCCCTCACCGTCGAACGCACGCGGAGCGCCGACGGCACCGAACGGATCACCCTGCGCAGTGCCGCGGCCCGGCCGCTCCGGCTCCCCGTGGAAGTCGCTCTGGGGACGGATCTCGCGGACCTGGGCACGGTGGCGTCCGGGAGGACCGGTCCCGAACTCGCCGCGAGCGTCCACGGCACCGGGCTGCGGTGGACCGGCGCCGACGGCCGGTCCGTCGCCGTCACGGCGGACCCGCCGCCCATGGACTCCCTGGCCGCGGCGGGGGTACTGCGCTGGGAGGCCGAGCTGCAACCAGGAGCGGTTTTCACCCTTCGGCTGCGCGTGCGAGCGGAGTCGGCCGCCCGGCCGGCCGGCTCCACGCTGGCGGGTTCCGGACGGCCCGGAGGCCACCTCCTCGCCGAGGCCCGGGCCGAGGGCGACGACCCGCGGCCGGGAGAACTGCTCCGCGCCTCCGTCGAGGACCTGCGGGCCCTGCTCCAGCGCGACCCGGCCCACCCCGCGGACGTGTACCTCGCGGCCGGCGTCCCCTGGCGGTGCGGACCAGTCACCTCCGAAGCGCTCTGGGCGGCCCGTATGTCCCTGCCCCTCGGCACCCGGCTCGCCGCCACCACCCTGCGCGCCCTCGGGCGCACCCAACTCTCCGGCGGCGGGCCCGAGTCCGGCCGCCTCCAAGGACCCCTCAGAGACGCGGGCCCGTACCTCCCGCCCCGCTGCACGGGCATCGAAGCCACCCTCGCTCTTCCCCCCGTTCTCGCCGAGGCCCGCCGCTGGGGGCTCCCGGCCGCGGACCTCGAGGAGCTGCTTCCCGTGGCGGAGCGCTGCCTCGGCTGGCTCCGGCGTACGGCCGGACGGAACGGGTTCGTGCCGGACCCGGAGCCCGCCGGGCCCTGGCGGGCCGAGACCCAGGCGCACGCCCACCGCGCCGCCCTGCTCGGCGCCGACCTCCTCGACGGCTGCGGGCGACCCGGGGGAGACGCCCTGCGCGACATGGCGAGGACCCTGCGCGAGAGGTTCCGGCGCGAGTTCTGGCTCGACGACCCGGCGGGCGGCCGCCCTGCCGTCGCCCGCGCACCGGACGGCCGGACCTGGCCCCAGCTGGGCGGATGGGCCGCGCACCTGCTCGACACCGGGCTGCTCGGTGGCGGCCGGTACGCACTGGGCCTTCTGGACCGGACGCAGACCGAACAGGTGGCCAGGCTGCTCGGTGCCCCGGCGCTCGACTCCGGCTGGGGGCTGCGCGGCCTCGGGACCAAGGAGCCGGGCCACAACCCCTTCGGGCACCGGGCCGGAGCGGTCCGGGTGCACGAGACGGCGGTCGCCGTGGCGGGTCTCGCCGCCGCCGGTCACGAGAAGGAGGCCGCTTCCCTGCTGCGGGGGCTGCTCGACGCGGCGGAGGCCTTCGCCCACCGGCTCCCCGAGATGTACGCGGGAGAACAGCGGACGACGGGCGGACGCCCGGTGCCGCACCCGGCGGCATGCCGGCCGGCGGCCGTCGCGGCCGCCGGAGCGGTACATGCGCTTCTCGCCCTCGCGGGCATCCGGCCGGACGTGCCGGGCCGGTCCGTCTCGGTGCACCCGCTGGCCTCGGCCCCGCTCGGCGCGATCCGCCTGTCGGGGCTCGTGGTCGCCGGCGAGCCCTTCG
Source organism: Streptomyces sp. NPDC044003 (assembly GCF_056435185.1). Lineage (NCBI taxonomy): Bacteria > Bacillati > Actinomycetota > Actinomycetes > Kitasatosporales > Streptomycetaceae > Streptomyces > Streptomyces sp. NPDC044003. The sequence continues at coordinate 356,502 of NZ_JBWKFA010000008.1, read as the reverse complement.
CCGTGCGGGTCGGCAGGCTGGGTCTCGGTATGGTCGAGGAGGCCGCAGAGGGCCTTCAGCTGGGGGTGTGACGGGATGCCGGGCACAGAGACGAGGGAAGCCTCGCGGCGCGGTGAGGAAGTCGCGGGCGATGCTTCCGCGGGGCGTGTTTATCGTCAGGAAGACGACTATGATCGCGGCATGCCTCCCTACGACCCATCGGCCTTTCCTCCCTTCGCCGTGACCGTCGATCTGGTCGTGCTCACCGTGCGGCGCCACGCACTGTGCACCCTGGTCGTGCGGCGAGGAGAGTCGCCGTACCAGGGGCGTTGGGCACTGCCCGGCGGCTTCGTCCAGGCGGAGGAGGACCTGGGGGCGGCGGCGGCGCGTGAGCTGGTCGAGGAGACCGGGCTCTGCGCCCACGATCCGGCCGCCCCGCCGCCCGTGCCGAGCAACGGCGCGCACCTGGAGCAGCTGGCCACGTACGGGGCGCCCGACCGCGACCCGCGCATGCGGGTGGTGAGCGTCGCGCACCTCGCGCTGGCGCCGGACCTTCCCGCGCCGCGCGCCGGTGGCGACGCGAACAGCGCCCGCTGGGCCCCGGTCGAGGAGCTCCTCGGCGAGGACGAGGCCGCCGCGGCCGAGGACGGAGGGCCGGGAGCGCTCGCCTTCGACCACGCCCGGATCCTCGCGGACGGGGTGGAGCGCGCCCGCTCCAAGATCGAGTACTCCTCCCTGGCCACGGCCTTCTGCCCGCCGGAGTTCACCGTCGGCGAGCTGCGGCGCGTCTACGAGGCGGTCTGGGGCGTCTCCCTCGACCCGCGCAACTTCCACCGCAAGGTGACCGGCACGCCCGGCTTCCTGGTCCCGGCCGGGGGTACCACGACCCGTCAGGGAGGGCGCCCCGCGCAGCTCTTCCGGGCAGGTGGGGCCACTCTTCTCAACCCGCCGATGCTGCGCCCCGAGGTCTGAGGGCCATCTGCATCCGGCGCCCCTGGGCGCCAACCCTGCACTGAAAGTCCGAAATGTAGCGTTATCTTGCTGCGGTAGCGCCGCCCTGCCGCGGAGCGGTGTCACCTACCGCGAGAGAAGCGATGCTCCAGGCAATCGGACTGACCAGCACTCCCCGCCGCGATCGCCCGCCCGCCGTGGACGATCTGACCTTCGAGGCACGGCCGGGTGCCGTGACCGCTCTCCTCGGCCCCCGGGGATCCGGCAAGACCACCGCCCTCCGGCTGATGCTCGAACTCGAGCCGGGTCGTGGGATCACCTACTTCCGCGGCCGGCCGCTGCACCGCGTCGCCCACCCCCCTCGCGAGGTCGGCGTGCTCCTCGGCGACGTCCCCGGACACCCCTCCCGCACCCTCCGGGGTCAGCTCCGGATGCTCTGTGCCGCCACGGGAGTTCCCGCCGCGCGGGCCGAGGAGCTGGTGCGGACCGTGGGTCTCACCGGCCTGGAGCGCCGGCGGATCGGCACCCTGCCGATCGGCGCGGACCGTCGCCTCGGGCTCGCCTCGGCCCTGTTGGGTGCCCCCCACACCCTGCTCCTCGACGAGCCGGCCGCGGGTCTCTCCGTACCCGAGAGCGGGTGGCTGTACGAGCTGCTGCGGGCGCATGCCGCCGAGGGGGGAACCGTGCTGTACACCACGGACGACCCCAAGGACGCGGCCCGTAACGCCGACCGCGTCGTCACCCTCGAAGGCGGCCGGCTCGTCGCGGACCAGGACGCCGTCGAGTTCGCCCGTACCCGCTTGCGGCCCCGGGTCGTCGTCCGCACGCCGCACGTCGCGCGCCTGGCCGCGGCCGTGACCCAGGAGGCCAGAGCCGCCCGCCGGGCCGTCGAGGTGGTCGCCGAGGACGGCAACCGCCTGTCCGTCTATGGCAGCGATTGCGCGGCCGTCGGCGACACCGCCTTCCGGCACGGCGTACCGGTCCACCGGCTCGCCGAGGAGAGGGGAGGCGAAGGCGGCGCAGGCGCGGGTCGGGGCCGTGGTGGTGCCGGGCAGGCGCGGCGTACCCACGAAGGCGAGGAGCCCGCGAGCCGGGCCGCCGAGCCGGCGTCCGGGGGCACGGAGCAGGAGGCCACGGGCAGGCGGCGAGGCACCGCACGGAGGCCCACGCGCTCGCCGCTTCGGCCCCTGCGGTACGAGCTCCACCGGCTCCTGGGCGTGCCGTCCACCCCGCTCGTCGTCGCCGGAGTCCTGCTCGCCTCGGTGACGCTCGCCCTGCTCCTCGGCCGTGGCGGCCGGGTCGAGCTGCCCGCGGTCCTCGCCGGCTGGCCCGCGATCTCCCCGCTGCCGCCCGCGGCCCTCGGCGCCGGGCTGATCGGAGCGTTCTCCTTCGGTGAGGAGTACCGCTATCCCGCGCTCACCTCGGGGCGCGGAGCCGTGCCCCGCAGGCCGGGGCTGCTGCTCGCGAAGCTCGCCGTCGCCGCGGCCGTCGCCCTGGCCCTCGGGGTGCTCGTCGTGGCGGTGGACCTGGAGGTGTTGCGGTTCGTCTACGGCGGCGAGTTGGTTCCCGTACCGAAGAACTGGCCGACGCTCTCGGCGAGTTGGCTCGGTCTGGTGGTCGGCTGCGCGTGGGCCGGGGTGCTCGGCGCGGGGGTGTTTCGGGCCGCCGCCGCCGGAGTGGCGGCGGTGCTCGCGGTGCCGGTCGCCTTCGTTCCGCTGCTGCAGAAGGTGCTGACCGGACCGTCGGTGCGCTCGGCGGTCGGACTTCCCGCGCGGCTGCGTGAGTTCGCCGGTCCGCAGTGGTCCCCGGCCCTGGACCGGTGGCTGGCGGGGGTGCTGAAGGTGATCGGTCAGCCCGCGGGGGTGGCGCTCTCCCTGACGTTGACGGGGCTGCTCTGCGCCTATGTGTTCACCGGCCTTCGCCGTAAGGCTCGTTGGTGATCATTTGTGGACCGAAAGGTTCCGGTTCCCCGTCAACACCCTTGAAATCTGCCGGGTATGTCCGATTGATCGTCAATTGTGTAGGGGGTGCCGATCACCCTTTCGTGTGCTTTTCACCAAAGACCTCAAGGGTCACGGAGGCAACGCCGACAAAGGATGCGTGAGTACCCTTGCGCACACCATGATGACCGCCGCCCGCCCCGTCGACTCCGGCCTCGGCGCCCCGGGCGATCTCGACCGCTACCCCTACACGGAGGCGCCCGCCGCCGGCCGTGTGGGCCCGCCCTCCTGGGAGGGGGTGGACACCGAACTGGGGCGTGTCGGCCGCCGGACCACCGGCAACCGCGGGCGCGGGCTGCACGGTCAGCTCGTCCAGCAGCTCGGCCAGATGATCGTCTCCGGCGACCTCGGGGCCGACCGCCCGCTCGTCCCCGAGGAGATCGGCCAGCGGTTCGAGGTCTCACGCACCGTCGTGCGCGAGTCGCTGCGCGTACTGGAGGCGAAGGGGCTCGTCAGCGCCCGCCCGAACGTCGGTACGCGCGTCAGGCCCGTCAGCGACTGGAACCTCCTCGACCCCGACATCATCGAGTGGCGCGCCTTCGGCCCGCAGCGCGACGACCAGCGCCGCGAGCTGAACGAGCTGCGGTGGACGATCGAGCCCCTGGCCGCCCGCCTCGCCGCCGGGCACGGCCGCGAGGACGTGCAGCAGCGCCTCGCCGACATGGTCGAGATCATGGGGCACGCCTTCGCCCAGGGCGACGGCATCACCTTCTCCCGGGCCGACACGGAGTTCCACACCCTCCTGATCCAGCTGGCCGGGAACCGCATGCTGGAGCACCTCTCCGGCATCGTCGCCGCTGCGCTCCAGGTCTCCGGCGGCCCCGTCACCGGCTGTGACCGGCCGAGTGAGGCCTCCCTCGCGCACCACGCCCGGATCGTGGACGCGCTCGCCGCCGGGGACGCCCACGGCGCCGAGAGCGCCATGCGGCAGCTGCTCACGGTCCACCCCGAGGTGGAGCGCGTCGTCCCCGCCCCGCGCGAACACTGACCCGCGGACCGTGGCCGGGAGCGCGGAGGCGCACGCACCGCGTGCCGCCGGGTCCGAGCACCACCCGGGGGCCCGACAGGGTCTCCCCGGGCGGCGCCCGGGTTCCGGCGGCGCGAATGTGCCGTGATCGACCGCTCTGGCCGCTTCGTCGCAAATGGGGTGTGACTCGGGCCACGAAGATTGGGCGTAACACTCCTCCGAGCCGTGCGATGACCTAAGAGGTGACAGCCGAGGAAGGAATACAGCAGCCCGTGGAGGCGCTGTGCAGTTCCCCGGTCCAGCCCGCGCCGTCGGCACATTCCCCGTCGACGGTCGTCGGCTCCAGCCCGATCCAGGGCGGGGCCGGAAGCCGTTTCCATCGTTCCGAGAGGTTGTTCGTGTCGGCCAGCACATCCCGTACGCTCCCGCCGGAGATCGCCGAGTCCGAGTCTGTGATGGCGCTCATCGAGCGGGGAAAGGCTGATGGGCAGATCGCCGGCGATGACGTGCGTCGGGCCTTCGAAGCCGACCAGATTCCGCCAACCCAGTGGAAGAATGTTCTGCGCAGCCTCAATCAGATCCTCGAGGAAGAGGGTGTGACGCTGATGGTCAGTGCAGCGGAGTCGCCGAAGCGCGCCCGCAAGAGCGTCGCAGCGAAGAGCCCGGCCAAGCGCACCGCCACCAAGACCGTCACCGCCAGGACGACCGTGACGAAGACCACCGTCACGGCCACCTCGGCCCCCACGGCCGAGGTCGACCCGGCCGACGAGGCCGGATCGCCCGCCAAGAAGGCGGCCGCGAAGAAGACCGTCGCCAAGAAGGCGGTGGCCAAGAAGACCGTCGCCAAGAAGACGGCGGCCAAGAAGACCGCGTCCAAGAAGGACGCCGACGAGCTCGTCGAGGGCGAGGAGCTCCTCGAGGACGTCGCGCCCGGCAAGGGTGAGGACGAGGAGACCGAGGGCGAGAGCAAGGGCTTCGTCCTGTCCGACGAGGACGAGGACGACGCTCCGGCGCAGCAGGTCGCCGTCGCCGGCGCCACCGCCGACCCGGTCAAGGACTACCTCAAGCAGATCGGTAAGGTCCCGCTGCTCAACGCCGAGCAGGAGGTCGAGCTCGCCAAGCGCATCGAGGCCGGTCTGTTCGCCGAGGACAAGCTCGCGAACTCGGACAAGCTCGCCCCGAAGCTCAAGCGCGAGCTGGAGATCATCGCCGAGGACGGCCGCCGGGCCAAGAACCACCTCCTGGAGGCCAACCTCCGTCTCGTGGTCTCGCTGGCCAAGCGCTACACCGGCCGCGGCATGCTCTTCCTGGACCTGATCCAGGAGGGCAACCTGGGTCTGATCCGCGCCGTCGAGAAGTTCGACTACACCAAGGGCTACAAGTTCTCCACGTACGCCACGTGGTGGATCCGTCAGGCGATCACCCGCGCCATGGCCGACCAGGCCCGCACCATCCGTATCCCGGTGCACATGGTCGAGGTCATCAACAAGCTCGCGCGTGTGCAGCGCCAGATGCTCCAGGACCTGGGCCGTGAGCCCACCCCGGAGGAGCTGGCCAAGGAGCTCGACATGACCCCCGAGAAGGTCATCGAGGTCCAGAAGTACGGCCGTGAGCCGATCTCCCTGCACACCCCGCTGGGCGAGGACGGCGACAGCGAGTTCGGTGACCTCATCGAGGACTCCGAGGCGGTCGTGCCGGCCGACGCGGTCAGCTTCACGCTCCTCCAGGAGCAGCTGCACTCCGTTCTCGACACGCTCTCCGAGCGTGAGGCGGGCGTCGTCTCCATGCGCTTCGGCCTCACCGACGGCCAGCCGAAGACGCTGGACGAGATCGGCAAGGTCTACGGCGTGACGCGAGAGCGGATCCGTCAGATCGAGTCGAAGACGATGTCGAAGCTCCGTCACCCGTCGCGCTCGCAGGTCCTGCGCGACTACCTCGACTGATCCGTACCAGGCACGCAGCGGTACACGGAAGGGCCCGGTTCCCCGAGAGGGGGAGCCGGGCCCTCCGGCTTTGCGCGGGTGCACGGTGGGGACGGGTGCTGGACGCTGGGTGAACAGACATCACCCGAGAGTCAGGAGGCTCCATGCGTGGTTCCCTCATCCGAGCATTGACGGGTGCTCTGGGCCTGATGACCGCGGCGGCGGGGCAGCTTGCCACCGCCGGTCCCGTGGCCGCCGACAGCGTCGTGGTGGGTGGCCGGCCGGCCGAGATCACGGACGCGCCGTGGGTCGTGGCGCTGTCCAGCCGTGACCGGTTCGGGGGTACGCGCGCGGGCCAGTTCTGCGGGGGCGTGGTCGTCGCCCCGACCAAGGTGCTCACGGCGGCCCACTGCCTGGGCCGTGAGGTGCTCGGCGGCGAGCCGTGGGAGGTCCGCGACTTCGTGGTCATCGCGGGCCGTGCGGCGCTGCGCGGACAGGAGGGGCAGGAGGTCCGGATCTCGGACACCTGGGTCAACCCCGACTACGACCCGACGACGAACTCGGGCGATCTGGCCGTACTGACGCTCGTCAGTCCGCTGCCGCAGTCGTACGTGATCGGTGTCGCCCGATCCGGAGACACGGCGTACGCCCCCGGCACGGAGGCGGATGTCTACGGCTGGGGTGACACGACCGGCGACGGCGCCTACGCCTCGGCGCTGCGGACGGCACGCGTCCAGGTGCTGCCGGACACGGCGTGCGAGCGGGCGTACCCGGGCGGTTTCGGCGTCCGCTACCAGCGCGGGACGATGCTGTGCGCGGGCGACCCGCAGGGCGGGAAGGACGCCTGCCAGGGCGACAGCGGCGGCCCGCTGGTGGCCAAGGGGCTGCTCGTCGGCCTGGTGTCCTGGGGAAGCGGCTGCGGGCAGGCCGAGAACCCGGGCGTCTACACGCGCGTGTCCGAGGTGCTTCCCGCACGCTTCTGAGCTGAAGGATACGAGAACGGGCGGTCACCCCCCTGAAATCAGGGGTGACCGCCCGCCGTCCGATCAGCGCGACCGGCCCTGGCTCGTCGTGGATGGCGCGTCAGGCGTGGTCTTCGCCCTGCGTGCGGGCCGGCACATCCGTGAGCCGGTCCGTCTCATCCTGTATCTCAACGGCGATCTTCTTGAGTTCCGGCTCGAACTTACGTCCGTGGTGGGCGCAGAAGAGCAAGTCACCTCCGCTGGTCAGGACGACACGCAGGTATGCCTGGGCGCCGCAGCGGTCGCAGCGGTCAGCGGCCGTCAGGGGGCTCGCGGGGGTCAGAACAGTAGTCACGTCGCCTCTTCTCTAGCTCGACGAGCTGTCGTACCAGGGTCAACATCCAACCAGGCCGAAAACGTTCCCGCTCGTGGCTTTTCCTTGAAACTTCTTCCCAAGGTGGCTGTCTGCTGCCGGTTGGCGGCGAATGAGCCGTATTGCGTCGCTCTACGGATTTCGCGTTGCTTGTGTCGGTTAGCCCTCCCGGCTTGGTTGCCGGTTGTTCATGAGGACGTGCCCGGAGCCTAAATGGTTCATGCCTGGAAGGGAACGTGATGTTCGCGTCACCCCATCGAGGGATCGAACATCCATGCGACGCTGGACTAGCATGAGGATTCCGGGAGGGTGGCGTTACAACGGCTCTACCAGGCATCGGTACCCTCTGAGCGGTGACCGAGGCCGGGCCCTACCCCACCGGGCCAGATTTCAAATTCAGCGAGGAGCGAACCGCGTGACCGCCGAGACGTCCGTGCCGTCCAGTGCGCTGCTGACCGCAGACCGTGACGGTTCCAACTACACCGCGCGGCACCTGCTGGTACTGGAAGGGCTCGAAGCGGTCCGCAAGCGCCCCGGTATGTACATCGGGTCCACCGACAGCCGCGGCCTGATGCACTGCATCTGGGAGATCATCGACAACTCGGTCGACGAGGCCCTCGGTGGCTACTGCGACCACATCGAGGTCATCCTCCACGACGACGGCTCCGTCGAGGTCCAGGACAACGGCCGCGGCATCCCGGTCGACGTCGAGCCGAAGAGCGGCCTGTCCGGCGTCGAGGTCGTCATGACCAAGCTGCACGCCGGCGGAAAGTTCGGCGGCGGGTCGTACGCGGCCTCGGGTGGTCTGCACGGCGTCGGCGCCTCCGTGGTCAACGCCCTGTCGGCCCGCCTCGACGTCGAGGTCGACCGGAACGGCGCGACCCACTCGATCTCCTTCCGCCGGGGCGTCCCGGGCATCTTCACCGAGCAGGGCCCCGACAGCCCCTTCGACCCGGCCAACGGCCTGATCAAGGGCAAGCGCGTCCCCAAGACCCGCACCGGTACGCGCACCCGCTACTGGGCCGACCGGCAGATCTTCCTCAAGGACGCCAAGCTCTCCCTGGAGACGCTCCACCAGCGCGCCCGGCAGACCGCCTTCCTCGTTCCGGGCCTCACCATCGTCGTCCGCGACGAGCGGGACCTGGCCGACATCGGCAAGAGCGAGGAGACCTTCCGCTTCGACGGCGGCATCAGCGAGTTCTGCGAGTACCTCGCGCAGGACAAGGCCGTCTGCGACATCCAGCGCCTCACCGGACAGGGCACCTTCAAGGAGACCGTCCCGGTCCTCGACGAGCGCGGCCACATGACCCCGACCGAGGTCACCCGTGAGCTCGCCGTCGACGTCGCCCTGCGCTGGGGCACCGGCTACGACACCACGCTCAAGTCCTTCGTCAACATCATCGCCACCCCCAAGGGCGGCACCCATGTCTCCGGCTTCGAGCAGGCCGTCACCAAGACGGTGAACGAGGTGCTGCGCTCGGCCAAGATGCTGCGCGTCGCCGAGGACGACATCGTCAAGGACGACGCCCTGGAGGGCCTCACGGCCGTCGTGACGGTCCGCCTCGCCGAGCCGCAGTTCGAGGGGCAGACCAAGGAGGTCCTCGGCACCTCCGCCGCCCGCCGGATCGTGGCGAACGTGGTGGCCAAGGAGCTCAAGGCCTTCCTCACCTCCACCAAGCGGGACGACAAGGCGCAGGCCCGCGCCGTCCTGGAGAAGGCCGTCGCCGCCTCGCGGACCCGGATCGCGGCCCGTCAGCACAAGGATGCGCAGCGCAGGAAGACCGCGCTCGAGTCCTCCTCGCTGCCGGCGAAGCTCGCGGACTGCCGCAGCGACGACGTGGAGCGCAGCGAGCTCTTCATCGTCGAGGGAGACTCGGCCCTCGGTACGGCCAAGCTCGCCCGGAACAGTGAGTTCCAGGCCCTGCTGCCGATCCGCGGCAAGATCCTCAACGTCCAGAAGTCGTCCGTCTCGGACATGCTCAAGAACGCCGAGTGCGGCGCGATCATCCAGGTCATAGGAGCGGGCTCGGGTCGCACCTTCGACATCGACGCCGCCCGCTACGGGAAGATCGTCCTCCTGGTCGACGCCGACGTCGACGGCGCCCACATCCGCTGCCTGCTGCTGACGCTCTTCCAGCGGTACATGCGGCCCATGGTCGAGGCCGGCCGGGTCTTCGCCGCGGTGCCGCCGCTGCACCGGATCGAGCTCGTCCAGCCCAAGAAGGGCCAGGACAAGTACGTCTACACGTACTCGGACAACGAGCTGCGGCAGACCCTCCTGGAGTTCCAGCGCAAGGGGGTCCGCTACAAGGACTCCATCCAGCGCTACAAGGGTCTCGGCGAGATGGACGCCGACCAGCTCGCGGAGACCACGATGGACCCGCGGCACCGCACCCTGCGCCGGATCAACATCGGCGACCTGGACGCGGCCGAGCAGGTCTTCGACCTCCTCATGGGCAACGACGTGGCGCCCCGCAAGGAGTTCATCACCGGCTCGGCGGCGACCCTTGACCGCTCGCGCATCGACGCCTGAGCAACTCCACCCGTGGGTGGAGCCAAGCGCTCCACCCACGGGCCGATCACATGGTCGCCGACTCTCCGTAGCATCGAGGTGTCGGAGGGGGACGGACATGGGCGAGAAGCGCGATCCAGGATGCGCGGGGACGAGCACGAGGACGGGACCGGGGGCAGGGACAGAGCCGGCGACGGGGGCGACGGAACGGGCAGGGGCGGGGAGCGCGGTGGCGCACGGGCCCTCCTGGCGTTCCTGGCCCTCGCGGGAGGCGCTCACCCGTGTCGGTCTGCCCCGTGGGCGGATCGTTCTCGACCACACCCTGATCGCGGGCCTCAGCGTCCTGGTGGTGGCCGGCTGTTACACCTCGGGAGCGTTCGACGGCTGGTACGCGCCCTTGCCTCCGCTGGGCTTCGGGCTCTGCGTGGCGGTGGGGCTCCGGTATCACCACACGACCCTCGAGAATCGCCTGGCGGCCTCGCTGGGACTGCTCGCGGTGATCACGCTCTGCGGCCTGGGCGCCTATGCGGCAGGTGCCCCGACGCCGGCGACCATGCTCTGGATCGTCGTCTCCGTCATGGCGATGGAACGGCTGCCGCTCCCCGCGGGGCTGGCCACCGTGGCGGTGCTCGTGGCCGGCTTCGTGGAGGCCGACGAGACCGGGATTCTCGGGGCCGGTGTCACCACGGCGGCCGTGCTGCTCGCCGGCTACTCCCTCCGCCTGGACGCCGAGGCGCGCGGTGCCGGGTTCCAGCTCCTTGCGCAGGAGCGGCTCGCCCGGGAGGCGGAGGCCGCCTCGGCGGCGCTCGCCGAGCGGGCCAGGATCGCCCGGGAGATACATGACGTCCTCGCCCACAGCCTCTCGGCCCAGATGGTGCATCTGGAGGTCGCACGGCTTCAGATCGAGGCAGGGGCGGACCGCGCGGAGATCCTCAAGCTCGTGACCTCGGCCCGTTCCATGGCCAGGGAGGGGCTCGCCGAGACCCGGCACGCGCTCTCGGCGCTGCGCGGGGACATGGCGCCGGTCGAGGACTATCTGCGGGAGCTGGCGCGGGAGGACCGCGCCGAGGTCGCTGTCACCGGCGAGCGCCGGGACCTGCCCGCCGAGGCCTCGCAGGCGGTGCGGCGGGTGGCGCAGGAGGCGCTCACCAATGTCCGCAAGCACGCCCCGGGCGCCCGGACCAGGATCCGGTTCGCCTATGGGACGGACGAGATCTCCTTGGAGATATGCGACTCGGGGCCACCCCGGACGGAAGAAGGCGGCCGGGTGGGGGAGGAGCTCGGGTCCTCCGGTTCCGGGTACGGACTGCTCGGCATGAGAGAGCGGGCCGAACTGCTCGGCGGCAGCTTGGACGCGGGTCCCGAAGGCGCCGGGTTCACGGTGCGACTGCGGGTGCCGGCATGAGCGCCGCGGGCGGCGACCGCGTCGCACGCGTCGTCGTCGCCGACGACCAGGCCGTCGTGCGGGAGGGGATCGTGATGCTGCTCGGTCTGCTTCCGGGGATCGAGGTCGTCGGGTCGGCCCGGGACGGGGAGGAGGCGGTCGCGCTCACCGCCGAGCTCGGTCCCGACGTCGTCCTGATGGATCTGCGGATGCCCCGCTGCGACGGCGTCGAGGCCACCCGACGGATCCGCGACCGGCACCCGGGGACGGAGGTCGTCGTGCTGACCACCTTTGCCGACGACGACTCGCTGTTCCCGGCGCTGCGGGCCGGGGCGCGCGGTTACCTCACCAAGGACGCCGGTGGGGAGGAGATCGAGCGGGCCGTGCGGGATGTGATCGACGGGCGGGCCGGACTCTCCCCCTCCGTGCAGCGGCGACTCCTTGAGCGGCTGATCGACCGGGAGGAGCGGGACCACCAGGAGCACCGGTTCGCCCAGGACGGCCGGTTCGCCCAGGACGGCCGGATTGCCCAGGACGGCCGGGCCGCCCAGGACGGCCGGGACGTGCGGTCCGAGCGGCACGGGGCCGGGCGCGGGACCAGGGCCGGGTTCGGGCTCGGGGCGGTGGCGGGTGGCGACCTCGGGGTGCGGTCGGGGAGTCCGGACAGTTCGGTCGGACCGTGTGCCGACGGGCTGACGGAGCGGGAGACGGAGGTGCTCGTGCTGGTCGCGGACGGGCTCTCCAACCCCGAGATCGCCGGGCGGTTGCGGATCTCCACGGCCACCGTGAAGACCCACATCAACAACCTCTTCGCCAAGACCGGGGTGCGCGACCGGGCGCAGGCCGTGCGGTACGCATATCAGCACGGTCTGGTCAGGGCACCTGGGAGAAGAGTCACCTGATCTGGTGAAGTGAGGAGGGAGAAGAGTCCGGGATCTTCCCGCTCTGTCCATCCTTGGGCACGCGGCCGAAACGGTTCGCTGACAAGGAGAGTTGGCCGGTGGAGCAGGTGGACAAGCAGGAGGGGCGCGACGCTGCGGCGATGGCGGTCGACGACCCCTGGTACGACGCGACGGCCTCCGGCTGGGGTGAGGAGAGGGCGGCCGGAGCGCCCGGCGACGGCCGTCCCGGAGCGGTGCCGCGACAGCGGGTCCACAGTGCGGCGGAGATCTATCTGGAGGTCCAGCGGAGCCCCGCCTTCCAGGAAGTGCGCAGCCGCTACCGCCGGTTCGTCTTCCCGGCCACCCTGGCGTTCCTCCTCTGGTACCTCGCCTATGTGGTGGCGGCGACCGCCGCGCCCGGACTCATGGCCCGGCCGGTGGCCGGGGTGGTCAACGTGGCGATGGTCGCGGGGCTGGGCCAGTTCCTCAGCACCTTCCTGCTGACGTGGGCGTACACGCGCCACGCGCGCCTCCGCAGGGACCGGGCCGCTCTGGAACTGCGCTGGGACACGCAGGAGATGACCCGAGGGGTGGTGCAGCCGTGACCGGAGACCACCAGACCCTGGCGCTCGTGCTGTTCAGCGTGTTCGTCGCTGTGACCCTGGGGATCACGACCTGGGTGAGCCGGCACCGGCACGGTTCGGCGGAGGAGTTCTATGCCGGCGGACGGCTGTTCTCGCCCCTGGAGAACGGGTTCGCCATCGCCGGGGACTACATGTCCGCGGCCTCGTTCCTCGGTATCTCCGGGCTGATCGCGCTCTACGGCTACGACGGCATGCTGTACTCCGTCGGGTTCCTCGTCGCCTGGCTGGTCGTGCTCCTGCTGGTCGCCGAACTGGTGCGCAACTGCGGGCGGTTCACCCTGGCCGATGTCGTCGCCGCGCGGATGGCGGAGCGGCCGGTGCGGATCGCCGCCGGAACGTCCTCGGTGGCCGTCTCCGTGCTGTACCTCGTGGCCCAGATGGTGGGTGCCGGGAGCCTGGTGGCGCTGCTGCTCGGCGGTTCCAGCGAGGCGGCGCGCTCGTGGACGGTGATCGGCGTGGGCGCGCTGATGGTGATCTATGTGTCGCTGGGCGGCATGCGGGCCACGACCTGGATCCAGATCGTCAAGGCGGTCCTGCTCATGGCGGGCACGATCGCGCTCACCGTCCTCGTGCTGTTCCGGTTCCACGGCGATGTGAACAGCCTGCTGTCCACCGCGGCCGAACGCAGCGGGCACGGCCTGGGCTTCCTCGCCCCCGGGCTGCGTTACGGCGGGGACTGGACGGCCCGCCTCGACTTCATCAGCCTCGGCCTCGCCCTCGTCCTGGGCACCGCGGGACTGCCGCACATCCTGTCGCGCTTCTACACCGTGCCGACCGCCCGCGCCGCCCGTCGCTCCGTCGTCTGGTCCATCGGGCTCATCGGCGGCTTCTATCTGATGACGATCGTGCTCGGCTTCGGCGCGGCCGCGCTGATCGGCCCCGACGCGGTCCGCGCGTCCAACGCCTCCGGGAACACGGCCGTGCCGCTGCTCGCCCTCGATCTCGGCGGCGGCGCGGGCTCCACGGGCGGCACGGTGCTCTTCGCGATCGTCGCCGCCGTCGCCTTCGCGACCATCCTCGCCGTCGTCGCGGGGATCACGCTGGCCTCCTCGGCCTCCGTCGCCCACGACCTGTACGCCTCACTGCGCCACCGGCACGCGAAGCAGTACAGCGAGGTGGCCGTGGCCCGGGTCGCCGCCGCCGGGATCGGCGCGGCGGCCATCGGCCTCGGGCTGCTCGCCCGCGACCTCAACGTGGCCTTCCTCGTCGGTCTGGCCTTCGCCGTCGCGGCCTCCGCGAACCTGCCGGTGCTGCTCTACTCGCTGTTCTGGCGGAAGTTCACCACCCGGGGTGCGGTCTGGTCGGTGTACGGCGGCCTGATCCCCGCCGTGCTGCTGGTCCTGCTCTCCCCGGTCGTCTCCGGCAGCCCGGAATCGCTGTTCCCGGGCGTCGACTTCCATCTGTTCCCGCTGCAGAACCCCGGGGTGGTCTCCATTCCGCTCGGCTTCCTGGCCGGATGGATCGGTACGGTCACCTCGCCCGAGCCGCCCGACGAGGCCCGGCACGCGGAGACCGAGGTACGGGCCCTGACGGGCGCGGGTGCGGTCTGACCGTCGCGTCGCGGGGCCCCACCCGGCTGACCCTCCCGGCGGCCGGGCGTCAGCCGGGGGACGGTGAGCTCGTCCAGGCGTACCGGTGCTCGGGGCGGCCCGTCTCGCCGTATCGGAGGGAGAGGCGCACCCGGCCGGTGCGTTCCAGGAGCTTGAGGTAGCGCTGGGCGGTCTGGCGGCTGACGCCGGCCCGCTCGGCGATCTCCTGCGTGGACAGCGGGCCGTCGGCCGCGAGCAGTACCTGCCGGACCAGCTCGGCCGTCGTGGGGGAGTGGCCCTTGGGCAGGTCGGGGGCGACGGCGCCCGCCGCCAGGACGCCGAAGATGCGGTCCACCTCGGCCTGCTCCGCCTCGCCGCCGTTCTCCAGGGTGCGGCGGAGCGTCGCGTACGCCTCCAGCTTGGCGCGGAGCCCGGCGAAGTTGAACGGCTTGACGAGGTACTGGAGCGCGCCGTGCCGCATCGCCGACTGCACGGTGGCCACGTCACGGGCCGCCGTCACCATGATCACGTCGCACTGGTGGCCGCGCGTGCGGAGTTCGCGTACCGCCGCGAGCCCGTTCTCGTCGGGCAGGTAGTGATCCAGGAGGATCAGGTCCACCGGCTGTCCGTCCAGGGCGGCGAGCGCCTCGGCGGTCGAGTGGGCGGTGGCGACGACCCGGAAGCCGGGCACCTTGGCGACGTAGGCGGCGTTGATCCGTGCCACACGCTCGTCGTCGTCCACCACGAGTACGTCGATCATCGCGACGCCTCCTCCGCGCGCTCCGAAGCCTGGGCCGGCTCGGCGGTCTCCGGTTCGGTCAGGGCGTCGGGGAGGACGACCGTGAACACGGCGCCGCTCTCCGGCCCGTCGGCCACCTCGGCGGTGCCGCCCCGGCGCTCGGCGAGCCGGCGCACCAGGGCGAGGCCGAGCCCGCGCTTGCCGTGGGACGGCAGCTCCTTCGTCGTCCAGCCCTCGGTGAAGATCAGTTCGCGGCGCTCCTCCGGGACGCCCGGGCCGCTGTCCGAGACCCGCAGCACCACCGTACGGCCCTCGGCGCGGAAGGAGACCTCGATGCGGGCGCCGGGGGTGCCGGCGGCGGCGTCCAGGGCGTTGTCGACGAGGTTGCCGACGACGGTGACCAGTTCGCGCGGATCGACGAGCCGGTCGGGCAGCAGGGAGTCGGGCGCGAGCCGCAGCGAGACCCCGCGCTCGGCGGCGACGGTCGCCTTCCCGACGAGGAGCGCGGCGAGGAGCGGGTCGTGGACCTTCTCCGTGACCTGCTCGGCGGTGGCCCGGTGCACGCCGACGACCTCCGTGACGAACTCGACCGCCTCCTCGTGCATCTCCAACTCCAGGAGCCCGAGGAGGGTGTGCAGCCGGTTGGCGTGCTCGTGGTCCTGGGCGCGGAGCGCGTCGATCAGGCCGCGGGTGGAGTCGAGCTCACGGCCGAGGCGCTCCAGCTCGGTGCGGTCGCGGAGGGTCGCCACGGCGCCGCCGTCGTGCGTCGGCATGCGGTTGGCGATCAGGACCCGGTGCCCCCGGACGGTGAGCAGGTCCTCGCCGGTGACCCGGCCCGCGAGGACGTCGGCGGTGCGGCCCCGGCCGAGGACCTCGTCGAGCGGCCTGCCCGCCGCCTCGGGGCCGAGGCCGAGGAGCCGCTGCGCCTCGTCGTTCATGAGCCGCACGGAGCCGTTGCGGTCGAGGGCCACGACGCCCTCCCGGATGCCGTGCAGCATGGCCTCGCGTTCGGCGAGCAGCGCGGAGATGTCGGAGAAGGCCAGGTCGTGGGTCTGTCGCTGGAGCCGCCGGGAGATCAGGTACGCGGCGAGTGCTCCGGCCGCGAGCGCGCCGCCCGCGTAGGCGAGGAGGCCGGGGATCGCGGCGAGGAGCCGGTCGCGGACGCTGTCGTACTCGATGCCGACGGAGACCGCGCCGACGATGCGCCCGTCGGCGTCCCGCAGCGGTGCCTTGCCGCGCGCCGAGCGGCCCAGGGTGCCGCTGTCGATCTCCATGACCTCGTGCCCGGCGAGGACGGCGCTCGGGTCGGTGGAGACGACCCGGCCGATCTGGGCGGGGTCGGTGTGCGACCAGCGCACCCCGTGCGTGTCCATGACCACCACGTACTCGGCGCCCGTGGAGGTCCTGATCCGCTCGGCCTCCGTCTGCACCGGGCCCCGCGCGGACGGCCGGCTGCCGGTGAGGTCCGCGGCGAGCCGGGGCGACGCGGTGGTCCCGGCGATGGCCAGGGCCCGCCGCATGGCCTGGTCGTCGAGCTGCGCGCTCAGCGGGGCGAGGAAGAGGCCGGTGGCCAGGACGGTCACACCGGTCGCGATGGCCAGCTGCATCAGCAGGACCTGCGAGAACACCCGCTGCGGCCACCCGAACCGCCGGCGGCGCGCGCGGGGGCGCGGGGGGCTGCTCTGTGCGGGGCTCATGCCCGAAAAGGTAAACGGCCGCGCGCCGTGACCGGAAATGGTGACGGAACGGGCGCCTATTCTGGGGGTTTCCCACGGCCGTGGGACTCGAGGAACCGGAGGCACGTCCCTTGACCACGCAGCAGATCCCTGTCGTCGTCCTCGCCGGGTTTCTCGGGGCGGGGAAGACCACGCTCCTCAACCATCTGCTGCGCAGCGCCCGGGGCACCCGTATCGGAGTCATGGTCAACGACTTCGGGGACATCGGCATCGACGCGATGACCGTCGCCGGCCAGGTCGGCTCCACCGTCTCCCTCGGCAACGGCTGCCTGTGCTGCGCCGTCGACGCCGGCGAGCTCGACGAGTACCTGGAGGTCCTGACCCGGCCCGAGTCCCGGCTCGATGTGATCGTGATCGAGGCGAGCGGGCTCGCGGAGCCGGAGGAGCTGGTCCGCATGGTGCTGGCCAGCGAGAACGAGCGGGTCGTGTACGGAGGGCTGGTGCAGGTCGTCGACGCGTCCGAGTTCGCGGCCACCCGGCAGCGGCATCCGGGGACCGACCGGCACCTCGGCCTCGCCGACCTCGTCGTCGTCAACAAGGCCGACCGGGTGCCCGAGGACGAGCTGCGGGGCGTACGGGAGACGGTGGCCGGGCTCGCCGGCCGCGCCGCCGTGGTCGAGGCCTCGCACGGGCGCGTCGATCCGGAGCTGCTCTTCGACCGGGTCGCACCGGAGGGGGAGATCGAGGGCCAGATGTCGATCGAGGACATTCTGTACGGCTCCGAGGACGACGGTCAGGCCCATCCGCACGCGGCCTACGAGAGCCTGTCGGTGACGGCCTCGACACCGCTGCACCCGCGCCGCCTGATGGCCTTCCTCGACTCGCGCCCCGAGGGTCTCTACCGGATCAAGGGCTTCGTCGACCTCGGCCCCGCCGACCCGGCCAACCGCTACACCGTGCACGCGGTCGGCCGCTTCCTGCGCTTCTACCCGGAGCCCTGGCCCGCCGGCGAGGAACGCCTCACCCAGCTCGTCCTCATCGGCTCCGGCATCGACGCGGCGGCCCTGCGCAAGGAGCTCGCCGGCTGCGAGCTGAACGGCCCGCAGGACGACCCGGACGAGCACGCCATGTGGGGCGTCCTGCGGTATGTGTCCGGCAGCGAGGACGAGCCGGAGACGGAGACGGCGGCCGAGGCGGACCGGGCCGGCTAGGGCGGTCCCGGAAATCGGGATCCAGCGCGGCCCAGCGGTGCGGATCCGCCTCTCCCGTGCGGGCGAGACGGATCCGTACCGGAGCGTCACGCGTCGGTCGGGACGCGGGTCCTGACGCTCTCCTGGCGACCGCCGCCGACCGTCGTGAGGTAGTCGTCGAGGCCGTCGGCGGTGGTGCCGGCCCAGCCCACGTAGCCGTCGGGACGTATCAGGAAGAGCCCCGTGCCGTACGGCTCGTACGCGGCGAGACGGGCCGTGCGCAGCTGCTCCGGCGCCGACGCCGGGAGCGGGACGCCGACCGCCAGCAGCGTGAAGTGCGGCCCCCGGAACAGGTCGAAGAGCCGGCCCTCGCCGCACGGACCGTCCGGAGCGCGGTCGCCGGCGCGCAGCGCGTCGTCGGCGAGCCCGTCGCGGGTCTCCACGGCGAGCGTGGAGTCCCGGTATCCGAGGCCGAGCTGCTGGACCTCCGCGCCGCGCTGGGTGCCCTCGCCTTCGGAACTGGCCCGGTGGATGCGGGTGCTGATGCCGAGGACGTCGGCCGCGATCGGCTGCCGCTCTGCCTCGTACGAGTCGAGCAGCGCGGCCGGGGCGCCGTGGCGCAGCACCTGGCCGAGCTTCCAGCCGAGGTTGTACGCGTCCTGGACGCTGGTGTTGAGGCCCTGGCCGCCCGCGGGGGAGTGCACGTGGGCCGCGTCGCCCGCGAGGAAGACCCGGCCGTCGCGGAACCGGTCCGCCATCGCGGCCCGCGCGCGGAAGTCGGAGGCCCACACGACCTCGACGACGTCCGCCTCGGCCAGCGGGGTCCGGGCGGCGACGAGTGCGCGTACCGCTTCGGGCGTGGTGTCCACGACCGCGGCCTCGTCCTCGAACGCGGCGATCAGCTGGAACTGGTCGCCCCCGGGCAGCGGGCACAGCGCCGTGCCGCCGCCCGGCGCCTTGGGCCAGATGTGCCAGTTGCCGCGGTCGACGATCGTGTCGGGGGCGAGGCGGAGGTCCGCGACGAGCATCGGACGGGGGTCGACGGTCTCGCCCGTCATCCCGATGCCGAGCGCCTTGCGGACGGTGGAGCGCCCGCCGTCGGACGCCACCAGATAGGACGCCCGCACCGTCTCGCCGGTGGAGAGCTCCGCCTCGACCCCCTCCTCGGACTGGCGCAGCCCTGTCAGGGCGGTGCCGAAGAGGACGTCCCCGCCGAGCTCCACCAGGCGCTCGTACAGCACCTCCTGGGTGCGGGACTGCGGGATCAGCAGTATCTCGGCGTACGGCACCTGCTCGGTCGGCTCGGAGCGCTCCATCATGTCCCATTCGCCCTGACGCTCGGCGCCCTCCCAGCCGAGCATCCGCGGATAGGGAGACCCCGCCGCCCGGATCGCGGGCAGCACGCCGAGGTCGTCGAGCACCTCCTGGCTGCGCGGCTGGAGCCCCTTGCCCCGCGAGCCGGGGAAGAGGCGGTCGGCCTTCTCGACCAGGAGGGCGCGCACGCCCCGGCGGGCCAGGTCGATGGCGAGCACCAGTCCCGTGGGCCCCGCTCCGACGATGACGACATCCGTGTCCATGTCCGTGCTCACGTCCCTGCCTCCGTGTCCTTAACGCCGTTAAGTTCCGATGGGTCGAGCATCCCCTTAACGCCGTTAAGTTGTCAAGGGGATAACGTGACGGGGTGGTGACCAAGAAGACGACCCGGCTGCAACCCGAGACGGTGGCGGAGACCGCCCTGCGCCTGCTGAACGAGCGCGGTCTCGAAGGACTCACGCTGCGCGCCATCGCCCAGGAGCTGCACGTCCAGGCGCCCGCGCTCTACTGGCACTTCAAGAACAAGCAGGCGCTGCTCGACGAGATGGCGACCGTGATGTACCGGCAGATGGTCGCCGACCCCGCGGCCCGGCCGCCCGGTGACGTGAGCTGGCAGGAGCGGATCCTCGCGGTCAACCGGGGCCTGCGCGCCGGGCTGCTGCGCTACCGCGACGGCGCCAAGGTCTACAGCGGCGCCCGCTTCACCGGCACCGACCACGCCGCCGACATGGAGGAGCAGCTCCGCGCCCTCGTCGAGGCGGGTTTCTCGCTGCGCGACGCGGTGCGGGCCAGCACCACCGCGTACATGTACACACTCGGTTTCGTCACCGAGGAACAGGGCACCGAAGTCGAGCCCGGACAGACACGTGAGGGCTTCGACGTCGACGAGCGCGCGGAACGCCTCGCCGCATTCCCGCTCGCGGCCGCCGCCGGGGCGGAGATCTTCACCGACTACGACAGCCGCTTCGAGGAGGGACTGCGCCTGATCGTCGCCGGGATCCAGGCGACCTACGCGCCCGGCGCGTGACACGACGACGGGAGGGGCTGCGCCTGATCGTCGCCGGGATCCAGGCGACCTGCGCGCCCGGCGCGTGACACGACGACGCCCCCCGCCCCGCGCGACGGCGCGGAACAGGGGGCGTACGAAACGGAACGCGGGGACCGGCTAGTTCGTCGGACCGGCCAGCACGTCCACCGGCTTCGCCAGCGGCGTGCCCGAGCCGTCGCGGCGCGGGTCGAGCTCGGGAAGCTCGACCGGGGTGCCGTTCTTCTGCGCCGCGTGCGCCGGGGTGGCCCCCGCCCAGGCCAGGATCAGCAGGTCCTCGCCCTTCAGGAAGCGCTGGCAGCGGACACCGCCGGTCGCCCGGCCCTTGCGCGGGTACTGGTCGAACGGGGTGAGCTTCGCCGAGGTGCCGGCCGAGGCGTCCAGGGTGCCGGAGGCACCGGCCACCGTGAACACCACCGCGTCGGCCGCCGGGTCCACCGCGGTGAACGACAGGACCGCGGCCCCCTCCGCCAGCTTGATGCCCGCCATGCCGCCTGCGGGTCGGCCCTGGGGCCGCACCTGCGAGGCCTGGTAGCGCAGCAGCTGGGCGTCGGAGGTGATGAAGACCAGGTCCTCCTCGCCCGTCCGCAGCTCCGTTCCGCCGACGATCCGGTCACCGTCCTTGAGGGTGATGACCTCCAGCTCGTCCTTGTTCGCCGGGTAGTCCGGCACCACGCGCTTCACCACGCCCTGGAGCGTGCCGAGGGCGAGGCCCGGCGAGGACTCCTCCAGCGTGGTCAGGCAGACCACCGTCTCGTCCGTCTCCAGGGAGAGGAACTCGGACAGCGGCGCGCCGCCCGCCAGGTTCGGCGCGCTCGCGGTGTCCGGCAGCTGCGGCAGGTCGATCACCGCGATCCGCAGCAGCCGGCCGGCCGAGGTCACCGCGCCGACGTCACCGCGCTGGGTCGCCGCGACCGTCGAGACGATCACGTCGTGCTTGGCCCTCTTGCCGTCCGTCACGGGCGGGAGGTGCTCGGTCACCGTGCGGGCCAGCAGGCCCGTCGAGGAGAGCAGCACCCGGCACGGGTCGTCCGCGACCTCCAGGGACACCGCAGCGACGGGCGCGCCGGCCGACTCGAGGAGGACCGTCCGCCGGTCCGTGGCGAACTTCTTGGAGACGGCGGCCAGCTCCGCCGACACCAGCTTGCGCAGCTCGGCGTCGGACTCGAGGATCCCGGTCAGCTCGTCGATCTCGCCGGTGAGGCGGTCGCGCTCGCTCTCCAGTTCAAGGCGGTCGAACTTGGTGAGGCGGCGCAGCGGGGTGTCCAGGATGTACTGCGTCTGGATCTCGCTCAGCGAGAAGCGCTCCATCAGGCGCTCCTTGGCCTGGGCGGAGTTCTCGCTCTCCCGGATGAGCCGGATGACCTCGTCGATGTCGAGCAGCGCGACGAGGAGACCCTCGACCAGGTGGAGCCGGTCGCTCTTCTTGGTGCGGCGGAACTCGGAGCGCCGCCGGACGACCTCGAAACGGTGGTCGAGGTAGACCTCGAGAAGCTCCTTGAGGCCGAGGGTGAGCGGCTGACCGTCGACCAGCGCCACGTTGTTGATGCCGAAGGACTCCTCCATCGGCGTCAGCTTGTAGAGCTGCTCCAGGACCGCCTCGGGCACGAAGCCGTTCTTGATCTCGATGACCAGGCGGAGGCCGTGGCTGCGGTCGGTGAGGTCCTTGACGTCCGCGATGCCCTGGAGCTTCTTGGAGCCGACCAGGTCCTTGATCTTGGAGACGACCTTCTCGGGGCCGACGGTGAAGGGCAGCTCGGTGACGACGATGCCCTTGCGGCGGGCCGTCACGGTCTCCACGGTCGCGGTGGCGCGGATCTTGAAGGAGCCGCGGCCCGACTGGTACGCGTCCTTGATGCCGGACAGGCCGACGATCCGGCCGCCGGTCGGCAGGTCGGGGCCGGGCACGAAGCGCATCAGCGTCTCGAGGTCGGCGTTCGGGTGGCGGATCAGGTGGCGGGCGGCCGCGACGACCTCGCCGAGGTTGTGCGGGGGCATGTTCGTCGCCATGCCGACGGCGATCCCGGACGCGCCGTTGACCAGCAGGTTCGGGTAGGCGGCGGGAAGCGCCACCGGCTCCTGCTCCTGGCCGTCGTAGTTCGGCGTGAAGTCGACCGTGTCCTCGTCGATGGACTCGGTCATGAGGAGCGCGGCCGGGGCCATCCGCGACTCGGTGTACCGCATGGCGGCCGGCGGGTCGTCGTTGCCCAGGGAACCGAAGTTGCCGTGACCGTCGACGAGCGGGAGGCGCATGGAGAAGGGCTGTGCCATGCGGACCATCGCGTCGTAGATCGACGCGTCGCCGTGCGGGTGGAGCTTGCCCATCACCTCGCCGACGACGCGGGCGCACTTGACGAAGCCGCGGTCGGGGCGGAGCCCCATCTCGCCCATCTGGTAGACGATGCGGCGCTGCACGGGCTTCATGCCGTCGCGGGCGTCGGGGAGGGCGCGCGAGTAGATCACCGAGTACGCGTACTCGAGGAAGGAGCCCTGCATCTCGTCGACCACGTCGATGTCGAGGATCCTCTCCTCGTACGCGTCGTCCGGCGGCGGTGTCTTCGTGCTGCGGCGGGCCATCGCGGCTGCGGCTCCTTCACCAACAAGGTTGATCTGACGCGGACCATTGTGGACCGTGCCACCGACAACGCCGACCGCGACCCGGAAGAGGGACATCACGAAGGCTCGGGAACTTCGCCAGGTGTCGGCGCGCTTGCATACAGTGGCAGGACTTTTTCACATCGCGATCGAAGGGACGTACATGCCCATGGGTCACACGGCCACGGCCGAGGCCGGCTCCGGCGGCCTGACAGCGACCGAGCACCGGTTGGCGAACGGCCTGCGCGTGGTGCTCTCCGAGGACCACCTGACCCCGGTCGCCGCGGTCTGCCTCTGGTACGACGTCGGCTCGCGTCACGAGGTCAAGGGCCGCACGGGCCTCGCCCACCTCTTCGAGCACCTGATGTTCCAGGGCTCGAAGCAGGTGCACGGGAACGGCCACTTCGAGCTGGTCCAGGGTGCCGGCGGCTCGCTCAACGGCACGACGAGCTTCGAGCGCACCAACTACTTCGAGACCATGCCCACGCACCAGCTGGAGCTCGCGCTCTGGCTGGAGGCCGACCGCATGGGCTCGCTGCTCGCCGCCCTGGACGACGAGTCCATGGAGAACCAGCGGGACGTCGTCAAGAACGAGCGCCGCCAGCGCTACGACAACGTGCCGTACGGCACGGCCTTCGAGAAGCTGACCGCCCTCGCCTACCCGGAGGGCCACCCGTACCACCACACGCCGATCGGCTCCATGGCCGACCTGGACGCGGCGACCCTGGAGGACGCGCGGAACTTCTTCCGCACGTACTACGCCCCGAACAACGCCGTGCTGTCCGTCGTCGGGGACATCGACCCGGTGCAGACGCTCGCCTGGGTCGAGAAGTACTTCGGCTCCATCCCCGCGCACGACGGCAAGCCCGAGCCGCGCCCCGGCGACCTGCCCGAGGTCATCGGCGAGCAGCTGCGCGAGGTCGTCGAGGAGGAGGTCCCGGCGCGCGCGCTGATGGCCGCCTACCGGCTGCCGCACGACGGCACGCGCGCGTGCGACGCCGCCGACCTGGCCCTGACGGTCCTGGGCGGCGGGGAGTCCTCCCGCCTGCACAACCGTCTGGTCCGCCGCGACCGTACGGCCGTCGCCGCCGGCTTCGGCCTGCTGCGGCTCGCCGGGGCGCCCTCGCTCGGCTGGCTGGACGTCAAGACGTCCGGAGGCGTCGAGGTCCCGCAGATCGAGGCGGCCGTCGACGAGGAGCTCGCCCGGTTCGCCGCCGAGGGTCCCACGCCCGAGGAGATGGAGCGCGCGCAGGCCCAGTTGGAGCGCGAGTGGCTGGACCGGCTCGGCACCGTCGCGGGCCGCGCGGACGAACTGTGCCGGTTCGCCGTGCTGTTCGGCGACCCGCAGCTCGCCCTGACCGCCGTCGACCGTGTCCTGGACATCACCGCCGAGGAGGTGCAGGCGGTCGCCGCGGCCAAGCTGCGCCCCGACAACCGCGCGGTGCTCGTCTACGAGCCCCTGGCGACCGAGCAGAGCGACCACGCCGACGGCGATGACGAAGAGGGAGCGGACCAGTGACCGACGCCGCCGTGTCTTTGACGAGCATGGACTTCCACCCGCAGCCCCGGCCGGGCACCGCGAAGCCGTGGGCCTTCCCGGCCCCTGACCGGGGGAAGCTGGACAACGGTCTGACCGTGCTCACCAGCCACCGCCCCGGCCAGCAGGTCGTCGCCGTGGAGATCTTCCTGCCCGCCCCGCTGGACGCCGAGCCCACCGGTCTCGACGGTGTGGCCACCATCATGGCCCGCGCGCTCTCCGAGGGCACCGACGAGCACAGCGCCGAGGAGTTCGCGGCCGAGCTGGAGCGCTGCGGCGCCACGCTCGACGCGCACGCCGACCACCCGGGCGTACGGGTCTCCCTGGAGGTCCCGGTCTCCCGGCTGCCCAAGGCGCTCGGCCTGATCTCCGAGGCCCTGATCGCCCCGGCGTTCCTCGACACCGAGGTCGAGCGGCTGGTGCGCAACCGTCTCGACGAGATCCCGCACGAGACGGCCAACCCGGCCCGCCGCGCCGCCAAGCAGCTCTCCAAGGAGCTGTTCCCGGCCGAGTCCCGGATGTCCCGGCCGCGCCAGGGCACCGAGGAGACCGTCGCCGCGATCGACGCCGCCGCCGTCCGCGCCTTCTTCGAGGCGCACGTGCGGCCCGGCACGGCCACCGCCGTGGTCGTCGGCGACCTGACGGGCGTCGACCTCGACAAGGTCCTCGCCGAGACGCTGGGCGCCTGGACCGGTGAGCCGGCCGAGCCGCTCCCGATGCCGCCGATCACCGCCGACGACAGCGGACGGGTCGTCATCGTGGACCGTCCCGGCGCCGTGCAGACGCAGCTGCTCATCGGCCGGATCGGCCCGGACCGGCACGACCGCGTCTGGCCGGCCCAGGTCCTCGGCACGTACTGCCTCGGCGGCACCCTGACCTCGCGTCTGGACCGGGTCCTGCGCGAGGAGAAGGGCTACACGTACGGCGTGCGGGCCTTCGGTCAGGTGCTCCGCTCGGACGCCGAGGGGAACGGCGCCGCGATGCTCGCCATCAGCGGATCCTTCGACACCCCCAACACCGGCCCGGCACTTGAGGACCTGTGGAAGGTGCTGCGCACGCTCGCAGCCGAGGGCCTCACCGACGCCGAGCGCGAGACGGCCGTGCAGAACCTGGTGGGCGTGGCACCCCTCAAGTACGAGACGGCCGCCTCCGTCGCCGGGACGCTCGCCGACCAGGTGGAGCAGCACCTCCCGGACGACTTCCAGGCCCAGTTGTACGCGCGCCTGGCGGAGACCGGCACGGTCGAGGCGACGGCCGCCGTGGTCAGCGCCTTCCCGGTGGACCGCCTCGTCACCGTCCTCGTCGGCGACGCGGCGCAGATCGCGGAGCCGGTGCGCGCCCTCGGCATCGGTGAAGTGACCGTCGTGACGGGCTGATTCCGGCCCCGAGGCGACAACAGGAGGACCCTGACGACCTAGTTCGTCGGGGTCCTCCGCTTTGTCCGTATTGCAGGTAAGAGTGATCGTTTGCCCTGTGGCATGTCTTACAAAAGGCGTGTCTGGTTGGTGATTGAAAGACGATCCGCATAGCGTCGGTGCGACTGTTCGTCAGTTGCACGTGCCGCATCCGCGGCATCGGACAGTCATCGCCGAGTCCCCGTCAGGCGCGAGCCTGGGGAGCCGGGGACCCACACGTAGTCCCTGGGGTGAATCGGGCGCCTTCGTCTCGACGGAGGGGCTCGTAGGAGACCTTCCTGCTCCGAACCCGTCAGCTAACCCGGTAGGCGAGAAGGAAGGAAAGGATCAGCCTCTACATGGCGTTCACCCGTGCCACCGGGAAGCATCGTGGTCCGAGCCGGATGGCGCGCCGCAGCGTGGGCATCGCCGGCGTCGCGACGCTCGCCACCACCGGCGTCATCGGAACCCTCGCCTCCCCGGCGCTCGCCGCCGACACGGACAACCGCTCCGTCGAGGACACCGGCCTCACCCAGGTGATCACCGAGGACTCCCTCGTCGACCCGATCAACGCCCAGGCCGCCGCCCAGGAGCAGGAGGCCGACGAGGCCATCGCCAAGGCGAAGGCCAAGGCCGAGGCGAAGCGCAAGGCCGAGGCCCGCGCCAAGGAGATCCGCCTGGAGCGCGAGCGCGCCGCCCGCGAGGCCGAGCGTCGCCGCCTGGCCTCCTTCCAGCTCCCCGTCGCCGGCTCGTACGTCTCCACCGGCTACAAGGCCGGCGGCTCGCTCTGGTCCTCCGGCAGCCACTCCGGCATCGACTTCCACGCCGCCTACGGCACCCGGGTCGTCTCCGTCGGCTCCGGCACCGTCGTCGAGGCCGGCTGGGGCGGGGCGTACGGCAACAACATCGTGATCCGGATGAACGACGGCACGTACACCCAGTACGGCCACCTCTCCTCCATCGGGGTCTACGTCGGCCAGACCGTCGAGCCGGGCCAGCAGATAGGCGTCTCGGGCTCGAGCGGCAACTCCACCGGCCCCCACCTCCACTTCGAGGCGCGCACGAGCCCCGAGTACGGCTCGGACATCAACCCTGTCGCGTACCTCCGCGCCCGCGGCGTCCAGGTCTGACCCGGCCTCCGCCGCACACCGCGTCGCAAAAGCCCCGGCTCGTACTGAGCCGGGGCTTTTCGCTGGCCAAAAGATATCCATGGATTCCGCTGGGGCATCGGAAATTCCGGCGCGCTGCAATAGAGTCGCAGATCGGGCGCAGAACAGGCGCCGACGGAATTGACTCGCGCGGACCAAGGCGGAGGTCGGACATGCGCATTCCCGCGCACTCGGTATGCACGGCGATCCGGGACGACATCGTCTCCGGCGTGTTCGAGCGGGGCAGCCGGCTGACCGAGGAGCAGCTCGCCCGCCGGTACGGGGTCTCCCGCGTCCCGGTCCGCGAGGCGCTGCGCACCCTGGAGTCGGAGGGCTTCGTCGTCACCCGCCGCCACGCGGGCGCCCATGTCGCCGAGCCGACCGAGCAGGAGGCGGCCGATCTGCTGGACATGCGGGCGCTGCTCGAACCGCTGGGGGCCGCGCGGGCCGCGCAGCGGCGCACCGAGGCACACCTCAAGGTGCTGCGCGGCCTGGTCAGGCTGGGGCAGGAGCGGGCCAGGCGCGGGCAGGGCGAGGATCTGCGCTCGCTCGGCGGCTGGTTCCACGAGACGCTCGCCCAGGCCTCCGGAAGCCCGGCCCTGACGGCGCTGCTCACCCAGCTGCGGCACAAGATCGCCTGGACGCACGTGGTGGACCAGCCGGCCCAGCCGGTGGAGGCCTGGGCCGAGCACGGCGCGATCGTGGACGCCGTGGCGCGCGGCGACGCCGAGCGGGCGAGGTCGCTGACCGCGCTGCACGCGGAGCGTTCGATGTCGCTGCACCGGCTCAAAACCCCGGAGCGAGGCCGTGTGAGGGTTTCGCAACATGCCGTCAACACGGCGAGTGCCCGGAATTAACGCGCACACCGTATACAAAGAATAGGCATTCGGCCGCGCTTTTTGTGCTGCCCGGAAATAGGCCCGTGCAATGCGAATGGCCGTGGCCGCCGGAATTTCGGCGGCCACGGCCATTCGCCGTGCGGGGGACCGGGATCAGACGGTCTCGGGGAGCTCGTCCAGGCCCTCGGCGACCAGCTTCGCCAGGCGGTCGAGGGCGTCCTCGGCGCCGTCGGCCTCGGAGGCGAGAACGATCTCCTCGCCGCCCTGCGCGCCCAGACCGAGCACCGCGAGCATGGAGGCGGCGTTCACGGGGGTGCCGTCGGACTTGGCGATCGTCACCGGCACGCCGGAAGCCGTGGCGGCACGGACGAAGATGGACGCGGGGCGGGCGTGCAGGCCCTCGGCCCAGCCGACGTTGACGCGGCGCTCAGCCATGGTGTTGCCCTTCAAGTCTCAAGCGGGTTGTCTAGACCAGTCTCTCACGGGTTGCGCGGTGCTCACGCCGACCTTCGGCCCGGGCAGGACCACCCTTCGACCCGGGCCGGACCGTCCGTCGGCCCTCCCCAGCTTGCAGCACCATGCATCCCACGCACCTGCCCCGCGCCCGGTGCCGCTGTCGTGTCGCGGTCGTAGGCTGACCCCATGCAGAGCGCGTCGGAGCAGTCGGAAGCGGCGGAACCACCGGCACCACCGGCGCGGCCGGCCCCACCGGAGCACGCCTACCCCGACCACTGGGAGGCGGACGTGGTGCTCCGCGACGGCGGCACCGCGCGCATCAGGCCCATCACCGCCGACGACGCCGACCGGCTCGTCAGCTTCTACGAGCAGGTCTCCGACGAGTCGAAGTACTACCGCTTCTTCGCGCCCTACCCGCGTCTGTCCGCCAAGGACGTCCACCGCTTCACCCACCACGACTTCGTGGACCGGGTCGGGCTCGCCGCGACCGTCGGCGGCGAGTTCATCGCCACCGTGCGCTACGACCGCATCAACGCCCAGGGCCTGCCCGCATCCGCCCCCGCCGACGAGGCCGAGGTCGCCTTCCTCGTCCAGGACGCCCACCAGGGCAGGGGCGTCGCCTCCGCCCTCCTCGAACACATCGCGGCGGTCGCGCGCGAGCGGGACATCCGGCGCTTCGCCGCCGAGGTGCTCCCCGCCAACACCAAGATGATCAAGGTCTTCACCGACGCGGGCTACACCCAGAAGCGCAGCTTCGAGGACGGCTCCGTCCGGCTCCACCTCGACCTCGAACCGACCGACCGCTCCCTCGCCGTCCAGCGCGCGCGGGAACAGCGCGCCGAGGCGCGCTCCGTGCAGCGCCTCCTCACCCCCGGGTCCGTCGCCGTCGTCGGCGCGGGACGCGCCCCGGGCGGGGTCGGCCGCACCGTCCTGCGCAACCTGCTCGGCGCCGGCTTCACGGGACGGGTGTACGCGGTGAACGCCGCGCTCACCGGAGAGACCGAGTTCGACGGCGTCCCCGCCCACCCCTCCGTCGGCGCCATCGGCGAACCGGTGGACCTGGCGGTCGTCGCGGTCCCCGCCGAACGGGTGCCCGAGGCCGTCGCGGACTGCGGCGAACACGGGGTGCGCGGCCTCGTCGTGGTCTCCGCCGGATACGCCGAGAGCGGCGCCGCCGGCCGCGAGCGCCAGCGTGAGCTCGTACGGCAGGCCCGCTCGTACGGCATGCGGATCATCGGCCCCAACGCCTTCGGGATCATCAACACCGCCGACGACGTCCGGCTCAACGCCTCGCTCGCGCCGCAGATGCCGGCCGCCGGGCGGATCGGGCTCTTCACCCAGTCCGGCGCCATCGGGATCGCCCTCCTCGCCGGACTGCACCGGCGGGGCGCCGGGCTCTCCTCCTTCATCTCGGCCGGCAACCGCGCCGACGTCTCCGGCAACGACTTCCTCCAGCACTGGTACGACGACCCCGGCACCGACGTCGTCCTGCTCTACCTGGAGTCGATCGGCAACCCGCGGAAGTTCACCCGGCTCGCCCGGCGCACCGCCGCGGTCAAGCCGGTCGTGGTCGTCAAGGGCGCCCGGCACAGCGGCAGCGCCCCGCCCGGCCACCGGGTCCCGGTCACCCGCATCCCGCACGCCACGGTCTCCGCGCTGCTCCGGCAGGCCGGGGTGATCCGCGTCGACACCGTCACCGAACTCGTCGACGCCGGACTGCTCCTCGCCGCCCAGCCGCTGCCCGCCGGGCCCCGGGTCGCGATCCTCGGCAACTCCGAGTCGCTGGGCCTCCTCACGTACGACGCCTGCCTGACCGAGGGGCTGCGCCCGCTGCGGCCGCTCGACCTGACGACGGCGGCGGTCCCGGCGGACTTCCGGGACGCGCTGGCGGCGGCGCTCGCGGACGAGACGTCCGACGCGGTCGTCGTCACCGCGATCCCCTGGGTCGGGGAGGACGGGGCCACCGAGTTCGGCGACGGCGAGGTGCTCGCGGCCGCCCTCCGCGAGGCCGTCGCCTCCGCCCCCGCACCGACGAAGCCGGTCGTCGTCGTCCATGTGGAGATGGGCGGCCTCGCGGAGGCCCTCGCGGTGGCGACGAGCACGCGGCCGACGGCACCGGGGCGCGGAGCCGTCACGTCGCCCGGGACTCGCGCGGACGGGCCCCGCCCCGCAGCCGCCCCCGCCACCACCTCCGTGCAAGCAACCGGCCCCGTACAAGACGCCAGCCCCGTACAAGAAGCCAGCCCCGTACAAGAGCCCGGCCCCGTACAAGAACCCACCACCCCCGCGCAGCAGGCCCAGGCCACCATCCCCGCCTACCCCGCCGCCGAGCGGGCCGTGCGTGCCCTGGCCGAGGCCGTGCGGTACGGGCAGTGGCGGCGGCAGGCCGCCGAGCCCGGCCGGGTTCCCGAGTACGAGGACATCGACGAGGCCGGCGCCGCCGCGCTCATCGAGGGGGTCCTCGGCGCCGACGGCGTCGACGCCCGCGGTGTGACCCTCGACACCGAGGAGGCCGGGACGCTGCTCGCCCGGTACGGCATCACCGTCCTGCCGACCCTCCCCGCGCCCACGCCCGACGCCGCCGTCGCGGCCGCCGGCCGGCTCGGCTACCCCGTCGCGCTCAAGACGACCGCGCCCCATCTCCGCCACCGCCCGGACCTCGGGGGCGTCCGGCTCGACCTCGCCACCGAGGAGCAGCTCCGCACGGCGTACGCCGAGGTGACCGAGGTCCTCGGCAAGCCGGAGGAGCTCCAGCCGGTCGTCCAGGCCATGGTGCCCCGGGGCGTCGACACCGTCGTCCGCTCCGCGATCGACCCGGCCGTCGGCGCCGTCCTCTCCTTCGGCCTCTCTGGCGCGGCCTCCGAACTCCTCGGTGACACGGCCCACCGGCTGGTTCCGGCCACCGACCGGGACGCCGCCGAACTCGTCCGCTCCCTCCGCACCGCCCCGCTGCTCTTCGGCTGGCGCGGCTCGGCCCCGGTCGACACCCCGGCCCTGGAGGAGCTGCTGCTGCGGGTCTCCCGGCTCGT
Organism: Streptomyces sp. NPDC044003; assembly: GCF_056435185.1. Classification (NCBI taxonomy): domain Bacteria; kingdom Bacillati; phylum Actinomycetota; class Actinomycetes; order Kitasatosporales; family Streptomycetaceae; genus Streptomyces; species Streptomyces sp. NPDC044003. The sequence goes on along the minus strand of NZ_JBWKFA010000008.1, from coordinate 325,436 downwards.
CGACGACCACCCCGAGGTGGTCGCGGTCTCCCTGGAGCCGGTGGTCGTGGCACCCCGCGGGCTCTCCGTCCTCGGTGCGACCGTCCGGCTGGCCCCGCCCGCGCCCAGGACCGACCTGGGGCCGCGGAGCCTGCCACGTTACTGACGGGGCCGGAGGGGGCCCCTCGGCCCCGTAGGATGGAGTCCATGGCAAAGAGCGGTACGACGACCCAGGGGCTGCGCGCGGCGATCGAGCGCAGCGGCTACTACCCGGCCCTCGTGGCCGAGGCGGTGGAGGCCGCCGTCGGCGGCGAGGCCATTTCGTCGTACGTGGTCCACCAGGAGACCACCTTCGACGCGAACGAGGTCCGGCGCCACGTCACCGTCCTCGTCCTGACGCCGCACCGCTTCATCGTCAGCCACACCGACGAGCAGGCCGCGGACACGAGCTCCCCGACCCCGTACGCCACGACGTCCACCGAGTCCGTGAAGCTCGACCGGATCTCGTCGGTCGTCGTCAGCCGCGTGGTCGCCAACCCCGAGTCGTACACGCCGGGCACGCTGCCCCGCGAGGTGGTCCTCACCATCGGCTGGGGCGCCGTCTCCCGCATCGACCTGGAGCCCGCCGCCTGCGGCGACCCCAACTGCGACGCCGACCACGGCTACACCGGCAACGCCACCGCCGACGACCTCAGCCTGCGGGTGAGCGACGCCGGAGACGGCCCGGACACCGTCCGGCAGACCCTCGCGTTCGCCCAGGCCCTGTCCGAAGCCATCGCGGCGACCGCCGCACCCACCCGCTGATGGTGCAGCCCACCGCCGTGACCCACGGCTGGCCCGACGACCCGGTCCCGCTCGCCCCGGAGACCGCGCCGGTGCCCGAGTACGCCTCCGGTGCGCTCGGCGACCTGCTGCCGACGCTCGTGGCGGGCCAGGGCGTGCCCGGCTTCGACGCGCGGATCGCGGAGCTCGCCCCGGCCGACCGGAACTGCGTCTTCCTGATCGACGGGCTCGGCTGGGAGCAGATCAAGGCCCACCCGGACGAGGCCCCGTACCTGAGCTCGCTCCTCGGCTCCTCGCGGGGCGGCACGGGCCGTCCGGTCACCGCCGGCTTCCCCGCCACCACCGCGACCTCGCTCGCCTCCGTCGGCACCGGCCGCCACCCCGGGACGCACGGACTGCCCGGCTATACCGTGCGCAATCCCGAGACCGGTGAGCTGATGAACCAGCTCCGCTGGAAGCCGTGGACCGCGCCGCACGTCTGGCAGCCGTACCCGACCGTCTTCCAGCTCGCGCACGAGGCCGGGATCCACACCGCCCAGGTGTCCTCCCCGATCTTCGAGCAGACCCCGCTCACCAAAATCGCGCTCAGTGGCGGAACGTTTCACGGGCGGCTCTCCGGCGAGGAGCGCATGGACTTCGCCGCCGAGCAGCTCGCCGCCGGCGACCGCTCGCTGGTCTACACGTACTACAGCGAGCTCGACGGCGCGGGTCACCGCTTCGGCATCGACTCCGACGCCTGGCGCGGCCAGCTGATGTTCGTCGACCGGCTCGTGCAGCGGCTCGCCGAGCAGCTGCCGCCCCGCTCGGCGCTGTACGTCACGGCCGACCACGGCATGGTCGACATCCCCTTCGACGAGCAGCACCGCATCGACTTCGACGAGGACTGGGAGCTGCGCGCGGGCGTCGCCCTCCTCGGCGGCGAGGGCCGGGCCCGCCACATCTACGCCGTGCCCGGCGCGGAGGCGGACGTCCTCACCTGCTGGCGGGAGGTCGTCGGCGAGCAGTTCTGGGTGGCGAGCCGCGACGAGGCCATCTCCCTCGGCTGGTTCGGCGACGAGGTCGACGAGCGGGTGTACGGCCGGATCGGCGACGTCGTCGCCGCGGCCCACGACGACGTGGCGATCACCGCCTCCGTCAACGAGCCCAACGAGTCCGCGATGGCCGGCATGCACGGGTCGATGACCCCCGCGGAGCAGCTCGTCCCGCTGCTCGAAGTCCGCTCCTGATCCCTGCTTCTTCCCACGCCCCGAAAGGTCCCCGTCCCGTCATGCCCGAGCTGGTCTTCTTCTCCGGAACCATGGATTGCGGGAAGAGCACCCTGGCGCTCCAGATCGCCCACAACCGCGACGCGCGGGGGCTTCAGGGCGTGATCTTCACCCGTGACGACCGGGCGGGCGAGGGCAAGCTGTCCTCCCGGCTCGGCCTCGTGACGGATGCGGTGGAGGCGCCGCGGGACATGGACCTGTACGCGTACCTCGTCACCCAGCTCTCCCAGGGCGGCAAGGCCGACTACGTGATCGTGGACGAGGCCCAGTTCCTCGCCCCGGAGCAGATCGACCAGCTCGCCCGCATCGTCGACGACCTCGACCTGGACGTCTTCGCCTTCGGGATCACGACGGACTTCCGTACGAAGCTCTTCCCCGGCTCGCAGCGGCTGATCGAACTCGCCGACCGGCTCGAGCAGCTCCAGGTCGAGGCCCTGTGCTGGTGCGGCGCCCGCGCCACGCACAACGCCCGTACGGTCGGCGGCGAGATGGTCGTCGAGGGCGAGCAGGTCGTCGTCGGGGACGTGAACCGTCCGGCCGAGGAGATCGGTTACGAGGTCCTCTGCCGCCGCCACCACCGTCGCCGCGTGACGTCGGCCGCGGCGCACGCGGGCGCCCTCTCCCCGGACGTCCTCCCCGTCGGCAACGCCTGACGGCCGGAAGGTCTCAGGCCGGCGGCCTCAGGGCGTCGGCCAGGTCCTCCAGGGCGGCGGCGCTCGCCGGAGCCGTTCCCGTCAGGGTGCCGAGCAGGGCCTGGGCGAGGACGGTCGCGGTGCCGATCCGGGTGTCCTCGCGCTCGTCGCCGGTGACCTTCCCGATGACCGCGTCCCGGACCGCGTACGAGACGGCGAGGTCCCCGAAGAGTTCGGGGAAGGACAGCGCCATCATGCACACGCCCACGTTGGCGGAGAGGATCGACTGGCCGGCCAGCTCCGGGGCCGTCCGCAGGCGCCCGGCGTCGCCGCAGCGCTCCACGGCCTTCAGGAGGATGGCCTGCGCCTCCTTGATGGCCTGCGGCTTGGCGTCGCCCGTCGGCGTGAACATCAGGCGGTAGAGGTACGGGTTGCGCAGCGCGAACGCGACGTGGCTGTCCCAGGCCGTGCGCAGGTCCGCCACCGGGTCCTCGGTGAGCGGGTTCCGCCGCTTCTCGGCGAGGAAGCGCTCGAAGCCGATGTCGGCCACCGCCGTGAGCAGCCCCTGCTTGTCGCCGAACTGGCGGTAGATCTCCGGCGCGCCGACCTTCGCCCGGTCGCAGATGGCACGGGTCGAGATCGCCAGCGCGTCCTTGGTGGCGAGCAGTTCCCCGGTGGCTTCCAGGATGCGGTCTCGTGCCGTCGACATGGCTCCCACGATAACAGCGCTAACACCGCGGACCTGGGTGATTCCCAAGCAGACGATAGCGACGTTAACGATCTGTGTTAGCGTCTGTAACGTCTGTTCCGCCCGACCGAGAGGAACCGCCATGACCGCCTCCGCCACCCTCCGCGACGTGATCGGCCTGCCCCAGGAGCTGCCGCGACTGAGCGAGTCCGCCCTGATCCTGGTCGACTTCCAGAACACCTACCGCACCGGCGTCATGCGGCTCGACGGGGCCGAGCAGGCCGTGGCCGCCGGGGCCAGGCTGCTCGCCGCCGCCCGCGCCGCGGGCGCGCCGGTCGTCCACATCGTCAACGACGGCGGGGAGGGCACCCCGTACGACATCCGCGCCGAGATCGGCTCGATCAGCGACGAAGTCGCCCCGATCGAGGGCGAGAAGGTCGTCGTCAAGCAGTTCCCCAACGCCTTCCACGCCACCGACCTGGAGGAGACCCTCAAGGACCTCGGCGTGAGCGGCGACCTCGTCATCGCCGGCTTCATGACGCACATGTGCGTCCTCTTCACCGCCCAGGGCGCCTTCAACCTCGGCTACCGTCCGACCGTGGTCGCCGAGGCCACCGCGACCCGCCCCCTGGAGGCGCCGGACGGCACCGTCCAGTCCTCGGAGGCGCTCCAGGCCGCGAGCCTGACGACGGTCCGGGACCTCTTCGGCACCGTGGCCCGCACGGTCGACGAGCTCGTCGACCCGGCGCCCGTCGGCTGACGCCTCCGCGGCGCGTGGCACCCGGAGTTCACCCGGGGTGTGCCTGAAGAGCGCCTGCTGATCGGTTGCGGGTCGCCCGCCTCGGCGGTAATGGCGGTCGGCCCGTGACGACCCCTCCGGGCGTCTCCTTGCCGTGCGCCCCCTGGAGGATGAGTGCCACCCGCCGCCGAGGCCGTGTACGTCGAGGACTCCGAGCCCGGGACCGTACGCGACGAGCCCGGCGGCGACGCACGGCGGCGGTTCGCGGGTCTGCGGGCCCCGGCCGCCGCCGCCCTGCTCACCGCGGCGCTGTTCTGCCTCGCCACCCGGCTCTCCCGGACGTACCCCTTCGGCCCGGTGACCAGGAACATCGTCGACCTCGGCCAGCAGTACCTGCCGTTCCACGCCTACTGGCGGTCCTTCCTGCTCGGCGAGACGCACGGGGACGCCTTCCTCAACTGGAACTCCGGCTTCGGCTCCAACTTCCTCGGCGACATCGGCACCTATCTGAGCAGCCCCTTCGACCTGCTCGTCGTGTTCTTCCCGGCGGACCGCGTCGAACTCGCGCTGTACGTCGTCACCGCCGCCAAGATCAGCGCGGCGGCGGCCGCGATGGCCCTGCTGCTCCTGCGGCTGCGCCCCGGTCCGTGGCCGGTCGCCGCGGTCCTCGGCACCGCGTACGCCCTCTCCGGCTGGACCCTCAACTACGGCGCCGCCGTCCCGATGTGGCTCGACGGGCTCGTCGCCTTCCCCCTGCTCTGCCTGGTCGGCGAGTGGGCCCGCACCGGCCGCCGTCCCGTCCTCGGCCCCCTCGTCGTCGCCCTGGCCTGGATCGCCAACTTCTACACCGCGTACATGGCGACCCTCGGCGCGGCCGTCGTCCTCGTCGTGCGCCTGCTCACCGCCGAGGAGACGGCCACCGCACGGCAGAGCCTCGCCGGGGCGCTGCGCGCAGCCCGGGGCGTCCTCATCGGGATCGGGCTCGCCGCGCCGCTCGTCGTGGTCGTCTTCCTCGCCACGAAGGCCGCCGACCCCACCCCGGAGACCACCTTCGCCCCGGCGCCCTGGACGGACGTCCTCGCCCGGTTCCTGCCCGCCACCGCGAGCGTCGCCAGCCCCGCCCTCTTCATCGGCACGCCCGCCCTCGCGCTCGCCCTGACCCTGCCCTTCAACCGGGCCGTCGCCCCGCGCGTCCGGGCCGGATGGACGGCCGCGGTCGTCCTGGTGACGCTCTCGCTCCAGTGGGAGCCCACCCATCTCCTGTGGCACGCGGGCGCCTCGCCCAACGGCATTCCGTACCGTCAGACCTTCGTCCTGTGCGGCCTGCTGCTGATCGCCGCCTGGTTCTCGGCGGCCCGGGGCGTACCCCGGCCGGCCGCGCTCCTCGCGGCCGTGGCGCTGCTCGGGGCGCTGGCCTGGGCGGCCCGGGGGAGCGTCGACATCGACCGGTGGACCTTCCCCGCCTTCGGCGCGGCCGCGCTCCTCGCGCTCGCCGCCGCCCTCCTCGCCCTGGCCGGCGACCGCCGGACCCACGCGCGCGTACTCCCCGTCCTCGCCGTCACCCTGCTCGTCGCCGCGCAGGCGGGCGAGGCGGCCGTCAACGGGAAGCGGATCGAGGAGCAGCAGCGCAGCAAGGTCTCCTGGTCGCCCCGGGTCGGCCCCTGGCACGCGACCGCCGCCGCCGAGGTGGCCCGCGCGGACGACTGGCCCCGCCGGCGCACGGACCCCGGCGAGGTCCCCGGAGGCAACGACGTGCTGCTCGTCGGAGGGCAGGGCGCCGACTACTACAGCAGCCTCACCGCGGACGTGACCTCCCGCACCCTGGCCTCGCTCGGCTTCGGCTACTACGCCAAGGGCCGGCACCCGGTCAGCCTCGACAACCCCGTCGCGGACGCCCTCTTCTCCATCGGCACCCGGCTGCGCTCGCAGCCCACGGAGCCGGTACGGCAGGACGCCCTGCCCCGCGCCACGGTCACCGTCACCACCGCTCCCGTCCCGCCCCTGGTCACCGTCCGTCCGCCGGAGCGGCCGGCCACGCACCCCGGGGACTCGGCCTTCGCCCGGCAGGAACGCCTGCTCGGCGCCGACGTGTACGAGCTGCCCGCCCCGAGCCGTACCGGACACACCCTCACCGCCCGCTGCCCCGCGGGCTCCCAGGTCTGGTTCTGGGCGCCCGAGTACCGGGGCACGGCGGCCCTGGCGGGGGAGCGGCCCGTGGACTTCGACGGCAAACCGCCCTCCGTACGCGCGCCCATGCAGTCCCTCGGCACCGTCCCGGACTCCGGCGCGGTACGGATCGACCTCGGGCCCGAGGGCAAGGTACGGCTGCCCCGGGAGCCGATCGGCTGCCTCGTCCGCGCCCGGCTCGACTCCGCCGTACGACAGCTCACCACCACCGGCGCCACGCGCGTGCGTGCCGACGGGCACACCGTCACGGCCGCACTGCCGCCCGGCAGCAAGGGTGTCGCGGTCCTCGCGGCGCCGCGCATCCCGGGCTGGCGCTGCGCCGCCGGTGACGCGGAACCGCGCCCCGCGCGCGCGTACGAGGGCCTCGTCGCCGTCCCCCTCGACGGACGGGCGAGCACGGTCGGCTGCTCCTTCCGGCCGCCGGGGCTCCGGCTCGGCGGCGCGGTCGGCGCGGCGGCGCTCCTCGCGCTCGCCGCGACGGGCTTCCTGCACCGCCGACGGCACCGTCGGGGGGCCCGCCGGTGACGGGCTTCGCACCGGATACGACAAGAGTTCACCCGGAGTGCACGCGCGGATCGTTCACCCGGAAAAGTCGCTCGTTACTGTGCCCGCCGTAACGGCGTTAAATTGTTCGATTCAGCGTGGGGATCCCGAGTGCCGAAACTGTCCGTCGTCGTACCGTTCCACAATGTCGGGGCCTACGCGCCCGACACCTTGCGCAGTCTCGCGAACAACGCGGACCCGGAATTCGAGTTCCTGCTGATCGACGACTGCTCGACGGACGACACCCCGGAGATCCTCGACCGCTGGCAGGGCCGCCTGCCGAACGCCACCGTCATCCGGCACGAGACGAACCAGGGCGTGGCCCAGGCCCGCAACACCGGAATCGACGCGGCGCGCGGCGACTACCTCACCTTTCTCGACGGCGACGACTGGTACGCGCCCGGCCACCTGAGCGCCGCCGTGGCCGGAATCTCCCGCCTGGACTGCGATTTCGCCCGGACCGACCACGTCCTGTCGGAAGGCCGGAAGCGACAGATCCGCTATGCCCCGGCCAAGCGCCGCGACACCGTCATGGACCCCAGGGACGGAATCTCGCCGGCCAGCATGGTCACGATGGTCGACTATCCCTTCGTGCCCTTCGGCATTTACAGCGGACGCCTTTTCGAGAACGGCGAATCCCGCTTCGAGACGTCTCTCAGAACCGCCGAGGACCGGCTCTGGATCTGGCGGCTCCACCTCAAGGCGCGCACCTTCGCGGCGCTTTCCCTGCACGGCGTCTTCTACCGGCGGGGCGTCACCACCTCGCTCACCCAGATCACCGACAACCGGCAGCTGGACTTCATTCCCTCGTACGACCTCCTGCTCGACGACGTCTCCCGGGACGCGGAGGCCGACCGCTTCCTCCCGAAGGCGGTCCGCACCTACTGCGCGATGATCGCCTTCCACATGGGGAAGGCGGCCACGTACGAACCCGCCGTCGCCGCGCGGCTGCGCGCCGACGTCCGCGACGCCCTGCACCGCATGCCGCAGGAGGTCCTCGACGAGACCCTCGCCACCATGGACACCCCGCGCAGCACCCTTCTCCGGAGCCTGCGCGACACCGGAAGGATCGCCTGACCCATGGCCACCGCCCCCGAGAAGGCGCCCGCCCCCGACCTGCCGGTCCAGATCTTCCAGGTGTCCACCCTGTACGGCGCGGCCACCCTGGCCGCCGCACTCGACGCCGGACAGTTCGGCCCCCGCGACTCCGCCCGCAGGCTCCTGCTGCTCTCGCACAACGCCGAGATCCCGGAGACCGCGCTGCGCCTGGAGACCATGACCGGGTACGAGCGGATCGCCGCCCGCTTCGACGGCACCCTCGACTGGAACGAGACGATCCACCCGTACCACCCCGCCGCCTGGGCCCCCCGCCCCGAGGAGGCCCCGCTCTGGCAGCGCGTCCTGCGCACCGCCTGGGACCTCGGCGCCGGCCCGGTCGAGCTGATCGTCGAATCCATCCAGGTCAACCCGGCCAAGGCGCTCGCCGGAACCTTCCCCGAGAGCACCGTGCACGTCTATGCCGACGGCCTGATGAGCTACGGCCCGACCCGCTCCGACCTCGCGCAGTCGATCGCCTGCCGCGTCCGCCGGGTCCTCCACCTCGACCTGGTGCCGGGCCTGCGCCCGCTGCTCCTGAGCGAGTACGGGGTCGAGCCCGAACTCGTCCCCGACACCGCCTTCCGCGCCGTCCTCGCCGAGATCGCCGAGGAGGCGGCCGACGACCCGGAGATCGCCCGGGCGGCCGCCGCCGAGCCGACGGCCCTGCTGCTCGGCCAGTACCTCGCCGCCCTCTCCCTGCTCACCGCAGAGGAGGAAGAGGAGCTGCACGTACGGATGCTGCGCGGGGCCGCCGCGGCCGGGCACCGCTCGATCGTCTTCAAGCCGCACCCGACCGCGCCCGCCCGCTACTCCCAGGCGCTGGACGAGGAGGCCGCGCGGAGCGGCGTACGGCTCACGGTCCTGGACGGGCCGCTGCTCGCCGAGACCTTCTACGAGCGCTGCCGGCCCGGGCTCGTCGTCGGCTGCTTCTCCACGGCGATGCTCACCGCCGCCGTCTACTACGGCGTCCCCATCGCGCGCGTGGGCACGGACGAGGTCCTCGAACGGCTCACCCCCTTCGAGAACAGCAACCGGATCCCGCTCACCGTCGTCGACCACCTCGTCGCGGACCTGGAGGCCGGCGAGGAGCCGGCCGTCCCCGGCACGGCCCCGGCCTCGCTCACGCCGCTCGTCCGGGCCGTCGGCTACTGCATGCGGCACAAGGTCCACCCGGGGCTCCGCGAGGAGGCCGCCGCCTTCCTGGCGGAGCACCACGCCGACCCCGGCACCGCGCACCACTTCACCGCCGAACGGCTGACCGAACTCGGCCTGCCGGGCGGCGGGGCCGTCCCGCGGCGCTCGGGCACGTCCCGGCTGCGCCGCGGCCTGGCCCGGAGCCGCCGGGGTTGAGCAGCGGGGATCAACGCCCGGCGGACCTGACCAGGGTGAAGACCGCGCCCTCCGGGTCCGCCACCAGGGCCAGCCGGCCCGCCTTGCCCTCGCGCGGCGGGCGCAGCACCTGACCGCCGAGCTCCCCGACGAGCCGCGCGGCCTCGTCCGTGTCGGCGACCTCGAAGTACGTCATCCAGTGCGGGCCCCGGTCCCGGGGCAGCGCGTTGCCGACGCCGTGCAGCGAGGCCACCGGGGCCCCGGCCACGTAGAGCGTCGCGTAGTCGTGGTCGGCGGAGACGATCGGCTCGACCTCGAAGCCGAAGACCGTCCGGTAGAACTTGCTCGTCGAGGACGTCTCGTACGTCAGGAGCTCGTTCCACACCGGGGTCCCCGGCGGTCCCGCCGTCGCCGTGCCGTGGTGCGCCTCCGCCTGCCAGACCCCGAAGACCGCGCCGGCCGGGTCGGAACAGATCGCCATGCGGCCCGCCTCGCCCGCGTCCAGCGGGCCGACGGCGACGGTGCCGCCGCAGCAGCGGATGTTCTCGGCGGTCTCGTCGGCGTCCTCGGCGGCCAGATAGGGGGTCCAGGCGATGCGCAGGTTCCGGTCGGGCGGCAGCTGGCCGATGCCCGCCACCTCCTTGCCCCCGAGCAGCGCGCGCACGTACGGGCCGAGCTGCTGCGGACCGGGGACGAACTCCCAGTCGAAGAGCGCGTTGTAGAACTCCTGCGTGGCGTCAATCCCGTGCACCATCAAGCTCACCCAGCAGGGTGTGCCGGGGGATCGGGGAGTCGCCTCGGTCATCGTCACTCTCTCCTCGGACCATCGTCGTGGCCGTGCCCTGTCCGATGGTGACACCGACTGCGGCGCGGCGCGCCCCAGCCGCACCGGACGTGGCGCGATCCGGTCGGAGGTCTCCGGGTCAGCCCCACGCGGCCGTGCGGCTGCGCGAGGATGGCTTTATGAAGCCCATCATCTCCGCAAGCGAACTGTTGAGCGAGTCGGCCGGGGCGCGGCCGCCGGTCCTCCTGGACGTCCGCTGGACGCTCGGCGGCCCGCCCGGACGGCCCGCGTACGAGGCCGGCCACCTTCCCGGCGCCGTCTACGTCGATCTGGACGCGGAACTCGCGGGACCGCCCGGGAGCGGCGGCCGCCACCCGCTGCCCGATCCGGAGGCCTTCGGGGCCGCGATGCGCCGGGCGGGAGTCTCGGCGGACCGGCCGGTCGTCGTCTACGACGGCGGTCTCGGCTGGGGTGCCGCCCGCGCCTGGTGGCTGCTGCGCTGGGCGGGCCACCCGGACGTGCGGGTCCTGGACGGGGGCCTCGCGGCCTGGACGGGCGAGCTGACCGAGAAGGTCCCCGACCCGGAGCCGGGCGACTTCCGGCCGGAGCCGGGCGCCCTCGGACTGCTCGACGCCGACGCGGCGGCGGCGCTGGCCGATACGGGGCTGCTCCTCGACGCGCGGGCGGCGGAGCGCTACCGGGGCGACGTGGAGCCGATCGACCGGGTCGGCGGGCACATCCCGGGCGCCGTCTCGGCCCCGACGACCGAGAACGTCGACGCCGAGGGCCTCTTCCTGGCCGCCGACGTCCTGCGGGACCGCTTCACCGCGCTCGGTGCGGCCGAGGGGACCCCGGTGGCCGTCTACTGCGGCTCGGGTGTCTCGGGCGCCCACGAGGTCCTCGCCCTGGAGATCGCGGGGATCCCCGCGGGCCTCTACGCCGGTTCCTGGTCGGAGTGGTCCTCGGACCCCGCCCGCCCGGTCGCCACGGGCCCGGACCCGCGGTAGTACCCCTGTGTACGGGAAGGGCCCGCGCCGCTCGACGGCGCGGGCCCTTCCCGTACAGACGGTCAGTCCTGCTTCTTCCTGCGGGTGCCGAAGACGATCTCGTCCCAGCTCGGCACGGCGGCGCGACGGCCCGGACGGACGCCGTCCGCCTCGGCCTGCCGGTCGGTGGCGCCGTGCAGACGGTCCCGGTGGCCCGACACCGCGCGCGGCATCAGGACGTCGGCGTAGGCCGAACCCGCGCCCGCCGAGGCGGCCGGGGCCGGCGGCTCCTCCGCCTCCGCCTCCTCCGAGGGCTCGGTGTCCGGCGGCTCGGGCACGACCATGTCGCCGCGGAAGCTCGGCACGGCCTCCAGGAGGCTCGTCAGCGAGTCCCGCTCCTCCTCCGGCTCGACGGGCGCGGGCGCCCGCTCCAGCTGGCGGTCGGACCGGTCGATCTGGCGGTCCAGGGCGCGGTCGAGCGGCCTGTCCCGGGGTAGCCGGGCGATGCGCGGCACGAAGGGGAAGCTCGGCTCCGGCGCGGCGGCGATCGTGTCGTCCGTCTCGCCGATCAGCGCCCGCGCCTCGTCGTCGACGGCCTGGACGAGCCGCCGCGGCGGGTCGTAGGTCCAGCTGGCCGTGTGGACCTCGCCCGCGACGCGGTAGACGAGCAGCACTTCCCATGTGCCGTCGTCGCGCCGCCAGGAGTCCCACTGGACGGTGTCCTTCTCGGCGCCGCGCAGCAGCAGCCGCTCCTGCACCGCCTCGCCGAGCTGCGGGCCGCTGTTCTCCCCGGGCCTGCGGACCGGGGTCTTGCGGGCCCGCTCGGCCATGAAGGCACGCTCGGCGAGCACGGGGCCCTCGAAGCGGCGTACGCGGTCGACGGGGATGCCGGCGAGCTGGGCGACCTCCTCGGCGGAGGCACCGGCCCTTATACGGGCCTGGATGTCACGGGGGCGGAGGTGGCTCTCCACCTCGATCTCGATCTGGCCGAGGCGCGCGCGGTCGTTGCGCACGGCGGCACGGAGCCGCTCGTCGATCGGAAGCGTGTACTCCGTGCTGTCAGCAGCCTTCAGCACCAGTCGTGTGCCGTCGTTGGAGACGGCCACGACACGCAGTTCGGGCATGGGGACCTCCCGGGTGGTGCCTGCCGACGTCACGTGCGTCGCTGCTTCCGCTAGTCGAGTGTGGCCTGCCCGGGTGCAGCCTGCCACTACCTTGCCGAGTTGCCCGGCGTGTCGGGCATGGACCCTGGAACGCCGTTATGGCACGGTTACCTGTTCACTACTCGGAGTGACTGGCGGTCACTCTGTGCAGCCGGTTTCCATGCGATGCCGAGGCGCCGCCGGTTCGAGCGCCGTGTCCGGCCCCCTCCCCGTGGTCGCGGGCACCCGTGAGGGCGTCCCGGACCCAGGGTTTGTCAATGTACTCCATTCGGGCCACCTGGGTGGACCGGCGCGCCGCTCAACTTCTCGGGCGGTACGGGAGTTGAGTCTCCGTGATCTTCCCCCGTACGTGTCGCTCTTCACAGAAACAGCAGAAACGGAACTAATCGCTTCTCCTGTTTGTCCCTTCTGGGTGCAAGGCGAACGGATGAACCACACCAGGGGTCGGAGATGCGTCACAGGCCGGAAACCGACGGGGACGAGCCGGAGAAGGGCGGGAAGAGCGACAGGAGAAGGATCGACCTGAGTGTGGCTCAGGTCTCCGGCAGCGCCCTGGCCGCGGTCATCGCCGCCAAACTCGCCTCGACCCTCGGTGTGTACGGCACGATCCTCGGCGCCGGTGTGATCAGTGTCATCGCGACCTGCGGCGGTCCGCTCTTCCAGCACCTCTTCAAGCGCACCGGCGAACAGGTCCGCGACGTGACCGCGGCGGCCAAGCCGAAGGCGCGTCAGGTCCCGGTCCCCGCCGGGCCGCAGGGCGACCGCACCCTCCTGCTCACCACGGTCCCGGCCGCGCCGACGTCCGACGAGGAGTTCGGCGAGGCGACGACCCACGGCACCCGCGTCCGGGGCTGGAAGCGCCCGGCGATCGCCGCCGCCCTGGTCTTCGGCGTCACCATGGGCGGCATCACCGCCTACGAACTGGTCGCCGGGCAGGACTTCAGCGGCAAGCAGGGCACCACCACCTTCGGCTCCGTCGTCCGCGGCGGCGGGAGCACGGGCCAGGACGCGCCCGACCGGGACCGGCAGCCCACGCCCGCCCCGTCGGGGTCCGCCGACGGCACCGGGAAGCAGGGGGACGGCGCCGGCACCCCCACGACGGGAGCCACGCCGACCCGGGAGCCGGTCACCGGGAGCCCGTCGGCGGAGCCGACCCCCTCGGGCTCCGCCGGTGGCGGGACGACCCCCGCCCCGACGCCGACCGGGCCGACGACGGACCCGACCGCGCCGAGCCAGGAACCGACCGGCGGGACGGGGCAGCCCGAGGCCCCGTCCACCGAGGCCCCGGCACCGGCCGCGGCCGACGCCGGAGCCGAGTGACCGTCAGTCGCCCAGGACCCGGCGCAGATAGTCGTTGGCGAACAGCCGGTCCGGGTCGAGCCGGTCGCGCAGCGCCGTGAACTCGGCGAAGCGCGGATAGACCTCGGAGAGGTAGGCGGCGTCGCGGGTGTGGACCTTGCCCCAGTGGGGCCGGCCCCCGTGCGCCGTCATGATGCGCTCCACCGCGGTGAAGTACCCGTGGTGGGGCGTTCCCTTGTAGAGGTGGACGGCGATGTACACGGTCTCCCGCCCCGAGGCCGTGGAGAGCGCGATGTCGTCCGCCGGGGCCGTGCGGACCTCCACCGGGAAGCTCACCTTGAGCGGCGAGCCCTCGATCATCGCCTTGAGCTCGCGCAGCGCGGCGACCGCCGCCTCACGCGGAAGCGCGTACTCCATCTCCAGGAAGCGGACCCGGCGCGGAGAGGTGAAGACCTTGTACGGGATGTCGGTGTACGTACGGGCCGACAGCGCGCGGCTGGAGACCTTGGCGATCGACGGGATGACCGGCGGCACCGCCCGGCCCAGCGAGCAGGCGAGCTGGAAGATCCCGTTGGAGAGGAGCTCGTCCTCGATCCAGCCGCTGATCCGTCCGGGGGGAGCGGCGGGGCCCGCGCTGCGGTTGTTGCGCTTGGTGTTGCAGTTGTCCGTGTGGGGGAACCAGTAGAACTCGAAGTGCTCGTTCTCCGCGTGCAGCGCGTCGAAGTCCGAGGTGACCCGGTCGAAGGTCATCGGCTCCTCGCGCGCGGTGAGCAGGAAGACGGGCTCCACCGCGAAGGTGATGGCCGTGATCACACCGAGGGCGCCGAGCCCGATCCGGGCGGCCGCGAAGACCTCCGGATTCTCCTTCTCCGAGCAGGTGAGGAGCTGCCCGTCCGCCGTCACCAGCTCCAGCTCGCGGATCTGCGCGGCGATGGAGGCCGACTCGCGGCCCGTGCCGTGCGTGCCGGTGGAGGTGGCGCCGGCGACGGTCTGCTCCATGATGTCGCCCATGTTCGTGAGCGACAGGCCCTCCCGGGCCAGCGCCACGTTGAGCCGCTTCAGCGGAGTGCCGGACTCGACCGTCACCGTCATCGCCTCACGGTCGATCCGCCGGATCCCGGTCAGCAGGCCCGGCCGGATCAGCACGCCGTCGGTGGCCGCGATCGAGGTGAAGGAGTGGCCGGTGCCGACGGTCTTGACCCGCAGCCCGTCCTCGGCCGCGCGGCGCACCGCCTCGGCAAGCTCCTCGGCGGAGGCCGGGCTGACCTCCCGTACGGGGCGGGAGGTGACGTTCCCCGCCCAGTTACGCCACGGGCTGCTCGTCCTGGCGCTCCCCGACCCCGCTGTCCCCGCTGCTGTCGTCCCGCCCACGCTGCCCCTCCCGGTTCGGCGCCGGCCTGCGCAGCCGGCGGTGTCCGAGGAGACCCACCGCGACCGCGAGCGCGCCCGAGACGACGGGCACCACGTACCCCGCCTTCGCCCCCGACGCGTCGACCACCCAGCCGGCGGCCGAGGAGCCCAGCGCCACGCCGACCGCGAGGCCGGTACCCGTCCAGGTCATGCCCTCGGTCAGCTTGGTGCGCGGTACGTGCGCTTCGACGAGGGCCATGGTGGTCACCATCGTCGGTGCGATGGACAGGCCCGCGACAAAGAGCGCCACGGCCAGCAACGGCAGGTTCCCGGCCAGTAGGAGGGGGATCATACTCACGGCCATCGCGCAGATGCCCAGGAGCCAGCGGCGGGACGCCTCGCCCTTGAGATGGAGCAGTCCGAAGACGGCACCGGCCAGGCCGGAACCCAGCGCGTAGACGGCCAGGACGAGGCTTGCGGCGGCCTTCTGGCCCCGCTCCTCGGCGAAGGCCACGGTCACCACGTCCACCGAGCCGAAGATGGCGCCGGTGGCGACGAAGGCGAGGGTGAGCACCTGGAGGCCGCGGGAGCGGAGCGCGGAGGCGCCCCGGGCGCCCTGCTGGGGATGGGGTACCGGCTCCGTGGCACGCTGCGAGGTCAGCCAGAAGACGCCGGCGGCGAGGAACGCGCCGGCGAACATCGGACCGGCCTCGGGGAACCAGGCCGTGGACAGGCCGATGGAGAGGATCGGGCCGAAGATGAAGCACACCTCGTCGACGATCGACTCCCAGGAGTACGCCGTGTGCAGGCGCCGCTCCTCGCCCCGGTAGATCTCCGCCCAGCGGGCGCGGGTCATCGCGCCGACGCTCGGCACGCAGCCGATCACGGCCGTGAAGACGAAGAGGGTCCAGTCCGGGGCCTTCTGCTGCACGCAGAGGAGCAGGCCGGTGGCCGCGGCGAGCGAGACCAGCGTGACCGGGCGGAGCACCTTGCGCTGTCCGTGCCGGTCGACCAGGCGCGAGACCAGGGGGCCGAGGACCGCTGCGGACATCGC
Source organism: Streptomyces sp. NPDC044003 (assembly GCF_056435185.1). NCBI lineage: Bacteria > Bacillati > Actinomycetota > Actinomycetes > Kitasatosporales > Streptomycetaceae > Streptomyces > Streptomyces sp. NPDC044003. The sequence goes on along the minus strand of NZ_JBWKFA010000008.1, from coordinate 309,557 downwards.
GAGCGTCGCCGAGAGGGCGCCGGCCAGGCCGTATCGGCCGGTGACCTGCGAAATCATGGTCACGATGCCGATGCCCATCATGGACAGCGGCATCCGGCCGAGGAATCCCGCGACGGAGAACGAGGCGGTTCCGGGCGCCGCGAAGATCGCGCGGTAGGGACTGGGCAAGAGAGGTCCTTGGTCAACACGTGTAATTAACGTCTAAAGCCTACGGTGTTGAAGTCGATCGGTCATCCCCACTTTTTTGGACAAGTACTTCCGGACCGACGCCCCCCGACGGGCCGCGCCCTCCGCCGTCAGTGGCGAGTGGGAGGATCGGTGCCATGTCCGATCAGCACGATCCCGCCCCGTACGACGCCCTGCTGCTGCTCTCGTTCGGCGGCCCCGAGGGCCCGGACGACGTGGTCCCGTTCCTGGAGAACGTGACGCGCGGCCGCGGCATCCCGAAGGAACGGCTCAAGGAAGTGGGGCAGCACTACTTCCTGTTCGGCGGCGTCTCCCCGATCAACGACCAGAACCGCGCGCTCCTCGACGCGCTGCGGACGGACTTCGCGCAGGCCGGGCTCGGTCTGCCGGTCTACTGGGGAAACCGGAACTGGGCGCCGTACCTCACCGACACCCTCCGCGAGATGATCACCGACGGGCGGCGCCACATCGCCGTCCTCACCACCAGCGCGTACGCCTCCTACTCCGGCTGCCGCCAGTACCGCGAGAACCTCGCCGACGCGCTCGCCACCCTCGAGGCGGAGGGGCTCCCGCTGCCCCGGGTCGACAAGCTCCGGCACTACTTCAACCACCCCGGCTTCGTCCAGCCCATGGTCGAGGGGGTCCTCGCCTCCCTCGCCGAGCTCGACCCGTCCGTACGGGACGGCGCCCACCTCGCCTTCACCACCCACTCCATCCCCGACTCCGCCGCCGACAGCTCCGGTCCGGTCACCGAGCACGGCGAGGGCGGGGCCTATGTGCGCCAGCACCTCGACGTGGCCCGGCTCGTCGCCGACGCCGTCCGCGAGGAGACCGGCATCGACCACCCCTGGAAGCTCGTCTACCAGTCCCGCAGCGGCGCCCCCCACATCCCGTGGCTGGAGCCCGACATCTGCGACCACCTGGAGGAGCTGCACGGAGCCGGCGTGCCCGCGGCCGTCATGGTCCCCATCGGCTTCGTCTCCGACCACATGGAGGTCCTCTACGACCTCGACACCGAGGCCACGGCCAAGGCGGCCGAGCTCGGCCTGCCCGTCCGGCGCTCGGCGACCGTCGGGGCCGACCCGCGCTTCGCCGCCGCCGTCCGCGAGCTCGTCCTGGAGCGCGCCGCGAGCGAGCGGGGGACCAGGGTCGAGCGGTGCGCCCTCGGAGCCCTCGGACCCTCCCACGACCTCTGCCCGATCGGCTGCTGCCCGGCCAGGGCGGAGCGGCCCGCCGCGGCCGGCGCCGACAGCCCGTACGCGTAAGGAGCCCGCGTGACCGACGTATCCGATCCCCTGCTCGGCGAACTGCTCGACCTCGCCCTGGAGGCCGCACAGCGGGCCGGAGCGCTGCTCCGCGACGGCCGGCCCGACGACCTGGCCGTCGCGAAGACCAAGTCGAGCCCCATCGACGTGGTCACCGAGATGGACATCGCCGCCGAGAAGCTGATCACCGGCTTCCTCTCCGAGCGGCGCCCGCAGGACGGCTTCCTCGGCGAGGAGGGCGCGTCGAGCCCCGGGACCAGCGGGATCCGCTGGGTGATCGACCCGCTCGACGGCACCGTGAACTACCTGTACGGCCTGCCCACCTGGGCCGTCTCGATCGCCGCCGAACGGGACGGCGAGACCGTCGTCGGCGTCGTCGAGGCCCCGATGCGCGGCGAGACCTACCGCGCCGTCCTCGGCGGCGGCGCGTACGCGGGGGAGCGGCGCCTCGCCGTCCGCCCCTCGCCCGCGCTCGACCAGGCCCTGCTCGGCACCGGTTTCGGCTACATCCAGTCCCGCCGCGCCCACCAGGCGGACGTGGCCCAGCGGATCATCCCGCGCGTCCGCGACATCCGCCGCGGCGGCTCGGCCGCCATCGACCTCTGCGACGTCGCCGCCGGCCGCCTCGACGCGTACTACGAGCGCGGCCTCAACCCCTGGGACCTCGCGGCGGGCGCGCTCATCGCCCGCGAGGCGGGCGGCCTCACCGGCGGGCGCCCCGGTGAGCCGGAGTCCGGCGAGCTGACGCTCGCCGCCTCCCCGGGCCTCTTCGGGCCCCTCCAGGAGCTCCTGGAGGGGCTGGGGGCCTGGCACGACTAGCACGGCCGGCGGGCCGGGAGACGGACGCACGAGGGCCCCGGCGCCGGGAAACGGCGCCGGGGCCCACGCGTACGCGTACCGGTGGGACGGGTCAGGTGCCCGACGTGGCTAGACCTCCACGCCGTGCTCGGCGGCCAGGCGGTGCAGGTCGTCAAGCTCCGCCTGCTCCACCTCCGCCAGGTAGTCGTCGCCCGTCTCACGGGCCCGCGTGAGGTCCGTCTGCGTGGTCCTGATGCGGTGCAGCAGTCCTGCGGTGAAAGCGTCCATCGTGCGCCCCCTCCTCGTGGGTCCGGTGGCACGGGGGTGTGCCGAGGGTGGGTGGATCACACACTGCGAACTCTGGGGGACAGAGAGCGGTAGGTTGCGCGCCACATACAGGGCGTGATCACGGGGTGTGCAGACGTCCTCCCCAGCCCTTTCCTCAGAGAAACCTCAACTGGCCCGAGAATCCGGTGAATTCTTCGTTCCGGGCCGCGCGCCCCCCCGCTCACCACCCGCCTGCCCCGGGCCCCGCACCCCCGTCTTACAGCCGGTTTACGCGCGTACGGGGCAGGATGGACACGCACAGTCAGTGCTTGGATTTCAGCCGGTCCCCACCCCGGACAGCGGCTCAAACGGGAAGGATGTACGACGTGCGCGTACTCGTCGTCGAGGACGAGCAGCTGCTCGCCGATGCGGTGGCCACCGGACTGCGCCGGGAGGCCATGGCCGTCGACGTCGTGTACGACGGCGCCGCGGCCCTGGAGCGCGTCGGGGTCAACGACTACGACGTCGTCGTCCTGGACCGCGACCTCCCGCTCGTCCACGGCGACGACGTCTGCCGCAAGATCGTCGAGCTCGGCATGCCCACCCGCATCCTGATGCTCACCGCCTCCGGCGACGTCAGCGACCGCGTCGAGGGCCTGGAGCTCGGGGCGGACGACTACCTCCCCAAGCCCTTCGCCTTCACCGAGCTCACCGCGCGCGTGCGCGCCCTCGGCCGCCGCACCACCGTCCCGCTCCCGCCCGTCCTGGAGCGCGCCGGGATCAAGCTCGACCCGAACCGCCGCGAGGTCTTCCGCGAGGGCAAGGAGGTCCAGCTCGCGCCGAAGGAGTTCGCCGTCCTGGAGGTCCTCATGCGCAGCGAGGGCGCCGTCGTCTCGGCCGAGCAGCTCCTGGAGAAGGCCTGGGACGAGAACACGGACCCCTTCACCAACGTCGTGCGCGTCACCGTCATGACCCTGCGGCGCAAGCTCGGCGAGCCGCCGGTCATCGTCACCGTCCCCGGCTCCGGGTACCGGATCTGACGCGATGGCCACGACCCCCGCGCCTCACCCCCAGGCGCCCCCGAAACCGACCTGGGACCCCCGGGACCCCGTGCGGCCGCTGCTGCGTCCGACCATCCGGATACGGCTCACGCTGCTGTACGGCGGGATGTTCCTGATCGCCGGCATCCTGCTGCTGTCGATCATCTACCTCTTCACCGCCCAGGCGCTCAGCGACAGCACCTCCCAGCTGCCGTTCAAGGTCGTCAACGGCACGGTCCAGCCCACCACCTCCTGGTGCCGGCTGCCCGAGTCGCCCACCGGCGACCAGCTCAACGACGCCGTCACGCTCTGCCTGCGGCACCAGAGCGACCTCGCCCTGGACGACCTGCTGCGCCGGTCCCTCTTCGCCCTGCTCGGCCTCAGCATCATCGCCTTCGCCTTCGGCTACGCCATGGCGGGACGGGTGCTCTCCCCGCTCGGCCGGATCACCCGGACCGCCCGCCAGGTGGCCGGTTCCGACCTGTCCCGGCGGATCGAGCTGGACGGCCCGGACGACGAGCTCAAGGAGCTCGCCGACACCTTCGACGAGATGCTGGACCGCCTGGAGCGGGCCTTCACGGCCCAGCAGCGGTTCGTCGCGAACGCCTCGCACGAGCTGCGGACCCCGCTCGCGATCAACCGCACGCTCCTGGAGGTCCACCTCTCGGACCCCGGGGCACCGGTGGAGCTCCATCAGCTCGGCAAGACCCTGCTCGCCACCAACGAGCGCAGCGAGCAGCTCGTCGAGGGCCTGCTGCTGCTCGCCCGGAGCGACAACCAGATCATCGAGCGCAAGCCCGTCGACCTGGCCGAGGTCGCCGAGCGGGGCGTCGACCAGGTGCACGCCGAGGCGGAGGCCAAGGGCGTGGAGATCCGCGGCGAGCGCGCGCCGGCCGTCGTCCAGGGCAACGGCGTGCTCCTCGAACGGATCGCGCTGAACCTGCTCCAGAACGCCGTGCGGTACAACGTGCCGGAGGGCGGCTGGGTGGAGGTCACCACCGAGGCCAAGGACGGCCAGGCGGTCCTGGTCGTCTCGAACACGGGACCGGTGGTCCCCGCGTACGAGATCGACAACCTCTTCGAGCCGTTCAGAAGGCTCCGGCAGGAGCGGACCGGCAGCGACAAGGGGGTCGGTCTCGGCCTGTCGATCGCCCGTTCCGTGGCCCGGGCCCACGGCGGCCGTATCATCGCGGAGCCGCGCGAGGGCGGTGGACTCGTGATGCGCGTCACTCTGCCGATCTGACACACTGCACGAGCCGACCGGTTCCGTTCGCTTTGCGCGGAATTCCGGAGCCCCGATTCTGAGACGCTCATGTGTGATCGATCACAGGAGAGGGTGTTCGGCCCTCCACTCTCCGTGACCGGGAAATCCCTCGGAAAACCAGGAAAAGTCCGGGTTTCCGGGGCCCGGAATGACGGGAAGTACACGGGGTGGCGCCCGTGAGGGCCGCCCGGAGGACCGTGTACGGTCCGGTTCGCCACCCGAAGCCGATCACTCGCGAGAGTGCGCGACGGGTGTCGATTGAGTAACAGACCTTGATGTGAGGCAAAATCTCCGCCTCAGGTCGGGCACAAGTCCGACCTCTCACGCGTTACGTGCGCTGGAGACACCGCAACCACCCAGAGGGGGAGAGCGACATGGCAACGGATTACGACACCCCACGCAAGACCGACGACGACGTCGACTCGGACAGCCTTGAAGAACTGAAGGCCCGCCGGAACGACAAGTCGACCTCGACCGTCGACGTCGACGAGTTCGAGGCCGCCGAAGGCCTGGAGCTTCCCGGCGCCGACCTCTCGAACGAGGAGCTGGCCGTCCGGGTCCTGCCCAAGCAGGCCGACGAGTTCACCTGCATGAGCTGCTTCCTCGTGCACCACCGCAGCCAGCTGGCCCGGGAGAAGAACGGCCAGCCGATCTGCCGCGACTGCGACTGAGAACGCTCGGCCGTGGCAGGCGACACACCGTCCCGGAAGCGGCGTCTGCGGCTCCCAGGGAGCCCGGAGACGCACAAGGGCGGCTCGGGCCCGGCAGAGGGCGCCCAGGAGGCACCCGAAGCCGAGCGCAGCGCCTCCCTGCCCTCCCTCGGCGCACGTGACGACGAGCGAGGCCTCCCGGCCTCGCTCGAAGCGGTCATCGAGATCGCCGAGACGGATCCGGCACGCCTGCCGGCGCAGCCGGAACAGGCGGAGCCGGGCGAAGCACGGCAGGGCGGACGACTCGGTGCCGTCCGGCGGCTGGCCAACCCCGCGCGGGCCCAGCTCGACCGGATCAGGATCGACTCCGGTCGGATCGACGCCGTCCGGCGCGGCGTCACGCAGGGCGTCCGGCAGGGCGTGAAGCGTGGCGGAGACAGCGCCAAGGCCGGCCTCGGCCACCTGGCCGACCGGCTGATCGATCTCGCCCCGCGGATCCCCGTCCGCGACCTGGCGACCCTGAGAAAACAGTTCCCCGGGCTCGGCCCCGAGGAGCTCGCCGACAAACTCGTCACCGGCGCGGCGAACGCGAGTTCGACCGTGGGTGCGGGCGTCGGCGCCGCCGCCATGCTCCCGGTACCCCCGGCGCTGCCGGCCGAGCTGGCGGCAGAGATCACCGGCGTCGCCGCCGTGGAGCTCAAACTCATCGCCGAACTGCACGAGGTCTACGGGCTGCGGCCCCCCGGCCGGCTCACCCAGCGTTCGGCGGCCTATCTGACCTCCTGGGCCGAGGAGCGGGGCATCGACCCCACCAAGCCCACCACGGTCAACGCCGCACTCGGCGGTCAGCTCAAGCGCGAACTGCGCCAGCAGATCATGAAACGCATGGTGCGCAACCTGCCGAACCTCATGCCCTTCATGGTGGGCGCCGCCGTCGGCGCCGTCATGAACCGCCGCGACACCAAGAAACTCGCCGGGCACATCCGCAAGGACCTCCGCGCCCGCCAGATCCCCTGGGACGTCCTCCCGGAGCTGCCCCCGCTGGAGCAGCCCGAGAACCCCAAGGAACTGGACTTCTAGCCACCCCGGAGCCGGGTCGGGCCCGGAGCGGGCCCTAGGCCCGCTCCGCCTCCAGGGCCGCGACCAGCGCCTCCGGCTCGCGGCTGGACAGGTACACGTACGGCGTCGGGTCCGCCGGGTCCGTCACCTCGACCCGAACCGCCCCCGGCACGTAGCTGCGCATCAGCATGAAGGCGCGCGGGTCCGCCTTGTGGGTGCGCCAGGCGCGCGCCTCCTCCTCGTCCAGCGCCTCGGCCGCCCCGAGCGCCGAGACCGGGATCCGCGCGTCGCCCGCCACCAGCGAACCGGCCACCACCCGGATCCGGGCGGAGCCGTACGAGGAGACCGCCACCCCGGCGAGCACCGCGGCCACGATCAGGCCGCCCAGCGTCGGGACCGTGCCCAGCGGGAACATGATCAGACCGCCGGAGAGGCCGAGCAGACCCACGATCACCCACCACGAGCGCGGCGCCGTGAGCCGCTCGTCGAAGCGCGGCGCGGCGGCGGGCGCGGGGGAGGAGGCCTGGGACGGTACGGAAGGCTGCATGCGACCAAGCTTGGCACGGCGCGAGCCGGGCCCGTCCGCGTGGGTCGGCAGCGCGTGGGCCGGGCTTGTCCGTGTGGGTCGGCGCCGCGTGAGCCGGGCCTGTCCGCGCGGGTCGGCACCGGGCGAGCCGGGCCTGTCCGTGTGGGTCCGCACCGCGTGAGCCGGGCCCGTCCGCGCGGGTCGGCAGCGGGCGAGCCGGGCCTGTCCGCGTGGGTCGGCACCGGGCGAGCCGGGCCTGTCCGTGTGGGTCCGCACCGCGTGAGCCGGGGCCGTCCGCGTGGGTCCCGGCACGGCGCACCCCTGTCCCTCCGCGTGGTGCCCGGCGCGGCGCGGCCCACCCCCGCCCGCGCGGGGCCCGGCACGGCGCGACCTGCGGGCATCCGCGCGGGTAAGGTCTGCGGCTGTGACTGCAACATCTGCCGCCCTCACCCCGCCGGCCGACGCCATACCGCCGGTACGCCACCCCGACGCGCCGGCCCCCGGCGAGCTGCTCGGTGCGCACTACGAGTACTGCTTCGGGTGCGGCGGCGGGCAGCCCCACGGCCTCCACCTGGAAGCGCGCGCGGGCGAGGGCGTGACCGTCACCGCCGAGTTCACGGTGACCCCCGACCACCAGGGCGCCCCCGGCCTCGCGCACGGCGGCGTGCTCGCCACCGCGCTCGACGAGACCCTCGGCTCCCTGAACTGGCTGCTGCGGGTCATCGCCGTGACCGGACGCCTGGAGACCGACTTCGCCCGGCCCGTCCCGGTCGGCACCGTCCTCCACCTGGAGGCCGCCGTCACCGCCGTCCACGGCCGCAAGATCTACTCGACCGCCGTCGGCCGGATCGGCGGGCCCGAGGGCCCCGTCGCCGTCCGTGCCGACGCCCTCTTCATCGAGGTCAAGGTCGACCACTTCATCGACAACGGCCGCCCGGAGGAGATCCAGGCCGCCATGTCCGACCCCGACCAGGTCCGGCGCGCCCGCGCCTTCGAGGTGAACCCCTGATGCGCAACCCTGTCGACGTACTGATCCGGCGAGTGGACCCGGAGGTGCCGATCCCGGCCTACGGGCATCCCGGCGACGCCGGGGCCGACCTGGTGACCACCGAGGCCGTCGTGCTGGCCCCCGGGGAGCGCGCCGTGCTGCCCACCGGGGTCTCCATCGCCCTCCCGGACGGGTACGCGGCCTTCGTGCACCCGCGTTCCGGTCTCGCCGCCCGCTGTGGAGTGGCGCTCGTGAATGCCCCGGGGACGGTGGATGCCGGGTACCGTGGAGAGATCAAGGTGATCGTGGTCAATCTCGACCCGCGCGAGGACGTGCGGTTCGAACGATTCGATCGGATTGCCCAACTTGTCGTCCAGCAGGTCGAGAAGGTGCGCTTCCACGAGGTGGCGGAGCTTCCCGGTTCGGCGCGGGCCGAGGGGGGCTTCGGTTCCACCGGCGGTCATGCCGCCGTGGACGGCACAACGGGTGGGAATCGATACGCTTCGGTCGTATCCGACCGGGAAGGACAGTGACGTGTTCGGACGTCGCAAGAAGAGCGGTGCCGCCGAGGACGCGGCGAGCGAGGCCGAGCAGGTCGTCGACGCGGTGGAGGGCGAGGACGCGGCCGAGCCGCGCCGAGTGAACCTTCCGCCGGCGCCCCGGCCCGACGGGCCCTGGGACATCTCCGAGGTCGCCAAGCCCGACGAGGGCCGCGTGGACCTCGGCGGGATCTTCGTGCCCGGAGTCGAGGGCATGGAGCTGCGGGTGGAGGTGGCGGGCGACGCGATCGTCGCGGCCACCGTCGTGCTGCGTGACAGCGCCGTGCAGCTGCAGGCCTTCGCCGCCCCCAAGAACGAGGGCATCTGGGGCGAGGTCCGCGATGAGATCGCCACCGGCATCGTCCAGCAGGGCGGTGCCATCGACGAGGTCGAGGGCCCGCTCGGCTGGGAGCTGCGGGCGCAGGTCCCGGTGCAGCTGCCGGACGGCAACCGCGGCGTGCAGCTGGTGCGCTTCGTGGGCGTCGACGGACCCCGCTGGTTCCTGCGCGGAGTGATCTCCGGGCAGGGCGCGGTCCAGCCGGAGGCCGCCGGCCTCCTGGAGCAGATCGTCCGGGACACCGTGGTCGTCCGCGGCGAGGGCCCGATGGCTCCGCGCGACCCGATCGTCCTCAAGCTGCCGAACGACGCGCAGATGGTGCCGGACGGCGTGCAGCAGGAGGAGCAGGAGGGCTCCCGCTTCTCGGGCGGCATGGGTCAGCTTCAGCGCGGCCCGGAGATCTCCGAGATCCGCTGAACCCCGTCGGACCGCTGCGGCGGCCCGGCATGATCGAGACACGGCCGGTGGGCCGCTTCCCGTACCTCTCGTACGGGAAGCGGCCCACCGGCCGTTTTCCATGGGCCGGGAAGGAGACCACCAGCCCTTCTCCAGGGGACAGGAAGGAGACCACCGGCCTGTTTTCCACAGGCCCGGGCCCCGGCTCTGGCCCTCGGGCCCGGCCGCGGACCATACTGACGGCGCAGATGTTCGAGGAGGGGGAGCACAGGGTGAGTGAGAGCAGCACCGGGTCCGCCACGGCCGTCGTCGAGGACCCGGCCGGCCGGCCGATGGTCCGCGTCGAGGACCTGCGCCGTTCGTACGGCACGGGCGAGGCCGCCGTCCATGCCCTGCGCGGGGTCTCCTTCGACATCCCACGCGGCGAGCTCGTCGCGCTCAAGGGCCGCTCGGGCTCCGGCAAGACGACCCTGCTGAACCTCGTGGGAGGCCTCGACGCCGCCGACGGGGGCCGGATCGTCATCGACGGCACCGACCTCTCCATGCTCGGCGAGAACGGGCTCCTGGAGCTGCGCCGCGACCGGATCGGCTTCATCTTCCAGTCCTTCGGGCTGCTCCCGATCCTCTCCGCCGCCGAGAACGTGGGGGTGCCCCTGCGGCTGCGCAAGGCGGACCCCAAGGAGCGCGAGGAGCGGGTCGCCCTGATGCTCGGGCTCGTGGGCCTCGCCGACCACGCGAACCAGCGGCCCGGCGAGCTCTCCGGCGGCCAGCAGCAGCGCGTCGCCATCGCCCGCGCCCTCGCCAACAAGCCGGCGCTGCTGATAGCCGACGAGCCGACGGGCCAGCTGGACGCGGAGACCGGGCTGGCCGTCATGCAGCTGCTGCGCGCCGTGGTCCGCAGCGAGGGCTGCACGGCCCTGGTCGCCACCCACGACCCCCAGCTCCTGGGCCTGGCCGACCGGGTCCTGGAACTGAGCGACGGCGAGATCATCGAGCACTGAACCGGCAGCCGAAGCGGTCGCGGGGTGATATCAGGATCACGTCAATACCGCCCCGGGGCCGCTACCCGTGTACGGAATGTCCGATTGGCTGGACGTATGGTCGAGCCATGGGACGCGGCAAGCTTCGGATCTACCTCGGCGCTGCGCCGGGCGTCGGCAAGACCTACGCGATGCTCGCGGAGGGCCACCGCCGGGTCGAGCGGGGCACGGACTGCGTGGCGGCCTTCGTGGAGCACCACGGACGGCCGCGTACGGAGGTGATGCTGCACGGCCTGGAGCAGGTCCCGCGCCGCACCCTGGAGTACCGGGGGACGACCTTCTCCGAGATGGACGTCGACGCCGTCCTCGCCCGCCGCCCCGCGGTCGCCCTCGTCGACGAGCTCGCCCACACGAACGTGCCGGGCTCCCGGAACTCCAAGCGGTGGCAGGACGTCGCCGAACTCCTCGCGGCCGGCATCGACGTCGTGTCGACGGTCAACATCCAGCACCTGGAGTCCCTCGGCGACGTCGTCGAGGCGATCACCGGGGTACGGCAGCGGGAGACCGTCCCCGACGAGGTGGTGCGCCGGGCGGACCAGATCGAGCTGGTCGACATGTCTCCGGAGGCCCTGCGGCGCCGGATGGCCCACGGCAACGTCTACACCTCGGACAAGGTCGACGCGGCCCTCTCCAACTACTTCCGCCCCGGTAACCTCACGGCCCTGCGCGAGCTTGCCCTGCTCTGGACCGCCGACCGGGTCGACGAGTACCTCCGGCAGTACCGGGGCGAGCACAACATCCGCTCCACCTGGCAGGCCCGGGAGCGCATCGTCGTCGGTCTGACCGGCGGTCCCGAGGGCCGCACCCTCATACGTCGCGCCACCCGGCTCGCCGAGAAGGGCGCCGGCGGCGAGGTCCTCGCCGTCTACATCGCCCGCAGCGACGGACTCACCGCGGCCTCGCCGAAGGAGCTGGCGGTCCAGCGCACCCTCGTCGAGGATCTCGGCGGAACGTTCCACCACGTCATCGGCGACGACATCCCCTCCGCGCTCCTGGAATTCGCCCGCGGGGTCAACGCCACCCAGATCGTCCTCGGCTCCAGCCGCCGCCGGACCTGGCAGTACGTGCTCGGCCCCGGCGTCGGCCAGACCGTGGCCCGCGACTCCGGGCCCGACCTCGACGTCCACATCGTCACCCACGGCGAGGTCGCCAAGGGCCGCGGCCTGCCGGTCGCGCGCGGGGCACGCCTCGGCCGCTCCCGGATCGTCGGTGGCTGGCTCGTCGGCGTCGCGGGGCCGGTGGGTCTCGCGCTGCTCCTCACGCACGTCGACGCGGACCTCGGTCTCGCCAACGACATGCTGCTCTTCCTGGCCCTGACGGTCGGGGCGGCGCTCCTCGGCGGATTCCTGCCGGCGCTCGCCTCGGCGGCCGTCGGCTCCCTCCTCCTCAACTGGTTCTTCACCCCGCCCCTCCACCGGCTGACCATCGCCGACCCTCTCAACATCGTCGCCATCGCCGTCTTCTTCGGCGTCGCGATGTCGGTCGCCTCCGTGGTGGACCTGGCCGCCCGGCGCACCCACCAGGCAGCCCGGCTGCGGGCCGAGTCCGAGGTGCTCTCCTATCTCGCCGGCAGTGTGCTGCGCGGCGAGACGAGCCTGGAGGCCCTCCTGGAACGGGTCCGGGAGACCTTCTCCATGGAGTCGGTGGCCCTCCTGGAGCGCACGGACGAGGTCGAGCCGTGGACGCGGGCCGCGAGCGTCGGCCCCCACCCGGCGGTCCGCCCCGAGGACGCGGACGTGGACATGCCGGTCGGCGACCACCTGGCCCTCGCCCTGTCGGGCCGGGTGCTGCCCGCCGAGGACCGGCGGGTCCTCGGCGCCTTCGCCGCCCAGGCCGCGGTCGTCCTCGACCGGCAGCGGCTCGTCGACGAGGCGGAGGAGGCCCGGAAGCTGGCCGAGGGCAACAAGATCCGTACCTCCCTGCTCGCCGCCGTCAGCCACGACCTGCGGACCCCCCTCGCGAGCATCAAGGCCTCCGTCTCCTCGCTGCGCTCCGACGACGTCGAATGGTCCGAGGAGGACCGGGCCGAGCTCCTGGAGGGCATCGAGGCCGGCGCCGACCGCCTCGACCACCTGGTGGGCAACCTCCTCGACATGTCCCGCCTCCAGACCGGCACCGTCACGCCCCTGATCCGGGCCGTCGACCTCGACGAGGTCGTCCCCATGGCCCTCGGCGGAGTGCCGGACGGCAGCGCCGAGCTCGACATCCCCGAGACGCTGCCCATGGTCGAGGTCGACAAGGGCCTCCTGGAGCGGGCCGTCGCCAACATCGTGGAGAACGCCGTGAAGTACAGCCCCGAGGGCGTGCCCGTCGCCGTCGCCGCCAGCGCGCTCGGCGACCGGGTCGAGCTGCGGGTCGTGGACCGCGGCCCCGGCGTCCCCGACGAGGCCAAGGACGGCATCTTCGAGCCCTTCCAGCGCTTCGGCGACGCCCCGCGCGGCGCCGGCGTCGGCCTGGGCCTCGCGGTCGCCCGCGGCTTCGTGGAGGCCATGGGCGGGACCCTCGGCGCCGAGGACACCCCCGGCGGGGGCCTCACCATGGTGCTCACCCTGCGGGCCGCGCCGGGCGGGCCCCAGGTCGCCCCGGCCGCCGACCTCCCGGCCCACGCCGTGACCTGACCGCGGGGCACGCACCCGCGCCCGCACGCGAATCCGTCCCCGCACTCGCCTCCGTACTCGACACTCGCATCAGTACCCGCACTCGCCTCCGTGCTCGATCCGTACTTCAATCCGTACCCCCCGACACAACGCAGAAGGTAGGCCCCCTCCATGACCCGGGTCCTCGTGGTCGACGACGAGCCGCAGATCGTCCGCGCCCTGGTGATCAACCTCAAGGCGCGGAAGTACGAGGTCGACGCCGCGCCCGACGGCGCGACCGCCCTCCGGCTCGCCGCCGAGCGCCACCCCGACGTCGTCGTCCTCGACCTCGGACTGCCCGACATGGACGGCGTCGAGGTCATCAAGGGGCTGCGCGGCTGGACGCGGGTGCCGATCCTGGTCCTCTCCGCCCGGCAGACCTCCGACGAGAAGGTCGAGGCGCTCGACGCGGGCGCCGACGACTACGTCACCAAGCCCTTCGGCATGGACGAGCTGCTCGCCCGGCTGCGCGCCGCCGTTCGCCGGGCCGAGCCGGTCGGCGGGGCCGAGGACGGCGCCGTCGTGGTCGAGACCGAGGGCTTCACCGTCGACCTGGCCGCGAAGAAGGTCCACCGCGACGGGCGGGACGTCCGGCTCACCCCCACCGAGTGGCACCTCCTGGAGGTCCTCGTCCGCAACAGCGGCCGGCTCGTCAGCCAGAAGCAGCTCCTCCAGGAGGTCTGGGGACCCTCGTACGGCACGGAGACCAACTACCTCCGGGTCTACATGGCTCAGCTCCGCCGCAAGCTGGAGACCGACCCCTCGCACCCGCGCCACTTCGTCACCGAACCGGGCATGGGGTACCGCTTCGAACGCTGAAACGGGGGCCGTACGGGCGGGTGGTCCGCGGCCGCTTCCGGTGACACCGGCGGCCGGTACGCTTTCTGTATGAGTGCTGCACCGCGTACAGAGAAGCCGGCCGGACGATTCCGCCGGATGCTCGACCGGCTCTCCTCCTCCCCGGAGGACCTGGAGTCGGAGGAGCTCCAGGAGGACGCCGAGGCCTCGGGGTGCACGCGTATCAGCGACTGCTCCGACCGCCAGATAGTCAAGGTGACTGGTACCTTGCGCACGGTCACGCTGCGTCCCCGGGCCGGTGTGCCCGCGCTGGAGGCCGAACTCTTCGACGGCACGGCACCGCTCGACGTCGTGTGGCTCGGCCGGCGCTCCATCGTGGGCATCGAGCCCGGCCGCAAGCTGATCGCCTCCGGCCGCATCTCCATGAGCCACGGCCGGCGGGTCCTCTTCAACCCCAAATACGAGCTCCGACCGCTCGGACAGGAGTAGCCGGTGACGTCCCTCGACAAGCCGACCGCGGACCGCTCGACCCCGGACCAGGACGCCCAGGCGGACAAGGCCGTGACCGAGGCCGCGCTCTTCGAGGCCTTCGGCGGTCTGCGGGGCATGATCGAGACGGTCCTGCCCGGCCTGCTGTTCGTCACGATCTTCACGATCAACAAGAACCTGCACGTCTCGGCGATCGCCGCGCTCGCGGTCTCGCTCGTCCTGGTCGCCGTCCGGCTGATCCGCCGCGACACCGTCAAGCACGCCTTCAGCGGCGTCTTCGGCGTCGCCTTCGGCGTGGTCTTCGCGATGATGACGGGCAACGCCAAGGACTTCTACCTGCCGGGCATGCTGTACACCCTGGGCCTCGCCCTGGCGTACCTCATCACCGCGCTCGCCGGAGTGCCCCTGATCGGCCTGATCCTCGGCCCGGTCTTCAAGGAGAACCTCTCCTGGCGCACCCGCAACCCGGGCCGCAAGAAGGCGTACACGAAGGCCAGTTACGCCTGGGGTCTGATCCTGCTCGGCAAGTGCGCGATCCTCTTCCCGATGTACTGGTGGGCCGACACCACCAAGTTCGGCTGGGTCCTCGTCGCCCTGAAGATCCCGCCGTTCCTGCTCGCGGTCTACCTCACCTGGGTGTTCCTCGCGAAGGCCCCGGCGCCGATCGACGTCTTCGCCGAGATGGAGGCCGAGGAGCGCGCCGAGAAGGAGCGCAAGGCGGCCGCCGCGGCGCAGAGCCACCCGGAGGCCTGAGAAGCGGTACGCGAAAGGGCCCGGACCTGTTCGTCAGGTCCGGGCCCTTCCCGTACGCACGTCGGAGGTCAGGACTCCGTGCCGGTCTCCCGGCGGACCTGGAGGAGGTCCTCCAGCTGCTCCTCACGGGCCTGCGCGGCCACGAACAGCAGCTCGTCGCCGGCTTCCAGGGTCTCCTCGGCGCTCGGCGTCAGCACCCGCGAACCGCGGATGATCGTCACCAGCGAGGTGTCCTGCGGCCAGGCCACGTCCCCGACCGCGGTGCCGGCGACCGCCGACTCCGGCGGCAGCGTCAGCTCGACCAGGTTCGCGTCGCCGTGGCTGAAGCGGAGCAGTCGGACCAGGTCGCCGACGCTCACCGCCTCCTCGACCAGGGCCGACATCAGACGCGGCGTCGAGACGGCCACGTCCACGCCCCAGGCCTCGTTGAAGAGCCACTCGTTCTTCGGGTTGTTCACCCGGGCGACCACGCGCGGCACGCCGTACTCGGTCTTGGCGAGCAGCGAGACGACCAGGTTGACCTTGTCGTCACCGGTCGCCGCGATCACCACGTTGCAGCGCTGCAGCGCCGCCTCGTCCAGCGAGGTGATCTCGCAGGCGTCGGCCAGCAGCCACTCCGCCTGCGGCACCCGCTCCACCGAGATGGCGGTCGGCGCCTTGTCGACCAGCAGGACCTCGTGCCCGTTCTCCAGGAGCTCGCCCGCGATGGAACGGCCCACCGCACCCGCGCCCGCAATAGCGACACGCATCAGTGACCGCCCTCCTCGGGACCCTCGGCGAAGGCCGCCTCGACCTTCGCGATCTCGTCCGTACGCATCATCACGTGCACCAGGTCGCCTTCCTGGAGCACCGTCTGCGAGGTCGGCAGAATCGCTTCGCCCAGTCGGGTGAGGAAGGCGACGCGGACGCCGGTCTCCTCCTGGAGCCGGCTCACCTTGTGGCCGATCCACGCCGGGGAGGTGTGCACCTCGGCGAGCTGCACGCCACCGCTCGGGTCGCGCCACAGCGGCTCCGCGCCCGAGGGCAGCAGCCGGCGGAGCATCTGGTCGGCGGTCCAGCGGACCGTGGCGACCGTCGGGATCCCGAGGCGCTGGTAGACCTCGGCGCGACGCGGGTCGTAGATCCGCGCCGCCACGTTCTCGATGCCGAACATCTCGCGCGCGACCCGCGCCGCGATGATGTTGGAGTTGTCGCCGCTGCTCACCGCGGCGAAGGCACCGGCCTCCTCGATCCCGGCCTCACGCAGCGTGTCCTGGTCGAAACCCACGCCCGTGACCCGGCGCCCGCCGAAGCCCGAGCCCAGACGGCGGAAAGCCGTCGGGTCCTGGTCCACGACCGCGACGGTGTGCCCCTGCTGTTCGAGGGTCTGCGCGAGAGCGGCTCCCACTCGCCCGCAGCCCATGATGACGATGTGCACGTCCCCTTACCCCGCACTCCTGATCGCCTTGCTGACCTGCGAATACACCCTGCTCACAACTTTCCTCGCCCGATCGGCCCGGGCCGTGGCGGGCGACACCCTGACGGATCGCCCGGTCCGAGCTTAAGCGGCAACGCTGGCGGGGACCGCACCGGAGGTGGTACTCAGGGAGATTCGGTGCGGATCGGGGGTGCCGGTACGCGTGGCTCTTTTCGAACGCTTACGATCCTCTGCGTGTCCAAACTGACCGACGTGCCCAAACGGATCCTGATCGGGCGGGCCCTGCGCAGCGACAAGCTGGGAGAGACCCTTCTCCCGAAGCGGATCGCCCTCCCCGTCTTCGCCTCCGACCCGCTGTCCTCGGTGGCGTACGCGCCCGGCGAGGTGCTGCTCGTCCTCTCCGTCGCCGGACTGTCGGCCTACCACTTCAGCCCGTGGATCGCGCTCGCGGTCGTCGTCCTGATGTTCACGGTGGTCGCCTCGTACAGGCAGAACGTGCACGCGTACCCGAGCGGCGGCGGCGACTACGAGGTCGCCACCACCAACCTCGGGCCGAAGGCCGGACTCACCGTCGCGAGCGCCCTGCTCGTCGACTACGTCCTGACCGTCGCCGTGTCGATCTCCTCGGGCATCGAGAACCTCGGTTCGGCCGTCCCGTTCGTCGTCGAGCACAAGGTCGCCTCGGCCGTCGCCGTCATCGTGCTGCTCACCCTGATGAACCTGCGCGGGGTGAAGGAGTCGGGCAGCCTCTTCGCCATCCCGACGTACGTCTTCGTCGCCGGCGTCTTCATCATGATCATCTGGGGCGCGTACAAGGGGCTCGTCCTCGACGAGACCATGAAGGCCCCGACCGCCGACTTCGAGATCAAGGCCGAGCACCAGGGCCTGGCCGGCTTCGCGCTGGTCTTCCTGCTGCTGCGGGCGTTCTCCTCCGGCTGTGCCGCGCTCACCGGCGTCGAGGCCATCTCCAACGGCGTCCCCGCCTTCCGCAAGCCGAAGTCGAAGAACGCCGCCACCACGCTCGCCCTCATGGGCGGCCTGGCCGTCACCATGTTCTGCGGCATCATCTTCCTGGCCATGGCCACCGACGTCCGGATGGCCGAGAACCCCGGCGAGGACCTGCTCCACAACGGCCAGCCGCTCGGCGCGAGCTACGTCCAGGACCCGGTCATCTCCCAGGTCGCGGCCGCCGTCTTCGGCGACGGAACGTTCTTCTTCGTCGTCCTCGCCGCCGCCACCGCGCTCGTCCTGTTCCTGGCCGCCAACACCGCGTACAACGGCTTCCCGCTCCTCGGCTCGATCCTCGCCCAGGACCGGTACCTGCCGCGCCAGCTGCACACCCGCGGCGACCGCCTCGCCTTCTCCAACGGCATCGTGCTCCTCGCCGGCGCCGCCGCCCTGCTCGTCTGGATCTACGGAGCCGACTCCACCCGGCTGATCCAGCTCTACATCGTCGGCGTCTTCGTCTCCTTCACCCTGAGCCAGATCGGCATGGTCCGGCACTGGAACCGGCACCTGAAGACGGAGCAGGACCCGGCCAAGCGCCGCCACATGATCCGCTCCCGCGCGATCAACACCTTCGGCGCCTTCTTCACCGGTCTCGTCCTCGTCGTCGTCCTCGCCACCAAGTTCACGCACGGCGCCTGGGTCGCCCTGCTCGGCATGGTGATCTTCTACGGGACGATGACCGCGATCCGCAGGCACTACGACTCCGTGGCCGACGAGATCGCCGCCGCCGAGGAACGCCCCGACGAATACGTGCGCCCCTCCCGCGTCCGCTCGGTCGTCCTCGTCTCCAAGCTCCACAAGCCGACGCTGCGCGCACTGGCCTACGCCAAGCTGCTGCACGCCAGCGAGCTGGAGGCGCTGACGGTGAACGTCGACCCCGCCGAGACCAAGGCCCTCAAGGAGGAGTGGGAGCGGCGCGGCATCAACGTCCCGCTCAAGATCCTCGACTCGCCGTACCGCGAGATCACCCGGCCGGTCATCGAGTACGTGAAGAGCATCCGCCGCGAGAGCCCGCGCGACGCCGTCTCCGTCTACATCCCCGAGTACGTCGTCGGCCACTGGTACGAGCACCTGCTGCACAACCAGAGCGCCCTGCGCCTCAAGGGCCGGCTCCTCTTCACCCCGGGCGTCATGGTGACCTCCGTCCCGTACCAGCTCCAGTCCTCCGAGGCCGCGAAGAAGCGGGCCAGGAAGCGCCAGGAGTGGAACGCTCCGGGCTCGGTCCGCCGCGGCCCGGTGGAGAAGCGCCAGAAGGAACCGGCCGCGAAGAACAACTGAGCCGCGAAGAACAACTGAGCCGCGAAGAACAACTGAGCCGCGAAGAACAACTGAGCCGCGAAGAACAACTGAAAAAGAACAACTAGACTGGTGGGCTGCCGTCCGGACCGAGGTCCGCAGGCAGCCCACCTTCTTCTTTCTCTGGAGTCCCCGGTCATGCAGAACACCCCTGTTACGTCGCTGGTCGGGGCGGAGTACGAGGTAGAGGTCGGCCCGGTGGCCCACGGCGGGCACTGCATCGCCCGTACGGAAGCCGGTCGGGTCCTCTTCGTCCGCCACGCGCTGCCCGGCGAGCGGGTCCGGGTCCGGGTCACCGAGGGCGAGGAGACCTCCCGCTTCCTGCGCGCGGACGCGATCGAGATCCTGGACGCCTCCAAGGACCGCGTGGAGGCCCCCTGCCCCTTCGCCGGACCCGGCAAGTGCGGCGGCTGCGACTGGCAGCACGCCAAGCCCGGCGCCCAGCGCCGCCTCAAGGGCGAGGTCATCGCGGAACAGCTCCAGCGCCTGGCCGGGCTCACCCCGGAGGAAGCCGGCTGGGACGGCACGGTCATGCCGGCCGAGGGCGACAAGCTCCCCGCGGGCGAGGTCCCGCAGTGGCGCACCCGCGTCCAGTACGCCGTCGACGCCGAGGGCCACGCGGGCCTGCGCAAGCACCGCTCCCACGAGGTCGAGATCATCGACCACTGCATGATCGCCGCCGAGGGCGTCTCGGAGCTGGGCATCGAGAAGCGCAGCTGGGAAGGCATGGCCGCGATCGAGGCCATCGCCGCCTCGGGTTCGAACGACCGCCAGGTCATCCTCACCCCCCGCCCGGGCGCCCGCCTCCCCCTGGTGGAGCTGGACAAGCCGGTCTCGGTCATGCGGGTCGACGAGAAGGACGGCGGGGTCCACCGCGTCCACGGCCGCGCCTTCGTCCGCGAGCGCGCCGACGACCGCACCTACCGCGTCGGCAGCGGCGGCTTCTGGCAGGTCCACCCGAAGGCCGCGCAGACCCTCATGCTCGCCGTCATGCAGGGCCTCACCCCCCGCAAGGGCGAGACGGCCCTCGACCTCTACTGCGGCGTCGGCCTCTTCGCGGGCGCCCTCGCCGACCGCGTCGGCGACCAGGGCGCGGTCCTCGGCATCGAGTCCGGCAAGCGCGCGGTCGAGGACGCCCGCCACAACCTGGCCGGCTTCCCGCGCGTCCGCATCGAACAGGGCAAGGTCGAGTCGGTCCTCCCGCGCACCGGCATCACCGAGGTCGACCTCATCGTCCTGGACCCGCCCCGCGCGGGCGCCGGCAAGCAGACGGTCCACCACCTGGCCGGCCTGGGCGCCCGCCGCATCGCCTACGTAGCCTGCGACCCGGCGGCCCTGGCCCGAGACCTCGCCTACTTCGCGGAACGCGGCTACAGGGTGCGGACGCTGCGGGCTTTCGACCTGTTCCCGATGACCCACCACGTGGAGTGCGTGGCGATTCTGGAGCCGGTGAAGAAGGACGCCTGAGCTGCGGTTTCTCGGCTTCGGGAGGCGCCCCGACCTGTTTTCGGACCGGCGACAGGTGGAAGCTGCTGTTCAACAACTACAGTCCCCTGACCTGCGGTTGAGTGGCCAAGCGGGTGGCCCGGCCGTAGCCCCGCCGGATCGTTCACTGGAGGCTCGGATGACGCCCGTCCAGTGCCATCGCCGGCGGCCGGCAACGGCCGGCTTGGAGTGTGGCCGTGCTGATTTCGGCAGGCCCCAGTGTGCAGAAGTCACTGCGTGTGATGGCGCGCTGGGTAGGCGAGTGCCCGGCTCGGACGAAAGCGGGCTCTGGCGGTGCCGCCCGAGCCGCCTGCCAACGGACTGGGCCGACGGCGGGACTGCGCGGAGCGCCCACAGATTTCGCCGACCCCCGCTGGACAGGTAGTGATTTCATCGGGTCGTATGAGAGCCACCGCTCCGGTGTGAACGGGAGCCAGGTGTAGGCCGTTCGTGGCGTCGATGTGCTCGGCAGTGGGCAGTGCCCTCCGGCGAGATCGGGAGCCACTGATCGGGTGACCTGGCGGGTCCGGGCGGAGTGTCCGAGGAGAGCTGTGCGGGAGCGTCGGTAGCTTGTCGGTGCGGGCCCGGGTCGCCTCCCTGACAAGTCGCGGCCAGGGCCTCGTTCTCTCTCTGGGGTTCAGCGGATGAGGCCCACGGTCAGCGATCAGACAGAGTGCCTACTCAAGGTCCATGGCCGAGTCGGCCGATGGCTGACGTCCCATCGCCTCGGACGGCGTGGTCTTGATGCTGCCCGGAGCCCAGCCGAGGACTTCCTCGAAGCTGCGGGCAACGGTCGGGGTGGGTAGGTCCCCGCGGTCGCTTTCGAAGGTCCTGATGGTCGCCTCACTCAGCCAGGTGCGGTGCGCGAGCTCACGCTCTGATATGCCTTCGGCCTCACGGAACTCGATGAGGGCCTTCGCCAGCCGCGCCGATTCCTCAGTCATGACCGCAGTATGTCGCAGAGCCCAGGCCGGGACAGCCCTCGGACTCGATCCCACGCCTCCCCAGGGGCAACGGCCGCGGTACGAGGCTGAACCTGGGGCGATTTGGTCGTCCTCGCCATGCAACTGGTGCTCGTAACAGCTCTCACCTGCAGGCCAATCCCACGACAGAGTCAGATACCAGGAAAAACCTCGCGTGCTGTCCTCTCAGCCCGGGGTGGGAAAGAGCGATTCCTGGGTGGTCTGGAGGCGGTAGGACTCGGTGCCGGTCTGGATCAGCGTGCAGCGGAAGGTGATCCGGTCGGCGATGGCCGCGCAGAGGCGGGCGTCACCGAAGGTCTTGTCCCACTCGGTGAAGGGCGAGTTCGTGGCGACCGCCGTGGCCTTGCGTTCCTCGCGCTCCGTGAAGATCTGGAACAGCAGCTTCGCACCCTTGCGGTCGAGGTTGAGGTAGCCGAACTCGTCCAGACACAGCAGGTCGATCTTGCTGTAGCGGGCGATGACCGAGGACAGGCGGCGGGCCGCGTCGGCTTCGGCGAGTTCGTTCACCAGCGCGCTGGTGGTGGTGTAGCGGACCGAGAGGCCGGCCTCGGCGATCGCGGTGCCGATTCCGATCAGCAGGTGGGACTTGCCGGTGCCGGAGTCGCCGATCAGCACCAGCGGGCGGCCCTCACGGACCCAGGTGGGGGATTTGAGGTCCGCGACGACCTCGGGGGTGACGTTGGGGTTCTTCGCGAAGTCGAAGTCCTCCAGCCGCTTGGGCCTGGGGAAACGGGCCAGCCGCAGCAGCCGCTGCTGACGGCGTAGGTCGCGGTCGGCGAGCTCGACCTGCAGCAGGTCGAGCAGGAACTGCTTGTAGGTGGCCTGCTCGCGCCGGGCGGTGGCGGCCAGGTCGATGAACCGCTCACGGAACGCCGGCAGGCGGAGCTCGCGGCACGCCTCGTCGATGAGCATGTCCTCCGGGTCGCCGGGCAGCGACATCCTGCGCGGGGGGACCTTGTCGGTCCCTGGCTCCTCGTCCTGGTCGGTGACGGTGATGGTCGGGCTCATGCGCCGTGGCCTTTCTGGGTCTGGCTGGTGCGGCTGGGAAGTGGGCTCAGCAGCCGGTCGTACTTGCTCATGTCGGGCAGTGCCTGGCGCGGGTCGGGCGGCAGACGGCGCGCGTGCAGCGAGATCACCTGCGCTTCTTGTTCCCCGGACACGGGTGACGAGCTGTCCGGCGGCGCCTCGCCGGGGCCGGCCAGGAGCTCGGCGTCGTCCGCGTCGGTGCCTTCCATCGCCTTGCGGGCCTCGATCGCGACCAGATCGGTGGAGACCGACCCGATCCGCAGACAGGTCTGCATCGCCTTGACCAGTGCCTCGGCGGGAAGCTGGCGGTGCAAAAGCAGCACCTCGATCAGCATCCGGGTGCCCTCGCGGTCCCCGGCCTTGGCCTTCGCCGCCGCCCAGAACGCCTCGTGGACCTTGGTGAAGCCGCCCTCCGCGCGGGCCTGCGCAAGCGCGGAGGCCCCGGCGAACGCGCCCGGCTTGACCAGCAGGATCTCCAGGTAGTGGTCCAGGATGTCGTGGTAGGTGTAACGCCTGGTCAGCCTGGGGTGGCGGGTGACGACCTTGCGCCCGTCGAACACCCACAGCTCGTTCGCCCGCAGCTTGACCCGCACCTTCGTGCCGATGAACTTCGCCGGCACCGAGTAGTAGCACTGCCTCACCGTGATCCGGGAGTTCCGGGCGACCGTCGGCGTCAGGTCGATCCCGCAGTCATAGTCGTCCGCCGGCAGCGGCCGCAGCTTCTCCCGCTCGGCCTCGAAGTCGAACCCGATCGAGGTGGGTCGGCCGTGGATGTGCCGGGCGTCCTCCGCGACATCGATGGCTGCCAGCCGCTCGTTCAGCTCCGCCAACGAGTCCACCTGCGGCGGCGGGACCAGATGCTTGCGGCGGAACCGGCCGCCCTCGTGCTCCACCCCGCCCTTCTCATGGGCGCCGTCCTCACCAGGAGCGCAGTAGAACGCCGAGAACTGATACCAGGACTTGAACGACGCCCACCTGGCCGACTCCAGCCTGGACCGGCCGAACAGCACCTGCTTGACCGCGGGCTTGAGGTTGTCGTATCGGATGTGGACCGACGGCACCCCGCCCAGCACCGCGAACGCCTCCACGTGCCCTTCCAGGAACGCCTCCTGGGACGCGGTCGCGTAGACCCGGTGCACCGCCTTGCCCGAATACGACAGCCGCAGCGTGAACAGCACGCACTTGCGCCGCTGCCCGGCCAGGTCCAGCCAGAAGTCCGCGAAGTCGACCTCCGCCTCCTCGCCCGGCCTCTTCGCTGCGGGACCATGCCCTCCAGATGCCGGCGGCCCTCCAGAGCCTCCGCCCGGATCTGCGGGCGCCGCTTGGCCACGTAGTCGTAGACCGTCGTCAGCCCGGCCAGCTCGAAATCATGCTCCGCCGCCAGACGCTCCCTGATCCTCGGGATCGTGTGCTTCTGCTTCGCCGGCGCGTCCAGATCCTCGCGCAGCATCGCGTCGATGAAGCCCTTCACCGGCTCCAGCACGCTCGGCCGTGGCGGCGGCGACTTCCGTTTCGGCGGCACCGGCGACTCCAACGCCTTCCGCACCGTGTTCCGCGAGACCTTGAACCGCGCGGCAAGCTCCCGCCCCGACAGCCCTTCCTCGCGATGAGCCCGGCGAATCCTCTCGAACAGCCACTCACGTGACCTGTGCACCAGCGGTCTCCCTGACCTGGACCGTGATCAACAGGCACAGCGTGACGGCCAAGCGGCGCAACCCTCCGCGATTACTCCGAAAGCGGCATGTTCCACACCATCACACCGACTGGCTCCCGATCTCACCGGAGAACAACCGGCTCCCCAACAGGCCGGAGTTGTGGCTCTCCTTCACCCCGATAAAAACACAGGTAGACCTCGGAGAAGCCGGATCAGCTAAAGGCCGTGCTGGTCGAGCATCGCCATCAGTTTGCGTTTGCGCCTCTGGTCGGTGCGCAGGGTGGTCATGTATGCGGTGAAGGCGTCCCGCGTGCCGAGGGCGCGGTGGCAGATGCGGGCGCTGAGCAGGAGTTCGGTCAGGTGCTTGTACGTCACGTCGCCCGTTTGCGTGAGCAGGGGGCCGATGAGCCGGAGGTACACGGCCAGGGCGTCGGCAGGGCGAGCTTCGCGTGTGCGGTCGGCGAGGGTGAGCCATTGACCGGCGTCGGCGTGGCCTTGAGTGGCCG
The DNA here is from genome assembly GCF_056435185.1 of Streptomyces sp. NPDC044003. Lineage (NCBI taxonomy): Bacteria > Bacillati > Actinomycetota > Actinomycetes > Kitasatosporales > Streptomycetaceae > Streptomyces > Streptomyces sp. NPDC044003. The sequence goes on along the minus strand of NZ_JBWKFA010000008.1, from coordinate 285,151 downwards.
CATCCCAGGCCGCGTCGAGGTCGCCGTCGTCCAGCAAGGCGGAGACCAGGGCAGAGCCCGGGTGTCCGAGGCTCTTGCGGGGCCGGGCATCTGCGCGGAGTGCGTCCAGTGCCTGTGTCCGCTCTGCCTCGTCCCAGCAGCCGATTGCGAGGGCTGCCGTACGCAGGTGCTGGTACGCGGACAGGGAGCGGCTGCGCAGTAGCACCTCACGGCGGATCCGTACCACTTCGGCCGGGCGGCGGGCCCGGATGTAGCGCTCGCACACGAAGTCCACCAGGCGGGGATCCGGGCCGTGGTCGGGTTCGGCCTCACGCAGGCCCCGCTCCGCCCACTCCAGGGCTTCGGCCGGGCGGGCCGCCCGCTCCAGCTCTTGGGCGATGAGCAGGTGGGTGGCGCCCGACGGGGCCAGGTCCGCGGAGTGGAGGGCGATCAGTGCGTCCACGCTGCCTTCCATGCGCAGCAGTTGTTCCATGAGGTCTTTCGCCGCCCAGTCCTTGGGGTTCTCGCGCAGGACGGCCGCGGCCCGTTCGTGTGCCCGTGTCCAGCCCGCCGCCTTCAGGACGTCTGCGTACTCGGACAACAGGATGTCCGTGGTGTGGCTCAGGTCGCTCACGAGGTGGTCCACCAGCCAGTCGGCGGTCTGCGCCGGATCGGGGTGGGCCACCAGGCAGGCCTCGAGGTGAGCTGCGGCCAGTCCGTTCGCCACCTCGCCGATGAACCCGTCCGAGTCGTCGATCTCTTCGTAGGTCCGGGTGAGACTTTCGATCGCGTCACGTGCCACCTCCACCGCTTCCGCCGCCCGGCCGACTTTCGTCAGTGTGCGCAGCGCAGAGACCGCCTCTGCGGCCTGGAGGCCGTAGGCGCGGGCGTCCGCGTACTCGACGTAGCCGTAGCGGGCGAAGGGCCGCGTGTCGAGCAGCGCCAGGATGCGCCCTCGTACGGCGCCGGGATCGTCGCCGGCGGCTGACGCTCGCAGTTCCAGCCGACGGCGCAGGTCGCGGTCGGCCGCGATGTGCTCCTTCACCAGGGCCAGGAGTTCGTCCCGGCTGCGGTTCTCCAGCCAGGTGGCCAGTTGTCGGCCGCGGGATGCGGCGGCAGCACGCTGCTTCGGTACCGACTCCGATTGCTGCAGGACGGCCAGGCCCACTGCCACGCAGTGCTTGCAGAAGTTGCCTTCCTGCCCGTACGGGCAGTCGCACCACCCGGTGAGGCCGTCCTCGTGCTCCGTCAGTTCGACCTCGTAGACGTCGGTGCCGTCGACGGTCGCGGTGATCGTCCTCTCTCCGATCTCCAGAGCGGACACACGGGACAGGTATCCGAGGCCGCGATCGAACGACCGAGCCCCAGCCAGTCGGCGCAGATCGTCCCTTCCGAAACCCAGCGCGTTGCTCATGGCTCCCATTCAACGGGATCGGGGGCACCTGGGTAGACGGATCGTGAAGAGCACCGGTCGTCTGGCGAACGGCGACCGGTGGCCTTTCGTTCGGCAGCAGACTCAGTTCACGATGAGTGCTGTGGCCGGCCAGTGGCAAACGCCGGCGCGTCACGTGGAGTGCGTGGCGATCCTGGAGCCCGTGAATTGGGGCGGTGCCCTAGAGAAGGCCGTGAGCGTGTGCCGGCACGCCGCGGCCTTCTTGTTCGGGGTGACGTGCTGCTGTGATCAGCGTCACGTGGTTTCTCCGTGATGTTTCCCCAGGTGGATCCGCTGGGTCTGCCGGCGGATTCCGCCACTCCTATGGGGAAGGGTGGTCATCAGTGGACTGCGAGAGCCTGGCGTTGTGCGCGGACGGTATGGAGGGGTGTGCGGCGGAGTTCGTCGAGCGGGTGGGGCTGCGGGTGCGGCTGCCCCTGGACTACTCCGTGGGGAGTCTGCGGGTGGTCGACCGGCTCATCGACGGGCTGCGGCGGGGCGGTGCCGGGCGGGAGAGCGTCGCCGGGACCCTGCTCGGGCTCGGTGCCTACGTGGGGGAGGTGCTGGTGCGGGAGGCCGGGGGCGTCTGGGTGGATCTGCCCGCCGAGCATCTGTTGCGGTCGGTCTTCGGGCACCCCGTCGCGGTGCGGATGCCGGACGGGCGGGTGTGGAATCCGCTGGGCCGGACCGTGAACCGCTTCGAGCTCGGACCCAAGGAGTCCCTGCACACCTACTTCCTCACCCTGCACGGGCGGCGGTCCGCCCGTGTGCGCCGCGGGCTGACCCGTATCCCGGACACGGTGTCGGGAAAGGCCTGTTGATGGTCTGAAAGGATGTACGTCCTCCGGTTGTTCCATGGGGGCCGGAGTTCGTAGGTGTACGGGGTGTGAAGAGGTCGGTGGGCGAGGGAACGGGGCATGCGCCCGCCACGGCACGGGGACAGGAGCACGAGGCTCCCTCCGGTGTGGGTCGTGACGCTCGGCTCGGCTCGGTCGTCGAGCGGGCCCAGCGGGGGGACGAGGAGGCCTTCGCCGAGGCCTATCGGATGGTTCATCCCGGGCTGCTGGGCTACCTGCGGGGGATCGTCGGCGAGGACGCCGAGGACGTCGCCTCCGAGGCGTGGCTGGAGATCGCCCGGGACCTCGGACGCTTCCGCGGTGACGGCGCCGGCTTCCGCGGCTGGACCGCGACCATCACCCGCCACCGGGCCCTCGACCATCTGCGTCGCGTACGGGCGCGGCCCCGCCCCGCCCGCTTCGAGCAGGACCTTTACGAGCTCCCGGCCGCCGGAGACGCCGCCGGCGAGGCGCTGGACGCGCTGTCGACGGAGCACGCGCTCGCCCTCATCGCGGGTCTCCCGCAGGACCAGGCCGAGGCCGTGCTCCTCCGTGTCGTCGTCGGTCTCGACGGTCCTTCGGCCGCCCGAGTACTGGGCAAGCGTCCCGGTGCGGTACGGTCCGCCGCACATAGGGGATTGAGGCGACTTGCGAGACAACTCAAGGGGAAAGGGAGGTGACGGATGCCTGACGAGCTGTGGGACAGCCAGGCGGGAAGGCTGTTGCGGGCTGCTCTGAGCGCCGAGCCCGGGGCGGGTGGTGACGTCGTCACCGCAGGGGAGTCGGGTGCTCGTGCCGCCTTCCGGGCCGCCCGTGACTCCGGGCTCCATGCGACATCGGCTGTCCGTGAGGCGGACGACTGGACCCCCGTCGTCGGTACGCCGTGGACCTCCCGGCGCCCCCTCAAGGCCCTCGTGGCCACGCTGGCCGCCAGCGTGACCCTCGGCGGTGTCGCCGTCGCCGCCGGCGGCCTCCCCGGGAACTTCCTCGGCACGCCCGCCCCGACCTCCGAACCCCAGCCCACCCGCTCCCTGCCCCACCCGGCTTCCGTACCCACGGACGCCGTTGGGAAGGGTGTCGCCACGCGGTCCGCCCCTCCGGGGACCCCTGCCCCCCTGCGTCCGGAGAAGGACCCCCCGGAGCTCCCCGGCCAAGGGCAGGACGCCCTCTGCCGTGCCCTGGAAAAGGGGGGCCGGGACAGCGGCAAGGCGTCGAAGTCCGCTGCCTGGCAACGGCTCGTGGCCGCCGCCGGGGGCGAGGAGCTCGTTCCCGAGTACTGCCGGAACCACTCTCTCCCCGCCCCGGCCCCGTCCGCTGCTTCCCGCCCGAACGAGGCCGGCGGCCGAGGCGCACCCTCCGCCAATTCCGGCAGAAGGCCCGAACGGTCGCGCTCCGAAAAGCCCTGACGGCTTCCCGGGGACGCCGGGCCGGTGTGACCCGTACCCGGCGTTCCCGGGGACGCCGGGCCGGTGTGACCCGTACCCGGCTAGAGGTCGAACTCGTGCGGCGGCAGTTCGAGGGTGAAGCACGCCTCGCGGACCACCGCCTGCTCGGTCTTGTCGAAGTCGCCGTCTGCGCCGCCGATCACGATGCCGATCTGCACGACGGCCCGGGCCTCGGCCGGCTTCTTCTTCGCCTTGGCGATCTCCTGGAGCACGCTCACCTTGCCGAAGTCGAAATCGGCGGTCAGTTTGTCCAGGTTGGCGTCGAACCGGCGCTGGAGATCGATCGCGTCGAAGTTCTGCAGCACCTCGTTGCTCGCGATGAGCTGGGCGACCCGGCGGCGCTCGGCGGGGTCGACGGTGCCGTCCGCGGCGGCGACGAGCGCGCACATGGCCATGCTCGCGTCGCGGAACGCGCCGCTCTTGAGGTCGTTCTTCCTCGCCACCAGCTGGGTCTGCATCGTCGATGCGGATTCCTTGACGCGGTCCCACAGGGCCATGTGCACTCCAGACGTCGTCGAGCGTCGCTTCGGTCGGTTGCTTCTACGTGCTTGTAGAACGTAGTGGTGGGGTCTGGGGTTCCCGAGTGCGGGAGAAGGGCGTGCCGCTCACCCGCCCAGGAGCCGGAGCGAGGCCCACAGCGCCACCGTCGAGGCGATCAGGGCGGCCGGGGTCGTGAGCAGTCCGAGCCGCGTGAACTCGCCGAGGGTGACCGGGTGGTCGTGGTCCTGGGCGATGCGCCGCCAGAGGAGCGTGGCGAGCGAGCCGGCGTACGTGAGGTTGGGGCCGATGTTCACGCCGAGCAGCACCGCGAGTACCGCACCCGGGCCGGAGGCGGCCGCCAGCGGCACCAGAGCCAGGGTCGCCGGCAGGTTGTTGATCAGGTTGGCCAGGACCGCGGCGAGCGCGGCCGTGCCGAGCAGGGCCGGGAGCGAGGTGCCGTCCGGGAGGACGTGGGCGAGTGCGGTGCCGAGGCCCTGGTCGACGACGGCGCGGACGACGACCCCCAGTGCCAGGACGAACGCCAGGAAGGGCAGTGCCGCCGAGCGGACGAGCGCGCGCGGGGTGGTGCGGCGCCGGGCCAGGGCGCGTACGGCCAGGACCGTGGCGCCCGCCGCGGCCGCCCAGGCCGGGTCGAGACCGGTCGCCGAGGCGAGGCCGAAACCGGCGAGCGTCGCGGCCACCGTGCACAGGGCGAACAGCGGCAGAGCGACGGGTTCCGGAGGCTCGGCGGAGGGGGCCGGGGCGGTGAGGTCGCGGCCGAAGAAGCGGCGGAAGACCCCGTACTCGACCGTGATGGCGGCGAGCCAGGGGAGCAGCATCAGGAGCGCGAACCGGGTGAAGCCGAGCCCGGTGGCGGTGAAGGCGAGCAGGTTGGTGAGGTTCGAGACGGGCAGGAGCAGCGAGGCCGTGTTGGACAGGTGGGCGCTCGCGTAGGAGTGAGGTCCCGGCCGGACCCCCATCCGGGCCGCGGTCGCGAAGACGACCGGGGTCAGCAGGACGACCGTCGCGTCCAGGCTCAGGACGGCGGTGATCAGCGAGGCGAGGCCGAACACGGCGCCGAGCAGCCGTCGGGGGCGGCAGCGGGCCCAGCGGGCCATCCAGGCACCGCAGGCGTGGAAGAGCCCCTCGTCGTCGCAGAGCTTGGCGAGGACGAGCACCGCCGCGAGGAAGCCGATCACCGGTCCGAGGCGCTCGGCCTCCTCCCGCACGGCCTCGGGCGTGACCGCGCCCACGGCCAGGACGGCTCCGGCGGCGGGGACGGCGAAGGCCGCCTCGGGCAGGCGGAACGGGCGGGCGACGGCACCGGCGAGAACCACGGCCAGGGCGAGGACGGAGACGGCCGGCACGAGGGCGGAGGCGGACGGGGCGAGGGCGAGCACGGAGGCGGATGGGGCCGGGGTGAGCACCGAGGCTGATGGGGCCAGGGCGAGCGCGGCGACGGGTGGAGCGAGGGCGAGCATGTGTTCGATCATCCGGGTCGGCTGCGGCGGATCTTGAGGGGGGTGTCCCGCCCCGGCTGATCGGTCGTCAGAACTGATCCCCTGCCGGACCCTTGTGGACCTCGCCCTCATCAATAAAATGTCACACACCACACAAGGGAGTCCTCATGGTCCACGCGCAAGTCCCCGTGCACCGCGCCCACCCCTGGCACGGGATCATGGTCGCCACCGCCCTCCCCTTCCGCGAGGACGGCTCCGTCGACCACGACGCCTACGCGCGGCACGTGGCCCGGCTCATCGCCGACGGCTGCGACGGGGTCGTCCCGAACGGCTCCCTCGGCGAGTACCAGACCCTCACCGACGCCGAGCGCGCCCAGGTCGTCCGTACCGCCGTCGAAGCGGCCGGAGACGGCGCGCGGGTCATGCCGGGCGTCTCCGCCTACGGCAGCGCCGAGGCCCGCCGCTGGGCCGAGCAGGCCGCCGAGGCCGGCGCGGGCTCGGTCCTGCTCCTGCCGCCCAACGCCTACCGGGCCGACGAGCGGTCCGTCCGCGCCCACTACGCCGAGGTCGCCGAGGCCGGTCTGCCGGTCGTCGCGTACAACAACCCCTTCGACACCAAGGTCGACCTCACCCCCGCCCTCCTCGCCCGGCTGCACGCCGACGGCAGCATCGTCGCCGTCAAGGAGTTCAGCGGCGACGTCCGCCGCGCCTACGAGCTCGCCGAACTCGCCCCCGGCCTCGACCTGCTCGTCGGCGCCGACGACGTCCTCCTCGAACTCGCCCTCGCCGGCGCGGTCGGCTGGATCGCCGGCTTCCCCAACGCCCTCCCGCGCGCCTGCGCCACCCTCTACCGGGCCGCCGTCGCCGGCGACCTCGCCCTCGCGCTGCCGCTCTACCGCTCGCTGCACCCGCTCTTCCGCTGGGACTCCAGGATCGAGTTCGTCCAGGCGATCAAGCTCTCCATGGACCTCGCCGGCCACACCGGGGGAGCCACCCGTCAGCCCCGCCTCCCGCTGACGCCCGAACAGGAGGCCGTCGTGCGCTCCGCCACCGAGAAGGTCCTCGCCGAGGGCCACGCGTAGAGCCCATCACTCACACATCAGAAGGGGACCCCATGCGCACCCGCCACGTCTACCACGCGGTGGACTCCCACACCGAAGGCATGCCCACCCGCGTCATCACCGGCGGTTTCGGGATCATCCCGGGCGCCACGATGGCCGAGAAGCGGCTCCACTTCGCCGAGCACCTCGACCACGTCCGCACCCTCCTCATGTACGAGCCGCGCGGCCACGCGGCGATGAGCGGCGCGATCCTCCAGCCGCCCACCCGCCCCGACGCCGACTACGGCGTCCTCTACATCGAGGTGTCCGGCCTCCTCCCGATGTGCGGCCACGGCACCATCGGCGTCGCCACCGTCCTCGTCGAGACCGGCATGGTGCCGGTCGTCGAACCGGTCACCACGGTCCGCCTCGACACCCCGGCGGGGCTCGTCAGCGTCGACGTCCGCGTCGAGGACGGCCGGGCGTGCTCCGTCACCCTCACCAACGTGCCCGCCTTCTCCGTCGGCCTCGACCTCAAGGTCGACGTGCCCGGCTACGGCACGGTCACCTACGACCTCGCGTACGGCGGCAACTTCTACGCCTTCGTCGACCTCGACGCCCTGGGCCTGCCGTTCGACCGCGCCCACAAGCAGGAGCTGCTCGCCGCCGGGCTCGCCGTCATGGACGCGGTCAACGCCGGCCCCGACCGGCCCGTCCACCCCGAGAACCCGGCCTTCGCCGGGGTCAAGCACGTCTATCTCACCGCCCCCGGCTCCGACGCGACCCGCTCGCGCCACGCCATGGCCATCCACCCCGGCTGGTTCGACCGCTCCCCGTGCGGTACCGGCACCAGCGCCCGCATGGCCCAGCTGCACGCGCGCGGACTGCTCGCCCCGCACACCGACTTCGTCAACGAGTCCTTCATCGGCACCGAGTTCACCGGGCGGATCGTCGACGAGACGACCGTGGGCGGACTGCCCGCCGTCGTCCCGACCGTCACCGGCCGCGCCTGGATCACCGGCACCGCCCAGTACTTCCTCGACCCCGACGACCCGTTCCCCGCCGGGTTCCTGCTCTGAGACCCCGTACCGGTGGCTGGAGAAACGTGACATTGTACGATGCTCCCCCGTGACTTCTCGGAGGACGCACGATGGGTGACCTGAAACAGTACGGTCTCGTCAGGGCGCAGGAACGGCTCCGCGACCAGGTCGGCCACGCCCTTCGCGCCGCCCTGATCGCCGGGGAACTGCGCCCCGGCCAGGTCTACTCGGCCCCCGGGCTCGCGAGCGACCTCGGCGTCTCCGCGACCCCGGTCCGCGAGGCCATGCTCGACCTGGCCCGGGAGGGCCTGGTCGAGCCCGTCCGCAACAAGGGCTTCCGCATCACCGAGGTCAGCGAGCGGGACCTCGACCAGTACACCGAGCTCCGCACCCTCATCGAGGTCCCCACCATCGGCCGGGTCACCCGCAGGGCCACCCGGGAGCAGCTGGAGGAGCTGCGCCCGGTCGCCGAGGAGATCGTCTCCCGCGCCCGCGAGCACGACCTCATCGGCTATCTGGAGGCGGACCGCCGCTTCCACCTCGCGCTGCTCGCCCTCTCCGGGAACGAGCGGCTCGTCGAGACCGTCGGCGAGCTGCGCAAGCGCTCCCGGCTCTACGGCCTGACCGGCCTCGACGAGGCCGGCAAGCTGGTCTCCTCCGCCGAGGAGCACGTCGAACTCCTCGACCTGATGATCGCCGGGGACGCCCCCGGCGCCGAGGCCTGTATGCGCCGCCACCTCGGCCATGTCCGCTCCCTGTGGGCGGACGCGGACGCCGATCAGGCCTGACCGCACGTCTCCAGGCCCTCCGGCGGGACGATCTCCCGCTTGAGGACCTTCCCCGTCGGACCCTTCGGCAGGGCGTCCGTGAGCCAGATCCGGCGCGGGTACTTGTACGGGGCGAGCCGCTCCCGCACATGGGCGCGCAGCTCGGCGGGGGAGACCCGGCTGCCGGGCCGCAGGACGACCGCCGCGGCGACCTCCTGGCCGTGCACCGGGTGCGGGACGCCGAGGACGGCGGCCTCCGCCACGCACGGGTGGAGGTGGAGGACCTCCTCCACCTCCCTCGGGTACACGTTGAACCCGCCCCGGATCACGACGTCCTTGAGGCGGTCGACCACCCGGAAGTCGCCGGACGCGTCCCGGGTGCCGAGGTCGCCGGTGTGCAGCCAGCCGTCCCGTACCGTCTCGGCGGTGGCCTCGGGGCGGCGCCAGTACCCCTTCATGACGTTGTGGCCCCGGATGACGAGCTCGCCGACCTCGCCTTCGGGGACCTCCTTGCCGTCCCGGTCCACCACACGCATCTCCACGCCGTCGACGGGGATGCCGATCGTGCCGGGGAAGCGCGGCCGGTCGATCCGGTTCACGCAGGCCAGCGGGGACGACTCGGACAGCCCGTACCCCTCCAGTACCGCGCAGCCGAACTCGGCCTCGAAGCCGGTGAGGACCGCCACGGGGAGCGGTGAACCGCCGCACAGGCAGACCCGCAGCGAGGAGACGTCGTGGAGCGCGCGGTCCGGGTGCCGCAGCAGCAGCCCGTACATGGTGGGGACGCCGAGGAAGACCGTGACGCCGTCCCGGGCGACGAGCGCGAGCGCGCCCGCCGGGTCGAACCGGGCCATGAGGGTCAGACAGGCGCCTACGGACACGGCCGAGTTGAGCCCCATCACCTGACCGAAGGAGTGGAAGAGTGGCAGCCCGCCGAAGACCACGTCCGAGGGGCCGAGCCCCAGGACCCGCACCCCTTCGTCGACGTTGCGCCGGATGTTGCGGTGGGTGAGCTCGGCGCCCTTCGGCGCCCCGGTCGTGCCGGAGGTGTAGAGCACGACCGCCGTGTCCTGGGGGGTGCGGGACGCCGCTCGCACGCGCGCGTGGTCCGCCAACAGCCCTGTGAAGGCGTCCGGTTCGACCGCGAGGTGCGGGACGCCCGCGAGCCGGGCGCCCTCGGCGGCCTCCTCGCCGTCCTGGTGCCATGCGAGGAGCAGCGCCGCCTCGGCGTCCGCCAGACAGTGCCGGACCTCGCCCGCCCGCAGCAGCGGGTTGAGCGGCACGACGATCGCGCCCGCGCGCAGGACGCCGTAGTAGAGCACGGCGAACAGCGTGCTGTTCGGGAGCATCAGCGCGACCCGGTCGCCGGGCCCCACCCCGCGTGCGTGGAGCAGCGCGCAGGCCCGGTCGGCGAGCTCGTCGAGCGCGCCGTACGTCAGCGTGTCGGTGCCGAGCCGCAGCGCGTTCCGTTCGGGGTGCGCGGCCGCGCTCCGGGCGAGGAGTGCGGGGACGGTGCCGTCGTCGACGCTCATCAGGGGTGCTCCTTCGGGGCCGTACGGTGCGGAGTCGGTACGGGGCGGGGGACGGCGACCGCGGTCAGCAGCAGGCCCTCGCGGACGAGCCAGCGACCGGGCAGCACGCGCGGGAAGGGGGACGGCCCCGCGGGCGACGGGACCAGAAGCCGCGCCCGGAACCGGCCCACGGTCCCGGACGGCGCCGTACGCGCGCGTGGGGGTGGACACGGGCGCACTTCGGCGTCCTCGAAGCCGAGCCACGCACCGCCGTACCCGCTCCAGGCCTTGTAGACGGACTCCTTGGCGCTGAACAGCAGCCGGTCCCAGGCGATGTCCGGGCGCCGGGCGGCCAGTTCGCGCAGCCGCGCCTCCTCCGGGCCGAGCACCACCGCCTCATGGACCCCGGACGGCAGCGGCGCGTGCGGCTCGGCGTCGATGCCGAGGGCGAGGAAACGGGCCGCCGGCGCGACCGCCGCGCCCCGGTATCCCGCGCAGTGGGTGATGCTGCCGACGGTTCCCTCGGGCCACGCGGGCGCACCGCGCCGCCCCCGCAGGAGCGGGGACGCCGGGACCCCGAGGGCGGCGAGCGCCCGGTGGGCGCAGAGCCGGCCCGTCGCGAACTCGCGGCGCCTGCCGGGCACGGCGCGCGCCATCAGCGCCGCCTCCTCGGCGAAGAGCCACACCGGGGCGTGCTCGTGCGTCTCCTCGGCCCAGTGCACCCGATCGGGCAGCAGCGCGCCGAGCAGGAGACCTCCCTCGCGCCGCACGCTCACGCCCGGGCACCCGAGGGGGCGGGGGCGGGTCCGGCCGGGACAGGGGGGAACTCCGCCCACGCCGCGATCCGTTCGACCAGGCCCGCGTTGTGCCGGATCCAGCGGAAGTGGTCCAACGGCCGCCCTCCGGCGTCCGACGCCCGGTAGCTCCAGCGCCGGACCCGCGCCGAGGGCAGCTTCCCGCACAGGTGGTCCACGGCCCGGGGCGGTGCGAGCGCGTCGCCCTCGACGTCGACGGCGAGCACCGGCAGGTCCACGGCCCGCAGCGCCTCCTCGTAGTCGGCGACGGCGCCCACGGCCCCGTACCGCCCGGTCCTCATCTGCCGGGCCCAGTCCCGCATCAGGCCCACCGACTCGCGCCCGCCGAAGCCGAACCGGTGCCCCGGCCAGTACCCGAGCAGCTCCGCTCCGGCCACGCACAGCAGGCTCCGTACGAGCCACCGCGCACCCGGCCGGGGATCCGCCCCCGTACCGAGCGCGCGCCACCAGCCCGAACCGCTCGCGACCAGGACCACCCCCGCAAGACGCGGCCGGAACAGACCGCAGTGCACCAGCCCGAGCTGCCCGCCGAGGCTGTGCCCCAGAAGCAGCCGCGGCGCCTCGGGGAACGCGCGCTCGACCGCGTCGAGGACGGCGCCGACGTCGTGCTCGACGAGCTCGCGGTAGCCGAAGCGCACCCCGCGCGCCGGGACCGGGGTGCTCTCTCCGTGGCCCCGCAGGTCCGTCGTCACCACGGTCGCACCCCGCCGGTGCAGTGCCCGCGCCAGCGGGGTGTAGTGACGGGCGGCGGTGCCCATCGCCGGCAGGACGACCACGACCGGGGCGGCCGGCTCGGGGCGGGCGTGGACGCGGACCACGAGCGTGGCGCCGTCCGGGGCGGTGAGCTCGGCCAGTACGGGGAAGGGGGAGGTCTTCATCGGCGTCCGGGTTGCTCGGAGCCCTCGGAGCCCACGTCCGTCAGGCTCCAGCCGATCACGCCCGCGCCCCAGGTGACGCCCGCGCCGAACGCGGCCACCCCGAGCAGGCCCTTCGGGCCGAGGCGGCCCTCCTGCCAGGCCTGGTGGAGGGCGAGCGGGATGGAGGCGGAGGAGGTGTTGGCGACCCGGTCGACGTTCAGGTACAGCCGCTCCGGCGTGACGCCGAGCTCCTTGCCCACCGCCCGCACGATGCGCGCGTTCGCCTGGTGCGCGACGAACAGGTCGACGTCGTCGGCGGTCAGCTCCCGCCGCGCGAGGACGTCACGGGCCGCCTCGCTCATCCTCTCCACGGCCTGCACGAAGATCTCGGGGCCGTCCATCCGGAGCTTCCGGTCGTACCGGTCGGCGTACAGGAGCGGGATCAGGTCCCCGTCCGAACCGAGCCGGAACGCCGGTTCGGGAACGCCGGCCATGTCCACGTCCGCGAGGACCACCGCCCCCGCGCCGTCCCCGAGCAGGACCGCCGTCGACCGGTCCTCCTGGTCGGTGATCCGGGTCAGCGCCTCGGCGCCGCACACCAGGACGGTGCCGGCCCGGCCCGACTCGATCAGGGCGACGGCGTGGTCCAAGGCGTACACGAACCCGGCGCAGGCCGCGTGCAGGTCGAACGCGGCGGCCCGGTCCGCCCCGAGCCGGGCGGCCACCTCCACGGCGAGCCCCGGGGTGGTCCGGTCGGGGGTCGTGGTCGCCACGACGACGTGCCCCACGTCGCGCGCGGTGCGTCCCGCCTGGGCCAGGGCGGTCCGGGAGGCGGCGAGCGCGAGATCGGCGAGGTGGCCGTCCTCCGGCAGGAAATGCCGCTGCCGGATGCCGGTCCGCTTGACGATCCACTCGTCGGAGGAGCCGATGGCGGCGAAGTGGCTGTTGGGCACGGCCTGTTCGGGCAGCGCGGAGCCGATGCCGACGATCGCCGCGGTCATGAGCGGTCCTCCTTCGGTGCGGACCGGATCTCGACGATCGCCGCGCTCATGAGCGGTCCTCCTTGCCGGCGCGGGGCGGGGCGCCGATGCCCGGGGGTTCGCCGACGGCGCCGACCCCCATGCGGACGGCGTGCATCCCGCCGTCCGCGTGCACGATCTCCCCGGTGACGGTGGCCGCTAGGTCCGAGAGCAGGAACAGCACGGGGCCGACGAGCCGGGCCGGGTCCGCGCGGCTCCAGCCGAGCGGCGCCTCCTGCTCCCAGCGGTCGGCGATCCGGTCGAAGGTGCTGATGGCCCGCCCGGCCACGGTCTCGACCGGGCCGGCGGCGACGAGGTTGACGCGGATGCCGGAGTGCCCCAGATAGAGCGCGAGGTAGCGGCAGACCGCGCCCAGCGTGGCCTTGCCGACCCCCATCCAGTCGTATCCCGGCCAGGCCCCGGACGAGTCGAAGTCGAGCCCGACGACACTGCCCCTGGCCGCGCCCGCGCCGCCGCCCTCGTGCAGCAGCGGGGCGAGCGCGGTGGTCAGCGCGTGCAGCGAGAACGCCGCCGTGCGCAGGGCGAGGGTCGCGCTCTCGACCGGGGTGGTGAGGAAGTTGCCGCTGAGCGCGGACTGCGGGGCCGCGGCGATCGCGTGCAGGACGCCGTCGACCGCGCCCCAGCGCCGCTCCAGCTCCTTGGTGAGCGCGTCGAGGTCCTCGGGGCGCGTCACGTCGAGTTCCAGGACGTCGGCCGGGTACGGGAGACCGGAGGCCGCCGCCTCCGTGATCCGGCGGGTCCGCCCGAAGCCCGTCAGCAGGACCTCCGCGCCCGCCTCCTGGAGCGCCCGCGCCGTGTGCCAGGCGATCGAGTCGTCGTTGAGGACACCGGTCACCAGATAGCGGCGCCCCGAGAAGCCGAGCAGGTCGGGAATGCCGTGGGGGTCGCGGCTTTGGGGGCCGCGGGTGCCGTGGGGTTCGCGGCTTCGGGGGTCGCGGGTGCCGTGGGGTTCGCGGGGCGCGCGCATCAGGACCGTCCTTCCACGGCCAGGACCAGGGCCGCGTTGTGTCCGCCGAAACCGAAGGAGGTGGAGAGCCCGAACAACCGGCCCCCACGCGCGCGTGTGACGAGCTTTCTCGCCGTACGCACGAGGTCAAGACGGCCGAGCGCCGGGTCCGGCCGGCTCAGCCCCGCCGTCGGAGGCGCGACGCCGTGCCGCAGCGCCTGGAGGGTGGCAATGGCCTCGACCGCGCCCGCCGCCCCGAAGAGGTGCCCGAGGGCGCCCTTGGAGGAGGAGAGGGGCAGCTCGGCGAGGACGTCGGCCCCGAGGGCCTGCCGCAGGGCCTCGCACTCCAGACGGTCGTTGAGGGCGGTGCCGGTGCCGTGCGCGTTCACGTACGCCAGCTCGTCGGGCGCCACCTCGGCCTCCCGGAGGGCGAGCGCGACCGCCCGGCCCGCGGGCCCGCCGCCGGGGTCGGGCGCGGTGACGTGATGGGCGTCGGAGGTCGCCCCGTACCCCCGTACGACTCCGAGGACCTCGGCCCCGCGCCGGGCGGCGCCCTCCGCCGTCTCCAGGACGAGGATCCCGGCGCCCTCGCCGATCACGAAGCCGTCGCGGTCCCGGTCGAAGGGGCGGGCGGAACCGCTCGGCGAGAGCGCACCGGCGTTGGCGAAGGCGGCCGCCACGAGGTCCGAGGAGGAGGCCTCCGCGCCGCCCACGACGACGGCGTCGGCCGCCCCGGCGGCCAGCAGCCGCATCCCCGTGCCGACGGCCTGGGCGCCGCTGCTGCACGCGGACGCGACGCAGAGGCTCTCGCCCCGGAATCCGTGCCGCATGGAGAGGTGGGCGGCGGCCGCGTTGGCCATCATCTGCGGGATCATCAGCGGCGACACGAAGCCGGCGCCCTCCCGCTCGTACACCTCCCGCTGCGTCTCGAAGGAGGACGTTCCGCCGAGGCCGCAGCCGATGACGCAGGCGACGCGCTCGGGCGTCCAGGGTGTCCGTCCGTCGGCCCGGTGCCCGGCCTGTGTCAGGGCCTCCTCGGCCGCCACCAGGGCCAGCTGCGTGAACCGGTCGGTGCGGCGCACCAGGTTCCGCGGCAGATGGTCGGCGGCGGTGAAGTCGGCGTGCCGGACGGCCGGACGGCCGCCGGGGGCCGCCGTGTCCGCGGCGACGGCGCGCGCGTGGAGCACGCCGGCGCCGACGCCGAGCGGGGTGACCGCGCCGAAGCCTGTGACGACGACCTCACGGCCCCGCCGCGGATCACTCAACTCCGGCCTTCTCGTAGCACAGTTCGAGGATCTGGCCGACGGTGTCGATGCCGTCGAAGTCCTTCGTGCGGACCGGCACGCCGAGGTCCCGCTTGACGGACTGCGCGAGTTCGACCATGTCGAGCGAGTCGATCTCCAGGTCGTCGAGCGCGGCCCCGGGCAGGACGTCGTCGGCGTCGACGCCGAGTTCGACGAGGGCGTCGGTGATGAACTGCTCGATGGTGGCGCGGTCCAGTGTCTCGGACATGACTCTCCCGTGCGGTGTTCGGACGGCCGGATGAGGGGACGCGGTGCGCGGTGCGGTCAGGGGGTGAGCTTCGAGGCGTGGTACGGGGACCAGTGCCACTGGCGCCAGTAGCTCTCCGCGATGTCCACCCACTCCTCCAGGCGTGTGGCGCTGTCCAGGAAGCGGGAGGCGCTGACCACCAGCCAGCTGTAGACGGCCTGGCTGTCGCGGCAGCCGCCGCACTCCCCGGACGTGCAGCAGAACTGCAGCGACTCGTAGTCGGCGCCCCAGGCGGCGAAGCCCGGGATCACCGGGTTGCCGTTGGCCACCCGCTCCTCGTGGTCGGGGTGGTCGACGCTGAGGCTCGGGCAGACGTCGTACCCGAAGCGCGCGCCCCAGTGCGAGGTGCCGGTGATGAGGCTGCGGATGAAGTACGGGTGGCTGACCACGGCCTCCGGATACGCCTCCTTGACCCGCAGGGCCTCTTCGAGGACGCGACGCTCGTTCTCGATCCGCAGCGGGTTGTCGGTGCCGTGCTCGCTGTAGAAGTTGAAGGTGACGATGTTGCCGTTCTCGGCGATCTTGCGGACGGTCGGTTCGAGGTACGGCAGCCCGTCCTCGGCGAGCGCGAAGATGAACAGGACCCGCGGATCGTCCTTGTAGTGCGAGAGCGCCGTGTCGAACAGGCCGGTGAACTTGGAGCCGTTGACCCGGATCGCCCGCAGGTCGTCGTCGAGCGGCCCGCCGCCGAAGATGCTGACGGCCACCGCGATGTGCTCGAAACCCTGCACGGGCATCGGACGCAGACCGTTGGTCGAGATCGTGATGTACGGCAGCTCCTCGACGAAGGCCTCCACCCGGCGCAGCACCAGGGTCGGCTCGCCGCCGATGAGCGTGGCCTGGTTGACCCCTTCGTCCCGCAGCCGGCGCGCGAAGGCGCGGATCTTGTCGACGTCGGACAGCTCGCGCACGGCGGTGTCGAAGCCGCCCTCGAAGTACCAGCAGCCCTTGCAGCGGATGTTGCAGGTGTTGGTGAGGTGGACCTCGCACGAGCGGACCTCACGGCCGAGACGGCGCAGCCGGTGCAGGCGCTCGGCGAGATCGGGGCGTTCGGCCAGGAGGGCGGCGGTGCGCTCCTTCGCCTCACGGCGGCCGAGCGGGCGCGGGGTGATGGTCAGGGGGGTGGCCATGGGGGTGCGGACTCCTCGGTCGGACTGCTGCTCGGTGTCTCTCTCTCGCGCTCGCGCTCTCTGGCCGTACGGGCGGGCTTCTCGGCGTACGGGGGGCTGCTCGGGATCGGCGGCGCCGACGGCCCGGCGGACGGGGGCTGTACGGTGTGCGGGGCTTCTTGGCGTACGCGGCCTTCTTGGCGTACGGGGGCTGTTCGGGATCTGCGGCGCCGACGGCTCGGCGGACGGGGCTGCTCGGCGTACGACGCTGCTCGGCGTACGGGTTGTTCGATGTGCCGGTTACTCGGGGACCTTCAGGCCGAGGTTCTCGATCCGCGGGGTGACCTTCGCCCGCCAGATGTCGCGCGCCTCCCCGTTGGTGGTCTGCCGGAGCCCGAAGCGGACCGCGAGCTTCGACCTCTCCGAACGCGCGCTCCCGAAGATCCGGTTGAATCCCGGCCACAATCGGTCCAGACCCTGCTGGAGTTCCTCACGGCCCTCCTCGGTGCGGGCGAGATTCCGGCAGACACGCGCGCCGTGCGCGATGTGCACCTTCTCGTCGAGAATGATCGTGCGCACCGCCTCGGCCCACGGCTTGTAACTGCTCTGCGCGAATTCCGAGATCATCACCATCGCGGTCTCCTCGCCGATGTACGAGAAGATTCCGCGCTCGGCCCAGGTCGTGCAGGTGTGGAACTCGTGGCCGGCGAAGAGATCACGGTCGGCGAGCCGCTGCTGTTCCATGTATCCGGTGTCCACACCGATGTCGGCCAGGATCCTTTTGCCGATCTTGTAGTGGTCGTACTCCTCGACGGCGCGCTCCGCGCACACCTGCCGTTCCTCCGCGTTCGGCGCGAGCGGCAGGAACACCTGGATGTAGTCGTCGGCGCCGGACAGTTCACCCTCGGTGTTGACGATCATTCCCCGGACGGCGATCTCGCGGTAGTCCTCGGGCATGGCGAGGAATTCCTCGGGGGTGCGGACGACGACTGCCTCGTCGACGGGAACGGAAGATGCCATGGTGATCCACTCGCCTCGCTCGTTCGACTTCGACCCGAAAGACCGCCGCCATCGCGGCGGAGACCGCGGACATCGCGCTGGAGACCGCGGACATCGCGGTGGTGGAACGGTCGAACGCTATCCACGGGGCAGCCGCTGCATCAATGAGACCGAGGACCGGAATGGCCGATTTCCCCGAGTCGTTCACGGCGTGCGGAGAACCGGATCAAGAACCGCTCGCGGCGCGTCGGACAAGGCCGAGAAAGATCACCCCGGCCTTCCTCCCCGGTATCGACCAGCGAGAAGGGCGGGGGAGGGCAATCCTCCGAATTAGTCGCCCGCGGCCGATTTTCCACGGCCCGCAGAGTGGCCGGATCGCACCCGAATCAGGCCTGGAATTCACCTTGCAACGGCCTCGAAGAGTGTCAACTCGGCCACGCCCGGCGGGAATCGAACGACCTGGACACCGTCTTGAATCTCTATATGCTGGCGCCATGCTTTCTGCCGCCTCCGCGCCCGCGAACGCCACCCCCTCCACGTCTGCCGCCCCCTCCGTGCCCGCGCCGGCCACCGCCTCCCGGCTGGCCAACGTCGGCTCGTCGCCGGTACGGGAGATCCTGGCGCTGACGGCACGGCCCGAGGTGATCTCGTTCGCCGGAGGCCTGCCCGCCCCCGAGCTGTTCGACATCGCCGGGATCCACGCGGCGTACGACCGGGTGCTCACGGAGAACCCGCAGGCGGCCCTCCAGTACTCGACGACCGAGGGCGACCCGGAGCTGCGCACCGCCATCGCCGCCCGGCTCACCGCGCGCGAACTGCCCACGGACGCCGACGACCTGCTCGTCACCACCGGCTCGCAGCAGGCCCTCACGCTCCTCACCACCGCGCTCGTCGAACCGGGCAGCGTGGTCCTCGTCGAGGACCCCTGCTACCTCGCCGCCCTGCAGACCTTCGGCTTCGCCGGCGCCCGCGTCGTCCCGGTGCCCACCGACGACCAGGGCATCCTCCCGGACGCCCTGGAGGAGATCGCGGCCCGCGAGCAGGCCACCCTCCTCTACATCGTCCCCACCTTCCAGAACCCCACGGGCCGCACGCTCCCCGCCGAGCGCCGCCACGCGGTCGCCGAGGCCGCCGCACGGCACGGGTTCTGGATCGTCGAGGACGACCCGTACGGCGAGCTGCGCTACGACGGCGAGCGCGTCCCCGCCATCGCGGCCGACCCGGTGGCGGCCGACCGCACCGTCCTCCTCGGCTCCTTCTCCAAGGTGATGGCCCCCGGCCTCCGGCTCGGCTTCCTGCGCGCTCCCGCCGGGCTGCGCCGCGCCTGTGTGATCGCCAAGCAGGCCGCCGACCTGCACACCTCGACCATCGACCAGGCCGCCGCCGCACGCTATCTGCGCGACAGCGACC
Source organism: Streptomyces sp. NPDC044003 (assembly GCF_056435185.1). Taxonomy (NCBI): domain Bacteria; kingdom Bacillati; phylum Actinomycetota; class Actinomycetes; order Kitasatosporales; family Streptomycetaceae; genus Streptomyces; species Streptomyces sp. NPDC044003. Next base: position 266,434 of record NZ_JBWKFA010000008.1, on the reverse strand, counting down.
TCGACGCGCACGTCGCGGTGATGCGCGCCGCCTACCGGGAGCGCCGCGACGCGATGCTCGAAGGCCTGCCGACCGCGCTGCCCGAGGGCAGCCGCTGGAACAGGCCGGAGGGTGGCATGTTCATCTGGGTGACCCTCCCCGCCGGCCACGACGCGACGGCCCTCCTGAAGACCGCCGTCGGCCACGAGGTGGCGTACGTGCCGGGGGCGCCGTTCTTCTGCGGCGAACCGGACCCGGGCGCGATGCGGCTGTCGTTCACGACGCACTCGGCCGACGAGATCGGGGAAGGGCTCCGCCGGCTGGCGAAGAGCTTCGTCCGATGAGGGACGCCGGGGCTCCGACGGGGCAGGTGCGCGTTCCGGCCCCGGCTGCCTCCTTCGAGGCTCCGGGCACGCTGTCGCCGGACGAGCTCAACGCCCTCGTCCAGCGGCAGTTCCCGGACTACGCGGCCTGCCGGGTCACCGACGCGAGCGGGACGCACCTGCTCATGGAGGCGGACGGGGCCCGGCTCCGCACCCGGCCCGGCGGCACGATCTCCGGCCCCGAACAGGCCGGTCTCGTCGATCTCGCCGCCTTCCTCCTGATCAACGCCCGGCTCGGCCGCCCCACTCCGATGGCGCTCACCACCTCGCTCCAGATCAGCTACCTCAACCGCCCCCGGCCCGGGCTGCTCCGCACCCACGCGCGCATGGCCAAGTTCGGCCGCCGCCTCTGCGTGGTCCTCGCCGAACTCACGGACGAGGCAGGCGATCTGGCGGCCTCCGCCACCGTGACGTACTCCGTCCCCCCGGCGGACGCGGGCCGGCGTACCGGCTGACGCCGGGCCGCCCGCCGTCCGCCACCCGGGTCATCACCTCGTGTCGTTGTTGGGCCGAACGGGTGAGGAGCGGGAGGATGGGCCCATGAGTAGGTACGAGAGGTACGACGTCACCGACGAGCAGTGGGAGGGCCTCGCCCAGGTCGTGCCCCTGCGCGGCCGTGACGAATGGCCGTCCAGGGTCGACCACCGCACGATCCCCGAGCAGTACGAATCCGCCGAGCAGCGCCGTATGGTCGTGCTCCGCGTGCAGGTCTTCGCCGACGCCCGCGAGGTCGCCGAGTACCTCATCGCCCAGATCCCGGTGCTCCTCGATCTGACGAGCGCCGACACCGAGGTCGCCAAGCGGATCCTCGACTTCAGCAGCGGCGTCGTCTTCGGCCTCGGCAGCGGGATGCACCGCGTCGACCGGAACGTCTTCCTGCTGGCCCCGGCCGGCACGGAGGTCGAGGGAGCGGAGGGCGAGGACGAGGACGGTGTCGTGGGCGGCCGGACCGCCGGCGTCCCCCGATCGTAGGAAGGTCATCTCGCCGTAACGGTTCGTCAGGGAATGATCTGCGTACGGTCCGGGCATGGACCTCACCGGCGGCTCCACGCTCGCCCGCACGTCAGACACCTCCTCCTCCGACGTCGTTCCTTCCTCAGTTCGTTCTTCAGCCGCCAGTGCCGGCTCGGCCGGTACTGACTGCGCCAGTAGCGCCTCTGCCAGTACTGCCTCTGCCGGTACTGCCTCGGTCGGCTCTTCCTCCGTTGGCTCTTCCTCCGTCGGCTCTTCGTCCGTCGGCTCGTTGCCGGTCGGTGATCCGCCTGCCGGCGCTTCGCCTGCGGGTGTTTCGCCCGCCGGGTCCTCGTTTGCCGGGTCTTCGTCCGTCGCCCCTGCTTCCGGGGCGCTTGGTTCCGGGTCCGGCGCCGCAGGGCCGCGCGTGTCCGGACCGCGTACGTCCGGACCCCGTGCCTCCGTCCCCGAGGCGCGGCGTCCGGTCGCGGCGGAGGGGCGGGGCGGCGGGCCGCGTGCCGCCCGGCCCGCCGTCACCGAGCTGCGGCTGTCCGCGTTCGCCGGCCACCGGTCCGCCGTGCACGCACTCGGACCGGTCACCCTCTTCACCGGGCCCAGCGGCAGCGGCAAGTCCACCACCCTCCGGGCGTACGAGGCTCTGGCCAGGCTCGGCGCGGGCGACACGCTCGACGAGGTGTTCCCCGACGCCGCCGACTGCGTCCCCGAGCGCGCCCGGCCCGACGCCCAGGGCAGGCGCGGCTTCCGGATCGGCTGCACGGTCGACGGACCCGAAGGCCCCGTCCACCTGGACCTCGCCGTGCAGGCCGAGCCACGGCTCAGGATCGTCGGCGAACGGCTCACCGGCCGGGGCCGCACCCTGCTCGCCACCGCGCTCCGCGACCCCGGCCGGAGCGCCGTACAGGCCGAGTGGCACACGGCGGGCGCCACCCCCGTCACCCGGGCCCCGTTCCCCGACGACCTGCTCGGCACGGCGCTGCTGCCCCTGCGGGTCGCGGGCAAGACCCAGGGGCAGCGGGAGGTCCTGGCCGCCGCCGAGCAGGTGGTCATCGGGCTGCACTCGGCCTTCGCCTGCGATCCCCGGCCCGAAGGGATGCGGACCCCGGTGCCGCCCGGCGAGGGGCGGCTGCGGCGCGGCTGCGACAACCTGGCCGAGGTCCTGCACCGCACCCACACGGCCTGCCCGCGCCGCCACCACCGCCTCGCGGCCGTCGCCGGAGCGGGCTGCACGGGACCCGTCACCGGCGTCGGCGTGCAGGAGCTCCCGGAGGGGACCGTCCGCGCGGTCCTCGAACGCGGCGGCCGGCCCGCGACCCCGCTCGGCCGCCTCGGTGACGGCGAACTCCGCTACCTGGCCCTTGCGCTGACCCTGCTCACCGGCCCCGGAGTCCTGGAGATGGACCGGATCGCCGAGGTCCCGGACGCCATGCAGAGCCTCACGCTGCTCACCGACGGCCTGGACCGGGGTCTCGACCGGCGGCAGGTGGGGGAACTGCTGCGGCTCGCGACGGGCATCGCCGCCGACGGTCACATCCGGCTGACGGGCACGGTCGGCGAACGGGCGGCGGAGGAGGCGCGCCGGACGCCCGGGGTGACGGTGGTAGACCTGAGCGGGTGACGGACGACAAGGACATGAGGGGCGGTGGCCCGGTGGGCCACGACGTGGCGGGGCTGCAGCGCAGGCTGGCCGAGTTCGCGGCGGCGCGGGACTGGCAGCCCTACCACACGCCGAAGAACCTGGTGGCGGCCCTCAGCGTGGAGGCGGCCGAACTCCTGGAGATCTTCCAGTGGTTGACGCCCGAGCAGGCGGAGCGGGTGATGGACGACCCGGAGTCGGCGCACCGGGTCGCCGACGAGGTGGCGGACGTGCTCGCCTACCTCCTCCAGTTCTGTCAGGTGCTCGGGGTCGATCCGCTGGAGGCGCTCGCGGCCAAGATCGACCGGAACGAGGTCCGATTTCCGGTCCGGAGGCGGGACGGAGGGGGTGAGGGCGGAGCCGCGGAGGGGGATCGTCACTCTTCGGAGTGATCGACTTTTCCCCGTCAGGCTTCCTGTCCACAGATTTCCGAATTCCTCTGGTGTCGGGGCTCAGGCGGCCTCACGCTGGGTAGTGGACTGAGTGGGCAGTAAGTCGTACGAACGGGGGCGGCGTTGATGGAAGCGGAGCGACTCATCGCGCTCGGCCGGCACGCACTGGCGGAGAGCGGGACAGCGCAGGACATCGTGGCGGAGGCCTGGCAGGCCCAGGCGCTCGCCCAGGCGATAGGGAGTCATCTCGCGCTCTGTGGACCGATGGAGCTGCGTGGCGAGGCGCGGGGGCTGAGTGAGATCGGGGAGTACCCGACCTGGGGCGCGGCTGGGCCGCGTGCGGCCCAGCTGACCGAAGTCGCCGACCCGAGCGGGGCGTTGACCGCGCTCGGGGAGCTGCTCGGGGAGGTGGGGATCGCGCTCGTGGGAGTGGCCTGCGCCACCGACGAGGAGGGGCTCTACTGGCAGTGCATCGAGGCCATCGACGCCGCCGACGAGTCGAGCGACCGGGTGCGCGGGATGCTGCGGCGCCTCGCCGTGCGGGACGGGGAGCGTGCCCGCCCGCCCGACCCCGCCCGAGGCCGAGCGGGCCCGGGGCGGGGCCCGTCGTGGTAGGGGTGCGCGGGGTGTTGCGAGCCGTGGCGGTACTGGGCGGGCCCTGGTGCTCGGGTCGGTGCTGCTCGGGACCGTGCTGTACAGGGCCGTGGTGCTCGGTTCGGTGTCGGCCGGGGCCCTGGCGCCCAGGGCCGTGGTGCTCGGGGTCGTGGTGTCCGGGTCAGTGCCGACCGGGGTCGCGGTGTCCGGGTCAGTGCCGGCCGGGGTCGCGGTGCTCGGCGGCGGGGTACTGGGCGCCGGAGCGCTGCGGCTCGGGCTCCCGCTGCGACCCGGGTTCCGGGGAGTGACGGTCGGACGTGGACTGGAGGTCGGCGTCCAGCTGCGAGAGGTCGGCGGAGAGCGCCGCCATCAGCTCCTCCATCTGCTGGAGCAGGCCCTTGGGGGCGCCGGCGTCCTTCTGCTGGGGCACGGACTGCGGCACCGGCTGTTCGGGCACTGCCCGCTCCGGTGCGGCTTCCTGGGACATGGCGGCCTCCTCGGCCCGGGTCCCGCCGCCGAGGACGGGACCGTGAGAGAGACGCACCGGCAGCGGCCGCCGGCACGCGGGCCGGGCGGTCCGGCTCCGCCCGAGCCAACGACGGGTGCCGGGCCCCGGTCACTGGCCAGGGCGGACGCGGCCCGCCAGGGGGCCGGATATTCACCCGACCGAGCCGGTGCGGACGGAGAGCTGACGAGCAGGTTGACAGGCACCCGACGGTGCAGGATGGAGGTATGGATCTTCGCATTTTCACCGAACCCCAGCAGGGAGCCGACTACGACACCCTCCTCACGGTGGCCCGGGCCACCGAGGAGCTCGGATTCGACGCCTTCTTCCGCTCCGACCACTACCTCAGCATGGGGTCCGCCGACGGGCTGCCCGGGCCGACGGACGCCTGGATCACCCTGGCGGGCCTGGCCCGGGAGACGAAGAGGATCCGGCTCGGCACGCTGATGACGGCCGGCACCTTCCGGCTCCCCGGAGTCCTCGCCATCCAGGTCGCCCAGGTGGACCGGATGTCCGGCGGCCGGGTCGAACTGGGCCTGGGCGCGGGCTGGTTCGAGGAGGAGCACAAGGCCTACGGCATCCCCTTCCCGAAGGAGAAGTTCGGCCGCCTGGAGGAGCAGCTGGCGATCATCACGGGGCTCTGGGAGACCGAGGTCGGGAAGACCTTCGACTACGACGGGGAGTACTACCAGCTCACCGATTCGCCCGCGCTGCCCAAGCCGGCCCAGTCCAGGGTCCCGGTCCTGATCGGCGGGCACGGCGCGAGCCGCACGCCACGCCTCGCCGCGCGGTACGCGGACGAGTTCAACATCCCGTTCGCCTCCGTCGAGGACAGTGAGCGGCAGTTCGGCCGGGTCCGGGCCGCCGCCGAGGCGGCGGGGCGACCGGCCGGAGACCTGGTGTACTCGAACGCGCTGGTGGTCTGTGTCGGCAAGGACGACGCCGAGGTGGCCCGCCGGGCCGCCGCCATCGGCCGGGACGTGGCGGAGCTCAAGGCGAACGGGCTGGCGGGCTCGCCCGCCGAGGTCGTCGACAAGCTCGGACGGTACGCGGCGATCGGCTCCTCCCGGGCCTACCTCCAGGTCCTAGACCTGGACGACCTGGATCATCTGGAGCTGATCTCCGCCCAGGTCCAGTCGCAGCTGGGATGAGCGGAGAGACACGATGAGACCGGTCCGTACGTTCGCCGAAGCCCTCGGGGCGGGGGTGCTCGCCCTCGACGGCGGGCTGTCCAACCAGCTGGAGGCGCAGGGCTTCGACCTCTCGGACGCGCTCTGGTCCGCACGGCTCCTCGCCGACGGGCCCGAGCAGATCGAGGCGGCCCACGCGGCGTACGTGCGGGCCGGTGCGCGGGTGCTGATCACCTCCAGTTACCAGGCCACGTTCGAGGGCTTCGCCCGCCGGGGCGCGGGCCGGGAGGAGGCGGCGGGGCTGCTCGCACGGAGCGTGGAGCTGGCCCGGGCGGCGGCGGAGACGGTGAAGGGGGAGGTGTGGGTCGCCGCGTCCGTCGGACCGTACGGGGCGATGCTCGCGGACGGCAGCGAGTACCGGGGACGGTACGGGCTGTCCGTGGGGGCGCTGGAAAGGTTCCACCGGCCGCGGATCGAGGTGCTCGCGGGGGCGGCGCCGGACGTCCTGGCCCTGGAGACCGTTCCGGACGCGGAGGAGGCCGAGGCGCTGCTGCGGGCGGTCGAGGGGTGCGGGGTGCCGGTGTGGCTCTCGTACACCGTCGAGGGCGGGCGGACCCGGGCCGGGCAGGACCTGGCGGAGGCCTTCGCGGTCGCCGCGGGGAACGAGCAGGTCGTGGCGGTCGGGGTGAACTGCTGCGACCCGGCCGAGGCGGGGGACGCCGTGGAGCTCGCCGTGGCCGTGACCGGGAAGCCGGCTGTGGTCTACCCGAACAGCGGGGAGCAGTGGGACGCCCGGGCGCGGGGCTGGCGCGGGGACATGGCCTTCGACCCGACGCGGGCCCTCGAATGGGCCGCAGCGGGAGCCCGACTCATCGGCGGCTGCTGCCGCGTCGGCCCGTCCACCATCGAGGCCCTCGCCGAGACCCTGGCGGCACGGGGCGGTGACGGCACCGACTGAGGCCCGCGATCCGGGGTCCGGCTGTGGCTGGGCCCCGGGGGCCGGTCTCGGGGCCGGGTCCCGGGGGCCGACTGAGGCCCGCGATCCGGGGTCCCGCTGCGGCTGCGCCCCTGGGTCTGGCCGAGGTTGGGCCCCCGGGGCCGGTCGGGGCCGGGGTCCGAGGTCCGGGGTTCGGTGGGGCGGAAAATGCCTGGTGGGGTGGGGAGGGGCGCACCATACTCGAAGGTGTGTTCCTGACGATCAGTACAACCGGCAACCCGGAGCGACCCGCGACCGATCTCGGCTTTCTGCTGCACAAGCATCCCGAGCGGGCGCAGGCGTTCTCGACCTCGCACGGCACGGCGCACGTCCTCTACCCCGAGGCGACCGCCGAGCGGTGCACCGCGGCACTTCTCCTGGAGGTGGACCCCGTGGCGCTGGTGCGCCGCGGCAAGGGCAAGGGCCGGGGCGGCGCCCCGGACTCGGCGCTCGCGCAGTACGTGAACGACCGGCCCTACGCGGCGTCCTCGCTGCTCGCGGTCGCGCTCGCGAAGGTCTTCAAGACCGCGCTGCACGGGGAGTGCAAGACGATGCCCGAGCGGGCCGCCGCGCCGCTGCCGCTGCGCGTCGAGGTCCCCGCGCTCCCCGCCCGGGGCGGCGCGGAGCTGGTGCGGGCGCTGTTCGGGCCGCTGGGCTGGGACACGGTGGACGCCGAACCGGTGCCGCTCGACGGGGAGTTCCCGGAGTGGGGCGACTCGCGCTACGTGCGGCTGGTCCTGGAGGGCGAGCTGCGGCTCGCGGACGCCCTCAACCACCTGTACGTCCTGCTGCCCGTCCTCGACGACGCCAAGCACTACTGGGTCGCGCCCGACGAGGTCGACAAGCTGCTGCGCGCCGGTGACGGCTGGCTGGCCGGCCACCCCGAGCGGAAGCTGATCACCGCCCGCTACCTCTCGCGTCGCTGGGGTCTGGCCCGCGCGGCGACGGAGCGGCTCGAACTGGTGCGGCTCGCCGAGGCCGAGGGGCTGGACGTCGAGGACGTCGACAACGCCGTCGACGAGACGGCCGACACGGAGGAGCGTCCGGTGCCGCTCGCCGAGCAGCGGCGCGAGGCGATCCTCGGCGTCCTCACGGCGGCGGGGGCGAGCCGGGTGCTCGACCTCGGCTGCGGGCAGGGGCAGTTGGTGCAGGCCCTGCTCAAGGACCCGAACGTCACCGAGATCGTCGGTGTCGACGTGTCCGAGCGGGCCCTGGGCATCGCCGCGCGCCGGCTGCGGCTGGACAGGATGGGGGAGCGGCAGGCCGCCCGCGTGAAGCTGACGCAGGGCTCCCTCGCGTACACCGACAAGCGGCTGGCCGGCTACGACGCGGCCGTGCTCAGCGAGGTGATCGAGCACCTGGACCTGCCGAGGCTGCCGGCCCTGGAGTTCGCGGTGTTCGGCTCGGCACGGCCCCGTACGGTCGTCGTGACCACGCCGAACGTCGAGTACAACGTGCGCTGGGAGTCGCTCCCCGCCGGACACGTCCGGCACGGCGACCACCGCTTCGAATGGAACCGGGAGGAGTTCCGGGACTGGGCGGCCGGCGTGGCCGCGCAGTACGGGTACGGGGTCGAGTTCGCCCCCGTGGGACCGGACGACCCGGAGGTCGGGCCGCCGACCCAGATGGCCGTCTTCAGCCGTACCGACACCGAGAAGGAGGGACCGAGATGACCACCGAGACCCGCACCCTGCCCGTCACCGACCTGTCCCTCGTGGTGCTCGTCGGTGCCACCGGTTCCGGCAAGTCCACCTTCGCCCGGCGCCACTTCAAGCCGACCGAGATCGTCTCCTCCGACTTCTGCCGGGGGCTCGTCGCCGACGACGAGAACGACCAGTCCGCCAGCCGGGACGCCTTCGACGTCCTCCACTACATCGCGGGCAAGCGCCTCGCGGCCGGCCGGCTGACCGTCGTCGACGCCACCAACGTGCAGCAGGAGGCCCGGCGTCAGCTCGTCCAGCTGGCCAGGACCCACGACGTGCTGCCGATCGCGATCGTCCTCGACCTGCCCGAGGAGGTCTGCCGCACCCGGAACGCCGCCCGGCCCGACCGGGCGGACATGCCCGCGCACGTCATCCAGCGCCACCGGCGCGAGCTGCGTCGCTCGCTGCGCGGGCTGGAGCGCGAGGGCTTCCGCAAGGTGCACGTGCTGCGTTCCGTGGCGGAGGTCGAGGCCGCCGAGGTCGTCCTGGAGCGTCGCTTCAACGACCTGCGGCACCTCACCGGCCCCTTCGACATCATCGGCGACATCCACGGCTGCCGCTCCGAGCTGGAGACCCTGCTCGCCAAGCTCGGCTACGTCGACGGACACCACCCCGAGGGGCGGACGGCCGTCTTCGTCGGCGACCTCGTCGACCGGGGACCCGACTCGCCGGGTGTCCTGCGCCGGGTCATGGCGATGGTCGCCGCGGGCGACGCCCTGTGCGTCCCCGGCAACCACGAGAACAAGCTCGGCCGGTGGCTCAAGGGCCGGAAGGTGCAGGAGACGCACGGTCTCGCCGAGACCATCGAGCAGCTGGGGCACGAGAGCGAGGAGTTCCGGGCGGAGGTCGGACGGTTCATCGAGGGGCTCGTCAGCCACTACGTGCTCGACGGCGGGAACCTCGTCGTCTGCCACGCCGGTCTGCCGGAGAAGTACCACGGCCGGACCTCCGGGCGGGTGCGTTCGCACGCGCTGTACGGGGACACCACGGGCGAGACCGACGAGTTCGGGCTGCCGGTGCGCTACCCGTGGGCGGAGGAGTACCGGGGGCGGGCCACCGTCGTCTACGGGCACACGCCCGTGCCGAACACCTCCTGGATCAACAACACCCTCTGCCTCGACACCGGGGCCGTCTTCGGCGGCAGGATGACCGCGCTGCGCTGGCCGGAGCGCGAGCTCGTGGACGTACCGGCCGAGCGCGTCTGGTACGAGCCGGCGCGGCCGCTCGCCACCGAGGCGCCCGGCGGGCACCAGGGACGCCCCCTGGACCTGGCCGATGTGCACGGGCGGCGGACGGTGGAGACCCGCCACCTCGGGAACGTCGCCGTGCGCGAGGAGAACGCCGCGGCGGCCCTGGAGGTCATGAGCCGGTTCGCGGTCGACCCGCGGCTGCTCGCCTACCTGCCGCCGACGATGGCGCCGACCGCCACCTCGCGCATCGAGGGGTACCTGGAGCACCCGGCCGAGGCCTTCGCCCAGTACCGGGCGGACGGCGTCGAGCGGGTCGTGTGCGAGGAGAAGCACATGGGATCCCGGGCGGTGGCCCTGGTCTGCCGGGACGAGGACGCGGCCCGCGAGCGCTTCGGCGTCAGCGGGGTGACCGGCGCGCTGCACACCCGTACCGGACGACCGTTCTTCGACGACTCGACCGTCACCGAGGAGGTGCTCGGCCGGCTGCGGACCGCGATCGGCGCCGCCGGGCTCTGGGACGAGCTCGACACGGACTTCCTGCTGCTCGACGGCGAGCTGATGCCGTGGTCGCTCAAGTCGGCCGGGCTGCTGCGCGCGCAGTACGCGGCGGTCGGCGCGGCGTCCGGTGCCGTCTTCCCCGGCGCGGTCGCCGCCCTGGAACAGGCGGTGGCCCGCGGGGTCGAAGGGGTCGACGGGCTGCTCGCCAAGCAGCGGGAGCGGGCGACGGACGCGGCGGCGTTCACCGAGGCGTACCGCCGCTACTGCTGGCCGACCGAGGGGCTCGAAGGCGTGCGGTTCGCGCCCTTCCAGCTGCTCGCCGCGCGCGGGCGCTCGCTCGCGGCCGTGCCGCACGACGAGCAGCTCGCGTGGCTCGACCGGCTCGTCGAGCACGACCCGACCGGGCTGCTCCAGGTCACCCGCCGACTCGTCGTCGACACCGGCGACGAGGCCTCGGTCCGCGCGGGCACCGACTGGTGGCTGGAGCTGACGGGTGCCGGCGGCGAGGGCATGGTCGTCAAGCCGCTGGCGGCGCTGGTACGGGACGCGAACGGACGCCTCGGGCAGCCGGGCGTGAAGGTGCGCGGCCGGGAGTACCTGCGGATCATCTACGGCCCCGAGTACACCCGCCCGGAGAACCTGGAGCGGCTGCGGCAGCGCTTCCTCGGCCACAAGCGTTCGCTCGCCCTGCGCGAGTACGCACTCGGCCTGGAGGCCCTCGACCGCCTTGCCGAGGGCGAACCGCTCTGGCGAGTCCACGAGGCCGTCTTCGCGGTCCTGGCCCTGGAATCGGAACCGGTCGACCCGAGGCTCTGACCTCGCCGGGCGCCCGCACGCCCGGCCCGGATCCCCTGCCGGACCCCGGGCCGGCGCTGCGCGGCGAAGCGTGGATCCCGGCCGGTGTTCGCGAAGGCTTCACGAAGGCTTCGCGAAGCCTGCCGGGCCGCGCTCACGGGGGGCGCAGGGGTGGCGTCAGCGGCGCTCCCCTGCGCCCCCCGTGCTCGTTGACGCGTTTCTTCCGTACCCTCTAGCGTTCTTCACCCCATGACGTGACACAGCGTCAATTGTGTGGCGCTGTACGCCACATGAGGTGGGAACACACACGCGAACGCGCCGGTCGGCCACCGGCGGACGGTCTTCCCCGGAGGGCCCGCGGACGGTACGGGGGTGAGCGGCGATGAGTCTCTTCGGCCAGGACCGCTCCTTCCTCCACGCCCTCCCCGCGGCCGACCGGCGGTCGCTGCTCGCCGAAGGCGCCCGGCGCGTCTACGAACCCGGGGAGGTGATGATCCGCGAACGCGACACCAGCGCCTACGTCCTCGCGCTGCTCTCCGGCTGGTCCGTCGTCTCCGTCGGCACCGAGCGCGGCTCCCGCCTCATCCTCGCCCTGCGCGGCGCGGGCGAGGTCGTCGGCGACCTCGCCGCCGTCGACCGCGGCCCGCGCAGCGCCAGCGTCACCGCCCTCGGCACCGTCGAGGCCGTGGCGGTCTCCGGCGACCGGTTCCGGCGCTTCCTCGCCGCCCGCCCCCACGCCACCGCGCTGATCATGCGCCAGCTCGCCACCCGGCTGCGCAGCGCCGACGTCGAGCGCCGCGCGCTCGCCTCCGAGACCGTCCTCCAGCGCCTCGCCGCCCGCCTCGTCGAGCTGGCCGAGCGCGCCGGACGGCGGGCCGACGGCGGCACCGTACTCGACCTCCCGCTGCCCCAGCACGATCTGGCGGCGGCCATCGGAGCCACCCGGGAGGCGGTGGCCAAAGCCCTGCGCCTGCTCCGGGAGCAGGACGTCGTCCGCACCGCGAACCGCACCGTCGTCGTCATCGACATGCGGGTCCTGGTGCTGCTCGCGCAGGGGCGCGCACGCCCCGGCGGAAACCCGGCGGACGAATCTCCGCCGGGTGTGTAAACGGCTACATCGCCGGTCGCGGAAGGCGGCCAGTCTGAACACACGCACCACCACGGCACCACACACAGGGAGTCCGAGAGTGAGCAGTGCGGAAGTGAACGGGGTAGCGGGCGGGATCCACCGGTTCGTCGTGTTCGGCGACATCGTGGGCTCCGGGACCCTGGGCATGGCCGAGAAAGAGCTGCACCGGGCCGCGATGTACGCCGCCTTCGACGAGGCGTACGGCTCCGTCGGCGTCGAACCCGGCACCTTCCACCAGGAGGACCGGGGGGACGGCATCCTCGCCGCCCTGCGCCCCGACGTGCCGCCGACCCTCATGGTCGGACGGTGGATCGACACCCTCTACGAGAGCCTGCGTGCCCACAACACGGGCCGCAGCCGGCGCTTGCGGCTGCGGATCGGCATGAACGCCGGGCTCGTCTCCCAGGACGCGCACGGGCTCGTCGGACGGGCCGTGGACCTCGCCGCCCGGCTCTGCGACAGCGCCCCCGCCAAACGGATCATGACGGAGAGCCCCGAGGTCGACCTCCTCGTCGTGGTCTCCGACTGGCTGTACGGGAACGTGGTCGCCGAGGGCGGGCGCTACGTCGAACCGGCCCACTACCGGCCGGCCCGCGTCCGGTCCAAGGAGACCGACGAGACCGCGTGGTTCCACGTACCGCGCAGCACCGCCCCGCCGTTGACCGCGTCCGAGGAGGGTTCACGGACCGGCGTTTCCGAGGGGGGTTCACGGACCGGCGTTGGGCCGTCGCGGGGGGACGGCCCAACGCCTCCGACCAGCAGTGGGCACCGTACGTTCCACGTCGGGGGAGACCTGCTCGACGTCCACGGCAACACCATCCACGGGGACTTCACCGGCATCCGGAAGGGCCCGGGCGCGGGGGCGGGTGAATCTCAGTGAGCGACGACGACGAGTCGGCCACCGGGAACGACACCTCCGACTCCGGCCACGACCGCGACGATCGGGGCGATCGGGGGGACGCACACGATCGGGGCGGCGACCGGGGTGACCGAGGCGGTGACCGGGGTGACCGCGGTGATCGGGGTGACCGTGGGGGCCGGGGCGGCGATCGCGGCGACCGGGACAGGGACCGCGAGCGCGGCGACCGGGACCGCGACCGGGACCGCGGCGACTCCGCCGGCGAGCAGTCGCGCGAGCCGAGCGTCTTCGACAACGCCGACCGGGGGCCCCTCGGCGGCGAGAGCGACACCGGCGGCGCCGCCACCGCGCTTCGGGCCGTCCGCACCTGGGCGGGCGCCGGGGCCGACCGTCTGACCACGATCCACGGCGACGGCACCGTCTTCGAGGGCAACCAGATCTTCGCCCTGTACGGCTCCGACCGCTCCCTCTTCGTCCAGGGCCCCGTCCCGCCCGAGACACTCGACCACCTCGGCCGGGTGTACTGCGCGACCGCCGGGTACGCCCGGATGCGGGACCGGCTCCGCGACCACCGGGTCCTCGTCCTCTGCGGCGAACCCGGGAGCGGCCGCAAGGCCACCGCGCTCGCCCTCCTCGACGAACTCACCGGCGGCAAGGTCTTCCGCCTCGATCCCCGGCACGGCGTCGACGAGATCACCGAGGACGTCCTCCAGGAGAGCGGCGGCCACCTCCTGGAGCTGCTCACCGAGGACGTCCGCACCGAGAGCGAGCCGCGCCCCGGCCGCGGCGAGCACGGCGCCGCGGCCCGCCGCCCCGCCACCCGCCTCTCCGAACTGCACCTCGACCGCTTCGGCGAACTGCTGCGCGGCCGCGACGCGTACGGGGTCGTCCTCGTCGAGAACGGGGAGCTCGCCGACCGGCTCCTGCGCGGCCGGTACGGGATGTACTGCGCGCCCCCGCCCGCCGACGAGGTCCTCCAGCGCCACCTCTGGCACCTGCTGCGCGCCGAGCCCGACGGGGCCCTCGGCGCCGCACGCGCGCGTGCCGGGCGCCCGGACGTCGTGCGGGCGCTCGGCCTGGAGGAGCTGCGGCCCCGTGAGGCCGCCCGGCTCGCCGACCACCTCGCCCGGCACTGGCGCGGCGAGATGACGGACGAGCAACTCCTCGCCGAATGCGCCAGTTTCGTCCGCTCCCAGGCCCGCGAGTGGTTCGCCGGCGCCGACCGCCCCGGCGCGCTCCCGGAGGCGCTGCCCGTCCTGAACGCCGGCGCGTTCCGCGTCGCCGTCGCCGTCTTCGACGGCTCCGCCTACAGCCTCGCCGCCGAGGCCGCCGAACTCCTCGCCTGGGAACTCGCCGTCACCCTCGACCCCGACCACGCCCCCGGGCGGCGCCTGTTCGGCACCCACGCCGAACACCGGCCCGTCCAGGCCCGGGCCGTCCTGGAGGACGGGGAGCTGGACCTCGGCCCCGCCAAGGTGCCGGTGCGGGCCGTCCGCTTCCAGGGCGAGGCGCTCGCCGGCGCCGTCCTCGGCGAGATCTGGCATGGCTACCACAACGTCCGCGGCCCGGTCGCCCGCTGGCTGCGCGTCCTGTGCGACGACCCGCGCCCCGAGGTGTGGGTCCGCGCCTCCGTCGCCGCGGGGGTGCTCTGCTCCTGGGACTGGATTCACGGCTTCCGCGAGCTCGTGGTGCCGCTGGCGGTGACGGACGAGCCGAGGGCCCGGATGGCCGCCGCCACCGCGCTCGCCGAGGCCGCCCGCGACCCGCGCGTCCGGCCCGCGGTCGCCGCCGTGCTCAAGGACTGGGCCGGATCCGGCGAGGACACCCTCGTGCGTACGGCACTGCTCGCCCACGGCTACGTCCTCGCCGCGGGCAGCGTTCCCGGCTCGCTCGACGCCCTCGCCCGGGTCGTCAGGAACCGCGAGGCGACCGACGTCGACGTCCTCGTGCCCGCCTCCTTCAGCGTCGCCCGGCTGCTCGCCACCGGAGAGCCGGAGCCCGTCCTGCACCGGCTCCACCAGTGGCTCGAAGACGGCCGGCTCAACCTCGCCAACCTGGTCCACCTCGCCGTCATCCGTGCGCTGAGCACCCGGACCACCCACCTGTGGGGGCTGCGCGAGGTGCCCGAACTCGACGAGCACGCGGCCCGCCCCCTGCTCGTCGCGCTGCTCGCGACCCGGCCCGCCCTCGCGCCCGAACTCGCGCGGCTGCTGCGGCACACGCTCGCCACGGCCCGTTCCGGAGAAGCGGCCCTCGAAGCCCTCGGCGGCATGCTCCGGCGCGCCGCGAAGGACCCCGAGGCCCTCGGACACGTCCGCGCGTTCCTGCCGCGCCTCGCGGTGGACCGCCGCGACCGGGACCGGCTCAGGGGACTGCTGAACGAACTGGTCCGGGACCGTGACCGGCCCCTGGACAGAAGCGCGGCGCGCCGGATGTGGGACGCCGTGACGGAAGGAGCGAACCGATGACCGGGCCCGAGCAGAACAGGAACGCGCGGCCGGACGAGCGGGCGCGCCGGTACGAGCAGGACCGCGACGAGCGCGAGCGGTACGACGAACGGGACGGCCGGGAGCGGCAGCAGTACCAGGGACGCGACGGGCGGGAGCGGTACGAGGAACGGGACCGGCGGGAGCGGCAGCGGTACGAGGAGCGGTACGAGCGCCAGCCGTACGAGCGGCAGAACGGCGGCCGGGACTCCGGCGGCCGCGACGGGGACGAGGACCCGGACCTCGACCTCGACCGCGTACGGGAAGAGGAGGCGGAGCAGTCGCGCGGCCCGGCGCGGCGGCACGCGGCGGCCACCGGCGGATCCGCCGCCTCCGGACGGCCGCGCGGCCCCCTCATCGGCGAGTACGCGCCCCCGTACCGCCGCCGCAGCGGCAAGGTCGCCGCCGTCCTCCTCTACCGCAACGGCGGCCACCGGGTGGTCTGGCCGGACCGCACCGAGGACGTCAACAAGCCCCTGTTCGGCTACCCGTACACGATCTTCGAGGTGCGGCTCGGACGCAACGTCACCGAGTTCCGGCTCCAGCTGCCGGCCGCCGGGGACGGCGTCTTCTTCGACGCCGTCGCCAAGGTCCAGTGGGTGGTGACCGACCCGCACCTCGTCGTCCAGGAACAGGTCGAGGACGTCGCCGAGCTGCTCCACGACGAACTGCTCGACGGCCTGCGCAGGCTGTCCCGGCGGTTCCGGATCACCGAGGCGCACCGCGCCGACGAGGCCGTGCGCGAGGAACTCGCCGCCGGCCGGCTCAGCTTCGGCCGGGACATCGGGCTGCGGACCCGGGTCCTCGTCTTCATCGACCTCGACGACTCCGTCAAGGCCGAGGTCTCCCGCCGGGACATCGTCGGCGTCACCATGGAGGCCGACGAGCGCGTCGCCGAGGCCGAGCGGCGCAGGGAGGCGGCGGACCGCGCCCTGGTCGCCGAGCGCGCCCGCGAACTGGAGGCCCTCTTCCGGCGCGGAGACCTGGCCCAGATCGCCCACCACATGGCGATGCACCCCGACAAGCAGTGGGAGATCCGCACCCAGCTCCAGCAGGAACGGCGCGAGGGCCAGGAGGACTACCTGCGCGTCTTCAGCCGGCTCCTGGACACCGGCGTGCTCGAACGGCACGACATCGGCGAGCAGATGTACCAGGTGCTCATGTACCTGCGGTCCCAGACCGGCGGCGTCCTCGGCGGTATCACCGACCGGGTCCTCAACCCCTCGGGCGACGCCCCGCGGCGCCGCCGCGCCCTGGGGGAGGGCTCCCCGGAGCCGAGCGAGCCGGACTGGGACGAGGACCACCGGGACCCCCGGCGCGGACCCCGGGACGAGGACCACCGGGACCCCCGTCGCGCGC
Organism: Streptomyces sp. NPDC044003; assembly: GCF_056435185.1. Classification (NCBI taxonomy): domain Bacteria; kingdom Bacillati; phylum Actinomycetota; class Actinomycetes; order Kitasatosporales; family Streptomycetaceae; genus Streptomyces; species Streptomyces sp. NPDC044003. Next base: position 249,851 of record NZ_JBWKFA010000008.1, on the reverse strand, counting down.
CCCGGGAGGAGGACCACCGGGACCCCCGTCGCGGGCCCCGGGACGAGGAGCACGGCGAGGCCCCGCGCGAGCCCAGGGTCTACGAACCGACCCGCGTCGAGTCGGGCTCCGAGAGGGAGCGGGGGAGGTCCCGAGCCCGTCGCGACGACCGGTTCGACGACGGCCGCGACCGGTACGAGCCCGACTCGTACGAGCGGAACGACCGCTACGACCGCGACGACCCCTACGACCGGGACGTGCCGCGCCGGCCGCCGACCAGGTCCACCCGGCCCAGCTCCGATTTCGACGACTGGGACGACGAATGAGCACCCCGGACCCCGCCCCCGTCCCTGTACCCGTCCCCGACCGGGCACCGGCGCCCACGCCCCTACCCGTACCGCCCTCGGAACTGCGGTTCATGGCCGAGCGGCTCCTCGCCACCGTCCGGGAGGACATCGGCCGGGCCGACACCAAGGCCGCGATCCTGCTCTCCGGCGCCCTCGCCTTCCTCGCCGTCGTCTTCTCCGGGGACCGCGCCCCGCTGCCCACGGCCGGCACCGGACTCGCGTTCCTCCTCGCGGCGGGCGCGCTGTGGACGGCCGGGGTCCTGATGCTCGTCTCGGTGGTCCTGCCGCGCACCAGGATCGGCGCGGACCGCACCCTCCTGCGCGAGCTGGCGGCCGGCCCGTCCGCGCCCGCGCTCAGGGAGCGGCTCGGCGCGTCCGGCACGGACGCCACCGACTGGCTCCTCGAACAGGCCGGCGTGCACGGGCTCGTGCTCGCGGCGAAGTACCGGTGGCTGCGCCTGGGCGTGCTCGCGCTCGTGCTCGGCGCCCTCCTGGCCCTCTTCAGCGAACTGTGGTGAGAGAGAAGATGCAGTGGAACACCAAGGGGAGCTCCCTGCTCCTCGCCGGGGCGCTCCTCGCGCTCTCCGGCCCGCTCGGGGCGCCCACCGCCTCGGGCGCGGCCGCCGCCGGGGCCCTCGACCTGCCCCGTACAGCCCTCACCGCAGCCGGGGCCGCCGGGACACCGCGTACGCTCGCCGAGTCCGCCGCCGGGGCCGCAGGAACGCCCCGTACGCTCGCCGGATCCGCCGCCGGGGCCCCCGGCACGCCCCGTACGCTCGCCGGATCCGCCCACGCGGCCGCCGGCACGCCCCGTACAGTCGCCGACCCCGCTGAGGGCCCCGACCCGCTCGACTTCGCCGTCGTCGTCGACCAGTCGGCGAGCCTCGCCGACAAGGACCTGGCGCGTGAGACCGAGGCCGCCGCGCTGCTCAGCCAGGGCGAGATATCGGAGCGGTCCCGGGCCGCCGTCATCGGCTTCGGCAGCTCCGAGAAGCCCGGCCAGTCGCCCGTGCGCGACGTCTGCACGCTCACCGTCGCCGACGCCGCGGGCCGCGATCACCTCAGCAAGTGCGTCCAGGAGCTGGGCCGCCGCGACGCCGCCCGCATGGGACCCGGCACCGACTTCCCGGCCGCGATCCGGCAGGCCGTCACCCGCCTCACGGAATCCCGGGCCGCCGGGAGCGGGGCGAAGACCCCGGCCGTGCCCAAGGTCGTCTTCCTGCTCACCGACGGCAAGCTGGACGTCGCCGACAGCCCCGAGTACGGCACCGACCGCGACACCCGCCAGTCCAACGGCGCGCGGCGGCTCACCGAGGAACTCGCCCGCGCCCGCGCCGCAGGCGTCCAGATCTGGCCGCTCGGCTTCGGCAGCGAGATCGACCGCTCCGCGCTCACCGCGATGGCCGAGGGCGGCTACCGGGGCGCCTGCTCCGACGTCCCCGGCTCCGTCCCCCGCATGCGGGTCGTCGGCACCTCCGCCGAGATCGACAAGGCGCTCCAGGAGACCTTCGCCGCCGCCCGCTGCGCCCGGATCGCCCAGGGCACCGTCGGGAAGCCGCCCGCCGACCTGACCGTGACCATCCCGCCGATCGCCACCGACGGCTCCCTCACGGTCGCCAAGCACGACCCGAAGGTGCGGGTCACCTACTACGACCCGGCGGGCCGCAAGGTGCCCGTACGGGGCGAGTTCGACGGCTCGACCTTCGAGGTGAGCGGCCAGGACGGGCCGGTCGAGGCGCTGCGCGTGAAGGACCCGCTGCCCGGCGCCTGGCGCGTGCACATCGAGGCGCCGGAGGGCCACCGCGACCGGGAGGTCGCCGTCCGGGCCATCTGGCAGGGCCGCCTCCGCTCCGACGTCACCCTCGACCCGGCGTCCCCGCGCGCGGGGGAGAAGGTCACCGTGCAGGTGCGGATGCAGACCCGGCGCGGGGTCGTCATCACCGATCCGCGGCAGCTGGCCGGTCTCACGGCCTCGGCCGAGGTCGCCGGCGCGGGTTTCGCGCCCTTCACCTTCACGCTCGCCGACGACGGGCGGGCGCCCGACGCGAAGGCCGGGGACGTCCGGTTCACCGGCACCTTCACCCTGCCCGCCGGGGCCACCGGCGACCTGGAGCTCGTCACGCGCATGGCGGCGCCCGGCATCACCTCCGACCGGCGCCCGGTGCACGCCCGGCGCGGCCCGGACGCGCCGGTGCTGACGGCGGGGCTCGTCGTCGACCGCGTCACCGTGCACCCGGGAGGCACCGTCCGCGGCACCCTCGACGTCACCAACAACGACTCCGCGCCCCACACCCTGCGGCTCGCCATCCAGGACCAGACGCCGGGCACCGAGCTGACCGTCGCCCCGACGCAGGTCACCGCGCTCGACGGCCGCAGCACCCACGTCCCCTTCACGGTGACCCTCGCCCCCGGCACGGCCCTCGGCGAACTCGGCGGCCGGATCGCGGTCGTGGACACCGGCGACGGCGACACCGTCCTCGACACCGCCTTCCTGGACGTCCTCGTGGTGGCGCCGCCCACCTGGTGGGACCGCTGGTGGAAGGCCGTGACCGGCGGCGCCGTCCTCGTCCTCGTCGTCGCCGTCCTCACCGGCATCCGGCTCCTCGCCCGGCGCCGCCGCCGCGACCTCACCGGGGTCAGGCTCGAACTGCTCGACGACGACCGGTCCCTGTTCGAACTGATCATCCGCAAGGGGCAGAGCCAGAACGGAACCTTCGCGTTCACCGTCGACGAGCCGTACGGAGGCTCGCCGATGCTCCGCGCGGTCCGCGGCTCCGCCGCCTCCACCGCCCACGTACTGCGCCGCAACGGCTCCGGCGAACTGCTGCTGCGCCCCCGGGGCGCCGGGCAGGTGCCGGTCAGGCCAGGCGAGCCGATCGGTCTGGGCGAGCACGAACTCATCGTGCGGGACGGGCGCGTGCCCACCCCGCGGAGGATCCGTACCCCCCGACGGCGGCCCGACCCCGGCACCGGATGCGGCGGCGGCACCGGCCCCGGCCCCGGCCCGGGCACGGACCCCGGCACCGGCAGCGGCCCCGGTACGGGATCCGGCACCGGTTCCCCCTCCGGGGCGGGCGGGTCCGGCGGGTCCGACACCTACGACGTGAACTTCTGAACGGGCACCGAGGAGAGACGACATGAAGATCTACCAGCCCATGCTCTTCGTCGGACTCGGCGGCACCGGCGGAAAGATCGGCACCGAACTCGAACGCCAGCTCCGCCGGGAGCTGTGCGGACCCGACGGCACCGACCTCGTCGACGGCGGCCGCCGGCTCCCCTTCCAGCTGCCCGACTGCCTCCAGTTCGTGTACGCCGACTTCAGCGAGGGCGAACTGCTCGGCTACCCCCAGTTCCGGGCCAAGGGAGCCGAGGGCGCCGCCTTCGCCCGCACCTCCCGCATGGTCCGCGACCTGCTGCCGACCGACTTCGACTCCTCGCCCGAGGTGACCCGCATGCTGCGCGTCTCCCTCCCCGAGGAGACCCGGTCCTGGCTGCCGCCGCAGGCCCGCCAGCCGCGCGTCGCCCCCCTCAACAACGGCGCCGGACAGCTCCCGACCGTGGGGCGCTCCGCGCTCTTCGCCACCCTCCGCTCCGGACTCGAACCCGTGCTGCGGCAGCTCCGCGAGGCCATCGGCGCCATCGGACAGTCGGCCGGCGACCTCAAGCGGGTCGGCGGCGGCCGCATCCGGGGCTGCGACGTCTTCGTCGCCTTCTCCGTCGCCGGCGGCACCGGCGCCGGCATCTTCTACGACTTCATCCACCTCATCGGGCACGAGTTCCGCCACGCCAAGGTGCCCGGCGTGAAGATCTACCCGCTCGTCGTCATGCCCTCCGCCTTCACGCCCGAGGCCGGTGGCGGACGCGAGGCCGAACTCAACGCCGCCCGCGCCCTCGTGGACCTCTCGCGGCTCGTCGACGACCAGAACGTGCCCGACGCCCTCGACACCGTCGGCGACGTCGAGGAACGCGGCCGGCTCAGCGTCACCTACCCCGGCGACGGGGTCGTCGCCCTGCGCCCCGCCACCATGCAGACCGCCTTCCTCTTCTCCAAGCCCGCCGTCATCGGCGCCGAGGACCTGCGCCGCTCCATCACCGCCATGGTGATGTCCCTGATCGGCACCGAACTCGGTGAGGACAGCGGCGGCCCGGCGAAAGGCGCCGACGACGACTACCAGTCCTTCGCCGCCAGCTTCATCAACAAGGCCGTGGAGCGCTCGACCCCCGCCCGCTCCGGCATCGGCTACCGCGGGATGTCCACCAGCCTCGCCGCCTCCCTCACCGTCCCCGTCGACGACCTCGCCGAGATCGTCGCCGCCCGGCTCCTCGCCCAGGCCGTCCGCGGCATGGCCGAACGGGCCCGGCGGCCCGCCCGGGACGGACAGGACATGGTCCGGGACCTCTTCACCCGCTCCGGCATCGGCCGCCTGTGGAGCCGCGAGGCGCCGGACGTCCCCCTGCCCGAGCAACTGCCCCGCGGCAGCCGGGACATCACCCAGGAGCTCCGGCAGCGGCTCAACGACATGGAGGGCTCCCTCCAGCGCCTCGACGTCCAGCTCTCCCGCGAGATCCCCCGCCTCACCGAGGACTTCAGGCCCGGCGCGGGCGCCCGCGAACTCCTCGGCCTCGTCGGCCCGTTCCAGCTGCTCACCGTCCTCGCCGGACTGCCCGGCCACCCCGACCGGGTGGCCAGGGAGGGCTTCACCGGCATGCTCGACAACCGGCGCAACGACCCCGAACGGCCCCCGAACGTCCAGACCTCCGCGCCCAACATCCCCCACATCAGGCGCACCGTCGGCGGAGTCGTCCCCGCCCGGTGGACCGACCCCGACGTCCAGGAGACTCTCGCCGCCCAGCAGGCCTGGTACCAGTGGCGGGCCCGCGTCCTCTGGCACCGCGGCTGGCAGGCGGGCGAGAGCCAGTGGCGGCTTTCCCTCAACCGCGTCTCCGCCGAGGTCGCCGAACTCGCCAAGGTGCTCCGCGCCCACGAGCAGGACGAGGCGAAGTCCTTCGCCGACAGCCGCCGCGAGCTCTACCGCGACGACCGCGCCGGCATCGCCTACCTGCTGCCCCCGCAGAACACCCTGCGCGCCTTCTACGACGACGTCGTCGACCGCCTCGCCCAGAGCGAGGGCCTCCCCGAGACCACCGACCCCGCGACCCTCCTCGACCGGCTGGTCGCGCCCGACGACTGGCGGCGCGCCCTCGACGCGGTCCGCCGCTCGCCCGGGGCGGCCGTGAAGGAGATCAAGCAGGTCGTCGAGCGGCGGGTCAAACGCCTCTTCGGCGAGGCCAACGAGGACGTCTTCGCCCGCCCCCTGCTGCCCTCCATGGAGCTGCTGCTGCGGGCCGCCGCGGGCGACGAGACCTCCGAGGCGAAGGTCGACCCGCGCTGGCTCGACCAGTTCCGCTCCCGGCTCGCCGGACTCCTCCCGGTGGGCTTCATCCCGGACGGCAGCGGCCCGCTCAAGATCCTCATCGTGCATCCGGCGAGCGAGTCCGACGGCCGGGCCGCCGACTTCCTCGCGCAGGAACTCAACCTGCCCTCCCGGGTGTTCCCCGAGTGCCGGGCCGTCGACACCGACTCCATCACCGTCGTCTTCTTCCGCAGCGGCATGAACCTCACCGACATCTCCGAGGTCCGCAACGTCCTCAGCCTCTGGTCCGAGGCCCGCGACTCGGCCGGCGAGGAGGACTTCCTGCACTGGCGCCAGCGGCTCGGCTACCAGGACGACTGGCTCGTCTCCACCGAACAGGACCGGCAGCGCATCCTCCACCGGCTGCTCTGCGCCCTGTGGAACGGCCACATCGCCGCCGAGGGCCCGGCCGACTCCCCCCGCCTCGTCCGGATCCGCCTCCAGGAGGGCGAGGGCGCGACCATGTCGCTGCGCCTGGAGGGCTTCGACGGCTCGCTCTCCAGCTGGGCGGGGCTGCTGCGCGCGTACGAGCGCTGGGCGCTGCTCGACGAGGGGCAGATCATCGAGCAGTTCTGCGAACGGCTGATGCGCGCCCTGCCCCAGGGCCTCGCCCAGGTCCCCGCACCCCCGTCGCCGCTCTTCACCCACTTCGTGGAGAACGTCGCCCCGCGCCAGCTCGCCCTGATCGACGAGATCGCCGCCGAGTACGGCGAGGCGGACAGCGAATGGCTGGCGCCGCTCCGCCACTTCTGGTCGGTCACCTACCCGGGCGCCCTCGACATGCGCTTCCCGAGCGCGGCCCGCCCAACCCGCCCGACCCTCCGCGCCCTCTACGACCGCCACGCACCACGCCAGGGCCAGGGCTCGGGCCAGGGCCAGGGGCGGGGGCAGAGCCGGGGCCCGGTTCAGGGGTCGGGGCGTCCTCGGGGGCAGGGACAGGGGTACGTGCCCCCGGCCCGCCGGGAGCCACGGCAGCGTCCCCCGTACGAGCCCTCCTCCCGGCACGAGAACGGCGCCGGACACGCGTCCAGGCCCCGGTACCAGGACTACGAGTCCGGGCGCGCGAACGAGTCCGGGCCCGGTCGCGAGTCCCGGAACGGGTACGACGACGGGCGCGCGTACGAGTCCGGGCCCGGTCGCGAGTCCCGGAACGGGTACGACGACGGGCGCGCGTACGAGTCCCGGGCAGGGCGCGAGTCCCGGACCGAGTACGACGACGGGCGCGCGTACGAGTCCGGGCGCGGGCGCGAGTCCCGGACCGGGTACGACGACGGTGCCGGGCGTGAGAACGGGGTTCGGCGTGATCCGCGTTCCGCGTACGCGAACGGTCCTTCCGCCCCGCCGCCGTCCGTCTACGAGGGCGACTGGGAACTGGAGCCCGAGCCGGACTTCGGGCCCGACGAGGACGGCTACGAGGAGGGCTACGAGCCGGGTCACGGGGCGGACCACGGCCCGGAGTTCGGGCCCGCCGCCGACGAGCCGCACCGCCGCGACCGGGCCGGTGAGGCGGAGTGAGCCCCCACGTCCTTCCCGTTCTGCCCGAACGGCCGCTGCCGGGCCACGCCGTCTGCCTCGACCTGCGGACGCCGGGGCCGGGGGCGTCGGGGACCTCCGGGGCGTACGACTCCGAGGCCGCCGTCCGCGCGGCCCTGGACGTCCCGCAGCCCGGCGGCGAGCGGCGCTTCCTCGTCGTCGACGAGGCCGACCGGCTCGTCGCCCACCAGCTGCTCTACGAGCGCCTCTCCTCCTACGGGCCCGCGCACATCGTCTGCCTGGCGGTCGGCGTCCGGGGCGAGCGGACCGTGAGCCGCTCCCTCACCCTCCGCCCGCCCGCCGCCGGCGTCCTGTGGGTCTTCGACTCCACGGAGGACGGCGTCCCGGGCGAGGCCGTGCTGCGCCCGCTCGTCGACGTGCTGTCCACGCCCGAGGTCTTCGACGCCGTCCTCCGCGCGCTCGGCGAGGTGGTGCACGGCGTCGCCGTGCCCGCCGTGCGGATCCTGGAGCACGACCTCACCGACGAGGCCAGGGCCCGCGCCTGGCGCCAGGCCCTTGAGGGGCTCACCGGACCCGAGGTCCCCGCCGGGAACCTCTCCGCCGATCAGGTGCCGGGCGCGCTCGCGCTGCTCCTGGACGAGGGAATCCCGCGCTCCCTGTCCGGCCACCAGTGGCTGCCGCCGCAGGGCCGGGCGGGGGCCAGGCTCGCCGCATGCGACGCCGCGGTCGGTGAGGCCGTCGAGGGCTACCGGCGCGTCCGGGGCCCGGCCGGCCTGCTCACCGGGGCGGGCCGGGGCGTCGACCTGCCGGCGGACATCGAGCGGGTGACGGAGGAGCTGGGCCGGTTCCGTACGGCCGTCGCGGACGCGTTCGGCGCGGCCGGAGGCACCCGGCTCACCGCCGAGCACCGGGGGGTGCTCCGCGACCGCGGGGTCGAACTGCCGGAGCTGCCGCGGGAGATCTCGCGGGCCGGGATCGTCCCGGCGCTGCGCGACCTCACCCACGACCTGATCGGCAAGGGGCTGCCGCTGCGGTCCGTGGCGGCCCGTCTCTCCGCACTGTCCGCGCGCACCGCGCCCGTGGGCAGCGCGGCACGGCTCGCCCGGCTGGACGCGATCTGCGGCCCCGAGCGGCTGCGGCGGCTCGGCACCCGGTACCCCTTCACGGCGGGCGGTTCGCGCCCCGCGGCCTTCGCCGTGACCGGACTTCTGGCGCTGCTCGCCGGTATCTGGCCGCTGCTCGGCTGGGTCCTCGGTCCCGCCGTCGGCGTCCTCGCCGCCGGACTCGCCCATCTGATGCTGCGCCGCAGACCCAACCGCTCGCCCGACGGACGGATCGACGGCGGCGGTGCCACGGGCGCGGCACCCCGGCTCTTCGGCGGGCTGCTCGGCGGCCTCGTCGGGGCGGGCCTCGGCCAGTTCCTGGGCCTGCCCGTGTGGGCGGGCGCGGTGGCGGCGACCGTGTCCGCGGCAGCCGTCGTACTGCTCGCGCTGCGCGACTGGAGCCGGGCCGTGGACGACTGGTGGGCGCGCGCCGACCCGGAGGAGGCCTGGCGGATCCTGCGGGAGATCCAGACCCTGGTGGTCACGACCGCCGTGCACGACTGGCTGTTCGCCGAGGTGCGGCACCACTGCTCGGCCGGGGCGGGAGCCGTGGCCGGGCTGCTCAGGGGCCTCGCGGAGACCGCCGACGCGCACGGGCAGCCGCACGCGGCACGGACGGCCGACCGCCCGGAGACGGAGCCGCCGCCGGTACGGGAGACCGGTGCGGCGTCCTGGAGTTGGGAGGACTGGAAGGACGAAGCGGACGACTGGGGGGACGGGCCGGAGGCCTGGGGCGAGGGAACGGAGGCCTGGGCGGACAGGGCGGAGACCTGGAGGGACGGGCCCGAGGACGACCACTGGTCCGGCAGGGACGAAGTGCCCCCGGTGGCCGAGCCGGAGCCGTCTCCGTTCGCTTCCCCCGTGGACGGACCCCCGCCCCCGCACGTCCCCCTGCCCGCGCCCGGCTGGCTGGAGCGGCGGTACGGGGACGGGGGCCCCGCGCTCGTCGACACCCTCGTCGGCGACCTGGTCGCCGGGACCGTCCTGATCCTGGACCGCTGCTGGGCGGGCATCGAGCGCGACCCCGGGGCCCTCGCGCGGGCCGGCCACGAGCGGCGGATCACGGAGCTCCTGGACGAGACCCGGCTCCGCCTGGAGCGGGACGTGGCCGCCTCGCCGCCACCCCGGTACGAGGGCCTCCGCGACTCCGACGCGCTGACCTCCCTCGCGGCCTTCACCGACCGCTCCGACCGGCCCGACGCGGCCCGCCTCACCGGGGTCGCCGCCGACGCGGTGGCCCGGCTGCTCCTGACCGAGGACGACCCCGGCCGTACGGTCGCGCTGTGCGGCCCCGAGCACCTGCGGCTGCTCTCCCACGATCCGCTCGCCGCCCGGCAGGTCCGGTTCGTGCCCGAGGCGATGCGGCGCGGGGCCGCCGGGGACGACATCTGGCGGGGCACCGCCGAGGACGTGGTGTGGACCGGCGCGGGACGGCACGCCGGCATCCTCCGTCTCGTACCGCTGCGCGCGGACGTCGTGCACACCGTCCGCGCCGAGGAGGCGGGAGAACCGTGACCGACCCGAACCACCCGAACCACTGGAACCACCCGAGCGGCTCGGACGACTCGGGCGGCTCGAACCCTCCGAGCGGTTCGAACCCTCCGGACCACCCGCGCGACTCGAACCACCCGACCGACCCGGTCCACCCCGGCGACGCGAACCACCCCGGCGACGCGAACCATCCGATCGGCCCGGACCACCCCGACCACCTGAAGGAGCCGACCCCGCCGACCCATCCGTACTACCAGGAGCTGGAGTTCCTCACCCACCGGGAGGATCCGGTCCGCTTCGCCGTGCGCTACGGCGAGGACCACCGGCCGCCCGGCCGCCCCGGCATCCTGGCGCGCCGGGCGACCCTGGGGACGGGTTCGCACGTCCTCCAGTACCGGCTCGCCTCGTCGGAGCAGGGCGACCCCGACGCGTACGGCCTCCTGGAGCGGGAGGTGGAGGCGGCCGTCGCCCTCGAACGGCGCTACGGCGGGGCCAGGTTCGGCGCGGTCTTCGCGCGGATCGTCGGCTTCGACCTGACCGCCACCGAGCCCTTCGTGCTGTACCGGCCGCCGACGGGCCGCCCGCTGTCCGAGTGGGCCGGGCGCCTCGGCGCCGAGGACCAGGAACGCATCGCGGGCCAACTCGCCATGGCCGTACGGCTCCTGGGCGATGCCTCGCTCGTGCACCGGGCCATCGCGCCGGACACCGTACGGTGGGACGGCGCCCGGGTACGGCTCTGCGAACCGTACGCGGCGCAGCGTGCCGGGGAGGCCCGCGAGCCCTTCGGCGGCGCCCCCTGGGCCTCGCCCGAACAACGCGCGGGCCGGGGCGCCGCCGACCCGCGCGACGACCTGTGGTCCGTCGCCGAACTCGCCTACTACCTGCTCTCCGGCCGCCCCGACCGGGGCGAGGGACCCCCCGCCGACCTGGCCGACTACCGCCGTCTCGCGGCCCTCGGGCAGAGCGGTCTCTTCGCCGCGCGCGCGGCCGACCGGCCCCACCCGGCTGAGCTCATGCGGCTGCTGCACGTCCCCGACCCGCTCGCCACCGGCGTCGGGGCGGCCGACCCGCTCGACCGCTGGCGTACCGAGTACGACCGCCAGATCGCCAGGAAACGCGCGGTCACCGCACCCCACCTGGCCCCGGAGGAACTGCTCCCGCAGATCACACGACAGGCGCGTCCCTCGCTCCGCGACCGGATCTTCGGCGGAGGCGACTCCTCCCGCCCCGTCGAGCCCGTCGCGCCACCGGAACCGGCCCCGCTTCCCTCGTCACGGAGCCGGATGTGCCCGCACTGCCTGCTCCCCGTCGAGTACGACGAACGGCTGCTCGTCACCATCGACGCCATGGGCAACCGGATCCCGCTCGACCTCAGCGCCGAACGCCGCCCCGGCCATGTCGCGGACGCCCTCCGCAAGGCCTACCACCTGTGCCCGCACACCGTGGACGGCGACGAGCAGCACGAACTCCCCGTGCCCTACCTCACCAACGGCGAGCCGCTGTCGATCGCCCTCGTCGGAAGCTCCTCCGTCGGCAAGACCCACCTCCTCGCCGCCATGCTTGGCGAGGTCGAACTCGGCGGCCTCGAACCGTACGGACTCAAATCCCGGCCGCTCAACCCCGAGGCACACCGGACCTTCGTGCGCGAACGGGTCCAGAGACTCAGGGAGGGTCGGCAGCTGGGCCGTACCGGACAGCAGACCTTCGCGCGGTTCGCCGACGGGCTGCTCGTCCAGGCGGGGGGCGCGACACCCCGGCCCGTCGTCTTCTTCGACCTCGCGGGCGAGGACCTCGCGCACGACGGGGAGGTCGGCCGCTTCCTCATGGGCGTCGACGCCTTCGTCTTCGTCCTGGACCCGCTGCGCGCCCTCCGGCTGCCCGGGCTCGACCCGGTACGCCAACAGAGCGGGCTGCGGCGGCGCGACCTCGGCGACGAGGCCTTCACGACCGTGCTCAACCGCATCCCCCGACAGGGAGGCGGACTCGTCGCCGCGCCTGCCGCGCTCGCCGTCAACAAGAGCGACCTCGTCCGCTTCGAACCGGTCGTCGACCGCTGGCTCGGCCGGGCGCTGCCCGGCCGCCACGACCCGGCCGCGGTCCGGGAGGAGAGCCGGGACGCGTACGCCTTCCTCGCCCACCACGCCGGCGCCGCCTGGCTCAAGCCCTTCGACGACTGCGCCGACTGCACGCTGCACTTCGTCGCCGCGACCGGCGGGCAGGCGCGCGGCGACCGATTTCCGCACGGGGCCCGGCCGCGCCGGGTCCTCGCGCCCTTGCTGTCGCTCTTCGCCCTGTGCGGGCTGCTGCCCGGGGCGGAACCAATGGAGGGGATCGTCCGATGACACGGACGGAGCACGAGGCCGACCAGATCGTCTTCCGCTGGGACAGCGAGAACCTCACCGGCAACACGGGCTTCGGGCCGGTCGCCTGGTCCGGGCCGCGCGACGAGGCCGAGAACCTCTTCCGGATGTCCGGGCCCGTGCTGCGGGCCAGCGGGGACGAGATCCGGCCGGCCCTGATCCGGCTGCGGGAGCGCGGGTACGTGATGCTGATCCGGCGCGTGCCGTTCACGGACGCCGACGGCCGGACGTCCGTGCTCTGCCACGCCCTCGTCGGCGCGCCCACCCTCCTCACCCCCACCGTCTGCCTCGGGCTCCACGGCTGGGAGTGGGAGGGCACCGCGAACGCCGCCGGCGCGCGCGGCCGGCTTCCGCTGGTCCCGGCGGAGGCCCTCGCCCCCGGCGCGGGGCTGGCGGAGCTGGACCGGCGTCTGCCGTACGTGGCGGAGGAACTCGTCGGCGCGGTGGCGGAGTTCCTGCGGCACCCGGAGGGACCGTTCACGATCCTCGACGAACGGGGCGGCACCGCCTGTCCCGTGCTGCGGGGCCTGCAGAGCATCCTCGGCGTGGTCACCAGACACCCGTGGACCTTCGCCACCCACGACACGCTCGAACTGCCCACGCTCCGGTTCGCGTTCGTCGGCCAATGGTCCGGGGCGGCGAGCCGCAACACGGAGCGCCGCCGTGTCGACCCGCGCGAGCGGTGCGGCGACCGGGCGGAGGAGATCGCGACGCGGCTGGTCCGCCACCACCTGGCGGAGATAGAGGAGAACAGCCGGGACCACGTGGTCGCCAGAGTCCTCCGCACCACGGCCTCGACGTACCGGGGCCCACTCCTGGACATGGCGTCCAGAGCGGCCGACACCCTGGACGCCCTGGACCACCGCGACCCCACGAGAGGCCCCTCGCCTCGGGACCCCCGAAACAGGCCGGGCCCGACGTCCAGGGACCAGTCCGGCCGGGGCCCCCGGTACGAGGGCCCTCAGGGCTCCCGGTACGAGGGCGCTCCGGACCCCAGGGACCAGGCGGGCCCGGGCTCCCGGTACGAGGGCGCTTCGGAACAGCGGTACGAGGGCGCTCCGGACTCTCGGAACCAGTCCGGCCCGAGTTCCCGGAACCAGGGCGCTTCGGACTCCCGGCACCAGGCCGACGCAGGCTCCGGGCGGCAGGGCACCCATGGCCCCCGGGGCGAGGCCGGACCAGGCTCCCGGCGCGACGGCACCCATGACGCCTGGGACCAGGCCGGCCGGGACCCCCGGTACGAGGACACCCAGGATTCCCGGAACCAGGCAGGCCCGGGCTCCCGATACGAGAGCGCTCCCGATCCCCGGCACCAGGCCGACGCAGGCCCCCGACGCGAGGGCGTCGCAGGCCCCCGCGGCCAGGACACCCCCGGCCCCCGGCACCCGGACTCGCCGGGCCCCTGGGACCAGCCCGGTCCAACCCCGCGGGACCAGTCAGGCTCAGGCCCCCGGTACGGGGGCGCCACGGGCCCTCGGGAGCAGGGCGGTTCGGGGTTCCGGGACCAGGGCACCCCTGGCCCCCGGCACCCGGATTCGCCCGGTCCCTGGGACCCGTCCGGCCCGGACCCCCGCGACGAGGACGCCCCCGGCCCCTGGCACCAGCCCGGACCCGGCCCCCGGGACCAGCGCGCGCCGGGCTCCCGGGACCAGTCCGGCCCGGACCCTCGGCGCCAGGGCGCCCCCGGCCCCCGGCACCCCGACTCGCCGCCCGGCGGGAACCCCGAGCCGGTGGGCTCGTCGTATCCGGCCTCCCCTGGCCCTTGGCCCGACGCCCCCAGTACGGCTCCGGCCTCGGGACGGCCCGACAGCCCGGCCTCGGCCCTGTCAGGACGGCCCGACAGTCCGCCCCCGGCCCCGTCTGGACGGCCCGACCGTACGGGCCCCGCCGAGTGGCCCGACCGCCCCTCGGAGTCCGACGACCCACGCGGGGAGTCGCAGTCCGCCGGCCGGCCCAGTGGCCCGGACCGAGAGGTGTCGTCCGGTGCCGCGGCGGCGGCGCGGCCCGCCTACCCCACCCAGCCCCCGCCGACTCCCGAGGCACCTCCCGCACCCCCGTCCCCCGGTGCCGCCGCCTACCCCCGCCCCGTACTGCCGGTCGTCGGGCCGGAGTGGACCGGGCCCGGCAAGGCGGCGCGGCGGGGGCTGGCGCGGCGGGGGCGGGAGGCCGAGACCTCGCTCGTGCACCATCTGCCGACCGTGCGCAGCCCGGAAGAGGCGCGGGAGCTCGTCGTGGGCGCCGGCCACCGCGAGCTGCTCGAAGCGCTGCGCCGGCCCCAGGCGTACGTCGTCGTCACCGTCCTCCTCCGGGAGATCGCCCGGCGCCTGCCGTCCTGGGAGCACCCGCTGCGCCGGGAGCTCTGCGAGGTGGCCATCGGAAGGAAGCTGTGGGCCGTCGCCCCGCCCGCCGCGCGGCACGACCCCTCCGAGCCGGCGGAGGAGCAGCGCGCGGCGAACGCCGCCGAGCTGTACAGCTGGGCGGTCCGTCCGCTGCTCGCCGGCGGCGACGCCCCGGTCGGCACGGTCGCCGAGCTGCTGTCGCAGCTCCGGACGAGCCCGGATCCGTCCGCCTGCGAGACGTTCTGGCTGATCGTGGACGGGGAGCGCCCGGGGCTGCCGGACGCCGTCTGGCTCTCGCTCCTGAAGGAGGCGTACGGCCTGCCCCGCACCACGCACCGCCCCGGACCCGCGCTCTCCCTCGGCGAAGACCTCGGCAGCGGCTACACCCGCCGGTTCCTGCGCCGCGCCGCGCTGCTGATCGGCGGTCTGCTGGCCGCGATCGTCCTGGTCGTGGCGGCCCAGTGGTTCACCTGACGGGAACGGGGGGAGCCGGGTGACCCACACCGAAAGGACCGGGTCGAAACGCGGGCCAGGTCCGCCCGGCTCCGTCAGGATGGGCTCATGGGATTCCATGTCGATTCCGAGACCGGGCGGCTGCGCCGCGTCATCCTGCACCGGCCCGATCTGGAGCTGAAGCGGCTCACCCCGACCAACAAGGACGCCCTCCTCTTCGACGACGTGCTGTGGGTGCGGCGGGCCCGGCAGGAGCACGACGGCTTCGCCGACGTGCTGCGCGACCGCGGGGTGGAGGTGCACCTCTTCGGGGATCTGCTGGGCGAGTCCCTGGAGGTGGCGGCGGCCCGTGCGCTGGTCCTCGACCGGGTCTTCGACGAGAAGGAGTACGGGCCGCTGGCCGCCGATCACCTGCGCGCCTCCTTCGACTCGCTGGACGCCGCCTCGCTCGTCGAGGCGCTGGTCGGCGGCATGACGAAGCGGGAGTTCCTGGCGGGGTTCCGGGAGCCGACCTCGGTCCGCTTCCACGCCCTGGACCTGGACGACTTCGTCCTCGGCCCGCTGCCGAACCATCTCTTCACCCGGGACACCTCGGCCTGGATCTACGACGGCGTCTCGATCAACGCGATGCGCTGGCCGGCCCGGCAGCGCGAGACGGTGCACTTCGAGGCGATCTACAAGCACCACCCGCTGTTCACGGGCCCGGAGGCGGGTTCGTTCCACCACTGGTCGGAGGGGCAGTCGGACTATCCGTCGACGATCGAGGGCGGGGACGTCCTCGTCATCGGCAACGGCGCCGTGCTGATCGGGATGAGCGAGCGGACGACCCCGCAGGCGGTGGAGATGCTGGCCCGGGGGATGTTCGCGGCCGGGTCGGCGCGCACGATCATCGCGCTGGACATGCCGAAGCGGCGTGCGTTCATGCACCTGGACACGGTGATGACGATGGTGGACCAGGACACGTTCACGCAGTACGCGGGGCTCGGCATGCTCCGCTCGTACACGATCGAGCCGGGTGACGAGGGGCAGTCCCTGCGGGTGACCGACCATCCGCCGGAGCAGATGCACAGCGCCATCGCGGCGGCGTTGGGGCTGCAGGACATCCGGGTGCTCACGGCGACCCAGGACGTGCATGCGGCGGAGCGCGAGCAGTGGGACGACGGGTGCAACGTGCTGGCGGTGGAGCCGGGGGTGGTCGTCGCGTACGAGCGGAACGTCACGACGAACACGCATCTGCGCAAGCAGGGCATCGAGGTGATCGAGATCCCGGGGAGCGAGCTGGGCCGGGGGAGGGGCGGTCCGCGCTGTATGAGCTGTCCGGTGGAGCGGGACGCCGCCTGAGTGCCGGAGACGCGTTCCGACCGGAGGGGGCCGGGGGTCGAGGGGGCTGTATAGAAATGTTGAACTGCGTATACACTTCCAGAGTCCCGACCCGCCGTCCTCCCGACCCGTACCCCCAGGAGCGCGTCCCATGGCCACAGACCTCATCGGCCGCCACTTCCTCAAGGAGCTGGACTTCACCGCCGAGGAGTTCCGCGGCCTGATCGCGCTCGCCGCCGAGCTCAAGGCCGCCAAGAAGGCGGGCACCGAGGTGCAGCGACTGCGCGGGAAGAACATCGCCCTGATCTTCGAGAAGACCTCGACCCGCACCCGTTGCGCCTTCGAGGTCGCCGCCGCCGACCAGGGCGCCTCCACCACCTACCTCGACCCCTCGGGCTCCCAGATCGGCCACAAGGAGTCGGTCAAGGACACCGCCCGCGTCCTCGGCCGGATGTTCGACGGCATCGAGTACCGCGGGGACAGCCAGGCGAACGTCGAGGAGCTCGCCGCCTTCGCGGGCGTGCCGGTCTTCAACGGGCTCACCGACGACTGGCACCCCACCCAGATGCTGGCCGACGTGCTCACCATGACCGAGCACGTGGACAAGCCGGTCGACGCGATCGCCTTCGCCTACCTCGGCGACGCCCGCTTCAACATGGGCAACTCCTACCTCGTCACCGGCGCCCTGCTCGGCATGGACGTCCGGATCGTCGCCCCGCAGGCGTACTGGCCCGCCGAGGACGTCGTCGCCGCGGCCCGCAAGCTCGCCGAGACCAGCGGCGCCACGATCACCCTCACCGAGGACGTGCCCGAGGGTGTCGCCGGCGCGGACTTCGTCGTCACCGACGTGTGGGTCTCCATGGGCGAGCCCAAGGAGGTCTGGGACGAGCGGATCGCCGCCCTCTCCCCGTACTCCGTGACGATGGACGTGCTGCGCGCAACCGGGAACCCGGACGTGAAGTTCCTGCACTGCCTGCCCGCCTTCCACGACCTGGGCACGGCCGTCGGCCGGGACATCCACGCCCGGCACGGCCTGACCGAGCTGGAGGTCTCGGACGAGGTCTTCGAGTCGGCGCACTCGGTCGTCTTCGACGAGGCCGAGAACCGGATGCACACCATCAAGGCGGTCCTGGTGGCGACGCTGGCCGGTGCGGCGGGGGAGTAGTCCTACGGGCGGCGCCGCTGGGCCGGTATCCCCGGGAGGGTGAACCAGACCGCCTTGCCGTGCGCGGTGGGGCGGTGGCCGCAGTCGCTGCTGAGCGCGCGGATCAGGAGGAGGCCCCGGCCGTGCTCCTGCCAGGGGTCGACCTCGGTGTCCGGCTCGGGGCAGACGAGCTCGCCGGGGCCGGCGGGCTGGGAGTCGTGGACCTCGATCTGACAGCCGCCGGGCGCCGCGAGCAGTTCGACGACCAGCTCGATGGGGCCCGCGCCGGCGGTGTGCTCGACGGCGTTGGCGACGAGCTCGGCGGTGAGCAGCTCCGCCGTGTCGCTGTCGGGCCGGTCGGCGGCCACGGGGTCGATGTCGGTGAGCGCGGTACGGATCAGGGCGCGGGCGATCGGCACGGCGGCGGTGGTGTGGGGCAGCCGGATGCGCCAGGAGACAGCGGCTCCGGGGCTCATGGCCGCAGGTCCGGTGGTCTCGGCTCCGGGGCTCAGGGCCGCGGGTCCGGTGGCTTCGGGCATGGGGGGCAGGCTCCCTTCACCGAGGGGCGGGTGGGGCGAGTGGGGTGGGGGCATCCCGAGACGTCCTGGTTTCAACCTTACGAGGTGCAAAATCCAGTTCCCAGGGCACCCCCTCCCTCTCCTCCAGGACTTAGGTCGGCCACCGCTCGGGACCTTGCGGCTGCCCGCGTATCGCGTACTCGTGACGACAGTCACAGTACGGTGATACCCTCCTTGCGGAGGAAGGAGGCCCCTCGGATGAGCCCCTTTACCGGCTCGGCGCCCCGCACGTCCCGCTGGCAGCATCTGCGCCTGGACATCGACCAGGGCGTCGCCACCGTCACCCTCGCCCGCCCCGCGAAACTCAACGCCCTCACCTTCGGCGCCTACGCCGACCTGCGCGACCTCCTCGCCGAGCTCTCCCGCGAGCGCGCCGTCCGCGCCCTCGTCCTCGGCGGCGAAGGCCGCGGCTTCTGCTCCGGCGGCGACGTCGACGAGATCATCGGCGCCACCCTCGCCCTCGACACCGCCCGGCTCCTCGACTTCAACCGGATGACCGGCCAGGTCGTCCGCGCGCTGCGCGAGTGCCCCTTCCCCGTCGTCGCCGCCCTCCACGGCGTCGCCGCCGGCGCCGGGGCCGTCCTCGCCCTCGCCGCCGACTTCCGGATCGCCGACCCCACCACCCGGTTCTCCTTCCTCTTCACCCGGGTCGGCCTCTCCGGCGGAGACATGGGCGCCGCCTATCTGCTGCCCCGAGTCGTCGGCCTGGGCCACGCCACCCGCCTCCTCATGCTGGGCGAGCCCGTCCACGCCGCCGAGGCCGAGCGCATCGGGCTCCTCAGCGAGCTCACGGAGGAGGGCGCGGCGGGGGAGCGGGCCGCCGCCCTCGCCCGCCGCCTCGCCGACGGCCCCGCGCTCGCCCTCGCCCAGACCAAGGCCCTGCTCACCGCGGAGCTCGACATGCCGCTCGCGGCCGCGGTCGAACTGGACGCGGCCACCCAGGCGCTTCTGATGAACGGCGAGGACTACGCCGAGTTCCACGCCGCCTTCACCGAGAAACGCCCCCCGAAGTGGCGGGGATGCTGACCTCACCGGGCCCCCGGAGCGTCGCGGTCGTCGGCGGCGGCCCCGGGGGGCTCTACGCCGCGGCCCTGCTGATGCGACAGGACCCGGCCCGCGAGATCACCGTCTGGGAGCGGAACGCGTCCTCCGACACCTTCGGTTTCGGCGTCGTCCTCTCCGACGAGACCCTCGGCGGCATCCGGGACGCCGACCCCGTCGTGTACGAGGCGCTCCGCCGCGAGCTCGTCCGCTGGGACGACATCGACGTCGTCCACCGCGGCCACCGCACCACCTCCACCGGCCACGGCTTCGCCGCCCTCGGCCGCCGCCGCCTCCTGGGGATCCTGCACGCCCGCTGCGCCGAGCTCGGCGTACGGCTCCGCTTCCGCACCGAGGCCCCACCCGCCGCCGTCCTCGCCGCGGAGAACGACCTGGTCGTCGCCGCCGACGGCGTCCACAGCCGCACCCGCGAGACCCACGCCGCGCACTTCCGCCCCCGGATCACCACCCACCACTGCCGCTACATATGGCTCGCCGCCGACTTCCCCTTCGAGGCCTTCCGCTTCGAGATCGCCGAGACCGAGCACGGCGTGATGCAGCTCCACGCCTACCCCTTCTCCGCCGACTCCTCCACCGTCATCGTCGAGATGCGCGAGGAGGTCTGGCGGGCCGCCGGCTTCCACGAGCTCGACGAGGCCGAGTCCACCGCCCGCTGCGCCAAGGTCTTCGCCGAGGCCCTCGGCGGCCGGGAGCTCCGCTCGAACAACTCCGCCTGGACCGCGTTCCGTACCGTCGCCAACGCGCGCTGGTCCCACGGCAACACCGTCCTCATCGGCGACGCCGCCCACACCGCGCACTTCTCCATCGGCTCCGGCACCAAACTGGCCGTCGAGGACGCCGTCGCCCTCGCCGCCGCCGTCGGCGCCCACCCCACCCTCGACCAGGCCCTCACCGCGTACGAGACGGAGCGCCGTCCCGTCGTCGAGTCCACCCAGCGCGCGGCCGGCGCCAGCCTCCGCTGGTTCGAGGAGCTCGCCGGGCACGTCGACCGGCCGCCCCGCCGCTTCGCCTTCGACCTGCTCACCCGCAGCCGCCGCGTCACCCACGCCAACCTCAAGCTGCGCGACCCCGCCTTCACCGCCGCCGTCGAGGCGGACTTCGGCTGCCCGCCCGGCACCCCGCCGATGTTCACCCCCTTCCGGCTGCGCGGACTGACCCTCCGCAACAGGGTCGTCGTCTCCCCCATGGACCTGTACGTCGCCGAGGACGGCGTCCCCGGCGACTTCCACCTCGTCCACCTCGGCTCCCGAGCCCTCGGCGGCGCCGGACTCGTCATGACCGAGATGGTCTGCGTGAGCCCCGAGGGCCGCATCACCCCCGGCTGCACCGGCCTCTGGACCGACGAACAGGCCGAGGCCTGGTCCCGTGTCACCGCCTTCGTCCACGGACAGTCGCCCGGCACCGCGCTCGGCGTCCAGCTCGGCCACTCGGGCCGCAAGGGCTCCACCCGCCGCATGTGGGAAGGCATCGACCAGCCCCTCCCCGAGGGCAACTGGCCCCTCGTCGCCGCCTCGCCCCACCCGTACCGGCCCGGCGTCAACCAGACCCCGGCCGCCCTCGACCGCTCCGGACTCACCGCCGTACGCGAGCAGTTCACCGCCGCCGCCCACCGCGCCGCCCGCAGCGGCTTCGACCTCCTCGAACTCCACTGCGCCCACGGCTACCTCCTCTCCGGCTTCCTCTCCCCGCTCACCAACCACCGCACCGACGCCTACGGCGGCGACCTCACGGCCCGGCTGCGCTACCCCCTCGAAGTCTTCGACGCGGTACGGGAGGCATGGCCCGCGGACCGCCCCATGACCGTCCGCATCTCCGCCACCGACTGGGCCGAGGGCGGCACCACCGCCGGGGACGCCGTCGCCATCGCCCGCGCCTTCACCGACCACGGCGCCGACGCCATCGACGTCTCCACCGGCCAGGTCGTCCCCGACGAGGAGCCCGCCTACGGCCGCTCGTACCAGACCCCCTACGCCGACCGCATCCGCAACGAGCTCGGCGTCCCCGTGATCGCGGTCGGCGCGATCTCCTCCTGGGACGACGTCAACTCCCTGCTCCTCGCGGGCCGCGCGGACCTCTGCGCCCTCGCCCGGCCGCACCTCTACGACCCGCACTGGACCCTGCACGCGGCGGCCGAGCAGGAGTACCAGGGCCCGGCCGCCCCCTGGCCCGCCCCGTACCGCGCGGGCAGCCGCCGCCCGCCCACCGGCCGCCGGGAGTGAGTTCGAGGGTTCTTTGGACGCTCGCGTATGCGGGTGCGACGCGAAGCCATGGTCAGCGCGCCGCCCCTGCCCTTGAATGAGGACATGACAGAAAACAGGGGCGGGAAGGGTGCCGGGGCGGTCCTCGGCACGGCGACGGCGATGACGGGACTGCTGGCGGGGGTGTGGTTCGCGTACGTCTGCTCGGTGATGCCGGCCCTGGCGCGCAGCGACGACCGGGTCTACGTCGAGGTGATGCGGAACATCAACGACGTGATCCAGAACCCGGTGTTCTTCACCCCGTTCTTCGGGGTGCCGGTCCTCACCGCGGTGGCCGCCTGGCAGCACCGCGCGGGCCGGGCGCGGATCTGGACGCTCGCCGCGTTCGTCCTCGCCCTGGCCGTCCTCGTGGTCACCTCGGCGGCGAACGTCCCCCTCAACGACGCCCTCGCGGCGACCAAGGACCCGGCCGCCGCGCGAGCGGCCTTCGAGACCCCGTGGGTGGCGTGGAACATCGTCCGCGCGATCCTCGGCACGGCGGGCCTCGTCTGCCTGGTGCGGGCCCTGGGCGTGCGGCGCTAGGTGTATTGACCCGCTGGGTTGTTGACGCGGCTGATGGGCGGGTGGCCGTCGAGTGCGGTGTGGCAGCGGTGGTGGTTGTAGGTGTGGAGGAAGTCTGCCAGGGCCTCGGTCCGCTCGTCGTTTGAGGTGTAGGGCCGGATGTAGGCCCATTCGTCGAGCAGGGTGCGGTTGAAGCGCTCGACCTTGCCGTTGGTCTGGGGCCGGTAGGCGCGGGTGAGCTTGCCGGTGGCGCCGAGGTCGGCCAGGACTGTCTTCCAGGCCAGGCCCTTGCGGTAGGCCCAGGCGTTGTCGGTCAGGACCCGCTCGATGCGGTCGATGCCGTGGCTGTGGAAGAACGCGGCCGCGCGGGTCAGGAAGGCCGCGCAGGTCGCGACCTTCTCGTCGCCGTGGATCTCGCTGTAGGCGAGGCGGGAGTGGTCGTCGACGGCGGAGTGGACGTAGTCGAAGCCCATGTTGCTGCGGGTGGATCGGCCGGCCTGGCGCCCCAGGGCCTTGTGGCCGCCGCCGTCGGGGATCCGGCCGAGTTTCTTCACATCGACGTGGACCAGCTCGCCCGGTCGGTCTCGCTCGTAGCGGCGGATCACGATGCCGGTCGGCCGGTCGATCCAGGCCAGTCGGTTGAGCCGGTGCCGGGTCAGGATCCGGTGCACGGTCGAGGCGGGCAGGCCCACGATCGGGCCGATCCGGGCGGGGCCGAGCTTGCGGCTTTGCCGCAGGCCGCAGACACGGTCTTCCACCGCGGCCGCGGTCCGGTGCGGCGTCCTGCGAGGCCGGCTCGACCGGTCGTGCAGACCCGCATCGCCCTCGGCCCGCCACCGGCGCAGCCACTTGTGGGCCGTGGCCCGGGAGATACCCATCTCGGCGGCCACATGCGCGACCGGACGTCCTGAGCAGACACGTTCGACCAGCAGTCTCCTACCGAAGACAGTCAGCCGGGCATTACGGTGGGCCACGAAGACCTCCGGGCGGTGAGTTCCTAGACAGCTCCCACCCCACCGGAGGTCTTCGCCATGTTCAAGACCAGACCAGTGTCAACAACGCTCGTGACCAATACACCTAGTCGCCCGTCAGGAACGGGCCCACGTACTCCGCGCCCCGGTCCCGCAGCAGCTCGTGCAGGGCGGCGAAGACCTCCGCCGAGCGGCGGCCCGGCCAGTCGTCCGGCAGGAGCTCCGCCGGGAGCACCGGATCCGCGTAGGGCAGCCGGCGCCAGGAGTCCAGGGCGAGGAGGTAGTCCCGGTAGGCGTCCTCGGCGCCCGCCGGCGCCGACCGCCAGGCCCGCAGGACCGGCTCGTGGGCCGCCAGGAACTCCTCGTGGAGCCCGGCGATCGCCGGCAGGTCCCACCAGCGGGCCACCGCCTCGGCCGTCGCCGCGTACCCCAGGTGGTCGCCGCGGAAGAGGTCCACGTACGCGGAGAGCTCCAGGCGCTCCAGGGCGTTCCGGGTCTCCTCGTACAGCCGGGCCGGCGCGATCCAGACACCCGGCGCCGCCGTCCCGAAGCCGAGCCGGGCGAGCCGGGACCGCAGCAGGTGCCGCTTGTGCCGCTCGGCCTCCGGCACCGAGAAGACGGCCAGGACCCACCCCTCGGAGAGCTTCGGCTCCGTACGGGCGTAGATCCGGCGGTCGCCGTCGTCCAGGAGCCGCCGGGCGTCCTCCGAGAGGGCGTACCCGGCGGCGCCGCCCGCCGTCCGGCCCGGCAGCAGCAGCCCGCGCCGCTTGAGCCGCGACACCGAGGAGCGCACCGAGGGCGCGTCCACGCCGAGGACGCCGAGCAGCCGGATGACCGCGGCCACGGGCACCGGCGACTCGTCGGGCGCACGGCCGTACGCGCCGTAGAAGGAGACGATCAGGGATCGGGGGGTGTGCTGCTCGGCCACGTGATCACTTTAGGGGGTGGTGGACACGTCATGCCGGTCACGCCGGGGCCCGCAGCAGGAAGCGCTGGAGCTTGCCCGTCGCCGTGCGCGGCAGCGCGTCGAGGAAGACGATCTCCCGGGGGGACTTGTACGGGGCGATGCGGGCGCGGACGAAGGCCCGCAGGGCGGCGGCGGTGCTCGCGTCGCGCGGCACCCCGTCACGTACCACCGTGTACGCCACGACGACCTGGCCGCGCAGCTCGTCCGGGCGGCCCACCACCGCCGTCTCCACGACGTCGGGGTGGTCCAGGAGCACCTCCTCGACCTGGGGTCCGGCGATGTTGTACCCGGCCGAGATGATCATGTCGTCGGCCCGTGAGACGTAGCGGAACCAGCCGTCGGGTTCGCGGACGTACGTGTCGCCCGTGACGTTCCAGCCGTCCCGTACGTACTCCTCCTGGCGGGGGTCGGCCAGATAGCGGCAGCCCACCGGGCCGCGCACCGCGAGCAGCCCCTCCTCGCCGTCCGGGACGGCGTTGCCGTCGCGGTCGACGATCCTGGCCCGCCAGCCGGGCACGGGGCGGCCCGTGGTGCCCGGGCGTATGTCGCCGTCGGCGGCGGAGATGAAGATGTGCAGGAGTTCGGTGGCCCCGATGCCGTTGATCAGGCGCAGTCCGGTCCGCGCGTACCAGGCCGTCCAGGTCGCCTCCGGCAGGTTCTCGCCGGCCGAGACGCACCGGCGCAGCGAGGCCACCTCAGGGGCGGTGCCCTGGGTCAGCTCGTCCAGCATCACCCGGTAGGCCGTCGGGGCGGTGAACAGCACCGACACCTTGTGCTGCTCGATCGCCGCGAGCAGCTGCTTGGGCCCGGCCTGTTCGAGGAGGACCGCGCTCGCCCCGGCCCGTAGGGGGAACACGACGAGCCCGCCGAGGCCGAACGTGAAGGCGAGCGGCGGCGAGCCGGCGAAGACGTCGTCGGGCAGCGGACGCAGGACGTGCGCGGAGAAGGTGTCGGCGACGGCCAGGACGTCCCGGTGGAAGTGGACGCAGCCCTTGGGCCGTCCGGTGGTGCCGGAGGTGAAGGCGATGAGGGCCACGTCGTCGGCGGCGGTGGCCACCGCCTCGTACGGGCCGGGGCGGTGCTCGGCGAGGGCCAGAAGGTCGTCCGGGCCGTCCCCGCCGAAGGGGGTGACCCGGAGCCCGGGTATCCGGGCCGCGAGGAGCTCGTCGAGCACCCGCGCGTCGCAGAGCGCGTGGGTGCACTGGGCGGCCTCGGCCATCACGGCGAGCTCGGGGGCGCGCTGCTGGGCCAGCACGGTGACGGCGACGCCGCCGGCCTTCATCACGGCGAGCCAGCAGGCGGCGAGCCAGGGGGTGGTGGGGCCGCGCAGGAGGACCCGGTTGCCGGGCAGCACCCGCAGGTCGCTGGTGAGGACGTGGGCGATGCGGTCCACCCGGTCGCGCAGCTCCCCGTAGCTCCAGACCCCGCCCTCGCCGTCGCGGAAGGCGGGCCGGTCGGCGCCGAACCGCTCCACCGTGCGGTCGAGGAGCTCGGTGCCGCAGTTGAGCCGTTCGGGGTAGTGGAGCTCGGGGAGATCGAAGACGAGCCGCGGCCACCGGTCGGGCGGGGGCAGCCGGTCACGGGCGAAGGTGTCGAGGTGGCCCGAGGGTGTCAGCTCCATGAGGTCGTCCCCCTGTCGTGGTGGGGTCGCTCGTCGCTCCACGAGCGTATCGTGTTGGTGACGACAGTCAACGGTTCGCGACAGAGGTGCCGATGGGTGCGAGGCCACGGAGCCCGGAGGGAGCAAGGGCCGGGGTGCCCTGGGGCACTCGGACGGAGGCGCCGGAGGGTGTGAGGCCGAGGACGCCGGACGGCGCAAGGCCAAGGAGGTCGGAGGGCGTGAGGCCAAGGAGGTCGGAGGGAGCAAGGACCGGGGTGCCCGCGGGTACTCGGACCAAGGCGCCGGACGGCGCAAGGCCGAGGAGGTCGGAGGGCGTGAAGCCAAGGAGGCCGGAGGGCGTGAGGACCGGGGTGCCCAGGGGCACTCGGACCAAGGCGTCGGACGGCGCAAGGCCACGGACGCCGGACGGTGCAAGGCCAAGGACGCCTGACAGCGCAAGGACCGGGGTGCCCGCGGGTACTCGGACGAAGGCGCCGGACGGCGCAGGGACGTAGACGCCCGGGGGCGTCAGAGAGGGCCCACATGCCCGCATTCTCGCTCGATCCGGCACAGATCACCTGGTGTGCGCAGCTCAGCGCGCTCGCCGCCGACCGCCTGAAGCCCCTCGCCGACCAGGGCGAACCCGGCAGGGTCAACCGCCCCCTCGTCGCCGCCCTCGGCGAGCTCGGCCTCCTCGCCCGCCTCTTCGAGGCCGGCGCCCTCGACCTCTGCCTGCTGCGCGAATCCCTCGCCCGGACCTGCACCGAGGCCGAGACCGCGCTCGCCCTCCAGGGCCTCGGCACCCACCCCGTCGCCGCCTTCGGCACCCCCGCCCAGCGCGCCCGCTGGCTCCCCGAGGCCACCGCGGGACGCGCCGTCGCCGCCTTCGCCCTCTCCGAACCGGACGCCGGCTCCGACGCCGCCGCCCTCGCCCTCGACGCCGTCCCCGACGGACGCGGCGGCTGGCGCCTGCACGGCGAGAAACGCTGGATCTCCAACGCCCCCGAGGCCGACTTCGCCACGGTCTTCGCCCGCACCACCCGGGGCGCCGGAGCCCGCGGCGTCACCGCCTTCCTGGTCCCCGCCGACCGCCCCGGCCTCGGCGGGGAACCGCTCGACATGCTCGCCCCGCACGCCCTCGGCACCCTCACCTTCGACGGCGTCCCCGTCGGCCCCGAGGACCTCCTCGGGGAGCCCGACCGGGGGTTCCGGGTCGCCATGAACACCCTCAACCTCTTCCGGCCCAGCGTCGGCGCCTTCGCCGTCGGCATGGCCCAGGCCGCTCTCGACGCGGCCCTCGCCCACACCGCCGCCCGCCGTGCCTTCGGCGGCGTCCTCGCCGACCTCCAGGCCGTCTCGCACCGGGTCGCCGAGATGGCGACCCGCACCGAGGCCGCCCGCCTGCTCGTGTACGCGGCGGCCGTCGCGTACGACGAGGGCGACCCGGACGTCCCCCGGCGCTCCGCGATGGCGAAGCTCCTCGCCACCGAGACGGCCCAGTACGTCGTCGACGCGGCCGTCCAGCTGCACGGAGCCCTCGCCCTCCAGCGCGGCCACCTCCTGGAGCACCTCTACCGAGAGGTCCGCGCACCCAGGATCTACGAGGGTGCGACGGAGGTGCAGCGCACGATCATCGCGAAGGAGCTGTACGCGAAGCTGCCGCCTCTCGAGGTGCCGCCTCTCGAGGTGCCGCCCCTCGAGGTGCCGTCCGGTGAGGAGCCGACCGTGGGGGACCCGTACGCCCGCAAGCAGGAGGAGCCGACCTCATGACCCTGCACCGCCACAACCCCGCCGAACTCTCCCCGCCCACCGGCTTCTCCCACGCCGTCACCGCCACCGGGACGCGGCTCGTCTTCCTCGCGGGCCAGACGGCCCTCGACACGGAGGGCAAGGTCGTGGGGGAGGAGCTCACCGAGCAGTTCACCACCGCCCTCGGCAATCTGCTCACCGCCCTGCGGCACGCCGGCGGCACCCCCGCCGACCTCGCCCGGGTCACCGTGTACACCACCGACGTCCCCGGGTACCGCGACCACGCCCACGAACTGGGCCGGATCTGGCGCCGGTTGGCGGGCCGTGACTACCCGGCGATGGCGGTCATCGGAGTCGTACGCCTCTGGGACGAACAGGCTTTGGTGGAGCTGGACGGCTTCGCGGTCCTGGAGGAACCCACGCACGCTTGATCAACTGGTCACCCGTGCGGGCCGGGCTTAGTGTCGAAAGGTGGACTGACCGGCCCACGGCTCACTCACCAGGCGAGGCACGAGGCGCCAAATGAGTACACCCAAGCCGACGACACCGGCACAGACCGCCGCACCGAAGCGCGGCGGAGACGGCAAGGGCATCGCCCTGTTCGTGATCGCGTCCTGCCAGCTGATGGTGGTCCTCGACATCACCATCGTGAACATCGCGCTCCCGCACATCCAGACCGCGCTGGACTTCTCGACCACCAGCCTGTCCTGGGTCGTCAACGCCTACACCCTGACCTTCGGCGGCCTGCTGCTCCTCGGCGGGCGCGCAGGCGACATCCTGGGCCGACGACGTGTCTTCATCTTCGGCGTGCTGCTCTTCGGGCTGGCCTCTCTCTTCTGCGGACTCGCGCAGACCGAGTGGCAACTCCTCGCGGCCCGTTCACTCCAGGGCGTCGGCGGCGCGATAGCCTCGCCGACCTCGCTCTCCCTCATCACCACGACGTTCGACGAAGGCCCGGAACGCAACCGGGCCTTCGGCGTGTTCGCGGGCGTATCGGCCGGCGGCGGCGCGATCGGCCTGGTGGCCGGAGGCATGCTCGTCCAATGGCTCGACTGGCGCTGGATCTTCTTCGTCAACGTCCCGATCGCCATCGTGATCGCGATCCTCACACCGCGTCACGTCAAGGAGTCCGAGCGGCACCCCGGCCACTTCGACCTCGCCGGCGCGGTGACGGCGACGCTCGGCATGGTGGCGCTGGTGTACGGATTCATCCGGGCCGCGCAGGAAGGCTGGAGCGACCCCTACACGATCGGCTCGTTCTGCGCCGCGATCGTCCTCCTGTCCACGTTCATCCTCATCGAACGGCGCTCGCAGCAACCCATCACGCCCCTGCACATGTTCGCCGACCGCAACCGCTCGGGCACCTACGTCATGATGCTCTGTCTGGCGGCGGCCATCTTCGGGATGTTCTTCTTCCTCACCCTGTTCGTGCAGCAGGTGCTGGGCTTCAGTCCGCTGACGACAGGTCTCGCGTTCCTGCCGGTCAGCGCGATCATCGCGGTCGGCGCGGGCTTCACCTCCAACCTGCTGCCCAAGTTCGGACCGAAGCCCTTCATGGTGACGGGTTCGCTGCTCACCGCGGTCGGCCTGTCCTGGCTGACGCTCACCGATGTGAACTCGACCTATGCGGGGAGCATCCTCGGACCGATCCTCGTCTTCGGTCTCGGCATGGGCCTGATGTTCGTCTCGCTGACCATCATGGCGCTGTCGAACGTCGAACCGAAGGAGTCCGGGGCCGCGTCCGGTCTGCTCAACGCCACGCAGCAGGTGGGCGGTTCGCTCGGCCTCTCGATCCTGGTGACCGTCTTCGGCACGGCCAGCCGCAACGAGGCGGACAAGCAGGTCCCCGCCTTCCTCGCCCAGGCCGGCCCGCTGGAGAAGGCCCAGTTCGCCAAGACCGGCCAGCTCCCACCGCCCTGGAGCGACCAGGTCCTCACCACCGGCGTCTCCGCGGGCTTCGTCACAGCGGCGATCTTCGCCGTCGTCGCCGCCCTGGTCGCCATCTTCGTGATCCAGGTCCGCCCCTCCGACATCGAACGGCTCAAGGGCGGCATGATGCCGGGAGCCTGACGAGCTCCCCTCACGTGTCGCAGGCGATCCCGTCGTGATCCCGGTCGAGCGCGGACCGGTAACCGGGCTCGCCGCTCCGGATCGGCGCGGCACCGGCGGCCTTGGCCTCGTCGCAGTCGGCGTAGTACGCGCTCCCACCGCCGGTGGGCTCCGGCGCGGGCGAAGGATGCAACTCGGCATAGGGCCGCTCGGGACAGGCGGCACCGGGCGGAGCGACCTTCAGATACACGGTCGAGTACTGCGGGTTCTCGACCTCCTTGCCCGGAGCCGGGTCCTGGAAGCAGACCTTCCACGGGTCGGCGACACCGGGCAGCGCCACATCGGAGTACGCGCTCTCCGCCGCGACCTTCCGGAACCCGACCGGCTTCAGCACCTCACCGGCCCGTGCGAAGGTCATGCCGGTGACGACGGGCATGGTCGGCCAGGGGATCTTCTCCCCATCAGCCAGGGGGCAGGGCACCCCGACACGCACCACCCCGAGGTCC
Source organism: Streptomyces sp. NPDC044003 (assembly GCF_056435185.1). NCBI lineage: Bacteria > Bacillati > Actinomycetota > Actinomycetes > Kitasatosporales > Streptomycetaceae > Streptomyces > Streptomyces sp. NPDC044003. Next base: position 220,166 of record NZ_JBWKFA010000008.1, on the reverse strand, counting down.
AGCACGGGCCGCCCACCGTCCCTCTGCCCCGCCGAAGCCTGAAAACACACGGTCCACTCATCCGCGTCCCACTGCCGGGCGTCCTGCTCGGAGGCATCGTGCGACACGACGGAGTACCCGGCACCGGAGGCGACCTCCTTCGCCTCCGTGAGCCCCTTCCCCACGAGCGCGGGAGGCCCGGCGGGCGTGGGCGTGGGCGTGGCGGAGGCACTGACGGAAGCCGCGGGCGGCCGGGCATCGCCCCGCCCGGCTTTCTCCTCCTCCGCCGGATCCCCACCGAGGAGGAGCAGTACGAGCCACCCGCCCGCGAGCACACTGGCGAGGACCTTCCGCTTCCGGTCCCAGAGACTCAACCACGCAAGCCCGATCCCGACGGGCGGCAGCACGACCAAGGCGACGACAACAACCCCCGGATGCTGCCACCACCGCCGAACGGCCACCTGCGGCGGCAACGGAGGCGGCGGCGGGGCATACGCGTACGAGTCCACGCCGGGATCGTAGACACCCGAGGAACCCCACCGCCCGGTTGTGCCCGGATCGAGATCCGACCCGGATTCAGCCGAGGGCCCCCACGCGGCGTCCCGTGCGGCTTCCCGTGCGGCACAGAGGTGCGCGGAGTGTGTCGGCGCCGCCTTCCGGGATGCCGATGACCTCCACCGTCACCCCTCGGGCCGCCAGGGCCCTCGCCGTCTGTGCGATGGTGATCTGGGAGAAGCCGAAGAGGGATTCCGGGGTCAGGCGTTCGCGGTTCTTGAGCTGCATGGCGAGGACGATCCGCCGCGGCGTGAAGTCCTCCGGAAGGACGCGTGTGCCCCCGCTGAGGCGTGCGACCTTCGCCGTGAACTCCGCCCGGACCTGCGCGGACTGCTGGAGGAGTTCCACCGCCACCCTCGCCTGGTTGAACAGATGACTCAGCGGGCCGGAACCGTCCGCGCGCTTGACGAGGACCAGGGTGCCGTCGGGCATGAGCAGGTCGCAGATCTCGACCTGATCCCTTCGCTGGAGGGGATTGCCGACGTTCTTGGTGTCGAGACACAGCCAGCCCGGAAGCTCGTCCGCCACCCTGTTGTTGTACGCGTTCTCGGTCTCTCCCTTGAACCACGTCGGCACGAAGACGGAAGGCGACGGAGGGAACAGGGCCGCCACGGCGGCCCGGCACTCCGCCACGTAGCCCGCACCGGCCTCGTACCATTCGCCCTCCAGGAGGAAGAACCGCCTGGAGCCGAGCGAGGCGTCGGTCTCCAGCCAGCTCAGCGCCGTGGTGACGGCCAGGCTGTCGACGGCACCTGCCCGGCGGTCCCTGGCGAGAGTCACGGTCCCCTCGCGCAGCACATCGACGCGCCGGCCGGGAAGTGCGAGCCGGGCCCGGGCGAGTACGTAGTCGAGATCGAAGTCGTCGGAGCGCCGGGCATCGGTGCTGTTGATCCGCGTCATGTACGCCGTGGCCTCCGCGTACTGCGCGTGGTGATCGGCGGGGACGGACGCGGAGATCCGTCCGTCGGCGGCCCGGCCGAGGCGGTCGTCCAGATCCCGGTCGAGGGCGTCGAGTTCCGCCGGGTCGCCGACCGGAACGATATGGTCCACGAACTCCAGCTCCTGGTGCGGGATGTCCTCGCGGCAGATCCTGGCGATGGTCCGCAGGTCGGACACGAGCGCCTCGGGTTCGATCCCCAGGGCGATCTTCAGCCCGCATCCGCCCTGCGCGCTGAAGGCCTTTCCGCGCTTGAACCGCGAGCGGGTGAGCGGGAGGTCGTCGAGGTATCCGCCCAGGCTGCGCACGATCCGGGAGTGGTCACGGATGCCGAGCAGCGGGACCGGGGCCCCGCCCGGAACCAGGGAGATGTCGGTGCGCGCCCGACCGAGAGACCTCGAGACCGCCCCGCGGATCATGCTCGGGTCCATCTGCCGGATGGCGAAGGAGAGACCGAAGCGCTTGTCCTTGAGGGCGTCGGGGATCAGCCGGTACCCCTGGTCGCAGCCTATGGCGTACACGGTGCCGTCGATGGCCAGCAGGAGGAGGGCGGCGGTGCGGCGGACGCTCTCCGCGACCGTGATGCCGGTGGTGCGCGCCATGGGTTCACACCACGGGGCCTCGGTGCTCTCCATTCCGCAGGTGATGTACACGGCCGGGACCCCCATGGCGTCGGGGATGTGGACATCGGCCCCCAGCGTGTCCAGGAGTTCATGGTCGAGGGCGTCCAGCATGGCGTCCGGCGTGGGGCTGACGCCGGACAGCCGGTAGACGGTGCGTACCGCGGTGTTCGATGCCAAGGCGAGCCTCCATGGACCGGTGAGCGCAGAAAGCCAGGTACACGAGAGAAGATGACACAAGTCTGTGTGCACTGTCAACGGACTGCCTCCTGGAGGCGTGGAGGTTGTCCGTGTACGCTGGGAGCATGACAGATACTGCGGCTTCACCGGTCGGGCCTCTTGTCACCGGTGCTGAGATCGCTCGATTGGCCGGCGTCACTCGGGCTGCTGTCTCCAACTGGCGGCGGCGCTATGACGACTTCCCGGCACCGGCGGGCGGTGCGGCGAACAGCCCGCTCTTCGCGCTGGCGGACGTCCAGGCATGGCTGGACAAACAGCGCAAGGGCCAGGAGATGTCACCCGAGGTCGAGCTGTGGCAGGCCCTGCGGGCCGCGTACGGCGACCAGATGGTGGCGGGCCTGGCGGTGGTGGCCGCAGCGTTGGCCGGACAACCCGCCCCGGAGCTGCCGGACGAGATCGTTTCCCGGGTCCGGGAGCTCGCGCGCACGGAATCGCCCCTCGACCTCGTGAACGGACTGACCGAACGGTTCATGGACTCGGCCCGGCGCGCGGGATCCGACCAGGTGACCGGCGAGCGCGTGGTGCGTGCCGTGTGCCACTTCGCCCCCGAACTACCCCCTGGGGCCGCGGTCTTCGATCCTGCCTGCGGCATCGGGGTGCTGCTCCTGTCCGTCGCTTCCGAGGCCGGTACGCGCTGCCACGGTCAGGAGGTGGACGCCGACAGCGCCCTTTTCGCGCAGCTCCGCTCGGACCTGCTGGGCCGATCGGACGTCCGCATCGTCGCAGGGGACTCCTTGCGCGCGGACGCGTGGCCCGATCTCAAGGCGGACCTGGTCGTCTGCGACCCGCCGGCCGGCGTGACCGAGTGGGGGAGGGACGAGCTGCTGCTCGACTCGCGCTGGGAGCTGGGCACCCCCTCCAAGGCCGAAGGTGAACTCGCCTGGCTCCAGCACGCCTACGCGCACACCGAGCCCGGCGGTCACGTCCTCATGGTCATGCCCGCGTCGGCCGCCTACCGGAAGGCGGGACGCCGCATCCGGGCGGAGCTCGTACGCCGGGGCATCCTGCGTCAAGTGGTCGCCCTGCCGCCGGGTACAGCGACCTCCCACGCCCTGCCCGTCCATCTGTGGTGCCTGCAGCGACCCGACGGCGCGGGGAACACGGACACGAACAACACCGTGCGCATGGTCGACCTGACCGGCAACAGCCCCGACGGCAGCCTGGACCCGCGCCCCGGCCAGGTCGCCGACGTGCCCCTGATCGAACTCCTCGACGACACGGTCGACCTCACCCCCGGCAGCCATCTCCGCTCCCGGGACCGTGACTATCCCCGTGAGTACACGGCCCTGCGCGAGGAGCTGGAGGACCGGATCCGCCGGCTCGCCGCCCTCCTGCCCGAGCTGGCCGCGGGCGCGGGACCGGGTTCCCTGGACGGCGCGACCACCAGCGTCGCCGATCTCGCACGCGCCGGACTCGTGGCGTACGAGGGTTCGGAACCGGTCTCGGCCAGCGAACAACTCGACACGGACTACCTGCGGGGGTTCCTCCGCAGTCCGGTCAATGCCCGCCGGTCCACAAGCTCCAGCGGGACGTACCGCCTTGACACCCGAGGCTCGCGCATCCCCCGCATGGGCATCGACGAGCAGCGTCGATACGGTTCGGCCTTCCGCGCCCTGTCCGAATTCGAGGAGGGGATGAGCAGGATCGACGAACTGAGCCGGCAGCTCGCCGAAGTCGCCCGCGAGGGGCTGGCCGCGGGAGCCCTGGCGCCGGAGAAGTGAGCACGGTGCGGGGCACACGCCGACAGTCGCCCCGCACCGGCGCACCCCCGGAGCCGGTCAGCTCAGAATCGGCAGAAACGGGCTCGGGGTCCCGCTCCATGTCACGCTGAGCGATTCGCGCGCACGAGTGCAGGCGACGAAGAGCAGACAGCGTTCCCGGAGCAGATCGGCCTCGTGCTGGAGCGGGTCCGCCTCACGCGGGGTGACCTCACGGGCGAACGGCACGCTGCCCTCGCCGACGCCGACGCCGAGGACGGACACCGCCCGGAACTCCAACCCCTTCATCGCATGCATGGTCGCCAGCCGTACGCCCGGCGTCCCCGGGACGACCTGTCCCTTGACCCGGACCGCCGGGACGCCGGAGGCCCTGAGCTTGTCCTCGGCCGCGTCCAGGGAGAGGTTGAAGCGGGCGCACACGCCGATCTCGTGCGGCGCGAGGCCTCCGGCGAGCAGCGCCTGGACGCGGTCCACCAGGGCGTCCGTCTCCTCCTGCCGGGTCCCGTACCCCTGGACCTGGGGATGGCGCCCGTGGAGCAGGGAGCGGTATCCGGTCAGGGAGTCCGTTCCCTCACCTTCGAGCGCGTCGACGGTGACGGGCGCGAGGAGCCGCGCCGACCAGGCGAGGATCTCCTCGGTGGAGCGGTAGTTGACGCGCAGACGATGGCTCCGGCCGACGGTGGCGATGCCCAGAGAGCCGAGCGACACCCGGGAGTCGTAGATGCGCTGGTGCGGGTCACCCGTGACGAACAGGTCGTCGGGACCCGGAGCCGCGGCGGCACGCAGCACCCGCCACTGCGCGGGGTGCAGGTCCTGCGCCTCGTCGACGACGACATGCGTGTACGGAGCCGGGGCGCCGGCCAGGAGCTCGGCCGCACGGACGCAGACCCGCAGATGAGTGGTCTCGCCCCGGTCGCGCAGGAACTGCTCGAATCGCGCCACACCGCTCCACACCTCCCGGCGCCGGGCGGGTCCCATACCGGTGCCGCGGCCGCGACGGCTCGCGTCGAGGTAGGCGTCGAGATCGCGGATGTCCTGACCGAGGACGATGTGGCGGTACTCCTGGGCGAGGAACCGGGCGGTGAACGGCAGACCGAGCTGCTTGACGGCCTTCTCCCACAACTGCCGCTGCTCCCTGTCCCCGATCGGACGGGGCGCCGTCCCCGATCTCGTGCGCACGACGCCGTTCGCGTAGGCGTCGACCGTCGTCACGTCGACCCGCGACAGCAGTTCCTCGTCTCCGTCGAGGAGCAGGCCGAGCATGTCGCGCAGTCCGGCGGCGAGCGCGTTCGTATACGTGGTCAGCAGGATCCGGCTGTCCGCACCGCGCCCGAGGAGATGCTTGACGCGGTGCAGGGCAGCGACGGTCTTGCCCGTCCCCGGCCCACCGGTGACCTGGACGGGACCCGCGTAGGAGGTGCGGTAGGCGACGCGCCGCTGGGAGGGGTGGAGAAAGACGCGCCAGGCGTCGAACGGCTTCTCCAGCACCTCCTCCAGCTCCTCCGGCCCGGTGACCAGGCGGATGCGCGCCGAGGTGTTGGCGATGACCGTGGCCAGGTCCTCGACCGGCTCGGCGGGGGCGTCGGCGGGGCGGCGGACGGCGACGACATCCCGGTAGACCTCGTCCGGGCCGAAGCCCTCGGCGAGGTACTGGAGTACCTCCAGCTGGTCCTCGGGCAGCAGGGTGGCGAAGGCCTCCAGCTGGGCCTTGTCCACCAGGGAACGCGCGGCGCGCAGTACCTGGTCGTCGATGCCGAGCTCGCGCAGGGTGCCGTCGGAGACGTGCGCGAACAGCAGCGTGGGCGCGTGGGCCGCGGCCGTCTCGTACAGGGGCGTCAGCGCGTCCAGAGCGGCGGCGTCACGCACCTCAAGCGCCCTGGTCGCCGAGTTCGCGCTGTACAGACGCTTCGCCGCCCACGTGTAGGCGTCGTCGTGCGGCAGCACGTTGACCAGCAGGAACACATCGCTGCCGTCGTCGGGAGCGAGAACGACACCCCGCCAGAAGTCGGTGATGCGGATGGTGCGCATGCGTGCGTCACGGGCGTTGACCACCGATTCCAGGTGCAGGCCCTTGTCGGCGTTCAGCTCGGCGGCGCTCAGGGCCTGGAACTTCCCCATGGCCTTGCGTACACCGGCTCGCACCGGCTTCTCCAGCATGTCGTACCCGTCCCAGAAGCTCTGGGCGAAGGCGAGCCGGGGCATGGTGTCCCTTCTTGTCCGTGTGACGCTGATTCATGATCCAGGACGCGCCGCGGTCGCGGCCAGCCTTCTGGCGAGCTCGCGGAGCCCCGACAGGAGGTCTTCCGGTTCGCGGGAGAGGTCGAGGGCGTGCTGGTACAGCCGCACGCCTTGTCCTTCCTGTCCGGTGCCCGTTCCGCGTACTTCGTGGCAGCGCTCCGGTCGCCGCCCCGCCGCGTACACGAGGTGGGATTCGGGCAGACCGAGCACGGTGGCGTAGGCGAGGGCCTGGTACAGGTCGGCGTTGAGGAGTCCGTCGGCCTTCTCGACCTTGTACTTGGCGTCGACGACGGCGACCGGAGTGCGGCCGTCCCCGGTGCGCACGACGAGGTCGGGGCGCATGCCCACCAGACCTGCCGTGTCGAGGTGGTGGGGGTCCTGGAGGCGGGCGGTCAGGCCGTGTTCACGCAGGGCCTCGCGCAGCCCGACGGTGACGAAGTCCTCGAACAGCTTGTTCATGTCGATGAGGAAGCCGTCCATGGCGAGGGGTTCGGTCGTGCTCGGTCTGTGCTCCGGAGAGGCGCCGCGCAGAACGGCCTCGGCGAGTCGCAGAGCCGGCTGGTAGCGGGAGTTGAGGCGCGACGGCTGCCAGCGCGGCAGTTCCTGCCCCCGAATCAGCGGCTGGGCGTCGGCGAGACGCATGCGCTGGTGGGCGAGGCGCCGGCGGACCGGACCGGGGACTCCCGGCAGCCGCAGCAACTGCTCGACGGCACCGCGCAGGATGCGGTTCTCATCGGTGTCGGCCGTGTACGCGTCGTACCCGATCTCCACCGGCGGTGTCCGGCCGAAGTGCCGGCGGATCTGTTCGGCCTCGCGCAGCCGCCCGCGCACGACCAGCGCGGTCTCCTCCGCCTCGCGATAGCCCTGGAGAACCCCTCGGCGTAGAGCGGCGTCGATCTGCCGCTCCACGGCGTGCGCGAGCGCGGGGACGACGTCGTCGTACGCCCCGGTGTCGACAGTGCCCTCCTTGCTGTCGCGCCAGGCCCGTGCCGGGTCGAGACTGAAGCCGAAGAGGAAGAACAGCCGGCTCACGGGCGTCTTGGGCGTGATCCGTACGACAGGACCGCCAGGGGTGCGCACGGCACCGACCCGGCTGCCCGCCCGCAGCAGCCAGTGCCCCTCCCGGCCGGGATCCGGCGTCGCGCTCTGCAGGATGCCGGACGCGGCGAGGGCGCGCCCGGCCTCGCTGCCCAAGGGGACGGAGAGCGCGGGCCCGTGCTCGCGCAGGGTCACGTCGAGCACGGTCATGGACGCTGCCGCAGTGAGTCGAGGCCGTAGCGGGCGGCGATGTCGAGCCCCTCGCCGTAGTGGTGCTCTTCGAGCAGGGGGAGGATCTTCGTGCGCCAGGTGCGGTCGAGGCCGCCGTCGCGGTACACGCCCGGCTTCATCAGGTACGAGGGGCCGATGGCGAAGTCGGCATCGTCGATGCGTGCGTTGAGCGCGTCGAGCAGATGGGCCGGCTCCGGGTCCTTGCCCTCACGCTTCAGCCAGCGCCCGAGCAGCCCGGCGGTCGGCTCGGTACGGGGGGACAGCTCGAAGAACGCGAAACGGCGCCGCATCGCCGCGTCCACCAGGGCGATCGACCGGTCGGCGGTGTTCATCGTGCCGATCACGAAGAGGTTCGGGGGCAGCGCGAAGTCGTCTCCGGAATAGGTGAGACGGACGGACCTCGTCCGGTACTCGAGGAGGAAGTACAGCTCGCCGAAGACCTTGGCGAGATTGGCGCGGTTGATCTCGTCGATGATCAGAAAATGCGGGACGTGCCGGTTTCCCTCGCGGGAGGCGAGGTCGGCGAGTTCCCGGAGCGGCCCCGCGGTCAGGCGGAAGGCCACCTCTCGTGTCTCGGCGTCCTCCACGGGCCGGAAGCCCTCGAAGAAGTCCTCATAGGCGTACGACGGGTGGAACTGCACGATCTTGACCTGCTCGGGACCGCCGCCGAAGTACTCGGCCAGCTTCATCGCCAGGTAGGTCTTCCCGGTGCCCGGCGGGCCGTAGAAGATCAACTGCCGCTCGTCGATGAGGAGCTCGCGCACCTCCTCGAGCCAGGACGGGTCATGGACGAGGAGGTCCGCAGCGAGGTCGTCGGTGACGTCCGGCAGGGACAGCTCACGCGGCGCCGGCCGCTCGGTGGGCTCATGCGCGAGGGCACCGGACGCTGCTGGGGTGGAGGGCGCGGTGAGTCCGTCCAGCGCTTCCAGGACGCCGGTCAGGTCGACGACGTCGTGCTGCACCGAGAGCTTCTGCTGCACTTCCTCCGGAAGTTCCTCGTACGGGTGGCTGTCGGGCTGCCAGGCGACGGTTCGCCGTAGGTTGTGCAGGCCGTCGGAGAGGATGGTCTGCGCGGCCTCCCCGGTGATCCGTCCGAGGTGCAGCCGGCCGTCGCTTATGGTCGCCACCGTGTCGCCGACGCGCATCTGCGTCAGGAAGCCGTGCAGCTCCTCGACGAGGCCCCGCTTCTGGTTGTACGAGGCCGCACCCTCGTACCCCTCTTCGACGAGGCGCCGCAGCGCGCTCTTGGTCGGGTCGCTCTCCTCCAGCAGCGGCAGATGGGTGCCGGCGAGGGTGACGTACCCCTCCTTCAGCCACAGTCGCCGCACGAGGTTGTGCCCCGAGACGTTGGAGCCGCGCACCAGCCACGCCTTGCGCGGGGCGCGCCAGCCGGTGGACAGGTAGTCGCCGAGCGGGTGGCCCTCGCCCGTGCGCCAGGACTCGGGGCCGGAGGCGTCGTAGCCGTACACCAACGCGGCGGCGGCCGAGGAGGAGTTGCACACGATGTCCCGGGTCGCCACCCACCGTGGCGTCGCCGCGGGCCGGTCGGGTTCCGCCGGGGCGTCGGCGAGTGCGCCGGCCGTCAGGAGATCCACACGGAGTCGTCGCGTGTGGGAGCCGAGCCCGGGCCATGCCTCTGCCGACACCATCGAACCCTCGTGGAGGAGGAACTTGTGCGTGCCGTTCCCGCCGAACTCGGTGAGCAGATGCCCGTGCGCCTCTCCGCCGCCCTTGGGGAGCACGATGCGGAAGTCGGGCGCGCCGGGGAGGCGGTCGGGCTGCGGCATGGGTGACCTTCCGGGAGACGCGAGGCCTGCGCGAACACCGAACAGCCTACCTGTTGACGCTGTCAATGGACTCAAGTTGTCAGTAAACAAATCTTGATGGTGTGTTGACGATGTAAACGCGCTGAACCTATGGTGAGGGTGCGTCAGGGCGACTCCTCGGGGTCGAACCGACGCTTGGTCTCCGGGGTGGGGCGCTACGGGTGAGGGGTAGATGACTGAGGCTGAACAGCGTGTGATCGAGGTGGAGTTGCCCGAGGGTGACACCGGGACGACCTCGATGAGCGCGTACGAGGAGCAGGTGTGGGACGGGCTCAGCGAGCACTGGCAGCGCCGCAAGAGCCGCCGCGAACTGCCGAACTGGGCGAGCGCCGCCCTCGGCCGCACCGGTGCGGCCGCGGGAAACGCCGCCAGACGGGTCAAGGACGCCGTGCCGGAGGCAGTCGCGGACCCGATGCGCCGTGCGGGCGGCGCGGTCGCCGACGCGGCCCTGCGACCGGCGCTCGCCAGCGCGGCGGCGTTGCTCGAAATGGTCAACGAATCGACCCTGGAGCTCAACGACCCGAAGAACGTCGAGAAGCTCGCCCGCAAGCGAGGGATCGACATCGGCGGTTTCACCGAGCTGCGGGAGCAGGACCTCAAGGTCTGCGACCGGCTGCTGACCCGCAACACCATGACGTGGCGGGCCGTCGGCGCGGTAGAAGGGGGCGCCATGGGCCTGTTGGCCATGGTCCCCGTCGCCGGCATCCCCGTCGCGATGACGGCGGACATCCTCGTCGTCCAGGTCCTGAGCACGTCGATCGCGGCGCGCATCGCGTACTCCTACGGCTTCGACGCCAAAGACCCCAGGGAGCAGGACTTCATCCAACGCCTGGTGCAGCGGTCCTTCATGGCGCAGGCGGCCAAAGCCAAGCCGTTGCGTGACGCCGCACGGGCCGCGGAGGCGGTCAAGGGGCGCGTGAACTGGTCGCAGAAGCTCCGCCAGGACCACCGTCTCGTGGCCGCCCTGGAGAAGTTGATGCAGCAGCTGGGCCCGGCCGGTGCCAGGGTGCCGGTCAAGAACGTCGCCAAGGTCGTGCCGCTCGTGGGGATCCTCGTCGGTGCCGGCGCGAACGCCGCTGTCCTCGGCAGAGTGGCCGCCGACGCCCAGCGGTACTGCCAGACACGGTTCCTGTGCGAGAAGTACGGGCTGCCGCTGCCGGCCGCACTGGCGACCGACGGGGACGGCGACCCCGAGGCCGACGCCACGTAGGCGACGGGCACGGGGTCAACGACGCGGACGCTCACCGCCTGGACGGCAGGACGCTGCCCGCGGGGAACGGGGTGCTCGCCTCCGCGAACTGGTCCCGGCCCTGGTCGGAAAGGCGTGCGAGGCGTACGAGTTCGGCGTTCTGGGCGTTCTGGTCGCCGCGCGCCACGGCGCTCCGCAGGGCGTCGCGGGCGGCCAGGACCTCGTTGCGGAGGGTCGTCGGATAGGAGTCCTGCTCGGCGAGGCGGATGGTGACGACCGAGGTGCGGACCGCCGGGTCGATCCCCTTCCAGAGCTCCTCCGCCCGCGTCGTGCTCTCCCGCAGCGCGTCGGTGTCCATCGCCCTGCGCGCGTCCATGACCGACTCCCCGGCCTTCCGCAGGTCCTCCAGGAGCGCTGCCGGAAGCAGCCCGTGCCCGCTGCCGGCGGCGATCGTCGCCTGGGCGAAGGCGGTGCGCGCCCGCGTGCACAGCTCCAGGGTCTCGCGGGAGGAGTCGAGCAGCCCGTCCAGGGAGCGGCCCACGGTCTCGCCCTTGCCGAGTGCCGCCAGGTCCGCCATGACCTCGGTGAGGGCGTCCCGTTCGGCGTGCGTGAGCTCACGGTCCCAGAGGGCCAGGAAGTCCGCGTACCGCTCGTGGAGTTCGTTCGCCTTCCGGCCGACGGCGGCGGGCACCCCGCTGCGGCGGAGCTCCTTGCCGTGCCAGTCGTCGGAGCCGAGGCGGTACCTCAGGGCGATCGTGCGGTCGGCGTCCAGTCGCACCTGAAGATCGAGCGGTACGTCTCCCCGGAGCCCGTCCTTCTGCTCGTGGACGGCACTGCCGCAGAACTCGTTGCGATGGGCGGAGCGGTGGTGCTGCCCCTCCCAGACCTGGAACCGCACCGATCCGCTGCGGGCGTCGCGGACCACGAGGTCGTCCACACGGCGCCACTCGGTCGGGTAGGCGGTGCCCCCGGGGAAGAGGACCTCCAAGGAGCCGTCCTCCAGCTCGAGTCCGATGTCCTGTGCCGTGACCTGTTCGGCGGGGGCTGTGCCGAAGTCGCCGAGGCAGAACGAGCAGGAGCTGAGACCGGCGGCGTTGACCATTCCGCAGCCGGGGCACTTCAGGCCGCCTGCGTCCAGCGGCGCGTCGCAGTCGAGGCAGACGGCCGCGGAGACGGGGTTGTCGGCCCGGCCGCAGTCCGGACACTCCCGACGGGTGGCCGTCGGAGCGGCCGCGCGCAGCCCAGACAGGTCCGTGTCGCACACCGAACAGGCGCCGCTGAGCTCGGGTGCGGGGACGTGGCAGGCAGGGCAGTCCACGGTGGCCGGGCCGAGGAGCGGCGTCGCGCAGCCGGGGCAGGCGTCGGCGGTGACGGGAATCCCCTCGATCGTGCAGGTGTCGGCCGGGCAGTCGAGCGTGCTGAGCAGGCCGGCCTCCACGGCGGCGCCGTGCGCGACGGCCGTCATGGGGTGCACCGCGTCCGACACCTTCTCCTCGCCGAAGAGTTCCTCCAGATCGCGCCGGACGGCCGGGATGCGGGTGGAGCCGCCGACGAGGAGGACGCGCTGGATGTCCTCGGGCAGCGCGTCGCCCCGCTTCAGCACCGACTCGACGGTGCCCCGCATCCGGCTCCGGTACGCGGCCAGGAGCGCCTCGAAGTCCGAGCGCCGTACCTCCCCGGACCAGGCTCCGCCCTCGCGGCCGAGCGGGGCCAGGATCACCTCGGAGACGTCCTGCGAGGACAGTTCGACCTTGGCGCGCGCGGCGGCGTCCCGGATCCGGAAGGCGTCTCCCTCCCCGCTGTGGTCGCGCCCGTCGAGCCGCGCGCGCAGGTGCTCGTCGAGCAGCGCGTCGAAGTCGGAACCGCCGAGGAGGTTGTCCCCGCCCAGCTCGCCCACCGAGAAGTAGCCGGGACCGATCGTCAGGAGCGAGACGTCGAAGGTGCCGCCGCCCAGGTCGAAGACGAGCACGGTGGCGTAGTCCTCGGCGCCGTTCCCGCTCGGTCCGATGCCGAAGGCGTGCGCGGCGGCGGTCGGCTCCTGCACGATCCGCGCCACATGGAATCCGGCAAGCCGCCCGGCCTCGCGCACCGCGTGGAACTGCGGCTCCGCGAAGTACGCCGGCACCGTGATCACCGCACGCCGGAACGGCACTCCGGCGGCGTTCTCGGCGTCCTGCTTGAGCCGGCGCAGCAGGATGGCGGCCACCTGCACCGGGGAGAGGTAGTGCCCGCCGAGCCGGATCTCCACCGAACCGTCGGCGCTCTTCCGGACGGGCGGCGCGTCGTCGGGCCGCGCCTTCAGCGCCTGCTGGACGAGCTCGTCGTCCCAGCGCCGCCCGATCAGCCGCTTGGCCTCCGTGATCACGGAACCGGGCGCGGACTCCTGCCAGCTCAGGGCCTCCTGCCCGACCAACAGGGCGCCGTCGGAGCCGACCCCGAGGGCCGAAGGGGTGGTCTCACCGCCGTGCCGGTTGGGCAGGACGACAGGGACGCCGTCCTGCAGCCAGGCCGTGACCGAGTTGGTGGTGCCGAGGTCGATGCCGAGAGTGCGGTGCATGAAAGGTCGCTTTCCTGGTCGTCATGGAGCGTAGGAGGCGTCGGAGGCGCAGGGTCAGGAGCGGCGGGAGCGCCGTCCCCGCCGGCCGGGGCGCTTGCGGGGCAGCTGCCGCTGGGAACGGGTGGTGCGCCGTGGCTGTGCGCGCCCGCCACCGGCCGGCGCCGCGGCCGGCACCGGATCCGGCCCGCTGTCGACGACGGGTTCGGTCTCGGGCTCCGGTGCGGGGCCCGGCACCGCGACGACCACTTCCGCGGGCCGCAGGGTGGCGGCTCCCCGACGGAAACCGGTGAGCCTCTCCCGCAGCACCGTGCCGCCGGGCCAGGTGGGATGGGGTTCCGTTCCGACGACGCGCATCTCCAGGGGATCGACCGCCCTGCCCACCGCGTCCATCGGGCTGACGTCCTGCCCGGCGAACGTGCGGCGCAACATCAGGTGCGCCGCGTCGATCTGCTCGCTCAGGGCGACGGCGACCGAGGTCGCCTCGCGGGCGGACCGTGCCTCGTGCAGGGCGCCGACCCGGCGACGGGTGTCGCCGAGCACGTCGTCCAGCGGCAGCAGTGAGCTCAGCAGAGCATCGAGCCGGGCCTCGGCCTCGTCGCGCTTGCGGGACAGGGCCTCGACCCGGCGCCGCAGTTTGTCGAGCTCGGACGACGGGCCGGCGGCGGACCGGGCGGGATCGATCACGGACGTTCCTCGCTGTGGTGGAGGCGGGGCAGGGGCGGGGTGAGCATCTCGGCGACGAGGGCGCCGACGGGACTCCGGGTGGCCTGGTCGGCCCGGCGGATGAGTTCCTGCCTGACCGGATCCTCCCGGGCCGCGCTGCGGGCCCGCGCAGCCTGCGCGCGCAGGGCGGGGAGCCGGGTTCCGAGCGCGAGGCCGGGGACGAGCTCCTGGAGGGTGGGACCGAACCAGGGCAGGGCGGGGGCTTCGGCGCGCTCGCTGCCGTGCGCAGGGGAGTCGGTCAAAAGAGTGATCCTTGTCCGGAGTCGTCGAGGTGGAGGCCCTTGCTGCCGGGTGCGCGGTCGGGCGAGGGGCCGAACAACAGCCCCTGGTCCGGCAGTCCGGCCCCGATCCGTTCCGCGCACGCTCGGTCGCGTCGCGCCCCGCCGACATCGCCGGCCTCCTCGCGTGCCCGGGCGCGGCGCAGATACGCGGTTTCCACGGTCTGGTCGAGGCGGGCGCTGACACCCGTGCGCATCTGCCCCCGCAGGAACAGCTCGATGACGTCCGACGGGGAGGCGGTCGCTTCCAGGTGCTCGGCGAGACGGAGAAGGGCTGCGTCGAACATGGTCCTGAGATGGCTGTCGGGTAAGTCCGCGTCCGCCACGGCCCTACTCAGCACGTCGATGCGGTGCTCCAGGGTGGCGCGAGTGGTCGCGGCAGTGGCGTCCCGGGTCGTGCTGTCGGCGTAGTGCTCCTTCAGCCACGTCCACGCCGGTGCACAATGCGGATCGCGCCGCAGCAGGTCCTCCACGGCGTCGGCGTGGATCCTCTCACTGGGCTGAGCCCCGGCGAGCGCCTGGGCCAGGTCCGCTCGCAGCAGATCGTCGAGGCCCGCCTGAGCGCCTGGGGCGTCGGACGAGACGGCCAGTGCCCGCCTGAAACGGATCCAACTCTCCCCGGGGTCTCTGGGGAGCACCTTCCTGCCCTGGCGTACCAACTCGGCCGCGAGATCGAGAGCCAGGGATCCGTCCTGCGGCAGCAGCGTGTGGGCCAGCTCCAGGCCCTGGATCCGGTCGACGGAGGAGTAGCCGTGCCCGTTGCGCCCCCGCCCGACGTTCCTTCCCGCGCGGAGTACGGCAGCCCGGTCGGCGTCGTCGAGGGTGCGCCCGAGCAGCCGCGCCCTGTTGAAGTCCGCGAGCGCCTTGCCCCACTCCCCGGCCCTCATGTGGTCCTGGGCCCGTGCCGCGAGAGCCCGGGAGATCGGGGCGGCGCACGAAAGGTGGTCGGGTGATTCGGCGGTCCAGCTGCCGGGGTCCGGGTGGCGTGCGGTGTAGGCGTCGAGAAGGGTGGAGTGGCGGCCCTGGTCGACGAGAGCCCAGGCGGCGCCCGAGAGCGGGATCAACTCGCCGGGACCGGCCTCGGACGGGACGACCAGAGGATCGAGCTGCTCGGCCTCCCAGACCGTCTCCCATGCGGTCAGGGCATCCCGGCCGGCGCGGACGTCCAGGGCGTGCAGCAGGTCGGTGACGCGCCCGAGCAGCTGACGGCGGGCGTCCTCCCACAGCTCGTCGGGTACGGGGGTGCCGCGCCGCTCGGCGATGACCCCGCGGAAGTCACCCGGGTCCTCCTCGCCCAGGAGGTGCGCCCACAGCACGATCGCGAGCGCGGCGGTACCGGCTTCGGTGTGCCGTCCTTCCTCGCTCAGCCTGCGGAGGGCGCCGACCGCGAGAGCGTGGACGATCCCCGTCTCCGCCCAGCCCAGGTCGTCGCTGTCGGGCAACCGACGGGCCGCCTCCTGCCAGTTCCCGGCCCGCGCGGCCAGAGCGCTGCGGAGCACGGTGTACCGGAGGGCGGCGTCCTCGTCCTCGGTCGTACCGAACTCGCTCTGGAACCGCTGCAGAAGCGGTCGTACGAGACCGAACTCGGCGCGAAGGAATGCGTGCTCGGCCGTGGTGAGCAGGTGGTCCGCCGTGACGGTCCGGTCGGGTTCGCCGGTGTCGTCCACGTGCACGATCTATGGCCCCCCTGGTCCCCGACGTGACAAGAGCCACCGTAGGGAGGTGTGTTGGCGACGTCAACGCACGATCAGGTGGAGTGGCTGGATCTTGCGCGACGTTTCGCTGACGTGACTCATTCCCGGTGCTGAGCGGTCAGCTCGGCCCGTACGGTCTTGCCGCTGGGCGGGTAGGGGAGCGTCTCCCAGCGGTCCGCGAGCGCGGTGACGAGCGCGAGACCGCGACCGCCGTCGTGCAGCCTCTCGGGCGCGGCGCTCACAGGACGAGGAAGCGGCCACCGGTCCCCGCACGCGTCCGTGACGTCGACGCGAAGACGACCGGGTGAGGGGTCGTACGCGAGCGAGAGCCGGAAGCTGCGGCCGGGCAGACGACCGTGGAGTACGGCGTTGGCGGCGAGCTCCGCGACGACGTACTCGGCACGCTCCGTGAGGTCCTGCGGAGCGCCCCACGACCGCAGCTGGGTCAGGCAGAGCAGCCGTGCGAGCCGGGCGCCGCGCCGCGTGGAGGAGAGCAGCTGCGTGAAGGCGAGCTGTGGCGCGGCCAGTTGGGGGAGGGGTCGGTTCATGGGGCCAGCGTGACGGCCGGATGTGACTGGAAGCGAGTGCCGCACCCCGTACGCGGAGTCAGCGTACGGGCACGTGGTGTGGACAGTACGCGGAGCGTGCGGTCACGCTGAGTGGTGAATGCGGGCGGTGATCGCCGTAGGTGCGGCACGGAGAGAGGGGCGGCGGATGAGCATCGTCGAAGGGGAGGCGGCGGGCGCCCGGGTGGTCCCGGCGGGGGAGTGGGAGCGGGAGCCCCACCCGTCGGACAGTCTGCGCACGTTCGGCGCGGTCGTCCAGGCGTTGCGCGAACACGCGGGCCTCAGCCGGGCCGAGTTCGCCGACCGCGTTCGGTACTCCAAACACACCGTGGAGTCGGTGGAGCTGGGCCGCCGGATGCCGGACGAGGCCTTCGTGGAGCGCGGGGAGGAGGCGACCGGCAACACCGGGGCATTGAGGAAGGCCGCGCGCCACCTGAGCCGGGGAGAGGTGGGCCTCGCGGCCTGGTTCCGGAGATGGGCCCGGCTTGAGCGGGAGGCGGTGAGCCTGTGCACGTACGAGTGCCGGCTGGTGCCGGGGTTGTTGCAGTCGGAGGCGTATGCGCGGGCGGTGTTCGAGGGCACGATCCCGCTCCGGACGGACGAGGAGCTGGAGGCGCAGCTCACCGCGCGGATGGAGCGACAGCGGATGATGCGCGAGCGGTCGACTGTCCCGTTCAGCTTCATCGTGGAGGAGCACGTGTTCCGGCGGCGGTTCGGGGACGCGGAAGCGATGCGGGGGCTGCTGGACCATGTGTTGGAGCGAAGTGCTCCGCGCAATGTGACGCTTCAGGTGGTGCCGATGGAGGCGGGGTTGCATGCGTGCCTGGATGGGCCGGTACGAATCCTGGAGACCGCTGCGGGGCAGCGGATCGGCTACTCCGAGGGCCAGCAGAACGGTCGGTTGATCTCGGACCGGAAAGAGGTGAGCTTGCTCTGTCAGCGCTATGAAACACTGCGCTCGCAGGCCTTGGGTCCCGTGGAATCCAGGAGCTTGCTGGAGCGACTGCGAGGAGAGCTATGAACACCGGTACGACGGAACTCGCCTGGTTCAAGTCCAGCTACAGCGGCAGCCAGGGCGACGACTGCGTGGAGATCGCGATCGCCGAACAGGCCGTTCATGTACGGGACTCCAAGGACGTGACCCGCACGGCGTTCGCTGTGGGGCGCGAGGAGTGGGCGCCGTTCGTGCGGTTCGTGTCGGGGAACTGAACGACCGGTGTGCCGCCGCGACAGCGGAGCGAACGGCGGCACACCCTTCCGTGCTCAGGTGAGCGTGTTGCGCAGGTGCGGGCCCAGGTAGCCCACGTACACCTTCCCGGACCGGGGGCCGTCCTCGTAGAAGTGGAGACGAGGGGCGACGGTGTTGCCTCCGCCGATCTTCAGATGGGCCTGCATGAAGACCCGGCCGTCGGCGTCGACCGCTTCCGGGACGGGCAGGATGCGCTCGTTGCGCAGTTTGCCGTTCCTGGCGACGGTGTCGGACTCCCGCATGGCCACCTTGGCCGCGGGGAAGGGGAAAGCGCCGGACGCCTCGGACTTGCACCAGCTCAGGAAGTCGCCGGAGGCCTTGCCGTTGGCAGAGGCCTCGGCGAACTGGTTGAGCGCCAAGAGACCGTCCCAGGCCACGTTCAGCCAGTTGTCCACCGACTGGCTGTCGAGTCCCCGGGTGGTCTTGAGGTTGCCCGTAAACGTGATGAAAGGAAGCTCTTCCAGCCGGTCGAGCAGGTCGGCGAAGGTCTCCGGATAGGTGATGGCCGGGACGTCGGCGGAGCAGTAGGCCGTGGCGAACTCTCCTGCTGCTTCCAGGCGTTCGCGCAGGAAACGAATGAGGCGCTGGGATTCCTGGAACTTGTCGTAAAGCTCCTCGTTCTCGCCCCTCAGGTCATCGCTTCCCCGCTCTGTCTTGGCGAGCTCCGCGTACAGGTCGTTGATCTCGTTGACGCGCATCGCCTCCGCCTGCTCCGCCTCGTCCAGCAGCGAGGTCAGGGCGGCGTTGTCGTTACGCAGCTGGGCGATGTCAGCCCCGTCCGAGTTCGGGCGAAGCCGCGCCCGCTGGCGCGGAACGCTCAGCAGGGCGGCGGGCAGCGTGTGGCGTGAGGCGAGCCGTTGCGGGAGCTTTGCCAGGATGGCGGCGGCGCGACGCGTACCGGCTTCGATGGTTCGGCGGGACATGACGGGATGCCGCTGCGCGTCCGGCTTCCAGGCCGGATCGAGCCCTGGTACGTACGTGCGGACGCCACCACCGAACACGGGGTGGTACTCCAGCGCGGTGTTGAACTTGGCCTGTGCAGCCGGCATGAGGACGTACAGCACAGCCAGCCCGTGCAGGTTCCGGAAGAGCGGTTCCACGACCGTGCGCGACCAGTCGTCGGGGTCCTTCCCGTACGGAACGGTGGCGATGACGACGGGCATCCGACGGTTGGCGTCGCACAGCTCTTCGAGCAGGTCGTCGACGTCGTCGTCGTCCTCGATGAAGGCGGGCGCGGTGGTGACGTCGGCCTGACCGTCACGCGCCTCCAGCGCATCCAGGAGGGAGCGGGCGATGCCTGGCGTGTTGGCGGGGGTGGGGAACTCGCCCGCGTTGGCAGGCTGGTGCTCGATGTCGATCTGTACCCAGGTGCGGCCCTCGTCCTCGGGGAGCCCGGAGCGCACGACGAGCGTCGACTGCCAGGTGCCGGAGGCGCCGGGGGGCGTCTCGCGCATGCGCCACCGGCTGTACGCGCCCTTCCTGCCGGACTCGGAGTCGCGGTCGAGGGTCGCGTGGGCGGCGATCTCGGTCCGACCTTCGTCAAGCCCGGAAGGGTCGTACCGTTTCGACTTGAGCCATTCGATGAGTTCTCGCTCTGCTATGCCACAGGTGTCGACGTAGTCCGATTCGGTCGACACGACCATGCGATAGCCGCGTGGTTCCATGGGCGGTCCCCTCTCAAGGGTGTGAGACGTGAGGTGCCTGTCATTCCTCGCCGGCAGGGCCGTAACCGAGCGCGGCACGGTTGAGGACGCGGTCGCCGAGGTCGGGTGCGGGTCTCGGCGCGGCCTTCTTGGGCGCGGGCTTCGGGGCCGGCTTCTTCTTCGGGGTGCTCTTGGCGGCCGTCGTGCCGCGTGCCTCGAACTTCTTCCGGAGCAGCGTGAGCTGCTCGCGTTCCTGGACGGTCTGATCGGCGGGCAGGGCGTTGACGAGGGCCCGGGCGCGGCTGAGCATGTACCGCGCCTGGGCCCAGCGCTTGGCGTTGATCGCCGTACGGATCACCCCGAGGACCTGCTGCAAGGCCTTGACCTTCGCGGCCTGCCGCCGGGGCAGCGGGAACTCGGCCCCACTGCCCCGACGCTGCCCAGCGGCACGCGTCCCCCAGTCCGCGCCCGAGGTCAGAACGACGGCCGAACGCGGGTTGCTGGTCTGGCTTCTACGGACCACTTGGCGTTGCTTCCTCGGGTGGGTCAGTTGTGGCGAGGGCCCTGGCCGGGGGGCGGGGTGAGCGTGGAACGGTAGCTGCCGGCCTCGCCCTCGGTGAGCGGGGTCTCCATCGTCAGGCCGGCGGCGGCCATCCGGTCGTACTCGGCGAGGATCAGGTTCTTGGTGCGGTACTCGCCGTGCGCCTTGATGTCGTTGTCGCGGGTGACGTTGAAGGTGTCGAGGATGTAGGCGGTGTCGTCGCGGGTGATGCCGTAGAGGTGGAAGAAGAGGGCGTCCAGCTCGGCACGGATGACGGCACGGCGGTCGGTGTCCCAACGGAAGGGGGCGCCAGTGTCACCGAGGTCCCGCGCGAATGGGGACATGTCGTCGGCTGTGTAGGTGAGTTCGAGGATGCGCGGGGTCAAGGAAGCCGCGTGCAGCGCGATGACCTCTGGGGCGATGAAGGGGAGCTGTTCGAACTGGAAGAAGTTTAGGTTGGTGCCGCCGAGCTTCTGTCGCAGCACGTAGTCGAGCACCATCGAGACGCTGTTGCTATAGAGCAGGGGTGCATGCTTGAAGTTCCGCGGGATCACGATGTTGCCGGAGTCGCCGAGTCCTGCGCGAGGGAACGCGTAGGTGATTGCTGTGCGCTCGTCTGAAGCGCGACAGATCTTTCGAAAGCCCATTACCCAGCCCCGGTCCCACCTCTTGGCGGCCAATCGGCTGCGGACGCCCGACTCCATGACGGGCTTGCCGTTCTTGTCGACTTCGCCGGTCGGAACATCCCGCTCTGGCACCCAGTAACGCGGGAGCGGTACGGCGGCGGCGTCCTGGTGCTGTTCCACAGTGAAGCGCGGGAGGGTGCCCACAGCGAGCTGCTTCTCCGTGGCGTTCTCGTATGTGGAGAAGCGATGGTCGTAGTGGTGCAGCATCTTTGCCTCGAACAGAGGGAGCAAGCGCTCCTCGTCGCGGACGAGGACGTTGCCGTCGAGGGCCCAGCCTGACTTCAGGAGGTCGTCGAAGGTCTCGTTGTCCCGGGCGGCGGGACGGAACAGATGGGAGTCGTTCGACATATGGAACATGGTCATGAACGAGACATCCCAGGGGTTCCCGCCAGCCCCCTTATTCTCGTCGATTAGCACTGGCATACGACGGTAGATCCCCAAAGTGATCTCGGCGTCCCGGCGGCTGCGGAAGACGGGGCATGTACCGGTGTTCGGGTTCAGGAGCTGGATGTCGCGGCCCGTCAGAGGGTAGGCGCGCTCCGGGATCTGCTCGACCTGACGGACCCGGAAAGCAATGGAGATCGGCTCATCGGGAGAGCCGGACCCCGCCATGCAGAACAGGGCGAAGTTCACGCTGTGATGGACACCGGGGAAGACCTTCTCCTCGTTCTCGAAGCCGTACAGCGCGACCAAGTGCCCCTTCGCGACCAGGTCCTTGAAGAAGAACTGCGTCGTCGCGTCCGTAGCGATCCCCGTCGGCACGATCACGCCCGTCCGCCCCCGCAGCCCCGTCAGCGTGCGGTCCGTCTCCGTGAAGACGGCGTACGTGTTGATGTCACCGCGCCCCGTCAGCGGGAACCGCGCGCTGGCCCGCAAGAAGTGGCTCTCGCCCTCCGCGCGGCGCTTCGCGGCCTCGAACTCCTCATAGAGCTGGGCACCGTCACGGTCGTCGCGCAGCTCAGCGATCAGACGCTTGCGGGCGGCCGCGTTCTTGGCCTCCGCGATGCGCGGGTCGCGCTGGGCGAAGAACTCCTGCTCCTGGAGCTTCACCCGCTCCCACGGTGGATTCCCCACCACCGCGTCGAACCCGCCAGCCCACCCCGTCCCCGCCTGGACACCCACACCCGACTCCGGGACTGAGAACACCTCTGGGAACTCCAGGTGCCAGTGGAAGAAGCGGTATTGGTCCCGCAGCTTCAGGATCTCCTCATGCGTCGCGTCCGGCACAGCCGCCTGGTCCCGGCCCCGCAGCGCCCGGAACACCTGGTCCGTCGGGGCCTCCGGCGCGCCCTTCTGCTTCGGCCACGCGAACGCGGCGCACCACGCATCAGCAGCGTGCAGGTCGTGGACGTAGGCGGACGACTCCGTATAGGCGCGATAGGCGGACTCCTGGGCCCGTACCTGCTCCAGCGAATCCGCCGGGGCCATCGTGATCCGCGCAAGCTCCGCCGCGTACCGCTCGTTCCCCGGCAGAGGCTCCGTGTCGAAGAGGAGCTCGTCCTGGCCGCCCCGCTGGGCCTTGTTGCGCTTGACGAGCGCGGACGCGTACTTCCGGTCATCGCCTTCGATCGGCTTGAACGCGTCGTCCGGGACACCCTCCGACAGCAGCTTCGGCGTTGTGCCGATCAGCCCGTTGCCGTGCTTGACGTGCGCGTCGAGGAAGCTCAGCGGCTTGCCCCGTTCCATCGCCTCCAGCCACAGCGACACCTTGGCCAGCTCCACGGCCATCGGGTTGAGGTCCACGCCGTAGATGCAGCGCGCGACGACCTCGTGGAGGGCGTGGCGCAGGGCGTCGACGGGGGGCTCCGGGTTCCGCTCACGTACCGACGCCACGCGCTTCGCGATGCGGCGGGCCGAGGCGACGAGGAAGTGGCCCGAGCCGCAGGCCGGGTCGCAGACCGTCAGGGAAAGGAGCTCCGCGACGATGTCGTCGGCGGGGTCGGGGCGGCCGGCCTCAGTGGCCTTCAGCTCTCCCCGCTTCACGGCATCGTCTATCACCGGGTCCAGCGTCGTGTCGAGCAGGCACTCGATGAGCGAGGACGGGGTGTAGTAACTGCCCGTTGTCTTACGGGTGTTGCCGGCCACCTCGATCAGTTCGAAAGACCGGTCCGTCGCCGAGTGCTTGGGCTCCAGCTCGAGCAGGGACTCGTAGACCGAGCCGAGCTCCTCGGCGTCCAGGTGGCGGTAGTCGACCGGACGCCAGCGGCGGGCGCCCGGGTCGCGGACCTGGGCGAGGTGGCGGACGGCGGCGAGCAGCGACTCGTTGGACAGCTTGAGGCCGTCGAGCGGCGCGTCGGCCGGCTTGTGGGAGAACAGGCCGCCGAGGCCGGGCAGACCGAGCTCGGGGCGGCCGCCCTCCGTGCCGAGGGCGGTCAGGACGATGCGCAGGGCCTCGTACTGGTCGCCGTGGGCCGTGCCCTGCCGTCGGCGGGCGCGTTCGCGGAGCCGGGCCGAGGAGAAGTACCGCTCGTACGCCTCCCGTCCCGGCTCGCCCGGCTTTCCGTCGAGCAGGGCGTCGCGGTCCTCGGCGACGAAGACGAACAGCAGCCGGTAGACGAGGCGAAGGAGGGCGTCCCGGAGGTCCTTCGGGTCGGTGTTCTCGCGCAGCTTGCCGTTGTCCGGGTGGCGCAGGAAGCCCGTACCGAGGACCGTGAGGGCGTTCTGGACGCCCAGGCGGAGCTGGTCCAGGGCACGGGCGCCGGAGGTCACGGCCTCGGCGCGCCACTTCTCCAGCCAGCACCCCGAGGCAGCCGTGCCGTCCGCCACGGTGAAGCGGGACGCGTGCAGCAGGCTGTACAGGAGGACGAACTCGCTGAACAGCTCGCCGTCGAAGAGGGCTTCGAGGTCGAACTCGACGTAGGCCGCGGTGGAGAAGGACGAGGAGTCGCGCAGCAGGCGCAGGCGACGCCCGTTGGTGAGGACGGCCCACAGGTGGGCCTCGGCGCGGTTGAGGCAGTCCTGGAGCATGGACTGCGCGGGGACCTGGCCGGGGGCCGGGCGCTTGTCGAGTTCCTGGTTCCAGGGGATCTGGTGGATGAGCGCGGGGCCGTGCCGGTGGGAGACGGGGAAGCGCTTGTCCGGGTCGGAGTCGGCGGGGATTCCCGCCGCACCGACCTCCGTCAGCGCGCCGAAGTCCAGCTTGCGGAAGAGCTGGGCCAGCCAGTCGGTGCCAGCGCGACCGGTCGGGTCGGCGGCGGGTGCGCCGGTCGTCGGGTCCGACGGCAGGGCTGCGCGCAGGTCGCGCCAGAGGGGCTTGAGGTACTCCCAGGCGCGCTCGGCCTCGTCGCGTACGGGCACGGAGGCGGGCAGGCCGTAGTCGGCGGACTTGGTGCCGGGCAGGTTCCGCGCCTCGGCGATGCGGAGCAGCATGTCGGCGGGGAGCAGTCCGCCGACCGTGGTGACGGCGGTGAAGGCCAGGGCGTTGCGGGTGGCGGCGGACATCAGGCTTCGGCTCCGGACACGGTAGGGGCGGACGCGGCGGGGGCGGACTGCTGGGGCAGGTAGACGTACACGCCGAGGACGTCGGCGGGCTCCTGCGGGACGACCTTCAGACCGCGGACGATCTCCTCGTTGGCCTTGCGGACCCGGCGGTGCGAGGCGTCGAGCTCGGCGGCCAGGCGTGTGCCGTACTCGGTGAGGTGCGCGGCCAGGTCCGGCAGACCGCCCAGGTCCTTGGCGATCTGGTTGGCCACCATCTGCTCGTGGGTGTTGGCGGTGGCGCGGGCCCCGAGGAGCGCGGCGGTCGCCTCGTCGTCGAGCCAGCGGGCGCGCGACGGCATCCCTTCGTACGCGAGGAGCCGGGCGTCCTCGGCGACCAGCTGCCGCTCGCCGGTGCGGGACGGCAGCGTGAGGTGGAAGCGGTAGCGGACCAGGAGGAGCGTGGTGCGGATGCTCACCGCGTCCGTGGTGACGACACCGCAGCGGCGTGCCGGGCGGGGGCCGGGGGTGTTCGCGTCGAGGGCCGAGTCCAGGACGTACGAGGCGATGGCGCCGATCGCCGGGTCGGTACGGACCAGGGCGGCCTCGCCGCGGCCGATCGCGGGCGTGGTGCGGAAGGGGATCTCGCGGTCCTCCTCGACGAGCCGTCCGCCGAGGGTGGCGGCGAGCGCGTCCCGCAGG
The DNA here is from genome assembly GCF_056435185.1 of Streptomyces sp. NPDC044003. Classification (NCBI taxonomy): domain Bacteria; kingdom Bacillati; phylum Actinomycetota; class Actinomycetes; order Kitasatosporales; family Streptomycetaceae; genus Streptomyces; species Streptomyces sp. NPDC044003. Next base: position 195,539 of record NZ_JBWKFA010000008.1, on the reverse strand, counting down.
CCGGCGGGGGTGCCGCCGGCCTGGGCCGTGAAGTCGCCGGAGCCGTCACGTGGGTCGCGGACCAGTGCGTCCAGGTCGCGCAGGGCCTCCAGCGCGAAGCCGCGTACCTCCTCGGCGCCGCCGAGCGCGGCCCGTACGGCGGCGACCTCGCGTGCGACCTCCTCCGGGTGGATGGCGCGCTGGGCGTACTTGGAGCGGGAGGTCTTCTCCCGCTCGGCGGCCGAGTTCCATTCGCGCTCGATCCGGTCGAACGACTCCTGGTGGCCGTCCAGGTCGAACAGACTCTCCTGGCTGCCCTGCCGACCGTGCAGCAGCAGCCACTCCACGACGGCGTCGGTGACGCCGGACGCGGTCTCGTCGGGGACGGAGACGGAGATGCCCAGGTCCTTCATGATCTGCCGGTGCTTCTTGAACAGCACCTCCAGGACCTTGCCGTCGATGCCGTTGTCCTCGCCGTACATGGTGATGACCCGGACCTGGTCGCGCTTCTGCCCGTAGCGGTCGACGCGGCCCTCGCGCTGGTCGTGGCGGGTGGGGTTCCACGCGAGGTCGTAGTGGACGACCGCGTCGAAGTGGTGCTGGAGGTTGACGCCCTCGGAGAGGCAGTCGGTGGCGATGAGGACGCGGCGGACGGCCGGGTCGTCGGCCTCCTCGGCGGCGGCCTCGGCGGCGAGCTGCTCGATGCGCTCCAGGCGCTGCTGCGGGGAGAGGGTGCCGGTCACCGCGGCGATCTTCGTCTTCTTGCCGAGCTTGCCCTCCAGCTGGGTGGCGAGGTACTCGGCGGTGGGGATGTAGCGGCAGAAGACGATCGGGTGGTAGCCGTCGGCGATCAGGCTCTTCAGGTGGCGGGTGAGGGCCTTCAGCTTCGCGTCCTCGGCCGGGCCGACGAGCGCGGCGGCCCGCCGGGAGAGGTCGAGCAGCCGGGCACCCGCCTCCTCCGACTCGGCGGCGCCCGGGGCGACGTCCATGCCTTCGAGCCGGTCGTTCTCGGCGGAGTCGGAGGCCACCGGGGAGCCCAGCGCGTCCGCCTCCTGCGCGGTGCGGGCGGTGGCGGACTCGGAGCGGGTCTTCAGCGTCTGCGCGGCGGCCGCGGGCGAGGACACCATCGAGCGCAGCAGTGCGATCACCGACCACCAGGCGATCCGCGCCTCCCGCTTGCCCTGCTCGCCGGCGGCCGCGACGCGGTCGCGGGCGTAGGCGATGGCGTCGTCGAGCAGCGCCCGGTAGCCCGGCGTCAGCTTGTACGGCTCGTCCTTCGTCCAGCGGTCGGACGGGAAGGCCGTCCGCTCGGCCAGCGAGTCGTCGGCGAGGCCGTCCTCCTTGGTGAGGTACTCGCGGACGTCGGCGCGCTTGCGGGCCACGAAATGCTCGGCGAGCTTCGCCCTGCCCGCCGGGGACTCCAGGTCAAGCGTCGCGAGTTCGGGCCGCACCAGGCCGAGCAGGTTACGGAACGCGGACTCCTTGCCGGAGTGCGGGGTCGCCGTCAGCAGCAGCAGGTGCCGGTCCTCGTCGGCGGAGACCCTGCGCAGCAGCTCGTACCGGAGCTGGTTCGCCGCGGACGACGTACCACCGTTGGCGGCGTCGTCGGCCGCCACGCAGGAGTGGGCCTCGTCGACGATCACCAGGTCGGGGCAGTGCTTGACGAAGTCCTCGCGGTGCCGGGTCGACTTGATGAAGTCCGTCGAGATGATCGTGTACGGGTGCTTGTCGAACAGGGACTGGCCCAGCTCAAGGCCGCGCTCCAGACGTGACACCGTGGAGGCGAGGACGAGTTCGGCGTCGATGCCGAACTTCTCCCGCAGCTCGGACTGCCACTGCTCGGCGAGCGCGGGGGAGCACAGCACCGCGAGCCGGGTCGCCTCGCCCTGCGCGAGCAGCTCCTTGGCGATCAGGCCGGCCTCGACCGTCTTGCCGATGCCGACGTCGTCCGAGATCAGCAGCCGTACGGTCCGCTGCCGCAGCGCCATGAGGAGCGGGACCAGCTGATAGGCCCGGGGCTCCACGGCGATCGAGGCCAGCGAGCGGAACGGGCCCGCACCCGAGCGGAAGCCGATCCGGAGCGCCGTACGCAGCAGACCGGCGGACCGCTGGTCGCCCAGGTCGGCCGGGCTCGGCGCCGCGAACTCGGCCGGACGCACCTCCTCGAAGGCGGGGAAGACGGCCGCGATGTCGTCCTCGCCCCCGCCCAGGGGGCGCAGCACCAGCATGTCGGGGGCGCTCTCGGGCAGCACCACCCATTCCCGGCCACGGGCGGCGACCAGCGAGCCGGCTGTGTACGTGAGGCTCATGAGTTGTCTCAGTTCCTTGGGATCGAGAAGGGGTGCTGCGGTCAACGCAGGTGGAAGTAAGCGGCGTTGTGGTCGGTGATGGCGTCCCAGTCGGCGTCCGTCGGGAAGCGCACGACGTCCCAGCCGGCGTCCTCCAGGCGGTAGCCGGCCTCGACGTCACGCGTCGAGTCGGCCGCGTGGCCGGGGCCGTCGACGAACACCGCGAGGTTGGCGCCGTCCAGGCGGAAGACGAGGTCGGGGCAGGCCCCGGCCTCCGGGACGAGGACCTTGACCTCGTCCGGCAGCCGGTAGCCCTTCGCCCTGAGCCAGCCGAGCAGGTCGCCGCTCGTGACGAGGGCGCCCAGGTCCGTTTCCAGCGGGGTCGGCGCGGGCGCCTCGGCCCGCTCCGGCGCTTCGCCGCCGGCGGCGGCCGGGGCCAGCCTGCGGAAGGCCTCGCTGCGGGACTCGCCGCGGTCCTCCCGTTCCGTCCGGGCGTCGGCGAGGCGTGCGAGCAGCGGGCGTGCGCTGTGCCGGCTCAGCCTGCGGTGGTGCGTCTGGTTGGCGTAGGTCAGCAGGCAGGCGTAGCAGCCACGGGCGCACTCCTCGCCGTCCGCAGGGCCGCCCTCGTCCTCGCCGGTGTCCGGATCGAAGTGGCAGATCTCCAGGGCGGTACGGGCGGCCTTGGCCAGGGCGTCCCTGTCGTGCTGGATGCGCCGCAGCACACCGGCGCCGCCCTCGGCCGCCTCCGTGAACAGGATGCGGCGCCGCGGGCCGTCGTCCGGGGGCAGCAGCTCCGCGGTCAGCTCGGAGTCCTCCAGCTCGAACGCGGCCTCGATGCCCCGCTCGAGCGCGTACAGGAACGACAGGGCCACCGGCTCCGGCTGTGGCTCGTCCAGGGTGAGGACGAGGATGTTGCGGCGGTCCTCCACATAGGGCAGGACACGCTTCTTGCGGCGCTTCTCGTTGCCGTCCTCGTCGACCACCGGCATGCCAGTGCCCTCGATGGCGTCCGCGGCGGCCCGGTCGTTGAGCCAGCGGCCGTCGCCCAGGTCCAGCCAGTAGCCGTCCGGCTCGCCCTCCTTGTCCCGGACGCGGCCGAGGTTGGTGATACGGACCGTCGCCGAGTCGCCGTAGTCCAGGTCGAGGACGGGCGCGCCTTCGGCGTCGGTGACGTGCGAGGTGAGCCGTCCCTTGCGGGCGCCGTGGCCCTGGAAGGCGTACGAGGTCTCCAGACGGAAACCGGCCCGGCGGCGCTCCTCCTCGTCGGAGGAGATCCGCTCGCGCGGGGTGGTGTACACGGTGTGCAGATGGAGCAGACCGGTGCGCTTGCTCCTCAGCTCCTCCCCACACATCGCGCACTTGTCCACGCCGGGCTTGACGGCGTAGTGGTAGCCGCAGCCGTCGCAGCGCCGCGCCTCCGCCGTCGCCAGGTCGCCCGAGGCGTCCGGCGGCAGCTGCACGCGGGTGACCTGGTAGCGGGCACCCTCGTGGTAGATCAGCGCGCCGGGGCCGAACTCCCGGATCGCGAGGAACCGGGGCCGCTGCAGATAGTCGCCGTCGGCGTTGCGGCGGTTGCCGGAGCGCGGGATGTACGCGGCCAGGGGAAGCCGCGGGAAGCTGTAGCCGGGCAGGAAGCCCTCGGACGCGAGGTAGCGGTACGGGTTGAAGTCGCTCATCACCGACTTGCTGTCCGACGAGCGGTTGAGCAGCAGGTTCGTCTGCGTCTCCGCCTCGCGGCGGCGCGTGCGCGCCCGGCCCTGCTCGCCCTGCGAGAGGGTGTGGTCGACGACCCGCTTGTTCTGCTCGTACTGGTCGACGACGGCCGCCCGGAACAGCTCGCGCCACCGGTCGAAGGAGTCGTCGAACCGCTGCGGGGCACGCTCGATCCGGTCCTCGATCCACTCGTCGTACCACCAGGTGGTGTCCGCGAAGTCCGCGATCAGCGGGGCGAGGACGGTACGGGCCGCGGCGACCGCACGCCGGCGGGCGCCCTCGTCCAGGGACAGGTCGCGGATGTGGGCGAGGAGCGGCAGCGGCATCTGCGGATCGGGGCGGTCGCTGCCGTCGGGGTCGTAGGCCACGTCGACGACGTCCGGGATCGCGACGCCCAGCTTCATCCCCGTCTCCGCGAGCCAGATGCCCTGGATGTGGGAGCGGACCAGGTCCTCGTTGGCGAGGTCCAGACGCGGCGGCGCCACCTGCCCGGCCACCATGTCCTGGGAGCGCCGGAAGTAGTACTGGTCGTGGCTGTTGCCCGTGGCGCAGTACGTGGTCACCAGGGCGGGCTGACCGGAACGGCCCGCCCGGCCCGAGCGCTGCGCGTAGTTCGCCGGGGTCGGCGGCACATTGCGCATCAGCACGGCGTTCAGCGAGGAGATGTCGACGCCCAGCTCCATCGTCGGCGAGCAGTACAGCAGGGGCAGTTCCGCCGTGCGGAACAGGCCCTCCCGCTCCAGCCGGTCCTCCGGGGTGACCTGCGCCGTGTGCTCCCGGGCGAACAGGCCGGCCAGCTCGGCCGCCGCCGTCCGGTACAGGTTGCGGAAGAACGGGTTGACGCGCGGGCCCTCCCCGCTGCTGTACGTGCGCGCCAGCGGGTCGATCGCTCCCCTCTCACCGCTGCCGGCCCGCCAGATCAGGGCGGCGGCCGACACCCGGTAGCCGGTGCGCTTCTCGGCCGCCCGACGGCGGTAGGCGGGGCCGGCGTGCTCGGGGGCCGTCTCCACCTCGCGGACCAGCTCCGCATGGAGCAGCACCTTCAGCAGGTCCTCGATGACGACCTGGACGTCGTCCAGCGGCAGGGCACGCAGCTCGGGCATGTTCCGACGGAGATACTTGCCGAACTTGCCGCGGGCCGACAGGAACAGTGCCGAGCGCTCCATACCCGGCTTCGAACCGTACGGGTAGGCGGTGCCGACGGCGGGTCGGTCGCTCTCGCTCAGGACCCAGGGTCCGGTGAGGCGTTCCTCGCTCGCTCGCAGGAGCGTGTCGAAGTCGTCCCGGAAGTACTGCACGTCGATGGCGAGGGCACGCCGCATGTAGTCGAGGAGCGTACGGGCGACCTCCTCGCGCAGAGCGGGGTCCGCCTCGCGCAGCACGGTGTGCGCGGCCTGCCAGCGGTCCGGCTGGGCGGCGATCCAGCCCAGGTCCTCGTAGTCGATCCGCAGCAGACCCGTCTGCTCCAGGTTCGGCATCGTGATGCGCCAGCCGCGCTCCAGGTCCCGGTAGAGCCGGTACCCCACGACATCCCGGAAGGCCTTCGTCGCACGACGCTCCATCGAGGGAGCCAGGGCCCTGCCCTCCGCGTACTCGCGCGGTGAGAGACCCATCACCTCGGTCACCGCTTCGGCGAGCTCGTCGTGGTGCAGGCCTTCCTCGCCCGCCCGCACAGCGGCCTGGTAGAGAGCGCCGCGCAACTGGGTGACCTGCGCGAAGTCGTTGAAGTGGCCGGCCTGGAGCGAGGCGTCCTGCCGGTTGTCGACGAAGGTGAGGAGCTTGCGCGCCTCCTTGCCGAGGCTCTCCTCCGGCACCGCCCGCAGGGACTTCACGATCGACGCGGAGATCAGCGAGGTGGCCGAGGAACGGCCCTCCTGGTCCAGCGTGGCCAGCTTGGCGAAGTCCCGGCCGCGGGTCTGCTCGTACGAGACCTGGCAGTGCACGCAGAAGAGGAACGGCGCCGGGACGAACGCCGCCACCAGACCGTCGCCCGACTCGTTCCCGAACCCGTCCACGACGACCCGCTTGGGCACCCGGGGCCGGTAGGACTTCCTGACGACGGTCACGCCCTGCGCGTCCGTCTCGAGCCACGACTCCGGCAACCGCCGGTCGTCCACGGCCGTCTGCGGATCGGCCGGCCACTCGTAGTCCTCCCCGGGCATGCCGAGGTACAGGTAGCCCTCGCCGTCCCGGCCCCCGGAGGCGGAGGTGTCCCGGCGCGGCTCGTACCGGAACGTCCCGCTCTCCTCGGTGCGCCAGACCGTCAGGTACTCCTGGCCGCACTCACGGCAGAACGCCAGCGGGAACAGCGGCTTGCCGTCGCTGCCGGGCTGCTCCAGCTGGTAGGTGCGGGTCAGCGGGCGGCTGAGCGGATCCTCGAGGGTCGTGTAGACCGTGTCGCCCTTCGAGAGGAACTGGTGCAGCCGGAAGGCGAACAGCGGACGCTCCGTCATCGGGTTCTTCGCCTGCGAACCCGCCTCCAGAGTGGTGCGGATCGCCTCGCGCACGCCCTCCTCGGCCACCCCGGACCGAGCGGCGAGCTCGGCCGCCGCATCCTCGACGGTCCCCGGGGCGCAGCGCCGGAACCGCCCCGTGCCCTCCTCGCGCTCCAGACCGAACCGCGACTCCAGCCAACGCGCCAGCGAGTCCTTCGTCAGCGCCTCGTAGGAACGGGGCGCCGCCGGCACGCGCAGCCGCTCGGCGGGCACCGTCACCGGCGCCTCCTCGGTGGCCCGGATGAGGGTCTCGCCGATGACGCGCTTCGGCAGCACCTTCGTACCGAACAGCCGGCAGGCCACCTTGGCCACTTCGCGCCGCTGATCCTCCCAGGAGCCCTCGGTGGACATGGTGGCCGAGGTGCCGATGCACTGAAGGGTTGTCGAGGCCCGGCAGGCCTCGCGAACCCGGCGGATCAGGAACGCCACGTCCGCGCCCTGCCTGCCCCGGTAGGTGTGCAACTCGTCGAAGACGAGGAACTGCAGCCCGTCGGCCATGCGGATGAGACTCGACCGGTCGTCCGGCCGGGTCAGCATGAGCTCCAGCATCACGTAGTTCGTCAGCAGGATGTCCGGAGGGTTCTTGCGCAGTTCCCGCCGCTGCTCGTCGGACTCCTGGCCGGTGTAGCGGGCGAAGGTGACCGGCTCGTTCCCCGCCCCGAATCCGTGGCGCAGGTACTTCTCCAGCTCCATCAGCTGCGAGTTCGCCAGGGCGTTCATGGGGTACACGACGATCGCGCGCACCCGGCCCCCCGCGCTTCCCGCCTGACGCTCCTTCAGGACGTGGTTCACGATCGGGACGATGTACGACAGGGACTTGCCGGAGCCCGTACCGGTCGTCAGCACGTAGGAGTCGCCCGCCTGCGCGGCCTCGATGGCCTGCCGCTGGTGGAGATGGAAGGTCAGCGGCCGCCCGTCCGGGCGCCGCGAGCTCTCCTTCTTGCCCGCCTGGAAGATCTCCGCGCACCTGGGGTGCAGGATCCCGTCCCGTACGAGGTCGGTGACCTTGCCCCCGTCGGCGAAGAACGGGTTCAACGACAGCCACGGGTCGGGCCACTGCGACTTCGCCGCCATGTCGTCCGCGACGAAGCCGTCGATCCGGGCGTCCCGGATCACCGTCGCGCTCTTGGTGAAGCTCTCGTACTCGCTGATCAGGTCGGCGTGGATACCGAAGACGTCCATCGTCTCGGGCAGGCGCGGTTCCCTGCGCGGCACGGGTGCGGGCGCCGCCGGGGTGCGCTCCGGGAGCAGGGCCCGCAGCCGGGCCACCGGGTCCATCACCTGCCAGTGCGGGGCAAGGAGGGCGGCCGTGTCGTCCGGCGCGAGTGCGAGCGGGACCAGCACGTCACGGAGCAGGGCGGCGTTCTCGGGCCGCAGTTCGGCTTCCTTCTCGAGCAGGCGGTCGACCAGGCGGACCAGCTCGGCGGGCAGGTCCGGGCGCACCAGGGTCAGCAGCGGCGGCCGCGCGTGCTGGTGCTGCTCGGAGAGCTCGTACGGGGTCCGGGCGGAGAACGGCGGCTGTCCGATCAGCAGTTCGTACAGGATGCAGCCGAGCGCGTAGAGGTCGGCGAGGGCGGTGACGCGTTCGGCCCGGAACTGCTCGGGTGCCATGTAGCGGGCCGTGCCGACGCTGACGCCCGTGCTGGTCAGCCGTGTCTGGTCCGGGTCGTCGACGATCGATCCCATGCCGAAGTCGAGGATCTTGACGGTGCCGTCGCGGGTCAGCATCACATTGGCGGGCTTCAGGTCGCGGTGCACGACTCCGGCCGTGTGCGCGGCGGCGAGCCCGGCGGCGATCTGCGCCCCGATGGCGGCGACCCAGGAGACGGGGAGCTGGGGCTCCTCGTCGATGAGGTCCGCGAGCGGGTGACCGTCGAGCAACTCCATGGCCAGGTAGGGCAGACCGCTGCCCCCCGGCTGGTCGTCGACGCCGCCGTCGATCAGCCGGGTGAGGTTCGGGTGGCCCTGGGAGAGCATGCGCATGATCCGCACTTCACGGCGGAAGCGGTCGACCTCCTTCCCGGAGCCCGATGCGTCGATCGCGGAGCCGGTCCGGCCGCGCAGGATGGTCTTGACCGCCACTTCCTTGAAGGGGGAGTCCGGCGTGGCCCGGAGGTCCTCGGCGCGGCGGACCTCTCCCATGTTGCCGCGCCCGACGGACCCCGTGACCCGGAAGCGTCCGTCGATGATCTCCAAGCTCACTGCCACTCCCGTTTCACCCGATCGCGCGCAAGGCGGGTCAATCCCGCTGGGAGCGTATATCTTCGCCTGCTGAAGTTGACGGCGTCAATCCGTTGACGCCGTCAACGCGTGTGTAACGTGCTCGGAGTGTCACCTACGTTGGCTGGATGTCGCCGGGTTGGGTACGCGTCGGTTGAAGACCCACACACCCTGCGACTGCGTGGCCCCCATGACTCGCCCGGAGATGCGTAGCCACGGATTCGCCTTCTGGAATGGCGCGAAGTTGTCGTTCGAGACGATGATTCCGCCGACCTCTTCGGCGATGCTGATCACCAGCGCGTCACCCCGGCCCTCGGTACCGGCCGGGGGCTGTACGACGGTGCCGTCAGCGATGGCCGTCTCCACGAGAGGCCGTTCCTCGGGGGATACGTCATGGCGCAGGCTGGCATCGACCACCACATGGATGTCGCGGTCTGCGTGCTTGAACCGCAGCGAACGGACCGCCGCCTGCAACGCCGCAAAGCTCGGCCTGCCGCCCGCCGTACGCGGCGGCCGACCGTTCCACGCGAGATTGGAGCCGTCGATGACGAGCGGTGCCGACGCCGTGACCGCGCCGGCCGGCGCGGGGGAGGAGCTGGGGCGAGTGGGCTTGGGCACGCCGTCGCCCTGGCCCCGGGGGTTGACCTGCTGGGGGTGGGTCGGTGTGGTCGCGGGCCGCGAGGCCGGCGCGAGGGCACGCAACCGGTCGAGTTCTCTCGTCAACTCCGGCAGGACGTTCCCGTCCCCGAACACCTTCACCTCGTCGTCGAGGACGACCTCGCCGGTCTTCTGCAAGGTCGCCTTTACCGTCAGCAGGCCCTCCTTGCTGTAGGTGTACTCCAGATCGAAGACACCGTCCTCGGCCCCGCACCGCCGGGGGTAGGACAGGATCAGGTCGGTCAGTTTGACGTTGTCCGGGTGATCGACCTCGCGGTCGGGGTCGCCCTCCCAGACTTCGACGGTCAGCTGGGAGAGATTGTCCTTCGTCGGCTCGTACGACTTCACGCGCTGCTGCGGAAGCCGCTGGTTCCGGTCGATGACGGAACTGAAGCTCCGCCTTCCTTCGCGGTCCTTGGTGACCGTGCCCAGAGCATGCGTGTTGACCACCCGGATGATGCTCTTCAGCTCGCCGTCCATGGCGGCGGCACTGATGGCCGCTCCCTCGGCCACTGCGGTCATCGGGTTGCACAGGGCGCTGTCCACGAGTTCGCAGTCGAGCGCCTCCGAGACCGCCGCGCGCACGGCGGGAATCTGGCTGCTGCCGCCGATCATCAGCACTGCGGTGAGGTCCTGCGGATCGATCCGGGCCTGCTCCAGGCACTCCTCCACCGGGTCGAGCGCACGGCTGATGAGGTCCTGTATCGCCTCGGAGAACTCGTCCTGTCCGATCTCGACGGTGACGTCGTCGGGCGTCAGGACGCGTACCGACTCCTGATGGGAGAGCAGGATCTTGGCCCGCTCGATCTCCAGGGCGAACATCCGCTTCTCGGAGTCGCTCCATCGCCCCCGCGCCGGTGCCCGATCGAGGACCATGCGGCGCAACCGCTCGTCGATCTCCAGGCCACCGAGGCGGTTGACACCTCGGCTCGCCTTCTCGTCGAAGAATCCGTCGTCGTGCAGGAGAAGGGTGGCGTCCATGGTGCCACCGCCCCAGTCGAAGACCAGGAACTCGCCGTCGGCCTCCATCTCGTGCGCGTACGCGATCGCGGCTGCGGTCGGCTCGTTCAGAAGGGTGCGGACCGTGATCCCCGCGGCGCGCGCGGCCTCACGGGTCCGGAAGCGGGCCGCTCCGGTCGCATTGGCAGGAACGGTGACGACGGCCTCGCGGATCTCGGTGGCGGCCTCTTCCTCCGCCGCCCGCGCGATGGCGTGGAAGACGCCGGCGGCCGCGGTGGTCGCGGCGAACCGTTCACCGCCCAGCATGACGAACGGTTCCTCGCGCAGCATCCGTTTGCACGCCTCGACGGCCTGCTCGGAACGGAGCTTCGCCTCCCAGCCGAACAGAGTGCCCGGCCGCAGGGAGCTCGTACCGACGACCGACGGGTACAGCTGCTCGAAGCCTTCACGCCGCCAGTTCGCGTCCAGCCCCTGCCCGCCGATCTCCAGCACCTCGACGAATTCGCCGTTCCACTGGGCGGCGACCGAATTTGTGGTCCCGAAGTCGATTCCGGCTGCCGTCATGCTTCCTTCCCCACCTTCATGCCCGCCTGCCCGGCGACACGTCGCAACTGACCGGCGAGTATGACCTTTCCTGTCAACTCGTCCACATACGCCGGACTCAGCAGCTCGAAGGCGTTCCCCTCGCCCTCGGTCACCACGAACCGGTCGCTCTCCTCGGGCTCTGTGACCCGCAGCAGCCGAAGTTCCCGCAGGTGCTCCGTCATCGCCCCCTCGACGGTGTCGCGGTTGTCTCCCGCCCGGGACCAGAGAAGTGCGTCGATCTCGGCGAGACGTCCGGCGAACTGTGCGCGGGTACGGAACTCGTCCAGGACCGCCCTGCGCACCGCCGCGGTGAGCGCGCCGGCCGGGGGCACCTCGTCGGCCCCGGCAGCCTCCAGTGCCTCCGGCACGCGGGCGGCCACTCCCTTGATCACCGTCATCGCGTCGATCGGGTCAGGGCGGGGCGACGCTTCGACGGCCCTCTTCTCCGCGGGCTGGACCGAAGCGTCCCTACGTCGCTCCCTGCGGCGCTTCAGTCCTCCGGCCTTGTGCACCGGCGGCGAGCTCTTCGTGCCGGGCTGTATCTGGCCGCATGCGGGGCACGGGCGGTGCGGCCGCTCCCTCTTGGGAAGGTTCTTCTTGGGAGACATCAGATCCGCTCTGCTTCGTTCGGTTCGGGATCGTGGGTCAGATCGACGGCGTCGACGGGGTCATCGCACGGAATGATGGCGGTCGAGGCGCGGGGCGGTGGTCCGGAAGTCGTCCAGGAGCTCGACGGCGGCACGGGCGCGGATGGCCTCCAACTCGCCGCCGCTCGTCACCGGAGTCCGGCGCGGCAGGGCCTCCAACGGAGGCACCAGATGCCGTGGCACTTCGGAGGGCATGACGTATCGGGACCGGTCGAGCGGCAGCTGGTAGAAGACGTCCCAGCCTGCGTCCCCACGCAGGGCGTTCTGGAGGCGCCCCTCGGCCCTGTTCAGGTCCGACTGAGCCTTGGTGTCGCCCTCGTGCTGCCGGTACAGCTCCCGGCAACGTTCTTCCCAACCATCAGCCCCATGCTCCAGGCCGATGTCGAGAAAGGGATTGCTGAACGGATCGCGGCCGTTCTTGTTCGTCCCTCTCCAGGCGCGAAGCAGCCGGAGGTTGAGTTCGGCGACGGATCCGCCCTGAGCCGCCGCCGCCTCGGCGCTCTCCATGGCGGCGTCGAGAAGCTTGCCTCGTCCGGAGGGGGAACTGATCCGTTCGCTCTGCGCCACGGCCGCGTACGCCGCCAGGGCATGGGCCTCCTGGATCAACTCTGCCGGGACCTTACGGTTGTTCTTGGCCAGGGTGAGAGAGCGAGCCTGTTCGGCCGCGGCCTCCGGATCACCGGACTTCACAAGGTCATAGGCACGGTTCAGGGCGACAAGGGCGTAGAACGGACTCCGGCCGGCGTCGACAGGACCGGTTGGGCGCCACAAGGTGGCCAGCAGAGCCCAGAGCCCCCGATCCTCGGCCAGAGCCCGTGGCCACTGCCCGAGCAGTGCACCGGACCTGAGGTCGCGCAGCTCGATCTGCTGGGCACGGGGCAGAGCCGCGTCGAGTGCGTCCATGGCCGTCACGTCGCCGTCCATGACGACGTCGTACAGCAGGTCCCACACATCGTCCGGTTCCTGTCGGACAAGTGTCCGGCCGTGCCGGAAGGAACGCTGGCGCAGGTACGCCTGCCAGCCAAGGCGTTCGGCCTGTTCGGTGGTGATGTCGGCAGGGGCGAGACGGGCCTGCAGATAGAGCCCCTCGTTCTCGTCTCGTCCTTCCCATGGCGCGTCCTCGGCCATGAGGCCACCATGGTCGATCAGATCGTCGACGACGGACAGGGGCGCCCATGCGAGGAGCTCGTCGAGGAACCGGGTCGGCACGGGTATCGCGCCGCGGGTGGCCGCAGTCACGAAGAGACTGAAGGCCGGCCCGCCCGACACTGCGTGGGAACGCGTGCTGACGAGGTCCAGGCCGGGTGCCGTCGAGCACAGCACGCTGCACCGCTCGAGACCCGGCTCGTTGAGCCATCGCACACCGACGGCCCAGAGGCTCCTCAGGTGACCGAGGACCGACTCCGGCGGCAGGAGGCTCAGGCCCGAACGCACCGCGGGCAGCAAGGTCTCGCGGTTCGGATCGCCTTCGACGGCCTGTGCAAGGACAGCCCGGTCAGCCTCGGACCCCCCAGTGGTGGCCGCGATCTCCGTCAGCATGGCCAGTACGGCTTCGACCGCCTCGCTGCCCCCGACGCCGAGCCAGCGCCACTTGCGCTGGACGAAACCGCTCACGCCGGAGGATTCCTTGTTCTCCCGGCGTTCGCGCACACGTTTCAGGCGTTCTTGTTCGGCAGCTTTGGCCGCTTGGCGAGTGGCGACTGGGTCCGTCATGTCGTACACCCCGACAGATTATCCGGGTGATCAGGCAATCAGTACGGCCTCGTGCACATCGTGATCGGGGACGGAGACCGGATGCCGTCCCTTCCTCACGAGCCCACGGCGGGTCACGTGGGGAAGGGGTGGCAGCGGCCTCTGAAAGGGACTCAGATGTCCCGGAAGATCTCGATCTGCGCGCCAATCGAGTTCAGGCGCTCCGCCAGGTCCTCGTAGCCGCGGTTGATGACGTACACGTTGCGGAGGACCGACGTGCCCTCCGCCGCCATCATCGCGAGGAGAACGACGACCGCCGGGCGCAGGGCCGGGGGGCACATCATTTCGGCGGCTCGCCAGCGGGTGGGGCCCTCGACCAGGACGCGGTGGGGGTCCAGGAGCTGGAGGCGGCCGCCGAGGCGGTTGAGGTCCGTGAGGTAGATGGCGCGGTTGTCGTAGACCCAGTCGTGGATGAGGGTCTTGCCCTGGGCCGTCGCCGCGATCGCCGCGAAGAAGGGGACGTTGTCGATGTTCAGGCCCGGGAACGGCATCGGGTGGATCTTGTCGATCGGGGCTTCGAGTTTCGAGGGGCGGACCGTGAGGTCGACCAGGCGGGTGCGGCCGTTGTCTGCCGCGTACTCCGCCGAGCGGTCGTGGTCGAGGCCCATCTCCTCCAGGACCGCGAGCTCGATCTCCATGAACTCGATCGGGACACGGCGGATGGTCAGTTCGGATTCCGTGACGACCGCCGCGGCCAGGAGGCTCATCGCCTCGACCGGGTCCTCCGAGGGGGAGTAGTCCACGTCCACGTCGATCTGGGGGACGCCGTGGACCGTCAGGGTGGTCGTGCCGATGCCGTCCACCCGTACGCCCAGCGCCTCCAGGAAGAAGCAGAGGTCCTGGACCATGTAGTTGGAGGAGGCGTTGCGGATGACCGTCACGCCGTCGTGCCGGGCCGCGGCGAGCAGCGCGTTCTCCGTGACCGTGTCGCCCCGCTCGGTCAGGACGATCGGGCGGTCGGGGGAGACCGAGCGCTCGACCTGGGCGTGGTAGATGCCCTCGGTGGCCGTGACCTCCAGGCCGAAGCGGCGCAGCGCGATCATGTGCGGCTCGATCGTGCGCGTACCGAGGTCGCAGCCGCCGGCGTACGGCAGCTTGAAGCGGTCCATCCGGTGCAGCAGCGGGCCGAGGAACATGATGATCGAGCGGGTGCGGATCGCGGCCTCGGCGTCGATGGACTCCATGTCGAGCTCGGCCGGCGGCACGATCTCCAGGTCCACGCCGTCGTTGATCCAGCGGGTGCGGACGCCGACGGAGTTGAGGACCTCCAGGAGCCGGAAGACCTCCTCGATGCGGGCGACGCGGCGCAGGACGGTGCGGCCCTTGTTGAGGAGCGAGGCGCAGAGCAGTGCGACACAGGCGTTCTTGCTCGTCTTGACGTCGATCGCGCCGGAGAGGCGGCGGCGGCCGACGACCCGGAGGTGCATGGGGCCGGCGTAGCCCAGTGAGACGATCTCGCTGTCGAGGGCTTCGCCGATGCGGGCGATCATCTCAAGGCTGATGTTCTGATTGCCGCGCTCGATCCGGTTGACGGCGCTCTGGCTCGTGGCCAGCGCCTCGGCGAGCTGCGTCTGCGTCCAGCCACGGTGCTGCCGGGCGTCACGGATGAGCTTGCCGATGCGTACGAGGTAGTCGTCTGCCATGGCGTCACGTTATCTCAGATATGAGATGGTGATCGACATCGGGTGGGCCGTCAGGGTGAATCGCCGAGGGCGGTCGGGTGACGCGGTTCGTACAGGGGGAGTTCGGTGCCGCTCGGCAGTCGTACGGCCGCGAGCAGGCCCCAGCCCTGGTCGGTGATGGCCCGTGAGATCTCCGCGCCCCGGTCCTCCAGGGTCGTCAGGGTCTGGGTGAGGTCGTCGCACATGAGGTAGACCTCGTGCTTCGGCTCGCCGTCCGTCGGGTGCACCGCCACCTCCGCCGGCGGCAGCTTGAAGATGAGCCAGCCGCCTCCGGCGTCCACGTGCTCGAAGCCGACGACGTCCTTGAGGAAGGCCCGGTCGGCCTCGGCATCCCGGGTGTAGAGAATCACGTGCGCGCCGCTGAACATGGTCCGATCGTCGGCCGCGCGATCCGCCGCGGCAATCGGACCGCGTCCGTACGGGGCCCGCCCGCCGGGCCACGCAGGGGCAGGGCCCGCCGCGGCAATCGGACCGCGTCCGTACGGGGCCCGGCCGCCTGACCACGTCGTACGGGGCCCGCCCCGGCCGGGGCTAGGATCTGCCGCCATGCACATGGGTGGGGATCACATACAGGACACGGCCGCGCGAGACACCGCCGTCGCCTTCGTCTACACGCCGACCGAGGCCGACTACCGGTCGGCCGTCCGGCGCTTTTCCTTCGGGACGTTTTCCGGACTCGCGGGGCTGCTCGTCCCGGTGGCCGTGGGTGTGCTGCTCGCGTACTTCTACGCGTGGCGCAAGGGCTTCTCGCCCGCCACGTCGGCCGTGGTGGGCGTCTGCGTGCTGGTCGCCACGGGCGTGATCATCCTTCGGACCCTGGCGCGCGTCGCGCGCGAGCAGCACTCCGGAATGGCTGATTACGGAACCTGTACGACCGTCGTCGGCGACGACGGGATGACCACCACCGGTGGCGGTCTCACCAGCACCATCGACTGGCAGGCCTTCCCCCGGTACATCGAGACCGACGAGCTGTTCGTCTTCATGCCCAGGCGCATGCGCATCTACTTCGTCCTGCCCAAGCGCGGCGCCGCGGACCCCGCCGACGTGGACCGTGTGCGCGCCGTCCTGGCGGCGGCGAACCTTCGGCGCCTTCGGGGCATGCCAGGCATGACCGGGCGGCGGTGATGTACTAGAGTTATCTCGACATCGAGATATCTGCCGAGGCGCACCGCTGCCGCCACCCTGGTAAGGGATACCTAACTTAGCCTTACCTTAGCGGATCGACGACGTGTACGTGGCGGCAGGATGTGGTGAAACGCGCACATATATGAAGGAGACTGTCGTGTCGGCGAACAGCTTCGACGCCCGCAGCACGCTGCGCGTGGGCGACGAGTCGTACGAGATCTTCAAGCTGGACAAGGTCGAGGGCTCCGCGCGCCTCCCTTACAGCCTGAAGGTCCTCCTGGAGAACCTGCTCCGCACCGAGGACGGCGCGAACATCACCGCCGACCACATCCGGGCCCTCGGCAACTGGGACTCGCAGGCTCAGCCGAGCCAGGAGATCCAGTTCACGCCCGCCCGCGTGATCATGCAGGACTTCACCGGCGTGCCCTGCGTCGTCGACCTCGCCACCATGCGTGAGGCCGTCGCCGCGCTCGGCGGCGACCCGGCGAAGATCAACCCGCTGTCCCCGGCCGAGATGGTCATCGACCACTCCGTCATCGCCGACAAGTTCGGCACCAACGACGCCTTCGCGCAGAACGTCGAGCTGGAGTACGGCCGCAACAAGGAGCGCTACCAGTTCCTGCGCTGGGGCCAGACCGCGTTCGACGACTTCAAGGTCGTCCCGCCGGGCACGGGCATCGTCCACCAGGTCAACATCGAGCACCTGGCCCGCACGGTCATGGTCCGCAACGGCCAGGCGTACCCCGACACCCTCGTCGGCACCGACTCGCACACCACCATGGTCAACGGCCTCGGTGTGCTCGGCTGGGGCGTCGGCGGCATCGAGGCCGAGGCCGCGATGCTCGGCCAGCCGGTCTCCATGCTCATCCCGCGCGTCGTCGGCTTCAAGCTGACCGGCGAGCTGCCCACCGGCACCACCGCCACCGACCTGGTGCTGACCATCACCGAGATGCTGCGCAAGCACGGTGTCGTCGGCAAGTTCGTCGAGTTCTACGGTGAGGGCGTCGCCGCCACCTCCCTCGCGAACCGCGCCACCATCGGCAACATGTCGCCGGAGTTCGGCTCCACCGCCGCGGTCTTCCCGATCGACGACGAGACCCTGAACTACCTCAAGCTCACCGGCCGCTCCGAGCAGCAGGTCGCGCTCGTCGAGGCGTACGCCAAGGAGCAGGGCCTCTGGCTCGACCCGGCCGCCGAGCCCGACTTCTCCGAGAAGCTGGAGCTCGACCTCTCCACGGTCGTCCCGTCCATCGCCGGCCCGAAGCGCCCGCAGGACCGCATCATCCTCGCGAACGCCGCCGAGCAGTTCAAGAGCGACGTCCTCAACTACGTCTCCACCGCCGACGAGGCCGAGCTGGAGTCCTTCCCGGCCTCCGACGCCCCGGCCAACCACCCGAACGGTGGCGCCCCGTCGAACCCGGTCCAGGTGACCGCCCCCGACGGCACCACCTACACGATCGACCACGGCGCCGTCACCGTCGCCGCGATCACCTCCTGCACCAACACGTCGAACCCGTACGTGATGGTCGCCGCCGCGCTCGTCGCGAAGAAGGCCGTCGAGAAGGGCCTGACCCGCAAGCCGTGGGTCAAGACCACCCTCGCCCCGGGCTCGAAGGTCGTCACCGACTACTTCGACAAGGCGGGCCTCACCCCGTACCTCGACAAGGTCGGCTTCAACCTCGTCGGCTACGGCTGCACCACCTGCATCGGCAACTCCGGCCCGCTGCCGGAGGAGGTCTCCAAGGCCGTCAACGAGCACGACCTGGCCGTGACCTCGGTCCTCTCCGGCAACCGGAACTTCGAGGGCCGCATCAACCCCGACGTCAAGATGAACTACCTGGCCTCCCCGCCGCTGGTCGTCGCGTACGCCATCGCGGGCTCCATGAAGGTGGACATCACCAAGGACGCCCTCGGCGTCGACCAGGACGGCAAGGCCGTCTACCTGGCCGACATCTGGCCGTCGGAGGCCGAGGTCAACGACGTCGTCGCCAACGCCATCGGCGAGGACATGTTCAGCAAGTCCTACCAGGACGTCTTCGCGGGTGACGCCCAGTGGCAGTCGCTGTCGATCCCGACCGGCAGCACCTTCGAGTGGGACGCCGAGTCCACCTACGTCCGGAAGCCCCCGTACTTCGAGGGCATGACGATGGAGACCACCCCGGTCACCGACATCACCGGCGCCCGCGTCCTGGCCAAGCTGGGCGACTCGGTCACCACCGACCACATCTCCCCGGCCGGCGCCATCAAGGCCGACACCCCGGCCGGCAAGTACCTCACCGAGCACGGTGTGGAGCGTCGTGACTTCAACTCCTACGGCTCGCGCCGAGGCAACCACGAGGTCATGATCCGCGGCACCTTCGCCAACATCCGCCTGCGCAACCAGATCGCGCCGGGCACCGAGGGCGGCTTCACCCGCGACTTCACCCAGGCCGACGCGCCGGTGTCGTTCATCTACGACGCCTCGCAGAACTACCAGGCCGCCGGCACCCCGCTGGTCATCCTGGGCGGCAAGGAGTACGGCTCCGGTTCGTCCCGCGACTGGGCCGCCAAGGGCACCGCGCTCCTCGGCGTCAAGGCCGTCATCACCGAGTCGTACGAGCGCATCCACCGCTCGAACCTCATCGGCATGGGCGTCCTGCCGCTGCAGTTCCCGGCCGGCCAGTCGGCCGACTCGCTCGGCCTGACCGGTGAGGAGACCTTCTCCATCACGGGCGTCACGGAGCTGAACGAGGGCACCACGCCGAGCACGGTCAAGGTCACCACCGACACCGGTGTCGAGTTCGACGCGGTCGTCCGCATCGACACCCCCGGTGAGGCGGACTACTACCGCAACGGCGGCATCATGCAGTACGTGCTCCGCAACCTGATCCGCGGCTGACGCATCGGGTGAACGGCAAGGGCCCCGCTCCTCTTCCGAGGAGCGGGGCCCTTTCGTTCTTCACACGCGCCGTCTCACGACGGAGCGAGGATCAGAACATCATGCGGTAGGTGTTCCAGCCGCTGGTGCCGATGACGACGCGCGGTGCGAACGGCGCGGCCGCGTTGCCGGTGCCGGAGTAGCGGTAGAGCTTGCCGGCGCCGTCGCGGGCGACGAAGTCGGCGCGGCCGTTGCCGTCGAAGTCGAGGTCGCCCACACCGAGGATGGTGTTGTAGACGCCCCAGCCGGCACCGATCTTCGTGCGGGCGGAGAACGGCGCCGCGTAGTTGCCCGTGCCCTTGTACAGCCACAGGACGCCGGAGCCGTCGCGCGCGACGATGTCGGCCTTGCCGTCACCGCTCAGGTCGCCGACGCCGGCGATCTGGTTGTAGATGCCCCAGCCGGCACCGACCTTGGTACGGCTGGTCAGCTTGCCGTTGCCGTAGCCGAGGTAGATCCACAGCACGCCGGACGAGTCGCGGGCGATGATGTCCGCGGCGGTACCGCCACCGAGGGTGCCCGGCGACAGCACCTTGTTGTAGATGTTCCAGCCGCCGCCGACGTTCACGAGCTCGGTCGAGGCGGACTCGCCGGCCGCGTAGGACAGGTAACCGGAGGTGTTCCAGCCCCAGAGGTCGTCGGCGAGGCCGTCGCCGTCGTTGTCCGCCTGCTGGGCCCACTTGGCGGCGCCCCAGGTGTTGTTGGCGTACTGGCGCGCCTCGTAGCCGCCCGAGCCGTTGGGCTCGTAGTAGTAGAGGTTCGAGCCCGAGACGCCCTGCAGGAACCGGATCTCGGCGTCGGCCGAGGTCTCGGCGGCAGCGGCGGTGGAGGCCGCCGGCGCCGAGATGGAGGGCTTGATCGCCTGCGGGGTGGCCGGCGCGTCCGCCGCGACCGCGGCGGTGGTCGTGCCCACCAGGGCGGCGGTTATCGCCGCGACCGTGACACGGGACAGGATGCCCGTGCGGTTCAGGCCAGAAGAGTTGGCCACGTAGAACTCCAGATCCGTATGGAATGAGGCAGGTCCCGCCACGCGCCCGTGCCGGAGGCAGGGGGCGGCGGGGACCTCTATGATCCCGGATCCTCCTCACGAGATCTTCACCGGGCAACTGGTTTGTGACACAACTGTTTCGATGGCGATCATATGTCCCAATTGCCCCTTCTCTCCCGCGTGCTGCCGTCCACTCGCGCCGCGGGTCCGGGGGGTGGGGTGCCCCTGATGCCGTGTCAAGGGTGTTGCGTCGCGAATGGTTGGACGAAACGCCGCAGATCCAGCGTGCTTATCCCGGAGGTCTCAACTCGGGAAAGATGGTCGTGCAAACCTGGTTTCGATCTTGCTCCCGTGAAGGGAAGTGGACTATACCTGTCGGCGTCCAGCCAGTCGGAGCAATCCGGCGACGGCCCGACGCGTGCACGACCCGGCTGCAATTGACCGCGGTGGCGGGGCCCTTCGCCTGTGGCGAGTGAGAAACGGGCGACCGGTACACCGCCTGAGTCCTGAATGAAGGCGAGGACTTGAGCATGGGATCCACCTCCGCACACAACGGTGAGGGCCTCGGCCGTCGCGATCTGATCAAGCGTTCCGCCGCTATCGGTCTGATCTCCGTACCGACGATGGGCTTCCTGTCCGCCTGCGCGAGCAGCGGCGACAGCGGCAACCAGAAGGTCGAAAAGGGCACGAAGTCCGAAAAGAACCCGCTCGGGGTGAACGAGCAGGCGCCGATGGAGTTCGTCCTCTTCGACGGCGGATTCGGACAGCAGTACGCCAAGGACGCGATCAAGGTCTACGAGACGAATTATCCCAAGGCGACGGTCAAGTTCACGCCGACCCAGAAGATCACCACCACGCTGCAGCCGCGCTTCAACGGCGGCACCCCGCCGGACCTCATCGACAACTCCGGCGCCGAGCAGATGGACATGGGTGTCCTCGTCGGCCAGAAGCAGCTGATGGACCTCACCCCGCTCCTGGACGCGCCGTCCATCGACGACCCGAAGAAGACGGTCCGCGACACCCTGCGGCCCGGCATCGTCGAGATGGGCCAGTTCGAGGGCGACCCGATGTGGATCATGTACTACGCGTACACGGTCTACGGCGTCTGGTACTCGCAGAAGCTGCTCGACTCCCTCGACGCGAAGTACCCCGAGACCTGGGACGAGATGCTGGCCGTCTGCGAGAAGGCCAAGAAGAAGGGCATCGCGGGCTGGACGTACGCCGGCAAGTACCCGTACTACGTCCCCTTCTCGCTCTACCCGATGATCGGCAAGGTCGGCGGCCGCGAGGTCCTCGACGCCATCGACAACCTGGAGCCGAAGGCCTGGGAGCACCCCGCGGTCAAGGCGTGTTTCGAGGCGTACTACGAGCTGGTCAAGAAGGGCTACATCCTCCAGGGCACGCCCGGCCTCGACCACATCCAGTCGCAGACCGCCTGGACCGAGGGCAAGGCGCTGTTCATCCCGAACGGCTCCTGGGTCGAGAACGAGGCCGCGAAGACCATGCCGGCCGACTTCAACCTGGCCGTCTCCGCCCCGACCGGCATCGACTCCTCCGACAAGATGCCCTTCGGCACCATCTGGGCCTCCGGCGGCGAGCCCTTCATCGTCCCCGCGAAGGCGAAGAACCCGGAGGGCGGCCTGGAGCAGCTGCGCATCATGCTCAGCGAGGCCTCCTCCAAGAACTTCACCAAGTCCGTGAAGTCCCTGACGGCCTTCAACGGCGGCACCGACGGCATCGAGCTGACCCCGGGCCTCAAGTCCGGTGTCGCCGCCCTGGAGAAGGCCGGCCAGAACGTCGTCAACCCGCGCCTCCAGGACTGGTACGTCGCCCTCCAGAAGGAGAAGATCGGTGTCGCCGGCCTCGGCGAGATGATGGCCGGCCGCGCGACCCCGGCCGAGACGATCAAGAAGATCCAGAAGTACGCCGACGAGGCGGCCAAGGACTCGAGCATCAAGCACTACAAGCACTGACGCACAGTGCCGGGGCCCCTTCCCGCCGACCGGGAGCGGGCCCCGGCTCCTTCGCGCGCGGCACCAGCGGCGCGCGCCTGGCGCGGGAAAGATCGGGGTCGGTAGGAATGCAACACGGCAAGTACCGTTTCATCGTGGGGTTCCTGGCGGTCCCCCTCGCGCTCTACGCGCTGTTCGTGATCTGGCCGTTCATCCAGGCCATCTACTACTCGTTCACGGACTGGACCGGGCTGAGTCCCGAATTCGGCATGGTCGGATTCGACAACTACAGCCGAATGCTGGACGACGAGGTCTTCTGGAAATCGGTCCAGCACAGTCTGACCTTCGCGGTGGTCCTGCCGCTGGTGACCGTGGGGCTCGCGCTTTTCTTCGCCTTCATGCTCAATGTCGGCGGTCGGCGCCGCAAGGGTGCGGCGATCTCCGGTGTGCGCGGTTCCTCGTTCTACAAGATCGTCTATTTCTTCCCGCAGGTGCTGTCGATCGCGATCGTCGCACTGCTCTTCCAGTTCGCGTACAACCCGAACAGCGGAGCCATCAATTCCGTATTGAAGGGTGTCGGTCTCGGCAGCATTCAGCCGGACTGGCTCGGTGATCCGAACCTCGCCCTCATCTGTGTGATGGTCGTACTCGTCTGGTCCACGGTCGGATTCTTCGTCGTCCTCTTCTCGGCCGGCATGGCGTCCATTCCGAGGGACTTCTACGAGGCGGCCCTGCTCGACGGCGCGAACCGCTTCACAACCTTCTTCAAGATCACCCTGCCGCTGCTCTGGGACACCGTGCAGTCGGGCTGGATCTACATGGGCATCCTCGCGCTCGGCGCGGAGTCCTTCGCCGTCGTGCAGATCATGACCGTCGGCCCCAACGGCGGCGGGCCCGACTTCTCCACCATCGTCCTTCCGCTGTACGTGTACCAGAAGGCGTTCCGGGACGGTCAGGCCGCCTACGCAACGACCATCGGTGTCGCGCTCCTCCTCGTCACGCTCGCCTTCGCGGCCGTGGTGATGAAGCTGGGCCGGCGCGAGCGGCTGGAGTTCTGATGAAGACGACCGACACTGCCTCCACCGGCGTCGAGACCCCCGGCTCCCCGGCCGGACCGGGACCCGCGGTCACCAAGACGGCGGCGCCCGCCCCGCGCAGGACCGCCAAGGCCGAGGGCGCGACCCTCAACGTCTTCTCGCACGGCGTCCTGATCATCTGGGCGATCATGGTCGTCACGCCGCTGCTCTGGGCGGTCATGACCTCCTTCAAGAGCGACAAGGCGATCTTCACCTCGCCGTGGGCGCTGCCCGACAAGCTGCACTTCGAGAACTGGCAGCGCGCCTGGACCGAGGCGCACATGAGCGACTACTTCCTGAACACCCTCCTGGTGGTCGGCGGCTCGCTCCTCGGCACGCTCCTCTTCGGCTCGATGGCGGCCTACGTGCTGGCCCGCTTCGACTTCCCGGGCAACCGCTTCATCTACTTCCTCTTCATCGGAGGGATGAGCTTCCCGATCATCCTGGCGCTCGTGCCGCTCTTCTACGTCATGCAGAACATGGCCCTGCTGAACACGCTGCACGGCCTGATCCTGGTCTACATCGCGTACTCGCTGCCGTTCACCGTCTTCTTCCTCACGGCCTTCTTCCGCACCCTGCCGACCTCGGTGGCGGAGGCGGCCTTCGTCGACGGCGCCTCGCACACCCGGACCTTCTTCCAGGTCATGCTGCCGATGGCGAAGCCCGGCCTGATCAGCGTCGGCATCTTCAACTTCCTCGGCCAGTGGAACCAGTACCTGCTGCCGACGGTGCTCAACACCGAGCCGGAGAACAAGGTGCTCTCGCAGGGCCTCGTCCAGCTGGCCGTCAGCCAGGGCTACAAGGGCGACTGGTCCGGCCTCTTCGCCGGCCTCGTGATGGCGATGCTCCCGGTCCTCGCCGCGTACATCATCTTCCAGCGGCAGGTGGTGGCCGGCCTGACCGCCGGCGCCGTGAAGTAACCCCGCCGTCGCACTCCGCAGGGCCCCCGGCGCACCCGCGCCGGGGGCCCCGCGCGTGGTGTGACCCTCGCCCTCCGACACTCAAGGTCTTGACGGGGACCAAGCCGAAAGAGTCCCCTTAGAGTTCACATGTTGGAGAAAACGGTGGGAGTGAGTGAGTCGATGGAGACTCCGGGGTCGCAGACGTCTCTGCACAGGGCCAATCTCGAACGGGTCGTCCGGGCGGTACGCATGGCCGGCTCGCTCACCCAGGCGGAGATCGCCCGGGCGACGGGCCTCTCCGCCGCCACGGTCTCCAACATCGTGCGGGAGTTGAAGGACGGCGGCACCGTCGAGGTGACGCCCACCTCCGCGGGCGGCCGCCGCGCCCGCAGCGTCTCGCTCTCCGGCGACGCCGGCATCGTGATCGGCGTGGACTTCGGCCACACCCACCTCCGGGTCGCCGTCGGCAACCTCGCCCACCAGGTGCTCGCCGAGGAGGCCGAGCCGCTCGACGTGGACGCCTCCGCCGCCGAGGGCTTCGACCGGGCGGAACAGCTGGTCAAGCGGCTGATCCGGGCCACCGGCATCGGCTACGACAAGGTGATCGGCGTCGGCCTCGGCGTGCCGGGACCGATCGACGTCTCCTCCGGGACCCTCGGCTCGACCTCGATCCTGCCGGGCTGGAGCGGCATCAACCCCGCGGAGGAGCTCTCGGGCCGGCTCGGTGTCCCCGTGCACGTCGACAACGACGCCAACCTGGGCGCGCTCGGCGAGCTCGTCTGGGGCAGCGGCCGCGGGGTCAAGGACCTGGCGTACATCAAGGTGGCCAGCGGTGTCGGCGCCGGACTCGTCATCGACGGCCGGGTCTACCGGGGGCCCGGCGGCACCGCGGGGGAGATCGGGCACATCACCCTGGACGAGTCGGGCCCCGTCTGCCGCTGCGGCAACCGCGGCTGCCTGGAGACCTTCACCGCCGCGCGGTACGTGCTGCCGCTGCTCCAGCCGAGCCACGGCCCCGACCTGACCATGGAGCGGGTCGTCCAGCTGGCCCGCGAGGGCGACCCCGGCTGCCGCCGGGTGATCGCCGACGTCGGACGGCACATCGGCAGCGGCATCGCCAACCTCTGCAACCTCCTGAACCCCAGCCGGGTGGTGCTCGGCGGCGACCTCGCCGAGGCCGGTGAGCTGGTCCTCGCGCCCATCAGGGACTCCGTCTCGCGGTACGCGATCCCCAGCGCCGCCCGGCAGCTCTCGCTGGTCCAGGGGGCCCTCGGCGGGCGCGCCGAGGTGCTCGGCGCCCTCGCCCTCGTACTGAGTGAAATGGGCGATTCGACCCTGTTGGAGAGTGCGCTGCCCGCAGCTGCTCCGGCCTCGCGGCTTGCCTTCACTTAGATAACGAACACCGTCGTTGTCATCTCGTTAAGGATTTACTTCTTGACGTTAACGTTGCAGCCGAGTTGACTTCGGGACACCTCGGCCGCAACGTCGCGGCCTCGTCAGGGAGGCAACCCCACATGAACGCAGTGACGCGTCGCGCCGTCATAGCCACGGCCGCGGTCTCGATGGCCCTCTCGCTCGCCGCCTGCGGTAAGGCCGGCGGCGACGACAGCGGCGACAAGGGCAGCTCGACCAAGATCGGTCTGCTCCTGCCGGAGAACAAGACCTCGCGCTACGAGGCTCTGGACAAGCCCCAGTTCGAGAAGGCCGTCAAGGCCGCCTGCTCCGACTGCGAGATCGTCTACAACAACGCGGTCTCCGACGTCGTCAAGCAGAAGCAGCAGTTCGACCAGCTGATCGCCGACGGCGTCAAGGTCATCGCCCTCGACCCGGTCGACGCCGCCAAGGCCGAGGGCTGGGTCAAGGACGCCAAGGCCAAGGGCGTGAAGGTCGTCGCGTACGACCGTGCCGTCCCGGGCGCCGACGCCTACGTCAGCCACGACAACAACAAGGTCGGCGAGCTCCAGGGCCAGGCCCTGCTGACCGCGCTCGGCGCGAAGGCCGCCACCGCCAACGTCGTGATGATCAACGGCGACGAGAAGGACCCGAACGCCGCGCTGTTCAAGAAGGGCGCCCACACCGCGCTCGACGGCAAGGTCGGCAAGATCGCCTACGAGGCCTCCGGCGAGTGGGACCCGAAGGTCGCGGGCGAGAAGATGTCCGCCGCGATCTCCTCGGTCGGCAAGGACAAGATCGGCGCCGTCTACTCCGCGAACGACGGCATGGCCGGCGGCATCATCACCTCCCTGGAGAACGCCGGCGTCAAGGACATCCCGGTCGGCGGCCAGGACGCCGAGGTCGCGGGCATCCAGCGCATCATCGCCGGCACCCAGACCTTCACCATCTACAAGTCGCCGCTCCAGCTGGCCCCCGAGGCCGCCAAGTTCGCGGTGAACCTGCTCAAGGGCAAGGAGCTCGGCGCCCAGGGCGAGACCGACGGCGTGCCCTCCACGCTCTTCGCCCCGGTCGTGGTCGACAAGACCAACATCCAGTCCACGGTCGTCAAGGACGGCATCTACAAGGCCGCCGACCTCTGCACCGCGGACCTCGCCGCCAAGTGCAACGAGCTGGGCATCAAGTAACCCCGGCTCCGCCCCGCCGGGCCCTGAAGGGTCCGGCGCCACGGATCCCGTACGTCCGCCTTCCGCGAGAGCGCCGCACCGCCCCGCGTACAGAGGGTGAAGACCCCCGGTAACAAGGCCGGTGTACGACGAACGGATCCGTCCCCCAGCCCGTCCGGCCCCCGGCCGACCCAGACCCCGCTGTCGGTCCGGGGGCCGGACGAGCCCAGCCCCCCTCGAAATCTTCGGCGCCGCACGACGGCGCGACATGCCGTCGCCCCCCTCGGGCGGCGAAGGAGTTGGTTCACGTGTCCCAGACGCCCGTGCTGGCGTTGCGCGGGATCTTCAAGCGATTCGGAGCGGTCCAGGTCCTCTCCGGTGTCGATCTCGAAGTCCACGCAGGAGAGGTCGTCGCGCTCGTCGGCGACAACGGAGCGGGAAAGTCCACGCTGGTCAAGACGATCGCCGGCGTGCACCCCATCGACGAGGGCGTCATCGAGTGGGAGGGCGAGCGCGTCGAGATCCAGCGGCCGCACGACTCCCAGAACCTCGGTGTCGCGACCGTCTACCAGGACCTCGCGCTCTGCGACAACCTCGACGTCGTCGCCAACCTGTTCCTCGGCCGCGAGATCAAGAAGGGCGGCGTCCTCGACGAGGTCGCCATGGAGAAGCGGGCCAAGGACCTGCTCTCCACGCTCTCCATCCGCATCCCCAGCGTCCGCATCCCCGTCGCCGCGCTCTCCGGCGGCCAGCGCCAGGTCGTGGCCATCGCCCGTGCCCTGGTCGGCGACCCCAAGATCGTGATCCTGGACGAGCCCACCGCCGCGCTCGGCGTCGAGCAGACCGCCCAGGTCCTCGACCTGGTCGAGCGGCTGCGCGAGCAGGGCCTCGGCGTCATCCTCATCAGCCACAACATGGCCGATGTGAAGGCCGTCGCCGACACCGTGGCCGTGCTCCGCCTGGGCCGCAACAACGGCACCTTCCCGGTGGCCACCACCACGCACGAAGAGATCATCGCCGCGATCACCGGTGCCACGGACAACGCCGTGACCCGCCGCCAGGCCCGCAACGCGGAGGTAGCCAAGTGAGCACCACCCCCAGCACCTCCGAGGACACCGTGCCCGAGCCCCGCACCGAGCCCCCGACCTCCGCCGCGGTCCCCGCCGTCGACCCCCGCCTCCTCGTCCGCGAGCAGGGCTTCAAGGGGTACGTCGACGAGTTCAAGCGCAAGATCCGCTCGGGTGAGATCGGCTCGCTGCCCGTCGTCGTCGGCCTGATCGTCATCGGCGTCGTCTTCCAGGCCCTCACCGGCAACTTCATCACCTCGTACAACCTCGACCAGATCACGCTGTACGCGGTCGGCCCCGGCATCATGGCCGTCGGCATCGTCTTCGTCCTGCTGCTCGGCGAGATCGACCTCGCCGTCGGCTCCGTGGCGGGTCTCGCCGGCTCGGTCTGGGGCGTGCTCGGCACCGACATGCCCGACGGCCTCGCCATCCTCCTCGGCATCCTGTCCGGCACCCTGATCGGCGCCTTCCACGGCCTGGTCTTCGCCAAGATCGGCGTGCCCGCCTTCGTCGTCACCCTCGCCGGCTTCCTCGGCTGGGCGGGTCTGCAGACCTGGGTGATGGGCGACCGGTCGACCATCCCCACCCCGATCGGCAGCTTCGTCGGCGACCTCACCAAGTACTACTTCTCCGACGTCGCCGCCGCGTACGGCCTCGCCGTGGTCGTCGTCGCCGCCTTCTACCTCGCCCAGCTGCGCGACTCCCGCCGCCGCAAGGCCGCCGCGCTGCCGCACCGCCCGCAGAGCGAGATCATCCTGCGCACCGCCGTCCTCGCGGTCCTGGTCCTCGTCGCCGCGTACGGCTTCAACCAGGAGCAGGGCCTGCCGCTCTCCCTGGTGATCTTCCTGGTCATCCTGCTCGTCACCGACTTCGTCCTGCGCCGCACCACGTACGGCCGCCAGGTCTTCGCGGTCGGCGGCGGCATCGAGGCCGCCCGCCGCGCCGGCATCAACGTGTCGTGGATCCGGATCTCGGTCTTCATGATCTCCGGCACGATGGGCGCCATCGGCGGTCTCTTCCTCGCCTCCGCGACGGGCGGCGCCGACCGCTCCCTCGGTGGCGGCAACCAGCTGATGATGTGCATCGCCGCCGCGGTCATCGGCGGCACGTCCCTGTTCGGCGGACGCGGCAAGGTCTGGTCGGCGCTCCTCGGCATCCTGGTCATCCAGTCGATCGTCCAGGGCCTCAACCAGATGAACCTGTCCTCGAACGCCATCCAGTACATGATCACCGGAGCGGTCCTGCTCATCGCCGTGATCATCGACTCGGTCTCCCGCCGCACGCAGAAGACCGCGGGCCGCGCGTAACACCCGTCACAGCAGCCCGGCACCGGGAAACCGGTGCCGGGCACTGCTGCGTCCGGAGCAGTGCACGCGCGCGTACAGGGCCGTACAGATCAGCGGCTTGTCGGCCGTGCGGGTGACGCCTCACCCCCCGGCCCGATGCCCACGATCCAAGACGGAACATTAGACTCGACAAATCGGCAAGCTCGACCAGCTCAAAGCAAGGAGGAACGGGTGGCTCTGCTGACCCGTATCAGGGGACCGCGAGATCTGGACCGGCTCTCCCCGGAGCAGCTGGACCAGCTGGCCGACGAGATCAGGACGTTCCTCGTGGACGCCGTCTCCAAGACCGGCGGGCACCTCGGCCCCAACCTCGGTGTGGTCGAGCTGACCATCGCCCTGCACCGGGTGTTCGACTCCCCGAAGGACAAGGTCCTCTGGGACACCGGCCACCAGAGCTATGTCCACAAGCTCCTCACCGGACGCCAGGACTTCTCGAAGCTCAAGATGAAGGGCGGCCTCTCCGGCTACCCCTCGCAGGCCGAGTCCCAGCACGACGTCATCGAGAACTCGCACGCCTCCACCGTCCTCGGCTGGGCCGACGGCCTGGCCAAGGCGAACGAGGTCCTGAAGAAGGACGACCACGTCGTCGCCGTCATCGGCGACGGCGCGCTCACCGGCGGCATGGCCTGGGAGGCGCTGAACAACATCGCCGCCGCCAAGGACCGCCCGCTCGTCATCGTCGTCAACGACAACGAGCGCTCCTACGCGCCCACCATCGGCGGCCTCGCCAACCACCTGGCCACCCTGCGCACCACCGACGGCTACGAGCGCTTCCTCGCCCGCGGCAAGGACATCCTGGAGCGCACCCCGGTCGTCGGGAAGCCGCTCTACGAGACCCTGCACGGCGCCAAGAAGGGCCTCAAGGACTTCATCGCCCCGCAGGGCATGTTCGAGGACCTCGGCCTCAAGTACGTCGGCCCCATCGACGGCCACGACATCGAGGCCCTGGAGTCCGCCCTCACGCGCGCCAAGCGCTTCGGCGGCCCCGTGATCGTCCACTGCCTCACCGAAAAGGGCCGCGGCTACCAGCCCGCCCTCCAGGACGAGGCCGACCGCTTCCACGCCGTCGGCAAGATCCACCCCGACACCGGCCTGCCCATCGCCTCCTCCGGAGCCGACTGGACCAGCGTCTTCGGCGAGGAGATGGTCGCGCTCGGCAAGGAGCGCGAGGACATCGTCGCCATCACCGCGGCCATGCTCCAGCCCGTCGGCCTCGACAAGTTCGCCAAGGCCTTCCCCGAGCGGGTCTTCGACGTGGGCATCGCCGAGCAGCACGCCGCGGTCTCCGCCGCCGGCCTCGCCACCGGCGGCCTCCACCCGGTCTTCGCCGTGTACGCGACCTTCCTCAACCGCGCCTTCGACCAGGTCCTGATGGACGTGGCCCTGCACAAGTGCGGCGTCACCTTCGTCCTGGACCGGGCCGGTGTCACCGGCACCGACGGCGCCTCGCACAACGGCATGTGGGACATGTCGATCCTCCAGGTGGTGCCCGGCCTGCGGCTCGCCGCCCCGCGCGACGCCGACCAGGTCCGCGCCCAGCTCCGCGAGGCCGTCGAGGTCACCGACGCCCCGACCGTGGTCCGCTTCTCCAAGGGCGCGGTCGGCCCGGCCGTCCCCGCGCTGCGCCGCGTCGGCGGCATGGACGTGCTCCGCGAGCCCGGCAGCGACCAGCCGGACGTCCTCCTGGTGTCCGTGGGCGCCCTGGCGCCCATGTGCCTGGAGATCGCCGACCTCCTCGACCGGCAGGGCATCTCCACGACGGTCGTCGACCCCCGTTGGGTCAAGCCCGTCGACGAGGCTCTCGCCCCGCTCGCCGAGCGCCACCGGGTCGTCGTCACCGTCGAGGACAACAGCCGTGTCGGCGGTGTCGGCTCGGCCGTCGCCCAGGCGCTGCGCGACGCCGGTGTCGACGTACCGCTGCGTGACTTCGGCATCCCGCCGCGCTTCCTCGACCACGCCTCCCGCGGCGAGGTCCTGGCCGAGATCGGCCTGACGGCCCCGGACATCGCCCGCCAGGTCACCGGCCTCGTGTCGCGGCTCGACGGACGGTTCGAGAGCAGCGCGCAGGCCGTGGAGCCCGCCCGCGACTGACGGACCCCCGTCACTCGGCGTCACCATTGGGCCGGTCGGCTCACTCTTCGGAGTGCCGACCGGCCCTTTCGCGTGCATTCTGACCAGAGGGCGGGCAGCCCCATGGCAGGGAGGTGCGACGTGAGTTTGGACCAGCAGCCACGCGCCAATACCGGATTGTTCCGGACGAAGTCGGTCGAGCAGTCGATCCGCGACACGGAGGAGCCGGAGCACGCGCTCCGGAAGTCCCTGTCGGCCTGGGATCTGACGGTGTTCGGCGTCGGTGTCATCATCGGCACCGGCATCTTCGTCCTCACCGGCAAGGTCGCCAAGGAGAACGCGGGGCCGGCCACCGCCCTCGCCTTCGTCGCCGCGGGCATCGTCTGCGCCCTGGCGGCCCTGTGCTACGCCGAGTTCGCCTCGACGGTGCCGGTGGCGGGATCGGCGTACACCTTCGCGTACGCCTCGATCGGCGAGCTGCCGGCCTGGATCATCGGCTGGGACCTGGTCCTGGAGTTCGCCCTCGGTACGGCGGTGGTGGCCGTCGGCTGGTCCGGTTACGTCAGATCCCTGATGGACAACATCGGCTGGCACCTGCCGGCCTCGCTCGAAGGTCCGGACGTCACGGGCGGCAGCTTCGACATCCTGGCCTTCCTGCTGGTCCTCGTGCTGACCGTGGTCCTCGTCCTCGGCATGAAGCTCTCCGCCCGGATCACCGCGGTCGTCGTCGCGATCAAGGTGACCGTCGTGATGATCGTGATCGTCGCGGGCCTGTTCTTCATCGTCGGCGACAACTACGACCCGTTCATCCCGCCGGCCGTCAGCCCGCCCGGCGGTACCTCCGGCTGGGACTCCCCGATGCTCCAGCTGATCTTCGGCTACGAGCCGACGAACTTCGGCGTCATGGGCATCTTCACCGCCGCCTCCGTCGTCTTCTTCGCCTTCATCGGCTTCGACGTGGTCGCCACCGCCGCGGAGGAGACCAAGCTGCCGCAGCGGGACATGCCCCGCGGCATCCTCGGCTCCCTCCTCATCTGCACCGTGCTGTACGTGGCGGTCGCCCTCGTCGTCACCGGCATGGAGAAGTACACCGAGCTGTCCACCAGCGCCCCCCTCGCCGACGCCTTCAAGGCGGCGGGACACCCGTGGTACGCGGGCGTGATCAGCTTCGGCGCCGCCGTCGGCCTCACCACGGTCTGTCTGATCCTGCTGCTCGGCCAGACCCGCGTCTTCTTCGCGATGAGCCGCGACGGCCTGCTGCCGCGCTTCTTCTCAATCACCCACCCCCGGTTCAAGACCCCGTACCGGCCGACCATCCTGCTCGGTGTGATCATCGCCATCGTCGCCGGCTTCACCAGCATCAACGAGCTCGCGACCCTGGTGAACATCGGCACCCTCTTCGCCTTCGTCGTCGTCGCCCTCGGCGTCATGGTGCTCCGCCGCACCCGCCCCGACCTGCACCGCGCCTTCCGCACCCCGTGGGTGCCCGTGCTGCCGATCCTCTCCATCGCCGCCTCCGTCTGGCTCATGCTCAACCTGCCCGGCGAGACCTGGTTCCGCTTCGCCGTATGGATGGTGATCGGCTTCGTCGTGTACTTCCTGTACGGGCGCAGTCACAGCCGGCTCGGGCGGGAGGGCCGCGATGCCAAGTACTGAACGGGTGAGGCCGTAGGCGCGGGGGAGACCGTCCGGGAGGGCGACTACAGTCGGTTCGTACCCGAACTCCTCCCGACGACCGGAGTGCTGGATCCCCTCATGGCGAATCGATCCCAGGCCCCCAACGACCGTTCCCAAGGCCCCGCCGCCCCCGTGCTCCAGGGCGGCTGGCTGACCAGAGGGGAGGAGGGCCGGTTCAGCGCCTACCTGCCCCGGGACGGCGAGGTGGTGCGCTGGACCGAGGAGCCCGGAGGCGGCTGGAGCGGCCCCGTCTCCCTCGGCGGCGACAGTCTGACCCCCTTCCTCGCGGTGGGCCAGGGCGCCGACCGGTACGTCCACCTCGTCGGCGTGCGGCCGACCGGCGGGGACGAGGGACACGTCGAGCTGGTGCACGCGGTCCAGTTCCAGACGGGCCGTCCCGCGGCCGCCTGGCGGTCCCTCGGGCACTCGAACGGCAAGTCCCCCTGGACGGGCCACCCCGCGGTCGCCGTGGACGCCCTGGGCCGCGCCTACGTCTTCGTACGGAACGGGGGCGGCGGCCTCAGTGTGCGGGCGCAGAAGGACGCGGGCGGCTGGCACCCCTGGTGGGACCTGCTCGGCTCCAAGACCGACCCCTCGCCGGTCGCCGTCACCAACGGCTCCGGCTTCGTCGAGCTGTACAGCTCGCACGCCAAGGGCCTCGTCCGCTACGTCCAGCGCGAGTCCGGGGCCAAGCCGATCCGCGAGGAGCTGCTGCCCGCCTCGGTGACCATGGGCACCCTCGCCGCCGTCACCGGCCCCTCCGGGCACGTCACGCTCTTCTACCTCGACCAGGAGGGCCAGGTCATGGCCTGGTCGCCGGAGCGCGAGCTCGCGCCGACGCCGCTGGGCAAGGCGGTCGGCGACGGACGCCTGTCCGTCACCCGCTGTCTCATCGACGGCTTCGACTGCACCGTCCTCGCCCAGCAGTCCGAGGACGGCCGGCTCGCCCTCGCCGCCTACCCCAGCGAGCAGGAGGCGGAGGGCCTGAGCTGGTCGGAGACCGGGGAGCGGCAGGCGAACCTGGCCGCCGTGCTCACCCGGGGCCTCGACGGCGGCCTGGTCGCGATGACCGTGGCCGACGGCCGCACCCCGGTCACCACCCGTCAGAAGGTGGGGGCCGACGGCCTGCTGCTCGAAGGCTGGCGCTCCATAGGGTGACGCCGCCCGCCCACACGGGAAACGGCCCCGGCACCTGTGCGAGGTGCCGGGGCCGTCGTCTTGACGCCCTGGGTGTTACGCCGGGACGCTCGCCACGCCCTGGGCCAGGAAACGCTTGCCGTTGACGCGCTCGGAGACGCCCTCACGGTCCAGGTACGGCGTGATGCCGCCCAGGTGGAAGGGCCAGCCCGCGCCCGTGATCAGGCAGAGGTCGATGTCCTGCGCCTCGGCGACGACACCCTCCTCCAGCATGAGGCCGATCTCCTGCGCCACCGCGTCCAGGACGCGGTCGCGGACCTGCTCCTCGGTCAGGACGACGTCGCCCTGCTTGAGGAGGGCGGCGACCTCCGGGTCGAGCTCCGGCTTGAAGCCGTTCTCGGGCTTGTAGACGTAGAAGCCGCGCTTGCCGGCCTCGACGACCGCCTTCAGGTTGGGGGAGACCGTGAAGCGCTCGGGGAAGGAGCGGTTCAGCGTCTCGGAGACGTGCAGACCGATCGCCGGGCCGACGAGCTCCAGGAGCACCAGCGGGGACATCGGCAGGCCGAGCGGCTCGACGCCCTTCTCGGCGACGGCGACCGGGGTGCCCTCGTCGATGACGTTCTGGATCTCGCCCATGAAGCGGGTCAGGATGCGGTTCACGACGAACGCCGGGGCG
Source organism: Streptomyces sp. NPDC044003 (assembly GCF_056435185.1). Classification (NCBI taxonomy): domain Bacteria; kingdom Bacillati; phylum Actinomycetota; class Actinomycetes; order Kitasatosporales; family Streptomycetaceae; genus Streptomyces; species Streptomyces sp. NPDC044003. The sequence goes on along the minus strand of NZ_JBWKFA010000008.1, from coordinate 161,070 downwards.
TCCTTGGTGAGGACTGCGGTCTTCTTCAGCTTCTTGGCGACACCGAAGGCGGTGGCCAGGGAGGCGTCGTCGGTCTTCTCGCCGCGGACGATCTCCAGGAGCGGGAGGATCGCGACCGGGTTGAAGAAGTGGAAGCCGACCACGCGCTCCGGGTGCTGGAGCTTCGACGCCATCTCCGAGACGGAGAGCGAGGAGGTGTTGGTGGCGAGGATCGCGTGCGCCGGGGCGACCGCCTCGACCTCCGCGAACACCTGCTGCTTGACGCCCATCTCCTCGAACACGGCCTCGATGATGAAGTCCGCGTCCGCGAAGCCCTCGGCCTTGTCGAGGACACCGGAGACCAGGCCCTTGAGACGGTTGGCCTTGTCCTGGTTGATGCGGCCCTTGCCGAGCAGCTTCTCGATCTCGCCGTGGACGTAGCCCACGCCCTTGTCGATGCGCTCCTGGTCGATGTCGGTCAGGACGACCGGCACCTCCAGGCGGCGCAGGAAGAGCAGGGCCAGCTGGGAGGCCATCAGACCGGCGCCGACGACACCGACCTTGGTGACCGGGCGGGCCAGGGACTTGTCCGGGGCGCCGGCGGGGCGCTTGCCGCGCTTCTGCACCAGGTTGAAGGCGTAGATGCCGGAGCGCAGCTCGCCGCCCATGATCAGGTCCGCGAGGGCCTGGTCCTCGGCGTCGAAGCCCTTCTGCAGGTCGCCGTCCTTGGCGGCCTCGATGATGTCGAGGGCGCGGTAGGCGGCCGGGGCGGCGCCGTGCACCTTGGAGTCGGCGATGGCGCGGCCCTTGGCGACGGCCTGGTCCCAGGCCTCGCCGCGGTCGACCTCGGGACGCTCGACCGTCACGGAGCCGTTGAGGACGCCCGCGGTCCAGATGAGCGACTGCTCCAGGAAGTCGGCGCCCTCGAAGATCGCGTCGGCGATGCCGAGCTCGAAGACCTGCTTGCCCTTGAGCTGACGGTTCTGGTTCAGCGAGTTCTCGATGATGACCGAGACGGCCTTCTCGGCGCCGATCAGGTTCGGCAGGATGGCGCAGCCGCCCCAGCCGGGCACCAGGCCGAGGAAGACCTCGGGCAGCGAGAAGGCCGGGAGGGCCTTCGACACGGTGCGGTAGGAGCAGTGCAGACCGACCTCGACGCCGCCGCCCATGGCCGCGCCGTTGTAGTACGCGAAGGTCGGCACGGCGAGCGCGGACAGACGCTTGAAGACGTCGTGGCCGCCCTTGCCGATGGCGAGCGCCTCGTCGTGCTTCTTGAGCAGCTCGACGCCCTTGAGGTCGGCGCCGACGGCGAAGATGAACGGCTTGCCGGTGATGCCGACGCCGACGATGTCGCCGTTCGCGGCCTCGGCCTCGACCTGGTCGATCGCCGCGTTCAGGTTGGCGAGGGACTGCGGGCCGAAGGTGGTCGGCTTGGTGTGGTCGAAGCCGTTGTCCAGCGTGATCAGCGCGAACCGACCGGCACCGGCCGGGAGTTCGAAGTGCCGTACGTGGGCCGAGGTGACGACCTCGTCCGGGAAGAGCTCGGCGGCGCCCTTCAGAAGCTCGGCGGTGGTGCTCACTTGCCCTCCCAGTGGGGGTTCTCCCAGATGACCGTCGCGCCCATGCCGAAGCCGACGCACATGGTGTTGAGGCCGTAGCGGACCTGCGGGTTCTCCTCGAACTGGCGGGCCAGCTGCGTCATCAGTCGGACGCCGGAGGAGGCGAGCGGGTGACCGTAGGCGATCGCGCCGCCGTACTGGTTCACGCGGGCGTCGTCGTCGGCGATGCCGTAGTGCTCCAGGAACGCGAGGACCTGAACGGCGAAGGCCTCGTTGATCTCGAACAGCTGGATGTCGTCGATCGTCAGGCCGGCCTTGGCCAGGGCCTTCTCGGTCGCCGGGATCGGGCCGTAGCCCATGACCTCGGGCTCGACGCCGGCGAAGGCGTACGAGACGAGGCGCATCTTGACCGGGAGGTCGTTCTCCCGGGCGAAGTCCTCGGAGGCGATGATCGAGGCGGTGGCGCCGTCGTTGAGGCCGGCCGCGTTGCCCGCGGTGACGTTGCCGTGGACGCGGAACGGCGTCTTCAGGCCGGTCAGCGACTCCAGGGTGGTGCCCGGGCGCATCGGCTCGTCGGCGGTGACCAGGCCCCAGCCGGTCTCGCCGGTGGAGGCGTCGGTGCGGCGCACCGAGATCGGCACCAGGTCCTGCTGGATCTTGCCGTCGGCGTACGCCTTGGCGGCCTTCTCCTGCGAGCGCACGGCGTACTCGTCGGCGCGCTGCTTGGTGATGCTCGGGTAGCGGTCGTGCAGGTTCTCGGCGGTCATGCCCATGAACAGGGCGGACTCGTCGACCAGCTTCTCGCTGACGAAGCGCGGGTTCGGGTCGACGCCCTCGCCCATGGGGTGGCGGCCCATGTGCTCGACGCCACCGGCGATGACGGCGTCGTACGCGCCGAAGGCGATCGAACCGGCGACGCTCGTCACGGCCGTGAGGGCGCCGGCGCACATGCGGTCGATGGAGTAGCCCGGCACCGACTGCGGCAGGCCGGCGAGGATGCCCGCCGTGCGGCCGAGGGTGAGGCCCTGGTCACCGATCTGCGTGGTCGCGGCGATGGCGACCTCGTCGATCTTCGCGGGGTCGAGGCCCGGGTTGCGGCGCAGCAGCTCCCGGATCGCCTTCACGACGAGGTCGTCGGCGCGGGTCTCGTGGTAGATGCCCTTCGGGCCCGCCTTGCCGAACGGGGTGCGGACGCCGTCGACGAAGACGACGTCCCTGACGGTACGAGGCACGATGGCTCTCCTCCAGGGTGCGGGATGGCACTGCTGCTGCGGCCCACGCCTAAGCGTGCGCTTGCTCCCCCCATGCTACTTGTGGGTAACCAGGCTGCCCAGTCCCTGGGGGCCAAGCGGCGAAGGTCACATCCCGCGCGGGCCGCCGCGCCGCCCGCGCGCCCCTCCGCGCGCCCGGCTGATCGGAGGGTTCCACAACCCGATGGGCCCAGGACGGTCGCCGTGCCGTGGCGACGCCTCCCCGCCGGGCGGAGTCTGGCCGGGCCGGGGCACGAGGCCCCGGCGCCCAGCGCGCAGAAGGGACTCCCCGTGCCGATCGTCACCACCGATCACCAGGTCACCCATAAATCCACCGTTCCCGCGAACAAGGACGAGATCGTCAAGCTCTTCGTACGGGAGCGGAACGGCACGCCGCCGGGAGGGACGCGCAAGCCGGTCCTGATGCTCCACGGCCGGAGCGTCCCCGTGCTCGCGGGCTTCGACCTCCAGTACAAGACGTACAGCTGGGCCGAGGAGCTGGCGAAGGCCGGCTACGACGTCTTCATGATGGACCTCCAGGGCTCGGGGCTCTCGCCGCGCCCCAAGATGGACGACCCCCACAACGTCAACCCCGCCCAGCAGCACCTGCTGACCCCGAGGCCGCCGGGATTCGTGCCGGGCCCGCCGAGCTACCCGTACCAGCTGACCAACTCGTACAGCGACCGGGACGAGCTGAACACCGTCGTGAAGTTCGTCCTGAAGGAGTGCGGGACGGCGAAGCTCGCCTTCATCGGCTGGTCCGCCGCCGCCTTCCACATGGGGCCGTACGCGATCAACAACCCCGACAAGGTCGAGAGCCTGTTCCTGCTGGCCCCGATCTTCCCGGCCAACGGCTCCTCCACCCCGCCGTCCCCGCTGCCGCAGCCCGGCTTCCCGATGTTCATCGGGGGGAAGACGGGGTTCGTCAAGGCCTTGGACAACGAGACGCACTGCGTGGACCAGCGCGAACCCGGCATCACCGACGTGGCCTGGGACGCGATCATGAAGTGCGACCCGATCGGCAGCGCCTGGGGGCCGCCCACCGGGTTCAACAGGATCAGGAACTTCGTCAGGTGGGGATGGAACAAGACCACCGCGCCCCAAGGCGGAGTGCTCGGCGGAAGCGTGCCGGTGCTCATCGTGTACGGGGACAGTGACGCCCAGGCGAACACCTCACCGCCCGGCGCCGACCCGGAACTCAACTTCTCGGTCCCCGAGCTCTACGACGCCATCGCGGGTCCCCACAAGCTCATGGTCAAGCTGGACTGCGCGGGGCACTCGGTGGTGTGGGAGGCGCAGCACCAGAACGTGCACCACCTCTCGAAGCACTGGCTGAAGCACCTCAAGGTCGACGGCAAGACCCAGGGTGTCTTCGACATGGACACCGACGGCAACCTCAGCCCGGCCCCGTAGGAACGGCGAAGCCCCCGGTGCCTCTCCAGGCACCGGGGGCTCTTCGCGCGAGGTCAGGCCCCCGCGACCAGCGCCTTCACGAGCAGCGGGGTCACCAGCTCCACCTGCCACGGCCGGGCGCCGTGGCCCGTCAGGGCGGCGGCGACCGTCTCCGGGGTCGCCGGGTTCGGCGGCTCCCAGCAGACCCGGCGCACGGTGTCCGGGGTGATCAGGTTCTCCTGCGGGAGGTTCAGTTCCTCCGCGAGCGCCGAGACCGCCGTGCGCGCCGCCGCGAGGCGGGCCGCCGCGGCCGGGTCCTTGTCCGCCCAGGCGCGCGGCGGGGGCGGGCCCGCGACCTGCTGGCCCGGCTGGGGCAGCTCGCTCTCCGGGAGGGCCCTGGCCCGGTCCACCGCGGCCTGCCACTGCTCCAGCTGGCGGCGGTTCATCCGGTTGCCGAACCCGGGCAGCGCGAGGAGCGCGGCCGCGTTCACCGGCACCGCGAGCGCCGCCTCCACGATCGCCGCGTCGCTCAGCACCTTGCCGGGGGAGACGTCACGCCGCTGGGCGACCTTGTCACGGGCCGTCCACAGCTCCCGTACGACGGCCATCTGACGCCGGCGGCGCACCTTGTGCATGCCGGAGGTCCGGCGCCACGGGTCCTTGCGCGGCGGGGCGGGCGGGGCCGAGGCGATCGCGTCGAACTCCTGGTGGGCCCAGTCCAGCTTCCCCTGCCGGTCGAGCTCCTTCTCCAGGGCGTCCCGCAGGTCGACGAGCAGCTCGACGTCCAGGGCCGCGTACCGCAGCCACGGCTCGGGCAGCGGGCGGGTGGACCAGTCGACGGCGGAGTGGCCCTTCTCCAGGGCGTAGCCGAGGACGGACTCGACCATCGCGCCGAGGCCGACCCGCGGGAAGCCCGCGAGGCGTCCGGCGAGCTCGGTGTCGAAGAGCGAGGTGGGGAGCATGCCTATGTCGCGCAGGCACGGGAGGTCCTGGGTCGCGGCGTGCAGGATCCACTCGGTCCCGGCGAGCGCCTCGCCGAGCCCCGAGAGATCGGGGCAGCCGACGGGGTCGATCAGCGCGGTGCCCGCGCCCTCGCGGCGGAGCTGGACGAGGTAGGCCCGCTGGCCGTAGCGGTAGCCGGAGGCGCGCTCGGCGTCGACGGCCACGGGCCCGCTTCCGGCGGCGAACGCGGCGATCACCTCGGCGAGGGCGTCCTCCGTCTCGACGACGGGCGGAATCCCCTCGCGGGGCTCCAGCAACGGGATCGGAAGCCCATTCGCAGGGACATCGTCGTCCGGGGGGCCGCCCCCGGTGGTGCGCAGTGCTGTGTCTGCTGCGGTCTCTTGGGCGTCGGTCACGTGTCAAGGGTATCGGTGAACGGCAAGCGCCTGTCGACGGAACGTTCCGTCGACAGGCGCGGGCCCGTGTCCACCGGCCGTCAGTGGATGATCCCCGTCCGCAGGGCGACCGCGACCATGCCGGCGCGGTCCCCGGTGCCCAGCTTGCGGGCGATGCGGGCGAGGTGGCTCTTGACGGTGAGGGCGGAGAGCCCCATGGAGACGCCGATCGCCTTGTTCGACTGGCCCTCCGCGACGAGCCGCAGCACCTCGACCTCACGGCCGGAGAGCTCGCGGTAGCCGCCCGGGTGGCTCGGGGCACCCGGGGGGCGGCGGTGGCCGAGACGGGCCGCCGAGGCGCCGATGGGGGCGGCGCCGGGGCGGGTCGGGTGACCGATGTTGGTCCGGGTTCCGGTGACGACATAGCCCTTCACGCCGCCCGCCAGGGCGTTGCGTACGGCGCCGATGTCATCGGCGGCCGAGAGGGCGAGGCCGTTGGGCCAGCCCGCGGCGCGGGTCTCGGACAGCAGGGTCAGGCCGCTGCCGTCGGGCAGGTGGACGTCGGCTACGCAGATGTCGCGCGGGTTGCCGACGCGGGGACGGGCCTCCGCGATGGACGACGCCTCGATCACGTCGCGCACTCCGAGGGCCCACAGGTGGCGGGTGACGGTGGAGCGGACGCGTGGGTCGGCCACGACGACCATGGCCGTCGGCTTGTTCGGGCGGTAGGCGACCAGGCTTGCGGGCTGCTCGAGGAGAACGGACACCAGGCCTCCTGGGGGGAAGGGTGCGGGACGGAGCCGGCTCGGGGAAGAAGCCGGGGGCGAACCCATGCTGTGAAGGGGTCACTGACTCCTTCGGCAGCTGGGCCGCCCGCCTTTAGGGAAAGATCACGATTTGGTGAGTAACAATTAGGGCAATTCGGACGCGTGATCGATCATCCTACGAGTGGGCCTCGCTCCGTCACCCCCACGAGGGACTCCCGGGGAGGCGTTTCACGCCCCCTGCGGCCCCCGGCGCTGGGGAAGTGAGACGACCCCCGCGCCCGTCGCCGTCCCCGCCCCCGGATCCGCCGGTGCGGGCGGCAGCCCCGCGATCTGGCAGAGCAGATCGCACCAGGCCGCCAGATGCGCCCCCGTGTCCGGCACCCCGCCCATGCCCTCGCGCGGGGTCCAGGATGCCCGGATCTCGATCTGGGTCGCCGGTCTGCGGTCCGCGAGACCGCCGAAATAGTGCGAGCCCGCCATCGTCACGGTCCCGCTCGCCTCCCCGTACGCGAGCCCCCGCGCCTCCATGGCCCCGGTCAGCCAGGACCAGCACACCTCGGGCAGCAGCGGGTCCGCCGCCATCTCCGGCTCCAGCTCCGCCCGGATCAGCGTCACCAGGCGGAACGTGCCCTTCCAGGCCTCGTGCCCGTCCGGATCGTGCAGCAGCACCAGCCGCCCGTCCGCGAGGTCCTCCTCGCCCTCCACGACGGCCGCCTCCACCGCGTACGCGTAAGGGGCGAGCCGCTGCGGCGCCCTGGTCGGGTCGATCTCGATCTCGGACCGCAGCCTCGCCGACCGGAGGGCCTCCACCGCCCGCCGGAACGCGGGCGGAACCGGGTTCGTCTCCTTGCTCTCCGCCGTTTCGTCCGTCCCTCGATCGCCGTCGGAATGATCGGAAAAATGTCCCTGAGCCGCAGCCATGCCGGGAAGAGTAGGCGGAACGGGGCCTCCGTGCAGGGAGGACACCCGGCCCGGACGAGCGGCTTCACGTCACATGCGAAGATTTGGGCGTGAGTGCCAAGGACAGCCCGCAGGGCCAGCAGACGAAGCAGCAGTCGCGGACGTACGACTCCGCGTTCCTCAAGGCGTGCCGACGCGAGCCGGTGCCGCACACCCCCGTCTGGTTCATGCGGCAGGCCGGGCGCTCGCTCCCCGAGTACCTGAAGGTCCGCGAGGGCATCCCGATGCTCGAGTCGTGCATGCGGCCCGAGCTGGTCACCGAGATCACGCTCCAGCCGGTCCGGCGCCACAAGGTCGACGCCGCGATCTACTTCAGCGACATCGTCGTCCCGCTCAAGGCCATCGGTCTCGACCTCGACATCAAGCCGGGCGTCGGCCCGGTCGTCGCCGACCCGATCCGCACCCGCGCCGACCTGGCCCGGCTGCGCGACCTGACCCCCGAGGACGTCCACTACGTCACCGAGGCCATCGGGATGCTCACCGGTGAACTGGGCGACACCCCGCTCATCGGCTTCGCCGGCGCGCCTTTCACCCTCGCGAGCTACCTCGTCGAGGGCGGCCCGTCGCGCAGCCACGAGCGCACCAAGGCGATGATGTACGGCGACCCGCAGCTCTGGGCCGACCTGCTCGACCGCCTCGCCGAGATCACCTCGGCCTTCCTCAAGGTGCAGATCGAGGCGGGCGCCTCCGCCGTCCAGCTCTTCGACTCCTGGGTCGGCGCCCTCGCCCCGGCCGACTACCGCCGCTCGGTGATGCCGGCCTCCACGAAGGTCTTCGACGCGGTCGCCGGCTACGGCGTCCCGCGCATCCACTTCGGTGTCGGTACGGGCGAGCTCCTCGGCCTGATGGGCGAGGCGGGCGCGGACGTCGTCGGCGTCGACTGGCGCGTCCCGCTCGACGAGGCCGCCCGCCGCGTCGGCCCCGGCAAGGCCCTCCAGGGCAACCTGGACCCGGCCGTGCTCTTCGCCTCGCGCGAGGTCGTGGAGGCCAAGGCCGACGAGGTCCTCGCCGCCGCGAAGGACCTGGAGGGCCACGTCTTCAACCTGGGCCACGGCGTCATGCCGTCGATGGACCCGGACGCCCTGACCCGGCTCGTCGAGTACGTGCACACGCGGACGGCCCGCTGAGCGGCGCCCACGCGCGACTGTGCGCCGCCGGGTTCCGGCGGCGCACAGGGGACGGGCGTCAGGCCTCGCAGTTGACGGGCGGGTTGCCGGAGGCCACCCGGCACGCGTCGAGCCCGGTGCCGCCGTTGACGGCGCCCGCGTTCGGGCCGACGCGGAGGAAGTCGTTGTCCGCCTCGCCGAGGACCTGGGCCATCGGCCCGACGGAGCCGATGACCAGGACGTAGTCCTGGCCGGTGCCGCCCCGGACGACGGCGCCGCCGCCGACGTTGCCGTCGATGCGGATGTAGTCGGAGCCACCGAGGCCGTTGACCTGGTCACCGGCCGCGAGGGAGCCGCAGGTGATGTAGTCGGGGCCCGCCGTACCGACGACGTTCGTGCTGCTGACGGCGATGCCGTTGACCCGGCACGAGGCCACCGCGTGGGCGGGCGTCGCCGTCAGGGCGACCGGGGCTATGACGAGGGTGGCGGCGCAGAGCGCACGCATCGTGTGTCTGATCATGCGATTAGTGACGCATGGTGATCCAGTGGCCGCAATCCGTCACCAACGGTCACTCTGCCGCTCGGGTCATTCCGCCGCCCGAACGGCCGCCACCGCCTTGCGCGCGGCGACGAGCACCGGGTCCCACACCGGCGAGAACGGCGGCGCGTACCCCAGGTCGAGCGCCGTCATCCCCTCCACCGTCATCCCCGCCGTCAGCGCCACGGCCGCGATGTCCACCCGCTTCGCCGCGCCCTCCCGGCCCACGATCTGCACCCCGAGCAGCCGGCCCGTGCGCTTCTCGGCCAGCATCTTCACCGTCATCGGCGCGGCCCCCGGGTAGTAGCCGGCCCGGCTCGTCGACTCGATCGTCACCGTCACGTACCGCAGGCCCACCTCCCGGGCGTCCTTCTCCCGCAGGCCCGTCCGTGCGATCTCCAGGTCGCACACCTTCGACACCGCCGTGCCCACCACGCCCGGGAAGGTCGCGTAGCCGCCGCCCACGTTGGAGCCGATGACCTGGCCGTGCTTGTTCGCGTGCGTGCCGAGGGGAACGTGCCGCTCCCGGCCCGAGACCAGGTCCAGGACCTCCACGCAGTCACCGCCGGCCCAGATGTTCCCGTGGCCCCTGACCCGCATCGCCAGATCGGTGAGCAGCCCGCCGTACGCCCCCAGCGGCAGCCCCGCCGCCCGCGCGAGCGAGGTCTCCGGCACCACGCCCGTGCCGAGGACCACCACGTCCGCCGGGTACTCGGCGGCGTCCGTCGCCACCGCCCGCACCCTGCAGTCCGCGCCCGTGAGGATCTTCGTCACCGGCGCCGAGACGACCGTCGTGATCCCGAGCTCGTCCATCGCCCGGTGCACGAGCCGCCCCATGTCCGGATCGAGGGTCGCCATCGGCTGCTCGCCCCGGGTCAGCAGCGTCACCTCGTAGCCCCGGTTCAGCAGGGCCTCCGCCATCTCCACGCCGATGTACCCGGCGCCGACGACGACCGCCCGCCGCCCCGGCGTACCGGACAGCGAGTCCAGCAGTGCCTGGCCGTCGTCGAGGGTCTGCACCCCGTGCACCCCGGGCGCGTCGATCCCCGGCAGCGGCGGGCGCAGCGGCCGGGCCCCGGTCGCGATCACCAGCTTGTCGAAGCCCGTCCACGCCTCCGTACCCGCCTCCAGATCCCGCGAGCGCACCCGCTGTCCCGGGACGTCGATCTCCGTCACCTCGGTCCGCGTCCGCAGGTCGATGTCACGGGCCCGGTGCTCCTCGGGGGAGCGCGCGATCAGCTCCCCGCGCCTCGCCACGTCCCCGCCGACCCAGTACGGGATGCCGCAGGCCGAGTACGAGGAGAAGTGCCCGCGCTCGAAGGCGACGATCTCCAGCTCCCCGGGCCCCTTGAGCCTGCGCGCCTGCGACGCGGCGGACATGCCCGCCGCGTCGCCACCGATGACCACCAGTCGTTCGCTCATGAGGAGACGCTACTTCTCGGGGGCTTCCCGGGGCTGCGGGGTCTTCGGCGACTCGGACGCCGTGGGCGCCCCTGCGGCGTTGCGCGGGGTGTCCGGCAGCACGGGGGCCGCGCCCGCCGGGCGGGGCTTGCGGGCCGCGAGACGCGGGCGGAGCAGACGGCGCCACAGGACGAAGACGATCAGGGCCACCGCGAGCCACGGCGCCAGCGCGCTCAGCACGATGCCGATCCAGGCCGCCGCGCCCACCAGCGCGTTCCAGCCGCCGCTCAGGGCGTCCCCGAAGCCGGGACGGCCCTCCTCCCGCTCCTCCGCCGACGGCTTCTCGGGCTCGGAGAGCCACAGGGTGATCGTCGCCATCGACGTCCGGTCCTTCAGCGTGCCCTGCTGGGCGAGCAGCGCCTCCAGGTCCGCCTGGCGGCGGCTCAGCTCGCCCTCCAGGGTCACCACGTCGGACAGCTTCTGCGCCCGGTCCATCAGGGCCCGCACCCGTGCCACGCTCGCCCGCTGGGTGGCGATCCGGCTCTCCACGTCCACCACCTGGTCGGTGACGTCCTTGGCGGTCGCCTTGCGGTCGATCAGCTTCCCCGCGCCCGCGAGCTCGGTGAGGACGGAGTCGTACCGCTCCTGCGGCACCCGCAGCACGATCTGCGAGGTGAGGTGCGTCTCGTCGGCCCGCTCCGTCGTCTCCTTCTCCACGTGCCCGCCCGCGTCCGTCGCCACCCGGCGGGCGGCGGCCAGCGCCTTCGCCGCGTCCTTCACCTCGACGGTGAGCTCGGCGGTACGGATGACGTGCTGCTGGGCCGGCACCTTCGCCGCGGGCTTCCCGGCCGCCCCCGACGCGCTGTCGGCCGCTCCCTCGGCCGCCCCGTCGGCCGGCCTCGCCGCCGCCATGCCCCCCTTGCCGTCCGAGGCCGCGTCGGGGGCGCCCGCGCCGCAGCCGGTCAGGACCAGTGAGGCCGTCAGCAGGACCGCGGCCGTCGTTCTCGTTCTTGTTGCCCGCACGAGGATCCCCCCAGGATCGTGGTGAGTGATGCCCCTTTGACGTACGGGCCCGTCGTACGGGTTGCCCCCGGGCGGTAGCGATGCGGTCACGGTCCGGCCTCGGAACGGGAGCGGGCGGGCGATTTGAGAGAGTGGTGCCATGAACGCGGACACCACGGGACACCACGCCGGGCCTCATGTCGTCGTCGCCGGAGGCGGGATCGCCGGACTCGCGGCCGCCCACCGGCTGGCCCTCGCCGGCCACCGGGTGACCCTCCTCGAAGCGGACGCCCGGCTCGGCGGCAAGCTCCTCGCCGGGGAGATCGCGGGCGCGCCCGTCGACCTCGGCGCCGAGTCGCTGCTCGCCCGCCGCCCCGAGGCCGTCGCCCTCGCCCGGGCCGTCGGCCTCGGCGACCGGCTCCAGGCCCCCGCGACGACCACCGCGTCCGTCTGGTCCCGGGGCGAGCTCGTCCCCATGCCCAAGGGCCACGTCATGGGCGTCCCCGGCGACCCCGCCGCCGTCGAGGGCCTGCTCTCCGCCGAGGGCGTGCGCCGCATCGGCGGCGACCTGGAACTGCCGCCCACCGAGATCGGCGAGGACATCGCCATCGGCGCGTACGTCGCCGCGCGCATGGGCCACGAGGTCGTCGACCGCCTCGTCGAACCCCTCCTCGGCGGGGTGTACGCCGGTGACGCCCACCGCATCTCGATGAAGGCCGCCGTCCCCGCCCTCTTCCAGGCCGCGCGCGTCCACCCCACGCTCACCGCCGCCGTCCACGCCGTCCAGCGGGCCGGCGCCGCCACCCCAGCCGACGCGGCGGGCGCCGTCACCGGCCTCGGCGGCGCCGCCTTCCTCGGCATCGAGGGCGGCATCGGCACCCTCCCCGGCGCCGTCGCCGACGCGATCCGCGCCGCCGGCGGCGAGATCCACACCGGAACGCCCGTGAACGCCCTCGTCCGCACCGGCGCCACCGGCTGGCAGGTCGTGACCCCGCACCGGACCTTCGACGCCGACGCCGTCGTCCTCGCCACCCCCGCCGGGATCGCCGCCGGACTCCTCGGCGGTCACGCCCCGGACGCCGCCGCCGAGCTCGACGCCGTCGACTACGCCTCCATGGCGCTGATCACCCTCGCCTTCCGCCGCTCCGACATGCCCGCCCTGGCCGGCTCCGGCTTCCTGGTGCCGCCCGTCGACGGCCACACCATCAAGGCCTCCACCTTCTCCGCCCAGAAGTGGCAGTGGGTCGCCGACGCCGCCCCCGACCTGTTCGTGCTGCGTACCTCCGTCGGCCGCCACGGCGAGGAGGAGCAGATCCACCGCGAGGACGCCGACCTCGTCGCCGCCTCCCTCAAGGACCTGGCCGCCGCCACCGGCCTCACCGCCCGCCCCGTCGCGTCCACCGTCACCCGCTGGAGCGGCGGCCTGCCCCAGTACCCGGTGGGCCATCTCGCCCGCGTCGCCCGGGTCCGCGCGGCCGTCGCCGGCCTCCCCGGACTGCGTCTCGCGGGCGCCGCGTACGACGGCGTCGGCATCCCCGCCTGCATCGCCTCCGCCCATCGCGCGGCCGACGAGATCATCGCCACGTCGAAAAGGACCGACCCCGGTGCGGGGCACTCCCTGTGACGGGCGAGAATAGGCGTATGAGTGCGCCCGAAAAGATCCCGAACGCCGGTAAGAAGGCGAAGGACCTCAACGAGGTCATCCGCTACACCCTGTGGTCTGTGTTCAAGCTGCGCGACGTTCTGCCCGAGGACCGCGCGGGCTACGCCGACGAGGTCCAGGAGCTGTTCGACCAGCTCGCCGCCAAGGACATCACGATCCGCGGCACGTACGACCTGTCCGGTCTGCGCGCCGACGCCGACGTCATGATCTGGTGGCACGCCGAGACGAGCGACGAGCTCCAGGAGGCGTACAACCTCTTCCGCCGCACCAAGCTGGGCCGCGCTCTGGAGCCGGTCTGGTCGAACATGGCGCTGCACCGCCCCGCCGAGTTCAACAAGTCGCACATCCCGGCCTTCCTGGCCGACGAGAACGCGCGCGACTACGTCTCGGTGTACCCCTTCGTGCGCTCCTACGACTGGTACCTGCTGCCCGACGAGGACCGCCGCCGCATGCTCGCCGACCACGGCAAGATGGCCCGCGGCTTCCCGGACGTCCGCGCCAACACGGTCGCCTCCTTCTCGCTCGGCGACTACGAGTGGCTCCTCGCCTTCGAGGCCGACGAGCTGCACCGCATCGTCGACCTCATGCGCCACCTGCGCGCCTCCGAGGCGCGGATGCACGTCCGCGAGGAGGTCCCGTTCTTCACCGGCCGCCGCAAGAGCGTCGCCGACCTGGTGGCGGGCCTGGCCTGACGGCCGTACGAAACCTGGTGGCGGGGGGGGGGGGGGGGGGGGGGGGGGGGGGAGGTGGGGGGGAGGGGGGGGGGGGGAGGGGCGGGGGGGTAGGTACGCCAACCCCCCTCTTTCGGCGATCCTCGCTCCTCTT